>JBCBVV010000018.1:0-114317 GCA_039817415.1 Bacteroidota bacterium
GATTGCATTTCTGAAACAAAAACTGATTCATATTTTCAAAAGAACTTCAACCAGTCTTTCGAAGAATTAATTCGTTAAGTTTGCATTGGAATCGAATCGTAAAAAAATTGACACTTGTCTAAAAAATAGATTTTAAATATTGAATTATTGTAAAAAATCGATCAAAATCAGAACACATCAATATTGATACATATACAACAAAAATGTCTAAATATTTTGAAATGATCTTTTTCAAAACTATATTTCATAGTATTTAAATCATTTATGCCACTAACAATTTTAGCTCCTATGAATCATTTATTGAATTCAAAACTTCAGTCGCTTCAAGAGTTGACGAAGTTGTATTTCTCGTCATGGAAGGAAGCCATGAATTGGGATGTTGCCTGCATGGGGCGCAAAGGACTTTTACAAGTTCTGATTCTTTATTATGGGCTTGATTCTTCGATGAAATTGGACAACTTCTACACTCTTTTTAGAGATGGCCCCAATAGCCTTCATGCCAAGACCAAAGTTCTTAAGCATGCAGACTTGCTCATGGATGAGGTAGGTTATTGCTTTGATGGAGACAAGGGTACTTATGTTCGGAAAGAAGATTTCAAGAAGGGAAAAACTAAATTTTGGTTGGAGGAGAGAGTAAATTTTATGAAGGAGGCAAAAAGCTCCTTAATTATCCTCCAGACTTATTTGGTACAGCTAAGAGTTTATCTTGGACTGATTGAATCGGTTGATTTAGACAAAACAAGGGTTGAAATATTTCTTCCTCATCCGGATAGCTCTTTTGCTCAAACAAGGAATGAGAAACCTCATCCTGCCCATCAAATCGATATTCCTGCAAGAATTAGAGAGAATTGTCGCGTTTTTAAGGAACAATGGCATAATCTAGGTGAGCCATCAGGCTTCAGTTTGTATTTGTTTCCTACTGCTTCTCCCTATTGTGTGTATGCTAAAGATGATGAGTATATGATTGCTCCTTTTTGGCCTCATGAATTTGCCGCCTATACAAATTTTGAAATCATAAAGGGTGGTTCTAAAAAAACAGGAGACTTAAGACACATGCTTCACTTCTTTAGAGAAAATTCTGAAAAATACTTCTAGTCCCTACAGCACAACCAACACATAGGGCATCAGGGTATGCTGATGCCCTACATCTTTTAAATCGTTACCTTACTAAAAAATAGCTCATGGACCCTAAGGACCCACAACCAAAACAGGAATATGCCAAGCGCATCAAACAGGCCTTCGAGCTAATCAAGAATGAGGCCTGGCACAAAAAAACAGGATTTACCGCAAATAAACTCATTGAGGCTTTGGCCGAAATGGGCCATAAAATATCTGGTCCTTCCCTTAGCAGAGCCCTGAATGAAGAAGAGAAATTAAAAATATCACTGCTGCAGAAGATTTCAGATTCGTTAGATGCCTATTTGGAGAAGAATGGGCCCTATGTTTACAATAACAAGTCAGAGAATTATGAAAAACTGAAATTACTTGGCAGTGTAGTAGACAAAGGGGTATCAAATAGTGGGCTGCATACAACCTTTAACCGCTTTCCTATTGAGGCGGTAAAAAAAGCGATTAAATCGGCTCAAATTGAAATCCTATTTCTTCAGAGCTTTTTTTCCTTTTTAAAAGAAATCAAAGAAGACCTAAAGGATGCCCTTACCGCAGGAGTTAAGGTAAAAATACTAATTCCAACTTCTAAAAATCGCTGGTTAGAGCTTCGCAAAACTCAACTTTCCCCACCAGAAGCAGATCAATTGTTACATAGCAGTGAAGGGAATCACGAAATATTTCATTATCTGTCTGCTTTTACTGAGAAGGATAATTTTCAAATAAGGCACTTTGAGGACAAAGGAAGCTCTTTAAATATGGTCTTAATTGATAACTGGATTTTTCAAGGTTATTACTGGCGGGAAATTGGATTTACCGAAGGACCTGTAGAATTGAGAACCAAGGGGTCTCTCATGGGAAATCAACTTATACGACATTTCCAAGGTCTATGGGCAGAGGGTCAAGAATGGACTTACAAAAAAAATCCGAAGAAGAGGAAATTAACGAGAGAACCATACCAAGGGAAAGATGGAAATACAGAAAGCTTCTATTTCAGATGCTTCTACTATCACAGAATGCAGACTCGCCAGTTTATTCTAAAAACACACCCTGCAGATAAAAATGGCTCCTTTTCTGCAGAAATCATCTATTCAGAAAGTAAATCACATTATATAGGTAATTTTAAAACTTATTCCTCCGAAATAAGTCAAACTGTCGCTGGAGTACTCGAAGAGAAAGGGGAGGGAGGACTTTGTAAATTTGCTTTCATCAGTTTACAATTAGACAGCGAGCATTCCATCCTGAGTCAGAGACGATTTATTTTTGGTAATATCTCAACTCAGGATACAATAAATGATGTCCTTATTTCATCAAATATCATTTTCATAAAAATGGATTCATTTGAAATGAATGATGGGATAACCTTCATACCTCTTGAACAGGTTGAAAAGAGGGTGGGGCTTTCTAAATCATTTATTAGGACCCATATACAACACAATTATAGAGAGCAAAGCATGGGGGCAGATATTTTGCCTAATCTTTTGCACGACTATAACCGAAATAGCTTAGATAAAAGGAATATCTTAAAGGATTTAGCTGGCACATATGAGCTGTTCTCTATAGCTAAGGAAAAAAATAAACTTCGAAAAGGCTGGTTAAAGATTGAACAAAACTCAGTTTTATGGATGCCTGGGAGAGCAGGACTTGACGTCAGAGGGGTATCTCAACCTAACTTTTCAGATCCCTTAAAAATCTTTCAGTGTAATGTAGAGGTTATAGGCAAGGATCACATTTTTATCCGAACGGACAGCCTTCTGGGTGGTGTTAAATTTTTTGCTGTTTTAAAGCATTCACCTATAGATGAAGGGGTTTTAACGGGAACATATACTGGTATCAAGCGAAAGCTGACCGATGGAGTCCCACTCGAACCTAGAGGAGGTAGAATCGTAGCTATCCGCGCCGAAAAGGATGAGGAAGATGAACAAAAGGCTGAAGAACAAAATGAAAGGCTTTTACAGAAATTAGCCTCAGGTGAAGATACTCATGAGGTGTACAGCGAAGAGTTAGAAGAATTTGACTGGTTTGACCCTCAGAAAAGAATTGAGCTTAAAAAGAGATGGGAGCCAATAATTGATTTCTTTGGAGGCTTGAACAATAAATATATTGAGGATTCCAAATCACTGGTTAGTGGTAGAAATTGGATCCGTTACCATGCTGGAGATGGCCTTAACGAATTAGCTGGCAAGTATTATTACTACTATAAAAGTTCAGCTGAAAATGAACGAGGAGGCATTAGAAAACTCATGATGGAAATATTCCAAAATGGAGAGGTGAAGATTATGGAGAAGATGGGAAGTATCTTAGAAGGGATGGCAATTCGTTATGGAAATCATATCCTTATTCGTCAATTCCAACAAGAAACTGCTTGGCCAAATAGCCATACACCAGGGATCAATGAAAACAAAGAGGAACATTTCCAAGGACTCTTTAGCCTGTATGTCGACCAGAATAAAAAGAATGAAGAATCTACCCAGAAGCCCTTATTAACTGGCCTAATTCTAGAGTACTCTAGGACAAAGGAACCACTCGCTAGGAAAGTATATCTTATTCCTATTGAAGATTCCTCTATTCCTATACAACGAGCTAATCCACAGGTAGTGACACTTGGAAAAAACCTTGAAGCCTATCCAGAAAGGGAACTGAATATTTTGAAGTATATCAAGAATGATCCCTTCTACTATATAAAAACCCGAAAGAATTTACGGATAGAAGAATATCAACAAGAAGCTAAGGCAGAGATTCTTTGTGAAGCCTGTTTTCTAGCTGCTTTATATGCCTTTAAGGAAAAAAAGGTTGTTACGTGTATCCGCTTTCTTGAAATTGGAGTCCAATTTGGACTAACCAAGGATCATGAGCGTTTTAAGGAGTCTTTAGAGGATGAAAATGGATTGAAAAGCATTGCTTCAATGATTGATCCATTATTCTACTAAGGAATGGCCCTTCTTTGTCAAGGAAGGGCCATTCTTTTACTCATTTTTTACTCTTTCCCACTGAATGAAAGTGTTCAAACCCATCCAGTCTCATATCCTCCTAAATGGGAGTCAAGTTATGACGTCCTCAGCAGAGTAATATTGGACCATTTCCCCACATCTAGTGTTGTGTTTTTAGCATCTGCGGATTCCCATGTAATACTCAACCCATCCACCTAACCTCCTGCAGTTAACCACTTCAATGCCTCCTCCCAAACCAGGGTGGCGCAACTCATCCTTCCAGGGAAATTTTTAGCAGCGGTAAAGGCCTGGAATTCTTTTCTTACTTCTTTCCCTTGATCATCCCCCTCTTTTACCAGAGCTAGGAATTCTTGGACCAGTTCGATTCCTTCTTCGACACTTTTGTTTTCAAGGGATGCAACTAATACTGAGGCTGAGGCCTTAGAAATGGCACACCCATGTCCATAGAACCAAGCTTCCTTTATCTGTTCTTGGACCATTTCTATTGACACTTCAAAAGAATCTCCACAGATCGGATTATAGGCTTTAAACCGTACTCCCTCTGGCAAAGGATCTACAAAGTGGTAGGGATTTTTGTTTTGGACCAGGATGATTTCTTGATATAGCTGTTTGATTTGATCGTCCATGCCTTATTCTTGGATAGATTTCTTAAATTAAGTAATCAATTTTTAAATCCAGCAGTATTACATCTACTATTAGCGGGGAAAAGGTCATGCTCTACGATAATCATGGAAGGCTCATCAATTATCTCAGGTTGGCGGTTACAGACCGCTGTAATCTAAGATGCTTTTATTGTATGCCAGAGGAAGGGATAAACTACAAGCCAAGGAAAGAGTTATTAACCTTCGAGGAAATGGAGCGATTTGTCAGGATGGTTGCTCCTCTAGGGATAGAAAAAATCAGAATCACAGGAGGAGAGCCCTTCCTTAGGAAAGGGATACATGAATTTATCCAGCGAATCAATGAGATCGAGGGAATTAAGAGTATTCATGTTACCACAAACGGAACGCGCACCAAGGATATTATCCCTCATTTTGATTCATGGGGAATTAAATCGGTCAACCTTAGCCTAGACAGTCTTGACCCCGAGCGCTTCTTTAAAATCACGCGTAGACGTGAATTTGATAAGGTAATGGAAAGCCTTAACCTTCTCCTTGAGGCAGGTATTTCAACAAAAATCAATGCCGTGGTCATGAAGGGAAAAAATATCGATGATATCCTTCCTATGATAGAGTTGGCTAGAGATAGGAAGGTGGATATTCGCTTCATTGAAGAAATGCCCTTTAACGGCAGCGGCAAACACGACACATGGACCTACCAGCAAACCCTTGAGTTTGTCAAGTCCCACTATCCGCAGATGGGTAAAATTAAGGATGCGCCCTTTTCGACTTCTTTCAATTATCAAATCCCCGATTTTCAGGGCTCTATTGGTTTCATTCCAGCTTATACCAGACTGTTTTGTGGGACTTGTAACAGAATTCGCCTCACACCAGAGGGCATGCTCAAAACCTGTCTGTATGACGATGGGGTGATGTCAGTTCGAGATATTTTACGAGCAGGCCATTCCGATGAGCAAATCATTGACCAACTCAAAGGGGTGTTGAATAAGCGTGCCAAAGATGGATTTGAAGCTGAAAACAAACGCAAACAAGGAAAACCCGTTTCAGAAAGCATGGCTACCATCGGGGGCTGATTCTCTTCAAACACGATTAATGGCATCCTTGACAGCAGAAAATGTAAGCTGCTGTTTACCTATTGAGTTTTCGTTGGATTAAAGAATGAAAAAAGAAGAAATCATCGAAAGTATTCGTAAAGGTGAAGAAAAAGGCTTACGGCACCTTTACTCCTCCTTTCGATCAGAGTTTCTCTATTGGGCACAGAAGAAATTCAGTGCTCAAGAAGAAGAGGTATTAGATGCTTTTCAAGAAACGGTGGTCATTTTTTATGAAAAAGTTCTTTCTGGAGAACTAACTAATCTGAGTAGTTCCATTAAGACCTACCTATTTGCCATTGGAAGGAACAGATTGTACAAGCAAAGTGGGAAAGAAGTGTTAGGAGAAGAGATGACTCTTAACCAAAAAGAAGCCAACATTTTGGAGAGACATGATGTACAGTTTGAGGCAAATGAGCAGGGCAAGCAATTGATTCAGTTGGTAGAGCGATTGCAGGAGCCTTGTGGGACCATTCTTAAGCTCTATTATTTCGCACAATTTAGTATGGAATCCATTGCAGCTCATATGGGATATAAGGGATCAGATGTGGCCAAAGCGCAAAAAAATAGATGCATGAAAAAGTTGAGGGAAATGGCTTCCCCTATATTTAAGGCTGGATAAAGGGTTAATCATGGAAGAAAGGATAGATCAATATATAAGAGGGCAAATGACAGATTCAGAGCGAATCGCTTTCGAGTCTGAATTATCCCAAAACTCAGTTCTGGCTCAGCAAGTTGAGCGAGAAAAAAACTTGGTTTCTGCAATCCAAATCAAGGAAAGGAAGCGGTTGTTGGATATCCTAAAGGATGAAGAATTACACCAGGTATCATCTAACTCCTCCACGCATAAGGCTAATGAAACTAAGGTTCTCCCTTTGATGAACAGACAAGTATATATGTGGGTTGGCGTGGCAGCAGCAGCGGTTATGCTGCTTTTGGTTATCATTCTCCGTCCCAAAGAAGGAATTTCCTCTTCAGCCTTGTATCAGCAATATGCTCAGCACTATAACAGCGATCTGCTGTTAAGAGGAGATGAAAACTCATGTCAGGTAAAACTCGCTCCCGCGCAAAAAGCATATCAGAAAAAAAACTACACAAAGGCTATTGGCCATTTTGAGAAACTCCTTTCCTCACCAATCGATCTAGATAGCTGCAACCTAAACCAAGAGAAAATCAAGTTACTGACAGGAATCTCCTACTTGTTTGTAGATCAAGATTCAGCGGCACGGGCAATCTTGGAGGAATTATCTTCCAGTTCGGAAACAGCAAGGTGGTACTTAGGTCTTTTGTTGTTGAAGCAGGATAACCAAGAAGAAGTAAAAGTTTGGTTTACGGATTGGCTTCAACAAAGTCCACCTCCTTCTCCTTTTTATCAGAATAAGGTACAGGAACTTCTTAAGCAGTTTTAGCTTTCCTTCTTAGGAGCCAAAACATTCCTATGATAACCATGATGCCTAGCCCCAGCCCTAGGTAGAACCACCAATTAAAAGGCTGCCTAATGGGCTCTACATCTCCAATCAACACCCATGCGGCCCAATAGAAGGGACTTGCTTTTTCAGGTGGGCTATTCTCGATATAATATTGCTTGGCAGACTGTAAGGCGAGATCCTTAGGTTTTCCAAAAGCTAATTCTTCATAAAATTTCCCCATTAAAATTGCAGTTGCCTCATCTGGGACCTGCCATAAACTCATGACGAGGTTGGGACAACCTGCATAGGCAAACCCCCTTGCCAGACTGATCACCCCCTCTCCTTCTTCGTAGGTTCCGGCACCCGTATGACAGGCAGAAAGTGTAACCAGTTCCGCTTTGAGTTCTAGATCGAAGATCTCATAAGTATGCAATTGCCCATCGTTTTCAGGAGTAGAGTCATTTCCAGGGCCAAACATTAATTTTGAGTAAAGTGGTTCGCCCCTGTTGATGATTCCATGGGTGGCTAAATGGAGAATATTGAAATTTTTGGCTGTTTTACGAAAAAGAGCCTCAGTAGCTTCAAGACCTGCATATGCTGAACCAGGAAAAAATTTGTTAATCTCCTCAATTTCTTTGGCTGCACCTTGAAGAGGGACCAGAGTAGATCGAACAGTCTCTTCCAGTTGAGCTGTCCAAGCTTGATCTGCTACAATTTCAGGTGCCATGGCAAGAGAACGTGTAGAAGGTAGGGACGATTGATTATCCCTTTCAGTTTTGATCCATATTTTCCCTGAGTATAGATAACTGATGCGAAACTGGTCGATAAGATTTCCGGCATCATTCTGAAGGATTTCGAAGGGCAGGTAGAATAGTTCTGCATCGGGTAAAATTATCCATTGAGGGTAAGATGAGAGTTGATCAAAACTTCCCAACAGTTTTTGATAGAGTTCCTGTCTAGGCTCTAATAGGGAATTTATTCCTTTCAGTTTGTTTTCATCCTGAAAGAATGAAAGTATATGAGTCAATTCATTGCCTGAAATATTGAGTTTTTTTACCTGAAAGTGATTTGAACTTAAGAAAAAGGCGAATACGGCTTCCCGACTTTGGAAAAACTCAATCCATGCTACGCCTTCCCTAAGTCTATCCTGAATATCTTCTTGGACTACTGTACTTTGGAGATATTTTTTTTCTTCAAAAAAGGGGTATCTCTTGCTTGCTTTTTGGTACCAAATTTTTTCTTGAGTTTGCAGAAATGCTTGATCTGCTTCCCATTCACGAATGAGTTGGAGATCAGCCTTCCTTGAATGGCTTAGTTGGTAGGCAATTACAGCCAAGTTTTGCTGAATCTCCTTTAATTCATCTTGTTCCTCCTTCGTTATTCCTCCTAAAGAAAAGGCTTCAGCTTCTTTCCAGCTTTGGACAAGGGAAAGAGAGCGTGCATTCTCAGAAACCTCAAAGAGTTTTCTAAGCCATTTTGGGTCATTTTCTAGCTCATAAAGAAGGTAGAGAATATCGCCATATAGTTTGTAAGCCTTGGAGGATTGATTGATAATTTCAATCCTCTCCTTGAAGGAAGTATTTGTCCAAATATATTCTTCCAAATATGCCAATGCCTGTTCAACACTTTTTCTCGCACGGCTGAGGAAGACAAGATTCTTTCGTGTTTTCCCAGACTCATAGTATTCTTCTGCTCTGTAAAAAGCTACCTCTGAAAAATATGAACCACCTTTAATGGAATCGAGTGGAAGAATAGCATAGGTATTTCGAGAATATTGTTGGGGAAGGAACTCACCAACTGCCTTATCCATAAACTGATAAGATGTTGTGGTATCCTTTACCTTTAAATGGTAACCTGCCTCCACGATATATGCAAAGGCTCTATCGGAGCTAGGAAATTCATACTCTTCCATCTTAATCATGTTCAGGAATTTCCTCGCAATAGCGATACGATTTGTTTCTACCCCTAAAAGTGCGGCATTATATACATGCTTAACATAAAATCGAGGGAGGTCATTGGGGAACTTTGACTGAATCTCATCCATCAACTTTACATATCCATCCAAAACCACAAGGCTATCTTCATACCCTAGTGTTGAGGACAAGTATTCAAGCTCTACAAAATATTTTTGGCTGGGATCGGTGGCATACAGATTTTCAGAAATCCGAAAACACTCAGAGAATACTTCTTCGGCTTCCTTCCTCTTCCCTAAACGTGATAAAGCATATCCAAGTCCCCTAGAAATATTCAAATAGTCCGCACTGTTTTTTCCACCAAACCCTTCATGAATTTCCCTTGCTCCCTTTAAAAATAATTCTGCCTCAGAGTACTTTTTCTCATTTATCTTAAGAGAACCCAACTGAACCATGAGCGTAGCCTTCAACATAGGGTTACCCTGACCCTGCATTTGGTAAGCGTTGAGCATATACTCTTCTGCCATCCCCAGTTTCCCAATTCTTCTGAGAATGTTTCCTCTGCTCGACATCGCCAAGGCGTATATATCTTTCCTCTCCTCGAAAAAAGGCTTGGCATAATCAAAGCCTTGAACACTCCACTTAAAAGCCTTATCAAGACGCCCAATGGATTGATTGATATTTCCGAGGGTATAAAAAAGCTTAAAGCGATCCATAGGATCTTCGAAATCCGTTTCTTTCGTATCATCTACCAAAGCCTCTAACACTTGAATGGCAGAATCAGGATACCTAAGTGCGTCGAGAAACACAGCTTTTGTATGAATGGCTTTTATGGTCCTTATATCGCTAGCACCAACAGAATTATTCAGGAAATATATAGAGGTATCGAGCAATTGAGCGCCCTGGCCTAATCTTCCAGTTAGATAAGAAAACTTGGACAGTAACCTATAGGTAGTCCCGAGTTCTTTTTGCTGTTCCTTTTTGGACAAAGCATCCTTTGCCATGCTAGCATAGATGAACATTGAATCAAATACTTGAATCTGATCAAAATGTACTGCTTTGTCATAGTAGGTAGTACCTTCATCTGTGTTCTCCTGCCCTATAACTGACAAGAGACTTACCATCAAAAGGAGAAAGACCCATTGATATTTCATAAAGATTATTTTGGGGCAACTTGAAATTACATTTTTAATCCCATAATTCTGTTTAGTCTCTTAGATAAACGAATTATTTCATCTTTTTTCATTTTCCCTGTTTACCTCTTCCAATCTCACGGGATAAAGGGCAATTGAATGAACAATAGCGGAATGGATGTGTACTCCCCATGTTATTGGCATTCGAGAACAACAATCATGGGGAGTCCCTAATACCCCCTAAAACGCTAAACGAATTCATCATGTATTCCAAGAGAATTGCCCTCTTTGGGGCCCTGCTAATTTTATGCTCATTCTTGCATGCACAATCAGTCGGAATCAACGAAAATGGCTCCTCACCTGACGGGACAGCTATTTTAGATATTTCCTCAGACTCAAAAGGTCTGCTGATTCCGAGGCTATCAAGCTCTCAAAGAGATTTGATTAGCGCGCCTGCAGAAGGTTTGTTGATTTATAATCTTTCAGATTCTGAATTTCAGTACTATTCCTCTGTATCAGGTTTTGGGTGGACCCCCATTGGAAGCGGGACGAGTCTAGGTGCCTGTTTGGTGGATGCAGATGGAGATACCAAGGTATGTGTTGTTGACCAGGCAAGTCCTGATATGGATGTGATTCATTTCCAAACGGATGGAACCATTCGATGGCAGGTAAAAAACAATAGTTTGGAACCCATCAACAACAATGGTTCTGTTTATATCGGACAAGGGACTGGTCAAAAAGGACTGGCAACCGCCCTATTCAATACAGTGGTAGGAGATTCTGCCCTTGTTGACAATACCGCAGGCTTTTTAAATATAGCGATTGGGAACTCCAGCTTGAAGTCCAATACAACGGGTACAGGAAATACAGCCATCGGAACCACAGCCATGACTTTTAATGAGAATGGCATTCAAAATACAGCTGTAGGCCTAGCAGCCCTTAGTAACAACAAAACAGCTTCCTACCTCACTGCCATAGGAGACTCGGCATTAGCCACAAATGGCGCCAGCGCAAGCAGTCCTTTGGATGGGGCGGCCAATACAGCTGTGGGTTCTAAAGCATTGGCTGCTAATGACAAAGGCTTTTACAATACGGCCACTGGTTATCAGGCTCTTCGTTCTAATGTTGACGCTCCAGCCAACACAGCTAATGGATATCTATCTCTTTTTTCCAATACCGATGGAACTGCCAATACTGCTTTGGGAGCCTTTTCCTCTAGTTTTAATGTGTCTGGTTCTGAGAATGTAGCAATAGGAGATCGCGCTGCCTACAAAGGAACTGCTGCCAGTTACAATACGGCTATTGGTGCCTTAGCTCTTTCTGAAAATGACACCATTTCTCACACAGTAGCTGTGGGGGATTCTGCACTATACAACAATGGAAGCGACGTGGAATTTGCAGATGATGCACATTTTAACACTGCACTGGGATCTCGTGCGCTTCGCACCAACCGTAGAGGAAAAGGAAATACAGCAAGTGGTTACAGAGCGTTGTACAATAATTTTGACGCCGATGGGAATACCGCCACAGGTTATGAGGCACTATTTAACAATATCTCTGGCGATGGGAATGTAGCCATGGGTAGACAATCCCTATTTAGCAATCAAACTGATTCGGGTATGGTAGCGATAGGGGATTCAGCCATGCATAGTTTGATTTTTGGGAAGAGAAATGTGGCTATTGGATCAAAAGCCCTACAACAAAATGAAGACGGAGTTGATTTAACCGCAGTGGGTTACCACAGCATGAGAGCATCCAATACGGGGATTGGAGTAGTCGCCATAGGAGATAGTACTCTCTCTAGCGCCATTACCTCTAATTTTTCCACTGCAATCGGGAGCAAATCGCTGAAAGCATTTAATGGTTCAGGAAGTAATACGGCAGTAGGTGCCTTAGCGTTTGAGCAATTGGAAGCAGGAGGAGATAATGTGGCCATTGGATCATATTCTCAGCAAAATGCCCAAAATGTCCTTTACAACACCTCTCTAGGAAGCCAATCCCTTCGCAGTAACAAAACTGGAAATTATAACACCTCTGTGGGAGCTTTTTCTTTAAACAGCGATACACTCGCTTATGGAAACGTAGCCATCGGAGATTATGTCATGTTCAATGCCCTGAATAGTTTCAGGAACATTGCCATAGGTGGCGATGCCATGACAAATATCGATTCTTCATCTTTTGCCATTGCTATAGGAGATTCTGCTCTTGCTAAGGATGAAAAAAATATAGGCAATATAGCCATCGGCTCAAAAGCCATGAAAGCTAATACGACAGGAGATTTCAACATGGCTATTGGGATGGAAGCTTTCTCATCCAATCTTACGGGTTCCAGAAACATGGCCATTGGATACCATAGTTTGAAGATAAGTAACACCGGTTTAGGAAATATAGCCATAGGAGACAGTGCGCTTTCTACTGTCCAATATGGACTTTATAATACCGCTCTGGGGACAAAAGCTTTGAAAAAATATGATTTGGGGGATGGCTATAATACGGCCATAGGCGCTGAGACATTTGAGAACCTGGTAAACGGAGGGCGAAACGTCGCTGTTGGAACATTCTCACAAAAGGAAGCTACAGAAGCCTCCTCAAATAGTAGTTTGGGAATGAACGCCTTAAGATCAAATAAGAGAGGAATTGACAATGTCGCTATTGGCCATGCCTCTATGTCCTTTGATACGCTGGCAGATTACAACGTTGCGATTGGGGCAAGAAGTCTGTTCAGAGGGCATAACAACAGATCTAATATTGCCATAGGCTTAGAAGCCTTGTATAATGCAGACTCAACTTCTCACGCCATTGCCATTGGAAATTACGCCTTAGCCAATAATAGATACTTCGTTAGCAGAAGTGATACACTGGCAGGTACGCACAATGTTGCAATTGGCTATAAAGCACAGGAAAATAATACAAAGGGGCATTCCAATACCGCAATTGGTTTTGAAGCCCTCAAGGAAAATACAGGAGGCACTGGGAATGAAGGTTCCCTAAATACGACCCTAGGTTCCTACACCGGGACGGTGAATACTACAGGATCTGCCAATACCTTCATCGGAGCTGAAGCTGGTAACTCCAATACTACAGGAAACGAAAATGTTTTTGTAGGCTCGGGTTCAGGATCAAACAATGTTACAGGCAGTGCCAATGTCTTTATAGGACAGGCTGCAGGTGGGATCAACCCTGACGGAATGGGGAATGTCCATATTGGTGAAAGTGCAGGTAAAGCCTTACAAGCAGGCAATAGAAATACCCTAATGGGCCTACGGGCAGGAAACAAGCTTTTGGGCGGCTCAAATAACGTGGCCATTGGTTCTTTTGCCCTACAGGGAGATTCTGCAACAACAATGAATGGGATGGTAGCCGTGGGGGACTCCTCTTTGTATTCGAATACAACTGGCCGCTGGAATGTGGCCCTAGGAACAGCCTCTTTAAGAGATAATACCACGGGTGGTTTTAATACAGCCATTGGATATGCTGCCATGGTTCAGAATATTTCTGGCTACAGCAACACAGCTGTTGGTAATAGAGCCATGGGGTGGAGAAATTCAGGGAATTTCAATACGGCCATTGGAGATTTTGCCCTTTACTATAACTCAAATGGCACATCCAATACCGCTGTAGGAGCAAATGCTGGATACAACAATATAACTGGGGAAGGCAATGTCTATATCGGTCATGATGCAGGGTATAGTGATAGCCTTGGGAATGGTAATGTAATGATCGGAAACCAGACAGGACGAAACATGACCATTCAAGACGGAAGTGTGACCTTAATTGGTGCCTATGCTGGAGAAAACACATTTTATTCACCCGAAAATATCTTCATTGGAAATGCTGCAGGTCAATTTGCAGAAACACCCTACAACATCTTTATTGGGAACCAATCTGGTAGTTCCAATACAGGGCTGGGAAATAATGTATTTCTAGGTCATAGTACTGGTATCTCAAACACCGCTGGATTTGCTAATACATTTATCGGGGATGGTTCAGGCTTGGACAACAATGGTTCAGGTAATGTATTTCTAGGAGTACAATCGGGTGCCTATGCATCTTCGATTGATTCTTCTGTCTTCATCGGAATGGAAGCCGGCCAATTCGAAACACGTGATCATACCCTGATCATTGAAAATTCATCCTCCCCTACCCCCTTGATTTATGGTGAGTTTGACACAGACAAGGTCGAGATTAACGGTAGCCTCAAAGTCAATAGTGCTACAGGGGGACTTGTACTTCCTCGAATGACAGCTACTGAGGCTTCTCTGCTCGTTCCTGAAAACGGTATGATGATTTATTTGACCAGTACAGATGCCACCTTCACCCTTAGAGGATTCTGGGGATACGAAGAGGGGGCCTGGATCAAATTATGATGCACATTCCATTTAAGGGCAGGGCTTCTTTGCTTAGGTTTACCCTGCCCGCTTTTTACCTTTCATCTAGAATCATGAAAAGAATCATTCTTATTATATGGCTAATGGGCAGCCTTATTTCTACTTATGCCCAGCTGAATATCGAAAGCGGAAGTCAATTGGTGGTAGATGGATCGGTCAACATCGTGCTAGACAATATCAATTGGGTACAAGATGGAGACTTCATACCGGGCCAAAGCAAGGTTATCCTGCGTGGCAATCAAGCTCAACAACTTCACGCTAGCCTGTTACGGTTCTATCAGTTGGAGTTAGACAAGGTGGGAGACTCCTTAAGAATCATGGGACCCATGGTGGTGGAAGACAGTCTGTTTTTCCTACAAGGAATGTTGGACCTGAGAGGAATGGCCATTGACTTACTCAACAGCGGCACACTCTACAACGAATCAGAATCTTCCCGAATCCTGACAAGCCTTCCAAATGGAGCGGTATTCAGAACGGCGATTCTTAATGCTCCTGCAGGAGCTAATCCAGGGAATTTGGGCGTGGTCATTAGCTCTGCAGCAAACTTGGGGCAAACCTCCCTCATAAGAGGCCACGACGCAGCTATTTTTCCTGGTGGGGAAACGGTAAAACGCGTATTCAATCTAAATCCTACTAACAACAGCGGCCTGAATGCAAGCCTCCGATTCAATTATTTTGATGGAGAATTAAACAGTCTGCCTGAATCAGATTTACTGCTCTTTCAAAGCAACGACATGGGCATCACTTGGGAACCTGCAGGTGCATCCAATAGCAGTACATCTTCCAATTACGTAGAAATATCTGGTGTTGACTCCTTGAGCACGTGGACATTAGCCACATTTGCAACTTTTCCGGTGGAATGGCTAGATTTTACAGCCACTCCCAATGAGGCGCAAGTTGTCTGCCAATGGAGTACTGCTTCAGAAACAAATTCGGATTACTTTCAGCTTCAACGTTCGACTGATGGAGCAGTATTCGAGGACATCGTTCAAGTCAAAGCCGCAGGAAACAGCCAACAAACGCGCCATTATGAGGGAATAGATCGTTCCCCCCTTTCTGGAAGGTCCTATTATCGTGTCAAGCAATTTGACCAAGATGGATCATCAGATGTCTCTCAGATGGTTGAGGTATTCTATCGCCCGGATTTCTCTGCCATGCTATACCCCAATCCAAGCCGGGAGTTGACGAATTTAGTCCTTCAAAATAACCATGCAAAGACCTACAGTTTTGAGGTAACGGATTCGAGAGGTAAGACTTGCCAGTCATTTACCAAACACCTAACTGAGGGGCTACATGAAATTCCACTTGATTTAACTCCCTTATCAAGAGGAATTTATCACCTATCCATAGGTGGGAATAAGATGCCAGTCCATTTAAGCCTAATGGTCAGGTAATAGATTCACTATTGATCAGCCCTTTAAGGACATCTTGATAAAAAATTCCCCCTATCCACACTTCAAATATTATTTAACATGAAGAACCTAAATTATATAACACTAATTTGTCATTTCACCATACTGAGTATCATGATTCCTTTCCCTCTATTAGCTCAGCAAGAGTGGATTCTCAGTTTAACACCTATTGATGAATCGGAGGAACCCACCAATTTAAGAGAGAGTATTCTCAATTATTTTGAATCTCCTGATGCTGTTGCACTTCCACCTGGATTTGACCTTGAAAATTTGCTTTCCTTCAATGAAGAGGCCTTTGATAACAAGAAACTTCAATGGCTAAAAGATTATATTCAATCAGGAGGAGAAATCCCTGTTCCATTACATTATTTCGACCCTGAATTTCTTAGGAATGAAAACAGTCAAAATCTTATTTCGGAGTATCTATCTGGTAATACAGAGATGGACAGGGCAGCCGAAGCATATGAAAAGTGGCTGGAGAAAAAAAAACAAGAGTTACTGGAAAGGTGTAAAACTCAATATGACATCCAGGGCTGGGAAAGTGTAGGACCACGTTCAATTGGGGGAAGAACCTTTGCATTATTAGTTGATCCCAATGACTCGAAGGGTCGTAAAGTATGGGCGGGTTCTTCTACAGCTGGGCTGTGGATGAATGAAAATGTTTTTGACCAGAAATCTCCTTGGTCTCAAATAAAGGCCTTCTGGGATGATCCACAAATATCTGACATTTCGTTTGACACTAATAATCCAAAAACCCTGTACGTTTGTACGGGTAGAGAGGGTGGCTATAAAAGTAAAGGATTCTGGAGATCTTTAGATGCTGGAAAAACCTGGAATCTGGTATCTACTTCCTCAACGTATCCAGCCTTGGGGTATACGTACGATATGATTGTTAATCCCGAAGATGGGGCAATTTACATTGGATCTTCGTGGAGAGGGGGTGTCCTGATCAAGTCTACCGACAGAGGTAAAACTTGGAGAACAGTCATCTCAAATAGAGGAATAATCCAGGATATGGAACTTGGCTCGAACAATATCCTTTTTGTTGCAATCAACCGTAATGGTGTTTTTAGGGCAAATAATTCACAGCCAGAATCATTTAGAGATTTCATTAGACTCGGAAATGGGTTTCCAAACCCAACAAATTTTGGCCGAGTAGAAATTGCTATTGCTCCTTCGGATGAAGATAAAATATATGCATTTATAGATACATTCAGAGTTGTAGATGGTTCAAATAGAGTAAAAGGCGTATACGTATCCCAGGATCGTGGTAATAATTGGACATTCAGGTCATTTGGCATGAGCAATACTGTAGGAGACAGCATCCAAAAATATACTGAATTTGCCTTTCATACCATGGCCGCAAAGGTTCATCCTACTGATCCAGATGTTGTCTTCTTTGGAGGACAAAGTTTATTAAGAAGTTTAGATGGCGGAGCTACATGGGACTGGCATACTACCTGGATAAAGAACTCCCAGTACGGATTTCCATATATGCATGCTGATCTTCATCAAATTTATTTCCATCCTCAACATCCTGATACAGCATTATTTGTGAATGACGGTGGAGTTTATTTCTCAGATAATTCTCGCACTCCTTTAAAGGTAAAGGCCAATATTTTTGAATCGAATTTAAATTACCATGTTACACAATTTTATTGGGTGGATTTTCACCCTGAACTTGATCGCTTTATTGGAGGGTCACAGGACAATGGAATTATTCGTATTGATGAATCAAAGCGCGGATTTGAACCCCTAAATGGGGGTGGAGATGGGGGGTTTGTAGCTATTGATCAAGATTCTCCAGAGATAGAACTGGGGTGTAACAATTTTGGTAACTGTAAAGTCTGGGTCTATGATCCTCATAATAATAAACTTTCCTACATGAAAAGTTTATCATTTGCTAGAGCTAACCTAATTAACCCAGCAGGGTATGATCATAAGGAAGATATCTTTATCAATCCTATCAGGAATGAAGAGTTGATATTTACCAAACTTAAACCCAACCCGAAGAATCCCCGAAGCTTTAGAGCCAGGGTAGATACTCTTATTGGGTCAAGAATCTCCTGCCTAGTTGGTTCCCCTTTTACCCAAGCAGGTATTTCAAAAATATTTTTGGGAACTGAAAATGGTACAATTTATTCTGTCTCAAATCCTCAATCTTCATCCAATGTGATACTCACCCAGCTTCCGACTCGAGTCTTTAACTTACCTCAAAATAGGTATATGAGGGATATTATTTGGGGAGCTAGTGAAGATGAAATGGTAGTTCTCCTAGGCTCATTTGGAATTGATGGAATTTATGAGACCAAGGATGGAGGGGTAAATTGGGAATCCAAACAAGGAGACCTACCTCAGCAACCAATTTATGCTTTCAGCAGAAACCCTAAAAATAGAAAGGAGGCTGTTGTTGCATCATTTTTTGGAGTGTTTCTTACAGAAAATTTTGACGCAGAAGTTGTTTCATGGAGGCCTCTTTATGAAGGCCTTGGTCAAATACGATCTAGAAGTATTAGGTATAAGAAAGATGGGACGCTTGTATTAGGGACATATGGAGGAGGAGTATTTAAGAAAGGAAATACGGCCGTCGAACCTAATAGGTATAAGACTCCTTACACAGAAGACTTTTCTCAGACCCTAAATTTTATTACCCGTTGGGAATGGGATACTTGTAATTCGGATGAAAAAAGAGGGTGGACTTACAAATCTACTTACAGAAATTCACCAGGGTCTATGCTCAATATTCAACAAAAAGAAGGCTGTATGGTATCTGAAAACTGGAAATATCGATCCGAATACGAAATTTACGATAACTTGACCTCTCCTATTATCGACCTAAGCGGATCAAATAGGCCCTTTTTGTCCTTTGATTATGCGTATCCTAAATCAGATAGAACTATGGTGGACAGATTGGAAATAGATATTTCTCTTGATGGAGGATCTACATGGGTAAATCTTTGGAGAAGGGAAGGGGAAGATTTAGCTACCATAGAGGCTCGCTGGGGGAAAAAATATGAGCCCTCAGATGAGGATTGGAATGATATTCTTATTCCGCTTAACAATTATTCAGGGCAAAAGTCTGCCATATTTAGATTTAGAACCAATGGGATTCATATGAGCAATGACCTTTGGTTGGATAAGATATTTATTGGTGACATCACCCTAAGTTTAGGGGCAGGCAATCATTAAATAAAGCTTGAAACGCCCCCGAATCCAGGGAGTTTTAAGTGATTTAGAATAGTTTTTAGAAGAATCGACGCTTAAAATCATTGGATTTAATCAAGTTCCCAAAGGCAAGCCCATCACATGAGCTTGCCTTTTTTTATGTTCTGTGTTGATGCTTTTCCCTCCCCTCCGTCTTATACCCTCACACATCAGAAAAGCGCATTTCAAGTGTGAGGAGACTGCCGAAAATCCCCAACAGAGTAGGCCGAGCAAGTCGAAAATCGAAAGAGTAGACATTTTATCTATCAACACAAGAGAACATGAAGAATCCAATTATTTTCATCCTCATGGCCCTGATAGGCCTACAAGCAACTGCACAAGAGTTGTTATCTCCTTCCTTTACTTTTTCTCATAAGAAAACAGCTTACATCACCTTGATGGACGGTACAGAACTCAAGGGAAATGTAGATAAGATCAAAAGAGAAAAGGGCTTGATTGAAGAAATAAAATTCGTAGATGGAAGCGGCAAGAAATACAAACTCAAAGCTGGGGATGTCAAAGAGATGTACCTTCCTCCAAGTGGAGTTGATAAATTGTCCCGCGCCATGAACATCGCCAACGATGCCAGAAAGTGGAACAACGAAAGCATGAATAGCGACCTTCTGAATAAGAATTATGTGTATTTCGAAAATGCTCAAGTCAAGATCAAAAAGAAGGAGCTTACCCTTCTCATGCAGCTGCTCAACCCTACCTTCAGCAAGTCTGTTAAGGTATATCATGACCCTTATGCCAAAGAAACAGCTTCACTAGGCGTAGGAGGAGTGAAGGTCGCAGGTGGAGATGCCAAATCCTATTTCATCGCCCTCAACAACCAAGCTGCCTTCAAGCTCACCAAAAAGAAGTATAAAGAGGAATTTCTTCTCCTTTGGAAGACTTGTGGTCAAATGAAGACCTCTTTCCCCGATATCAAGTGGACCGAACTCACGCAGCACATCACGACCTTTACAGATTGCCAATAAATCCTTGTACGTCCTTTTCCCTGCGGGGGAAAGGGCTTTTTCCTATATTCATTCCAATAAAAATCACATGAGACATCTAATCATATTCCTGATGAGCTGTATGCTTGTCAGTACCTTGCCAGCCCAAAAGAGATCGGCCAACTTTACCGGCACAGAATCATACCTAAGAGTGGATCATTCTACATCCCTCAAAATGTATGACGCAATGACCTTTGCTTGTTGGGTCTACCCATCAGATGAGATCTTCAGAAAAAACGCCACCATCATGGCCAAGGAAGGGGAATACGAACTGGCCATTTTCCCTAAAGGAGAACTAAAATTTGCCTTTGCCAACTACAGGCCAGGATGGAAATGGACGACAACGGAGGTATTTATTCCCTACGATCAATGGACACATATCGCTATTACGTATAAGCTAGGGCTTATTCGCACCTACATCAATGGTGAATTACGAAATACCTATAGTGGAGCAGGTTATATAAGGGACATTGACATGAAACTCAATGAATTCTGGATAGGGAACCGACAAGGAAAACTCACACATAGCCATTGGAATACCGCTTATGAAGGCCTAATGGACGAAGTAGCCTTATGGAACCGAGACTTAAGCAAAGAAGAGATTCAGAAAATCTGGAACTATCCCGTCGATCCCAATGCTCATGGTCTATTGGCTTACTACAACTTTGATGGCAAAATGAAGGACAAGTTGCTTGTCAATGACAAGGCGTCTTCAGGAGGAGCGCAAAAAGCCTATCTCGCTAGGTTCAACGGAGGTGAAAAGAGGATCTCCTTTGAGAAAAAGAACCTCCCTCCACTTATCAGCAAGAAAGCCCTTGTTCTCCCCATTGAACGCTTTGAGTACGGCGTATCCAGCGTAGATGGGACCCTTCTCAAAAGTAACAAGGGTGGGTATGGAAAGGACCTTGCTCGTTTGCCTTTCGGAACAAAATGCTTGTCGACCATCAAACCTGGCCAACGTCTCTACTTTGGTCAACTGATGGATGTAATCGTGAAACTGGAAGATGGTTCCGAACTTGAAGGCTTTGTGTACAACCAGCACCTGACCAAATGGAAAGAAATAGAAAAACAACTAGCTATCGAAAAGGACCTAGCCGCGGGTAAAGTGGTCCACATCACAGAAACACAGGATGAAGCGGTTGAAGTAGAAGAGATAGCTGCCGTACAAGACTTGTCTGAGATGGATACTTTTGAAACGGTAGAAGATGATGGAGTTATCGAAGAATTGGCAGATGCTCCTGTGAGGGTAGAGGCAGAAGAAGATCAAGCAGATATGATGCTGAATGATGACGGTACAGTGGAAGTCCTTGAATTAAGTGATGCTCCTTCCATTGGATTTGAAGATGTAGCGGTACAAGAAGTATCAGAAGACCCACCAATGCCCTTAGAGGAGCTGGATGAGGTCCCTGATCTTGGAGTTATGGACCCAGATCATGAAGTGAAGAGCTCGACAATGGCCCAAGAAAATACCATACCAACAGCTGATGAAATCATTCCGGTCTCTGTGTATCCAATTGAACAGAATCACAACAAAATTCAAAAGAGAATTGGCTACCCTCAAAAAGCGCGTGAATACAAATTGAAGGGCCATGTTCCCCTTAGAGTCTTGATTGATAAGGAAGGAAGATATGTCCGTCATATCCGAAAGGGAAGATCCAATAACATCCTATACGAGGCAGTAGAAGAACACATTCAGGACCTGCGATGGTCGCCTGCGATGCACAATGGGAAAGCCATCTATTTTTGGGTTAATGTTAATTTTTATGTGGGATACTAGGCTGAAGAAGCCTTTCTAACATACTTATCTATGAGAAGCATACTGTGGATACTTTTGTGTACGGCCCTACAAATCTCTTGGGCGCAACAGGGGGCGGCAGACTTTAGAAATACCTCCTCCTATATACAGGTGCCTAATGATGCAGCAAACAGTTGGAGAGATGAAGGCACCGTGGCTTGCTGGGTAAAACCAAGCCCCGATAACAATGGGGTTGCATATGGAACCCTAATCGCAAAAGGAGGAGAATACCAATTGTTATTAAACCAAGATGGAGAAATACGCTATTGTTTGGGCGTGAAGAAACCTGGCTGGACCTACATCAAAACCGGAGTCGTCATTCCTCCTGATAAATGGACGCACCTTGCCCTTACATACAATAGGGGTGAAACAGTCCTCTATGTAAACGGGAGTCAAGCACATACTACTCGTACTTCTCCTTTTATAACTGACCTCAGCAGAGTACACAATGAATTATGGATAGGTAACCAGGAAGGTGCTAGAAACCGTCCTGATTGGCAAACTGCCTATGAAGGATTAATAGATGAGGTAGAGATTTGGAATAAGGGCCTGAATCCAGCAGAAGTAGCCATGACCTACTGCAGAAGAGAAGCCGCCGCAGACCAACAGCAATTGGTTTATTATGACTTTGATTCCCGTCAAGCAGGAGACTTCGGCTGGGACCGCGGCCATGGAGGGGGCATTCAAATTGGCGTAGTCAGAAGGCTTACACCTGATGGGTCTATTGACTTGCGAAATACTCAAGAACAAGCCCCTAGTTTGACAGACATCGATTTTTTAACCAAAAAGGGAATGAGGCCCTTTGCCATACGCAAGAATCGTAGCGCTAAACTCTACATGGGCAATTCAACTCAATCTAGCGTGATTAGAGACCTAGCCGTAGGTACTATTGTGTATTCTGCTATCCCCTTGCACCCAGAAGCTCCAAATGGCAAGTTCATGAAAGCTTATGTTCCTAATAAAAAAGGTAAAAGAGAAATAGGCTTTGTCTTTTCGAAAGACTTACAGGCAATTCCTGGCGAACTTCCCGGAAAAAAGAATTCCATTTTTATTGAAAAGGAAGAAGCGCCTCAAGAGGAAGTTACTTTTGCTCGTATCGAAGAACTAAAGGAGATCCCCTCCCCTGAGAGCCTTGAAGAAGATAAGCCCATAACTGTTATGGCAGAGCTTTCAGATGCGCCCAATTTTGGGGGAGTTGAGGAAGTGGATAATACCACTCAGGAGCCCAGTATCTACGAGTCCATTGCCGTAACAGTTATGCCTTACTGCCTGAATTTCACTCAGATCCGGCTTAAAATTGGCTATCCTGATCATATCAAGAAGGAAAAAATCATCGGGAGCGTCATCATGCGTGTGCTGGTTGATGAGAATGGAAAGTATGTTCGTCATCAACTCCACAACAAGACAGCACATCCCAAACTCATTGAAGTGGTGGAGCCCTATGTATCTCAACTGCAGTTTCGCCCAGCCAGAAATGGAAGCGTTCCAATCAAATGCTGGACCAATGTGCGCTTTGCCTTTGCCAGCAATTAACAAAATTCCTCCATCCTACATTTGCATCGGGATGGAGGAATTTCATTTCACCCTAATCACACCCATCGTAGTCCTCAACCAACTGAATCAAATCATCTTTTCGAAGCTGATAGTGTCCCAATTTAGCCTTCATTTTCACGCCTAGGCAAGCACTGACATAAGTAGTCAATGCCTCTGGATACTTATCCAGAGCCTTCATCTCCATTAAATTTACGGGCGGAATGTCTACCAAATCATGTTTGAGCAAGAGAAATTCAACTACGCCCTGGTTGGTGTATTGATATAAGCTTATGCCCTTCCCCCTCTTCACAACTTCTAGCATATCAAACGTTTGCCCATTCGACAAGGGAAAAGACCTTACCTCAAATTCAATGGTCTCCAGTTTCACCCCTGCCACCTTATCCGGATTGTAGTTGGTAAGTTTGGTCGTGTCTTCCAAATCTCTTAACCGAAGGTTGCTTAACAAGCCCGCAGAGTTATAAGAAGGAAGTATGATACCCTTTTTCCATTCTCCCGATTTAAGGGTGAGGGTCCCCACCTTTTCTTGTAGTTCTTTAGAGAGCTTCTCTTTCGCTGCTTCTTGATTGGCGATTGTTTCTAGCCTTTCTTGAATACCTGTGATGTCATATCGATCTACAAACAGGGTCTTTTTGCTGGTAACAGCTTCCATCCTAGGCTTCATCTCATCAATGAGATTTTTTTGAATTTTGCTATATGCCCTAAACATCCGCTTGCTTTCCATCTGGGCAATTCGGTCGTAATAGAACTCAGCTTTTTCAATCAAACCCAAATAGGCATACATCCTTGAAAGGCTATAGTTTACTGCAAAATAGAGCATTTGTTCCTTCTTTTGACCAGGATCAAACTCGTTGCTCAATCTTTCCCAATCTCTTAGAAAGGGGGCCATTTTGAGTCTTGCCTCTTCTTGTGAAACGTGTAATTCACCTGCCTTTACCATTTCCTTGATTTTGGGGAAAGATTCGGTGAAGCCTTCTATCCCATACTTTTCCCCCTTTTTGATGGAGGTAAAACCAGGGCTTGCCTCATATTTATAGCGATAGGTGAGTTCGTCCTTTAGTTTATTTCCGATGTATGTGTAGCCATTTTTGAGGCTGGCTGATACGGCAAACAAATGGCTCTTTTCAATGGTCCGATTGTAATTGTAATCTAGTTCTGCCAGGGATTTTGAATCCCTCCCTACTACCGTGATCCGATCCTTGTCCAAAGAATAAACAGTTTCTGACCTCATGGTTTGCCTTACCCCATCTACGATTTCATAGTACATATACATCTTGATGCGAACCCGATACTGATACCTTTTTTCTTTAACCGTAGAATCGCCCCGCCTGACATCCACTTCGTATTCCTCAAGATTTTTCGAGCTAATGGCCCCTCCTGAAATCGCAATTCTGATTTCAAAATCACCCTGTTTATCCAAGTATTCATAGCCATTTAGGTCAAGAAAATTTTGTTGAACGGAACTCACAGCCAAGGCTTGTTTGCCAGCAAATCCAGCAGTTTTCTGGTAAATGGAATAGGTTTTAAAATTGCCTTGTAGGGGATTAGAAGGAGGAATTTGATATTCAAAAGGTCCTACCATCAACTTCCAGGATTGGGCTGAGGAAGCCAATGCAATCAGTGTAATCAGGAGGGTAAATAGAATTCTCTTCATGTTGCGTTTTTGTGTGATTAGGGTAAAAAGACCGCATTTACTTTCGGACTTGAAGTCTGAGTTTGCCACTCTTAGCTTTGCTGGCTTTCATGTAAATGGTCTGACGATGCAGGCCGTCATCTATTCGAATAACGGCCGTGTTGGGGGGAAGCTTACCTTCATCTACAGCAATCATTTCCAAGGTGGTGCTATTTGAAGGAAGTTTAATCGTAAAGCGGGCCTTTTGTTTTTTTACCTGACAATCTGATACCACAGTCTTCCCTCCTACTTTGATGGTAACGACATCTCCATCCACCAAGTCATCATCCCAAACCTGAAGTTTCAACGATCTTTTCTTCACCTTGACCAATTGATTTTCCTTGGGATTTTTGATGGTCGTATACCTGAGTCTGGGTTTTGCCTTAGGCTTAGGTTTGGAGGGTTCAACTACCACAACGGGTTCGGCTTCAGGTATCGTATCTAGTACGACCAACAAAGGCGTGTCTACCGGTACTGGAATAGTGGCTGCAGGTTTACAACTCGAAAAAACGGTCAAAAACTGATCAGCGTCGAGCTGAGTAAAGATACAGCTATCTCCATCAGGCCAAATGATGCGCAAGGAATCGATGATCAGGGATTGATCCAGGCCAAAAATGATATCCTGTGAACTCTGCCCATAAGAAGCGGTTGGGGCAAGGGTTCGGTATTGCCAGCGTGATTCTCCCTGAATGACCGTTTTCAGCTGAACCTTTGTTCCCATGACAGTCATCGAATCAAGGTCATCGACCAAATGAAGATTCAGAAAATGCCTGTCAGGTGTGGTATTTTCAAACAAGATAGAGTTGATGTTCTCCCCTAAATGAGCAAGGTATATGTCAACATCCCCATCATTGTCAAAATCCTCTGTTGAGGCACCTGCTGTTGCTAAGTTTACCCTTGTAATCGGTCCCAAATCTCTGAAACGAAATTCAAGATTCCCTTGGTTTTCGTAATAGGCATTGGCCCTTCCAGCCGTTCCAAAAGAACAGGCAAAGAATAAATCTATGTCCCCATCAAGGTCATAATCTGCTGGGCAGATGGCATAGGAATTAGGGCGATCACGAAAAATCACACTGCTACTGAGCAACCTAAAACCTGCATCTCCTTGATTTTCGTAGATCATAGTATTTCGAGCTCCGTTGTCCGTTCCGACAATGAGGTCTGGATCCCCATCATTGTCAAGGTCTTCAAAGAGGGCGGTATTGCTTCCTCTGATATCAATGGTAACTCGGCTGTCTTCGGCTAGGCGATACTTCCCATTACCTTCATTGATGTTGAGGGAATTTTTTCGATTAGAAGCTAAAAAGACATCTAAATCTCCATCATTGTCTACGTCTGCCAGGGCCATCCCTCTTGTGCTCACTCTGTGGTATTCGAAAGGTACTTCCACTTCCTCAAAAGCATCTTGCCACTGCCCATTGGCCTTGTTGCGCAGCAGTTTATCAGAGCCTTCTTCATTGGCGAGGTAAGCATCCATCCAGCCATCTCCGTCATAGTCAAACCAATAGACAAAGTGATCGCCTTGACTGGCTTCGAAAGCTGGGTTGACCACCCTTTCAAATTGTCCGTTTCCCATGTTGTGATATAGGTTAATGGGCTGTCCACTCGCATTTCCTACCAAAAGATCTTTGAAACCGTCATGGTCATAATCTCCCCAAGCTGCATTGGCAGATTTGTAGATGTCTTGCTCGAATAAGGATACATTTACCTCTGTAAAGGTTCCATCACAATTGTTTCTAAACAGTTGATTAGCCGCATTTTGGTCAGGCCAGTTCCCATTCACGAGAAAAAGGTCGATACAACCATCATTATCAAAGTCTCCCCATGAAGAAGTAAAGGTTTTTCCCTTCACCATGACGTTCTTTGCCTCATCTGGAATTTCAAAAGCGGGTGTCTGAGCCTGAATACATATTCCTCCCAGAAGGAGGAACATGAACGTCAGTACGTCGTGTTTCATGATGTGAAAATAAGAATAATGTAGGGGGAATGAAGCGGGAGAAAAAGCCGTCGGTGTTCAAAACGGTTTGTGCTGACCGATAAGCCTTTCCTCCCTGCTTGATCATTCCTCATCTTAATTTAGTTCGAAAGCCCTGCTGTAGCCAATGGTAATACTCAGGTAATTGAAGGGCTTGTTGCTAGAGGAGACATTCTGAAATTCTGATGTGGGCGTTCTTCCCATCACATTGTAAGCAGCCTCCAACTGGACGTTGCCCATTTTCAGCCCAATTCTTGGGGAGAAACCAAAGTTGGTTTTTCCTTCCTCTGGTACCAATACCCCAGCGTCGGAGGTAAATTCAGGTGTGGTTACACGTGCCACCCCAGCTGCAAGTCCTACATAGGGTGAGAAACCCTTGTTGAGAAAATAGAATTCTCCCTTGGCATTGTAGCCCGTGGCTCCATAAGCTGAGATCCCGATGAAGGAATTGTCATCTCCAAAACCAATGATGGCATGGCTAATTTCTCCTCCTACAGCTAGCTTATCCATGATAAAATATCTGACATCAGCTGATCCAGCTAAACCCGCTGATCCATTCTCTCCCAATTCACCTTGTAGGTTGGCGTAACCGAACTGGCCCTTGAGCGCAAGCATGCCTTGGTCTAATTGGGCGTAGGAAGTAGAAACAAGTGTAAAAATGGTGATGATCGTGATAAATAAGCGATTCATTGTTTGATTCAATTTGAGTTGTGCTTCATCCTTTCTGGCGACTCAGCTTCTTCCATGGGGGTTCCCCTCTTGATGCATCGAACTCATATGACGGGAAGGAGGAAAAAGCATTAACACGGAAAGGAGAAAAAAATCAAAAAAAATCATATTCTACCCACAAAAAATTGTTAATCAACTTTTTATATGAAAAACAAAATCTATCTTTTCCTGAAAAAATCAGAAAATTCGATGAATGAGTAAGATCAGATGTAGTGACAAACCACCCTATTCTACTGCTTCTTGCAAGCGCTCACGGAGGGATTGGGCTTGGATGTAATAGGGATGCTGGTTGTTTTGGAGAATGGAGTCAATGATGATTTGGGCACTGTCATTTTGCCCCTGACGAAGGTAGAGCAGACTTTGATACCACTGCACCTGTTGAGTGAGCTGAGACAGGCCTTTAGCCTGTGCAGCACGAAGGGAAGATTTCGCTTGATCGAACTGTTGAGCCTCTAACTGAGAAATCCCTTGTAGGAATAAGATCCTCCCTTGCTCCTGTGGAGCCAAAAACTCTATTGGGATACCTTGATAGGCTTCGGAAGCTCCTTCAAAATTACGTTGCTGGAAAATAGAATCCCCTCTTTCAACCATTCCGAAAAGCACCTTCTTTTCCTCTGTATCTGCCTTATCTAAGGTATCTCTAGGAATAAAGGCTGGAAATTGGTAGACCTCGTCAAAGGTTTGTTCGGGTGTGGGCGTAGGTTCAGGAGCTGGACTTTCTTCCTCTGGAGGATTCAGGATATAAATGGTCCCAGCGATAACGGCAGCAGCTACGCCCCCTATGATCACCCCATTTCGAATGCGAATTTTTCGAAGCTGTTGGTAATCGAAAGTGGCTGTATCAAATAGGGCGTCAAATTGTGCGGCTTGTTCGGACATTCCTACAAACTGGGTTTGAGCCATTTCGACCAGCTGCTCATCCAATAACTGCATAAGATCAGGATCAGATCGCAACTCCTCTTCAAAGGCGATCTCCTCCTCCGACGTCATCCAACGTCGCAAGTAGGCTTCCACCCTTTCTGCGGGGCTTTGTATGTCCTGACTATCTGCCATTACTATCCTTTGGTCCTATTTTTTGTTCTTATACCCCCATCATCCCTCTCAATTCCTTCATGCAGCGATTTTTGCTGGTAGCCACACTACCCGCACTAGAATAATCCATGTGTTCAGCGACTTCCTTGAGACTGTAGCCCAGAAAATCGATTTTCCATATCAACTCACGGCACTTATCCCCTAATTGTTTCAGGGCTTCCTTGGTCCTAGCCCACAAATCCATCTGCTCTATGTTCATGCCAGTCCAACGCTCCTGTGCAATTTTCGGGAGGTGGTCAGCCCAGGTCTCAAGGGCGGCTTTGAAATGGGTAGCTTTATCTGACGTATTGGACCGCTGTTTATCAATACAGGAATTGCGATAACTTTCAAAAATGAAGGTAGAGAGCTTGGAACCTCCTTTAAATTTCCCCGTCGCTACATGTTGAACGACCTTGGAAAGGGTCCAGTTGTAGGCATCTCTTCTTTCTTCTGGCTTCAGAAAAACACCCTTCATTTTCATCATGGAATAACGAATATGCTCTTTGTAAAGCCAGGCGGAAGCCTTCTCTCGAGCAATTCCTCCTTCTTTAATTGATGCAATAATGTCCTGGTCGCTTCTTTTCGACATGGAATGGAATAATAGGGGCTTGGGAACAATACGCTACAAAAAACAAAAAATTATGGAATCCACTACCATATCGCCCGATCAAGTACGACACCGAAGCTTACTGCCACATTGATACAGTCGGTATGTCCACGCTGTGGGATGTAGACCTTCTCCTCAAGAAAGGGAAGTAGTTCTTCAGGCAAACCGTCACGCTCGTTCCCAAATACAAGGAGGTCATTTTCCTTAAAATCAAAAGAAGGCAGCGGGGTAGCCGTCGGATCAACCAAAGTACCTACCACTCTGCCTGTATAGTTCTGGAGAAAAGAAGCATCATCAATGATTACCTCAATCTCAATATGATCTAATGCCCCAGCTGTCCAAACCCTCGCCATATGGGCCATATCAGCTCGCTGCTTTTTTGAAGTTGGCTCCTTCATCAAACCAAAGTGGTCGTACAAATAGACCCGCTTTAGTCCATAAAACTCTGCCGTTCTTATGATAGAGGATAAGTTAGGCCTGTATTGAGGAGCATGAATCAGTACTTCCGGCATTCAGCTAAATAAATGAATTATGTCGAATTTATAGCTTATTCCTTGAGCCGAAACAAGGTTTTGCTATCTGAAAATATCCCATAACTCCCCTTGACCACTATTTTGTCAGGTGATTTTACCTGCAGGTCTCCCCTGAGTTCAAGGCCATATTTGGCATACTTAGGTGGTCTGATGGTTACCTCAAAACAATCTTCTTCCTCCTTTTTTTCAAAGTCCTTGAATAGCACAACTTCTTTACGCTGTAGAATTGCATTCTCTTTCTCATTGGGAGAGTAGACCACCTGACCTATCCATTTGCCCTCCTTCTGAAAAATGGAGATGATTCCACCCGTCTTAGCATCTTTCCATTTCCCTGCTAGGTTTTGTTGTCCTTTTGCAGCAAGGGGAATCGAAGCAAGGACAATCAAGCCTATGATAATGGGTTTGGAATTCCACCTGGCAGGCCTTTTTCCAAATCTCCTGAATTGAATTTCATCGAATTTCTTCACATAATCTGGATGTTCCGTTCCCATTAGGCGGTCCCAAATACGAAAATAATAGCCATAATTTCCTTTGAATTTTTCATGGTGAAGATTGTGATGGACCGAGGTATTCATGATCTCAAATAAGATGGAATGACGAAACCACTTTGGAGCGATTTCATAGCCAAGATGTCCATAAACATTAAACGTAATAGCGGTCAGGATCATGACCAAAATGGCCAGTGGATGCATGGGAATGACCATGAGGATAAAGGGGAAAACCAAGGTCTCAAGAATACTTTCGGAGACATTAAAGGCATGTGAAGCAAAAGGACTAGGGTTGGTTGATTGGTGATGAACAAGGTGAACCTTTCTAAAAAACCATTTATGATGAATCGCCCTGTGCATCCAATAGAAATAGGTATCATGAATCACAATAGCGACCAGCACACTTAAAGGAATCCACCAAAGGGGATAGGCATTAATCTCTCGGTAAATTTGGGTGTATTCTTTAAGCGGAGAAAAAATCACGAGTATGGCAATCAAGCTAAATATAGCCAAGGTGTAGACCGAGTGAAGCAACTCACGGACGATATCCTGATTGTTGATGATCTTCTCCTGGATTTTCTGTTTATCAAATTTATCGGGATAGAAGATGTAGAAAATCAAAAAAGGTACACCCGCAAAAAGAAGAAATCGCACGACATTAAATATGACGGGGATAAGATATTTGATATAATTTTCCATAAGATAAAAATGAAGGAGCCTCCCTGCCAGAAGGCTCCAAGTGAAAATCACACTGAAATTAGAATCTATCCAAATCGACTGTATACGAATTGTTGTTGATCGTTACCGTAGCGGTGCTATTTCCGTTGAAGACGATTGCTCCATTAAACGTGAAGCTCTCTCCCTCGATCTCCCCTTCGAAGGTAAAGGTGGCCGTACCTGTGGTGATGGTATAGTCTGTTTTCTGGATCTGAAGGCCGATTACATCCATTTCAAGGGTAGAGACGACATCATAAATTTCTACACCTGTCCTTAGCTCCTGAGTACCTTCACGAAGATAATCGGCATTGAGGGAGAACTTACCTTCAGAGATTTTCAGCCCATCCACTGTTCCATCAAAGCTGACGGAGTCTTCAGAGGATATTCGTTGCGTTCCGTATTCAGCTGAAGCGTCTGAGGTAAAATTAGCCATTTCTGGCAGATCTAAAGCCGTACAGCTCAATAGGAAGGTCCAATCTGATTGATAAGAACCGTTTATCAATGCTCCCTGGCGGGTATACGTCCACTGATCTTGGTACTGGCTATCGCATATACCTTCTATAGAGAAATCTTCCACTTTTGCCACCAAACTGTCAACTAGCGCTTCTAGTCCGGCTGTCCGGGCCTGTAAAGAGGCTTCCACAAATTCAGCAACATCGTCAGCGTCTATTTCTGCAGATATTTCTACACGATCGCAAGAAGAAAAGAGGGCCAATCCAGCCAATAGGGATACCGCAAGAATAAAATTCTTAAATTTAAAAATTACCATGTCTTAAAAATTGTAATTAGTGAAGTTGTTTGACAACTCATAGAATATCTCGAAGCGAAAAAGTTTAATGTGTTAGTTATTTTTTTTGTTCGTCCGAGATGTTTCCCTCATTTGTTGACATAAAGGTAGGCGATCCAACAATGGGTCTGATTAACAAAAGATAATTATGAAGAAAGAGGCTATTTTTTTTTGGTGGCAATCCTTTTTCGGATGCGGCTAAGGGAAACGGGGGTGATTCCTAAGATATTGGCGATGTATTTTCCGTGTAGCCTATACTGTAATTCTGGATAATCTTCTACAAACTTTATATAGCGTTCCTCTGGAGTCAAAAGAATGAGAGTATCAATTCTTTTGTAAGCTTGTTTCAGCAGAACTTGAAGGACAATCTTTCTGTAGGGCTCTAGCTTGGGGTTTTCTTTCATGATGTTTTGGATTTTTTCATAATCCATGGAATAAGTTTCTGTACGTTCGATCGCTTGAAAATAATATTGGGCAGGTTGATCAAAGAGTACGGTGTTGGGACTAGTTATCATTTGGTCTTCATAGCGAACACCAGTTGTAATTTCTTCCCCTTTGTCATTGATGGCAAAAACCCTAATTAGGCCCTTGTTAATGAAAAAGACTTCTCTTGACATAGACCCTTCCTTGATTAAAAAATCTCCAGGTTCATACTGCTTTTTTTTTGCCGCATTGACCAAAACCATGACATCTTTTACATTCAATGCCTTGCTGATCTTGTAGACTTTTCTAAGTTTTTCAAAATCGATCATATCCCTGTATCAATTTTGCTCTGCCTTTTTTGCCCGTTTCGCTTCCTGCCAGTATGCTTCCATTTGTTCCAAGGTCATGTCTTCCAGTTTTCTATGGGTTTCAAGTGCCTTGTCTTCAATGTACCCGAATCTATACCTGAATTTTTCAGAAGCTTTAGCCAAGGCATCTTCTGGGTTTATTTTCTTAAATCTGCAGTAATTGACCAGGGCGAAAAGTAAGTCTCCCATTTCCTCCTCCTGATGTTCAGGGGTTTCAGCTGCCAAAAACTCACCCACTTCTTCCTGAACCTTAGCCCAAACTTGATCTTCATGCTCCCAATCAAAACCAAGGTTGGCGGCCTTCTCTTGCATCCTGTGTGCTTTGATCAAAGAAGGCAAACTTTGGGGAACTCCGTCCAAGGCAGATTTTCTCTCCTCTCCCTTCATCTTTCGTTCTAAGGCTTTGATCTTCTCCCAATTGGCGTTGATCTCCTCCTCTGTTGCCCCAACCATGTCTCCATAGACGTGGGGATGCCTCCTGATCAATTTTTCTATCTGTTCCTGAAGCACAGCAGCCATGTCAAACTCCCCTTCATCCCGCGCCATAGAGGCATAAAAAATGGTATGCATGAGCAGATCTCCCAGTTCGTTGCGCATCTCAGGATAATCATTCTGTAGAATCGTATCCGAAAGCTCATATACCTCCTCAATACTCAGGTGTCTGATACTCTCTTTCGTCTGCTTCATATCCCAGGGACACTTCTGTCTGAGTTCATCAACGATCTCCATCAAACGCCCGAATTTTTCCTGTGCTTCTGTCATGAATTATTGTTTGTACAAAAATAAGGGAATGCCTGTAAAATGACAGAGACGTAGCTGGGCTACGTCTCAATTTATCTTATTCTTATCTGTTAAGTTTAGCGCAGTTCCTTATTTGATGTCTTTCACAGGCAAGACAGTATATCCTTCGTTTTTCAACAACTGTATGACACCTTGTTCACCAAATAAATGTGCAGCTCCTACCGCAATAAAGGTAGGCTCCTTAGCTGTCTGCTCTTTGATCAAAGGAATCCAGTTTTGGTTGCGCTCGTCTAGCAGTTCCGTTTGGACATCAGAAATTTCCTCATATTCCGTCATCATGGAGAAGAGGGACTCAATATCTTCAGCTACATAGTATTCAATCAATTTCTGGAAGAGTGCTTTCTGTTCGTCGAATTTATCAACCATCTCCATCAACATCTTCGCTTGATCTTCGTCCGAAATACTACTGATGGCATCCATCTGATCTTCTATGCTCTCCAGGCCACTAATTTCTAGTTTGCGTTTTTTGGCCATCTTCATGAATTTCTCCTCATAGGAGGTCAATTTCCCATTGATAAAACTAGGGTAGATAACCCCCATGCCCAACATTGGCTTCATTTGCTTCATACCCATGAATTGCATTTTGGATACATTCAGGCTATCGAGAAGGAAAGTTTTCAACCTGGCGAATTCATCCTCTCCCAGTAAATCTTCTAAGGTATGGTCCTTCATCATCGCGACTTTCATCATAGAAAAAAGCATGGAAGGATCGTCCATATCCAATTCCATCATAACATGCTTCACTTGATCAAAGCTCTCTTCCGTTCCTTTCGGCAAAAAGAAATCATCAGATCCAATTATATGAATGGTTCCAAAGAGGAAAGAGGGATTTTCAATACCATTCCCAGAAATACTCCAAATCAGGCTGTTGGTTTTCTCCTCGCTGGTTGAAATCACCGATTCCTTTACGGAAATATCCTGGACTTCCTCCAAAACTTCGGTTTCCTGGGCAGAGAGGTAACTCACCCATGCCATAGCAGCAAACAGTACTGCCCATATTTTGCGTTGAATAGTGTTCATATACATAATGTTGAAAATGCTTCGAAAGTAAGGATCGGAACTCAAGCCGATGGTTGGACATCTAACTCCTTTAGACAGTTTGTTAGTTCACGATAATGCTGACCATAAAGTTTGTTGACATACCAACGAAAAAAGAGCCAGGAACTTATTCCATATAGGAGCATCACCCCCAATAACAGGAGAAGAATCCAGGGTTCTATATCAGAAAAGCCTTTTCCATCTCCAGCTGCTGCATGAAAAAAGCCCCAGTACACGGCAATAGCTGAACCTAATGGAACCAATATCACCCCTACAAACATGTACATCTTCATATAGGTCCCTAAAGTCCATACCAACTTCTCCAAACTTTGTTTGATGTTGGGGTCCATGAGAGGAGTATGATTGATTCTGAATAATTTGATTCCATAAAAGCTGATATTTACCAAGGTCAATATCCCTACAGCCCAAAAGAATACATCTATGCTGGCCTCTTTCCATAGGACATAAGTCCACATAGCCCACAAGGGTAGGACCAATAGGAAAATTTCCAACCAGATATTTCGTTTGATGCTAGCCAAGGCCGACTTTGATCTAGAACGAATAACCTGATGGAGCATCTTACGATCAATTTCCTCTGAATCCATTTGACCCGATTCATGCTCTTGCCACCATGTTTTCAACTCTTCCAATTGCATAGATTTAGGTTAAATGAGGACTGAGTATAGCTTTCAATTTCTTCTTGATCCTGTTGATTTTAACTCCCAGATGGTTCACGTTGATCCCTACCATCTCCGATATTTCTTCATAGGAATAGGATTCCATATAGAGAATGATGATGGCCTTTTCTACGTCTGATAAGGAGTAAATGGCCTTCCATAGGACTTGGGATCTTTCTTTCTTATCCAATAAGGTATCTTCTCCTATAACATCAGCTTCTTCGACTTCCCTATCTTCAACGGGGACCTTACGCTGACTTTTCCGTACGCCCGTAATGGCGGTATTTAGCGCAATCCGATACATCCACGTTGAGAATTTAGCCTTTCCTTGAAAATTTGGATAAGCTCTCCATAGCTGTAACAGAATCTCCTGGAATAAATCTTCCTTTTCCGCTTCGTCCTTGAGGTAGAGGTTACATACCTTGTGGATGATTCGGCGATTGGCATTGACTTTTTCCAGGAATGCCTCTTCTATGTCAGGCCCTCTTTTTGACATGTGGAGATCAACAATTACCTATATTAGTCGAATAAGAAACAGAAATCTTACACAATACATGGAACATTCTCCAATTTGTGTAGTTTTGGGAATAACTTCATTCAGAAAAACTAATTAGTCTATGTCATCTGTACTTTTGGGAGGAAAACGATATTCAATTAAGGACGACATTCCAATGGCTGGAATCAAAGGAAATGATTTCACCTTTGTGAAAAAAGACCTTACGGAGGGAAGCCTCTACGATGATTTCGATAATGTGGTGAAAGTACTCATTGCCGTTCCTAGTATGGATACGGGAGTTTGCCGCAAAGAGAGCCGAACTTTTAATGAAGAACTATCAAAAAGAGCTGGTGTTGTAGGTCTTTTGGTTTCAAGAGACTTGCCATTCGCTATGACAAGAGTTTGCGAAGCGGACGGATTGGAAGACATTATTGTGGCTTCTGACTATCGCTACGGAGACTTTATTGAAGAATATAACACTGAGATTCTGAGTGGTCCATTTAAAGGACTCTCTGCCAGAGCGGTATTTGTTCTTGATAAGGACAACAACATTACCTACTCTGAGCTAGTTCCAGAAATTGGAGAAGAACCTCAGTACGAGAAGGCGCTAGCAGCAGTTGACGCTCTGCTATAAGCCTGAGAAAAAAGATAAAAGAAGCCCTTTCGATCTTGAAAGGGCTTCTTTTTTTATGGCTGAATAGGCATTTCTTAGTTCAATTCAGGCACATCACTTCCTTCTCCTCCCCGCAAAAAATCCTTAGCATCTACAGCGGTTTGAAGAGGAAGTTCCTCCATTGGGATATGTCCACCATCAGGATAGGTGATGATCTGTGAGTTGACAAGGTACTCATTGAACTTATAGGCATGATCCAAAGGAATCCAAGTATCCTTTTCCCCCCACATGATCAACGTAGGAACAGTAATGGTCTTTAACAGCCCTGTTTGAACCGAAAAAGCTCCTGCAGCGCGGTCGATGAAGGCTTGGCGATTTCCTTCCCTCAGTTGTAAATCAAAATAGCGATCCACTGTCTCATCTGTGATCCTATCCTTTTGTGCGTAAACTTCCTTGAGCCTATTTCTTATGAAAAATTTTGGTGTTACCCACCTCATGATTCCCTTTAACATAGGATTTCTTGCCAAACGAATCACAGAAGGGATAGTCTCTTGAGGAAAACCAGAAGCATCCACCAAAATCATCTTCTTTACGCGCTCCGGATGCTCATAGGCATAATGCCAAGAGATATTACCGCCAAAGGAATTCCCACCTATAAAAAGAGAATCAACCCCAAGCTTCAATAAAAAATCGTGTATCACCTCCACATAATCTTCTGGCTCGTATTTTTGGTCAGGATGAGGTCCAGTGAGTCCGTAGGCTGGCATATCCAACCTCAGCACCCTGAAATCCTGTTGCATTTCCTCTACCCAAGCATCCCAAGTATGAAGAGAAGCGCCCGTTCCGTGCAACAGGAGTAAGACGGGTCCTTGCCCTTCGTCCCTGTAGTGGATATCCATTCCTTTTACCCGAATAAATTCAGACTCCTCATTGGCATACATTGCCTTGAGTTCATCTACGGTTTTGTCCCCATGATACTGGGTTGCTATCAGGCCAGCTATCAGCAATATGAGTCCGAGAAGGATTTTGAGGAAGTTTCCTAAAATTTTTTTCATGAGAAATGAATGTGTGTCAAGCCAAAGGTAGTGATAGATTCCCATTCCTTATTTGGCAAAGTAGATTCTTTATTCTTTCATAAACGCTAGAATATGCTGAGCCAATTCTTCCCCTTTGTCTTCTTGCAGAAAGTGGCCAGCGTCCTTGATCACGATTTCAGGTTTTCCTTGAACAGAGGGAATCCATTTCCTAAAAATGGGTCCTGCCGCCTTCATAATTGGATCTTGATCAGAAAACATCACCAAGGCTGGCTTTTCCCAAGCTTTGATTACCTCTCTGGCTCTTTTCATTTCGTCAACTCCGTCCATATCTGGTTTTCCAGGGACCAAAGAAGGAAATTTACGTGCACCCGCCTTATATCTTTTATCAGGGAAAGGAGCTCGATAGGCGTCCAAGACTTCTTTGGTTTTGCTGGAAGATTGATAGGTGCCCATTTTCATGATGCGACCTATAGGAAGATCCTTCATGGACTTAGAAAAGGCTAACCATGCCTTAAAAGCCGCTGGAAGGGGATTCCCAATGGGAAGGAAGGTATTCATGATCACCACCCTCTTGAAGAGTTCTGGATGCTCCCCCAGCAAGCTCAAGCCTAGTAAGCCTCCCCAATCCTGACAAACCAAAGTGATGTCTTTCAGGTCTAGCTTGTTGACAAACTGCTTAAGACTGTTGTAATGGAAGTGAAAGGTATAATCGTCATCATGTACGGGTTTGTCCGATTTGCCAAAACCCAAAAGATCTGGCGCCACGACCCTGTAAGTAGGACTTAGAATGGGAAAGAATTTCCTGTATAAATAAGACCAGCTTGGTTCTCCATGTAGACAGAGAATCGTTTCACCCTCGCCTTCGTCTACATAGGCCATGCGCATATGAGCATAGTCAGCTCCATGTTCTACAAATTGGGTTGAATAAGGAAAGTCTTTGATCTGGGCAAAGGCCTCGTCTGGTGTTCTTAGGAATTCCATGAGTTAGTAGTTTAGTTGAAACTAAGGGGAAATTGGGAAGCTCGCAAGCAGCTGGCAAAAAGGGTGGAAAACAAGATCAATAATTCCGTTGTTTGTCCTTTACCCTAAGCCATTACTTTTGTATAATATGGACTTAGCTCTTTAAGCGTAATACAGGATGAAACGATTTTACAAGGATAGAAAATTAGGGATAGTTGGAGGAGGTCAATTAGGCCGTATGTTGATTCAGGCTGGAATTGACCTGAATATTCATACTGAGGTGCTCGATCCTAATCCGGAGGCCCCGGCGAAACCCTTTGCCCATTCTTTTACTCAGGGAAGTCTGACAGATTTTGATGCGGTTTACAATTTCGGAAAGGACCTAGATGTCCTGACCATTGAAATAGAAAATGTCAATACAGAAGCCCTTGCCAAACTCGCAAGCGAAGGAAAAACCGTATATCCTGATCCGGGAATTATTCAATTGATCCAGGATAAGCGTGAACAGAAGCAGTTTCTAGACGAAATGGGCTTACCAACAGCTCCATTTAGATTGGTTGACAACAAAGCCGATGTCCTCAACATGAAGGACTTCCTTCCTGCGGTGAACAAATTAGGACGCGCAGGATATGACGGAAAAGGGGTTCAGGTGCTTAGAACCGAGGCAGACTTGGAAAAAGCCTTCGATGCACCAGGGATTCTTGAAAGATTCATCGACTTTGAAAAGGAATTGGCTGTTTTAGTAGCCAGAAACCCCAAGGGAGATACCGATGTATTTCCTGTAGTAGAAATGGCGTTTCATCCCGAACACAATCTGGTAGAGTATCTGTTTGCTCCTGCTTCCATTTCTATGAATAAAGCAAGAGAAGCGCAGGACATGGCGAGAGCCATTGTAGAAAAGCTATCCTATGTAGGCATCATGGCTGTTGAGATGTTCTTGACCAAGGACGGAGAATTACTCATCAATGAGATGGCCCCACGCCCGCATAACTCAGGCCACCATACCATCAAGGCATGCTTTACCTCTCAGTATGAGCAGCACTTGAGGGCTGTGTTGGACTTACCACTTGGCAGTACCCAGCAATCAAGTCCTGCTGCTTTGGTGAATTTACTAGGTGAGGCTGATCACAAAGGTTCAGCGGTCTACACGGGCATAGAAGAGGCCCTTCACATTCCTGGGGTATATCCTCATGTTTATGGGAAAGCTGAGACTAAGCCTTTTAGAAAAATGGGGCATGTCATTATCCTAGATCAGGACTTGGCAGATTTACAAATGAAGGCTAAACAAGTTAAACACCTTATCAAAGTGGTGGCAGAAGAAGGAGTGAAGCCCTAGTTGCTTTTCCCTTTTTGAGGAATAACTGTAATTTGCCTTCAGGCAAAGAGCTCATACAAATCTACCAACAAAGAAAAACGCATAGGCACATGGTTGGCATTATCATGGGTAGCAAATCAGACCTTCCTGTCATGAAGGCGGCTGCTGAAATTCTTGATCAGCTTGACATCAAATACCAAATGACAATTGTTTCTGCTCATAGGACCCCCATACGTATGGTCGAATATGCAGAAACGGCAAGAGATCGTGGATTGAAGGTCATCATCGCGGGGGCAGGCGGGGCTGCTCACCTTCCAGGCATGGTCGCATCGTTGACTACTCTACCTGTCATCGGTGTTCCCGTAAAATCTTCCAATTCCATTGATGGATGGGATTCCGTCCTTTCCATTCTTCAAATGCCAGGGGGAGTCCCTGTTGCCACAGTCGCACTTGATGGCGCCAAAAATGCAGGTATCCTCGCTGCACAGATCATTGGCTCACATGACGAAGAGGTCGCCAAAAGGCTACAGACTTACAAAGAAAGCCTGAAAACTAAGGTGATGAAGATGGTAGAGGAATTGGACAATGAGGCCTAAAGCGACCGTTCAGAATCCAGTATCATTTGGACAACTTCTCGAGCGACATCCATAGCGGGGATGGCGACAGAGTAATGCTCCGCTTCCTGTTTTGAGGGAATCTCCAGCGCCTCAAATTGTGATTGCAACATATCTGCCTTCATGTAATGTCCCTGTCTATCTTCCATTCTAGGAAGAATATCCTCATAGGTTCCCGATAGATAAATAAACTTGACACGTTTGTCATCACGGCCCAATACTTCCCTGTAGCCTTTTTTCAAGGCAGAACAGGCCATGATCAAATGGGTTTCGTCTTGTAAATGTTTGTTGATTTCTTCTCGAAGGGAAAGAAGCCATGGGACCCTATCTACATCTGTAAGAGGGGTACCATTCGACATCTTGTCGATGTTTTCTTGGGGATGGAAATCATCCGCATCAATAAATCTTCCAGGCAAGTATTCTGCGATGAGCTTACCGACAGTTGTTTTTCCACTGCCGGATACACCGATAACTACAACGACCATAATCTGTCTCCACTAGTCAATACAACCAGGGTAACGTGCAAATGGAGTAAATTATTGGGGAGATTAGGCTGGTGGAAAGGTTGCGATTGGTAGTTTTCCTTCCCGACAGCTAATCCTATTTGTCCAAATCTACAAATCTTATGCAAAGTCTCCTGTTTCGTCGTAATTTACCAAATAATCAGACGAATTGTGTGTTTTCCTGCAAGAAAGCCCCTTCGAAAAGCTAAGTTTGAACCTTTACCTTTTGAAGGTGTAAAGGAGAATGACTAGTTTTAAGCCTATTTTATTTTATCAGAATAGAACTAACTGATACTCATGGATTATAAAAGGATCAATAACCTCACCGGATGGGTTATTTTTGGCGTGGCGATGGTTGTGTACATGATGACCATGGCTCCTACTGCCAGCTTTTGGGATTGTGGCGAGTTTATCGCCTGTTCAAACGAACTCGAGGTTCCTCACCCACCTGGTGCGCCATTTTTCTTATTGTTAGGTAGAATCTTCGCGATGTTCTCTTTTGGAGAACCGTATGAAGTGGGAAATATTGCCTGGATGCTCAACCTGATGAGTGCCATGGCATCTGCCTTTACGGTACTCTTCACCGTTTGGATCACAACCAGATTGGGTAGAAAAATCATAGGAAAGGCCGAAGAAGAATTGAGTAGAGGGGAAGTAATCGCCATCATGGCGGCAGGTGTTGTGGCTGGTTTGGCCAACACCTTTACAGATTCATTCTGGTTCAATGCAGTAGAGGCAGAAGTATATGCCCTTTCTTCCTTCTTCACCGCCATTGTAGTTTGGCTGATGTTCAAGTGGGAAGACTATGCAGATACGCCGGGCAATGAAAGATGGATTATCCTGATTACTTACCTAATGGGACTTTCCATTGGCGTTCACTTGTTGAACTTATTGACCATTCCGGCTCTTGCCTACATTTATTATTTCCGTAAATACGACTTTAGCTGGGGAGGATTTTTCCTTACAGGGATCATCTCAGTAGGGATTTTGGGGCTGGTGCAAACAGGCATCATTCTATACACCTTCGATTTGGCTTGGTGGGCAGAGAGGACGCTTACTGCTGTAGTGGACGGAAGAGCAGAAACCGGTATGGGACTTCCCTTGAACTCAGGCCTATTGATGATTTCCATTCTGTTAATCGCAGGTTTGATCGCAGGCCTTTGGTACAGCCATAAAGTCAAAAACGTGACGCTCAATACCGCGCTGATGGCAGTGGTCGCCGTATACATCGGCTTGGGATCTTATGCCATGGTACAGATTCGTTCTGGAGCCAATACCCCTATTGACGAAAACAATCCTGAAGATGCACATACCTTTCTTTCTTATATGAAACGAGAGCAGTATGGAGACAGACCCTTGCTCAATGGACCTTTGTACAATGCTCGTCCAGTTGATTATAAGACTGTTGGAAAAGAATACGACCTCAAGCCTGTTATCAAAGGAACCGATACCTCATATGTCTACACCGTAATTGGGGAGAAAAAGACCTACGAATACAGAAACGTCGACAAGAAGTTCTTCCCAAGGATGTATGCAAGAGATCGATATGACATGGGGCCACACGGCTACAAAAACTATGTCAAAAACCTTGGTGCAGATAAAAGTAACCCTGATGACGACCGCCCAACCGCTGGAGAAGACCTCAACTTCTTCTTCCGCTACCAGGTTTGGCATATGTATGGTCGATACTTTATGTGGAACTTCGTAGGGAAAGAAAGTGATACACAAGATGAAGGCTGGGAAAGTGGGCTGGAATTCAGCAAGATTTCCGAGATGCCTGACTTTATTAGAAATCATCCTTCCAAAAACCATTACTACTTCCTCCCCTTCTTGTTGGGTGTGCTGGGATTGATTTGGCAGATTAACAAAAGAGGATCAGACGCCGCAGTAGTAGGGATGTTATTCTTCTTTACCGGCCTAGCCATTATCATCTGGCTTAACCAGTATCCGATGCAGCCTCGTGAACGAGATTACTCCTTTGCAGGCTCATTCCAGACCTTCTGTATCTGGATAGGACTTGGCGTTTTGGCACTATATGAGATTCTCCGAACATATTTAAAGGACAATGCTGCCTATGCAGCTGCCGCTATTGGTATCGTAGCCCCTCTGTTGATGGGGATGCAAGGATGGGATGACCATTCTCGTTCTGGGAGATATATCGCGCCAGATTCAGCCTATAATCTTTTGAATTCGCTCGCACCCAATGCCGTCCTCTTTACCAATGGGGATAACGACACCTTCCCCCTCTGGTATTTGCAGGAGGTCGAAAATGTGCGTCCAGATGTCCGTGTGCTTTGTTTGAGCTATGTAAATACTGACTGGTACATTGACCAAATGAAACGAAAGGTGAATCAATCTCCTCCTCTACCCTTGTCTTTGGATAGAGACCAATACACAGGTCAGAAAAATCAATCCAAGGCTGTTAGAGGACCGCTAAACCTTTCCTTACCCGCAGATCCTCAAGCACTTTTAGCGAAGGGAATTATCTCTGAGGAAGAAATACCTTATGTGCAGTCTCCTTTGAAGTGGACCATTCCTCCACGTGGACCTAAAGGGCGTCAGTACCTAGAATTGAAAGATGTCCTGATCCTTGACCTTCTTCAAAATGTGTCCAAGAATGGATGGGAAAGACCGGTTTACTTCGCCAATACTGTATCTCCTTCTGCTTTCCTAGGACTAACAGAATACTTCAGACTAGAAGGATTGGCCTACAGAATCCTACCTGTAGACAATAAGCCCGCAAAAGGTGCTGCAGATCCTTATTTCCCGAAGTTCCCTGGTGCGCCTGATTTGGAGAAAATGACGGAAAACATGACGGAAAAATTCCGTTACAGAAACCTTGATAATCCTGATGTATACTATGATGAAAACATCGTCCGTATGATCAGCAACTACCATTCTACCTTCAACAGATTGGTAAATGGACACCTTATCATGGCAAACAACCTTGAATCAGCCAATAAAATCATGTCTGATTCCATCTCAGCAGAAGGAATTGATCCCATCGTCAAAGCTGACTTTGAAATGAAGTTGGCTGCGAACGCAGCAAGAATAGATACCTTGAAATCCAAGGCAAATGACATCATGGACTTCCGCAAGGAAAAGCTGCCTTATGATGTATTGGTTCCTCCGCTTTACCTAATTTCGCAAACAGGTGTACTCTACCAGCGTCTCGGAAGAACTCCTGAGGCAGAGGAAGCCTTTGTTTATGCTAAGGAGCGTGCTGTAGAAAGCATCAGATACCAGAGAAATGCAAGAGGGACATCTCAACCTGACTTCCAGTATCTGTATCCCTTGCAGTTGCTTCAACGTCATTACTCTACCACAGGGCAGACGGATAAGCTTACGGAATTGACAGAAGAAATGAAGAGTCTCAATCTACAGTAAGGAGTAGAGGCCATAAAAAAAGAGCAGTACTTAACCGTGCTGCTCTTTTTTTATACCTATGATGTTATCAAGCTATCCCCTAAAAGGGGTAACGGCATATACTTCACCTACTTCGAAATGATCCTCATCTTGTGGCAATTCCATAAAGGCGGAGGAATTGGTTAGGTTGGCAAGATCACCGGAACCATGTCCTTCTACAGGATGGGCAATAATTTTCCCTTCGCGTGTGTAACTGAGTAGTACCTGTGCAAAGTAGGTGAGTTCAGGTGTAAAGGTAATGGGAGCGGCCAGTTCGGCGTATAGGGGGGCGAATGGCGCTTGTCCGAGAGAAGCTCTTAACCAGGGTTGCAAATATCTCATGGCACATACAAAAGAAGATACCGGATTACCAGGAAGGGCAAAAATGGTGGCTTCATTCGGTACAGCTCCAAACCAAAAAGGTTTACCTGGTCTCTGTCGAACTCGATGGAAATATTTTTCTACCCCTACCTTGTCAAGGGCATTGGGTAGATAGTCGTATTTACCTTTGGATACTCCTCCACTGATGATGATTAGGTCATAATCGGAGGTGATCTGCTTGATGCCCGCTTCAATAACAACAGGATCATCCGAAAAGTGCATCATATCCGCTTGGATTCCCCATTTGGCCAAAACCGTCTGTAATTTATGGGTATTTGACTGACGAATCTGATAAGGTTCTGGTTGATGCGAAATAGGAACCAGTTCATCTCCGGTTGAGATCAACATCGTCCTGGGAAGCGAACTGACTAACAATTCACTCCGCCCAATCGTTGCTGCTACTCCTACTTCCGCAGGGGAAATGAAGGAGCCTTTGTATACAATATGGTCTCCCTTTTTTCTATCCGAACCCTTAGGATGAACCGCCTGCCCCTGGGTCAGCTCGTCAATTCTCACTCGAGCCATCCCATCGGCAATGTCAAGGTCTTCATAACGAATTACAGAATCACAGCCTAGAGGTAAGATGGCCCCCGTCATGATCTCAATACAATCATTTTGATCTTGCAAGGTCAGCTGCGGAGAACCAGCCCCTGCTGTTGCCTGGATACGAAATTCCGTACGGCCATTCGCAAATACCTTGTGGTTTAAAGCAATACCATCCCTGGTAGCTCTGTTGAAAGGAGGAAAATCCCGGTCGGCGACAAGGTCCTCTTGAAGAATCCTGCCACTACATTGGTTGAGGGGAAGAGAAACAGGTGTAGGTTGGTATAGATGGGATAGTACTATATCCGTAGCGTCGGCAACAGTAATCATGGGAAAGCGATTAGGTTTATTCCCAATTTTACGCTTTGTCAGGATATTTTGCCAAAAAGGTTGATAATTTCTTCCTATATGAATCGCCTTAGTTCTTCTCTTAATTTTGTAAGGATCGTTTTCATCTTTAAATGAGCACTGGCGCACATTTCTCCTCCCCTTCTTTTCCTTATTTAGTCAGGAAAATCGTAAGTTATATCCTCCCCTGTGGATCAACGTTTATCTATGGAGTTTTCAACTGCTACCTACAAAGAATTATTTCCCATTTACCAGAAATATCCGGATTGGTTATACCTGGATCATGGGGCTTCTACTCACAAACCAGCTGTTGTTATAGACAGAGTTGCACGCTTTTGGCGAGAAGAATATACCAACATTCACAGAGGAATATATCGACAGGCAGCTGCTTCGACACGCATGTATGAGGATGTCAGGGTCAAGGTTCAGGAATGGCTACATGCGACTTACCAAGAAGAGATTATTTTCACATCTGGGACGACTGCCAGTATCAACTTAGTGGCAAGGGGATGGGCTGCACCACGTTTGAAGGAAGGGGACGAAATTGTCATTTCCACCATGGAGCACCATGCCAATCTCATCCCTTGGCAACAAATCTGTAAGGAAAAAGGTGCCATTCTTAAGGTCATCCCTTTAACGGATAAGGGAGAAATATCAATGGAAGAATACTGGCATATGCTGACAAATCGAACTGTCCTAGTAGCCTGTGCCCATGTGTCTAATACTCTGGGGACCATTAACCCAATCAAGAAAATGGCCTCTTTGGCTCATAACAAAAATATTCCCATCCTTGTAGATGGGGCTCAAGCCATAGCCCATTTGGAAGTAGATCTTCAAGAGCTAGGTGTGGATTTTTACACCTTTTCCTCTCATAAAATGTACGGGCCTGATGGGGTAGGCGTACTATTTGCCAGCAAGGCTATGCACAAGGACATGATTCCCTATGCTTGGGGAGGAGACATGGTAAGAGAGGTAAGTTTTGAAGATACGGTTACGGCAGAGGCTCCTGCTAAATTTGAAACAGGGACACCCAGTATTAGTGGAGTGATCGGCATGGGCACCGCAATTGATTTTATGGAGGAACACAGGTCTGTGGAGAAAAAGGTCCATCTTAGAGAATTGGCTCGTTATGCTTATGGGATGATCAAGGAGGTTGCAGGAATTAGGGTATTGGGATCAGCCGACGAAAGGCTTCCCATTTTCTCTTTCACACTGACAGACATCCATCCTCATGACATTGCGACCTTCCTTGATTCCAGAAATATGGCCATTCGGGCTGGACACCACTGCACACAACCCTTATTAAACAGCATGGGGGAATCTTCCGCAGCCAGGGCCTGCTTCTCCTACGAACACAGCAAAAGTGATGTCGGAAAGTTTGTTTCCGCATTAAAAGAAATGATCCAATTCTTCGGTTAATGAAAAACTCTATTCTTCTTTTTGGGCTATTGATCGGTTTTTTTCACCTACAAGCGCAGGAAACAGATACCTCAGAAGCCCCTCAGGAACTAACCATAGGCGAGAATGGCTTTCTCCAATACTATGATGACCTATACACAACTGGATTTGCCTGGTTGGTAGGTGATTCTCTCTACATCGGAAAATCAGAATGGAGTAGAGCCTTCGCTACCTATTTACAATATGTAGATCCAAGTGAGAGAGCCATCCCTATAGATTCCCTTGAGGACAGAAGCGGAAATACCTTCAAAATTCTAGAGGTGAATAGAGAAGGGAAGGACAACTATTACATTTTCAGGGCATGGAAAGGAGGCGAACCTGATGGAAAAATTGAATTAGAGTTGGTATTGGATAAAAAGAGCTTTCAGGATACTGCCTACAAAAAAATCAGAGGCATGATCAAAAAGTGGGAAAGGTATTCTAATGCTCATAAGCCCGCCAAATTATTGGAAAAAGTATATGATCCGAACGCCTATTATGTCAACGGAGGCAAGGTACAAAGAGGCTGGGAAGCCATCAGCCAGCGCTATGCTTATATGGAATCCTCTAATTGGAAAATAGACCTCATTACCCACAGAGCCGTACAATTGAACCCTGATCAAGTGCTAGAAATCGGCACTTACAAATCTGGAGGAGAAGGTAAATATATCCTGCTTTGGCAGAAACATCCAAAATTAGGCTGGCGAGCTGTTCTTGACTTCAATTTCTAAGCCTCAATAGCTTGACCAAATCGAATCAGGTTACCAAATAAGTCTAGTATGGCAAATTCCCGCATACCGTGTGGATGGTTCTTGAGATCACCATTAGGATGAATGATAGCTGCAGCCTTACACGCTTGGTAAAGTTGATCCACATCTTCTACATAGACATAACAGGAAGTGTTTTCAGGGAAAATCTTATCCTCACATTTCCAAAAGTGAATGACGATATCATCCCGCACAATGACCCCATATCCTTCATCCCCATATGTCCTTCTGAATCCTAGTTTTTGTTCGTAGAAATCTAGGCTCTTGAGAATGTCAAGAGAGGCGAGAACGGGAGCTGCTTTGGTGAGTTTCATATGGATATCTAGTTGAATACTTGCCTATTTGACTCCATTCTTGATTTGGACGATCTGGCTGATGATCGAAAGGGCAATTTCCTTGGCCCCCTTGGCCCCAATATTCAAGCCGATAGGTTGGTGAATTCGATCGATCTCTTCCTGCGAGAATCCCTTTCCAAGCAATCTTTCCTGCCTTTTAGCCCTAGACTTTTTCCCTCCTAGTGCGCCGATGTAAGCTATATCAGAACGTAACATCACTTCGAGGGCATTGTCATCAATTTTGGGATCATGGGACAATACAGCAGCAAAAGTAAATGGATTGAGGTCCATGTTTTTCAATACCTCGCTAGGGTAGCTTGTATGAAACTGATCGGGTTGACTCAGAAAAGTAGTCCCTTCAACAAAAAAGGACCTTGGATCAATGACACATGTTTCGAAGCCAAGTTGATTGGCAAGATGGACCAATTCAGCAGACAAATGAGCGGCCCCAACCACAATGAGCGTAGAAGTCTTTGAATAGGGCTGAATCAACCAATTGGCATCATCGACTGATAATTGAATAACTTCTCTGTTGTGAAAAGCATCTTTTGCTTTTTCCATAACCTCATTGGGAAGCTCCTGTCCCAGTACTTTTTGGCCATTCTTCCATATACTATGTCCCCCAGTATCTTCATCCAATTTATTCACCCACACAAAGGGAATGTCCTGCGCAAAATTATACCCAAATCCCAACCATAAATCTTTCTCCTCCTCTTGCATCACCTCAAGCCAGACATCTAATTTCCCTCCACAACTCAATCCTACTTCCCATGCTTCATCATTAGATATGCCATAATGAAGGAGTTTTCCCTTATGTTGTCCCTCTATCATGCCCAGGGCTTCTCGGACGACCGCTCCTTCAACACATCCCCCACTTACAGATCCTACCATTTCTCCCTCCGTCGAAATCCACATTTGACTCCCAACAGGCCTTGGAGATGATCCCCAAGTATTGATCACAGTAGCAACGGCAAAGATTTTCCCTTCTTCTAGGCTTTTATTGATGAGAGGTATTGGATTGCTCATAGTAGTTCTTTTTCAAATAATGAATATACAGGAATAGACTAGAGGTAATGCTTTACTAACTCACGGGTACTCCAGTTGTTGCAATCTTTCATGCTGAAGCCAAGTTGTTTGACGACCGATTCGAGTTTCTCCATGCCGGGTGCCTCAACCTCGATAAATTCAGGAATATCAGCCAAGTCCCCTTTGTAATTGTCAAATACCACATGTACATCACCCAGGTCATATTGGGTTCTGTGTTTATGAGTAATCTTGATGATTTGGTATCCGAGGGAGGTAAATATATCCAAAGTCTGCTCAGCATGAGAAACCACGGTCTCTGTCTCCTCCATGATTTTTGCCTCTCCTCTTGACACGTGCTTTTTGTAGGTCAATACAGTTTCCTCACCTTCCTTTCTGAGTCTCAAAACATCTCCTTTGCTTTTGATGCTCCCCCTTTCATCATCGAGAAACCATGCGATCATTTCGTCATCGAAGGTCAATTTCCCTCCTAGTTGCCGAATACGGGCTTCTACCTCAGGGCGATTCACCTCAAGTATTTTTACTTCTATTTCTTCAAATGCCATAGGGGAATTTAGAAGAGCCAAAAGCCTTAGTCAAATGATTCTGAAAATAATTACTGTAAAATGGAATTATGGAAAAACCACACCAGGGAAATTGGTGATATTGAAGGTAGGAATACGGACCTTACGAAGAGATTTTTTATTCAAGGACTCAATGATGGCATTAGAAAAAAGAGCTGTACCTCTTGGGGTAAATGTCAGCCCATCTAGGGAGAATACTCCGCCAGAAAGATGGGAATTATCGACTTGTAACCCTCCTTCATTTAAGCCGAATTTGAGTTGGGCAAACTTCTGGTTTACATCTACCAATATCCACCTGGGCTCATTTCCTTCTCCTCTTTTCGCATTGACAAGACTATCCAATGTTATGTTGTAGGCCTCAATTTGCTTGGTAATGGCCATCAATTCCTCCTCGTCCAGCACAAATTGGTCAGGGATTGGATTATCTGTAGTAAGACCATAAGCTGGCCCTAATGCATTCTCCTGCCCTAGCCTTCCCTGAAGAGACAACATCAAACGTACATTTTCATCAGCCACAAATACATCATTGGTATTCATGTCCTTGCGGTAAAAAATGGTCGAACCCGATTGTCGACAATCCTCCGTCTGCGCCAATACGGGATCTATGGAAGCAAAATAAGGGAAGTCCGTCACATCTGGGATATTCACAACGACCCCCAAAAAGCCCTCTGCTGCATGCACCTCAATCGAATCCATCAGACGACCATAATTTGTCTTGAACGTTTCAAGCTCTGTCATGTTAGGAGAGAAAAGGGTCCCGCCATTCATCGCATAAGCCAAAATGTCCTCTACACCCAAAAAAAGTGTAACGAAAGTTGGTGTCCTTGTCTCATACAGTTCTGGATACTGATCCACCATCTCTCCTTGGGGAATCATTCTGTTGTAGAAGAAATTTTCAGTTAGCTTATCTTGATCGAATAAATCTGCAACCTTTAGAAAGGGGATACCAAAGTTATTCAAGGTAGGCAAAGTGGGAAATTCATTGGCCCAATCAGGGTTACTAGGACGATTGGTGATTGATTCGGAAACTACCTCTCCATCACACTCCCTGAAGGTAACCTGCTCTAATTCAAAATAGCCCGAGCCACTTTCAGAAGCTATGTGCTGATGGTAAGCAACTGGATTTTTGTCTTCGTCAATCAAGACATTGCTCACTTGGGTAGAGAGCAAATAGGGGAAAGCAAAGGCTTGCCCTTCCGCATAGAGTCCAGCTCGCCCATCAGCTGTCCTGCTCCCATTGGTCATGCCAGCGGTATATCTGTCCCCGATAAAAATCATATCATCAAACTTAAGGCTACCTGAAGAAGGCCTTCTGTCTGGATTGATTGTCGGAACACATGCTGTGAGCCCCAATAGAATACACAGGATACTTATGAAAGAAGTAGAGCCATGCCTCATATATGAAAATATCTAAATAGTTCCCTTACTCTGTTAAAAAGCTTGCAACGATACCCCAAGTCCTGTGTCGAATACAGAATCTGAAGAAGGTTACATACTATATATCGTCTAAAGGAGGCAAAGCGTGTGCCCGAAAAAAAATAATGCAAAAAAAGCTTGAATAGGAAGGGGTTGGATCGTACAAACGTGTCAGTGAGTATACCTAAAACCTATACTGTATATCCAATCCAAAATGATAGGAAATGGATTCATATGTACCCCCAAAAGTAGTATTGGTCAAAAAGCCTGTTCGCTCTCCGGTATAATTATAACCTGCCGAAAAATTGGCAATGAAATCTCTCGTAATGTGTAAGCCGAAGCCTCCATTCAACCCAATGTTGTCAGAATCTGGCAATTGAGGAGAAAGTAACTCATCTGGCACCGGAGAATTGTTGTAAGCCAATCCTGCCCTGATTTCCATTTTTTCGTTTACCAAATATTCCATCCCAGCATGAAAGCCAAGCGTATTTTCCCAAGCCTTTTCGGGATATTCAACCAATCCTCCGACTTCCTGCTCTAACACTAAGCTCAAAGAATCAAAGCTTTGCCAGCGAGTATACCTCACATCCACCGCCACCAACAAGCGACTTTCTGGCCTATACCCTATGCCAATATTGAGTTTGGCAGGTAAAGGGAGATGGGTTTGAAAACTTTGTTCTGGATAAAATTCCTCCAACGATTGAGGCACATCAAACGTAGCTACTCCCTGGTTTACTTCTATTTGGATAGGAGTTCTAAAGGTAAGGCCCATGGAAATCTTATCACTATACACATGATATATACCCAAATTTAGCCCAACTCCATTTCCTCCCCCCAAATACTTCACAGAGGAACGGCTTTCCTCTTGGCCATCTCGATCAATCGCTTTTCTACTGAGGATACTGGCAAGTCCATAGCTTACCCCTACGCCCACGCTTAATTGGCTAGAAAATCTATAGCTGACAGCAGGTTGAATAAACAAAGAAGTCAGACGAAACTCTTGTGAAATGAACCTTCCCTTCCAGTCTTCTGGCCAAAGGGAGGCTGCACCATAAGGAGAATTAACACTGATTCCATAGGCCCATCTGGGATTTCCTCTAGGTCGAATTACCCCATAAGCATGAAAAGGAGACAGGGCGAAAGTATCCATGCTCTCAAAGCCAAAAGTAGGAGACGGCTCCAGGAAGGAGGTAAGTGGGCGGTAAAAAGAACCTCCCAATTGAACATAGGCCCTTCGATCCAAAAAATTCATCCCTGCTGGATTTACCCAAGCTGTTGCGCCATCCAGTGGCAAGGCCGTTCCAGCATTTCCCATAGCTGCTTGTCGCTGCCCAAGAAGGGTCAACTGCAAACCACTTGCCTGCCCACATACTTCCGTAAGGGCCAACATAATTACTAGGGTCAGGAAAATCGTTGAACGCATCTATTCTAAAATCAGGCTTTGCCAGCGGAAAAACAAGGGAGATTTTTTGGGAGGAAGCCGATTATGCAGGAAATCCCCCTTTTTGGTTAGAAAGATTGTAGGAAGACGATCCCTGTTCTATCTTGAATCCTTTATAGGAAAAAACTTACCCACTCTCTTCATGCGCCGACATTTCCCACATCAACAACTCAATCAGCTAGTGTATTTCTTCCTGTTGGCTGCCTGTCTATTTTTCTCCCCTTTTGATATATTTTATGTGGGCATCTATTGGACGACCTATTCCATCTATTTGCCTTGTGCAGCTATTTTTTTATTTGGACTTCAGGCGTGGCGTACACACAACAAGGGAAATCTTTTCGTTACATCCGTTATCATGCTGATCGTAGATATATGTCTAATGGCCTATGGGGTATACCTTACAATTCAAGGGGATTTGTTGTGGGGTACGGTTACACTGGCCTTTACCCTGCCAACCATCTACCTAACATGGGCAGCTTTCAAAGCCGCTCAAACATAAGTTCTTATGCCATCAAGTGATCCGCCTATCGTCTTGAACTGTCGTTTATATGCCCGATTGGTACAGGTGTGGGTGGCCATGACCAATCCCGTGTAGAGGGTCGACTGGTATATTCCAGAGCTTCATGGATTGAACGAGAGAATTGTACAGCAGGGTGGTCCTATTTGATAGGAGATAGTGTGTAAACCTTCCTCAAGCGGGACCTTGCCTGATTCCTCATCGCAAATCGACCTTCCGTAGGATATGATGGTGTTTGTACTGAAGAAAAATCTGGTATTCCCCTACTTCCCAATTGTTAGCAGGCAATACCAACCTATGTGAGCTTTTGCTGACCTCCGTAGTCGTTTCCCACACTTTTATCCCTTCTTTGTTTTTCACTTCTACTTGATAGGTACCCTTCTCTGGCAAATTCAAATACAAGATTTTATCCGATAACATTATTTTTTCCGGCTTGGCTTTTTGTCCATTCCCAATAAAGACAGGTGTTATGGCCAACGAACTAGGTGCCTTCCCTGGAAAAATCCCTACCAATTGGTAATAAAGTGTATCTGTTTGTAGGCTTAATCCTTCCGGATCGATGTAGGTATATCCTTCGCCTGAAACGCCAACTTCAAAGGCTTTCACCCAACCAATAGGAACATATTCTTTCCCATCGATGGACCTAAAAAGCCGGAATGCTTTGCTTTGGAGTTGTATGCTATGGTTCCATTCCAATTGAATCTGGGAAGCCGATTTTTTGCCGACGAATTCCAATGGCCCGTCAGAAGGCATAGGCAAAAGGCAGTATAAACAAAGGGAAATGAAAAAAGCATTCATGCGGTGGATGTTTCTTGTAAACTGCCCATTATACAAGTGGACTCAAACTCGATTCAAGCCGAAGCTTTACACCTTTTAGAAAGTAGGCAAAATTGTCCCGTAAGAAACATTTGAAGGTTGGTCAGTTTTTCTATTTTGCCGTATAAATAGAAAATTGATCAAGATGGCTACAATAGATTTCGAAGAAAAAGTAATCAAAAGGAGTTTTGAGGTTCCTGTGGTAGTCGACTTTTGGGCTGCCTGGTGTGGGCCTTGTCGAGTTTTAGGACCTGTTATTACTGAAATGTCGAAAGAAGCTGCTGGAAAATGGGAATTGGTAAAGGTAGATACCGAAGCGAATAGAGAAATAGCGCAGCAATATCAGATCATGAGCATCCCCAATGTGAAGATGTTCCACAAAGGAGAAATGGTAGCCGAATTCGCTGGTGCTCTTCCGAAATTACAAATTCAGCAATGGCTGGATGAACACCTCCCCAATCCGCAAAAAGAAGAGGGAAAAAAGGTAATTGAAGCGCTACTTGCCCAGCCTTCTCTGGAAAAACTAGAAGCACTAAAATCCTTCTCACAAGCTCATTCTGCCATCCAAGATGCTCAGGTATATATTCATTGGTTTGAAGCTATCCACGGCAAAGAGCAAACCATCAGTTGGCTACAACAACAAAGTGGCAACGCTCAAATGATTGATATTTTCAATGATATCAAGACCTTATTAGAGGTATCTGAAGCCAATCCTACAGGAAGCGAAGGCTTTGTTCAGTCATGGACTGCCGGGATAGAAGCCCTTAAGGAACTCAACATGGAAGACGCGATGAAGCATTTTGTCCAGTCTCTCATGGTCAACAAAAAGTTCCAGGATGAATTGCCAAGAAGGCTCATGATTTCTCTCTTCCACCTTTTAGGAGAAACACATCCTCTCACAAAAAAATACAGACCCATGTTTAGCATGGCCCTGTATTAAGGAAAATTTGTACCATTTCCCCTACTTTTTAGGTAGAGGTTCATCTAGCATTTCTATGGTTAAACCATTTTCATCCTGAATCAGATCAAGGCATGTTCCTCGGACCGTTACCGCTTCTCCAGTTAAGGTCAATACATGTTCATCTGAATTGGTATGGCGAACCACCTGAAAGGAGCGTCCACCAAGGCTGCCTTCATAATACTCAAGGTAGGCTCTCCCTTTAGGAGAGTCCTCTTTTATATCCACCAGTTTCATCTTCCATTCTGCCTCCTTGTCTCTCAAGTGCCAATTGAACCATTTCATACAAGCAGGAAGGGTAGCCCGATTGAAATAGTGCTGATGGAGATTTAGGTTATTCCGCAAACTTACTTTATAGGCCTGAGTAGCGGTTGGCTCACGCAATGCAAGCTGAATGTTTTCGATCATTTTTCTTCGGATCGGTTCATATTTTTGGGGATAGGGAACATCTTCTATCTTCTCCCAACCACTAGAGGTATATTTTTCTGTCTTATCAGTCATCACATGCAATAGAGAATCCTGTAGGAAAAATTTATAGGAGAACCTGAAATGGGCATAAGCATGTTCATATTGGTACCAACTGGAATAAAGAATACCATCTTCGAGATCGTATCCTGCCGGAATCAGGTTGTAATCAGACATTGCCTGCACCACAGCTGACCAAGTATCTTCTTTATTAGAAATGGGAAAGGCGCCATAAATTATTCTTGCCCCTTTCTTAGAGACTCTTTTGGTGATTTGTTTTTGGCTTTGGGCAAGAGTGAAGGCAAAGGGTAAAATGGTCGCCACTACAAGTATCCATCCCATCCTGACTATTTCTTTCATGGTTTTCGTGTTTAATGGGTTTGCGGGAGTTGGGCGAGATAATCAAATAGAAGAAGAGGATCAATGAGAGCTTATCAAACGTGTCTGCTTTCTTTGCCAGCGTACAAAAAAAGGGCCTTCATAAGAGGCCCTCGGATTGTCGCTACTATCGTTCTCTTTACTTATCACTCAAAATCAGGGTAACACCAGCCTCATCCTGGAGGATTTCTTTGCAAACGCCTTTCACAGCTACTCGTGTTCCCTTATTTGAAAAAGCATTTTTTTCTGAGTCAGTGTATCTGATGACTTTAAATCCTCTTTCTAATGTGATCCCTTCAAAGGATTCGGTATAGGCCTTTCCATACTTTCCTCCCTCTTTGATATCTGCCAACTTCAGGTTCCAGCTTACTTCCTGATCGAGAAGAAACTTTTTGAACCAGATTTTCGAGGCAAGTTCCGTGGATTGGTTAAAATGTTTTTGATGGAAAACGATGTTGTTTTTAAACCCGGTCATAGCAAGGGCAATTTGATCTGGGTTGGCCAAGATACCTTTTAAGCCATCTGACATGCTTGCTTTGATTTGCTTTTCCTTGGGAAATAAAGGATCTGGATAGGTGGGCTTCCACTTTTTTGTTTGCGCATCCTGGAGTTGTAACTCAACGACATCAATGTGTAGGGTAGTCTCCTTCAGGGTGAATAAAATCTTACCTCTGTTCGGTACGATTCCTTTACGATACTTATAATAACTACTTTTGAGTTTACCCTGTGCATAGTCAAATTCTTCTATGCTCAGGTTATTGGAATTAACGACCTGAACCACGATGGGCCAGATCTTGGCCGCCTCTACATTTTCAATGGGAGCATACACAGGTTTCTTCTTCTTTTTCCGCTTTTGAGAAAAAGTGAGGCTGCTGCATAAAAAAACAAATAACAGGAATACTGCTGCTTTTTTCAGGTTGATGGACATGGCTTATGGTTGATTTATGGTGAATGAAGAGCATGCCTGTTTGCCAAAGGGTTGGGGCATACCCTTTTACATAGCAAAATAACGAGGTATATGTTAAAACATGTATTTTTTTTCAAAAATTAACATTGCCTTATTCAACAAAAAAACCCCAGATCGTCCGACCAGGGGCTTCATCACCTACCATCGAGTTATAACCCGATAATCTTAAATTTCTTTGTGTGTGGGACAAATATATAAAAAATTAGGCCTCTATGCCTAATTTTTCTTTGATCTATGATGAAAGCCTAGTCTACAATTCTCATTTTGGGAAAATAGCTCTCATTATGGTAAGCATTTCGTTTTGGCATGAAGGATAAATCGCTACTAATCAGAACCTTATAATTTTCTAAACCCCATGGAACGTGCTTTGCCATAATGGTAGCGTACTTCACAAGCAAATTCTTAACATGAGATCTGTTAGCATATATATAGGAATTATCATTACAGGCTTGTCCCTTTTTAGCTGTGGGCAAGACAAAGTCAAAGAACTGGAGAGCAAGAACTCTGCTCTCGTCGCAGAGCAGGTAGTTAGAGATTCACTCTTAAACGAATTCGCTACTTCATTCGAAGATTTTGAAACCAACCTGTCTGAGATTCGCAAGCGCGAGCAGTTGATCATCACGCCTCAAGAAAATGAGCGTAGGGCCGATTCAAAAGACAGAATTCTGGCAGACTTGGATGCGATAGACGAACTCCTTTCTACCAATAAGGACATCATCGCAGACCTGAATAAGCAAGTAGAAGGAGCTCAGGGTAAGGCCAACCAGTTCAGAAGAATGGTAAATGGGCTAAAGAAAAAGCTTTCAGCTAAAGATTCTGAGATTGCCACCCTTAAAACAGGGCTTGAAGAAGCAAATTTTGAAGTAAGCGAGCTTGCACAAAAAATTACAGACCTTCAGGATGCCATTGCCGACCTGAGTGAGACCTCTACTATGCAGACTGCAAGATTGTCTCAGCAGAAAGAAGTAATGGATGCTCAAGGAGATCAAATTGAACTACAAACTGAATCAATCAATACAGCATACTTGGCCGTGGGAACGAGCAAAGAGCTGAAAGACAAGAATATTATCACCAAAGAAGGTGCTTTCCTAGGACTAGGCGGTAAGCGCGTGATGGAGACGGAAGTCAAAGAAACAGACTTCGTTAAAATCGACATCACGGAGACTACGACCATTCCCCTGGATGCCGCTAAAAAAGCTGAGTTAGTCAGCACACACCCTACAGACTCTTACAAAGTGAATGAGAATGATGGGAGGTTGGAAAGCATTGAGATCGTCGATCCAGAGAAATTTTGGAAGGTATCAAAATTTTTGGTAGTCGTGCTTAATTAATTGGGGGAATCCGTGGGAGGAGGCGAGATGCTTCTTCCCACTTTTTTTTGACACAAACTGCACTTTAGTATAATAAATTAAGTATCGTATTTTTTGCCTTTGACCTGAACTCTAGCGTGTTCGGGTCTTCTGTTTTTGGGGTCTTAGGATACTTCTTCCTGCCACAACTCTGCCCAAGCTTCATCGTAAATCCTCCTTCCTTCATCTGTAAAATAAGGGACCAAGGGAAGCAACAATAATTCGAGATAGTGTTTGATCTGCCCTTGTAAATCATTGGGGTGATAAATCGCTGCATCACTTAACCAGAAATCTCCTACCAAAAACATCTGGTCGATGATTTTTTCATATCGTCCTTCTTCTGGCTCAGCTATCAAATTTCCTTTCCCTACCATATAGAGAAAGATGACATGATAGGCCTTTTTACGCTGGGTGAGCGTCTCTTGCAAATATTCCTGGATGCGTTTGAGTTCTGGATTCCTGACAATGGTAGATAGATTGAGCATGAGAAAGCGAAACTCATAAAAGATATCAAAGGACTCCTTTTGGCCCTTCAATATCATGTCAATTCCCAAGTCTTCAATTTTCTGCTTCAAAACTAACTGATCCAGCCCTCCACACATATCATAGAAGATCGCCAGAATCAAGTCTTCTTTTGTTTTGTAATGATATCTCAAGTTACCATCACTGATCCCCATCTCTCGAGCGATTGTCTTGAGGGAGACCTGATTCAATCCTAGCTCATTAAACATTCGGATGGCAGCTACTTTGATATCCTCTTTCCTACTCATGGGCTAAAAATAGTGTTTTAAGAAGGATCACATACATCTTATCCAATAATTAGCTTAAAAAAAAGGTAAGCGAGTGCAACATTTTTCAATTATACTAGTATATTTACAATAATTAGCCCAAAGGAGCTATTTTTTTTATTTATTTTAAATACTTAATACTAAACCTCACCACATGAAACGGATTCTCATCATCAATGGCCACCCCAATAAAGATAGTTTCAATTTTGCCTTAAGCGAAGCCTATGCTGAAGGCGCGATGGAAAGTGGAAACGCGGAAATCAAATTCCTGAACATCAACGAATTGAACTTCGATGTAAATTTGGCATACGGCTATAAAAAGCGCACAGAACTCGAAGCTGACCTACTGGATGCACAAGAACTTCTAAGATGGTCTGATCATGTGGTTGTTACTTTTCCTACCTGGTTTGGATCAACTCCAGCCATTTTGAAAGGATTCTTCGACAGAACCTTTTTACCAGAATTCGCCTTCAGGTATCATGAGAAGGGCGTTTTTTGGGATAAACTCTTGTTGGGAAGGACAGGTAGGGTTTTGGTAACCATGGATATGCCTCCCATTTATTACTTCTTCCGTCATGGCTCTCCGGGGAATAGAGCTATCAAAGGGTTGACCCTAGACTTTGTAGGCATCAAGACGAAGGTTAGTTCTTTTGGAAGAATACAAGACTCAAGTGATAAACAAAGAGAAAAATGGCTCCTTAGGGCTAAAAAACTTGGCCGAAAAGATGCAATGAGCAAAATGAAGGGCCAAAAGGTTGAACCCGGTATCCTAACAGATAAATCAGGAAAGGTTCAAAGATCCCTTTCCTACAACTGAGACTTTCCCCAAAATATGATCTAACAATCCCTTCATATGCTCCTTGCGTGTGAAGGGATTCATCAAGGTTACTCTCAGAAAAAGTTGTCCTCGGATCAAGGTCTGAACGATGTAGTAATGCCCTTCTTCCAATAAGAGCCTCCTGAGTCTCTTATTGAACGCATTCCATTCATCTACTGGTCGTGTATCGAACCTATAACGAAAACAAACAATATTCCCATCCGGCTGTGTGGCCAATTCAAAATTGGGATGCTCATCTACCATTTGGGCGAATTGTTCCCCATTTTGATAACATAAGTCTACATACTCCTCAAATAGCCCCATTCCATAGGTTCTGATAAGCAGGTAAGCCTGCAAACTCATCATTCGCTTGGTACATTCCACCGTTCTCTTAGCCATATTGAACCATTCTGCTTCCTCTTGCTCCTCCCACAAGTATTGCGCCTTTTGAGAAAAAGTTCGAAAGGAATCTCCTCCTCTTTTGAAAAGGAGTGCCGTCGTGGTGGCTGGTGTAAGGAGCATTTTATGGAAGTCCATGGTAATAGAGTCTGCACGATGAAGCCCTTTTACCAACTCCTTGTAATGAGGAGAAAAAGCCGCTGCGACTCCATGTGCGCCATCAACATGGAACCACAAATCATGTTTCTCACAAAAACGCGCGATTCCTTCTAGGTCATCATAGGTTCCCGTTGAGGTGGTACATGCAGAACCCACAACGGCCAAGACTTCAATTCCCTTGGTATGAGCTTCTTGCATTAGATCTTCCAGGAGATCTATTCGAATTCTATAATTTTCGTCAGTAGGTACCTTGATGATGCCTTCTTCGCCCCATCCCATTATTCTCACGGCACGATCCACGCAATAATGCGCCTCCTCAGATACCAGCAAGGCATACTGCTTCCTTGTTCCCGATTTCCAGACATCTTCTTTTGCTTTTATGGATCGGGCGGCCAGCAAGGCGGTTAAATTTGAGAGGGTCCCGCCTGAGGTCATGATTCCAGATGAATCGGGGCCATATCCTATTACTTTGTTGACTTCATCCACTAGCAATCGGTCTAAGGGGGAAGAAACAGGGCCCGTTTCATAAATGGCCATCCCATTATTTAGTAAGCTGGCCAACATGCCCGCTAGGACAGAAATGGGGGCAGGGACAGACATTTGGTGTCCCATGTAATGGGGATGATGAAGAAGAAGGGAATTGTCTAGACTTTTTTCAAAAAAGGAAAAGGGAGTTTGAGACTTCGCTTTGTCCAGGTCTTCTTGCCAAAACTTCAAGGCTTCATCTGGGTCAACAAAAGGCATCACCTTTCTCCCATCTCCTGCCTGAGACTCCTGAAGGTAATCGGCCAGTAGATCAATAACCTCTTTTCCCAGTAGACGGAAAGCTTCAGGATCAAATGCCTGATGAAGTAATTCACGTTTCATTCTCAAATAAAAAATAGTGAGTAAGCTAACAGTATTCCTTTTAGAAATGAGCCCGATTTTCACAAAAGGAAAAAGTACGCAAGTTCAGATGGACTGTTCACTTGCGTACTTTCTTTATGTTTTCACCTTTACCTTATAACAGGCTCTTGATCTCGTCTGCTGAGGGTGCATTGTTGTAATGCCACTTTGCCAGAATTACCCCATCCTTCATCAAGACATAACCCGGATGTGAACGAATAACAGTTTTTAGTACAGTTTGATCAAGGTAAGAAACAGGGAAATCCATTTGATATTTTTGGCTGTAGCTAGCCCAATCATCTGAAGAAGAGGCTGTTGAACCCACAACTTTAACATTGGCAGCTGCCAGTGCACGATGGAGTTCTCCTGTGGTCTTCAACGCACTTTCAGGAGCTTTTTTCAGGTCATACATGACGACCATTAAGGTATTTCCCTTGAACAAGTCTATGTTTTCTCCTTCAAAGGAAGGGTACCAATCTTTACATTTAATGACTCCTTCTGGTGTAAACTCAGTGGTACACTTATTCAAATCTACCCCTACTTTGTAGGCACGATAGTCAATCATTGGAAGATTTTCATGGCAGTAATAGGAGAAGATACCTGAGGCAAGGAAGGTAATTCCTACGGCAATGCCTGCAATTCTGGCGTTGGGTGCTGGAAAGACCGAATTTCTCACCAAAAACAGGGGAATCAAAGCTCCCGTCAGGATGATATCCTTCATAAAGGATTCCCAGGGCTCTAGTTTCAAAGCATCTCCGAAACAACCACAATCGGTTACTGCACCTGTATAGTGAGAGTATCCAGTCAATACTGTAAAGAAGATCATCATCAACATGGTGAGCCACATGGTCAGATTCATTTGCCACCCGACAATGATGGCTACTGCCAATGCAATTTCAAATACAGAGATAAACCAGGCTAGTGGCTCAGCCAAGGGGACCCAAAAGTCCCAGAATCCCTTAGAGAAGGGAAATTGGTCTCCAAAAACGGTAAAATATTCTTCCAGTTTGTAGGCGAAACCGATGTAATCGTTGGCCTTCACGAAGCCAGAGTATATAAAGAGTACTCCTACAGTAATGCGGGTTACCCACATCAAGCCACTGGTAATGGGCATGTAATCCAGGTCCAGGCTTTTACTTTTACTTCCTTCAACAATCAAACTTATGAGGGAAATGATGCCCAAACCGGCAAAAAACAATCCAATTAATTGATAGGTGTTCATGCGTTATAGATTCAGTTTTTCCTTTGTATGAATGGTGGCTTTAAGAGCTTGATATACTATAGTTGTGCCTCATGCTTGGCATGAGGAGGCTTTTGTTCGTTGATCAGGATGAGCGAAAATACAGCATAATTGAGCATATCCACATAGTTGGCATCAGGGCCTTCTGAAACAAGCAAGTTCCCTGCATTGTCTTCCATTTGTTTCAAACGGAAAATCTTCATCAGAATAAGGTCCGTTATGCTAGAAACACGCATTTTCCGCCAAGCTTCCCCATAGTCATGATTCTTACGCTGCATCACATCAAAAGCATATTTAACCTTTAAGTCATACATCCCCGTTAGTCTATCCATGCTATCTAGGGTTTCTTCAATGGTATCCTGCCCCGCGGCCTGAAATTCCAATAACATCAAGGCTATTACACAGTAATTGATAATCCCCACAAATTCTCCTTCTATACTTTCTCCTACCTTATTTTCTTTCTTTTCCTGGATAGATCGAATTCTCTCTGCTTTGATATAGATCTGATCCGTAACGGAGGGCATGCGTAATATCCGCCATGAAGTTCCATAGTCCTTCGCCTTTTTTAGGAAAAGGGAGCGACATTGCTGGATAACTTCATTATACTGTTGGTTGGTTTGATTCATATAAAAGATGTGTACCTTCAATTTTCAGATACAAGATAATAAGGAATCAGAGGGAATAAGGTTTCATAATCCACAATTATCCATAATCTTCATCAATCAACATGAGGATTTACCTCTTCCACAAATGAACTAAGGTTTTAGTTAAAAGTCAAATGTTGAATCTTCAATCTACATCCAGCATCAATTGTCGTGGTAGATTACTTACGCTCGATCGAGTACGAATCATGGGCATCCTCAATGTAACTCCTGACAGTTTTTCAGATGGAGGCCAGTTTACGGAGGTTGAAGCTGCCCTTCATCAGGCAGAGGCTATGCTGGATGCCGGTGCCGATATTTTAGATATAGGAGGCTATTCTTCTAGGCCCCATGCAGACCATATAGATATAGAGGAGGAAATTAGTCGCCTAGAGGAGATCGTGGGAAACATTATCATGGAGTTTCCCGAGGCCATCATTTCTATTGACACCTTTCGCTCCAAGGTAGCGTCAAGCATGTTGGACATGGGTGCTCATATCATCAATGATATCAGAGCGGGGAGAGGAATGGATAACAGTCAGTCAGATGGTGAGATGTTCTCCTTAATCGCTCAATATGGCAATGTACCCTACATCATGATGCACATGGCGGGGACTCCAGCTGATATGCAACAGCATCCTAGTTATGAAAATGTCGTAGATGAGGTATGGGATTTCTTTGTCGAGAGAATCAACAGGGCTAAAGATGCGGGAATCGTAGATCTCATCGTCGATCCAGGATTTGGATTCGGGAAGACCATTTTACATAACTATCAGCTCTTCGAAGGCTTAAAGGAATTGATGAAGTTTCAACTTCCTTTGTTGGTAGGTATATCCCGAAAGTCCATGATGTATAAACTATTCAATACAGTTCCAAAGGACGTAGGAGATTTGACAGGGATTTTACATTTCAAGGCGATGGAGATGGGTGCTCGACTTTTTCGGGTACACGATGTAAAGGAAGCCAAACGTGTGGGGGAGTTCTATCATTATTTAAGGGACAATGGAATTATTTGAGATCGGTTTTGTAACGGTTAGGCTAATCGACTTGCTGGATATAAGCATCGTGGCCTTTCTATTTTTCAAGCTGTATGAAAACTTAAGAGGAAGGATCGCCATACGGGTGATTAGTTTAATCTTAGCGCTATTTGTGGCTTGGAAACTGGTCGCTCTCCTTGATTTTCGCCTGTTGACCTCTATCATGGGTGAAGTGATAGGCCTAGGAGCTATTGCGGTAGTGGTCATCTTTGCACCAGAGATCCGTCGCTTTTTATCGGCTTTTACGACCAATCCTATATTAGATAGACTATTGAGACAATCCGGTACGGGTTCTCAAATTGAACAAACGATACGCGAAGTAGTAGAGGCGCTCAAATCGCTAAGAGCTACTGGAAACGGAGCCATCATTGTTTTGACAGGTGACAATGCGTTGGAAGAAATCAGAGAAACAGGCGACACCATCGATGCCAATATCCTGGCCAGAATGATCTTCACCATTTTTCAAAAGGAAAGTCCGTTGCACGATGGTGCCATGATCCTCCATCAACATAGAATTACCTCCGTCAGAGCCATTCTGCCCATTAGCAAAAGTGAACGGCTTGATGCAGAATTGGGCTTGAGACACAGAGCCGCCTTGGGTCTATCAGAAGTAAGTGATGCATTGATTTTGATCGTTTCTGAGGAAAGAAGGGAAGTTTCCTTAGCTTTGCGGGGCGAATTAAGAAGGAATGTAGAATATAAGGAGGTGGAAGAGGCCATGAACAAGCACTACAACACGGTCGCTGCCTGATCCATGAAGGGCAAATCTTCTTTCTCCAAGGCTACTACACCCATTTCAGTTATCCTTTATGAAAATAGACTTACAAGAAAGCCTGATATCCGTTGAGGGAATTCAGGTCCACGCTTTCCACGGCGTATATGCCAATGAAAGAAGAGAAGGTAATACGTACATTGTAGATTTATACCTGTCTACAGACCTGACCAAGGCTGCCATGACTGACGAACTTGAAGATACATTGGATTACTATACGGCCTACAAAACAGTCCTAGAGATCATGGCAGAACCTGTTTCCCTTTTGGAACACCTGACCTATAAAATTGGAAAAGCCTTGTTGGAAGCCCATCCTTCTTTAACCAAGGCCAAGGTTCGTGTGTCTAAAGTGAATCCACTCGCCATGGAAGCCTGTATTCAGACCTATGTGGAACTCAGTGTTTTGCGTTAACTGTCTATTTTAGACGACAATCGAATTATTTAATTAGTCATAATATTCGAACAAGAATCACAAATTCCAATAAACAAAATATCCAATAATATATTCTTGTAATATTTTTACTCCTGTTGGAGCCCAATTATGGGGCGACTTCTTTCATTTTGGATTAGGCCTTCGCAATACACAAAATTGTGTTGATGTCTCGCGATAGTATCTTACATCAAAAAAAATGACCCGCCCACCAAAATGTAACGACTCGATAGGGTATCAGGTGGGAGAGATTTTTTTGAAAAAGGGGGAATGAACTTTCATATATTTTTTGAAATGATTGATTTAGCCCTGAATAAGTACTAATATTGCAGACCCTTGGAAAAGGCGACGTGGCCGAGTGGTTAGGCAGAGGTCTGCAAAACCTTGTACAGCGGTTCGAATCCGCTCGTCGCCTCCCCTTCCTTTTCCCTACTGACCATCAGGATATTTGCCTACCATTCTTGAGCGGTATTTAACCATTCAAGCCAAAGATGTATCAATTCTCATTCGTAAAGTTGTACAGCCTTTTTAAAAAAGACTTATTCGTAATGTGATCGGAAATATTCAGCACAATAAAGTGTCTGAGATCATGTTTTAATTAGTAGGACCTACCGTAACCAAGCTCACTGTTCTTTCCTATCATACAGCGAAGATGACTACCCGATCAGTGTAATTTGGGCAGCTAAAAACTTTATTTCTGTAAAATTTACTGCACGAAAATTGCTTCTTCGTTGATACAATTTGGTTCAATTACTAACATATAGTATTACCAAGGTCCATTTATTCACTAGCTTAGCGACCATCAACGCGATTCACCAAATTTCATTTTTGGTATTAGAATGGTAAAAGAATATTGAATATTCTCATTTCGTTATTCTAACGTTCTCTCTCAATTTCTCAACTCAACACGATAATTTTGTTTTAACCGGAAGGAAGTATATGAAAAATTTACGCCTGCTGTTGCTACTGACAATCCTTTGCTTGATTACTGCTGTCAGTTATGCACAGGACAAAGACAGCAAGAAGTATAGTAAGAAAGACTTGCAACAACTTGAAATGTATGAGGATGGCGACTACCTTTTCCCTCCACAGCCACGTAACAACTGGTCTATCGGTTTGAAAGGAGGCCTTGGTTTTATATCAGGGGATGTCAAAATCAAACCAGGATATGCCGTAGGACTGGACGTCCGTAAAGCCATGGGACATGCTTTCTCCCTACGCCTTCAGGCAACAGGTGGTAGAGCATTTGGCCAGAACTATCAGCAAACCTATGGTTATAGAAACCATGCTGGTAACCCATGGAATACCAACTATTTCCCTGGCAAAACCAACGCGATCCCTGGATCTACGGAAGATGTTCCTCAGGTCTATTATAACTTCCAGATGACATACGCAGATGTATCTCTTCAGGGTGTTTTGAACCTAAACAACATCAACTTCTACAAGGAGCAATCAAAGTGGAATATCTTCTTGGCCTTTGGTGCTGGCATGATGGTCTACAACACACGTGTAGACGCTCTGGATGCAGCCGGAGACCTTTATACTCACTTCCCAGAAGTAACTAATATTCCCCTAAACGACGAGAATAACCCTTCTATTGATGGAAGAAGAGAAAGACTAGATCTGTTGGCAGCCAATCAAGACGGAGTTTACGAAACTCCTGCTGAAGGGCACTCTGACGAGCAAGGAATTAGCTTCCGTGGTCAAGGATACATTCTTAATCCTCAAATCAATGTTGGTTTCGGTATCCGTTACCGCCTAAGCCGTCGAATTGAAATTGAACTGGAGCACAGATTGGCTACCGCAAATGATGACCTGCTAGATGGTCAGCGCTGGCAAGAAGGTGGTATTGCCACCCCAGATTTCAAAAATGACGTAACACCTCTGACAAGAGACTTCGATACATACAACCACACTACACTAGGTATTGCAGTGCGTTTAGGACCTGGCGAAGAGTCTCTATGGTGGACAAACCCCCTACAGGAAATCTATTCCAACGCTCAGGAATCACGTCAGCTTGTAAAAAAATTGACTGATGACTCTGATAATGACGGAGTACCTGACTTGTATGACAAAGAGCCTGATACGCCTGAAAATACTCCAGTAGACAATCAAGGTCGTACATTGGACTCTGATGGAGATGGATACCCAGACATCGAGGATGACGAGCCATTTTCTTTGAAAGGCTGTAACGTAGACAACAATGGTGTAATGATCGATGCAGATAATGACGGTACGCCTGACTGTATTGACAAGGAGCCTAACTCTCCTCCAGGACACTACTACGATGCAAATGGTGTAGCCATTATCATGAACAATGATAATACCAACACCAACCAGACTGGAAATACTCCATGTCTACTGCCTATCATCCACTTCGATCTTGACAGAGATGAGATCAAGCCTGAATTCTACCCAGAGCTTTACTTCATCGCTCAGGTTATGAAAAATGATCCAAGCATCAAGATCAGAGCGATCGGACACACAGATATTCGTAACACCAACGCTTACAACGAAGATCTTTCCATGCGCCGTGTGAACAATGCCGTAAACTTCTTAGTAAATACCTACGGTATCGATCCTAGCCGCTTTAAGACTGGATTCAAAGGCGAGGCTCAGAACCTAATTCCGAACCTAGCCGACAACCACAATCCTAAGTTGGAGCCCCTACACTATGTAAATCGTCGTGTTGAGTTTGAATGTGTTAAGGAATAGCCTTCCAGCTTGAACAGAAGCATTCAACATTGTTGATATAATTGAAAAACCGAGGCTGATTCAGCTTCGGTTTTTTCATGTTTCATAAGAAAGCCTTGTTTCTATCAAACAGAAAGGCCATCCTGGAGGGGACGGCCTTTTATCATATCAACTTGTTTGTATCTGGTAACTTAATGTAGAGACTGTTTAGGGTTATCAAGTTTAGTTTAAATCTGAAACAGTCTCCTAAAGTCCCAGCATTTCCACTGCAGTTTCAAATACTTTTTCAGCAGTATATCCAAACTTCTCATCTAACACCTTGTAAGGAGCAGAATAACCAAAGTGGGTCATCCCGATCACTTTCCCATGTGTCCCAACCAAGCCTCTAAGGGTAACAGGTAAACCAGCTGTCATCCCCAAGGTAGGAACACCACTTGGAAGCACCGCTTCTTGGTATTCAGTGGATTGGGTGCGGAATCTTCCCTCAGAAATAGCTGATACCACCCGTACCTTACAGTTTTTCTCTGACCTTAACTTTTCAGCTCCTTCGATTAGGGTAGCAACCTCAGAACCATTGGCAACAAAGATAATATCAGGTGTACCTTCTGTATCCTGTACGATGTAAGCTCCATTCTCAGCCTGGAGAGCTGATTCGTAGCCTGACATCCCGGCTTTGGGTGGCAAGTTTTTGATATTCTGACGCGAGAAAATCAAACCTGTTGGGGTTTCGGTATTCTCGATTGCCATCTTCCAGGCAACTGTTGTTTCTTCTGCATCTGCTGGACGAAGCACAAGGAAAGAACTCTTGTGGTCGTGGTTTTCCAGTTGTTCCAATAACCTTAGCTGTGCTTCCTGCTCAATCGGCTGGTGAGTAGGTCCATCTTCCCCTACTCGGAAAGCATCGTGTGTCCAGAAGAACTTCACGGGCTGTTTCATCAAGGCCGCCAATCTCAAGGTAGGCTTCATGAAGTCGCTGAACACAAAGAAAGTAGCACATACTGGAATCACGCCTCCGTGTAAGGCCATTCCTACAGAAAGAGCTCCCATCGTCATTTCCGATACTCCTGCCTGTAGAAAGGCACCTGAGAAATCGCCTTTTTTGAAGGTAGTCGTCTTATCTAGAAAAGCATTGGTCTTATCTGACTCAGAAAGGTCAGCAGAAGAAACGACCATGTTTTCAACCTGGTCTGCAAATAATTTTAATACAGTGGCCGAGCTATTTCTAGTGGCCGCATCTGCTTTCTGCTCAATCGCAGCCCAATCAATCTCTGGAACCTTGCCTTCCATAAACATGGAAAACTTGGCATCCATAGCTGGATTAGCTACTGCCCATTCCTTGTGTAGTTGCTTACGTGCATCGGCTTTTTCTTCCAACTTGGCCTTCCAAGACTCAAAGTAGGAGGCAACTTCTGGGAAAAGTCCAAATGGATCTTCGGGATTACCACCGAGATTTTCAATGGTCTTGTTGAAAGAAGCACCTGCCTTGGAAAGAGGCTGTCCGTGTGTATTTACCTTCTTCTCGTAGCTTTCTCCGTCTTCTTTGACAGCTCCCTTACCCATTACGGTTTTTCCAATGATGAGGGTTGGACGACCTGTGGTAGCAATTCCTTCATCCAGTGCGCTACGAATCTCAGCATGGTCATTCCCGTCAATGGTCATGACATGCCATCCCCAGGCCTGGTATTTCATGGCTACATCTTCGTCGGTAACCTCATCTACGGTAGAGGACAACTGGATGTCATTGGAATCATAAAACATGATGACATTACCAAGACCTAGAAAACCGGCTGTACGACCTACACCTTGTGCCACTTCTTCTTGAATTCCTCCATCGGAGATATAAATGAAGGTTTTGTGGGCCATCCACTCTCCAAATCTATGGGCTAAAAATCGCTCAGCAATGGCTGCTCCTACCCCAAAAGCGTGGCCTTGCCCCAAGGGGCCTGATGTATTTTCAATCCCACGCTTGACATCAATTTCTGGGTGTCCAGGTGTAGGACTTCCCCATTGACGGAATTGCATCAAGTCATCCTTGGTAAAATGTCCAAGCATATGCAAGGTAGAATATAGCATAGGAGACATGTGGCCAGGATCCATGAAAAAGCGATCCCTTATAGCCCATTCAGGATTCTCAAGGTCATAAACCATGTAATCCGTAAAAAGAATGGACATAAAGTCCGCTCCTCCCATGGCTCCCCCTGGATGGCCAGATTTGGCTTTTTCTACCATAGCGGCAGAGAGAATCCTGATGTTGTCCGCAATGCGCTGATGAATAGTCTGACTAGACGTAAGTTGGGACATGTTGATAGACGTTAGTAATGTTATTTGATTTCTTATCGCAATAATGCCGCCCTCGCGGCTGAAAAATGTCAGGTAGTTGTCAAGTGATTATTTTCCTGTCTCAGACCAAACCTGAGCAAGGTGAACAATCATCTCGCTCGCCTTCTCTATATCTTGAACAGCTACCCATTCATATTTAGAATGAATCCCCTGCATACCTGTAAAGAGGTTGGGGCATGGCAAGCCCATAAAAGAAAGTCTACTTCCGTCGGTCCCTCCTCTGATCACCCCTTTCTTGGGCTCCAAGCCAGTACGACGAATCGCCTCTTCTACATTGGAAATGATCAATGGATTTTCATCCACCTTTTCCTTCATATTTCGGTACTGTTCCTGCACCTTCATATCATATGAGGAACCAGGATATTCTTGCAAAACTTCCTTAACAATATCTTCTAAAACGGCCTCATGTTCTTCAAGTTTGGCTGAAGCAAAATCTCTAATGATAAACTGAACGCTTACCTTTTCCCCTATCCCTTCAATATGAAGCGGATGGATAAAGCCTTCCATACCTTCGGTAGATTCTGGAGAGAGTCGATCTTTGGGCAATCGAGCCAAGATTTCTCCTGCTATTTTCAAGGCGTTCTCCATTTTTCCCTTAGCATAACCTGGATGTGCACTCACGCCATACAAGGTCAATTTCACACCATCAGCGCTGAAAGTCTGATCCTCAAAGGTTCCCCGCGGACCTCCATCAAGGGTATACCCGATATGAGCCCCAAGTTTTTCCATATTTACATGGTCAACTCCTCGTCCAATTTCCTCATCTGGGGTAAAAAGAATTCTGATTTTCCCATGCTTAAGGGAGGGATTGTTTACCCATTGATAGGCCGCATTCATAATAGCCGTCACCCCTGCCTTGTCATCTGCTCCCAGAAGTGTGGTACCGCTAGCTGTTACAATGTCATTCCCTCTATTTTCCTTTAGATAAGGAAATTTCTCTTCTGTGATCACAATGGATGGATCATCAGGTAAGGAAATATCTTGCCCCTGATAATTGGGGTGGACTATGGGTTTTACATTTGTACCAGAGGCATCTGAGGTCGTATCTACATGAGAGCAAAAGCACAAAACGGGTACCTTCTGCTCTACATTGGAAGGAATAGTGGCGTACACATAGCCATATTCGTCCAATTCTACCTCTGCAACCCCCATTTCTTCCAATTCAGCTACCAAAAGGCGGCTTAAGTCCTTCTGTTTTTCGGTAGAGGGAAACGTATCTGAATGAGGATCAGCTTGGGTATCAACCTGTACGTAGCGTAAAAATCGTTCTTTAGCAGTATGTTGAAACATGGAAAGCGTTTTGTGCAAGTTAGCCATTTTTCTGCAGTAGAAAATAATTTTTGTTCTACATACAATAATTCTTTTTGCGCTATCTTCCAAAATTCTCCTAACCCCTCAAGCAACTGATTCGTAGGCCCAAGTATCTTTATGGTGAAAATTGCCAATACACACGTCTGATCTTTGTTTCATTCCAATAAGACTTCATGCAATTCAATCGCTTAATCATCTTGGGTTTCTTTTTAATGAGTGTTGTTTCGCTTTCAGCACAGCAAAACGTTTTGAAGATTTCACCCGGAAAACTCATTTCTGTCAGAAGCCTTTCGGTAAGTGCTGAACGAGCCATAGAGGGACATCATTCGGCGGCTTTTGGTTTCAACGCTATGATTCCATGGAATGCCCTGAACACAGCAGACCTTATTGGCATCAGTACCTCAGGCAATTCGTGGTCTTTACAAGAAGCCAACCTTGAGGGATTTACCCTCACACCAGAGTACCGTTATTATTTCCAGGAGGATGCACCTATTGGTTTTTATGGAGGAGTTTTTTTAAGATACTATCGATACAGGGCTAATGGCCAACTCAACCTAGACATCAATTCGATCTCAGATGCTTCTTTTGCTTCCTCATTCCGCCTACAAGGTATAGGTGGGGGCATAGAAATGGGCTATCAGAAGGTCTGGGACAATGGCATCACCATTGACTTCAATGTAGGGATAGGAGTTGCTGGTGCTGGATTACGCTTATCAGGAGACTTTACCAATGTAGCTCAAGAAGACATTGAGCCTGCGATCAGCCAGATCAATGAGTTTCTAGATGGTATCCCACTGGTGAATGCTCAACTTCCCAATGAAGATCGACTCACCATCAACCGAAGAATAGCCTCTGGCGTCCTCCCTATAGCCAGATCAAACCTCTCTATTGGCTTCGCCTTTTAAAAGATTATCCTGCTTTTTATTTGAAAGAATCTTTTTCCAGCCTACAAACAAGGTAGAAAAAGGTTCTTTCTCATTTTTGCCCATTCCCCATGCTAAAAAGGACCTTCTTTTACCTTTTTCTCTAGGGTGATAATTGGTAGATTATGGGCCTTACTTGGGAATATGAGATTGATTTATACTGTTGCCCTTTTCCTGCTCCTTTCTCTTCATACATATGGGCAAATAGAAGTTAACGTTCGCCTACAAAATGGCCCTTCGCCACTAGAAGATATATTCACACAATACAAGGAGACCCTGTTAGTTGCAGGGGATATTCAGCATCCCTCAAGGGCCTCACACAGTTGGGTAGATCAACTGACTTATATCCAACCCTTGGCCATTTCAGCTCCCTCCAGTAGGACTTTCCTGAACAAATGGTACACGCTTCGCCTCAATAGCGATCAGCTTAGTCAATTACAAGCGGATACCGATATCGACCTCGTCGAAACCAATCATATTTATACCCTTGATCACCTTTCCCACCTAGCCTACACCCCAAACGATGATTCTCTATCAAGGCAGTGGTACTTGAGGTTTATCCAAGCAGAAAAAGCTTGGGACATTAGTCAGGGCAGTTCACAAGTCAAGGTAGGAGTGATTGATACAGGACTTGACTTCGAGCATCCTGAATTTGCAGGGCAGGTTTGGATCAATCCTATGGAGGATGCTAATGGCAACGGGCAATTTGATCCCTGGTCCTCTGATTCCATCATTGGAGGAGTAAGTGGAGATTTTGATGGGATAGACAACGATCACAATGGATATGAGGATGATGTCGTGGGCTACGATTTTACGGACCAACCACGATCTCCTTTTGGAGGAGACTTTGTATTTGAGGATCCTTATCCGCTGGATGACAACTTGCACGGCACGACGGTAAGCGGAATCATCCATGCAAAAGCCGACAATTCCTTTGGAATTGCAGGGCTAGCACCTCAAACCAAACTAGTCGTGTTACGTGCCTTTGCAGGCAATGGCGGAGGGGAAGACGATGACATTGCTCGATCAATTATATATGCAGCAGATAATGGAGTAGACGTTCTAAATCTCAGTTTTGGGGATGTTTATCCTTCAAATATGATGCATGATGCCATCAAATATGCCATGCAAAAAGGTGTAGTTATGGTAAGTTCTGCAGGAAACGGCACAGGAGATGAGTTGCATTATCCTTCTGGCTTTAATGAAGTCATATCAGTCTCAGCTTCTACCTATAACCCCTCTGACGATAGCGAAAGCCTTTGGCCTTTATCCTCTTATGGTCTTACAGTAGACCTTTGCGCGCCTGGTGCAGATATTCTCACGACCAACCTCAGAGACATCACTCCTTCCGGTATCGAAAATGAGTTTACTCGTATTCAGGGAACTAGTTTTGCCGCTCCAATGGTTGCGGCTGCAGCAGCTCTCCTACTGTCCGAACGTCCAGCATTGACTCCTCCTCAGATTAGAGGTATCCTTACATCAACCGCTGATGATATCTCCCGAGAAGGATGGGACCATTTCACGGGGGCAGGAAGACTGAATATGTTTAGGGCCTTGCGCGCTGCAGGATCATCACGGGTTGAGATTACCTCTCCTCAGAATGATCGTGGAAGCGCAGAAGATCAGGTCGCCATTATGGGAAGCGTACTCGATCCGGAGTTTGTCAAGTACCATATTGAATACCAAGAAGGACTGGTAGGGAATGAAGACTGGATTTCTATTACAAGCGATCAGGCATACCAAATCGCTGATGATACCTTAGCAATTTGGAACCTGAAAGACCTTCCTGAAGGAGAGTACACCTTAAGAATCCGACTGGAAAAGACCAATGGATTCACAGCCGAAGACAGAATTAGGTTTATACGAGACCTAAGTCCACCTGAAATTGAGATCAGTTTCGCAGGTTCGGTTTGGGACAATGAAATCAAAAAGTATCTGGTCGTCTTTCGAGCATCTGATCAGAGCAATACCCATCTATATGTTCGGCCAAAAGGTACGAATGACTGGAAAAAAAGAAACTTTGATAACCTGACACGAAACGGTGAATTCCTGATGGAACGATCTGAATTGGTGGGTGGTGAGATGGAGTTCTACCTAGAAAGTACCAATTTTTCAGGCTTAACAGGACAGACAGCCATTCAAACATTTGATTTTGAGCCCTCCTATGTTCAACAGAGCGGTTATACGCAGAAAGCCTATTCTATACCTATTGGGCGCTTTGTAGATAAGACTGTTGACCTCGACAATGATCAGCAGCCAGAGGTCATCATGAATGAATACAACCAACAGCTATCCTTTGATAAACTCAATAGTTATGAATTCCGAGGAGGACTGTTTGTTAAAAATGACTCTTCTAGGTTTAGGGGAAGGCTTATTCCTAAGGACATGGTGGACACAGATAAAGATGGGCTCTTAGAGCTCCTTGTCTCTGCCAATGACTCGTCCTTTCTATTGGAACAGCCAGCCGAAGGTCTCTTTCCTTCTGAATTGATTTACAGCAACGAGGACAATGATAAATTTATGTCTGGCTTCGCAGATGTGGATGGAGATTCAGAACTAGAGCTCATCGGTAAGGATTTCAAAGATTACTTTGTCTTTGATGGGGCTGACTTGTCTACCGAAATTCTGTTAGAAGACAACAGTGGTTCCTACATTGGATCCATTGCTCCTCGGGTATTGGCAGAGGATTTTGATGGGGATGGCAGACGTGAGATTGTCTTTGGGGACTTTGACGGAGACATTATCATCTACGAATTCGATGGCAGTGGATACCAACGCACCTTTCTAGATACAACAGAGTTGACAAAATCCGGCCTCATGTTGACAGCAGGGGACTTTGATGGAGATGGTCGGAAAGAGTTTTTTGTTGCCACCTACCCTTCTCCACTAAGAAATGATGACTTCGAAAACAATTCGGCCTACATGGTGCTGCGGATGTTTAAGGCAACGGCCAATGACCAATACGAAGTAGTCTGGGAAGAAGCCTTATACGATGTAGATACAGAAAATTTCAATGGCGCTACCGCCGGAAACCTAGACAATGACGTGGCTGATGAATTGGCAATCAGCACCTACCCTAGAACATACATCCTTGATTATCAGGCAGGAGAATATGGCATGGATTGGTTTTACTATGGCTCTCTCTGCACCCATCATATCATTCATGACTTTGATGGGAATGGGGTGGCAGAACTTGGCCTGGGTTTGATTGATTCAACTTTTTTCTTTGAAAAGGAGGTAAATAACTCCGGTCCCCAGCCCGTCGAACAACTCAGTGGAGAAGTGGTCAATGCCAATACCGTCCGTATCAACTGGCCTGTTGCCCCAGGAGCCTCAGCCTATGACATCTGGCGTGTCAGAGATCCCTTAAACAATGATCAAGCAGAGGTATTAAGCGATTATACAGAAACCAGCTACCAGGATGTAAATCTGGTTGAAGACGAACTCTACTTATATGTGTTGGTGTCTAAAGCCGGTACGCAGGAAAGCGGATTTGGCAATTTCGTATTGTTAAGGCCTCACCAAAATCCAAGATTGGATAGTACACGTGCTATCTCAGCTTACCAATTAGAACTATTTTTCTCACAGGATGTGATAGCAAGAGATGGAGACAAAGCTTTCTTCACGCTGGATGCTGACCTATCTCCTTCTAGTATCATTCAAACCGGAACCGAATCTAACCGCCTCATCCTGAGTTTTAGAGATCCTATGAAGGAGGGCATCCATACCATCACGGTTGGAGAAGGATTCTTAGATGCAGAAAGAGCTCCTATGGATCCCGATTTTCGCCAGCTGGTGTTTGAATATGAAGAGGAGCTTTCAGATTGCCTGATATTGACCAACTGGGAGATTGCAGGAGATAAGGAAGCCATTATGTCCTTTGCCCTTCCTCTAGACGAATCTCTCGCCCTAGATACAGCCAATTATTCTATTTCCCCATTTGGTTCGGTGGAGTCCATCGCTTGGGAGGGTGAAGACCAAATGTCGGTCAGGGTAACAGTAAACGAGGCTCGACTGGGAGCTCTTGGCTACGCCATCTCTATTACGGCTGATTTGTGTACTGCAGAAGGAATATGTACATGTGGAGAAGGAAATACAGCTACTTTTTCTTCCTTCAAAGATGATCTCTCTGAGGTATTCGTCTATCCCAATCCCTACGTCATCAATCCTTATGTAGATGGGATTCGATTTGCTCAGCTTACCCAACAAGCCACTATTGAAGTGTATTCTCTATCAGGACGGTTTATTATTAAACTGGATGAAAATGATGGGGATGGGGGTCTTGAATGGAATCTACAAGACGAAACAGGCAGTAAAATCAAACCCGGAGTCTATTTGTATAAAGTGTCTACCCGACAAGAAGGAGTAGAGGCAGTCCTAAGAAAATTTACGGTCGTAGAGTAAAATTGATGAGGATTTAGTTAATTTTAGTAACATTTAATTAACATTCACTTAACATTAACACAGAATTTACGTAAATTTCGATCTATGCTTAACTAATACCCCTAAGCAATGAGAGGAATTACGTCGTTTATGCTGGTCCTTGTAGGCATTTTGCCTTTACAGGAGGTCGGTCATGAACAGAAAAAAGCGGAGAGGGTCATTTTCTCGATTGATCATGAGGAGAAGAGGTTAACGATTCAGACCTATGTATACCTTGTCCAACCTAATCCTGAGCACAGCATGGTGCTTGATAATATGATCCAATTCTGGAATGCTCAGAATGGAATATTTGAATTGGTGGTCCGAGGAGATCACAAAAAAATTACCTATCAAATTGATTTCGATATCCAGCTAGCCCATGGTACTTATAGTTTTGGCGGTATGTTTATTCCTAAAGGAGACATACCTGCTCAGTATCTTCAGGCGGTAGATATTATTCCAGAAAGCGACATGCCTAATCTCCATGGAGAGAATGGAACAACCTCCCTTATCGGCGGATACTGTCCCAACCATTGTATTTATGTTTCAGATAAATATGTGAGTCATCCCTTCGTAGGCGCACACGAACTAGGCCACAGAATGGGCTTTGAGCATGGTTATGGTGGGGTAATGGCCCGTAAGGTCAGGGAGTTAACCAATTACTTGTCCAGACAAAGCCTAAGAGATATGTTGGCTAAACAAGATGTCTTGAAAAGGACTTTTGAAAAAGAGCAACTCTTGGGTTTGGCTAGCCAAGACCTTCCATCCAACCTCACCTTCAAAGTCAAGCGAAAAAAATAAGAAGCATCCTTTTTTTGGATGTAACGCAATGATAAACAATTAATGTTCAAACAACGTATACGCAATGAGAGTTATATAGTAGATTAACAATATTGAAATTACTATATTTGACTATGCGTTTAGAAGAGGCTATCAAACAAAAAACGCCGTTTAGAAGTCCCTGGCACAAGCTAACGGTAAATTTAATTTATACTAACAACTGGCTTGTGGCCAGACAGAAGGATTTATTCAAGCCCTATGGGGTAACTTCTCAACAATTTAATGTATTGAGAATCCTACGAGGCTCCTATCCAGAACCCATTTCTACCTCAGATATCAGAGAGCGTATGTTAGACAAAATGTCTGACGTATCGAGGATCGTTGACAGATTGGTCAAGAAGAACCTTGTCTCTCGAAGAACTTGTAAGTCTGATAAGCGCCTGGTAGATGTTTTGATCACGGAAAAAGGATTAGAACTCCTTAAGGATATGGACAATGTTCAGATCATGGGCGATCAGGCTATGTCAAACCTTTCTACTGAAGAAGCCGAAACCCTCAACGAGTTACTAGATAAACTCAGAGGAAAGTAGTAAACTTGTAATCCAACACATCTTTTAAAAAATAGCCATTAGCTTAAAAGAGTTTGCCGTACACGCACTCGGCATACACGAATGCTAAACTCAGTTAGGGAGCGCGTCATCCATACAATGACAATAAGATGTACGCGTATTTGAGTAAGCAGATGCTGCTTTTGACCTTCACACTTGTATTATCAGAAGGTTGTTTTTCCCAAGCCACACAATTGATTTTTCCTAATGCCCTCCCTAATTATGCAGGGAAGGGGCTTGCCGTGTATTTAGATGTATGTGCTGCTGATGGCCTATCAGTGGTAGATATGGGCTATTCAAACCCCATCTCTATTACCAATAATGGAGGCGTTCCCTTTGTCCTTGATCCTCCCAATGGAAGTAATGCCATAGACGGATGCCTTCGATTTAGGATAATCCCTTTAGATACTGGCTATCTACATGTTATGATTCAGGCAACAGGGCTTTCCTCCCTCAATAGTGGCCTTATCCGAGTGGATAGCTTTGCCATTCCTATAACTTCCTATGTCGGAGAGATATTCTATCCCGGCAATACCCCCTCTACCCTCTCCCAATATCAAGCTTGGGCAGATACCCTAAACGATAAATGGGAAGGGAGGATCGCTAAAACCTGCCATGACAGTGTCCCCTCCTCCTTCGATCCCGTTTACGGAGAATTGGTATTTGATCCTACTACTTATGTAGGTGAAATACAGAATCTAGAAGTCCTAGAAGAAGATACAATAGCGAGCTATCCTTATCAGGCTGTCGTTACCTTTCAAATGGTCAATATCAAAGAGCCGCCTTTCGCTGGGGTAAAGGGAGAACATCACACTTCAGGAAGCTATATCATCAGTTCGCCACAGGTCCTCCAAGATAGCGCCCCTATGCCATTTTCCCTCATTCCAACTAACAATCAACGTTTTACAGAATTTACAGGTGACCCTCAAAGTAGAAATGGGCTATTGTTCCATTTTTCTCAGCCCGCCTCACAGTTTGGAATGTGGATAGGGGATGTGGAAAGCAATCCTCTCTTGACACCAGCTGAAGTCATCCTTTTTCATGGTGATGTAGAGCTTAAAAGAGATACTATTCCTACACAATCCAGCCTAATCCAGCAATCCAACAGCCCCTTCAACTGTGGCAGCTATCCGGGATGCGGAAATCAAGGGACTTTATGGATGGAGTTTTACGGGGCTAAGGTTACTGATCTACTTTTAGTCGTGGGAGATGACAATTCATCCGGTTTTTGGGGATATGGAGGAACCGAACATTTGAGTTTTACGGGCGCTACCATGGGAGGGCATTGCCTGATAGAACCGGCTGAGACAAGATTTATGTCCTTAGAATTGATATATGAAGGCAAACAAGCCCTTCTCAGATGGGAGAATCAATCACCATCTACAAAGTATTCCTATGTAGAATTGGCTGGAGAAGGGTTTTCTTTTCAAAAAATAGGAAAGCTTGTGCATAAGGGAATGATTTCCCGTTTCCTCCTTCCCGCTGGTGTTGAGGGGAAGAAGTACGCCAGAATACGTGAAATTGGACAAGAGGGAGAATCTTTTCTATCTGAATGGCTGGAAATAAACCTGAGGTCTGAGGAAAGGATTCGCCTAATCTTGGATAAAGGGATGCTACATATCCTCCTACCAAAAGAACTATCTCTTCCTCACCAAATAGAATGGATTGATATACAAGGGAGAACAATTAAACAAGCGCTCTTAAACCCCAAAAGGGAACAGGACTTTGATATAAGCCTACTCCCTTTTGGTTTGTATATCATCAGGATCAAAGGACCTGAACGGAATCACCACATAAAATGGCTGTATCAACCTTAAAAGATGGTATCCTTAGGCCAAATTCGAGATAATACAAAGCCCATTAAGGAAGATAGAATGGTCAGGCCAAGGGCGAGTTGCCATTTGCCATAAATCCAATATCCAGTGGCAAATAAGGCGGAGTACACACAAATGCACCCTACAATTACGGCCAACATCCCTTGAGGAACGATCCACTTTTGTGCATCGGACTGGATCATCACACCATCTTCATGGGCATCTCGTACCACCTTTTCCCAACCCGGACCTCCAGGCTGCGTTCTGATGAAAAAGTCTCTCAACGTTTTCTTGGATTCCGGCTTGGTGAGGAAGGTAACCCCAACCCAAATGATGGTAGTCAGGGCAACTATCAAGGGGAATTTTCCCCAATCTGGCATACTTTCAGGGTATACTCCTCCAAATTCAATGGTCAAAGAGATGATACCGGATGAAAACATAGCCGCAATTTCGCTCCATGCATTGATTCTCCACCAGAACCATCGCAGGATAAAGACCAAGCCTGTTCCTGCACCAAACATCAGGATAATATTGAAGAGCTGAGTCGCATCCTGCAAGAAGAAGGCCATAACAGCTGATAGTCCCATTAACACTACTGTGATTAGCCTCCCTGCATTGACCATTTCCTTATCATTAGCCTCCGGACGGATTAATCTTTTGTAAAAGTCATTGACCAAATAGGAAGCTCCCCAATTCAGGTGGGTAGAAATCGTAGACATGAAGGCAGCTATCAAGGAAGTCAATACAATACCTAGTAAACCTGTCGGTAAGAAGGTCAACATGGCGGGGTACCCAAGGTCATGTCCAAGCTTATCGTCAGATACGTTGGGGAAGGCTTCTTGTATACTGGCTAAGTCAGGAAAGACAACTAAAGAGGCAAGAGCTACTACAATCCAGGGCCATGGACGGAAGGCATAATGGGCAATATTGAAGAAGAAGGTTGCACTCAAAGCATGGTTTTCATCTTTGGCTGCCAACATTCTTTGCGCGACATAACCACCCCCGCCAGGTTCCGCTCCAGGGTACCAAGAAGACCACCATTGAACTGCCAGAGGAATGATAAATAGCGGAATAAAGGCCTCGGGATCCGTAAAGTCAGGAAGAATATTCAATTTGTCTTGTACATTCTCATGGGTCAACAGATTACTCAGCCCCCCTACATCAGGGTGATTGACCGATACCACCGCAGCACCAACAGCCCCTACCATCGCAACCACAAAAAGGATCATATCTGTGTAGATCACACCCGTCAAGCCTCCCAATGAGCTAAAAATAACCGTAATCACCGCAGCAATACCAATGGTTTCAATGGGGGAAAGGCCTAGCATCACCTCACCTATTTTAATAGCAGCCAGACAAACACCAGCCATGGCCATTACATTGAAAAACAAACCTAAATAGACAGATCGAAAGCCTCGTAGGAAGGTAGCGGGCGCTCCTCCATACCGTAGCTCGTAAAATTCAAGGTCTGTATTGACAGCGGATCTTCGCCATAATCTAGCATAGATAAATACCGTTACAAGACCCGTTAACAAAAACGCCCACCATACCCAGTTTCCTGAGATTCCATTTTGCCTCACTAAGTCTGTAACCAAGTTGGGTGTGTCGGTGGAAAAAGTTGTCGCCACCATGGACATCCCCAGCATCCACCAGGACATATTTCGGCCTGACAAAAAGTATTCTTCGCTACTCTTGCCAGCTCTCCGACTGGTCCAAATCCCTATGCCCATCGTAATGGTAAGGAAGGTAGCAATAATGCCCCAATCGAGTGTTGAAATGCTCATATGAATATTGTTGCGTATGTTCTAACTTTAAACATAAACATTTTCCTGATGAATCCATCTACCCACCAGCTCGCACAACTAAATATTGCTGAGTTAAAATATGATATCGAAGGTCCTGAAATGGCAGATTTTGTGGCGAGGATCGATGAGATCAATCAGTTAGGGGCTGAGCAGCCAGGATTTATCTGGAGAATGACAGAGGATGTTGAAGGTATTTTCGATCCAGAAAAATTCATTTTCAATATGACCGTCTGGGAAGATGTAGCCTCCCTCATGAAGTTCACCTTCGAAACAGCCCATGTCGAAGTCATGCGGCAACGAAAAAAATGGTTCGACAAAATGAAGTCATCCCACTTTGTCATGTGGTGGGTTCCCAAAGGCCATCTCCCTAGCCTAAAAGAAGGGAAAGAGATGCTAGACAAATTAGAACGAGAAGGACCCTCAGAAGAAGTATTTACCTTCTCCAGTTTAAAAAAAATGCAGAAACAAGAATGAGATGCTTAAAGTGGGTGTAATTATCCTCTTTATTTCGTCTTTCACCAAAGGCCTGGAATCAGGTATAGCAGAAAAATCATATCTTGTCCAGCCGCCATCTGACACCTGTTGAACGCTGAAAAATCGTCCCATGCCCCGTAATCATCCGCTCGCAGCACTGATCTGGTGCGTCATCATGTTTTCTGTACAATTCAATGTAGGAGCCAACATTGAAGAGAAACGCGCTAAAGCATTAGATGACTCTCTTTCGCCTTCCGAAAGAATAAGCTTACTAAAGGAACTTACCTTTGATTTCAAACCGCTTTCTTCTGACTCGGTTGCCAAATATTCCTACCTCCTGAAGGAACTTGCCGAGAAACAAAATGATCCCCTTTCCCTTTCATTTGCCTATAGACAATTAGGCTGGGCAGAAGGAATCATGCAACAGGACATTCCCAAACTCCTACAATTCGGGCAACAAGCCTTACAATTGGCTGAACAGGAAGGAGATGAGGTAGCCATTGCCGAATCTGGCTTGAGGATGATCACAGGCTATTTGGCTACCCAGAATGTGGCAAAGGCACAGGAGTTTATTCAAATGGGAAAGGATGTAGGCAAAAAGAATAATCTTCCAACCTTGGTTTATGAGGCCTTGAACTTTGAAGCCTACTTGACCTTGCTGAGCGATCCCATGAACAGTTTGGAGATTCGAAAGGAAGCCCTTCAATTAGCCGTCGAGATGAACGACAGCATACGGATGGGCAATACGCTCTCCCAGATATCCAACATTCTGAAGTTCCAAAAAGATAGTACTGCCTTGGCCTCCTTTCAGCGTACTAAGGAAATTTTTGATAGGCTACATGCCCCCCTATTTGAAAGCATGTTCCTCTTTTATTTCGCCGAGTACAACGGTGATCTGGGCTATAGTGATTCTTTGCTCACCTACAGCCTAAAGGCGATCGAATTGGCAGAAAAATCCAATAATGTACAAGCCAAACGCGTCGTAACAGCCCTACTGTATACCTACTATTCCACTCGAGGTGAGTTTGAGGCTTCTCTTCCTTATGCCCGTAAGGCACTTGCCATGGAACAGCAAAAACCTACCATCAACTATGTATCAGCCTTTCTTGATATCGCTAGAAATATGGCGGGCTTAGGAAAAAGCGATTCCGCTGAATATTACTACCAAGGAGCATTGGCAGGCACCAAAATGCTCCCTTTTCCAAGAGTAGAAATTCTGGCCAGAACCTATTATGGAGAATTCCTGGCGCAAGAAGGGAAGTTAGAAGCGGCCTTAGAACAGCTAAGAACAGCAGAATCGATTGGTAAGGACAAGGAAGAAGCAGCAGTAAGAGACCTACTCCTGACGGTATTGGCGAAGGTGGAATTCGATTTGAAGAATTTTAACGAAGCAAAAAAATATTACCAAGAAGCCATCGATCTAGGGAATACAGAAAATGAAGCTGACCTACTTTCCCTTTGTTATCAAGGCATGGCTTCCTGTGATTCCGCCATGGGAGACTGGCAGAGCGCGTACAAAAATAAGTTGCTTCACTTCGAATGGAGCGACTCTTTGGTGAACAGGCAATTTTCCGATCAGGTAGCCGAACTTGAGACTCAGTATGAAACCGCCTTGAAGGAAGCTCAAATCATTGAGTTGGAAAAACAGAAGGAGATCGATCGTAACCGATTCAATTTCATCCTAGGAATCGCTATTCTTTTGGCACTAACGGGATTGGTTGTCGGCATTCTAAGTCTACGCCTTAGAAATCAAAATATTCAGATTAACGAGCAAAAGAATGAACTATCTGAGCTCAATCAGACAAAGGATCAGTTATTTGGGATGATTGCCCATGACTTGCGGGGGCCAATTACCGGCTTTCAATCAGCAGGAAAAATCTTCGACCATTATTTACAAAAGGAAGATTACGACAAGCTTTCTTCAATCAGTCAGCGGATCAATACTCAATCTTTCCAACTCCGACAGCTGTTGGACAATCTCTTAAACTGGTCTCTTCAGCAATTAGGTAGGTACCAAAGCCCTTTCGAGGAGGTCCAAATTGAGTCCCTTGGGCAGGAAATCATGAACAGGTATTCCCCCTCGGCAGAGGCTAAGAACAATCAGTTGGAATTGGATGTTTCTCCTGATCTCAAATGGACAGGAGATAAAAACGGACTTTCTGTGATTCTGAATAACCTGATTGGCAATTCTATTAAGTTTACAGAGAATGGCCAAATCAAGCTCCATGCGGGGCTGGAAGGGAATAAGATCCAACTCATACTTTCAGATACAGGCCAAGGAATGAGCCAGGAATTAGCCGAGTCCCTTTTCAGCCAGGCACATACGACAAGCACCAAAGGGACAGCAGGAGAAAAAGGTACGGGATTGGGTACGGAAATCGTTAGACAGTTAGTAGACAGGCTCAATGGCGAAATTTCTGTATCTTCTCAACCAGGTCAAGGAACAGAGGTAAAGATCCTATTACCTTCTCCTTCATGATCTTAGGGAAAGGCAACCTCCACCTTTAAAAACGAGTAATACAAGCAGCAGACTCTTTCATTTTCCCGATAACAAACTTTAATGACAGCTTCTGATAACGTAAGGGTATTTGCCGTAGAAGATGATTTTTTCCATCAGGAGAACCTTAAAATCACCCTTGACGAGCTTGGTTATGATTTGATTGGCCTTGAGCCCAAGGCTGAGAACGTTCTACCCATGGTTCAAAAATCCAAACCGGATGTCGTCTTACTGGACATTAACCTAGCGGGAGAAAAAAATGGAATCGAGCTAGGCCATGAAATCAACAGGAAGCTACCCACGCCCATCATTTACATCACTTCCTTTACAGACTCTTCCACTTTCAAGAAAGCAAGCAAGACACATCCATACGCCTATTTGAATAAGCCCGTTGAATCCATGGCTTTGCAATCCAGCATAGAGCTTGCCCTTCAGCATACCGCACAAGAGGAGGAAGAGGAATCAGCCAAAGGATGGGAAACAGACATATTTTTCAGGAATTGTTTCTTCGTCAAGATTGGGCCCAAACTCGTCAAAATCAAACCAGAAGATGTTCTCTACATCGAGGTATCGGGCAATCGCTATTGCCAAGTGGTAACAGCTGGACGAAAGGCCCATGTCCGTGCTACCCTTAATGACATTCAGAAGAGATTAGCTCCTTCTCCCTTCGTCCGCGTACATCGATCCTTCCTCATCAATCCAATTCATCTCGAAGCCATTCATGAACCCAACCAAACACTCTTGATAGGTGAAGCCGAAATTCCCCTAGGTAAGACATATCGAGAAGGATTTATGAATTTTATTACTAGGCTTTAAGGAATCTACTACGTTATATATCTCCACATTATATCCTTGATTTTCAAGGGTCTGTGCCATATTTTTTCTAATCAAATAGTAAAAAGAGGGACCATCTCCCCACTTTTCTCAAAAACTTTCAGTGACAACTTGTTAACCTTTGGTGACAAAAAACAACCCTTTACTGACAGTTATAAAATAGGTGTTTGAATTCCTAACATTTTGGGAATGGTTTCTTCCAGCAGGAATGAGAACCCCTAAACAAATACAGTTACAAATTAACGAGAAAATCATGAGTAGAATTCGCACAGTTTATGTAATGGTTGCCTTGATCATGGCCTCTCTTCTTTCTTCATGTAGCCTTATCAATGGCGGAGAAATGGTCGATCCGGACGACAACGAAGAAGCCCTGAAAAAAATGGCGGGAGTGTGGTACCGCGTGAAGTCTAACAACCCAGCAAATGACGGAATGCAATTGACGGTAGTAGGAGACCAAGGTACCATTACAGACTTTCCTAGAGGAGGATTTAACGTAGGGGATGTCAAGTGGAGAGATCTATTGACTACCGGAGACAACAGCTTTGATTACTTCGAATTGGGATCAGACGGCCAATACTACGAAGCCAGCATGAGAATAGATGGCGATACCACTTTTATTACAATTGTATCCTCCGGTGCAGGTAACATTCAGAAGTGGGTAAAAGAAGCTTCTTATACTGAGCCTGATCCTAATGCAGAAACGATCACACTTGATTGTAATGGATTTGATGTGGAGAGAGTCTTGGAGAATGGCCCTCAGGAAGTGGACTACATTGTCCCTAATGGATGTGTATTGGATGTTACGGGGAAACTGACCATTCAACCAGGTACCGTAATTGCCTTTGAAGAAAACGCTGGTGTAGGAGTATACGACGGTGGTAGTATCAATGCCGTAGGTACAGTAGATCAGGAAATCGTCCTGAAAGGAATGGAATCTGTGAAGGGATATTGGAGAGGAATCCATATTGAAACCAATTCCATCAACAATGTATTTGACTACGTGAATGTATCAGACGCAGGTAGCAACTATGTGTACTGCTGTAATGCTGTAGCTTCTGTATTCCTGAAAGGTGGAAAAATGAAGGTAGACAATAGCCAGATCGCCAACGGTGGTGGACTAGGATTCTTTGCCAATGCATCTGCCACGATTGAGTCTTTTACCAATAACACCATCACTACACATGAAGAGTACCCAATTGAAATGCCAATGGCTCTTACTAGTAATCTTGATGGATCAGGTTCTGACTTCTCCGGAAATGAAAAAGACTTCGTATTTATCACTGATTCTGATGTAAATGATGAAACGGTTGTCCCTGCCCTAAATGTACCTTATCTACTTGAAGGTAATGTTCTGGATGTAAAAGAAGCCCTGACCTTGGAGGCAGGTGTAGAGATTGCAGTAGAAGAAAATGGTGGTATCGGAGTATTTGACGGAGGTTCCTTCAAAACAACAGGTACATCTTCAAACCCAGTTATCATCCGTGGTAAGGAAGCCAGCAAGGGCTATTGGAGAGGAATTCATATTGAAACCAATTCTTCTAACAACTCCATCGACTACGCTCAGATCTCAGATGCAGGTAGTGATTATGTTTACTGCTGTAACACGATAGGATCTCTTTACCTTAAGGATGGAAAATGTTCTATCACCAATACGACTATCTCCAACGGTGATTCATATGGTATCGCAACGACCAAGGACTTCTCCTTTGCAGAGTTCTCTAATAACACGATTACGACTCATAAACAGAACCCTGCCTACGTAACATTGACACAGGCAGCTGGCTTGAGTGGTTTGACTTCAGACTTTACTGGAAACGACAAAGATCAGGTTCTTTTGTACCGCAATCAGACCTCCGAAGCTGTAACGCTAGAAGAAACAAATGTACCTTTCAGAGCAGACAACAACGTAGTCTTGGATGTAACGGAGGCATTAACGATTAAGGCGGGTGTAACACTTGAGTTCTCTGCTTCCGCAGGTTTGGGAATCTACGACAATGGATCTCTAAAAGCAGAAGGTACAGCTAGCAAGCGTGTTAAATTCATCGGAGCCGAAGCTACATCTGGATACTGGAGAGGAATTCATACTGAAACCAACTCCTCCAACAATGTGCTTGACTATGTTGAAATCAGAAATGCAGGAGGAAACTATATTTACTGCTGTAACAACATAGCTAACTTGTTCCTGAGAAGTGGTACTATGACCCTGACAAACAGCATTATCTCTGGTAGTGATGCATGTGGGGTATTCGTCAGATCAGGTGCTACCCTAACCGAGAGTAACAATACATTTTCAGATAACGCGACAGGAAATATTTGTAACTAATTTCCCGCTGAAGATTCGTTCACAGCATTACCTAAGTGTCGGGGGCTGTCCTTTTCGGGGCAGCCCCTCGGCCATTTTAGGAAAATGGTTATATTCCTTAATCACCTAACGAATGGATTTTGTCGGATTACGCTAAGGACTTTAAAAGCCATCAGTTTCAACTCTTCGGGAAAAATGTCATGGGAAGGGCCACCTTCACACCCCCCACTAAAATTAGTTCCTCCAATCATGATCAGGTCAATTTCGTCTATGTAGCCCAAGGACAATCCAGACTCTACGCGCCACAACATCAGTACCAGCTTCAAACGGGAGATTTCGTCCTCATGAAATGCGAAAACTTTGTCAACCAATGGCTGCCCAACGAAGATGATTCACCCAACGAAGTAATTATCCTTCACTATTACCCTGATCTGCTAACATATATTTACAACGAGCAATTACCCTCCTTTTTTACTAGAAAAAATCCTCCAGAACCAAATCCTGTAGAGAAATTCCATGTCAATGATCTCATGAGGCACTATATTGAAGGCTTACGCTATTATTTCAATCATCCTGATTTGATTGACGATGACCTACTTAAGGTGAAGTTGCAAGAGCTTATCCTGATCCTAAGCCGTACAGATCGTTCTGGAAGGGTTGAGGCTATTTTCTCAAGTCTCTTTCAATCCAGAGAATACAAGTTCAAGGAAATCATCCATTCCAATCTCTATGAGGATCTCAAGCTAGAGGACCTGGCTCACTTTTCAGGCATGAGTCTTTCTTCCTTCAAAAGGAAATTTAAGGCTGTATTTGGGACCAGTCCCACCCAATATATTCGAAGTAAGAGACTTGAGAAAGCGGAAAGACTTATCAAAAGTACCGAAGATAGAATCTCCGATATTGCTTACGATTGCGGCTTCAATGATATTGGATATTTCTCAAAATCCTTTCAGGCTGTTTATAAGTATTCCCCCACTGAATATAGAAAGATGCATGTGAGCTGATTCTCCAATATCTTGGCCTTTGTCTTATAATCCTTTGATTGGGGTCGATATGCTTAAGCTTCTCCCCACCCTCTTTCGCGATAGTAGGTAATTTTGGAATGGAACATAAGCGCCATTCTGTTGGCTCTCCACTTGGCTTCCTCTGCCTTCTTACCTTCGAAAAGATCATCAACTGTAGCGGAAAATAACGCTAGCCAGCGATCAAAATGTTCTTGCTCCACAGGTAGTTTCATGTGGGGAGGAAAGGGACGTCCATTGTAGGTATAATCATCTGTAAGGACGGTTTGCCAGAAGGTATACATCTTATTCAGGTGGAATTCCCATCGATTCCCAATGACCTGATTGAAAATGTGACCAATGAGTTTGTCTTGCCTTACTTTCCCATAAAAGCTATCAACCAATAACTGAATATCTTCTAGGTTTTCTATATCCTTCATTTCGCGTCTCTCCTTTGTTCGTTCCTAAATAGCTCATTTTAGCATGGCATCCCAATGAGATTTATCCACCTCTTTCTTTCAAATGCTTTTTTCCTTCAGGCTCATGTATTTTTCTCCTTGTGAACGTCTTGATATTGTAGGCAGCGGGTAACGCCCATAGCCATTTTTCAAAAGGGTAAGAAGCCTTGCCCCCATCATCCAACATCATAACAACCCCTTGGCGGCTAGATATTCTCTCAAACTTTATCTAGGCCATTTACATCCCTGTTGTTTCTAATGGCCCTTTTGCAAAGGATCATATAACATCACAAACAACAATATCATGAGTTTTATTGTAAGAGGTAACCTATGCGGTTACGTTTGCGAGGATTGTCGTGAACCACTTTTTGGTTCTATCGTCCGACTGTATCGACTAGCCAATCAAATTGGGGTTTCAGAAGCAGTTGTAGCTGACCCCAAAAACACCCTTCAACTGGTCAAAAAGGAACACATCGAAGCCAAAAGCCAGTACCTAATTGGTGAAGGAAAAATTGACGAAGAAGGTAATTTTGAATCCGTCCTAACAGATGAATTTGACAATTATCGAGGTCCCATTATGGTAGATGTATTTGTCCCATCAGTTCCTGGACAACAATCAAGAGAAAAAGAAGGGGTTCAATTTACCATTACCATTCTCCAACCAAGATGGCAGCCACAGGACAATGACCTTGTTTTTAATTATCAGTATTGCCTGTCGGCCCGTTTCTGGTGTTACATTCGAAGTCTTTTTGATGCCTGGGTCATATGTGGCAGGTTGATGACCTGTGGACAAAACTCAAGGCCGATTGTTGGAGCTACGGTTACAGCCTTTGATGCCGATTGGCTAAAGGACGATGAAATTGGTTCCGCCACCACAGATGGAGAGGGTAAGTTTAGGATTGACTATAGTAGCATTGATTTCAAACAAACCTTTTTGTCTCCTTATATCAATGTAGAAACGCCCTTTCCTCCCTATAACTCTGGCCCTGATGTGTATTTCAAGGCATATACGACTGATGGAGGAACGATTTTAGAGGAGAGTCGCTCCGATGGTAAACAGGCCGGGAGAGAAAACATTGGGAATTGCTTTTGTATTGACCTTTGTGGCGAATTCGAAGTACCCGTTTCGCCAGTAGCCTCTGCTTGGCTGAGGGTTGGCGATCCTTTTTACATACATAGTGATTTTGATGCCTTAGGATATGCTGGTACAGCAAAGTACGCCATGACAGGTACTATCGATTTGAATGGTCAAGTCGCTGTGAGTACCGGTTCCAAACCCCTTGAAGGCAATCCGATTGAGTATCGCTTTATGATCAGTCCCCATGTAACTGGTATCAATGGTGCATCCCCTATCGCTGCATCTAACTTTACGAAGATCGTGGGTGTAGATACCGGCTTATTGGTGAGTGCAGTTATTGGAGAGATGTTTTATCCAGGCAATCCACTGGACCTCACTGATCCAGCTAGAACGGTACCCATCAAAAGTGAGTTAGATGACTTTGATTCGGAAGGTTGGTTCGATGTCAACAAAGCTATTTTGAGAACATTCACGGACGACGCTAGCCTGAACGTTGCAGAACTCAGCACGAATAAATGGCAATGGATCGATCATGACAGGATGATGACCTTTGATTCAAAGGAATTAACCGACAATAGTATGCCTTCTATCTCAGGACCTGGGGAATCCATCCCAACTAGCAGCAGAAAGGCCACTGAGAAAATTGCCATTAGACTTGAAATTCGCGAGGTGATTGACAAGGCTAGTAATATATTCAATTACCTCCCTGCGAATGGTCAGACCTTGAATGCTATGTTTATCAACAACACTCAGGCTGTGAGGGAATTCAACATTAACGAATTAGCACCTGCTCCCTGTTCCCCTCTATCAGGTGGAATTGCAGCTTCTTTTACGGCACATCATCCTCACCTTCAGGCTGCTAATATCAATATAACAAGTAACGATGGAGCGATTGATGTAAATTTAACAGGCGATGGTTTACAACTTTCAGCAAATACCAATGACAGTATCAATCACCTAAGCAGTACGGGCTTGTCAGTTACGGGCTTTCCTAATAATGTTGCTTTGAAGACCTGTACCTATATCGCCACCTTCAGGATTAGAAGGCGACTCCACACCAATCACTCGCCAGTCTCCGCCCAGGAAATTGTAAAAGCCTTCTATTATGAAGCTTCTTGATGGTAGAAAAGCTTGATCCAAGTTTATTTCTATTCTAATAAAAAGGTCTCCCAAAGACATGGGAGACCTATGTACTGCAACGGTTGTGCTGCAGGTTGGCTAGTTCCACTTGGGGGTAGAAGTCGTTGAGCAAGGGGATGTGGCTGGCGAGTAGTGCTTATTTGTCCGTTTCTTCGGTCTTCATGGCCTTGTCCCAGCCTTTGATTTCGATGACCACATCAAGGTTAAGAGCAAGAGCCGACGATTCTGTTTCCTGGTATTTTTCTACAAGCTGTACTTCTGGAAGAAAAATACCTTCTTCATCGAAGATGCTGGTATCAGTTTCCTTTTGCGTTTTTTTGATCCACTTCATACTTGTGCTATTAAAGGTATGGACTGATGCGGATTCAGTCTACATACCATGTCTATGGTACATAACTAGGGATATCATTACTTATCTACAGTTTTACTATTTACGACACAATAAAAGGTAATAAATCCAATAGATTCTTGTAAAAATCGGACATCTTTCCCTATTCGAATAATTCAAAGAGATTTACTTCCAGAACATTACTGGCGAGTTTATCACCTTGGAGGTATTGGATGAATTGTGAGGGATTTTGGTTAGTAAATCGTTTAAACTCATGGTTAAAATGGGCTTGATCATAGTAACCTGCCTCCTGCGCCATGATAGATAGAGATCTATAATCTCCTTGTGAAATGCGCTTAAAGGCTCTTGAAAATCTAGTCACCTTCAAAAAATCCTTGGTTGAAAACCCTAGTTCCTCCCCGATAATCCGTCTCAGCTGTCGCTCACTCAAATTCAAACTGGAAGCTAGTTCCTTCACATTGATGTTCGGAGTCTTGGTCAAACTGTCTTTTAGCGCACTTGTATAAATGAGCTTCTTTCCTTCAAAACCTGATGAAATTACTTTCTTTTCAAGGTAAGATTCGAACTCCTTTATACAGTTTGTTACCCTTAAATCAGCCTAAAAACGTTCGTAAAGATTCCCCAATTCAGGATCGAGGTCTTGTTCTAACATGATGAGTTTATCTTGAAACTCCTTCATATTCACATGGAAAAGGTTCGAAATCACCCCAGGCCTTAGGATGACCCTAAGGATTTTCACATGCTGCATATTTATGTTCACCGTTGGCAGCACACTAGGTGGCAGCATAGCCATTCGAGGTAGCTTCTCTTTTTTTATGCTTTTAGACTGAATGGTTATAGGTTTATCAAAATAGAAGAGAAACAGAAAACCTGTCGTTAAGCTAGGGTAGAATGGGAACCTCTCATCCTTTAGGTCTTCAATTTCATACCATTCATAATGATAGACAATATGGCTAAATCTTATACTGGGAGGCAGAAATACCTGTTTGAGAGGCAACATGGTAGTGATAGCTGGTGGTATTAGATACCTCTATTTACCCCTATTTTCACATTGGAATTTAGTTGTTTTTCAGAGGGGTTTTCCTGAATGAGACTTTAAGCATGGATGAAGGCATTAGGATTATAATTTCTGATAATTTCCCTTAAAATTTGGTATTAAACATTACCTTTTGGGAAATTTTGCAAAGTTGTATCTGTTTTTCGTTCATAAAAATGGCCATCTACTATAAAGTAGATGACCTATTCCTATCAGAGGGTGGCAAAGTTTTTAGACAGAAAGAGCTAACTCTCTTGCCGATTCTTTTGCTTTGTTCATGCCTTGTTCTTTCAACTCTGGACCAAGGTCAAGTGGCTGGGCATGAATAAAGGAGACATCATAGATCCCGACAAATCCGAAAATCGATTTTAAGTAGTTTTCCATGAAGTCAAACTGGTTCATAGGACTATCCTGGCTGTAATCTCCTCCTCGAGAGGTAATGACATACATTTTTTTTCCTTTTACCAGCCCTTCGGGTCCATTGGCGGTGTAATGGAATAATATGCCTGCTTGCACAATGACATCGATATAATGCTTCAATTGATAAGGTAGTCCGAAATTCCACATGGGGGCAGTAATTAAATAGCCATCATGTGACACAAAATCTCTAGAATAAGCATCAATACTTTCCCAAGCTTTTTGGGCCTGCTCATCAATGGCAACTCCTCCCATTAAGAGCATTTTAGTGTTAGCCTCCAAACCGTTGATGGCAGGTAGATTTTCTTCAAATACATTGATGGTTTTAACAGATAGGTCTGAAACCTTCTCCTGCAAAGAATTCAAAAACTCAGTAGAAATCTCAAGTGTTCGCGAATTCTCCTTCCTAGGAGAAGCGTTAATGTGGAGTAATCTCATGACAAAATGATAGTTTTAGGGCGAAAAACGGGTAATTTTCACAAACTAGTGTCCAAACACTATTTCGAAATTCTAAATAAGCTAACATTAATTTCCATAAATTCCACATTTAGAATTAATTGAATATTCGAATAAAAAATAGGCTATTTCGAATCGATGAATTAATGCGATCACGCTGATCCACACCCAAGTATCTGATTCCCAGATGGTACGGCAGTAACCAATTACCTAGAGCGAAAAGATGGCCCCTTCGAAACAGGATATATTCAAAAAATAAAATGTGCAAAAATGGTCAAATAATGTTGGAGGAGTAATCTAATTCTTGCCTAAGGTTCAATTTGTCTAAGGATATCCTTGGTCCAAGAAAAGTACTTATTGATAATGTCTCCCTTATCTTGTTCGATAAAGTTGAGGAAGGCTTGACTGGCAGGAGAAAGGCCTTTTTCTTTCCGATACACTAACATCCATTGGGTAATAATGGGAAGCCCTTTCATGGGAATCAATTTTAGGTCTACCGATTTCAATTCATTTCTCAAGCCAATCAGCGGCATAATTGAATAGCCTAGTCCAGCATTAACGGCTTGTTTTACGGCTTCATTTGAGGTGAGATAAAGGGTACGAGGATGGGGAATTTTATTGTCATTGAAGTAGGTTTCCATAGCCGCTCTTGTGGCAGACCCTTGTTCGCGAAAAATCATAGGAAGGGATTCTAAGGAAGCCTTGACAGACTTCTCATAGGAGAAAGACTCAGCTCTTTCTTTGTTGCCTACAAGGAAAAGATGATTCTCCATCAAAGGCACAATGTTCAGTTTTATTCTTTCAGGCAGGACAGATACCAGGGCAAAATCAGTCTTATTTTCTTCTAACGACCTGACAACCTGAGTTTTATTGGTTACATCCATCGTAACCTTTACTTCAGGATGCTTGGCAACGAATCCACTGAGCAGGTAAGGCATGACATATTTACCCGTCGAGACTACTGCTATATGAATATCTCCAGCCAACAATCCCTTATGCCTGTTGATGGTGTGTTTCACTTCATCGTTAGCAAGTAGTATCCGATCAAATACTTCAGCCATTTTTAGCCCAAATGCTGTAATATGAATACCCCTCCCCACCTTTTCAGTAAGTGGGATACCAAACTGATCTTCAAGGTTTTTCAGCTGAATAGAAACAGCTGGCTGGGTGAGATTAAGTACTTCAGAAGCTTTGGTAATACTCCCTTGCTGGACTACTTCTTTGAAGATTTGGAGTTGGTGAAGCGTATAATTCATAAATAAATATAAATGCTTTATATAAATTAATTAAATAAAATTAAATGAATTATTCTTCCCATATTGTAATTGTCAACAGAACGGGTAACAATAACATCAACTAAATAGATTTCTTTTGGCAAACTATCAGAGGTAAGGATCAGGCACAAGGAAAAACGATATTTCTATTACTAAGCATCAATAGTTAAGCTCAGATAGTAGTTTCTAAACATTTCTTACCTCTCCCATTTGCCCCGGCACCTATCAGCCGGGGCCACTTCAAGCGTAAACGTTTATTAGCCTTCAGGGGCACATACATTTTTAGATAGTGGGATAATTATTCGTATTGGTTTGGTTTTTTGTTAATCACAGAGACATCCTTCCGGATGTCTCTTTTTTATTCGACATAAAAAAACCTCCCGATTATCACTACTGCGTAGGACAACCGGGGAGGCTCCGAAAGTATATGCGCGAAAAGAACCTGAAATCCCGCCTCCAGCAAAAGTGCCTCGGGCTAAAGATTTCCTAAGCTAAAAAAGCTTGTAAAAGAAGGAATCCGCATAAATGATTCTCTCTTTTGTCTGTCTTAGCTTGTGAATGAACAGTATATTCCAGAACACAACGTTCTAAAAATCCTTTAATTTCTTAGGTCGGACTGATGGTATTTTCAGTCTACATTGTCGTGCAAGAACTTATTGTTCTCTCTCAACTTATATTTTTGTTCTTGATCCTCGTCCACTCTAGTTCTGGACATTTTAGGCTCCAAGGGTTGCTGGTCCATATCCAACATCATGCGCTTACGCTGGTATGCGGGTACAGTTTCCAATCCTTGAAGGCTTTCAGGATCATGGATGTCATACATCTTAGAATTCAACTTCTGGATTCGTTGCTCTCTTTCTCTTCTGTTGAGCCTACGGTAAGCAGGTTCTTTATGAGGCACCTCTAGTCTAGCAGAAGGCGTTTCTTCAACGCTTTCTTCCTCTGCTTCTTGCTCAAATGTTTCCATATGATGCACTTCTGCCTGCTTTTCTGCGAAGCGGGTTGCGATAACGGTAACACGAATTTTATCACCCATGTCCTCGTCATACACGATACCGTAGATGATATTCGCCTCATTACCGGCTGAGTCTTGAACAAATTCCACGATTTCAGTGGTTTCATCCATCCCCAAGGTATCTTCAGAAGCGGTGATGTTTACCACGATGCCCCTTGCGCCGTGGATATCGATGTTATCCAATAGCGGAGAGTTAATGGCCTCTTCCACTGCTTGCATAGCACGTCCCTCACCTTCTGCTGTAGCGGTTCCCATAAGGGCTTTTCCACCGTCACGCATGATGGTACAAACGTCAGCAAAGTCCACATTGATATAACCTTCAGTCGTAATGATTTCAGCAATACCCTTGGCGGCATTACATAGCACTTGATCGGCAGCATCAAAGGCCTTCTTCATGGAAATGCTTGACCCAAGAATCTTCTGTAGATTGTTGTTGTCAATCACAATCATGGTATCTACATGCTCCTGCAGTTCATGAATGCCCTCGTCTGCTTGCTTGGCTCTTCGAGGCCCTTCAAACTTAAAGGGAGTTGTAACGATACCTACTGTCAGAATGCCCATGTCTTTTGCCATAGAGGCAATAACTGGGGCAGCACCCGTACCTGTTCCCCCGCCCATACCAGCGGTAACGAATACCATTTTGGTATTGTCGGAAAGCACATCGCGGATCTCTTCGAGTGTCTCTAAGGCAGCTTTCTTCCCAATTTCGGGATTTGCACCTGCTCCCAGTCCTTCAGTCTGGGTCTGTCCTATATGAATTTTTACAGGCACATCACTGTTCTTAAGTGCCTGAAGGTCAGTGTTACAGATCAGGAAATCGACACCGTCGATTCCCTTCTCATGCATGTTATTCACTGCATTTCCACCACCTCCTCCTACACCGAGGACCTTTATGATGGAATCTTGATTTTTTGGAAATTCAAATTGCATGATTCTGGAATTATACTATTCGGAATTAGTGTTTCAATTGTGTTATTCAATAAAGTCGCCTGTGCTTGTCAGCGTGGATTCAAACCAGTTTTTCACCTTGTGAATGAAGCTGATCTTGGGCCCTGTTTTACTCGTCCCTCTTGCGAATCCTTGCTGCTGCAATTCTCTCTGTCCACTCGCTGGAGCGATCTCGTATTCTCCTGACTCCAATCCCATGATCACAAGGCCAGTACCTGTGGCAAACATGGGGAAGTTTACCTCGTCTACGAGCCCAGAAGCGAGATGCTCACCAGGAAGTCCGATTCTGGTATCGATGCCTGTAACATATTCCACACACTGCTTCATGTGTTGAAGTTGGGCACCGCCGCCTGTTACCACGATCCCTGCTACGAGTTTATCCTCATAGCCAGAGTTTTTGATTTCAGCTGAAACAAACTCAAGAATTTCTTCCATGCGGGACTGAATAATTCTTGCGAGCATGGATTTATGAATTTCCTTTGCGGGTCTGTCTCTTGGCCCAGGAATACTGATGATCACATCTTCCATCACAGCATCTGCCAAGGCAGAACCGTATTGGATTTTTAGCAATTCAGCGTGCTTTTTCATCACTTTGCATCCTTGCTTGATGTCTTCAGTAACAATGTTTCCTCCAAAAGGAATCACTGCAGTATGGCGAATGATATTGTTTTCAAATACAGCGATATCGGTGGTTCCTCCTCCAATATCTACCAAGCAGACGCCTGCTTCTTTTTCCTCATCTGTCAGCACTGCTGCAGAAGAAGCCAGTGGTTCTAAAATTAGTTCTGCTACTTCGAGTCCAGCACGACGGACACATTTGTAGATGTTATTGGCAGCGGTCATTTGGCCCGTTACGATGTGGAAGTTCCCTTCCAAACGCACGCCACTCATCCCAATAGGATCAATGATACCAGTCTGGTTATCAACCGTATACTCCTGTGGAAGTACGTGGATAATTTCTGTACCTGGTTGAGTAGCGATCTTGAACATATCCTCATGGAGACGTGCTTGGTCTTCATGTGTAATTTCAAAATCAGGATTGTTCAGGGTAATGATACCTTTGTGTTGCATGGATCTCACATGCTCACCGGCAATGCCTACGTGTACCACTTCCACCTTGATGCCCGAATGTTTTTCGGCCTCAGCCACTGCTTCGCGAATTGCACTCACAGTTTTTTCGATGTTGTTGACCACGCCACGTTGCACACCGTCGGACATCGATTTTCCGAATCCGAGGATGTTAATTTTTCCGTACTCGTTGCGTTTGCCGACTATTGCACAAATCTTAGTTGTACCAATATCCAGGCCGACAACGATTTGCTCTTGGTTTAGGTTCTTGTCGTTAGCCATAAGCTAGGGTTCGTTTAATACTTTCGAATAATTGTCAGATAGAATCCTGCTTCACGCCTTATCTATCTGCACTAAAGAACGATTGAACAAGGGCTCGACCTTCATGGCTTTCCTCAGTGTTAGGGAGAAAAGGTCGGACATCGTACAGTTGGCTAAAGTTCTTTGCGTTTTCGGTTGCTCGATTGAATCAGCGTTTCTTGCCGATTACTTGTCCTTTGTATTTCAGGCTTACTGATCTGTACTTGCGCCAGCCACTAACGGGAATGACTTGCTTGTAAAAATCCATTAGCTTTGAAAACTTCTCTTCTATTCTGTCCGGATATCCGAACGCTATGTTCATATCCCCGATCGAGGGGAGCAATGTCAGTTCTCCATTTTGGGCGATGATCACCTCTGCGATCTGTGCATTCCAAAATTCGTTCTGATGGATATATTCCAATACAGGAACGGCATCTGAGATCGTCTCACATGAGAATGTATCTACCACCCCTTCATCAAAATCTCCCCTCACTAATGGCACATAAGCAGTATGCAAGGCTGAAACTGGAAATTTCTTCTTTTCTGCATCCACATAAAGGTGCCTCCCACTATTGTTGACCATTCTTCCAACCGCCTCTCTGAGTTCTACATCTATGTTCAAAACACCCATGAAGCTCTTGTAAACTTCAGCATGCTTAATGGAAGGTGTTTGATTTAGGTTATTTTCTAGCATTGCCAGATCAATCTGGTTCATTGGAATTCCAGTAAGAGAAATCATCTCTTCCGGCAGCATACTTTTCATCACCCCTTCCTCATCCATCATCTGTTGTTTGTGCTCTGAAAGCCAGTTTATGTTCACTTCCTTGAGTGGCATTTGGTCCTGATAGGAATACACTCCATACATGACCCCTGCAAGAACAAGCAGAATGGCAGGATATAGAATGGCGGACTTGACGGGAATTCTGAATTTTCCTAGGTCAAGCTTTGGTGCCTTTACCCTTTCCTTTTGTTCCATTTCCTCAAGAGGCCTGTTTCTGCCTTGAGGTCTGGGACGTGTGGGTGGTACATGTACAAATGACATAAGCTTAGTTTATTCCGTGTATCGAGTTCTTCGCTTACTCTCCATATTCCTGTAAGATCCAATCCTTGACTTTAGGAACCTCCCTGTCAATGTCTCCTGCCCCAAGGGTGAGGAGAATAGAGGATCGATTTATTTGTTCTCCAATGGCCATCGGCAATTCGTTTTTCTGTACCAATTGCTTATTGACCAAGGTCATATCGTTCAATAATGCCTGACTTGTTACACCCGCTATCGGTTTTTCTCTTGCGGGGTATATGTCTAGCAATAGACAAGCATCCGCTTTCGAGAGTTCCTGAGCAAAGCCTTGCTGAAAGTCCCTTGTCCTGGTAAACAGATGCGGCTGAAAGACTACAATCAGTTTCCGTTCTGGAAATAGATGCCTAGCCGTAGAGATTACCGCCTCTATTTCCGAAGGGTGATGCGCATAATCATCTACAAAGGTGATTTGATCAGCATGATACTGCACTTCAAACCTTCTGTAGATTCCTTGAAAGCTTTCAACACCCTTCTTCAACTGCTGGAGATTCAAGCCTAATTTCACACCAATGGATAAGGCAGCCGTCATGTTAGAAACATTGTGGTAGCCTGGCATCGGCAGGGAAATGTTATTGATTTCTCCTTCCCTTGAAGCAAAATCAAACAAGGTGTGAAGACGATCAGGTCTCAGGTTGCCAGCTTTGTAAGTGCCAACAGGACCGTAAGATTCTACCTCCCTTTTCCAGTCAAAGTCAGCTGTGGCAGCATGTGCCAAAACATGATTTGCCTGATGCGAAAAAGTGCGATAGGTATCCTTCATTTCTTCGGCCGTTCCATAGATATCTAAGTGATCTGGATCCAGCGAAGTAACAATGGCCCATTCGGGTTTCAACGTCAGAAAAGAACGATCATATTCATCAGCTTCGACTACGAGCCATTCAGACTCTCCATAGACAAAGTTCGAATTCAAATTCAGGGAGATTCCTCCCAAAAAGGCTGTTACATCCAGCCCTGCGCTTCGCAGCACATGTGTCATCATGGTCGAGGTCGTGGTTTTGCCATGTGTCCCAGCGACTGCAATAGTCTTGTAGTTCTGGCTAATTTGCCCTAAGACTTGAGAGCGTTTGAACATTGGGATATTGGCTTCCAATGCTGCAGCATGCTCCGCGTTGTCTGGCTTAATGGCAGGGGTATAAACCACCACTTCCTGTTCTTCGATGCGCTTGGCATCCAATTCGTAAAAGACCTTAATTCCCAGTTCTTCTAGTGCTCTTGTTACCACTGAAGAAGCCCTGTCGTATCCCTCAACCACTTTTCCTTTCAAATGAAAGTATCTGGCCAAAGCACTCATCCCAATTCCTCCTATCCCCAGGAAATAAATTTTATCGGCGTCAAAAACATTCATGTTACTTGCTCTTTTGCCTTTTTTCTATTTCCGCGAAAATCACATCCACAATCTCCTTTGCAGCATAATGCTTTTCCATCCCCGCTATATTTTTCTCCAATTCTGTTAGCAATTCCTGATTACCCAAAACTGCAAGCGCCTCATCTACCATCTTTTCTTTAGCCTCTACATCCTTCACCAGTCTTGCCGCGTTCTTTTCTGTTAGGGAAAGCGCATTCTTGGTTTGATGGTCCTCCGCTACATTTGGAGAAGGCACGATCACGGCTGGCTTACTCAAGGCGATTAACTCCGAAATGGTGGAAGCACCCGCGCGGCTTATGATCAAATCAGCTGCCGCATAGGCTGTTCCCATATCTTGGATAAAAGCTTCAAGCTTTACCTGTGGATGCTCCGGAACTTGCGTTTTCAACTCATCTACATAGATCTTACCACATTGCCAGAAAATCTGAGCTCCTGCCTCAATAATCTTATGGTAGTCCTTTAGCAAAGCCTGATTAATCGTTCTTGCCCCCAAACTTCCTCCTAAACTCAAGATTGTCGGTTTCTCAGGATCAAGACCTAGTGCTTTTCTAGCCTCCTTTTTATCAGGTAAATCAAAAGTCCTGATTGGATTCCCTGTGACAATCGTCTTGGATGAATCGAGATACTTGTTGGCATCCCCATTCCCCAACAAAATTCTATCCGCGTATTTGGATAACCATCTGTTGACCAGACCTGGATAGGCGTTTTGTTCACACAGGAACAATGGCACCTTCTTGCTGCTGGCTACGCGGCCCATGGGACCAGAGGCAAATCCGCCTACACCCACGACTGCATCGGGTTGAAAGCGTTTCATGATGCTTCTCGCCTGAAAAAGGCTGGTGAGAAGCTTTATGGGAAAGAGCGCATTTCGACGAAGGTTATTGAAAGTCAACTGGCGATAAATACCACTGATCCAAACCCCTTCAATCGGGAAATTATAACGAGGCACCACATCCATTTCCATCCCTCCTTTTGCCCCGACAAATAGAATATCAGCATCCGGTTCGCGTTTTTTGATTTCAGTTGCGATAGAGACAGCAGGGAAAATATGTCCTCCTGTTCCTCCGCCGGATATGATGATTTTTTTGCTCATAGTTGCGGTCCAAATGGACCTATTTATGCCCCTGCGAGGCGATTAAGCATATTGCCGCGTTTCTTTTGTTCTTGTTTCTTTTCCATGGCATCCCTGCTTACACTCAAAATCATCCCTAGAGATACACAGGTCATAATGATCGAGGTTCCTCCTGTACTGATAATAGGCAATGTCAAACCTGTAGAAGGCAACAAACCCGAAGCTACTGCCATGTGCATCATGGCCTGCAATACCAGCAAGAAGGACAATCCACAAGCCATCAAGGCTCCAAAGGTCTTCGATACCGTTACAATGCTGACCGATCGAAACAGCAATAGCAGGAAGAATCCGATAATCACTGCTCCTCCAATCAGACCATATTCCTCGACGATAATCGCAAAGATGTAGTCTGCATTGGCCGATGGCAGAAAGTTGCGCTGAGAGCTTTTTCCCACTCCTTTTCCAAACATCCCTCCGGTCGCAATCGCAATGTGTGACTGTACAGTCTGATAGTCTCCATCATAACCAGACTCGGTCAACCTTTTTTCATAATCATCCCATCTATTGGACCAGGTCTGAGAACGCTTGGCCGTCAGAACCATAAAAATCAATCCGATTACCCCTATTCCAGCTAGTATTCCTAGATATTTCAAGTCTACCCCAGCTACAAACATCACCATGATACTTGCCACAAACATCAGAGAAGCTGTACTTAAGTCAGATGGAGCAATCAATCCACAGATGACTGTTACCCAAAATAAGGCAGGAAGAAATCCCTCCGTAAAGTCTCGAATCACATCCTGACGCTGCGTCAACAGCTTGGCGAGGTAGATCATCAAGGTAAGCTTAGCAAGATCTGAAGGCTGAAAACTCTGCCCGAATACTGAAATCCATCTTGCCGCTTCGTTGAGTTCAGATCCCTGAATGATGGTGTAAAACAGCAATGGAATCGTTACGATCAACATGATGTTGGTCAAACGAGCGAAGATTCGGTAATCGAGCAAATGCACAGCAAACATCACCAGCAAACCCACCACAACCAGAATGATATGTTTCAGCACGAAGTACTCTACATCCCCCCCCTTGATTCTAAAGGCTGTCGCGCTAGATGCACTGTAAACAGCCAGAATAGAAGTCAAGGCAATCAGGATGGTTAAGATCCAGATGATCTTATCTCCTTTTAGTCTATGTAGAATCCAACGAAACATATCTTGTCAGTTCTTCTTTATGCTAGTGCCAAAACGGCTTCTCTAAATTGCTCTCCTCTGTCGATGTAATTGCGGAACAGATCAAAACTTGAACAGGCTGGGCTCAGGAGAACTATGTCTCCCTTCTCTGCTTGTTGTTGAGCCAAGCGAACAGCTTCCTGCATAGAGGCAACATTCGAAATTGGCCTGTGAAAATTCTGTCTAATCTTTTCGTCATTTTCACCAAGAATGATGATGCTCTTCACCTTATCTGCTACCAGTTGTAACAAACCTGTATAGTCATTCCCTTTATCAACTCCTCCTGCCAGCCAAATGACGGGTTTATCCATTGCCTCAAGGGCGTATTTGACTGCATCTACATTAGTAGCTTTGGAATCATTGACCCACTCAACTCCCTTCATGTTGCCAATGGGCTCCAGCCTGTGTGCGATGGGTAGGAAGCTGTAAAGCGCTTCTTTCACCTCCTCTATTCGTAGGCCAAAAGCTTGTACAGCCAACAAAGCCGCCATGACATTCAGGTGATTATGAGGACCTAAGATTTTTAATTCCTTCAGGTCTATCATTTCCCCATTCATTAGCTTGAGCTGTCCTTCTAATCGAAGGGCATTCTTTCCCTTTTCAAGACCAAAACTCAGCTGCTGAGCTTTCACGGCGTTATTTTCCTTTCCCCATATACTCCATTTATCCTCCTCATTGAAGATGAATACATCATCAGCTGATTGATTCATCGTGATGCGATATTTGGAGTGCGTGTAGGCTTCCATGCTTCCTTGATATCTGTCCAAATGATCTGGTGTGATATTGAGAAGCAAAGCAATATTGGGCTGGAAGTCTACGCAGTCATCGAGCTGGAAACTGCTCACTTCCAACACAAAGACCTCAGGCATGGGTAGGCTAGCTACCTGCATGGCAAAACTCTCACCGATATTCCCTCCGACATAAGCATTGATTCCAGCGCCTTTCAACAAGTGATGGATCAATGAAGTTGTTGTCGTTTTCCCATTGGAACCTGTGATGGCGATTATGGGTGCTTCTGCATATCTATAGGCGAATTCTATTTCCGAAATCACCGGGATATCTGCAGCAACCAATTCCTCAATCAGAGGTACCCAAGGTGGAATACCAGGGCTTTTAATGACGATTTCCGCGTCAAAGAACGATTCTTTAGTATGTCCTCCCTCTTCAAAAGGGATATTCAATTCGGTCAATTTTTCTTTGTACTGAGACTTCACCTGTCCTGCATCTGATACCAGCACCTCATGTCCAAGCTTCTTAGCCAAGGCTGCTGCCCCTACACCACTTTCTCCAGCACCTAGTACAATGACTTTTCCCATCTTATCTCAATTTCAGCGTCGCAAATGCTAGCGCGACCAGAATAAAGGCTACGATATAGAATCGATTCGTAATCTTGGCTTCATGCAATCCACCTTTCTCAAAATGGTGGTGCAAAGGAGCCATTCTAAATATTCGTTTCCCCTCTCCATATTTTTTCTTGGTATAACGGAAGTAGCTGACCTGCAGAATCACAGATATCGCCTCCGCAAAGAAGATTCCGCAAAGGATTGGCAAGAGCAACTCCTTCTTGATCATCAGAGAAAGGATTCCTACTGCTCCACCGAGCGCCAAACTTCCAGTATCCCCCATAAACACTTGGGCAGGATAGGAGTTGTACCAGATGAATCCCATACATCCTCCTACTAGAGCTGCTGCAAAAACAAGCAGTTCAGAGGAAAGTGGGATATAGCTGATGTTTAGGTAATCGGAGAAGAGAAAGTTTCCAGATACGTAAGCAAACAGCCCTAGGCCTGCACCCACAATACTGGTTGTTCCCGCTGCTAAGCCGTCAATTCCATCCGTAAGGTTGACCGAGTTAGAAACAGCTGTTACAATGAAAATCACCACCAATAGGTAAATGATCTTGCCTAACCATTCTCCATCAATAAAATTCTTCAGAATAACCACCTTCGAATAGTCGAAGACATAATTCTTGAAAAAGGGGAAGTCAGTCGTGTAGACAAAACTCTTATCCTTAGGCCCGAAGAGGTCATTGGCTACCGATAGCCTTTTGTCCTCAGGAATCATGATCTGAATGCTTTGACGAGCATCCTTTTGCCCCTCCACAAAATTCCCCCTCTTTATCTGATAGCTTTGGAACTTGCTGTAGTCCTCACCATCAGGTACAGAAGAAAAAGGTTTGTCTCCAATATGAGTTAATTCATCTCCTGCACGGAACCCAACGTCCTTCAAGATGGCTGTAGGCAATACCTTATTCAATTGAGTAAGGTGCGCTCTGCTTCCCATGAAGTCAGGATGTGTCAGCATGACAATCCCTACGATTAAACCAAGGGTAATTTGTCCTGCCAATTTGAACTTGCCTTTGAGACCACGCTTGTCTTTCAAAAAGACCTTGATGTAGTCATCCACAAAGCCAATGATTCCCATCCAAACCGTACCTAGAAGGATCAGCCAGACATAGCCATTTTTCAAGTCTCCCCACAACAAGGTAGGTATGACGATGGCCATGAGGATGATGATTCCTCCCATGGTTGGAGTTCCCTTTTTGTGCTGGTGGTCAGGGCCTTCTTTTGCGTCCCTTACCACTTCTCCAATCAGGTTTTTTCTCAGTAAGTCAATGATCTTCTTGCCAAACAGCAAGGATATGATCAGGCTAAAAATGATGGACAAAAAGCTCCGGAAGGTGATGTATTGAAATACGCCGAATCCCGGTAAGTCATATTTGTCATGGAGCCAATCGAGCAGATAATAAAGCATGTTGTTGTGAGTGTATTTTTTAAAAATTGATGATCCAAGTTGAGCATTTTCACCTTCTTTCACCAACTCACACGAATAAATGCTTCCACCTGTCTACTAGCTGCCTGTTATTCTTGTGCCAATGCTTTTTTCAGTTCATTTCTGTCGTCAAATGGGTGCTTTACCCCTTTGATTTCCTGGTACGTTTCATGTCCTTTTCCAGCCACGAGAATGATATCTCCTTCCTGGGCTAAGGCACATGCGGTTTTTATAGCTTCTCTGCGATTGGTTATGCGCAGAACTTTTCTTTGATCAATCTTGGGGACACCTACAAACATCTCTTCAATGATAGATTCTGGTTCCTCAGAACGGGGATTATCAGAAGTTAGAATGACCTGGTTTGAGGCATCCGCAGCAATTTTTGCCATCAAGGGGCGCTTTGCTCTATCTCTATCTCCTCCACAGCCTACTACCGTAATGATTCTGAATTGACCATTATTGATGTTATCAATCGTAGACAGCACATTCTTTAACGCGTCAGGTGTATGAGCATAATCCACGATCCCAGTTCGCTTGTCCAAGGAACGGATTACCTCAAACCTTCCCTCTACTCCTCCAATGGCACTCAAAACCCGTAGGGCGTCCTCTTTTTCTACCTCTAGCTCTCTGGCAGCGGCATAAACCATCAACAGATTGTAGGCATTGAAGCTTCCACGCATTCTAAACCAGGTTTCTTCTCCGTCAACCTCCATCTTCAAACCCTCGAAGGTATTTTCCAACAACTTCCCTTTGTAATCCGCCATTCGCTTCAAGGCATAGCTCTTGGTATCTGCGAGCGTATTCTGGACCATGACACGGCCATTCCTATCATCTGTATTGACAATAGCTGTAGCTCCTTTTTCCAAATGGTCGAACAGCAGCTTTTTGGCTTCCAGATAGGCATTAAAAGTCCCGTGATAGTCTAAATGATCATGGGTTATGTTGGTAAATAGGGCCATCCGGAAAGGAATCCCTTCAACTCTTGCTTGTACCAATGAATGACTGCTTACTTCCATGAAGCAATACTCGCAGCCTTCTTCCCTCATTTTCAGGAAAAGCGAATGAAGTTGCTTAGGGTCAGGGGTGGTATGACTTGAAGGATATTCCTCATCTCCTACCATGTAGGTAATGGTGGAAATCAATCCAGAGGTGTAACCTAGTTCTTGGAACAGGCGATGCATCAGAGTAGCAGTTGTGGTCTTACCGTTCGTTCCAGTAATTCCAACAACTTTTAATTCTCTAGCCGGATTGCCATAAAAGTTGGCCGATATCCTTGCTAAGTCCTTTCTACCGTCTTTCACCTGTACATAGGTAACTTGCTCCATCAAATTAGCGGGTAAATCCTCCAAAATGATGGCAATGGCACCTTGTTGTATAGCCTTGTCAATGAACTTGTGGCCGTCTACTGCTGTACCTTTCAGCGCAACAAAAGCATGACCTTCTTCTATCTTTCGGGAATCGAATTGAAAATCGGCGATCTCCAACTCTTCTTTCCCCTGAATCAATGTTGCTGACGTATTCTTAAGTAATTCTTTGAGTTGCATACTTCTCTTATTGAATCAGCTTCATTGATAGTTAACTGCAAAAAATCGTGATCACAGCACCTTCCTGCGGCCGATGCCCCGGAAGCAGAGATTGTGATCTTACTCTTCCATTTCCTTTAATCTGCACATCTAGACCTAGGCGCTCTAACAAAACCAATGCATCCCTCGTCGTCATTCCCCTTACGTCAGGCACCTTATCCGGCTCAATTTCCATTTCGCCCAAATTGACTTGATGCTTATTGGAATGGGTGATTAACCATTCGCTATTCGGCCTTGAACTGGTAGAAACGCCCAATTCGCGGTAAATTCTATCTGCAGCCTGAGCAAAAACTGCTTTAGGGGCTGGAATTGCATTTGGCTTGTTGTCCTTTCTTGTCGGGGGCTGGGTCAGGTTCACATCCATTTTGTAGATATTGGCGACAACCTCCTTAAAGATCGGTGCCGCAACTGCCCCACCACCAGCAGCTTTCCCTTTCGGCTCATCTACCATGATGAATAGGGTATACCTTGGTGTATCTACCGGAAAAAATCCTCCAAATGAGGCTCTGTATTTCCGAACATATCCTTTCCCTGCTTCCGTTTTTCTAGCTGTTCCCGTTTTCCCAGCTACTGGCACATCGAAGTTTTTAAAGGCTCTTGAGGCTGTTCCATATTCAGTAACAGCTAGCATCATTTTCTTCAAGTGTACCAATGTCTCCTTACTCAATACAGGCTGAGCGGATTCTTCGGGCCCATACGCTTGTATCAAGCGAGAGTTATTCTGGATCTGACTGACCAACCATGGCTTAACGACCTTTCCGTCATTTGCTATGGTATTATAGAAGGTGGCCAACTGCATCGGAGTTACCAGCATGGAATAGCCATAAGAGAGTGAGGGTAAGGTTGCAATCGTCCATTCCTCATCCTCAGGCGTCAGGATTTTAGGGTTAATTTCCCCCTTAAGCTGAGCGGTGATTCCTTCAAAAAATCCAAAGCGATTTAGGTGATCCAAGTACTTTTGAGGCTCATCTTTATAGTGCCTATTAATAGTTCTAGATACCCCAACATTGGATGAATGGGCGAAAACCTCTTCAAAGCTGATAGTCCCCCACGCCTTTCCATTGTCAGTAACTTCCTTGTCATCATACAGCACCACTCCATTTCCCGTTTGTACAGTATCCTCTGGTACAATCAGTTTGTCTTCCAACAAAGCTGCAGCTGAAACTGTCTTGAAGGTTGATCCGGGTTCAATCCTGGTCGCGATGGCATGGTTAAAGGTCTCTGGATAATTGGCGATCGCTTTCACCTTGCCGGTATGTACCTCCATCAGAATAGCGGTTCCAAAGGAGGCATCATTGCGCACCACACCATCTTTTAGCGCATTCTCTACAATATCTTGTAGATCAACATCCAGCGTAGTTACAATATCAAAGCCATCAACAGAGGCATCGTCTCCATACTGATTGACCGGTACATAAGAACCTCCCACTACTTTCTGTGCTAGGATGTATCCATCTTCTCCCCTTAACTCCTTATGAAAAGCGAATTCCAATCCCCTAATGGGAACAGTATCCTGTACAATGGTTCCTAGGGTAATTTTGGCTAGCTCTCCCATTGGATAGAACCTTTCCCTACTAAACTTCTCAATGACCAAGCCGCCCTGATAGCGCCCCTTTCGTAGAATCGGCCACTCTTTCAAGAGTTCTAACTGCTTGAAATTGAGCTTACGGGGATGCAAATAAACGTGGCGATCATGCTGGCTCATGGCATGCATGACTTTTTTATACAAGCGAAGGGTATCCTTCCTTTCTTCTTCGTCGAAGTAATCCGTAAAATTGAGGGATAGTTTATAAAGAGAGTCAGAGAAATTGACCCACTTAGAGGTGTCTACAATACTGGGGTCCATCGCCACCTTGTAGAAAGGCAGAGAGGTAGCCATGATGATGCCATCTTCAGAAAGGATATTTCCTCTATCAGCGAGGACCTTTTTAAAGAAGACCTGTTCTTCAATTTCTTTCTCAGCCCAATAACCAACGTTTACCTGTAGGGCAAAAAGGCGGATTAGTATGATTGCTCCAAAAAGAACAAACAAACCAAACAGAACATAAACACGACTTAGGATGCGATCAGATACCTGTTTCATGGATCTTTCTCAGCTTTTTCCCGGTTTAATTGTATAGCCAGTTCTGTATTCACTGAATCTCCTCCGTATTTCAGTTCCAAGTCTTCTCTGTCCAGCTTTTTCAAACGGTCAAGAGGGACATCTAGGCCCTGAACCAGTTTAAAGGCAGGCTCTCTTAAGGGTCTTAGTCCCAGGGTATCCAGTTGATCCTTGATTTCGGAAAAACGGGTTCCTGCACTAAGGGTAGAGCGGCGAAGGAGGTATTCGGCTTTTAGCTTTTTTACTTCCTGATGATGAGCTTCCATCATTTTCACCTTTCTTTCTGCCTCATAGGAATTCCAGATATAGGCTACACCAATCAACACGAGAAAACCGCTGAAACGCAGGTAATCATTCACCTTACGGGATGATAGTCCCTTTTTGGGACGGTCTTTTTCCCTGGGGGAGTTGGCGTTTTGGTTGAATCGTTGACGTGTGATGACGCGCATGTCCGGATTTACTGTTCAAACTGATACTTTCGGATATTCAGTTGATTTTCTCTCTGAGAATTTACTTAAGGGGATTTGGATACCCATTTGGGGTCCTCCTCAGACAGTGATAGGTTCCTTGTGGGAACCGGGTTCTACTTCTTCTCTGCCACTCGAAGCCTGGCGCTTCTTGCACGAGAATTCAATTCTATTTCTTCAGGACTCGCCTGAATCGCTTTTCTTGTTATGACTTTCCAGGGGCTTAGGCTATTGCCGTAAAAGTCCTTTTCCTCTTTTCCTGAAAAATTTCCTGCACGGAAAAAGCGTTTTACCATGCGATCCTCCAGAGAGTGATAAGAGATAATGGACAAACGCCCCTCTTTATTCAACAGTTTCAATGAAGCCGTGAGCAAGGTCTCCAATGATTTCAATTCATTATTTACTTCTATTCTTAAAGCCTGATATACCTGAGATAGGTATTTGGCTCTTCTTTTCGGTGGAATACAGCTTTGAATCACCCCCTCAAAATCCTGCGTATACCCAATAGGCGAAACGGCCCTTCTTACTGCAATCGCCCTCGCCAATTTTCTACTGTTTGTGATTTCTCCATACCTGGAAAAAATCATGACCAGTGTATCTTCCTCCTCCTCATTCAGCACTTCAGCTGCGGTCCTTCCCTGGGTGCGATCCATTCGCATATCAAGGGGTGCATCAAATCGATAACTAAATCCCCTTTCTGGGGTATCAATCTGATGTGAGGAAATCCCCAAATCAGCCAATATGCCATCAACGGCTGTGATCTTCCTCCACATGAGGGAGGTATCAATGAACTTGAAGTCTTTGCCAATAAAAATGACTCGGTCATCATCAGGCACATTTGCCTTGGCATCTTCATCTCTATCAAAAACAATGAGTGTCCCACCTTCCAATCGCCTCAATATCTCTCTGCTGTGCCCACCACCGCCGAAGGTTACATCAACATAAACCCCGCCCGGCTTTATGTTAAGTCCATCTACTGTATCCTTCAGCAATACCGGAATATGGTAGGACTCGTTACTCATTGTTATCTGTATCCCCCATTACCTCTTCGGCTAAATCCTCAAAATCAAAATCTGGATTATCCATCCAGTCGTCGTAGGCTTGGGAATCCCATATTTCAACTTTATTAATCTGTGCCACCAACTTGATCTCCTTCACAATCTCAACTCCCTCCATCAAACGCTTTGGCAACAAGATCCTTCCATTCCCATCTAGGCTAACACGTGTTGCCCCATTCAAAAACATCCTCAGGAAGGCTCTATTTTTTTTGACGTACTGATTTCTCTGCTGCAGCCTCTGCAACTCCTCCTCCCAAACAGGTATCGGATAGAGAACCAGGCACTTATCAAGTCCTTTGTTGATCACGAATTCATTCTGATGCTCCTCAGGAAATTGCTTACGTAAACCGGAAGGCATCAGAAATCGAGCCTTCGCATCAAGCTTACAATCATATTCCCCAATCAGTGAAATCATTACATCTGTGTCACATTACACTACGTAAAATAAATAAAAAGTTCCCACAATTTCCCACTTTTTACCACCAAAATTAAAATTTGTGGAAAAGGAAATTGCTTAACCTCAATTATTTAGCACAATTAAGCACAATACTAACAATAATAGCCATTAATGCAAATTATATTAGTCTAATTGCTCATGATTTTATTCTCAGATGTAAAATAGACGGTGGGAAAGAGTGGAAAGTCGTGGGAACCGGTGGGAGCTTGTCCCAAAAAGGGGAAGAAAAGTAGGAAAATTGATCACAAGGTTCAATGTCTTCTCGTCATGCCCAAGCAGGCAATAGACACCTTAGTTTTTGGAGAATTCATCAATATGGCTCTGATACATGCCTCGAGGGTAGCACCAGTTGTGATCACATCATCAATCAATAACACATGAGAAGGCATAGTGCCTTTGCACTGGAAGGCTTGGGAGACATTGGCCCATCTTGACATACCTTTTTTTTGAGCCTGGACGGCTGTTCGATTCCTTCTGACCAATTTCCCTTCTATAGTGGGGCAGTTCAAAGCCATTGAAATTCCCTTTCCTATATAAGAAGCTTGGTTATACCCCCGTCTTGCCATACGGGTCCAATGCAAAGGAACAGGTACAATGGCATCAAATGTATTGAGGTCTGCGGACTCCTTGAGACTTTTACCCAATAGTTCTCCCAGGCGAATTCCAAGAAGAGGAGCTTGCTGATACTTCAAAGCCGTCATAAGGCGTTGCAATCTACCTGCCTTATCATAGTAGAATAAAGCATAAGCGCCCTCTAGTGGAACCTTGCCCCCTAAGCGGTAAAATAACTCATTATCAGTTGGATGAAGATGGAAATTGGTTCGCTCCATCTGGGAAAGGCAGTGAAGGCATATTTGCCTTTCTTGCTTTGTGAGCGCACGCTCACAGCTGTAACAGCTGTTTGAAAAAATCAGCCGTTCTAGTTCATGTATCATGGAATATGCTTTCTACAAGCAAGTCATTCTCCTATTTCCTTCCATGGAAAAGATCCCTTCATTTCAACCAGATGCCATCACAAAAGGCCCAATATGTTACCTCTTCTTCTTTTCTGTCTATTTCCCATATTCCCCTTATTTCCCTTTATTTGCATCGCTTTTTCAACCGCTAACTACACACATTATGCTTACCAAATTGAAGGCCTTTGAAGAGGCCAAACCAGAAATTGTTTTTCATTGGCAGGACAGAGAAACTGAGGCGCAAGGATGGGTAGTCATCAATTCCAGAAGAAATGGGGCTGCAGGAGGAGGAACAAGAATGCGAAAGGGATGTACCCTTAAAGAGGTGTTGTCTCTGGCTAAAACCATGGAAATAAAATTTGCCGTCAGTGGCCCCCCTATTGGAGGTGCCAAATCTGGGATCGACTTTGATCCTAACGATCCAAGAAAAGAAGAGGTCTTGAGGAGATGGTATACAGCGGTGAGACCTCTTTTGAAGAATTATTATGGTACAGGTGGAGATATGAATGTGGACGAGGTACACGAAGTCATTCCCATCACAAAGGAACTCGGCATCCATCACCCACAAGAAGGCGTGGTGGCAGGACATATCAATCCGAATGATACCGACTTTGCGCTCATCATGGAAAAGTTGTCACTTGGGGTAACCAAGGAGGTAACCTTTTACGACTATGCTCCGACAGAGGTCAATGCCAAGGTAAGTGTATCAGATATGATTACAGGCTATGGAGTAGGCATGTCTGTCGTTCACGCCTACGATCTTTGGAAGATGCAGCGTATCAACAAGCGCGTCATCATCCAAGGATTCGGGAATGTAGGAGGAGCTGCCGCCCTTACACTAGCCTACCACGGATTCAAAATTGTAGGAGTTCTAGATATTAGAGGTGGATTGATTCGACCAGAGGGCATGAATTTAGAGGAGGTCAAACGTCTCTACTTTAACCGTGAGGGAAATCAACTTCCCATGGACGAGATTATCAGCTTTGAGGAGGCAAATGAGAAAATCTGGTCAATAGGTGCTGAGGTGTTCATTCCTGCAGCAGGATCTCGATTGGTTCAACAACAGCAAGTTGAGCAGTTGATCCAGAACCAATGTGAAGTAATTGCCTGTGGAGCGAATGTACCTTTCGCAGATCCTGAGATATTTTTAGGACCTACAGCCATTTATGCAGATGAAAGGGCCTTGGTGATCCCAGACTTCATTGCAAATTGCGGCATGGCGAGAGCATTTGCTTACTTCATGCAAAAGGACGCTATGCTGGTTGATGCAGCCATTTTCCAGGATGTCTCTATGACCATTTTACGTGCATTGGCCAAAACTCATGAGCTTCAACCCCAACCCAAACAGATCTGGCAACGTTCATTAGAATGGGTTTTGGAGGAAATCATGTAATTCCGAAATCCGTAAAATAACATACATAAACATTTCATTGGAATGTTCGTATATTTTTCATGTAACATTTATGGACTAAAGGAGTCTAATAAATCATAGATGGCACAAGGAGTTAATGGGTAATACTAGCGTAATTTTATTGCCCATTAA
>JBCBVV010000019.1:0-106229 GCA_039817415.1 Bacteroidota bacterium
GGCAACAGAGGCTGCGTTCTGTCCGACCATGGCAGTAAGGTTACCGGTATAAGAAAGTCCCCAAACATAGCAGATACCAGGTCCGGCTCCAGCGAAGTTCACCATATCAGCTGGGGGTACGCCTAGGATATTAGCTTGATCATCAGTTACAACGTAAGTGAAGTTCCCACCAGAAGCTCCGGTAGAGTCAAATTTGAAGACTGTTGGAGCAGTTGGGTCATTGTAGCACACACTCAAGGTATCAGGACCGAGCTCAGATTGAACCATGCCGCCATCAACCTCTTCACGTATTACGGTAATAAAGTTGTCAGATAGGTCGAAACAACCTGTACAAAGATTTGCTTGGAAAATATCATCTCCAACTTGTGCTGTAAGGGTACCGTGATAAGAAAGTCCCCACACATAACATACACCAGGGCCTGCGCCAGCAAAATCAACCATATCCCCAGGAGGGATTCCCAAAATAATTCCTGAATCATTTGTAACCAGGTAGGTGAATTCATCCCCAAAGGTCATGGTCGAATCAAACTTATAAACCGTCGTGGCTGTCGGATCATTGTAACAAATGTTTAAGGTATCAGGACCAAGCTCAGACTGTACCACGCCTCCATCGGCACTGTCTCTTAGTGCCACTACGAAGTTGTCGGATAGGTCAAAACATCCATCACTCAATGAAGTAGAAAGAACATTGTCTCCTACCGCAGCTGTTAGGTTACCTGTATAATTCACCCCCCAAACCCAGCATTCTCCTATTCCTGCATTGGTAAAGTCGATCATATGCGTAGGAGGAAGACCGAGGATATTTCCCTGTGTATCCGTAACGATATAAGCATAAGGACCAGATCCAGCATTTACACTATCCATTTGGAAACGAAGTCTACCACCACTGTAGCAAAGCTGAATGGTATCAACATGCGTGTTGGTTTTAACTGTTCCACCATCCACTTCCTCACGTAGGACAACCACAAAGTTGTTGGAAAGATCAGCACAGCTATCGGCTAATTGCGCTGTGTGGATGTTTTGTCCTACCATAGCCGTCAAATTTCCTTCATAGGAAAGACCATAAACCCAACATTCACCTGCAGGGGCAGTAGTGAAGTCAACAGTAGGTGTAGGAGGGAGCCCAAGGATGTTTCCTTGTGGGTCAGTAATGATGTAGGTGTAAGGATTTGGACTCGCTCCAATACTGATCATGTTAAATACACCACCAGTAACTCCATTAGGAGTAATACAAACATACATGGTGTCCTGCCATGTATCAGATTCAACAAAAGAGCCATTACATCCACTCAAAGTAGACTGTGGCTGATACCCCAAACTTGAGGTAAATAAGGACGCATGTTGGTCCAGGGTTTCAAGAGCTGTAAGCCCGTTATTGGCATAAGGTTCCAGATTCAGCTCCACATAATTCGCGTGAAGTAACTGTAGTCCGAAAACCATCCACAACAGGCAAAGGAAAGAGTAGATTGCTTTACGTTGCATGAATAGAAGTTTAGGTGAATAATAGGTTGATCCGCAGGCTATTCCTGCACTCTCCTAAACTCCTTAAAGGATATCACAGAAGTATCACAAAAGAATGGCTATTCCTTCAAATTCTATCTATCAGATATATAGCGAACCTCATTCATTCGCACCTTACCTCCTCATCATCAATAAATTAACTCGCTTATTTTACTCACTATACCTTTCAGCCAAGCGAAGATTCGTGCTGGTGTTGGTAAGATTCAGGCCGTGAACTAAGCTTTCTCATTGTATTGGGGACGACATTTTAGAAGATTGTGTTATTTCGTAACTGAAAGAGAAATTAATACGATATAACCTTATCCTTTTCGTTGGGTTAACTAAAAAAAATTATCATGACATTAGGTAAAAGTGTAGCGGACATCAGAAAGGATTACCTCATGGACAGCCTAGAGGAAAAGGATGTTCAGAAAATTCCTTTTCAACAATTTGAGCAGTGGTTCGACGCGGCTGTTAAGAGTGAAGTCTTAGAACCAAATGCCATGGCCCTAGCTACTGTCAAGGATGGAAGACCTTCCCTAAGAATAGTGTTGCTTAAGGGTTTTGACGAAAAGGGTATGGTGTTTTATACCAATTATGAAAGCAAAAAGGCGCAGGAACTAGCTGAAAATCCCTTAGCAGCGCTTACTTTTTTTTGGCCTGAGTTGGAAAGACAAGTGAGAATAGAGGGAAGCATAGAAAAAGTGGGGCATGAAGAGTCAGATACCTATTATCAGTCTAGAGGAAGAGGAAGCAGAATTGGAGCATGGGCATCCCCACAAAGCCAGGTCATCGAAAATAGGTCTATCCTCGAACAAAAAGTACAGGACATTCAACATAAATTTGAAGGAAAGGAAAGATTCCCCAAACCAGATCACTGGGGAGGCTATCGGCTAAAACCAGATTATTTTGAGTTCTGGCAAGGCAGATCCAGCCGATTACACGACCGAATTATCTATAGCCTACAAACCGATGGGAATTGGGACATCAAAAGATTAGCCCCTTAATCTGCCCTTCCGCGTAAAGGTTTAAAGATCATCCTGAAACCCCTGAAATATAACCTAAAGGCAAACTTTATCGGTTGAAATGGATTGACCTTTAACTCCCGATGAAGAATGATCAGAGCGGCCACTACCAAAAAAATATAGGACAATAAGGTACCAATGGCTGCTCCCATTTCTTGCATGAGAGGAATTAACAGAATCAACAACAAGGCGTTGATGGCAGCCCCAGCCATCTTTAGCTTAAAATTGAGCTTAGGCTTCCCTATAGCATCCATGATGGTACTAAATTGCCGGCTAAAGGGGACTAAGAGGCTTGATAACATCACAACCTGTAGCACGTGGGCCATATCTAAATAGCGGTCGCCCGCGACAAACCTTAAGCATTGCTCAGGGAAAAGACATACCAACAGCACCCCAGGTATAACCATGGCCATGATAACACCTGTAGACTTTTCATAGAGATCTTTCACTGCATCCTCCCCTTGATCTTCATGCTGTCGAGCCGATTGCGGGAAGACAATCGCAGCGATAGATTGAGTCGGAACCTCCACCAAATTGCCGATTCGAACTGCAGTACTGTAGCCTGCAACAGCCTTCTTCGCTGCCACTACAGGGCTTATCATCATCCCCAAAATGATCTGATCCAAGAACTTGAATAATATCATCCCTAGATTTGTCCCTGTTACATACTTGCCAAAGTTTATCAACTTCTTTACCCAATACAGGTTGATTTGTCTAGAGAAATGCAAGAAAGGCCAAGCAAAAACAATTGAAGTGATGCCTCCGATTCCTGCAGCTAGTGCCTGAACCCAAGCCAATTTGATCAAGTCATACTCCATGTCAGGGGAAAAGTACACATAGAGCACATAACCAAAGAAAAAGGCATGCCTAAGCAAAGTTGAAAAGAAGATTCCGTGGAAGGTCAGATTTGCCTGCTGGACAAATTGAAAATGGAAAAAGGGAATCAGACAAAATGAGGTAATGATATAAATCAGAAACAATTCTGATAACATGTCAAATGACCAAATATATGGCTGCAATAGACTCAAGCCGTAAAGGGCAATAGATATAAGAATGCCCAACAGAAAATTCAGGAAAAGGGAGGCCGAATTGATCTTCCTTCTGTCCTCCATTTCCTCGTGGAGAGATAAGGCTCTAACAAGCGCATGTTGAATAAACCCTTGACGAATGACTTCGAAAAATGAACACAGGACCAGAAACATCGTCCAGGTACCAAACTCTGCCTTGGATAGTCCCCTAACGAGCAAATAAAAACTGGCAAAACGGAAAATTTGAAGCGAAAGACGGTCAAGCATGGTGAATGCTCCTGACCTTAACCAATATGACCTTTCGCTTTTATTCATATATGTATCAACAATGGTTCTGGAGGAAAACCGATTGTTTGTATAAGGGTATCTGCCTAACTAATAATCCTTTAAGTTACAGCTAATATTTTCGTTTTTTCTACCAAAAGGCATGAAACTTCGAAATAACCAGAGTGAACGGGAAATTCCCTTTGTTTACTGGTTGTCATCGTTCGTATTTTGCATGGCTAACATCCATTCTTCCCTCCCTCACGTTATCACTTAAATTGATTACATGAACACCCGATTTATTTGCCTGATATGTCCAATACTTCTCATCTTCTTGGTATTACCTTCTTGTGCGGGTGATCCATGTGAGGATGTGGAATGCCAAAATGGTGGAATTTGCCTAGATGGAACTTGTGATTGCCCGGAGAACTTTTTCGGGAGAGACTGTGAATTTCAGCTTGACCCTTGTACCATTCAACAATGTAGTACCACAGGCACGGATACTTGTATTGTTGGCAATGATGACAATGCCATTTGTAGATGTAAAGATGGGTATCAAGGTGAGCGATGTGAAGAATTATGGACTGAAGCCTTTCCTGGGACCTTCCAGGCGCAGGAGGATTGTGAGGGCGAAACCCAGACATTTGAAATGGTAGTTGAAACAGGCCCTTCCTTCAATCAGGTTACCTTGGGAAATTTGCATAACCAAGCCAATCCACAAGACCCTGCTAAGCTAGTAGGCAATCTTCTTCGATCCACCTTTTTTGATATGTACCCTCAGTTTATGCCATTTGGAAGAGTAACTGGATTTGGCAACCTCAATGACAACAATAGTATATCCGTTTTTTATACCATCATTGAAAATTCGGATACCCTGCAGTGTTCAGCCTTACTTTTACCCTTGTAGGTATTTGGCTGATTTTCCTCATTCCCTTTGGACCCTAGTGATCTTGATATCATCCTTATTTAAATTCCGTATACAAAAAGTAGATTCATTACAGCCAACCATTACACATGTTTTTAAGGGAAATCAACAGCACGCTCAAACCCCTTATTGAGGAAATTAGGCGTGCCCGTATGCTGGACATGAAAATCTCTAGCCTGGAAAAGCAATTGACCCTAGCTAGAAGAAAACTATCTGAACTCGACGCCAAACTCCGAAAGGAGCAAAACGATGTTGTCAAGCTCAACGGACGATTTATTCCTGTAACAACAAGCCGCATGATACGGGAAGAAAAGGAAATGCAAGAGGCTCAACACGCCTACGATGCCGCACTTGCCATGACTCAACACCTCAATCGTCTACTCAAAAGCACCAAATATCAGCGTTCTCTGTTTGGCAAGCCAGAAAAATTGATGGAGGAATTGATCAACATCAAAGAGCAAACCATGCTCAATCACCAACATCCCTCCACGAATCTTTTGCAAAAAATCGAAGAAAAGATTCTCCATTTGGAGTGTGAGCAAAGAGAGGTCAAGGAAGCCATCGAAGCTTCCATGGCAGCCTTAACCCGTATTGAGCATTTGTATCGCTACCTCGACAGACTCAATGGAGTGGATTATTCTCCAAGGATTTTTCAATATAGAAACCGCTCAGTAACTGAAAAGCGTATCGAAAATGCGGTCTACGAAGTCCATTTGGCCAATCACAAACTCTTGCAAGAATTGGTAGATCTCAAAAGGAAATACTCTATTTCTCAGGGACATCGAATGGAGCATTTTCACACCATTTTCATCACCGAATTGGCGAACAACGGAGAAGATTTTCATGAGCAAATGGAAAGAGGAATCTGGCTGTGTAAAACGCAGTCCCAAATTATTAAGTCCGTTCAGCAATCCTTATTCGTTCATCAAAAACAGCTGAAAACACAAATAGGAATGGAACGCACGAGCCAAAAAAACATCATTAAGCATGCCTGATTCATAGAAATGCATTATTTTGGGCCACATCATTAATTCAACCGTCATTATGCTTAATAAATATTTGATTTTCAGCATTGTAACTATCTTCGTCCTCGCAGCTTGTGCACCAACACAACAAACTCAGGAAGGACATGATGACCCCAAAGAAGAGGTGGTAGAGAAAACAGAAGAAAAAGCTACGGTACCCGCTGATAGCGTATCTCCAGATGGGATGAGCTTCCACGGCATGCGTATTTCTTCGAATGAGGCAACCCCTTTAGCAGAGTTTGCGGTAGCCGGCATGTCAGAAGGAGTAAAATTAAGTGGAGAAGTGATCGACGTTTGCCAAGCTAAGGGTTGCTGGATGACCCTCAAAAAAGCGGATGGTACACCTATGCGTGTTACCTTTAAGGACTATGGTTTCTTTGTTCCAAAAGATGCTTCTGGAAAAACAGCGATCATCGAAGGAACAGCCATGATCGATACCACTTCCATTGAGGAACTACGACACTACGCTGAAGACGGAGGAATGGATCCTGAAGAAGCGGCAAAAAAGTATACTGAGCCCGAAGTCAGCCTTTCCTTTATTGCATCTGGTGTCATCATTAAGTAACACACCATCACCATTATATACTAACTACATGTCAAACATACTTTCGTGGGAAGAACTTTCCTCCCAACTAGGTATTAAAGAAAAAAACCCTGTCATTTTTACGGGATCTGAATGCTGGCACGCTTCAGGTCAAGAGTATATCATGATTCATGCTGCCTCTGATGGTTCGCCCATGGCTGAAGTGCAGATGGCTACTGAAGAGCAGTACGAAATGGTCATGCAAACAGCTCAGGACGCCTTCCAAGTTTGGAAGGACATGCCTGCTCCCAAAAGAGGAGAAGTTGTTCGCCAGATTGGGGAAGCCTTGCGTACTCATAAAGATGCACTCGGGCAACTGGTTTCCATGGAAATGGGAAAAATCTACCAGGAAGGTCTGGGTGAGGTCCAAGAGATGATCGATATCTGTGATTTCGCTGTAGGGCTTTCCAGGCAATTGTATGGCAACACCATGCAGTCTGAAAGAAAGCACCACAGGATGTATGAACAATGGCATCCATTGGGTGTGGTAGGCATCATTTCTGCCTTCAATTTCCCAGTAGCTGTTTGGGCATGGAACGCCATGGTAGCAGCTGTATGTGGCAATGTAACCATGTGGAAGCCAAGTGAAAAAACACCTCTTACTGCCATCGCTTGCATGAACATCATCAAGGATGTGCTAGCGGCCAATGAACTTCCTGAGGGGGTCTTCAACCTCATCATTGGAGATCGAGTAATTGGACAAATGATGGCAGCTGACAAACGCGTACCTTTGGTTTCTGCCACAGGATCTACGCGCATGGGCAAAGCCGTTGCAGAGACTGTTTCTAAGAGGCTGGGGAAAAGTATACTTGAATTAGGCGGAAACAATGCGATCATAGTCAGCAAGCATGCCAACCTAAAATTAGCGATACCTGCTATCGTTTTTGGTTCAGTTGGAACTTGTGGGCAAAGATGTACCTCTACCAGACGCCTGATTGTGGATGCTGATATCTATGATGAATTTGTAGAGAAGCTCAAGACAGCTTATGGCTCTCTCCAAGCCAAAATCGGCAATCCCCTACATGAGGATACCCTGATCGGTCCCTTAATCGACAAAGATGCTGTTAGTAAGATGCAAGCAGCTCTTACCAGCATAGAGGAAGAAGGTGGTCGCAAAATCTTCGGTGGAGAGGTACTTGATGGGGAAGGATTTGAAACAGGGACCTATGTCGTTCCTGCTTTGGTGGAAGCCAATAACGAATATCCAACTGTTCAGGCCGAGACCTTTGCCCCTATTCTTTACCTTTTGAAGTACGAAAGCCTAGAGGAGGCCATTGAGATTCACAACAATGTTCCTCAAGGATTGTCTTCCGCGATCTTTACCGAAAACATGAGAGAGGCAGAACAATTCCTGAGCCACCTAGGCTCCGATTGTGGGATTGCCAATGTCAACATAGGAACCTCAGGTGCTGAGATCGGTGGAGCATTCGGAGGAGAAAAAGAAACCGGAGGAGGCCGCGAATCTGGTTCTGATTCCTGGAAAGCATATATGAGACGTCAAACCAACACCATCAACTGGTCAGAAGAATTGCCCTTGGCACAAGGGATTAAGTTTGACTTCTAAGAACAGATAACATTTATAGGTAGAAACGTTCTGAGAACGTTTCTACCTTTTTCCATCACTCCTATTCCCATTCATTTGATGGATTCCATTAAGCTTCTCTATTTCCAATCTCCTGGATGTGGTGTCTGCCACGCCCTTCGTCCTAAGCTGGAAGCCATGCTCGTCAGCGACTATCCTAAGCTCCACTTGCACATAATAGACATCAGCCAAGATAAAATCACGGCCGCCCAGCATGCAGTCTTCGTAACTCCTGTCTTGATTATCCTTTGGGAAGGCAAAGAGCAAGAAAGGTTTGTACGAGCATTTTCTGTAGGGGAGGTCGCCAAACGCCTAGATCGCTTCATGAGTCTATTGGCTTAGACAAAGGTTCATCCAATTGATCCATCAACCGACTCATGATGTAACCCTTTCCACATTCTTCCTTATGGAATAAAAAACAATCATGAAGAATCTGTTTGGAATCCTAATCCTGTTTGTGAGTATAGTCGCCTGCGATACCCCAAAGGCTCAAACCTCCCAAACTTCCATTCAGCCTGAAGCCATTCCCACCTTTACAACCTCAGTTTCTACCTTACCAGACAGCTTCTCTAGAGAAAGTGCCCTTCAAAGACTTGAACAAAAAACCCGACTTAAATCCCCCACCGTAGTTCATATTTTAGTCCCCCTTTGTGATAATGAACACCAAGGTATTGTGCCTGTATCCTCCTCCTTAGGAAATGGCACAAATTTGAGGACCAATCTCTACTGGGGAGCCCGATATGGAATCAAATCTCATTTTAAAATCTCCTCAAAATGGAAATTGGTAGCCAGTCAAATGGATATTACCCCAAACATTCTGGAAAGGGTCATTTTCGAATCTCAAGAGACGGGTTTTGAGCATATCAAAATTGTGGCAGATGCCTACCGAGGAGATAAAATGAAGGAATGCTTAACGGATTATTTCTCTTCCCTAGCAGGAAAAAAGAAGGGAAAAATCATCATTCTGGACAAAGAATTGGGCATTCATGGTAATGCTGACCTGATCGTCTTTAATGGGCACAATGGACTGATGGATACCGAGGTTCCGCTTATCACTTCAGAGGATCAGCAAATCAGAGATGCAAGTGCCATAGGTTGTATTTCACACCCCTATTTCAAATCCTATTTACAAGCTGCGGGAGGATATCCCTTGTTGATGACGACTAACCTATTGGCACCTGAAGCCTATGTGGTTGAAAGCTTGATTCAAGCCTGGATGCGACGAAAGTCCGGTCCCGAGATCAGAACAGCTGCAGGAAAGGCTTATGACAGGTACCAAAAATGTGGGATCAGGGGGGCAACTCGCTTATTTAGAACAGGCTGGTAGGTAGATTGAAGCTTTTTTGCGGGAAAACCCATCCTTTTTCGCTGGTTTTCGTTAATGAAATGGATAAAAAGTAACACCCTTCATCTTCCCAATTTATTGGGTATCCCCTTTCATCATTTTCCTATATTTTTAAGGATACAAACTAATACTATGTTTGTCTCTACCAGTTGAATTGTGCACAATCCATCAGATGACCATACACATTGATCAGGATTTTTTTTACGACATGATAAAAGCCCTTCGAACGGAAGGGGCCCTTGTCCTATATCAAAATCTTCCCGGTATCCAGCAGGAGGAAAAAGATAAGGTAGTGGAATTTTTGCGCTCTGAATATGAGCGAGAAAAACTGAATTATCCCTTTGAGGCTCCTCCGTTTGATGAGGCAGCAGCATTATGGGGGGCGGAATTGGTGTACCTAACGGCCCAGCTCATTCTTTTTAGAGAAAATAAAGGAAGTGATCTTGGAAAAATTCTGCCTAAGGATCACCAACAAGCTGATGCTTCTTCCATTCTTTCGGTAGACTTATGTCTGCGATTTCTCCCAACTTTGGTCAATGAGCTCAAAAATATTGATCCAGATGATGAATTGTTGGACATCTTGGAACAGCTTCTGTTGAAGTGGCACTATTCTGCGATTTCTTATTCTCAGAATTGGAAAGAGACCAATCTTAGTGTTGTCCTCTCCAATAACTGTCTCAGACAATTGTACGTCGACCGAATCATCAAACATAAAAATATCTTATTAGCCGAAAAAGAGGAGCTTTTCCCATGGGTAAAAGCAGCTCTAGGCATGTATGCCAAACAGTTTTGGCCCAATTTTGAAACCATCACAACACATGAGTAAAGTAGACCAACTCAATCAAATATTAGGCTATATCAAGGACCAGTTTGTGGGGAAGGATGACATCATTGACCTACTCGGGATTGCCTTGGTCGCAAGGGAGAATGCCTTCTTACTGGGCCCTCCTGGTACAGCTAAATCTGCCATTGTCCGTTCCCTTTCCGACTCCATCAGAGACGGAAAAAACTTCGAATACCTCTTGACTAGGTTTACAGAACCTAACGAGATTTTTGGTCCTTTTGACATTCGCAAGCTAAAGGAAGGGGAGTTAACCACCAATACAGCGGGTATGCTTCCAGAAGCCTCCATGGTTTTCCTGGATGAAATCTTCAATGCCAATTCGGCTATCTTGAATAGCTTATTGATGGCTTTGAATGAGAAAATTTTCCGGAGAGGACAGGAAACGCGTAAGATACCAGCCTTGATGTTTGTAGGGGCCAGTAACGGTCTCCCACAGGATGAAACGCTGAATGCCTTGCTTGACCGCTTTCTGATTCGGGTAAGATGTGATTACGTCGATCCTGATCTATTGGAAAACGTCCTTTTAGCTGGTAGAAAACTAGAAAACAATCAACTCGCGGAAAGGCCATTTCTCCATCCACAAGATATCATTGAGTTACAGAAATTGGCTAGACAGGTAGACCTTTCCCCCGTCAGCAAAGAGTATGTACAATTGATCCATAGCCTGCGCAACACCGGAATCAAGGTGTCTGACAGAAGAGCCGTGAAGATTCAAAATCTCCTAGCTGCCTCTGCCCTTATGTCCCATCGCCAGGCAGTAAATGTTTCAGATTTCTGGGTGATGAAGTATATCTGGGATACCGAAGAACAGATTGAAGTCTTGGGTGGATTGATTGACAATATTTTGGGTAAGGAGGCGCATGAACAAGCCCACCCTCAATCTCTGATGAATAAGGTTCCTAATGCGGAGAACTTGGCCAAGGAGATTCGAGACCTTCACCTCAAAATCGATAGTGGTCAATTGTCCTTCGAGGAGCAAAATCTTCTCAAGGATAAATTGAGATACCTACAAACCCGCGCTACCTGGATTCAAAAAGAAGAACACAAAACTCATTTGCAGCAGCAAATCGATGCTTTATGGAAAAAGATGCTTACCCAAGCCTAGCATTTTACCTCAGGCTTTCCGTACAAGATGAACAAGACCTAGCTTCATTAAGGGAGTGGGATCACCTTCATATGGCATTAGCAGGGGGATTTATTTGGCTAACTGGATTTAGTGAAAAGGAAATTCATTCAAGCAAAGTCCAAAGGATCCCGCATAAAGAGTTGTTCTATGGCAAAGAAGGGAAACTCTTTTTCCTTGATAAATTGCTGCCACAGGCAAAGGAGCCCCAACTGGACTGGAAGCCGATTCAGCAGGTATTGAGAATAAGGCTGTCAGGCTACAACCATAATTTTTTCGGACTGGAAGAACATATTCAAATCAGGCTGATTCCTTCTGAAAAAATTCGTTCTCCCTTTGGCTTAATCGTGGACTTGGATGCGTTCTCATCCTATATGCAATCTGCTCCAGTGGTGAGAACCCAGCACCTGAAATGGCTTCAGTTACAAGAACATGAAGTGCTTGTAATAGGTTCTCCTACCCTACCCTTGGAGGGTATGGCCATCTGGAAATCTGGCAATCACCTTCTGCCCACAGGTTATGAATTTGATCTTCAAATACTGTCTTCAGAAATAGCAAATAGAATAGATCCAAGTAACACTCATTGGATTCTTTGGAAAGAAGATCCATCATTTTTGATGTTCAAAAAAGAGTGGCTTAAGACGCTCAGCATTAGCTCAGTACGCCAAACCATTAAGTAAACACAAGAAATTGAATTTGACATGGGAACGGATTACATCCAACAACATGAGGGGTATTTTTGGAAGTGGGCTAGCGATGGAGAGGTCCTTGAAATTCCCAATGGCAATACCATTGCCTACAAGAGTCAGGTAGCAGATATACTCGAAAACCTGGCTGAACAAGGCCTGCCAAGATTTGGATCATTGCTATTGGTCATGACAGCGATGAACCCCAACGCCAAAAGTAGTCTCGAACAGATTTACAACATCCTAGTCGCGCACAAGCCAGATTATACTGATCCCCTGATTACAGAAGCGATGAAACTTCTTTATTGGGTGAGAGAGATTCCTGACGCCTACAAAATCGGGCATAAAAAGATTTATCTCCTCAGAGATCTATTCAAGGAAGGTCATGATCGACTTTCCCTTCAGCATTCTCGAAAAACAAAGGAAATGTTTCGAGCTACTGCCTACCATTTGTCGGTAAACTCAAGGCTTGATGCGCTTCGGATTTGTCTAGAAAAGGATTTAAGAGTCCTTGGGATCATTTCTAAACGATACAACAGTGCTGATGACATCATTTCCAACCAACTGAGCATCCCTGAGATAGATGAAGAAGTGGAATTGGAGGAGGCTCCTCTGAACGAGACAGGAGATCTTATTGAGGAATTGATCAACCATCCAAAAACCCAGCGTATTGGGAGCTTGGTAAAGTTCCTATGGTCTGGCTTGGCCTTACCTTTTTACATGAAAGCGCCAAGTGACCAGTCGATGGGAGGGGTTTCAGATTTGACCAACAAGGGCAAACTGAGTCAGCTTCTCATTTCTGAGTATGCCAATGAGGATATTATTTTTCTCAGCCGTTTAGCCAATCATGAAGCTCTTTATCTGAACAGAGAGGCGCCACCTTCCTCTCAAAACCAGAAACGGACTATTCTCATTGATATCTCCATCAAAAACTGGGGTATTCCTAAAACCATGGCTTTTGCTTGTATGCTTGCCTTGACAAGACATCCTAAGACAAAGCTTGCCTATTCTGTGTTTGTTATAGGGGAAGGCTTTGAAGCTGTAGAAGTGGATTCGCTGGATACCATCCTTGAGGCCATCCAACATGTTGATGTAACATTGACCCCAGCACAGGGTATCAGCCAATATTTCCTTTCTCATCCACCCAAGGCAAATGAGGAAGTTGTCCTATTGACTGAAAGGACGACGATCCTGCATCCAGATATGCATAGGCTATTGGCAGATAGAAACACCCCCCTTTCTTATTGGATGTTACTCGACGAAGAGGGAGGAATGGATGTCTTTCGCAAACTCTACAATGGCAAGAGACACCTTCAAAGAATGGAGCTTCCGCTTGAGGAATTGTGGAAGATCAAGAAACAGCCTACGCAGAACACGACTTTTAGAGAAAAGAGTGATCATGATTTTTTCCCTATGCTGATCAAGCCGAATCAAAATGTAGGTGGTTACAGAGAATCAGAATATGGCGAAATTTTCCAAATCAGCAGAGAGCATCACTTGCTAAGGTTCTATGACAGGCATGCTCACGGCAACAATAGAGGCTGGCAAATGGTGTATTATAACTTACCCATTAAGGAGAAACACTTCGACTTTGGTGTGGGACACCTAAGCAAGGGAGGTTATGCAATCTTGGTGCTAGAGAAAGATTCCAAACGCATGACCCTTGTCAATACACGTACAGGACAGACCGTTAGAGGGAAATACAAGTATGAGTACCGCACGGATAAACCCAATATCATTTTTCACGAAGACCTGTTTTACATCTACGGATTTGGTTCTTTACGTTCTGTCGATTTGGAAGGCAATATGAACGATGCCCAAGAACGCCAGAAACACCTTCTGGATAAATTCCAAGCGCATGAAGAAAAGGTTGTTGACATCAACAAGCGGCTTAGATCCTACTTCACCATGTTTAAGAATCTTCGAAAGATTTCGATCAACAATGGTGGTAACTTGATGTTCAATCAACACGAATTAAAGGTACTGGATGGGCAGCATGTCAAGTTGAAGACCAATCGTAATTTCAGAATCCAAGCAAGTGCGCGGATGGTCCATGAAGATCTCTTCGAATTTTCTGACGGAAGCACCATCGAAAATACACGAGCAGGTATGTTCATTCTGACAAGCAGCAATCCAGATATTCCACAGATTTACGTGCCATCCGCACTCAATACCTCTATGGCTTTGGCTACAAGGGAAATCTTTTCAGGGCAGTCCTATTTCTTCCAACAGCCGCTTTTCCAAGTAGTGATTAAGCAGCTGAAACCAGAAGTAAGTAAAAAGGAATTGTTAAATACCTTGAAAGGCTTTGATATAGAAAATGAAGAAGGGCTAAATCATTTGACCAAGACCTTTCCCTTTACGCTCCCCAAGCTATTCAGACATGGTGAATTACAAACGCTCAACAGAAGATTGGGAGACATTGAGGCTGAATTTGAGTACATTCCTTGTAACAAGGAATTTGATAAGAACCAGAGCTACGTATTGATCACAGAATTTTTTAGAAGATACCTAAATCCATTTATTCAACATATACTTGATCATGGAACTGATCATTAGACCATCCAAAAAGAATCGTTTTCCTATTGGGGGCTTCCTTATCAGAGGCTCTTCGGCAGGGAAATGGGTGCTTGAACTACAAGAGTTGGGATTTAGCCTGGATGAGGTAGAAGTTTATGCTTTACCAGGCCAACGCTTGAACTCCGTTTGGGGATGCTTTGTCCTTTGCCTTCGTGACCTTGAGTCTGAAAGGCTGAGTCATCAGGAGGCTTGCCAACAAGTACATCCTAACTTTTACATTCCTGAAAAAGCAGATATTCTTCCTTTGCCTTCCTATCAGGATTGCGAGCGACTGTTTGGGCAAAAAGTACATATCATGCATCCCGAAATTGGATTGGTAGAATTAGAGGCGCCCTTTGATTGGGCGGCCCATATTGCGCTTCCCAAGCAGTTGGAGTTTGATGGAAAAGCTGCCATTGAGGGGACTTCTGTTCCGACAGAACTTTACTCCTTTGAGGTGGTCAGGCCACAAACTGATATTCTCAAACAAATGGAAGAGGATATCATGGGGGGCGATCGCAAGGAAGAAGGGCCCTTAGATTTGTGGGAAAAGGGAAGACTCGCCTTCTACAAAGGGCTATTTTCCAAGGAAGGAGAAGGGGTAGAGAAGTCTGCTTTGATGAAGTTTTTCGAATCCTTTGGGGAAGACCAGAAATGGTCCCAGCAATGGTCTCAACAAATGGTTGAAGATTTCGAAGAGCTCATGAAAAGAAACCAAAAGGAGCTTGACCGTTTGATGGATCTCTTGAAAAATGATCCCAAAGAAGGCTTGAAATATGCACTTCCATTGGATGAAGGAATGGGTGGAAGAGGAAGTTCTGCTCCTGGCTACTTTTCTCTATCCAGACAATGGAACAATTTCAACCTATTCGGAAACCGACAGATTGATTACTCGGGTTCTGGAGGTTCTGCTCCCTTAGGCAATGATGGATATTGGCGCCTCCAAAACCAGTATGGAGAAACTGCCAGGCAGCTCAAAGCGGAGGGAGAGTATAAAGAAGCCGCTTTTGTGTACCTAAAACTTCTCAAGAACTATCGATTGGCTGCTGCCACCTTGGAGGAAGGGAAGTATTATGCAGAAGCTGCTCAGGTTTATCTCAAGCATTGTAATGACAAATCCCGTGCTGCCTCCTGCTATGAGGAAGGGCATATGTACCGAGAAGCCATTGACCTCTACAAAGAACTAGAGCATCCCGAAAAAGTAGGCGATCTCTTCATGAAGTTGAAGGAGCGTGATGCTGCCATGAACTATTACCAAAGGGCGGCAGAAGTCCATGAGGAAAAATCAAGGTACCTGGCTGCGGCAAGATTGTATGAGGAAAAAATGGAGGATTCAGACCAAAGCAAAGCTAGCTTGTTGTTGGGCTGGGAACGCGGCCACCAGGCCTATGAATGCATGGACCATTACCTAGATTACTATCGAGGAGAAGAAAATTTCCAAGAAGAATTGGATAAAGTCTATGAAGGTTCTGTGGCTTACAGCAATTGCGATACCTTCCTCAGAATTGTAGAATCAGAATACGAAAAGGGAGGAGATCTTCAGCCACATCTGAAAAACATGGGCTATGAGATTATCTCGAAATACGCTAGTCTTAAACCTTCCCTAGCAGAACAGTTGAGGAAATTTAAGAAGGGGGACAAAGAGTTATCCAAGGATCTTTTTCGATTTCGTTCCAAGAAATAAACTGTGTCTTTCAAGGATTTTGTGAGAAATCCAGGTCTTGATCAAGGTATCAGGAGCTGGATTTCTTTTCCCCTTACAAGTTCAAATAAGCCCCTACAGCAAATGAAGGACTTTCATAAAACGACCTTCCACTCACTGCTTTGGTATACGTAACCGCTAGGCCAAGCTTTTTGGTTACATTCACACCAATTTCCCCTGTGAGATTGAGGAACTCAAAGTTGTTGCTGAAGATGGATCCGGTATTGCTTTCTAAGGGACCTAGTGCATCTACCCTATCCAGCCTTCCAATTGCCAATATTCTGTCTTTCCAAAACTTGAACCCTAGCTCGGCCCCAAACCTAAATTCATCGCTAAAAGTAAGCGACCTTGCATTGTAGGCCGTATAAGCAGAGGCCCAACCCAATACAAAACCTAAATTCAAGGTAGAACTCGCGTCTACCCTAAACATGACATTCATCTCTCCATCTCCTGTAGCTAAGCTTTCATTCATCCCCAGGCCCGTTCTTCCGAATGGAACGCCCAAGGTCAAGGTTGCCGCACCCACGAAGGACTCGTAAGAAAACAACCCATACTTAAAGCTGATGTCAACATCTCCGAAACCTGTTGCCATTTCTCTTGGCTCAAGGGGATCACTATTCACACGATAATTGGTCATTCGGCTAAAGAAAGGAACATATAAGATCCCTGTGAGGCGATCTGACAAGCCCAATTCACCATAAAAACTACTGTTAAAATAGCCTACAGGCATTTGGTTGGTAAGCTCTCCCGTTACATCATAATTCAACGGGCTGACTGCCCACCAATGTGTCAACTTGAAATAGCCTTTTCCTTGCTTATATACCCAACCACCACCTGCTTGCGCATGGCCTAGAAGACCTAGCAGGACAACTAACCAAATGATTCGAAGCTTCATACCAATTTGTTTGGTTGAACTTAAAAAGCCGAAACAAAGTGATCATTCGCTTTGCCGACAAAAGTGGAGTTTTTTACAAAAGGATGCGTTGTATGACTTGGGGCCTACAAATCAGGAGGAAGAATATTCTTATAGTGGCCATTTAGTTTGGCCTTGGCTTTTAGGCGCTCCGTTTCGCGTACTACAGGCAAAATAGCCTCTAAGTGTTTCTTGACATAGATTAGCCTATCAAGCTCAGAGTTCAACGACAACAACTCAAATTCCTGTGCCAAGGTCAATCCGACGTGATGGCCGATTTGGAAGGTATGCAATTGTTCGGGATCGTCTGCGTATTTCTTTTGAATTCCCAATGCATGATGCAATTGCTCGAGTAAATCCCAGACCATCTGCTGCATGGTGCTTTCGGTACGATTGTCCTCTGAAAGCCACTCAATATCTCCACCAGGATATAGCTTACCACTTACCACCTCGTAGAAGTTTTCGATCCTTACCCTTCTTTTCCCTACGGTAGTGATGTCCATCTCCCCACTAGGATACTTCTTATCCAGACTCTTGATGACCACCTCTGTGCCAAGAGAGACCACCTGTTGATTGACCACAGCTGGAATTCCAAAGTTGGTTCCCTGCTCCAGACACTCATTGATCAGCTGCTTATAGCGGTCCTCAAAAATGTGTAAATGAAGTTTCTCTCCTGGATAAACGACCAGGCTGAGTGGAAATAAGGGCATTAAATCTGCCATGTCTGGATATTGGGTTCTTTGTTATGATGTCCCAACCTTGAAAAGAGGGGATTGTTATACATATTTCAAATCCGATATGACCTCAATCAGTCCGGTTTCAGCGGCAAATAGCTCAGCAAAAGGGATAGGCTAACGGTAGGTATTGAGCTCATCATCTTCTCCATAGGTGATATTGGGATCCTTCAGGGACTTCATGGCCATTTGGATGCCTTCCATCGTCATGGGGAACATGCGTTTGTCCATGTACCTCCTTAGAACGGCAGTGGACTCATAGTATCTCCATTGATAATAGGGTGTTGGATTGATCCATGCCATATAGGGGAATCGTTGTTTCATGCGAAGGAGCCACTCCATCCCTGTTTCCTCATTATAATGCTCCACAGAGCCTCCTTTGTAGAAGATTTCGGTGGTGGACATGGCTGCATCACCTACCCAGATCACCTTGTAGTCGCTGTTATAGGTATTCATGAGCTCCCAAGTAGTCATGCGTTCGCTATACCGCCTGGAATTGTTTTTCCAAACATAGTCGTAGAGGCAATTATGGAAATAATAATATTCTAGGTGCTTGAATTCATGCTTGGCAGCGGAGAACAAACGAGAACACATCTCCACGTGATCGTCCATGGAACCTCCAATATCAAGGAGCAGCAGTACCTTTACCCTATTCCTTCGGGAAGGTCTCATCTTGATATCCAGATAACCTGCGTTTTCAGAGGTAGCTTTGATGGTATTTTTCAGGTCCAGCTCATCATCCAGTCCTTCACGGGTCAACACCCTCAGACGCTTAAGGAGCATCTTAATGTTACGTGTGTTGAGTTCTACCTTGTCGTTGAGATTGGCGTATTGACGTTTGTCCCAGACTTTCAGCGCATTTCTGTAGCGACTTCCAGCTTGCCCCATTCGTAGACCTTCGGGGTTGAATCCTCCATTTCCAAATGGTGAAGTCCCTCCAGTCCCTATGTTACTCTTTCCTCCTTCGGTTCGCTCTTCTTGTTTGTCCAGAAGCTCTTTGAACCTATCCATCAACGCATCCAAGCCTCCGAGGCTTTCAATGGCCGCCAAGTCTTCTGGATCAAATATTCTTTCCATTTCGGCTCGCAACCATTCTTCTGGGACTTCATCTAAAAAGTCCTGATTGCCTGCTTCTTTGCCTTTAAAGTATTGTCCGAAAAGTACGTCAAATGCATCTAACTGGCCTTCTTGCTTGACCAATAAAGCCTTGGCGAGATAATAAAATTCATCCAGAGAGGCATCAATTACCCCTTTATCCAAGCCTTCCATCAAGGCTAGGTATTCCTTTACCGAAACCTTGATCCCATGCTCACGAAGCTTATAGAAAAAGTTCAAAAACATCTTTACCTCCTGCTTGAATGATACATTCTATCTAATTCCACCTTGTCTCAACCTGTCAATCAGTTGCAGGTCTTGCTCGTTCTTTATCAGGGCACCTTCAAATGGTAATACCCCCGATTTGATATTCAATTCCTCTAGTTCCTTGAGCTCTATTCTCTCCAGAATGATCAGTTTGATCCAATCCACCAATTCACTGGTAGAAGGTTTCTTCTTCATTCCCCTTTGATCTCGGATCTGATAAAATACCTCCAGCGAGGCTTTCAACAAACGCTCATCGAGACCAGGAAAATGCACATCCAAAATTTGCTTCATGACCTGCTTATCTGGGAAACGGATGTAATGGAATACACATCTTCTCAAAAACGGATCTGGAAGCTCTTTCTCATTATTTGAGGTAATAATGACAATGGGACGCTTTTTGGCAATAATGGTCTTTTTCAGCTCATAGCAATAGAACTCCATTTTATCCAATTCCAACAACAAATCATTGGGGAACTCAATGTCGGCTTTGTCAATTTCGTCGATAAGAAGCACTACTTGCTGATCTGAATCAAAGGCCTCCCAAAGACTTCCCTTCTTGATATAATGGGCTATGTCATGAACGCGATCATCTCCAAGCTGGGAATCTCGCAATCGAGAAACAGCGTCATACTCATAAAGTCCTTGTTGGGCGATGGTGGTTGACTTGATGTACCATGTCAAAAGTGGCATATCTAGGGCTTTGGCTATTTCTTCAGCCAGAAGCGTCTTTCCTGTTCCTGGTTCTCCCTTGACCAATAGGGGTTTTTGTAGGTGAATGGCGGCATTGACAGCTACCTGAAGGTCTTTCGTCGCTACATATTGGTCCGTTCCCTGAAATCTCATATAGTATGATACTAAATATTGTTCTGATTCGCTTGGCGCCGCTTGGAAGAATTACTTCACAAAGCAGAAAATTCTTACATCATTCTCTCTCATTTGACCAAATGAGAGAAGTCATTTTTCTTCCAGAGGATGTGCGGATAGAGCGCCGGATTATTGAACGATAGACAATTTACCCCTTGGGTTATTGAAATATTGATAAATATTCTACCAAACTATCCTAAAGTTACCAAAAAATGACCAATCCCTAACATTGGACCAACCTCTTCGATCTTTCTCCGTTAATAGAGGTAAACAAGCCAAAAAATTACCATGTCCAAAGAGAGCCCAAGCCGCCCAAATTTTTTCCAAGTCTTATCTATTCCCGTACTCTTCGTTCAATATCTTTTTTCATTTGCCGTAGCGGCTGGCCTGAAAAAAACACTAGGTGATACCTCTTCCAAAAAGATCAACCCTATCACGCCTTCTACCCCACCCTCAGAAGAAGTAAACACAAAAATCTTGAAAATTGTTGATGAGGAGGAACCTAGCCAAAGCTATCCAAGCTTGAGGATTCCCGCTTAACTTTTTATGGCAGGAAATTCGATGAGAAAGGTTGATCCTTTTCCCAATTCTGACTCCACCCATATTTTTCCATTCATCCGCTCGACGATTCTTCGAGCCATCGGTAAACTTATGCCATAACCTTGTTCAGAATTGTCTGAGTCAGAGGTACGGAACACATCAAACAGTTCTTGTTGGCGGTCTTGGCTGATCCCTGGCCCATTGTCTTTAACCTGAATCAACCAATTTTCCCCCTTCTGCTCTGCCGAAAGATTGACCTGTAGGCCTCCTCCCCCCGCATACCTTAAAGCATTGCCAAGTAGGTGCTGAAAAAGCGCAATCATCTCGAATTCATTGGCATGTATTTCAGGTAAATTCTCAAACATGATTTCCGTTTCCCCTTGAGGAATGTTTTCCTGAAGATTTTCTAGTACACGTTCGATAACATCCGCCAAATCCACCTTTCTTTTTCCTCGACTATCCTCAATGCTCGCGTAGTCTTTCAGTTCTGTAACGATTCTGGATATCCTGGCTAAATGTATTCTCAAAAACTGGATCACCTTCGGCCCTGAAGCCCTGTTCTGGTGGTGTTGTTGTAGGTAATCAATTAACAACATGGCCGATTCAAGTGGATCTTGAAGGTTTTGAGAAATGGCGTAGACGAAGTCTTCTATGCGCTGGTAGGAATCTTTGACGGCAGCAGCCATTTCCTTTTGTCGCTGAAGCGCCTCCACTCTTTCATTGACAAATTCATGGAAAAATATCAATCCCCCTACTTCATTCTTTTCGGTATACCAAGGGGTAACTACCCAATTGATATAATCTGTGGTTCCATCCTCCCTTTCCAATGGATCTTCTTCGCAGGATTCTGTAACCCCTCTTAGGCATCTTTGGTGGACCTCCTTCCATCTGTCTGGCGTTTCTGGGAAGACATCGTAATGGCTCTGCCCCAAAAGGTCAGTTTCAACCTCCTTTAGCCTGTAGTCCTCTATCCAGCGGTCGCTATACATGATATAGCGCATATCTTGGTCGAACATAGCTATGGCAGCAGGTGTATGCTTAACAAAGAAGCGAAGGAAAGAATCCTTGTAGTTGCTTCTTTTTTCTTCCTTGATGTAAGGCGTGATGTCAAAAGCCACTCCCATAAAGCCATCATATTCTCCCTCAGATGTAAATACGGGAAATTGGGAAGCATCATAGCTTAAGCCATCGCTGGTGTGCAAAATTCTGCTAAATGCCTCTCTCTGCTTCAGGGAATCCCGTACAGCTTCTGCCAAATCCGGCCATCTTTTTTCTGTATCGAAGGCAGAATTCCCCAGGATGTCTTCTTTTTGTTCTTTGAGCAAGCTTAAGCCTTTCCCTAACACATCCGTGAATACCCCATCTTTGTTGATACGATAGAAAATGACAGGAACCTGATTTAACAGAAGGTCTACTTGTTGTTTCAGATACTGATTTTCTCGCTTGAGCAGAATATTCTCTGACTCAAGGGCGGCAAGTTTCTTTGCCATGATCTGAAATTCTTCTTGAGATGTTTCTTCCGGCAACATCATTCTTGGCTTAAGGGTAGTGATACCTGCTCCATCAATCGAAAAACGGGATAACGTCTATGGGTCTTCTCATAATGAGGAGAACGTCTGTAAATAAAGTCTAGTTGGGCTCTCCCACTCTTGCTAAACCTTTCGTTTTCTTCTTTTTCCTTTTCAAAGGCGGCCTTTAACGCAGGGTCGCTTTCCAACAGTTCCTTTGCTCTTTCTTCAAAAACATAAGAAGAGAAATATTCTTTTTGCATGAGGATACCATCAAAGGCATTCCAGCGGAAAAGAGCATCAGCGGCTTCTGGTTCCAAGGCATGAACAAGATACATGTATCGCCACTGGTTTACAGGAACTACCACATCACCTGCATAGAATTTCACTTTAAACTCCTCCGATGTAACGGAAACGGAATCATGGTAATAGTGGCCTTCATAAGCTCTACTTTGGGTGTGGAGTTTGTCGATGTAATAGGCTTCAACTTCAATGTCCATGTCTTGGCTAAGCACACTCATTTCCACCTTATTCGCCTTTAGACGCTCGATGACATGATGATAAGCTTGAGGAATGATATAGGCGTTGGGAGCTTGGATGCTTTGGGCAGGATAAAAAGTATTGTAAAAGGGGATGGTAAATGTTTCTGGCTGATCTCTGTGATATTTTAATCGCTTAAGCCCTGTCACCTCACTTTTTTCATACGAATAAGCAAAGCCCTCGAATTCAAGGGAATCAACCGTCTTGCGATCCAATGCCCAATTGATAGGAATTCCCTTCTCATTGTCCATCCCTTCCTGATGCTTTTCCCATGTTGTCCAAGCCTTAAAACGCTGATTATCGATGGTCTCTTTGAGCTCCTCGGATTCCTTAGCTGTAGTAGGCATAATGGCCTTCAGGCTATGATAAGTAACCCAAACCCTGTCTTTGAAAGGCTTCAACATATGGGTTTCCGTGATAAAACTTGGGGTAGCAAAAAGGGAGGCATAACCGGAGGAATACCTTGGCAGATCCAAAAAGCCTGCAATTCCCTTATTGGGTACATCTGCCACGGAGTAAACATAGGGGCACACTTTATAAGGCGTTTTTTCAAGCGCTTTTTTGATCTTCTCGCTAGCCCTTTTCTGAATGTCTGCCGAGGCTTTAGGAAGCTTTTCTGGCCTGCTAGGAATAAGGGTCATAGTCGCCTGGTAATCGGCCCCGTTGGTCGTGTGTGTGTCGACAAACAAATGCGGAAGCCAGTCTTGAAACAACTCAACAAATGCATGAGCGTTACGCGTATCCATTTTTAGAAAGTCTCTGTTGAGATCGTAATTCCTGGCATTTCCTCTGAAGCCATAGACAACAGGACCTTCTTGATTGGCTCGACTGTAGGAGCTTCGGTTCAACGCACCTCCGATATTGTATAGGGGGACGATCCCAATGCTGGTGTTCTCCAGTATACCCCGAAATTCTTCATTCTTTAGGATATCCCTTGCCAGCATCATGGATGCATCTATCCCACAAGGCTCACCCGGATGAATTCCATTGTTGATGAGGACAAAAGCTTGTTTTGACTCTCTCAGCTTTTGAGGATTAACTTTTTTTATACTGGAAATGACAAACAAATGCAGGGGCTTACCCGCATCTGTTTGTCCGTACTCGATCAAATGGGCCTTTTTATATCTCTTTGCCAATTGTTGATACCAACTTATGGCTTGTTCATAAGTCGCGGTTTCGGTTTCTCCACTTTTTTCAAAGGGGGTCAACATTTCTTGGCCTATCAGGCTCAATCCCATTAACATGAATAGAGTGAGGGTAGCATGTTTTCTCATACGCTATTGTTTCCTTCTTGCAAACTAATTAAGCTGGGGGCTGTAACAAGTGGCTTCAAGCTTTCCGCAAGTTAGACGGAGACCCAAAAGAGGCATTCCTTCTAAACCTGCCAGTCAATTGGCTCTTTGCCTAGTTTTTGTAGAATTTCGTTGGTTTTGGAAAAATGTTTTGACCCAAAATAAGCTCCTCTTGCCAGGGGAGAGGGATGGGCGGCTTCTAATTTGTAGTGCCTTGAGGGATCAATAATATTTCCCAATTCTCTGGCAGGTCGTCCCCATAATAAAAAAATCAGATTTTCTCTTTCTTTATTCAGGGTATTGAGGACAGCTCCTGTGAAGTGCTCCCACCCTCTTTTATGGTGGGACTTGGCTTGGCCTGCACGAACTGTAAGGATCGTATTGAGCATGAGTACGCCTTGTTCGGCCCATTTTTCCAAGTTCCCGTGTTGGGGAATTTGGAAACCGATATCTTCATGCATTTCCTTGTAAATATTCCTTAGAGAAGCGGGGATTCTTATTCCATGGGGGACAGAAAAGCTCAACCCATGCGCCTGTCCCATTCCATGATAGGGATCCTGCCCGATGATGACGGCCTTCACCTTGTCATAAGGTGTCTTGTTGAAGGCATTGAAAATCAGACTTCCAGGAGGGTATACTGTGATACCTTGCCTTCTCTCTTCTAATAGAAAGGCCTTTAATTCCTTGAAATAGGGTTTTCCCCATTCCGCCATGAGAGCCTGTTTCCAGCCCTCCTCAATCTTGACCGAAGCTGCAGGGTCAGACATAATTTGTGTTAGTGTGTAGCAGTGGATGTTCCAACTCTGTTTATCCAGAGTAAACATTTTCATTTAAGATGAAGATACTATAATTGGTAAGAATTCTGCTAAGGCATTAGGCTTTATTTCCTCTTTTTCGGAGAATGGCAAATATCAAAATTCCGCTAAAACCTAAAATCATAGCCGAAATAATCCATAGCAATTGAAAGGCTTTCCCAGTATTTATAGGCTCGATTCCCTGGCCTAAGGCCATGATATCTGCTTCTTTGGCAATTCTCGTTCCCATACACCTGTTGGTCTTGGGTGAAAACTTCTTCTCAACGAATAGCAAATACTCCTTACCGACTTCAAATTTCATCCCGCCGCACTCTTCTGCAAAAGGAGTATTGACGATGAAGAGGGGTTCGGTAGATCGTTTCCAACTTTGATTGACTTGAAAGGAATACTTCATCCCACCAGACATCCAATTGGTATTCACCAAGACACACTTTCCATATACAGCAAAAGTGGACTGCTCAAGGGCAGCTAATGGATCTTGGGGTGGCTCACACTCACATGCCATTAACTTCCCTAAGGGAATAAATAGGATCAGGAAAATCAGCTCGTAGCGTTTGATTGCTTTCATTAGGTATCAAAGCAAAGAAAAGATGAAAAGGTTTTCAACTATTCAGTCAATCCCCTTTTCGTCTTTTCTGGATATTTTCTCTTATCCCTAGGACTTATTCGTTGCCCTTTCGAAGAATCTGCTTGTAGCGACTTGGGCTTTTCAAAACGGCAGCAGCTTCCCGAATTTCTTTATCATGCCCAACAGAGGCCTCCAGAATACCTGCTCGCAGATAATATCTTTTTAGAATTTCTTTGGTCAATAGCCAAGAGATTTGCTCTTCATGCTGGAAGATCTCTTCTATCTTCAGCTTTTTTAATTTTGCCTCCAACTGTTCAACATCTTCTGACAACTGAGAAGTATATTTTTCCTGCTCCATGGCTTGTTTTAAGTCGAACAGTTCTCTGTCAGCCTGAGTCTCAAAGTCAAAATTTTCCTCTTCCACGTAATTGGTGAACTCACGAAATGCCTCATTGGACAGTTGAAATTCTTTAGGAGTAGCGATGCTTGGATTGGCAGCGGCAAACTTTGTGGCAAAATCGAAGATGAATCCTTGTTGCTCTAGGTTTCTTACCAGTGGAACCAATTTCTCATCGCTCACATTAAGGTCTGGCTGAATTCCACCACCATCTAAAACGGGCCTGCCATTTCTTGTGTAAAAGGTTGTGCGGAGGGAATCAGCTATTTTACGTGGGCGGCCACTTTCGTCCTTATCTCCGTAGTCCAATGCCTGAATACACCTCCCGCTTGGGGTATAATATTTGGCACTGGTAATTTTTAGCTGGGTATTGTAGGCAAGAGAACGAATATTTTGAACCAAGCCTTTACCGAAGCTTTTCTGCCCCATGATAACGGCTCTATCGAGGTCTTGCATGGCGCCCGCTACAATTTCGGATGCACTGGCAGATTTTCCATTCACCAAGACTGCCATTTTGATGTTGGTGTCAATGGGGATTCTTTGGGCGTAGTGTACCCTTCTCGAGTTCTTTTGCCTTCCACGGGTTTCCACTACCGTTTCACGTTGGGGCACAAATAGATTCACGATCCTTACGGCCTCGTCTAGTCTTCCACCGGGATTGTTTCTTAAGTCTAATACAATTCCTGCTAGTTGGCTGTCCTCTTCCTTTAGCTTTTCATAAGCACGCTGCATTTCTCGTGAGGCATCCTTGGTAAAGCCCGTCAAAGCTATGTACCCGATATGATCTGACATCATCCCCACATATGGGACATTCTTCACTTTGATTCTGTCTCTAACCATAGAAACGATACGGCTGCTTTGTTCTGAAGGTCTTTTGATCAGGATATCAAAGCCTGAGCTTTTTTCTCCTCTCAGAAGATTGCGCACATCGTTGAGGTCCATGGTCTTTCCATCCAAAGGCGTGTCTCCAATTTTTAGGAGATAATCTCCCGGCTTTAATCCAGCCCTATCAGCGGGTGTCCCTTCATAAGGTTCACTTACGACAAATTTTCCATCTCTTCTTAACACCATTGCCCCAATACCTCCATATTCACCGGAGCTCATGAAAGCTATATCATCTGCCTCTTCTTCTGGGACAAATGTGGTATAGGGATCGAGGGATTTTAACATGGCATCAATGCCCGTTTTCATCAACCTGGAGGGGTCCGTTTCTTCTACATAGAGGACATTTACCTCTCTGTAGAGTCTTCCAAATATGTCGAGGTTCTTGGAAATTTCGAATAAGTCATCCGAAGTATCAGTAACAAAACCGGTTGACAAAAGGAGCAAAAGGACAGGAACAACTATAATAACTATGTTACGCAACTTCATATTCTCTCACAATAATATCCCTTCTTCACTATGTCCATATTCAGGTAATAGCCTAAAGTCTGTATATAAGGATACACAAAATGTCCCTTATTTCTAAAGATAGCCTGAATAATAGCAAACAATGTCACATTTAGGGGCGAACTGCCTACCTCTTGAAAAATTAGGAATTATTTGAGTGAATTTTCAAGCTTCTGCAGAATTCTTTTCTGCAATTATTCGCTGCATCTTACGCAAGCCCTTCTTAATGCCTGCTTCAATGGGTGGGTAAGGGAGTTCCCTCCTTCCATTCAATTTGATAAAAATGGCGAGCCTACTTTCTTGCGCTTCGACGCTTGAAATGAGGTCATGCTTGTGAAGTCTGTAAGCTTCCCGCATTCTCCTTTTGAGGCGGTTTCTCATGTAGGCATGACGGAAGGACCGTTTAGGAACAGCGAAGGCAGTTTGTACAGGAACTTCCATCCATTCTTTGGGGAAGTCTGTGACATAGAAAAATTTGAACACACCCATCCCAAAGGAATGACCATGTTCAAATAGATAGGATATGATTCGTTTGCTGCAAAGCTTTTCTTCCTTTGGGAAGAAAAATCTGGGAGGTTGCGGAGTGGACTCCATACTCCTATTACTTTTGCTTGTGACGACCTTCGTCGCTCACACTCAGGCGGTGACGCCCTTTGGCACGTCTTGAAGCCAAGACCTTTCTGCCACCCACAGAGTTCATTCTTGAACGAAATCCATGCTTGTTGCGACGCTTTCTATTACTTGGTTGAAATGTACGTTTCATTACTATAATTCATTAAAAGGATTGCAAAATTAGCGATAAAAAGTTCTTAACTCAAATATTTGTCAAAGATATTTGAAACTTAAAGGAGACTTTTATGGTTATTGGAGCATGAACATTACGCTTCTATTAGGTAGTATCCGAGAAGGTCGAAAATCAGATCGAGTGGCTCTTCATCTCCATTCCCTGCTAAAACAAGAGGAGGACATACATCCTACCCTTATTGATTTGAAGGAATGGCCCTTGCCACAATATTCTTACCGATGGAAAGAAAATGAACAAGCCGATCCTAATCTCTTACATCTGGCAAAGATTCTTCATGGAGCAGATGGGCTTATCTTTATCTCCCCTGAATACCACGGAAGCTATACAGGTGTCCTAAAAAATGCCCTTGACCACTATTGGGGTGAGTTTGCCAAAAAACCCATCGGGGTAGTTTCTACTGGTTCTGGACGTATGGGCGGGATCAATGCTTCTACTGAAATGCAACAGCTCGTCCTATCTATCGGAGCTTTTCCCATGCCTAGGAAATTAATCGTTCCTCATGTTCAGGATAGCTTTACCCCTGAAGGCATACCAACTCATGAAGTGATGGCAAAGGAGAGCAACAAATTCATTCAAGATTATCTTTGGTTCTCCAAGGCACTATTCGCTGCCAAGGAAAAAATGAACAAGGCAAGTTTGAAGGCCTAATCATGTATTTTCCATCTCGATTCTTTCTCTGCTTGGATAATCAATAGGAAAGCATATCCCCATTCCCTACCTTTAGAGACCCTGACTCTTTTGGATATGCAAAGCCAACGATACAAACCCAAAAATACCATCAACCAAGGACTATTCTTGCTAGCCTTTATCATGTTGGGGATGGTGAACATTTCTAGTTTGATCTTTTTCGATGGCAAAGGAATTGGATACCAGGTGAGCAAGTCCCTCCTCATGCCTACCCTCTTCATGTATTACTGGATGTTTAAGGCCTCAAGTGCTCGTTTCGAACATTTCTTAGTCATGGGTGCCTTATTTTTTTCCTGGGCAGGAGATGTCCTCCTGATGTACGAAAGCAGTTTGTTTTTTCTATTGGGTCTTGGCTCCTTCTTATTGGCTCATATTTGTTATATCCTTTGTTTCAGCTTGACACTCCCACCTTACAAAGGAAAGTCCTACTTAGGGAAGCATCCCTGGGCCTATTTGCCCTTCCTGCTGTATGCAGCCCTACTCTTTTGGTTAATCTACGGAGGACTAGGGAATATGACGGTGCCCGTTTTGGTATATGCGACGGTCATTTGTGTGATGTCTCTCACCGCCTTGAATCGCTGGAACCGAGTATCTGAAATAAGCTTTGGATATGTGTTCCTAGGTGCTCTTCTGTTTATGTTATCGGATAGCTTAATCGCCGTGGGGAAGTTTGCTTCAGACGTAGTCTTAATTCCTTTCCGCCAGATATGGGTGATGTTGACGTATATGACAGCGCAATACCTGATCATTCATGGTATTCTCCTTCACCAGACTCATCCCAAGCCCCAGCAGGCGGATATGAATTAAATAGGAGCCATTAATCCTCCCACAAAACACAAAAACGTTTCTTTCGTCGATAGGGAAAGACATCTACGATTTCCCCATCCACTTGCTTCTTTTGCATTTCGATCCAAAAATCTGGGTCAAATAGTTCTGCATGGTTGGAGAAAAAGATCTTTCTGATCATCTCTTTACCAATTAAAAAATGACGAAACTCCTCTGGAAAAACGTCCTTAGGCCCCACGGCAAACCAAGGCCTACCCCCATCATCAAACATCCCTTCTCCTTCAAACTGTGATTGGGGTAAGTATCTGAAGTTATAATCCGTCAAAAGACCAATTTCATCGTAATCGTAAAAGACCACACGCTTATGCCTGGTCACGCCAAAGTTCTTCAAGAGCATATCCCCAGGAAAAATATTTGCCGCAGCCAATTGTTTGATGGTATTCCCGTATTCATCAATGACTTCCTCTGCATCAGCTGTATTGGCTTGCTCCAAAAATATATTGAGAGGAATCATCCTTCGCTCGGTATAGAGATGGTCAATGATAACCTCATTTTTTTCTTCGTGAATATGAACGATGGAAGGAGCCTGCTCGGTCAAGTCTTTGAGTAAACCCTCATCAAAACGATCTATAGGAAAGGAAAAAGCTTCAAATTCGTGGGTATCTGCCATTCGCCCTACTCTATCATGCCTAGACACCAACTTATATCGGGCCTTTACGTGGGCCTTGCTTGTTTCCTTAGGTGGCTGGAATTTATCCTTGATGAGTTTGAATACAATGTTGTAGGAAGGAAGGGTGAATACGACCATCACCATCCCTTTGATTCCGGGAGCATGGATGAACTTATCTTTGGTATTGCTCAAATGATCTATAAAATGTCGGTAAGATTCTGTTTTCCCATGCTTGCTAAACCCGATCGAATTGTAGAGATCACTGTAAGGCTTGTAGGGCATGACAGACCGTAGAAAGTGCACCAATTCGGAAGGGATTTTGGCTTCTACCAAGAAATAAGTACGCGTAAAACTAAACACAATACTTAGGTCGCCCTCGGTGGTTAGGAGTGTATCGACTGATACCCCCTTTTCTGTATTCAACATGGCCAACATAAAAGGAACCCTATCTTTACCGATGATCACCCTGCCCACGATATAAGCTGCCTTGTTTCTAAAAAAGACGGACTTTAGCACCTCAAGACGGGTCATTCCCCCTTGCTCATATTTGTCGATGACTTCAGCCTGAAACCGTTCTATGATACATGTCAAATCCCTTTCCATGTCCTCATAAGGGGTCTCAAAAGCATAGTCTTGAAGCAGTGATCGCATGGCTTTTTCTACCCCTTCTATAAGGAAGTAGGTATGGTAAATCGGTGCCACTGAGGCATATTCCCGCTGATCATGGACATCCAGCACAAACATGACATCATCGTCCGCTACTCGTGTATCCCGTGTTTGTCTACACACTGAATTGTAGAAGGTTTCCGCAATCTCATAGGAAGGGCGAAACTGTGCTAATCTCTGATATATCTGTTTAATTTCAATCCAACGTTCTCGCTGGCTAGAATTTTCTTGTAGAATCCGCCTGATCTTTCTGGCCACTCGAGGAACCTCACGCTTATAAATGCTTAGGCGCTTCTTGGAATCTGCCTGAATGCCATGCCAGTTTCTATTTTCAAACCTTTCTCTACCACGTGCAGTAACCTCTTCAAATTCCTTGAGGAAAGCATCATAACCTTGAATAATGACTTCAGCTACTTCATGGTTTTTGTCTAGGTTCATAGAAAAAGAAGTTTGTATAAATAGGTGATAGCCCTAGTAGGATAGGCTATTAACATGAAAAAAGCCATTCCAAATATAGGAATGGCCTGTTAGTCTTGAATCTATTTTTTAGGCGTTCGCCTTTTGTGCTTGTTTTTTGCGGTAGTACCATACCCCTCCGACAATGAAGGGAAGAACCAGTGGCAAGGCAAGCAGATATAAAATCGCAGCATTGATACTTCCGAAATTATAGCTCCCATCCCCACTTTGTGTACCGGCTGCTACCTTACACTGGGAGCACTGAGCCATCAAGGATTGTCCCTGCATAAAAATCAGGGAGACAAATATTGTGGCTGAAATGATCCTGCTTCTCATATAGTTAAATTACGATAATTTAGCCTTCTGGTTAGCAATTTATCAATAACAAGGTGAATTAAGGATGACCACGATCACCCCTGTTACAGAAACATACAGCCAAAGAGGGAAAGTAATTCTGGCGAGCTTCTTATGGCGTTCATAGGTGCCGCTTACAGCACGAAAAATACTAAAGGAAGCCAATGGGATGATGGAAACAGACAGCACAATGTGCGAGATCAAAATCGTGTAATACACCCCCTTGGGGGCAAGGTTCCCTTCGCAGTAAGGCACATGCCCAATCACGACATGATAGGTTACATAGCTTACCAAGAACAATGCAGATAGCACAAAGGCTCCAACCATAAAGGCTTGATGCACTTTCCTATTCTGATTTTTAATCATGGCGAAGCCAGCAATCAAACAAATGGAAACCAACGAATTGATGGTGGCATTGAGATAGGGGAGGTTTCTGGCAAAGGCAGTCAAGCCCTCAGAAGGATTGGAGATAAGTTGAACCCTGGGATTCAACAGCACACCTACCACAATAGGTACGACAATAGATACAGCCCAAATGAAGGGCACATATTTTTTGTAATCCGGGTTGGGAGTAGCCTGGACTTGACTCATAGGAAAATCTTTATGCCTTAACGATTACGGATTGCTTTTGTTTCCTCTGGATAGTCGAATCTTAACAAGGCGACGTAATCCTGAAGCATGTCTCTTTCCTGCTGAAGGTTGGTAGCTACATAATAGTTTCTAACCTTCCCTTCCTTATCTGCAAGCGTAACATAGTTGGAAGTGAATGGCTCATGGCCAGGAGCCTTGTTTTTGAATTCGTCTAGGTGAAAAGCACCTTGTCCTAACCTATAGATGTCTTCAGGATTGCCCTGCAATACCCACCAGTTGTTTTCGGGCCAACCATCTTTTTTCATGTAGGCCTCAATTTCCGATGATGAGTCTCCGGTATTGATGGAAAGAAAGAGGATATCAGGATTTTTATCCCAATTGATCTTTTCATGTACCCGTTTAAGATTTCCGTGAAGTACAGTTCTTAGCGCAATTTCCCTGTTTCCACTTACAATTCTGGTATCATAGGTGGAAGTTTTGGTGGAAAAGAAGTCGATGAAAAGGATTTTCCCTTTAACGTCCTCTCTACTGATGGTATCGCCGTGTTGGTTAACCAAAGAGAAAATGGGGACCTCGTGGTAAACGGTATCCCCATTTTGAATATCATATTGAAAGGGAACCCCTTCATAAACGGGCTCAGTAAACAGGTAGAAGTAAGCGACCAACAGCAATGGAATTGCCATAATCACGATTAACGCTACCCGAGCCTGCGTATTCTGCATAAAATTCTATTCTGGTATTTATCCTAAGTCTTCTACCAGCTCAACCTTGTAGGCAGAAGTTTGTTCGTCAGGATTGCTTCTACTTCCCCAGAAAGTTCCTTCGATCATCATACCGATGATCAACCAGATGATGAATAGGAAAGGAAGTACAATCGTAACAGCCAATCTTCTAATCTCATGCTTAAGGTGCATGAAATAAGCCACGATGTAGAAGGCTTTGAATAGGGTCAAAATGATGAAGAGAAGGTTTTTCATAAACAACCCTGTCTCCATGGAGATGCCGACAGCGGCGGACACATCTCTCCACACAAAGGCAATAAGGAATTCAAAGGCTGTTAGTCCGGACAGGATCAAAGCCGTTTGGATAATTTCTTTTCTGGCGCTAGCGCCACCATCTGCTGCAGCCATGGCTCGCGAATTTATGGTGATTAATGTATTTGGTTAAAATCGAGGAGGATGCAGCTTGATCACTGCATCCTAATATTTTCTTATACCAGGTAGAAGAAGGTAAATACGAATACCCATACCAGGTCTACAAAGTGCCAGTAAAGACCGATCTTTTCTGTCATTTCGTAGTGTCCACGCTTGTCATAAACTCCTCTTCTTACGTTGAAGTATAGAATAACCAGCAGCACAACCCCTGAGAATACGTGCGTTCCGTGGAATCCTGTAACGAAGAAGAATAGATTGGCAAATGCTTTTCTACCATACTGGTTAGCCAGCATCGAAGAACCACCCTGAGCAGGATAGTATCCATCCTCATTCAAAGATTTCACCTTGCCCTCGGCTGTCATAACGACACCTGGTTTCTTCAAATCATCTACAACTGAAGGAAGAGAGATTTCATATCCATTTCTCATAACCAAACGGATGGTATCTAGAGAAGTAGATAGCTGCGCGTACACAGGTACTGAAACAATATCTTCGTAAGAAGTTCCCTTGGGTAGAAGCGGTTTCAAGGCAAGCTTGTTTTCACTTTTGCTTTTGAGATTATCTTCTGCTACCACATCCTCCATATGAAGAACATAGGTTCCATCATGGGAATGGTGAGCGAATTTCATGATTTTATCGATGGCGACGGAAGAGGTAATTTCAGCTCCATTTCTTAGTCCTAGCACATCTGCACCATGACCATCACCGTGGTCTTCTCCATGGTCTCCACCATGTCCGTGTGCTTGGCCTTCATAGAAATGTTTGGTACCACCTGGGTAGAAGACAATCATTTTAGATTCCTCAAGCCCAACTACAGTAGGCCCTCCTTCTTCCATGGTTTGTTCCAATAGGGATGCCTTTAGCATCATTCCCCCACTTTCGAACTGGTGTGTTTCTTCGTTCATGTGAAGTCCAGTACCAGAGATGAAGTGATACCATTCGTAGGCCTGACAAGAAAGGAAGGCAATACCTCCAATAATTGTCCAAAAAACCCATTTTTGAACCTCAGCACGTGCTTTTCTATGCCCAGCTTCTACTGCCAATACCATGGTTACAGAAGAAAGGATCAAAATAAAGGTCATGATACCCACGAAAATCAAAGGAGCATCAATATGGAATACTTCGTGCAGGATAGGAGCATGGGTAAAAACTTCCTCTGGAAGTGCCCAATTGTATCCTTCTGCAATTGCATTAACACGCAAAGCTCCATATGCGATTAACAGGCCAGAAAAGGTAAAGGCATCTGACACGAGGAAAAACCACATGAACAGCTTACCCCAGCTAGCCTGGAATATCGGGCGTTCTCCTTCCTGGAGTGCCTTGGGATCTACTGAAACGTCTGCCATCTTCTAAATGTGTGTGATGTGTGAATAGAATATGATGCGAAATTAATATATGCTTAGCTTTCCTTCAACGAATCGGGCATAAATTTCAGGAAGAGGAACAGATAAATCCATAAAAGTCCTAAAAAGTGCCAGAAGGTACCAGCTAATTCAAATGTAAGCCCCTTTCGACCAGGGCGAAATCTGTCAATCAACGTTTGGATGAAGACCACGAAAACTGCAATGATAGCTGCCACAATGTGCACTCCATGCAGACCGGTCAATACATAAAAGAACGCGACCCCGTTGTCAGTACGGGTTTTGTCTACGAATGGCAATCCACTCTGGGTCAAGTCGATAAATGCCTGCCATTGTCCCATCAAAAACATGATCCCTAGGATAAAGGTCATGCCCAAGCCAGCCGCAGCTAGCGAGTTTTGATTCCTTTTCCCAGTATATATGGCAAATTGCATCGTCAAGCTACTTACCAAAATGACGATGAGGTTTCTCCACAAAATAGGAGGAAGATCATACGTCAGTTTTTGCGACTCCATCAGGGAATCAGCTTGTACAATGTAAGCTGAAGTAAATCCCCCGAAGATCATGATAACCGTCAAGATGAATAACCACAAGGCAAATTTGTGCGGGTGCACAATGTAGTTGCGATTCTCCATATCCATACTAAAACTACTCATCTATTCAATCTCTTGGAATGATTATCCTAATAAAAAAACTATCTGAATGAGAGGTAAATAAATAAACGATGCAAACATTACCTGCCTCGCAAATTTATTCTCCATGGTCTTGTACAGCCTGAATCCAGGTATCGAAAACATGATCCCTAGTACGATCAAGCCTATGCTTCCCAAGGTTCCAACCAGACCAGCTTGAAAAGCAAACCATGTCAAAGGAACCAAAGAAAAGGCATAAATAAAGATGAGGAAAGCACTAAAAGGAGTCTTCCCTGCATTGCTGGGCATCATTTTGAAGCCAGCCTTTTTGTAGTCCTCTTCAGCCAACCAAGCAATCGCCCAAAAATGAGGGAACTGCCAGAAAAACTGGAAGATGAACAATATCATACCGCCAATTCCTAAATCACCGGTAACGGCAACCCATCCAATCAATGGAGGCAATGCTCCTGGAATAGCTCCTATAAATACAGCGATAGGAGAGATTCTCTTCATGGGCGTATAAACGAAAGCATAAGAGAGCAAGGCAATGATGCTCAATAGGGCAGCTGAAAGGTTGAAAAAGTACCCCATCATGTAGACGCCAAGACCTCCAATGAGGACCGCATAAATGACCGCTTCGGTAGGAGTTAACCTTCCCGTTGGCATGGGGCGGTTTTCCGTACGCTTCATCAACTTGTCGTACTCCTTTTCAATGACCTGATTTAAGGTATTAGAAGCACCCGTAACCATAATGGCGCCTATTCCCACAATGATCGCGGATAGCCATTCGAAGGTCTCCCCAGCAGCCATCGCGTATCCAAAGACACCAGATATAGCTACCAAAGAAGAAAGCTTTAGTTTAAGCAGCTCAATATAGGCTGCCGCTTTCTCCTTGTAGAGGGAGAGTGTACTTACTTTAATGTGTGTTTCTTTTTCCTTAAGCATGTTCCTATATAAGTCCCTCAAAAAAGGGGCTATTCAGTTGTTCCTTATTCTATTTTTGCCTTTGACCAAATGGTAAGTTGTGAGAATAGCGCTCCAAAAAGCGTAGTCGCCAACAACAAATGCAAGGGTTGCATGATCCTAGGTATACCCAGACGGTGCATCCCAATCCCTAAAATTACCTCTCCAACTAAGAGTATCACAATGACAATACTCAGTCTCTGCAAGATTGGAATATCGGATTGATACCTTCTCAAATGAAAAATCAATCCTACAATGGCAGCTGCAATCAAGTAGTAGAATGAATGTACGCTGTAAATCGCTCCCAACTGGGAAATCCAATTGGCACGCTCAGCTTCACCTATTGTTTTTGCTAGCACATCTATTTCCTCTCTTACTTGTGTCCCTAAGACGATCTGCCCTACCACTAGGAACAAAACTGACCATAAAAAGACAGCTGTAATTGTCTGTTTTCCAGTTTCCTCACTAATTGAGAATGAGTAGGAGGAGATAAGCCCCCATATATACATACTCAGGATTAGCATAGCCACTAACATATGCAAGGTGATAAAACCACCAGCCAGATCTGTTTTTACGACAATCGATCCAATCCAGCCTTCTACCCCTACACTTATAAAGGCGATTAAACTCGTCCACAAATAGCGTGGATGAATCTTCCTCATAGGGATAGAAAAAACCAAGGTCAATAAGGCAAAGAACCCGATCAGGACACCTATCAATCTGTTGATATATTCTATCCACGTTTTGACAGGGTCAAAGTCCGCTATCTCGCGTCCCTGAACCGCAAACTGAGTTTTATAGTCTGCAGGAAGCTGCGAAATATCTGTTGGAGGTACCCATTGTCCGAAACACTTAGGCCAGTCTGGGCAACCCATACCGCTGCCTGTCATTCTCACAAGTCCTCCAACGAAGATTAAAAAAATAACAGCCCCAACCGTGATACTGGCAATGATGCGGTATCGCCTTACGATTGGGGCCGTTGAAATATCGTTGATATTCAATATTAAGAGTCTTTCTCTTCTGTTTCCTCAGTTGGATTCTCAACTGGCTTAGGAACCTCAATTTCAGGCATCTCAGGCTGGAAGCCTTCTTCGTATTCTACTTCCTCATCTGGAATGTGCTGAGGCAAATAGTCGTCCTTAACACCAGGCTTAGAGTAGTCATATGGCCAGCGGTAAACGGTTGGGATTTCTCCAGGCCAGTTTCCGTGTCCAGGTACACGAGGGGTAGTCCACTCCAACGTATTTGCTTTCCATGGGTTGGCAGGTGCTTCTTTTCCGAAGAAAATGTTGTAGAAGAAGTTACCCAAGAAGATAAACTGTCCTGCAAAGCCTAAGATCGCAGACACTGTAATGAAGACTGAAATATCTCCGTAAATGCCCATGAATTCAAACGCTGTGTACTGGTAGTAGTGTCTAGCTACACCACCCAATCCCATGAAGTGCATAGGGAAGAATACACAGTACAAGCCGATAAAGGTAATCCAGAAGTGGATGTATCCTAATCGCTGGTTCATCATTCTACCAAACATCTTAGGGAACCAGTGGTACACACCGGCAAACAGACCGAAGGCTGATGCAGATCCCATCACGAGGTGGAAGTGAGCTGTTACGAAGTATGTATCGTGCAAAGGAATATCCAGTGCGGCATTACCCAGGAAGATTCCTGTAATACCTCCCGTTACGAAGAACGAGACGAGGCCGATGGCAAACATCATGGCCGGGGTAAACCGTATATTCCCTTTCCAGAGCGTGGTTATATAATTAAATGCCTTGATCGCCGAGGGGACCGCAATTACCAGGGTAAAGAGCATAAATACTGTCCCTAGGAATGGGTTCATTCCGGTAACGAACATGTGGTGAGCCCATACAATGAACGACAGGAAGGCAATAGCTACCATAGACAAGATCATCGCCTTGTATCCAAAGATTGGCTTTCTTGAGTTTACCGAGATAACCTCAGAAGAAATACCTAGTGCTGGAAGCAATACGATATATACCTCAGGGTGTCCAAGGAACCAGAACAAGTGCTGGTAAAGAATTGGGCTACCCCCTTGATAGTGTAGCATCTCTCCACCGATAAAGATATCAGATAGATAGAAGGATGTTCCTAAAAGTCTGTCGAACATGAGAAGTAGAGCAGCAGCAAACAGCACAGGGAAAGATAATACCCCGATAATCGCTGTTAGGAAGAATGCCCATACTGTCAAAGGCAAACGGTCAAATGACATACCTTTTGTTCTAAGGTTCATGACCGTAGTGATGTAGTTGATACCTCCCATCAAAGAGGACGCGATAAATAGCGTCATGGAGATCAACCACAGTGTCATTCCTAATTTAGATCCGTCAATCGCGTCCGGTAAGGCAGATAGCGGAGGATAAATCGTCCATCCAGCTGCAGCAGGACCTGTTTCAACGAAAAGGGAAATGACCATGATCAAACTGGACGTAAAGAAGAACCAGTAAGATAGCATGTTGATAAATCCTGAGGCCATGTCTCGTGCCCCTACCTGAAGTGGAATCAAGTAGTTGGAGAATGTACCACTCAAACCTGCCGTTAGTACAAAGAAAACCAAGAACGTACCGTGCATTGTTACCAATGCCAGATAAAATTCAGGTTTCATGATACCATCAGGTGCCCATCTTTCGCCTAAAAGTGCTTTTAGGATAGGCAGTGGAGTATCTGGAAAAGCTAGCTGAAGACGGAACAGCACAGACATACCGATACCGATAATGGCCATGATGATACCCGTAATCAGAAACTGCTTGGCAATAGTCTTGTGGTCAGTACTGAATACGTACTTAGTCCAGAAGTTGCCGTGATCGTGATGATCATGATGATGCTCTGCATGGTGGTGCAGCTCATCGTGCAGGGTTTCTTCCTTTGAATGATTAACGCTCGACATATTCTAATTCCGATTAAAGAAGTTCTCTTTGATAATGTTTATTTCATGGCAACTTCCTCAGTTGCTTCCTCTTGAGTTTCAGTTTCCTCCTTAGGCTCTGCTGCTTCAGGTGTTACATCAGTACCTGCGAAGCTTACCCCATTCAGTTCCTCATACTGCTTAGCAAAAGTTGTTTGCTTAGCCAGCCACTCATTGTACTCAGCCTCTTCTACCACCGTAACCTTCAATCTCATGTTCCAGTGTGCAGAACCACAGATTTGCTGGCAAGACATCTCATAGTCGAAGTCTGGATCCTTCCTTTCGTCTCGCATTTGGGCGGTGGTCTTGGTAGGCTTGAAATTGAAGTAAGTAGGCATACCAGGTACAGCATCCATTTTTACACGGAAGTGAGCCAAAGTCATTGAGTGAAGTACGTCGCGGCTTTTGATGTCCACATGTACCATCTTATTAACGGGGAGGTATAGTTCATTGACAACGAGGTCATCGTATCCTCTCTTGTCATCTTTGTTGAATCCAAGGGTGTTACCTGTAGCATCGTTGATGTAGCCAATGCTTGTTTCACCAAACTCTAGATCCGAACCAGGGTATCTTACTGTCCAGCCAAACTGCTTTCCGTTTACCTCAATGTTCGTCACCTCCATGTCTTCAGGAAGTTCTTTCCAGATGTCGTGCCATACGTTTACCCCATCAAAAACCAAGACGGTAAGAACGACAGCAGGAACGACGGTCCAGATAATCTCTAGTCTGTTGTTGTGTGGATAGTAAAGTGCCTTTCTATCTTCCTTGTATGAATATCTAAAGGCGAAATAGAACAACAGAACATTGGTAACTACGCTTACTAACACAGCAACAACGATGGTATTGATGTGCATACGGTCAATTTCAACTCCATGCTCAGATGCAGGATGCATCAATAGAGTGAAGGTATCCTTCCATGCATAAGTGGAGATAAAAGCCGCCGGAAGGGCTACAACAATGAACAATAGCATGATATTGCCATTAATTCTATCTGGATTCCAATTTTTGAAAGGATCGATGTCCTTCAATTTGAATACCAGATATAGATTCACCACAACAAAGGCGAAGATGGCGACCAAAAGTAACTGCGCAATGCTTAATAATGAAGAAGCATCCATTTTGTATAATCTTTAAACTGATCTAACAGTACAATTTACAACTAAAAAGAGAACATATTGTTAAAAACCTATATAAATTTATTTTAGAAATCCCGCTTATTCAGCGGGACTCCTCATAAATTTATTTGGCAGGATCCAAATCGAGGTCCTTAAAGATCTCACCCGTATTGTGGTGATAGCTTTCTTCCATGTATGGATGATGCTTAGCGTACAAGTTGGCCTTGGAAATCGCGTTGAATACAACGAAGATGAATAGACCAGCGAAGAACACGAAGCTTCCAATTTCAATCAATCCAATTCCCCACTCTCCTCTCATGGCACCAGGCATAATCAGGTTATATAGATCGTGCCAGTGGCCATAAAGCATAATCAGACCAAATGGAAGGAAGTACTGAATGTTTCTCTTCACCTTTGGATGAATAAGTCCTAGGAATGGAACCAAGAAGTTGATAAAGATATTTCCGTAGAAGAAGAAGGAATACCCAAGATAGGTAGAGTCCTCAACTCTGTAACGCTTTACATAGTACATGCCTTCCTCTGGAATATTGGAGTACCAGATAAGCAGGTACTGAGCCAACCAAACGTAAGACCAGAAAATGGTAAATCCGAAAGCGTATCCACCCATGTCATGCATGTGAGAATTAGATACGTGCTTCAGGTGCCCTTGTCTTCTCAAGTAGGCCGTTATGAAGTACATTACCACCATAGAAGATACCATGGCGCGACCAAACATCTTCACTCCATAAATAGTGGAGAAGAAATGTGGCTCGAGAGACATCAACCAATCGAATGAGAAAAGACAGAATGTAACAGCAAATACAATGACGAATATGGCAGAAAGTCTTCCTTCCTTGTTGAAATAGTTCAGGGCATTTGCAGGATCGTTGTCTTGAGCAAGTGACCATCTGCGGATCATCACAGCTCCAAAAATCCAGAAGCCTACAAATAGGAAAGTTCTGATAGCGAAAGCCGGTGTATTCAACCAACCTATTTTTTTGGCTACTAATGGATCTTCTGCATAAAGATCATTGGCTTCGATGAAAGCCCAGTCATATAGCTGCGGTAGGAAAAATAGAAGTACGACAAAGATACCCGCTCCAATAGGAAGGTATTGTGCCATGGCTTCAGGAATTCTTCTGATAGCCGTATGCCATCCTCCGTTTGTAATCTTGTGGATGGTTAGGAAAAACATCGCACCACAACCAATAAGGAAGAAGTACATGCCTGCCAACAATACATTTGCTAGGATTCTGGTTCCTAGGGTGATTTCGTGTACGGGGGCATGATGATCATGACCACCTTCGTGATGGCCTTCGCCATGGGCAGCATCTCCATGACCATGTCCGTGGTCTTCAGAGAATAGATCTCCTTCACCATGATGAGCATCTCCTTCGTGATGTTCACCGGCATCATGCTGTCCGGCTTCGTCGTGGGATTCTCCATGGTCACCTTCATGATGGCCTTCGTCATGAGACTCTCCGTGAGCTTCATCGCTATGACCTTCATCCTGATGGTCATTTTGGGTACGAATAAATGGGCTTTCGTCTACCTGCTGAGTCACCGTGGCGTGTGAGTCATTCGACTTGGCTGATTCAGGCGAACCACCCATGAAGGCACCCACTAGCAGGAGAACAATCCCGATTCCTATCAACCCGAAGGCGATATTTTTTAATGGCCCTTTGAATTCAAAGCGGTCATTAAGTTCTTCTGGATTAAAATGTGTGTGAGCCACTGTTCCTGTATTATTTGCTATGAAAAATAAGTCAATTTAAAAGAGATGATTAGTTGTTGACAGCGACGTCAGTTGCCCCATCATCACTAGGCTTCCATTTCAGGATGTAGGCAATCACCTCCCAACGTTCGCGAGGAGTCAATTGCTGGGCATGTGATCCCATTACACCTTTTCCATAAGTCAATGTGTGATACATCTTCCCTACAGATAAGCCTTTCAAACGAACCTCATAAGCAGGAACACCTACAAATTTTTCTGAGGTCATCAGGTTACCCTTTGCCTGACCATTGGGTCCGTGGCAATTCACACAAAAGATGGTGTAGTGTTCTTCCCCTCTACTCTTCACCCCAGGATCATTAGGATTGAGATCTTCAGGAAAATCCAATTCTACACCTGCAAGATTATAGCCATCAGTTGTGTTTGGGTATGGATAGGGAGCCCATGGATTCTTATGATCCAACTCATAGTAAGTCCACTTATCTCCTCTAGGTACAGTTCCCTTTGGGGGCTTCTGAGCAGACAATCCATTCTTGAAAGCGCCATCTTCAGAGAGCGAACTTAAAGCTTTCATATCACTTCCTTCAACAGCAGCGTAGTTTCCACCCATATGGGTGTCCCAGTACTCTGTTTCAGAGAAAGGCTCTAAGGGAAGGGAGTTGTACATATTGGGTGCGTACTCCAGGTTTCGCTTGGAGCGATCTGAGTAACAGCTGGTCATGACAGAAACCAAAATCACTGCTATCAGAATCAGTTTTATATGTTTGATTGTATTCTTCATAATATCCTGAGAATGATCGTGTTAAAGGTTTTTATAACCAATTTCATATGCGCCGGAATCTTTCATCACGGCTTTGATAGCTTCTTCGTTTTCTACTTTTTCTTCGTCAACCGCGATGACAAATACATCATCAGTCTGACGGTCGTCGAATAGTTTGGCTTCCTTACCGGGCCAGTAGTTTCCAACCATGAAGAACGTCAATACCATCCCGTGGCTGGCAAAGAATACCGTCATCTCAAAGGTGATAGGGACAAAGTCTGGAAATGCCAAGGCTGGCTTACCACCAATGTTCATCGGCCAAATTGACCCGTAGATAAGGCTCATACAAGTTACTGCAAGCGTAGCTCCCATGAGTCCCAATATAAATGCTGCAATAGCTAGTCTGGAACGCTTGATGTTTAGGTAAGGCTCAATTCCGTGAATTGGGAATGGAGAAAATACATCATAGATCAGTACCCCTTTTGCGTGAAGCTCCTTCGAAGCTTTCAACGCGTGATCGGGACTCCAAAACTTGCCGTACAGAAAATTCTTTTCCATTATATCAACAACTTAATGTGTGTGGTCTAAATGATTACTCTTCGTCTGTTTCGTCAGCTTCTTTAGCCATGGTAGACGTAGAAGCATTTTCGTTCTCAGTATCAATAACGTGTTGTGGTTTCTTCACCCCGTGCATCAGTGTCTTTACCTCAAACATGTTGATTACAGGTAAGTACTTAGAGAACAGGAAGAAGAAGAACATGAACAGACCAAAGGTTCCTACGAAGATTCCAACCTCAACCCATGTAGGAACATACATAGACCAGCTGGAAGGAAGGAAGTCCTGGTGAAGAGATGTGATGATGATCACAAATCGCTCGAACCACATACCGATGTTGACAAAAATCGAGATGATAAAGGTCGCTAGCATATTGGTTCTGATACCCTTGAACCAGAACAACTGAGGCGTAATTACATTACAAGAGAACATGATCCAGTAAGACCATCCGAATGGCCCAAGAGCACGGTTGATGAAAATGTAACGCTCCCAAAGAGAACCAGAGTAATAAGCGATAAATAGCTCGGTGATATATGCCAGACCCACAAGAGATCCCGTCGCGATAACTACTTTCGCGATTGACTCCATGTGGTCCATGGTGATGTAATTCTCAAGTTTGTAGACCTTTCTGGTAACGATCATCAGGGTCTGTACCATACCGAATCCAGAGAAGATCGCACCTGCAACGAAGTAAGGCGGGAAGATGGTGGTGTGCCATCCCGGAACAACCGCTGTTGCAAAGTCCATGGATACGATGGAGTGTACAGAAAGTACAAGGGGAGTAGCCAGACCAGCGAGGATCAACGAGATCACCTCATAGCGAGACCAGTTTCTGGAAGAACCCTCCCATCCCATGGCGAATACACCATAGATCCAGGATTGAAATTTCTTTCCAGCTCTTTTGAAGCGGTCTCTAATGGTCGCTAAGTCAGGAATCATTCCCAAGTACCAGAAGACGATAGATACCGTCAAATAGGTAGAGATCGCAAATACGTCCCAAAGGAGAGGTGAGTTGAAGTTAACCCAAAGCGACCCACGTGTATTGGGAAGAGGGAGTGTCCAGAAGGCAACCCAAATACGTCCCATGTGAATCAGTGGGAAAAGACCGGCACAGAATACGGCGAAAATTGTCATCGCCTCTGATGCACGGTTGATGGAGTTACGATACTCTTGGCGGAAAAGCATCAATACCGCAGAAATCAACGTTCCTGCGTGTCCGATACCTACCCAGAATACGAAGTTGGTGATGTCAAATGCCCAACCAACTGTCTTGTTCAATCCCCAGGTTCCGATACCTTCATAGATGGTCCAGCCAATTAAGGCGAAACACATCAGCATCACCAATCCGGAGATAGCTGTGAATATGAGCCATAGAGCGCTGGGTTTGTTCTCAATAGGGCGAACGATGTCCGAGGTTAATTCCCCGTACGTGTCCGTATTGACAACCCAGTCTTGGCGTATTTCAGATCTTACATGTCCCATGTCGTGGTATGACCTTTTTTATAAAACTGTTCCTTGTATAAAAATGCCCGAAGGCTGTGTGTTTATAGGGAGGGTCGATCCATTTGGATCGACCTCTTGCATTCTTATTAAGCCTCAGTTGGTACTTCCCAACCTGGACCGTATGTCTCTTTTCTCCACTCGTTGAATTTCTCCTCACGAGCTTCAGCTTCTTTGTCAGATCTGTTGCGAACCAAAGCATGGTACTGTACAGAAGGAAGTGTTTTGATCTCCTCTAATGCAACATATCCACGCTTATGACGAAGGGCCTTGTAGATTTCGCTATCACGATCGTTGGCATCACCAAATACAATCGCTCCAGTAGGACAAGACTGCTGACAAGCTGTCTGGATAGAACCATCTTCTGGCTTAGCAAAGGTAGACTTAGAATTAACCTTGGCTTTCAGTTTTCCTTCCTGTAGACGCTGCACACAGAAAGAACACTTCTCCATCACACCACGGTAACGCACCGTTACGTCTGGGTTCAATACCAGGCGTCCTAAGTTAGAGTGGGTATAGTAGTCCTTGAACTGCTCGTCATTGTAGTAGTTGAACCAGTTGAAACGACGAACCTTGTATGGACAGTTGTTGGCACAGTAACGTGTTCCGATACAACGGTTGTACGCCATTTGGTTCAGTCCCTCGTTGGAGTGTACAGTTGCCAATACTGGACATACTGTCTCACAAGGAGCGTTATCACAGTGCTGACAGAGCATGGGCTGGAATACAACATCAGGATCAGCAGGATTTCCTCTGTAATAGCGGTCGATTCTCAACCAGTGCATCTCACGGCGAGTACGAACTTCCTCTTTTCCTACAACGGGCACGTTGTTCTCCGCATGACAAGCAACCACACATGCTCCACAGCCTGTACATTTGTTCAGGTCGATGGCCATTTTCCAGTGGATGTTACGTCCAGTTTCAGGATCTTCAAAGTGCGAGTCCCATAGCGTAACCAAGTGCTGCTTGACAGCTTCACGCTCAGCTACTTTCTCAGCGTATGCACCGCCATTATATGCCTCAAGGTGAGTTTCGTCTACAATTTCTTCTGTACGATCGTAGTCGTTTTTGAAGATACCCGCACCTTTCGCAGGATCGTACAGGGTGTTAAATGTCTGTACAAGTGCCAATGGATAGGTAAAGTTCTGCTTGGCGAGTGTTGCACGAGGGGCTACATAGCTGACAGCTCCGTCCTTCATGCTTGTCATTGGGAAGGCGTTGGTTCCAGCAACGGCTTTTCCTTCCACCGCACCTCCATTTGCCTTTTTGGCAACAACTCCAGCTTTGGTACGTCCGTATCCAAGTGCAACCGCAATGGTTCCTGCAGCCTGTCCAGCCTGCACATAAACAGGCATGTAGAAGGTGTTTCCTCCAATGCTAATGGCAACTACATCTTCGTTCTTCAGCTTTGCCTTCATGGCATAGTCATAAGGAACAGAAACATAATTGTCCCAGCTTACACGGCTGATTGGATCGGGGAGTTCTTGCAACCAAGGGTTGTTGGCTTGGTCTCCATTTCCAATAGCTACTTTAGGATAGAATACCGTCTCGAATTCTCCCTCTGGAGCAGGGGTAACTGCCTTTAAAGTAGTTGCAGCTTGCATCATATCTTCAGCTGTAACCTGAATAGGCATGTCAACTGTAGCAGTAGGCATGGTGAAGACACCTTTTCTCAGCGTCTCATTCCAGAACCTATCGAAGGAAGTATATTCAGTCTGCTTAGGATATGCATTTGTATCCCAGAAAGATTTCAGGTAATCAACATAAGCCTCTTCGCTACCCGTCCACTTCAGGAATGAATCCTGAGCCTGACGCGTTTTGTAGATTGGGTGAATGGTAGGCTGAACAAGAGATAGTTCTTGATCGCTCTGTTGCATATCGCCCCAAGACTCTAAGAAGTGAGAATCAGAAGCAACGTAATCACATCGCTCAGCTGTTTCATCAGACTTCCAAGTAAGAGATACTTTGAGGTCCACATTCTTAAGTGCTTCAGTTAGCTCAGCACTCAAGGGTGAATTATATACAGGGTTGGCGTTGTAGAAGAATACTGCCTTTACAGATCCATCCTTCATTTCTTTTACCAACTCCTCCATTGCCTTGTCATTACCTTTTGCAAAGTGAGAGGCGTTACTAATATCAATCGTATGGCCGTAGTTGCCTAGCATATCATTGATCCCTACAACCAGCATTTGGACAGCAGGATCATTGGTACCAGAAACGACTAGAGATTTTCCAGCATTTTTGACCAACTCCTTGGCCGCAGCTTCAATCCCGTTCATGGCAACTTCAAACTTCTTAACACCAGGAATCTGAGGTTTCCCAATCTTGAAATCCCCAGCGATCTTGTTGTAAAGATTCATCAGGGCGAGTGCTTCCCCGGAAGGATTGATAGGGAATCTCAAATCAGCCTTACCTCCTGTAATCGTCATGATAGACTCAAACTGGAAGTGGCGAGACATTGCCTTGTCAGGATCACGGTTGACTACATAGTCAGAAGCAAATCCTACAGGATTGATCCATGTACCTAGGAAGTCAGCATTGAAGCCAACAATGGTCATGGCTTTATCGAAGTGGAAAGAAGGAATTGCTCTCTTTCCAAATGCTTTTTCGTGTGCATCAGCTAGCGCAGAGGTGGAGAGCGCATCGTACTGAATGTGCTTACCAGAACCTTGGAATTGAGCTAAAAAGTCATCGATGATGGCTTGTGTAGAAGGACTCATAACGGTACCTGAAACCACTCTTACGCCAAACTCAGTTGACTTGAGCATTTCCAGCTTCTGCATGATCTCTCCATCAACGATTGTCCACTCAGAAGGATTTTCTCCTTTCATGGGAGCGCGGTTTCTATCCTTGTCGTAAAGATCAAGAACCGTAGCCTGATCCATAGCAGAAAGACCTCCTTTGGTCACTTTGGAATCAGGGTTACCTTCAAGCTTAATGGGACGTCCTTCACGGGTTTTAACCAAGGCAGGAACACCAGAAGGAGTGGTAGAGGCGTAATAATTGGCTACACCCGCGATAATTTCGTCAGGAATTGTGTCAGGACGAGATACGTAAGGAATAGCTTTTTTAACCGGGCCTTCGGCACAAGCAGACAGCGTGGCTGCTGTTACACCGAAACCTAAGACTTTCAAGAAGTCGCGGCGATTGGCTTTTGCCTGAAAGGATTCATCGCTGGCTTCAGCGACAACCTCATTCATTGGCTTATCGGTAGGAAACTCCTTTTCTACCTCAGCGAGAAATTCAGGAGTCTGATTCAACTCATCAAGTCCTCTCCAATATTTAGGAGTACTCATTATGCTAACTGATTAGTGTGTTCCTTGTAATTAAAAATCTTCTGTATAGAAAGACAGGAAGACCAGAGTCTTCCTATCATGTATATCTTAGTAGTGGCAACGTGCACAGTTCAAACCACCCATGTCGGCTACAGTGTATTCGGTATCTTCACCCAATACTTTCACCTTCTCGTTTCTGTGGCAGTTGATACACCATCCCATTCCTAGGTCAGAGTACTGGTATACAACTTCCATTGTCTCAACTGGACCGTGGCATTCCTGACACTCTAGGTTTCCTACCACGACGTGCTGTGCGTGGTTGAAGTAAGCGTGATCGGGCAGGTTGTGAATTCTAATCCACTCCACTGGTTTAGCAGGATTGGTGTAATCCCCTTTATCTGGATCCCAACCTACAGCTTCGTAGATTTTGGCAATCTCTTCTTTACCATACTTAGGACCTTCCTGAATTTGCATGTGGCAATTCATACAGACATTCGCTGTAGGAATCCATGCAGACTTGGATTTAGTTGTACCTGTGTGGCAGTACTTACAGTTGATTTGATTTTCTCCTGCATGTAGGGCGTGGCTGAACTTGATGGGCTGCTCAGGCATGTATCCCTGGTGTAGACCTACCGTTCTTGCTTCACGGACAGTGAACGCAAAACCAGCCAGCATCACAATGGTCGTGAAGGTTGCCAAGAAGAATTTGTTAGTAAGCATGCCACGAACGCGGTTCATGACGTCTCCAAAGGTGAAGGTCTCTTGTCCTTCTTTGGCACGAACTGCCTGTACAAGAGTAGCTGTGATGATCACCAAGAGTAGGGCGATGAGGACCAAGACACCTACAAGACCAAGCAGGGCGTAGTAGATACCAGGGTCATTTTCAATTCCCCCTCCAGCTGCCCCTGCGCCAGCCGTTGAAGTAACATCGGCTACGGGTGGTGTCCAATCACGCAGATAAGATACGATTGACTCAATCTGGTCAGTGGAGAGGTTGGTGAACCCATTCATGACCTTGTTGTTGTACTGAGCTGCTAGCGCTATTGCCTTGGGATCCCCTTGGCTCAAAAGTCCTGGCGCATTTCTGATCCATTTCTTCATCCACTCTAGGTCGCCGTCGGCTTCGTAGCGGGCGACAACACCCTCCAACTGTGGACCAACCAAAGCTCCTTGCATCTTATGGCAAGCAGTACAGTTTGCTTTGTATAGGGTCTCCCCTTCTTCGTAGGTCGGCTCTGCAAAAGCATTCACACCTGAAAACATCAGGATGGCAAGCAGAAAAATTGTCGATAAAAAATGTGTGTTCCTGTTACGGCTCATAGCGTATCAGATTATTTAAAGTGTGTCCGTGATCTTTATAGAGAACTAAAAGCTTAGTAGCTCTTAGAGAAACTTTGGCAAATTAATACCGTCCGGTATTCCTTCAAAGAATACAAAAAGGTTTATATGATGGAATGTAATATTTAGAATCGTTCTAAATAAACTTGACTATTGATTCCCTCGATCCAAACTTTTGATAGTGAGGATGTATACAAACCTTCTCTAAGATGAAATAAAGCTGATTATTGCCCGCTAAACTATAAAATCCCCATGATTTTTGCATTTAGATAGACCATGATTTTCCTCATTCTCAGCCTTCTATTTTGCAAGAATCCTAACAAGCCAGCCTAATTTTCAAGCGCAAAAATTGGTAAGTAGATCAGCTTTCACAAATAGAATTTTTCATATAAAGAAATCATTTTAAGCTAAGTAGCTCATAATGAAGGTTCAAAAGTTTCAGAGATTAGAGAAATTTTGTATTCATCCTTTGTTTTCTATTCCCCTCCTTCTCACTCATACAAGAAATCCGTTAAACAGACTTTCATCATGTCTAAGTCAGTGATTTTCATCATTCCTCCTTTCAGCTGGAATGTTCGCTCATTCTACACCTTCAGAATGATTCTTATCACCCCAAGGGTCGAATCCCAGACATTCAGCTATTTGCCCCTCATATATTTGCGTATAACATTTCATTCCTTTTTACCTTTGTATCCATAAAAGCAAATGCTCATGTATGATGTCTTGATTATTGGAGGTGGGCCCATTGGATTGGCCTGCGGAATAGAAGCGAAGAAAAGAGGACTATCTCACATCATTATCGAAAAAGGGACGCTGGTCAATTCTATCTACCACTACCCTATCCACATGACCTTCTTCTCGACTTCTGCCAAGTTGGAAATGGGAGAAGTACCTTTTATGTCCCTCAATGCCAAACCCAATCGCCAAGAGGCATTAGAATACTTCAGAAGAGTGAAAGCCCATTGGGATTTGAACGTAAATACCTACGAAAAGGTAGAAAGGGTGGAAAAGAAAGAAGGCTCTTTTCAGGTATATTCTGATAAAGGAGAATACGCCTGTCAAAAACTGGTGGTCGCGACTGGCTTCTATGATATTCCCAATATGTTGGGAGTAAAGGGGGAAGATTTACCCAAAGTCAACCACTACTTCAAGGAGGCTCATCCCTACATTGATCAGGAAACGCTGGTTATAGGTGCCAGAAACTCTGCCGTAGATGCAGCACTTGAAATCTGGCGGAAGGGCGGCAAAGTAACCATGGTGGTGAGGAAGGAGGAGATCCATGAGAAAGTCAAATACTGGGTTAGACCTGATATAGTCAACCGCATCAAGGAAGGTTCCATCAAAGCTTATTTCGAAAGCGAAGTCTTAGAGATTCGAGACAAAGAGGTAGTGCTGCGTACGCCAGAAGGGGAAAAGGTCATCCCCAACGACTTTGTGCTGGCAATGACCGGGTTTCAGCCAGATTACCATTTCCTCAAGCACCTTGGTTTAGAAACAGACCATTCAGAAAAAGAAATTCCACTCTTTGATGGGGAAACACACAAAAGTAGTGTAGAAGGGATCTATTTGGCGGGTACAGTTTGCGGGGGCAGACAAACCAACAAATGGTTCATTGAGAACAGCATTGAGCATGCAGGTAAAATCATGGCGGATATTGCAGGTAAAAAAACGATTGACCCTCTGGTGGCTACATAAAAAAAGGGCTGAATAAACATTCAGACCCTGATTTCTTGTGGTTTCGACTGGCCTATTCTGCCAATCTCATTTTCATGGTGTAGAATGCGCTGAACCAATCCGGTGCATTCTCTTGTGTTTTCTCCTTCGCCTCAGCCTTTTCTCCGTCTAGTTCTTTTCCTGCCAATTGCTGGCTAAGTTGGGAAATCAGGGCGAGTTGTTCCTCAGATGTGAGTCCTGTTGCTTGCTGCAGGATATCACGAAGTAATTTGCTCATAATCTTTCTTGCGGTTTAAAATTGTTTGTTGAAATGTTACCGTTGGATTTGCCTTATATTAATATACGAAGAAATGCTTCAAGAAGTGAACGATCTCTACGAGATTTTTTGACGAAATCCTGCAAACTTTAACCTGATGACATTCCCAGAAGTTTGCGACATATCCTCGGACTGATCTGTTCCAAAAAATATTCCAACACCAGAAGAAAAATCCAATATAGATATTAGTGGCTGCACGAAAGGATAGGATATTCGACTAATCTATTGATAATCAGTCGCATAAAATTATCGAAATCGATTTAAATCTAATGATTTGAAATTAGGTCTTCCTGCGGTCCTGCTTTAATTTCTTGACAGCTTTGGCCTTTTTTTCCTGCGCTTCCAGCAGATAACGCGAAACTTTAACATTCTTTCCTTTGAGTTTCAAGGGTCCTTCTTTTTGGGATAAGTTGATGAATCCCTTTTCTGGCATATCTACTACTGCATAAGCCTCATAGATATTGATGGTCCCAATTTCTTCGGCTTCCAATTCTGCTTGGTTGGTCAAGAAGCCTACAATATCACCTGCTCTAACTTTGTCTCTTTTCCCACGTGAAATGTGGTATTTCTCCCATTTAGCGCCCTTTTCCGCTAACAATTCTCCCTTCGTCATCAAGTCTATGGCTTTTTCTCTGAAGGGCAACTCTATTGCCTTATGATGCCTTCTCAAACGAATGTCTTCCACCTCACTGACGATCAAATTGAATACATTCCCTCTGTTCCCAGCTCTTCCTGTTCTCCCTACCCTATGCAGGTAATAATCATATTCTTGGGGAATGGATAAGTTGATCACAGCGGGTAGGGCTTCAATGTCAAGTCCACGTGCGGCCAAATCCGAAGCTACCAAATAGTCTATTTTTCCTTCCTTAAACCTGCTAAGAATCTGTGCGCGTTCCTCCTGACTCAGGTTGCCATAGTAAGATTCTGCCTTCAGCCCACAAGAGCGCAAAAACCTTGTCAAACCAAAAATATCCTCTCTTCTGGCTGCAAAAATCAAGGCTTGCTTTAGGTTTTCCTGCTTCACCAAGGCAGCCAAATAGGTTTCTCGTTGCCCCTTTTTCACTTTTGCGGTGAAAAAGCGAATGTTTTTCAATAGCTCTTTCGGCCTTAGACGAATAGTTCTGATTTTAGGAAATCGATCCCGCATCATCTGCTCACTTTCCTCCGAAATGGTAGCTGAGAAAAATCCAACCTGAGCGGTACTCCTCACAAAGGATCTCAATGCGTCAAAGTCTCGCTGAAAGCCCTTCTCCAGCAGTTTATCCCCCTCATCCACAATCAGGAACTTAATATCCCTCCAGAGAAAATCATATTTGGCGTGTGCCATCACATCCTTAAGTCTGCCCGGCACCACGACCAGAATGTGAGGTGTTTCTTTGATAACATCGAAAGATTCTTCCATAGAAACCCCTCCATACACCGCTCCTACTTTCAACTTGTCTCCATTGAAAAAACTGTTGAGCGCAGCCTCTACCTGTAAAGCCAACTCACGGGAAGGCACCATCACCAAGGCCTGGGTACTCTTCTTGAGCAAATCCAACCTGGAAATCAAAGGCATCCCATAGGCTGCTGTTTTTCCAGTCCCAGTAGGCGCTTCTACAATTAGGTTGATACCCGAAAGAAAGGCCGGTATCACATTGTCTTGTACCAGGGTAGGCCGTCTAAAGCCTAGAGGTTTCAGCCTATCCAAAACCCTGTCGTGCAATCCGTATCTATGAAATCCTCGCTTGTCCATCATCCACAAAGGTAGGGAAAAGCCTTCATAGTTGACTGGTGATGTAAAAGTAGCTGAGAACGAAAAGAAAGGCATGCCCCAAATAGAGACATGCCTTATGTTTTTTGTAAGGAGATAGACTTATTCTACACGTGTGGGTAGTTGTAGGAGGGCTGGAATACCTGAAACTAGGTGCATGATATTGACGAGAATAGCTGCATTTGTTGTCGCCATTTCAGGAGCCATAAAAGGAAAAATTCCGTAGGCAACCAGAAAGACGATGGCGATGATTCTCCAGGTACGAATTCCCTTTTCTCCACTTCTTTTGTGAAGAAAACCCAGAATGAGGGCACCTAGGAAGGTTAACAAAACAGAAGAGAACATTGCCATACCAGCAAATGTCGTGTTGGGTAGATGATTCTGCGTACCAGGCTCAAAAGGAGTTTCCAATATGCCGTCTCCTAGGAAGTAGCCTAAAGCCGCATTAACCAATCCGGTAATGAGGCCCAATACAAGGGCGGATGTTAGTAGCTTTTTCATATATATAATGTACCAACATTCATTCAAATTCACCAAATTTCATATGTTCAGAATAGTCCCAAAAGCCGCCAGATATAGTTTCCTCTAGGATACTATTGAAAAAGGCTTCCCCTATTGGAGAAGCCTCTTTCTAATTTATGTTCAACCCACTAGTTGAATAGGTCTAATACCTTATGCCACTGTGTAAACAGAGTTTTTCACCTTAGCTTCAAACTCATCTCGGAATCTTGTAATCGTATTTCTTACTGGCCAAGCAGCAGCATCAGCCAAGGCACATACGGTTTTCCCTTCCATGGTATTACACAAATCAAGCAGGAGATCGATGTCTCTCATTTCTCCTTGGCCAGAATCAATCTTCTTCAGAAGCTTAACTAACCAACCCGTACCTTCACGGCAAGGGGTACACTGTCCACAAGACTCGTGATCGTAAAATTTGGAAATTCTGAGAAGGAATTTCACCATATCAACTGACTCGTCAATCACGCACATTCCGCCAGTTCCCATCATGGTTCCAACGGTACGAAGAGAATTGGCATCCATGCGAATCCCCTCAATCATATCCTCTCTTAGAATAGGTACGGAAGATCCACCAGGAACAACCGCCTTCAACTTTTTACCTCCACGAATACCACCCGCAACATTGTAGATCAAGTCTGTGATCAACATACCTGTTGGGTACTCATACACACCAGGACGATTTACATGACCAGAGATACCATATAGACAGGGGCCAGGATGTCCTTCAGCTCCTATACCCAAGTACCAATCGGCCCCATTTCTGATGACGTAAGGAACATGCCCTACTGTCTCAACATTGTTGATGGTAGTGGGATATCCCCAAAGGCCTTTTTGGGCAGGAAATGGTGGCTTAGAACGTGGGTAGGCACGCTTCCCTTCTAGGGACTCCATCAATGAAGTCTCCTCACCACAGATATAGGCACCAGCTCCTTTGTGTAGGTAAACATCAATGTCTACACCTGAACCCATGATATTTTTTCCAGCATAGCCTTTCGCATATGCGTCGTCGATTGCCTTTTGAACCATGTCAATCCAGTCAGCATACTCTCCACGAATGTAGATGTAGGCAGCGTCCATTTCCATGGCATAGCAAGCGATAATAGCCCCTTCGATAATGGTATGAGGGTTATATTCAAATAGTCTTCTGTCTTTGATCGTACCTGGCTCGGACTCATCTCCATTTACAGCCAAAAAACGAGGTACTCCTTCTTTTTTAGGAGGCATAAAGGACCACTTGAGCCCCGCATTAAAGCCAGCCCCACCACGTCCTCGGATATTAGCTTTCTTTACCTCATTGACCACCTCTTTCCTTTCCCACTTTGAATCCGTAAGTACAGATCTAAGTGCTTGGTAGCCTCCGCCCTCTTTCTCGTAAACGTCAATTTTGTGAAAATCAGGAATGTCTGGTAAAAGTACCTTCTTATAATTTCTCCACTCCATATGTATGAACCTAAATGTGTGTTGTCCTCGTGATGTATTCGTCCGTGAAATTATAAAAACTTCGCGAACTCCCTTAATGGAATTAAAGGCTTAGGAAAATTAATGATTTTCTATGTGAGGATAACAGTCAAACTAGAGATTTGTTGACATTCTTTGGGAATAGAGGGGCTTCCGTCTCCTTTTGGGCCATGGGAAGTGAGAAGGAAAAGGAAGTTCCTTCATTGACTGTGGAATGTACAGCTAGCTGGGCTCCCATTTTTCGGGCGAATTCTGCACAAAGAGCCAAACCAATTCCAATCCCTTTTTCAGAATAGGTCCCTTGCCTAGATACATTTTGCCCTAATTCAAACAGCTTGTTTTTGATATCGTCAGGCATGCCGATGCCATTGTCTGTAATTTGGAAGAAGACCTGCTGTTGTTCCTTTCTCGCCATGATGATTACCCAACCACCTGTAGGAGTGAACTTTAAGGCATTGGAAATGAGATTTCTCAGAATAAAGTTGAGCATATTTATGTCTGAGGAAACGTGTAAACCTTCACTTACTTTTACGTGTAAGCCGATATTTTTCTCTTTTGCATATCCCGCCTGCAAATCCACATTTTCTTGTATCACCTGTTTCACAGACAATACCTGAGGCTTGTATTCTATATCACCTAATTGTGTCCTCGCCCACTGGATGAGGTTTTCGAAGAGGTTATTAATTTTCTCTGTGGATGCATATAGATTCCCCGCAAACTTCTGAAGGTCTTCATTTGAGAAGTTCTGAAGGTCGTTTTTCATCAGGTAGGCAAATTGCTTCATCCCCCCAAATTGCCCCCTTAAGTCATGGGCTACAATGGTCATGAGTTTGTTTTGAACCAAATTGGCCTTTTCTAATTCTGCTCTTGAACTCTCTAGTTCGGCTACCGTCTGCTGAAGCTTGTTCATCGTTTCCTCAATCGTCCTGTTTTTCTGTTCCAAGACGACATTGTTGTGTTTATTCAACAGATAAAGTCCTACCGCCACCAACGTGCACAAGGCTAAAAAGGCTAAACCAATCAAGGAGTAGTTGAGGTCATTTTTGATTTTTGCCTCTTCTTCCTCTAGTCTAACCTCGATTTTTTCAATCCGCTCTGCCTCTCCTTTCTGCAAATAGGAGAAGTTCTTGTTTTTATCTGGATTCCCTCCCTCCTTGGCACTTGCCAGTAAGATCTCATTCTGTACCCTGAGATAAGCGTGATAGAAAGCTACCGCATTTCTTAAGTCTTCATTTTTTTCGTAGGCTTCAAACAACAACCTATAGCCTTCCAATTCATCAACTTTTGAAATGGAGGATTCACCTTTCTTTAAGCCAAGGCGAAAGTACTTGAGGCTTTTCTCAATTTCCCCTTTCTCAAGATAGGTTTTACCCAACTCGTAGAAAGCATGTGCCATCAAGTGATTATTCTCCAGCCTGTCGAAGAAATTCAACGCATCACGTAAAACGGGAATGGCATTTTCAAATTCCCCTCTTAGTCTGTGGAAACGAGCTTTGCTCATGCTCAAGCGGGCCTTGAAATAAGGCTGGCTGAGGGAGGCTGCTATGCTTTTTTGTTCCTTCAAATAATGAGCTACCAGGCTCTCATTCCCAAGCTTGGCATGTAGTTCAACCAGATTATAGTAAAGTGATTCTTGCTCTAAAATCGAAGAACCAAGGTCATTATCAGGGACTTTATTGGCTCGCTTGTAGGTTAAGGCCTTGGTGTAATATTCAAGCGCCGTCTGCTCCTCTCCTAGCATAAAAGCCCATTCGCCTAAGCAATTCAAGCTTGCTATCATGTGGCGGCTTCTCTCGTCACCGTATTTCAGGATTTCCTTTCCTGACCATGCCTCTGCCTTTTGAAAGGACTCCATCGCCAATTGGAAATAACCCATTTTGGCATATACCCTGCCTAATAGCAATTGAGAAGCTATCGCACGATCCATGGAAAAATCTCCCAAACCCGCCATTTCATCAACAATGGCCGCATGGGCTTTGGCGTGCTTAAGTGCACTTAACGGATCACCATATATAAGGTGAATGTCAACTAGACTGGCATGAAATACTGTTTCAAGCCCCTTGGAAGGATATTCCTGTGTCAAGTCAAGCCCTGTATAAGCATATTCTCTTGCTTGTTGGGGATTGTTGAAGTGAAATGACTTTGTTAAGGCGTTTAATAAGTTGAGTTGAATTCTAGGATCGGTAGCAGACCTGAGGCTATCTTCCATTTCCTCTGGGGTATGAAGATGTAGTGCATAACTATTGCATGCACAAAACAAGAAGATGAGACTTGTCCAGAAGATTTTCATATCAGAAGCTAAGAATGATCCAAAACTAGACCTTAAATATTTCTATTTCAGAACATTTTCTCTATTCAACTTTCTTGGCAAAAAATGACAAAAGCACGTACTTTTGCGCATTCATGAAGAATGTCAAGAACAAGAGGACGAATATTCTGTACGGACAGGCTGATCCCTTACCCGTCATGGAACATTTTTACACCCTTCAGGGAGAAGGAGCTTGGACAGGTGAACCCACTTATTTTGTTCGCCTGGCGGGTTGTGATGTGGGCTGTCATTGGTGTGACGTAAAAGACTCATGGACAGTAGATGAGAACCAATATTATCCCACTACAGACATCCTCAGTTGGATCTCTGAGACTGGAGCCAAAAGGGTAGTAATTACAGGTGGAGAACCCAGTATCTACGATTTGACCCTGTTGACAGATCGATTACACGAAGCTGGTTTGCTGGTACATATTGAAACCGCAGGACCCCATCCTCTACAAGGGAGTCTTGATTGGATATGCCTTTCTCCTAAGAAATTTCTACCTCCCCTTTCGGAGTATTATGAAAAAGCAGATGAACTAAAAATCATCATTTACAACCAGCATGACTTCAAATGGGCAGAAATGCATGCGGAGAAATGCGCATCCAATTGCATCCTTTTTTTGCAGCCTGAATGGAGCAAAAGAGAGCAGGTAACCCCTATGATTATTGACTATATCAAGCAAAATCCTAAATGGAGGTTGTCTCAACAAACACACAAGTATTTGGATATTCCTTGATTTCCGACTCAATTCCTACACATTCTTTCCTTATCATACATCGCCACTCATTCACCTGATATAACCATCCCCAGCGAAAGAAATTTCAGCGATAAGTAGGGAAATTCTGCTTAATTTCTACTTATCTATAGGGTAAAATTGGAAGGCCTGAACGTAAGTGTTCTTATTAGGCTTACCCAATGCCAAATTATCTGAAAGAGCTAGGTGATTCAGACAAGCTAATTGCCTGCTCGGTTTCAACCTTCATTGCAAACAACATGAGCAAGTCTTCATTTCTAAGACACAGCATATTATTCCTTCTATCCATTTTGTTTCTTCCGTCTGCTTACTCTCAAGGAAAGACAAAACCGTCTGATTATGGAATCAAGTCAAAAAAAGCCTTAAAATTCTATCAGGAAGGCTTACAACATGATCGCTATAGAGACAGAGGAAAGGCCATGGCGGCATATGAGGCAGCCCTTCAATTGGAGCCTAACTTTGCCCATGCAAAATACAACCTGGGTACTGATCTTTATGTACTTCGCTCCTATGAAGAAGCCTTACCTTACCTAGAGAGTGCCTATGAACTCAAACCAGAAGACTTTCCAAATGCTGCTTTCCTACTCGGAGAAGTATACTTTTTCAATGGTAGGTATGAGCGTGCGCTTCCCTTCCTCCAAGCTTTTGTCAACAATGGCAAGGGCAGAAAAGGCGACCTCAAAAAAGCAGAGGGTAGGCTTAAGCATGCCATTTTTGCTGCTACGGCGATCAAAGACTCAGTTGAATTTAATCCAGTCAACCTCGGGCCCAACATCAACAGCCCTGGAGACGAAACACATCCTTTCTTAACCGCAGATGGTTCTACTCTTTTGTTCACAGGCAAAAGGAGAGGGAGTACAGGAGGAGGCATCAATGAAGACCTCTATATCAGTCAATGGGATCAGAAAGCCTTCGCGGTTGCCCAAAATATGGGAGCCGTAGTAAATAGTCGAGAAAATCAAGGAGCTGCTAGCATTACACAGGACGGACGGATGATCATCTTTACCGCTTGTAACCTAGAAGATGGTTATGGAAGCTGCGATCTTTATTATGCCACAAGGGAAGGAGATACTTGGAGCAAGCCCAAGAACATGGGCGCCCTGATCAATACAAGACACTGGGAGTCCTATCCTATGTTTTCCGACGATGGCAAAACACTTTTCTTTACCTCAGCCCGACCTGAAGGCGTGGGAGGAAGAGATATATGGTATTCCAATTGGACCGGAGAAACATGGACTGAGGCCAAAAATATGGGAACCCCTATTAACTCGGCTGGAGATGAGGTAGCTCCCTTCCTGCATGCAGATGGAATTAGTTTCTATTTTTCCTCGAATTTTCATCCTGGTTTTGGGCGTTCAGATCTTTTTGTCAGCTATAAAGGAGAAGATGGAAGTTGGTCTGAACCCAAAAACATGGGCTATCCACTGAATTCTACCGCAGAAGACCAATCCATCTTTATTGGTGTAAATGGGAAAAGAGCCTTTTATAGCTCCACTAGAAAAGGTGGCCTCGGTGGAACAGACCTTTATGAATTCGAGATTCCCAAAGAGGTACGCCCCAGAATTGCGACCTTCCTAAGAGGAAAGGTTGTTGATAGCCTGAGTCGCAAGCCCCTAGCCGCTAGTATCAAACTGCTAGATGTAGAAAAAGGAGATACAGTGAGAAGGGTAAGTACCGACAGGTTCAATGGAGAGTTTCTAGCCTCTATGCCTACAGAAAGGGAATACGCAGCCTTCGTAGAGTCAAAGGGATATCTATTCGCCAGTAAAAACTTCTATCTGAAAGAGTTGGAGGATGAGAAATACTTTGAGGTAGTTATTGAATTAGCTCCTTTCAAAGAAGGCAAACAGGTGGTTTTAAAAAATATCTTCTTCGAATTTAACAGTGCCACCCTAAAATCTACCTCCACCGTAGAACTTGAGTTTCTTTTCAATTTTCTGAAGAAAAACCCGAGAATGAAGATTGAAATCCAAGGCCATACAGATAATGTTGGTTCACCCGAATACAACCTCCAGCTTTCTCAAAATCGAGCTGAAGCTGTTAAAGCCTACCTAGAAGGGAAGGGAATTAATGGCAAGAGAGTCATGGCAAAAGGGTATGGAGAAACTCAACCTGTGGCAGGCAATATTACAGAAGAAGACCGCGCCCTCAATCGTCGAACCGAGTTTAAAATCCTTTCTGTAGGCAATTAGCAATAGATATTTGTCCTTCTGCAAGGAAAACAGCCTTCTGACGTTTATATTCAGAAGGCTGTTTCTATAACATATTCCCCTAAGTATTTTTTGATGTTACGGAGAGCAGAATTAGAAGACAAGAAACTCCTGGCCCGCGTCCTGCAGGGCGATCAGGACAGCGAGCTCGTTCTCCTGAAAAAATATGCTTTCATTGTTTCAGATAGGCCTGGAAAATATCACTTAAATGAGGATTCTGCCCAGAAACTTTATTTAGGCGCATTTGCTGAACTTCTCTCGCAATACAAAGACCAAGAAGAGCAGAGTCAATTATTCTCCCAAGAACTTCGGCAGATGTTTGCTCAAAAAAGGAAGGACCAAATAGATAGAATTGCCATTCCAGCCCACTATTTGGCCTATCAAAAAGAGTTGTTTCCTCAAGGACAGAAAATCAGAGACTTCCGCCCACTCCTCTTGTTTCTATTCGCAGCTTTGGTTGCCTTAGGAATTCTCATTTCTTATAGCATCTGGCAATCCACCCCTACTCCCTGATTTTTGGAATGGAATTCTTGTGTGTACCTTCCCACTATAAGAATCCACTCCTCATGAAAGAAATCCTTCCCAATATCCACCTCCTTAACCTAGGTAGTGTGAATGCCTATTTGATAACCCAACCAGATGTCATCCTCATCGATACAGGAAGTCCTGGTCAAGCAGATAAGATTGTTTCCTATCTAGCAAAAATCGGCCTAAAGCTAGAAGATATCAACCATATTCTCCTTACCCATTTGCACCCAGATCACAGTGGAAATGCCGCCTATTTCAAACAAGCATGTAAAGCAAAAATATACCTTCACAAAGTAGGAGTAGATGAAGCTGAGGAAGGAAACGGAATGATCCAGAAGATGAGTCCCAGCAAAGGAGTCCTCAGCAACATTATCTGGTATGGCTTTGTCAGAAATGTAAACCCGCATATAGAAGCCTTTAAAGTAGATCACCCCCTTAAAGATGGAGATCGTTTGCCGGTGGGAAAGGGCTTTCAGGTACGCTACGTTCCGGGCCATGATCCTTCCCAAACCGTTTTCCTATACGAGGACCAGGGAGGCATCCTATTCGGAGCAGATACGGTAGCCAATTTCACAGGTCTTTCTCCTTTCCCATGCTATGCCAACCATGACCAAGCCAAACAAGATTTCAAGACCATTGGTGCCTTAACATTTGACAAATTGGTTATCGGACATGGATCTCCCATTCTAAAAAATGCGGATCAAGTATTCAGAAAGAAAATATTGAAGGGAAGCTGAAAAGCTGATGGATTGATAGCTTTTCCTTATTTTGAGCTATGGATTTGTTTGAAACAAGTGGAGGAAGTTATGGAAAGCATTTGTCCCCCTTGGCCGAGCGGGTTCGTCCGCAGACACTGGACGAAATCATAGGTCAGAAACATTTGTTGGAGGAAGGAAGTGCTTTCAGACAAGCCATTGAGCGACAAAGAGTCCCTTCTATGATCTTTTGGGGACCTCCTGGGGTAGGAAAAACCACACTGGCTCAAATTATTGCCAGAACAGCAGAGCGTCCCTTCAGGCAGTTGAGCGCTATATCCTCGGGTGTCAAAGATGTCAGAGAAGTCCTTAGGTTTGCTGAGGGAAGACCTGGAACCATTCTTTTCATAGACGAGATTCACCGCTTTAACAAAGCCCAACAGGATTCCCTATTGGGAGCTGTTGAAAAAGGTAGAATTACCCTCATCGGAGCAACCACAGAGAATCCTTCCTTCGAAGTCAACTCAGCCTTATTATCCCGTTCACAAGTATATGTGCTCAAGGCATTGGTCGAGGAGGAAGTAAGAGAGTTGCTGGAAACGGCCATTCAAAAGGATGAACTGCTATCTGGGATGGATATAGATCTACAGGAAACCCAGGCCATTTTTAGAATTGCCGGAGGAGATGCCCGAAAAAGCCTAACTCTGCTTGAAATCTTTGTCAATACACAAGAGGCTTCAGACAAAATCGTTCTTACAGATGAAGCCATCCTGGCCAGTGCACAAGAGCATATTGCTCTCTACGACAAGGGCGGGGAATTACATTATGACTTGATTTCAGCCTTTATCAAATCTGTTCGAGGGAGTGATCCAGATGGGGCGATTTACTATTTGGCCCGAATGCTGGATGGAGGAGAAGATATCAAGTTCATTGCCAGAAGGCTCATTATTCTAGCTTCAGAAGACATAGGCAACGCCAATCCTAATGCGTTACTGCTTGCGAATGCATGCTTCCAGTCCATTAATGTCATAGGCATGCCAGAGGCCAGGATTATTCTCGCTCAGTGCACGACCTACTTGGCTTCTTGCGAAAAGAGCAATGCTGCCTATGAATCCATCAACAAGGCCATAGGCTTTGTTAAAAAGAATCCCCCACATCCAGTCCCTTTACACTTGAGAAATGCCCCAACCAAGATGATGAAAAACATGGGTTATGGAGCAAATTATAAGTATTCGCATGCTTACGATGGGCAGGATCAACTACAACAATACCTACCAGAAGAAGCTTCAGCCGAAAGGTTTTACCATCCCAAGCCCATCGGATCCGAAGTACGTATCCGTAAGTACTTGGAATCCCTCTGGGGAGACAAATACCTGAAATAAGATGATGGCCTATTTTCTTCATATTCACCTGCTCATAGCTAACTTCCTGTTTGCCTCCCCCCAACCTTACCAAGCTGTAGACCTATGTGAACTAAAAGGCGCTGTTTACATCGAATCTGTTGCGAGCTTAGCGGATTACAGGGTATTTGTATTGGAACAAGAAGACTTCGCAGATTTGCTCGTTTTTAAGGAGCAGGGTAAGGCATTTTGCGAAGAGGCTGGACATTGGTTTATCACCACATCACGTTCAGAGGCAGACTTTTCTATTTTCCTTGAGGCCTTTGCCGATGAGGCTGAGCTGAGAATTTTCTATACAGAATTTCCTTCCCTTGCGGGTTGTCCCTGATTCAATCTTGCGGAATGTTAGAATCCTGAGAATCAGTTTTGAATCTCAGGAGGGAATAGCCTATTTTTGGAATAATCCACGCCTTAAAGCGTTGAGTAAACAAACCTTCTAGTCTATTCTGCACCTAAATCAATCATTCTTCTACATATTTGCCTATCGAAAAAAATTCTACCTGCAGAATAATTAAGCATTTTGAAGACAACTTATATCGAAACAGCAGTCAAATCCACTGCTGAACAACAGGATATACTGATCGCCCTGCTTTCAGAGGTGGGCTATGAGGCATTTGAAGACAAGGAAGGAATCTTGAAGGCCTATATTCAAAAGGACCTCTTTGACCAAGATCAAATAGAAGCCTTTATCTCCCCCCTTGGCCTAAATAAGGAGGACATACAGCATACGGACTTACCTGCGACCAACTGGAATGCAGTCTGGGAAGCCGAATACCAGTCTGTTGAAGTAGGTATGTTTTGCCAAATTGTACCTTCTCACCGTGAACCCAAGCCTGATTTTGCCCATACCATACGACTTGATCCCAAGATGGCTTTTGGAACGGGACACCATCAGACTACTCGCTTGATGATCCGTAACATGGCCGAATTGAACTTTGAAGGAAAGCGGGTATTGGACATGGGATGTGGAACCGGCGTACTCGGAATTTTGGCAAAAATGATGGGTTCTGAACATGTAATCGCCATTGACATCGACAAATGGAGTGAAGAAAATACACTTGAGAATGCACGCTTGAATGGGGTCTCTGGAATGGAAATTGTACACGGGGATGTAACTGCCATCCCCAATGAGCATTATGATATCATTCTGGCCAATATCAACCGGAATGTATTGCTTGCCGATATCCCGGCCTATACCAAGCACCTGATACCAAACGGAACTTTGCTGTTAAGCGGCATTTACCAACAAGATGTAGAAATGATCGTGGAAAAGGCTGAAGAAGCTCATCTTTCCATGGAAGGCATGATTGAGGAAGATGACTGGGTCTCTTTGAAATTAGTGAATGAAGCCGACAGGTTGTAGTATTTAAAAGCAGATAATTGATCAGTTGTGTAAAATCGTCTCCTGATCATCCATATAGAAGATAAACCTTTATCCTAATACAGGAAATTGAAATCAGACACAGATGAATGTTAGAACCATTTTATTCGTAGGTCTTGGCATGCTGCTCGGAGGGTGGACCTTCGCACAAAACAGTGCCAAGGGTTTTGATACTGACCCAGCTGTATTTATACAGGAATTTAGTGAAGAGCTAATCCAAAACGGAAAAGAAGCGGGAACAAATGCATCCAACTCATTTCAAACCCTTTGGAATGGGGGCACCTTTTCTGAAGAGGAAAAAGCTGCCTTCATAGAAGTAGCCAATCAAATGAGCGAAAGAAGCTATGACACTCCCAAAAGCCTTATCGCTTTTACGGAATCCGTGATTGCGCTAAAAGCCGATCAATCAAAGCTCAAGATCCCCTATGAAGATTTCATAGCTGTCTCTCGACAAACAGTTGCCGAACTCTCCCGCGACAGGGGAACTAAGTTTTTCAGGCTATTCAACGATTTCCAGCAGAGCGGTAAACCTATTTCCAGAAAGAAATTCTACTGGGAGATGTCCCAAAACAATCCCAAGCTCATTTTCGAAAGCATTGGGAAAGGTGATAGCACCTACAAAGGTCCAGCCTTGGTGTATGATTTAACTGATGTTCGCTACGAAAATATATACCGCAAGGACAGCACGATCATCGCAGAAGGATCAGGCCGTTATTATCCCCTATCCATGGCTTTCATCGGAACTGGTGGAACGGTCAATTGGGAAAAAGTCGGATTGCCTGCCGATCAAGTTTATGCAGAACTGGGCGACTACTCCCTCAACATGAACCTGGGACTTGTTAAGGTCGATACGGTAGACTTTTACTATAGAGACTTGATCAAGGGTTCTTTAAAAGGAAAATTTGAAGACCGAGGTGCTGGCTTCAGCAATGTCAAAACAGCAAACTATCCCTTCTTCAAGAGTTACAAGGGAGGTGTAGTCATTGAGAACCTTCTCCCCAACATTCGCTATGAAGGGGGCTTTTCGATGAAAGGCCTGAGAAGAATAGGTACTTCCTATGATGTGGTAAGTATTGTGGATGAAGAAGAGGAAAAGAAAGATGATGGCTATTCTGGCTCTTTCCTTATCAAGGAGGAAAAGAAAGATGATGCATTCAGCGGAGAAAGTGAATGGGATTCATATGAAGACGAAAATTCTTCCTTTGACTCTGATGAAAGTTGGGACTATTCCGATGAATCCTCTTGGGATTCAGGTTCCGGAGGTTCTGATGATGGCTGGGGGGGATGGAGCAGTGGGCCCTATCAGACAGTCGAACATATTCCTGCCAAGATAGAAATCCAACGTAAAGGAAATACCGTCATGAAGCTGTCCGGTGAGGCTTTCGTTCTGGACGATGAATCTATGGTGGGCCGTGCCCTACAGGCAACAGTCTACACCTCCGAATCAGATAGCTTGTATCATCCCTCGATGGATGTGATTTATACAGAACTGGATTCTACCGTTACCCTAAAAAAACCTAAGAGAAGCGTTTACGCAAAGATTCCATTTACCTCCTCCTTCCATGAATACTTCCTGTACTTCGAGTCTATCATCTGGGATTTGGGTGAGGATAAAATTGATTTCACCGCCTTCATCGACAAGGAGAATAAAGCTTCTGCCATTGAATCCTATGACTACTTTACCAAGGCGAGGTTCAATAAGTATAAAGGCGTTCTGAAGTTCAATCCAATTGGGGCGATTTATCGCTATTCATTCAAACATCCCAATGAGCCTATTTTCCCTGAGAAAATCGTGGAGGAATACCGTTTGATGAATGACCTCAAGACACTGGAAAGGGCCCTCCCCTCCTTAGAAGGAGATGGGTTCATCCGCTACGACCGCACCACCAAAGAAATTACCCCCATGCCTAAGCTATATACATGGGGAAAAGCAGCGAGAAAGAAAAAAGACTTTGATGCCATTCAAATCGTATCTAAGGTGGATACAGGTAGTCATGCGAAGTTGAACCTAGAGACCATGGAGCTTGAACTGAGAGGCGTAAGATCCTTTTCAATGAGCGATTCGGTCTTCGTAAGAGCCGTTCCCTCCAAAGGGAATGTGAGAGTGGGGAAAAACAGAAAACTAGATTTTGGAGGCTTGGTAGCTGCAGGTCGCCTTAACTTTTATGGAAATGATAGCCTAGAAAGCTTCCACTTTGATTATGAGAGCTACAGAATCATTTGTGATTCTATCGACTCCATCCGATTTGTGATGAATCGAAGTTTGGACCGGACAGAAGAAGAAAACCCCTTGGAAAAGGCTTTGAGCAATACCGTGTTTGAAGGGGTAACAGGGGCCATTCACATTGACAATCCCAATAACAAGAGTGGTGAGAAGGACTATCCCTTCTTCCCTGTTTTTGACTCTTATTCAAAATCTTATCTCTATTGGGCATCCCCAGATGTAGAAGGGGGCGTTTACTCAAAAGACAGAATGTACTTCGCTGTCGATCCTTTCGTACTCGATAGTTTAGAGACCTTTGATCCTACCAATCTGCAGTTTGATGGAGAGTTCTACTCCTCTGAAATCTTCCCCAATATCAAACAGCGATTGCAAGTCATGGATGACTTTACCCTTGGATTCAAGCGAGAAACACCTCCCCAAGGCTATCCGATTTATGAGGGGAATGGGGTCATCAAAGGTGATATTATTCTAAACAGCATGGGCTTACAGGGTAATGGAACCCTGGAGTACCTTGGAACAATCGCTAAATCCGACTCTTTTGTATTCCACTTTGACTCGGTCATGGCAACGGTAAACTACTTCAACATGAAGAAGGGATACCGTAAGGGGGTATACTTCCCGCAAGTAGATGCGAATACCGCACTTTATAAGTGGTACACCAAGGACAGCACCCTGGCCATTAGTTCCGACTTCGAAGACATGTCGCTCTTTGAAGGAGAAGCGGTATTCACCGGAGACCTGAAAATTTCAGAACTGGGGATGGTGGGTGATGGAACTATCAAATTGGGGCAGGTAAAAATCGTAGGAGATAGCATTGTCTTCTCTCAGAATGATTTTTATGCCAATAAATCCACCTTCGTGATTCTCGATGAAGAAAATCCAGAACGGGAACACTTTATCGCAGAAAATGTAGACATCAACTACGATGTATCCAAGCACGAATCCAGCTTCATCTCCAAGACGATGGAGTCCAATACGGCTACTTTCCCCATGCACCAGTATAAAACAAGCTTGGTTAAGGGTGATTTCTCTAAGGAGACCTATGATTTGGTCTTGCAAAGTCCATCTGCTGACTCAGGAAACTTTTTCATGTCAACTCACCCAGCGATGGACAACTTGAAGTTCATGGCTAGTTCAGCTTACTATGATATCCTGGATAAGGAAATTGAAATCAGTGGTGTAGACCAGATTCTTATTGCAGACGCGCGCATTCTTCCAGATAGTGCTTTTGTAGTTGTAGAAGAAGGAGGGTACCTGAAAAAGCTAGAAAACTCTATCATCAAGGCGGATCAGGACTCTGAATACCACAGAATTTATGATGCGACTGTAGAAGTTAATTCTCGTACAGACTATACAGGATCAGGTAAATATGACTACATCGAGGTGGAAGGCAATAAGCAGTTCATTGAGTTCAATGATATCCGAGTCAACAGCGACTTGACAACGGTTGCCAGTGGCGAGATTGAAGAGGCTGATGAGTTTTACCTAACGGAGCGTATCTTTTTCCAAGGGGATGCAAGATTGGATGCCTCACGGAAATTCTTGGAGTTTGAAGGGGAGGTAAAAATCGAATCTGAAAATGAGGCCTTCTACGGGGTATGGTTTGACTTCGATCGAACGATTGTGAACCCAGACTCTGTCTTTATTCCGATTGCAGAAGACTTGACAAATTCTATTGGAGAGCCATTGACAGTAGGGCTGAATTATTATCCTGAAGGAAGAACCTTCTACTCTACCTTCCTTCAACCCAAAGAGGATGAAGATGACCTCGAGATTCTTTCCTCTAATGGAGGCTTAACCTTTGACCGTAAGAAAAAGGAATTCAAGATTGGTACACGTGAGAAGCTACAAGGTCAGGTCTACAAAGGATCTACAGTAGCCTTCAATGATGATGCGATGACCATCACCTCTGCTGGTTTCCTTAAATTCCCATACGACTTCGAAGACAAAACCATTTCTATCAAAATGGCGGGCTTCTGGAAGGACGACCTACGTAAGCGTCAACTTTCAACTGACCTTATCATGGGGGTAGATATGAGCATTCTGCCAGCTGATGCCCTAGAAAAATTGACACAGACCTTTGCTTATATTTCTGCGAATAGCAAAGACATTGACTTCAACCAACATACCTTCCTGCAGTCTGCAGCGGAGCTTTTGGATGAGGGCAGTAAAACGGAGAAGGAGACGCAGAAACTGATTCAGAATGTCTCTAACTCTATGGTCTTTACCGACATCAAAATGGCAGAGCAATTGCCCTTCTCCCTGCTGATGTCAGGCATCAACTTCAACTATGACCGTCGACTGAGAGCCTTGTATTCGGACTCTGAGATTGGCCTGATCGGTATTGGAGGCAAGGCATTGAATAAAAAGGTGAATTCTAAGATTGTCTACCAGTTCGGTACGATTTCAGCAGATGGAGAGAAGCAGCCGGACAAGCTGACCATTTACTTGGAGATCGATGCATATAACTGGGTTTACTTCCACTTTGAAGACGAAACGATCTACACAATCTCTTCTTACTATGACGAATACAACGTCTTGATTCAAGAGGCAGTAGATAAGCGCAAGTCTAATGAAGGATACAGATTCGACCTAGCGGATGAAGATGAAAAAGTTCGATTCCTGGAGGATTTTGTCTTGAAGTTTATCCGATAAAAAGACGGAATAAAAACCTGTATTTCCATACAGCATTGTCAAAGATAATTGGTAATTTTCCACCGTCCCGGTCGAGCTTTGATCGGGACGGTGCTGTTTTTTTAGGCTTACTTTTCAATGGAAATTCCCGCAACTCCTCCGCTCATCTGCCCTCACTGTGGGACAGCAAACAAACTATTTGTCAATCAAAGATGTATCAACTGTAAGGTATCCATGGTTAGCGATCAGGAGTTTCATTTCCTGAACAATGAGTTGAAACCCATTGCCGCTGATCTTCGCGTCAAACTACAAAGCTTAGAGCAAGGCAAACCAGCCACTCTGCTCATGCCCCTGATACAACCCCTACTCGAGCAACTTGCACCTTATCGCAAGGATCGTCCCTGGCTAGAAGAATATTTGAGCAAGGTGGAGGAGACTGTAGCTCCCTATATGGAGTACTATCGACAATACCGAAGAAGCTTGACTATTTTTTATGTAATTTTGGGGGTTCTTGCAATCGTTCCGCTAGTAGCCTGGTTCCTGACCAGGGATCCATTTTTGGTCTTTCTGCTAGCCCTTCCTATACCTGGTTGGTACTTTCTAGGTATTAGGCCTTTTCTGAAAAAACACAAACCGGGTGTCTAAAATTTGTTTTGCTATACTTTTTGGTTTAATCAGCTACCTGCTTGGGCCTACAAGAGGAAATATCCTTTCTGCGCAGCAGACCAATGCCGCTATCCTCCAAAAATTATGGCAACAAGAAGTTTCAAATTTATCAGACAGCCTAAAAGCCATTGAGGCTGATTTTCCCTTAGCCGAATGGCTGAATGCCTCCCTTGATAGCAGCAGCACAATGTCCATCAAGGCAAGTCTTCCTGTTGTGTCCTATTTGCGGTTGCAAAAGGGGGCATTTGAACGGACTATTTTTCAAAGCTATGAAGCAAAAGGAAAGGTCAATCAGATACATTCTATTTCCTACAAGGATACGTTGGATAAGCCTTCTTTGATGAGAATCAGGAAAGCTGGACCAGATTATTTGAAAGGAGATGATCCCAGGTTATGGAGCAAACTAACCAAACCTGCCATTTGGATAGTCGGAACCACCGGAACTATATTTTCGCTGTTTTATGTCAGGAGTCGACAACAATGAATAGAATTTATCTTGCAGGAATTATCCTGTTGATCGGCATAGGCGTATTGGGTTGCGGCCAAAAAGCCAGCCCACAAGGAGGTCCAAGAGATCAGGTTCCTCCCACAATTACCGGAACCTCGCCTAGTGATAGCACCCTTAATTTCCGTGGAACAAGTGTACGGATCAACTTTAGTGAGGCCATTCGAAAGCCAAACTATGGGAAGGAAATCTTCATCTCCCCTTTTATCGAGCGACCCAAAATCATCTTGAGTGACAATGCCAGAAAGCTGCGAATCGATTTTGAGGAAGAATTGAGGCCACAAACTACCTATTTGGTTACCCTAACGGACATACAGGACAATACCGAAGGAAATAAGCTCGCTGAGACCTATATCCTAGCTTTCAGTACAGGCGATCAGCTGGATAGTATGGAAATCAAGGGAAGTATCATCAGTCCAGAGATTGGGAAAAGTGTCGAGAAGATGAAAATCCTCCTCTACGATGCAGATAGTATCAAGAACGACGAATTCTTACAGATACGCCCTGCTTATGTAACCCAAAGTGATGCACAGGGAGACTTTTCCTTCAAATACCTTCGTAACGCTCCCTATAAAATCCTCGGTGTTCTGGATGGGGACCAAAGCAACACCTACAACAATCCCACGGAGCAGATTGCCATGAGCATTGATACCCTCCTGCTCTTTGAAGATGACTCCACCAATTTTACCACGACAAAACTCTATGCCTTTCTACCAGACCTGATCACGCCCAGGTTAAGGTCAACCCTTTGGATGAATGATTCTACGCTCAGAACGCGCTTCAACAAGGGTCTTAGGCTAGACAGTCTGAAAGCCTTCATTTCAGACACGCTCAATCAGGATAGTCAAGAGGTCAGCCTGTTTACCTATTTACAATCTGAAGAAGTAGATGTCTACATGCACATCCCTACAGGGCGAGAAAAGGCTCAACGACTTCATCTTTCTGGCTTGCGAGATACCCTTGGCCAACCCTTGGATACCGTAGTGGACCTTTCTGCCTTCAGGATCAGCAAACCTGACATTCCACTTTTACAAAAGACCAAGATCAACTATGAAAAGGGCTATTGGGAGGTGATGATCCCTCGAATGTACAGGAAACAGGAGAATTGGATCTACTTGACGGATACGACACGTTTGGAGGAAAATAGGGATACGTTAGCCTTTACTGTTGAGCAAGATGCCTTTCAATTGTTCATTACCCCTCAACCCGCCCCAGATACCGTTAAACTATATCGTTTACTCGTCGCAGGGGAAATTGCTGACAGCGCATTCTCTGATAGTACCTTTGCCTACCGCCTAAAGTGGTTTGACAAGTCGACCTTTGGCACCCTCAATGGCTCAGTGAAACTGGATTCTCCTTACGCTCCACCCATTATCCTAGAATTATTAGATGCGCAGAAAAAGGTGGTCAGGACAGCATATGATACGACCTTCGCCTTCTCCTTTCTCCCCAAAGGGAATTATTCTAGCCGAATCATCCTAGACAGCGACAGCAATGGGGTATGGACGACCGGGGACTTAAAAACCCGTAGGTTACCTGAGAAGATTTTCACGCCAACTGGTGATGTAGAAATCCGCGAAAACTGGGATTTTGATGACTACTTAATAGAGGTGAGACCTCCCGGTACGCCTAAGCCAGAAGAGCAGCCAGAGGAAGAAAGCGAGACATCCAAGGAGGAAACTCCTGAAACACCAGCCAAACTCGAGGAAGAGAAGGACAAATAAGCGTTTTAGCGGGCACTACTTGAGCTCAATCTTAGCATTATAAGACTTAAGCAACTCCAAATAGGGGTTGGGATCAAACTCGTCCTCGTCAAATCTTTTGTCTCTCATTCTAGACTGCTCAGCACGTTTGATACTTCTAGCGTATCTCCTAATGCTGTCTACAGAATCCAGTATCAAACCTGGAACCGCTACATTTTTCCCTTCCTCATCCTTGGCCACCATGGTAAAGTAGGAAGAGTTACAGTGTTTGCTTTCCCCCGTTTGGATATTCTGCGACTCCACACGCAAGCCAACCACCATAGAGGTCCGGCCTGTATAATTAATCGAGGCCTTGAGGGTAACCAGTTCGCCCACCTCAATCGGATTTAGGAAATCTACCCGATTGACGGATGCAGTTACGCAATAATTGCCCGAATGCTTGGAAGCGCAGGCGAAGGCAATCTGGTCCATCAGGTTCAGAATATACCCACCATGAATTTTTCCACTAAAGTTTGAATGTGAGGGCAGCATCAGCTGACTCATGGTGATCTTGGAATCGTTGGGATGCTTGAATTGTTCCATTGAGCGGAAAGATAGGATAAAATTCAAATTCTTCCGTTACCTCCCCCCTCCATCTTGCATGTAATCAAGAAGACTTGATCGTCTAGGGTATAAAAGGGACTTATATCCAAAATTAAACTATTTGAACACCGAACCAATCGATGCTCAAAGTAGCTCATACGTTTATCTATCATCTAACTAGCCCAATCATGAGTTTAGCCTATTTAACTAAGCAGGATGAGGTCATCTTCTCCTTTGGGGATTTCACCTCTGAAATGTGCCTTACCCAAGAAAGTTTTGAGGAAGCCATGCGCTTCAGATATGCATGCTATGACGAATCGGGTTTACCAACTGGCGAAGAAGGTCAAAAAGGGAGTTTTCAGGATGCATTTGACTTGCAAGAAAATGCACGAATCATCCTCATCAGGAAAAATGGCCAGCCCGTAGGAACCATTCGAAACATGGTTTATTGTAAAGAATACAGTTGGCTTCCCACCTATATTACGACTTATCACAAGGAAAAATTACGGACTCCTTTTCAAGAAGAGCAGGCCTTTCTGGAATCCAGCCGATTCGCAATTACCTCTCAGCTAGAGGGAAGGGATAGCAGAATCATTCAGGGATTGTTGTTTCGCACCCAAGACCTCGCCAATTGGGCGGAGCGAACTGCTTACTTCCTTACTCAGGTTCGAGATTCACATGCGAAGTTCTATCACCGCTACATGCATTTCTATGCAGACTCGGAGACCATCATGGACATTGGATTAAATACGGTGATCATGCGAGTAGATCCGCCGTTTCGCTGTGATTTCCCTTACTCTTCTTATGAGTTTCTCAAGCTTGATCCCTATGTCATTCAGGCTGCTTACATGAACTGCCTTCGCAAGCGGAAACATTTCCAACCCAATACCACGGTAAAACCTTGATCCAATATCCAAATCAACAAGTAAGATGAACCTAGCGAATATCATTCTATTCCTTGGAGCTGCCTTCAATTTTGGCAGCTTCATTAGAGCGGCCTTTACCTTTTTTGAATTCAAAGATCCACCTACGAGGCAGGTCAAAATTCTATCTGGGCTAACCTTGGCTTCGCAGGCGGCCATTTTATTGGCTACCCTTTTTGGTAGGGTGGAATGGGATCTGTTTTTCTTCATAGGAATGGCCATTATCCTCTTGTCTAGCACCCTTTTCTGGTGGTGTATTCAAGTCAACTCGGAAAAAAAGCTAACAGCCGCTTATGACTCAAATTCCCCTGAGCACTTGATGAAGAAAGGACCTTATGCCTTGATCAGACATCCTTTTTACACCTCCTATATGTTGACCTATATCGGTGGAGCGTTGGGCTCCAAATTATGGTGGGCACTAATCCCCGTGATCATTCCCATATTTGTCTACTATCACGCTTCTAATTTTGAGGAAAGGAAGTTCTCGCAATCGGGCTTGCACCAAGCCTATTTAGAATACAAAAAACAAGCAGGAAGATTTCTACCACGCTTGTTTCGCTGAGACATTCCATCCCCTCTATGAAAATTCAAACCCACCACTGACTACAAGAGCCAGTAGGTGGGTTCTTCTTGGGGGAATCCAAATGTCTTATTCACTTGCTTTGGGAAAAGTTACTCTCCTCAAAATCGTGCTGCCAATAGGAATAAACTTTTCTTTCCTTACTTCTTCTTTCGTCTCATCATAAAGAGGAACTTCAAGGAAAAAATCACTTCTATGCCATGGATTAGAGGCATGGGTAGGGATTTCATCTATCAATACGGCGGATTCGGAAGAAGCATGCAGACGCAATCTTTCAAAGTTCTTGGATTGTGGTAAACAATGATAGTCCGTATAGTCTGTCCCTGCATAGGTCTTAATGACTTTCTCTTCATGAGGAATGGCGAGTGCATATACCAATGGACCTCGCTGAATAAAATGATGATTCGGAGAATGCTCATGAATCCTAGCATGCTGATGAAATTTCAGTCTTATCACATCTCCATCTTCCCATTTGCCTGATACTTTCACAAAATCCCCTTCACTAACGGTCAGTTCTCCATTAATTTCCAAGGCATCTGACCAAGCAGGTTTTCTAAACATAAAATCAAGGTTAATAGGCTCCTTAACTTTTATGTCAAATTGAATCACATCAGAGAAGGGATACAGCGTCTTTTGCCTCACCTCAATTTTCTTCCCCTTGATCTGCGTATTAAGAACAGAAGGACCATACATAGCAGCCACCAAAGCATCTCCTTTCTTCATCCACATTTTATCTAGGAAGTAAGGAAAGTTCCTGCTGTAGTTGGGCACACAACAAACGGCAGGATCGCTGTGAGTGGGAGAATATTTGTAGCGGACATCTTTCCTTTTTTCTCCATGCTCATGATGATGACCGTCCAAGATATAGCAGTTATCCGGCTTCCCGTAGGTAATGGCAGTTCCTTCCTTGTTTCTGAAGCCCATCATGCCATTGTAGGTAAGCTTCTCTGCATGGTCTGCCCATTTGAGTTCCCCTCCTTTTTGAAACATCGAAGCCAACGAATTCCGTAGCTCTAACATGGTACAATACTCAGATGAAGTGGTCGTAGGCTCTGCTTCTAAACCTGCTAACCATTCGTTGCCATGTCCTGCCCCTGAAGGTAAAATGGCCTTGTCCAATTTGTATAAGGCATTTGAATAGGCGGTTTGTAGTTCTGGATAACCCGTAACGTACAAGGCATGTAATAGCGTTCTTACATGCTCATAGGTGTGTACTCCATGGCCAGTAAACAAAGAATCTTTATCCATGAGATAGGGGTATCTCAAATCATTAAAGGCGCGGTTGATATTATAAGTGGAAAAGGCCTTGTAGAGATAGGTAGCATACTCCTGATAGATGGACTTATGGGTAATATCAAAAAGCATTTCACACACATCCGTCAACATCAGACCGTGGGTAACGCCCCCAAAAGCATTTTCAAGTTTAAAGGGATTTTTGCCGTCGGCACCATATTCCTTCATGGTAACCACCATGGCTCTTTCGACAGCATCCAGCGCCCTTTTGTCTTGAGTAAAAGAGTAATATCCTAATAAGGTTCTGAATGCTGTTGTTTGCGCCCAAAGCTCTCCATTTGAACCTTTGTGTTGATACCGCAAGCTAGGTTTGTAAATCCCTATGTACCCGTCCTCATCTTGAGAGGCAATTAGGTTTTCGACTATGGCCTCAGCCTGCCTGATTGATGTTTCATCTTCTGTTAGATAAGCATGTCGAACAAATCCATCCCACCAGTTACCAGCCGTTTCCGCATTCCACCACATGATTGACTTTTCCCATGCCTCTCCTGTCAAGACCAAATCGCCCATATCTGGTACATCCTCTAGCCCTCCTCTCCTGGCGGTTCGGTAGAGGTCATCTTTCTTGATACCTGGAAATAGATCATCCAGTGCCCCTACAACTCCCGTCTTCAAATCAGATAGCATCATGCTTCTGATCCAACCAAGAGGCTTGACAGATCCTTGAGGAAGGCTGGCATAAGTGGCTTCCAAAGGGGTAGCTTTCCCCTCAAAAAAACCCAAGAGTTTACTATCATCTGTGTCTCCAGAAGAAACTTGATTGACATTTCCTAGAAAATCTTCCCCCTGCGAATTGCTTTCTGAGGATTGACAGCCAGGCCCTATCCCTACCATTAGGATCAAAAGACATTGAATCCAGCTTAACAGCTTACTTTTCATGCTTTCATTCCTTTAAAGAAGTATAGTACAGGTAACGGGCATCGACTCCTTTGGCATCGCGGTAGGCTTTTGCTCTGGCAAGTAATCGTTGGAATACTTCTGGATGTTGATCAGCTACGTTGTGGTCGTTACGCGGATCATTTTCTACATCAAACAGTTCCATTTCTCCATAAGTTTCATGCCATCTTAGGAACCATTTTCCTTCTCTTACCCAATAACCTTGGACGTGGTCGCCCATTACATTTTTAGGGTCTTTACTTCTCGTGCTAATCACATTGCCCTGAATCAAGTCTCTCAATTTATCCTCTTTTCCCTCCAGAACAGGGCGATAAGATTGGCCATAAAAGTTCTCAGGAATATCCAGGCCTACATAGTCTAAGATCGTGGCAGGAATATCTGCACTGTGCATCAGCGCATCAGTTATTCCTCCAGCCGCAATTTTTCCTTTCCAAGAAAAGATAATAGGTGAACGGAAAGACATGTCATAAATAGAACTCTTTCCTTTGTCCCCACCATTGTGAGAACGCATAGGATCGTTGACGAATTCTTGTAGGGGTTCTTGTTCCCAGCCATTGTCATTGACATAAACAATCAGAGTATTGTCGTACACTCCTTTTTCCTTCAGATGTTCTACCATCTCTCCCCAAGCTTCATCAAACCATGTACAATTGGCGTAGTACAATTTCGCAGATTCTGACATTTCTTTATCTGCATAGAGATCGTAGTATTTTTTAGGTGCATCAAAGGGATAATGAGGCAAGGAAGGAGCAAACCACATGAAAAATGGTTTCCCTTTGGTCTCTTCGAGGAAGTCATATGCAGCCTGATTGCTCACCCTTGAGAGCTCCATTCCATCTCCTCCCATGTGCTTTTCAAACCAATTCCCGGATTTTTGATCCTCCATGGTAAAGCCTTTCGTCATCCCATGTGTGAAGCCGCCATTTTCATAAGTAAATTCCCACCATTTCCCCCCCTGAAAACTCACATAGCCCTTTTCCGCCAACATACGAGGTAAAGTTCTGGCCTGCGAGAAGGCAATAGCCCTTGTATCAAAATATTGATGAAACTTCTTCAAAGAATCTTTGGTAAGCTCTTGCCCCGCTATCATTCCTTGGTAAATGGAATCGCTAAAACGAGTATAGTCAATTGGCAACAAACCTGTCAACAGGGTCTGCAAAGAAGGGCGGCAGTGGTTATCGGATACATAACCGTCTGTGAAGAGGGTTCCGCTTGCTGCCAGTTTATCCATATTAGGGGTATGGACATAGTCAGCTCCCATAAAGCCGAAATATGGATATCCTTGATCATCTCCCACCAGCATAATGATGTTGGGGAGTTCCTCAGAATTGGTGTTTTGCTTTTGATCGCTAGGCTGACAACCTACAATGAGCAGAAGCACTAAGAGAAAAGGTCCAATATTAGTTTTCATAAAGCACGGGATTAAGAGGTGTATTGATAATTTGGCCAATTTCTGCACCCGGACACCAAGTATCCCAATCATTCTGTTGACCATCATTCTCGGGAGCCTTTAAGGTCATGTCTTTGTCCATGTAGATAATGGTCATTACTTTTCTCATCTGCTCTGTTTGATTGGCGCCTGCGCGGTGGAATACCCAACCCGAATGAAAGCTTATTTCACCTGCATCAAAAGGCTGTTTGATGTGCTGAAAGTCCGTTACCCTTAATCTTTCCTGGATTTTCTGTTCGCTTTCGTCAGAAATCTCAAGATCCCTCCCCTCTACGATTTGGTGCGAACCAGAACTAAACTCCAAAGGTCCCATGTCTAAGGGGGTCTCTTGCAAAGGAATCCAAGCGGTGATGGTCTTATCTGTGGCCAAGGGCCAGTAATATTGATCCGCATGCCAAGGCGTGATTCCTCCACCAGCTTCCTTGAATAAAGCCTGATCATGGTATAAGCGCACACCATCTACTTCCATCAATTGAGCAGCCAAAGAGGCCAGTCGCTTGCTAAAAATCAACTCCTTGATGATGGCATCTTCCTGCCAGAGATTGAACAATTGAAGAAAGGCTTTCCCGTAGGTATCTCTTTCCTTCAACTCTCTTCTCTCCTGATTGATCTCGTGTACTTTTTGGGAAATGTGCTCATTAAAGTATGCCAAGGTCTTGGGATCCAACACCTGTTTGATCTTGATAAACTTACAGGCCTGGTAAAAGGCTACCTGCTCTGAGCTGAGCTTAATCGGTTGATCGAGTGCAGTCGTAGTTTGGATCATAGGTAGAAAGTTTATCCCAAAACTAATCTTTGGAGAGCATTCTAACTTGATGGAAATTCACGAATTCTTTGCATATTTTAACCCATATCTGGCTTTCATTCCCCAAATAGGTTTATAAGCGCAAATGAAGCCTTTACTCGAAGATATTTCCCTTGCCAAACAAGATAAATCTATCCAAGTATTTTTACGGGAGGAAGATTCATTTGAGCCCTACTGGCATTACCATCCTGAGATTGAATTGACCTTGATTTTAGAGGGAAATGGCATCCGCTTTGTGGGAGATCATGTCGAAAACTACGGACCTAAAGATCTAGTGCTGGTAGGTTCCAATCTTCCGCACCAGTGGATTTCCAGCGAAGGCCACCCTATTCACAAAGCCCTGGTTATCCAATTCCAACAAGAAATCTTTCAATCCTTTCCTGAGTTCAGAGAGCTGAGGGAACTGGTATCATCCGCAAGCTTGGGAATGAAGTTTCCTCCTCCAGATCCGGAGCTTCTATCGGCATTCATGAAACTTGTGGACCAACCGCCAACCTTACAAATCAGCCAACTTATTCATATCCTTTATTTACTGAGGCAGCGTGACGCCCAAAGGATTTTATCCTCTTCTACGCAATTCCAAATCAAGGCCAATGAGGCGGAACAAAGTAGGATCAACGAAGCACTTGGGTACATGATGGAACAATTGGATAAGCCACTCAGGGTAGCTGACATGGCACAAAAGTGTAACATGGTCCCTCAATCATTTTGCCGTTGGTTCAAAAAGCATACTGGGCATTCCTTCATTTCCTATCTCAACCAAACTCGTATCCAAAACAGTTGTCAATACCTGATTCATACAGACCTCTCTATTCAGGAAATTGCCTTCAAAGTCGGCTTTGAAAATGTAAGCCATTTTAATCGGACCTTCAAAAAAATACAGAACATCCCTCCTACTGGATTCCGAAAAATATTCAAATAAACCCTCTCCATTGACTCAAAAGCAATGATTTGCAAAATTGAATTTTATTAAACATTTTTGTTCAACAATTTTGTTTATGCCAAAACTGAATCCACAGACAAAAGAGAAAATTCTTTCCGCAGCTGAAATCGTCTTCCACGAGAATGGTTTAAAGGGCGCTCGAACTACTTCCATTGCTCAAAAGGCAGGCGTAAGTCGAACGATGCTGCACTATTATTATCGGACGAAGGAGGAATTATTTTATGAGGTATTAGAAAGCAGTTTTGGATTCTTTTTGAACAAGGCAAGGAAGCTTTTTCAAGCAGAAGAAGGCTTAAAAGCGACCATCGAACAAATCGTAGACCTGCTGTACGACGTATTGACTGAAAAGCCGGGACTATCCACTTTCATTGTCAATATCCTCAGCGAAAGCCCTGAGCTCATTATCAACCTTCCCCCTTTCCAAGAAGAACAAATTCCCACCCGATTCGACAAACTCTTGGATGAGGCAAGGCAATCGGGCGAGATTCAAGCCGATATATCCGGGGAAAACCTTCTCTTGAATATTTATGGACTATGTGCTGTTCCTTATATGGTAACTCCTTTGATCAAGTTCAAAGAGAGTAGGACGGAAGCCGAGATGAATACTTTCTTGAATGACCGAAAGAGAGTAGTCAAGGCTTTTATCTGGAATGGCATCCAATATTAACATCTACCACTATGAAACGAGACGTTTTAATCGCAAAAATTCTACTCTCTGTTGGTGTATTTGAATTCTTTGGTCCCTTGCTAAAGGATACTGGCCCTTCTCACCTGATGAATACAGAATGGGTAGGTCATGCTAAGGTTCACTTGGGCTGGTTACTGGGATATATGTTCTTCTCAGGCCTTGCGAATATTTATTTCATCTGGTTTAGAAAGCAGGACCAACTTTCTAATCTATATCTATCCTGTCTATGGCAGGGCACCCACCTTGCAGGCTTTTGGCTGGGCATCTTGTTTGTCCCTGTGTATGGAGGGGCAATTGTAGACCATCGCTATCATACGCATATCCTAGGAGTAGATGAGAATATTTTTGTCTTTACCGTATTGACAGGCGTTTTGATTGCGGCCTTTGCATGGATTAAGACAAAGGTTCAGCCTCATTTCACCAACCTTAATTCCATCGCCTAAGATGGAGCCGCTAACTACCCAGGTTCTGATCATTGGAGGAGGACCTGCGGGTATGGTAAGTGCTTTGTACTTGAGCAAGCTGGGGGTTTCCTCCATTCTGGTGGAAAGGCAAACGGAAATATCTGTTCACCCTAAGGCTCATGAATTAAGTGCTAGGTCTATTGAAATTCTCCTACAATTGGGGATTTCTTTAGAAGAATTGAAAGCAGAGGCTTCTTCATATGAGGCTGCATCCCGAATTCTTTTTGGGTACACCGTCAATGAACATCTGGGAGAAATCAACCTAAGAGAAGGAGGAAATGACCAAAAATATACGGACCATCTTGAATCTCCAGATCCTTACCTCAATCTTTCCCAGACCGAACTAGAGAAAATTCTTCGACAAAAAGTTGAATCATCATCATGTACGGTCCTCTCTGGCTATCAATGGGAAAGCATGATAGAAAGCCATGATGGTGTGGTGAGTCAGGTTTTGGAGAGGGAGAACATGGAATTCCTTTCTATCCAAAGCAAATATGTCGTTTGTGCTGATGGAGCTGGTAGTAGAAGCCGGAAAGCACTGGGAATTAAGATGATTGGAGATGAAAAGATCAATGATTTCGTCAGTGTCTTTTTCGAGCTTAACCTGGCCGACTACCTAAAAAAGGAGGCCAAGCTATTCTGGATCTTAAATCCACATGCACCAGGAACGTTGATTGCACATCATATAGAACGAAGATGGGTCTACCACTTCCCCATTTTCACCCCTCATGAATCAATAGACCAGTATACCGAAGAGATGCTTCGAGCGCGTATTTTAGCCGCTTTGGGAGATGATCAGCTCTCCCTTCGCATCCATTCTAGCAAACTATGGAGGATGACCTGCCAAATCGCCGAATCTTTTCAAAAAGGAAGGGCCTTTCTGGTAGGAGATGCTGCCCATCGATTCCCCCCAACTGGGGGATTGGGAATGAATTCAGGGATAGGAGATGCCCATAATCTTTGCTGGAAAATGGCCATGGTCTTAGAGGGAGCTGCAGACGAAAAGTTACTGGAGAGTTATGAGCTTGAACGGAGACCTACCATAGAACAGAATAGTCAAGAAAGTCTCTATAACTACTATAAGATTTGGGAAGTGCCCCAATCTATGGGCCTCAATCCAAAGGCGTTGAAATGGCAAGCAGTTATCTTAAATAGCAAATGGATTAAGCTCCTGCCAGAGCAGTGGGTGAACAAACTCCTTGAATCTGTTAAATCTAAGCTCTCCCAACAAATCAAAGCCATTCCTAATCAGCCGAAGAAACAGGCCCTTGTAAAGAAAGTGATCGCTGAACAAATAGATCATTTTGACAGGATTGGGCTGGATCTTGGCTTTGCCTATGAGCGGGGAGCCCTTATTCCCAATGGAGTAGCTTTGCCCATTCAAGAGGTGAGTGAATACCAACCTTCTATTGAGCCAGGGGCAAGATTCCCTCATTTTTGGGTCCAATCAGAAGCGGGAAAGATAAGTTCGCACCAATGGTTACAGGCCGATAAATTTACCCTTCTTTGCAACCAAGAAGGGGAGCATTGGTGGAAGGAAAACCGACACGAACTCCCACCATCTGTTTGTGCCAGGATACATGTCGTCAATGTTGAAGATAGCTTGAGGAAGGCAGCTGAGAATGCCCCTGAAAAAGCATATTATCCTATTGGTCGTGTGCCCTTACTTCTCATTCGTCCTGATGGACAAGTTGGCTGGAAGCCTGATACGCTCAAGGTCGATATTAAGCAAGTCTTTCATCACTTATTAGCCATGTCATGAACATTAAAAAAATGATCGTAGGAATTCTACTGGTAGGGCTTCTTGCTCTGCTATATTACCTTTTCCGACCTCTTAGTATACCTACACCAGCAGTTTTCACCTGTCACACACTTGAAGAAGGAAGCTTCATGCATCGGGATAGCTTACCCTTGCCTTCGAATATTTATGGAATGGGACTGACCTACAGCAAACATCTTGAAGAGACTGCTGCGGAATTTGACCCAGATGCCCTTCCTCCTATCTTCAGAAAAAAGCTACATAGTATCACTGGCCCAGGCAGCAAAGTATCCTATCCCTCCACATCGGATATTATTCAGGAGACCCGAGCATTCGATCCTCAGGCAGGAGACAAGCTTTCTGCTGAATTTGAAGAAATCTCTGCCCTGCTAGACTATGAGGTAGAATTAGGGGTAATTTTGTTGGAAGATATTTCCGCGACTCAACTCAAAGACGAGGCCTTTATCCCTTCTCTTGGTTTTTTTGTTTCGAATGATCTCTCAGCCAGAAGCTTAGGCTTGATGGGAGAAGGTACAGACAGTAGATATGAATTTTGGGGGTTATCAAAGAGCTTTCCTGGATTTTTGCCCTTGGCCCAACAAATCTGGATTCCTCATCAACCCAAGTCTAACTCTATTCCCTGTATCAAGCTTGAGACCTATGTAAATGGAGAGTTGAGACAGTCAGAAAGCACTGATAATATGATTTATACTCCCCTTGAGATGCTTCGCTTTATCCAAAAGAAGTATCCCGATACCTCTTTCCAAAAAGGAGACATGGTTTTGACAGGTACGCCTGGCGGAGTTGCCATTGCGACACCAAGAGTACTCGTGAGACTAAGCAATCTCCTTGGATTTGATCGCTATCGTAAGCTTGGTGTCAAATTAGGAGGAGATCAATCAGCCTTCCTAAAAGCTGGCGATCGCGTAGAAGTGAAGGGCGAAGGCTTGGGAAGTGTGATGGTTGAGATAACGGAGTAAACAGACACTACGGATAAAAATATGAAAAAGGAGATAGGTGGCATATCTCCTTTCTCTTTGTAGCTGGAAAATCTCCTCTTAACCCAAAATCAAATCGGCTGCTTTTTCAGCTATCATGATTGTAGGGGCATTCGTATTTCCTCTCGTAACATTGGGCATGACCGAGGCATCTACTACTCGCAGATTCTGTATGCCATGTACCTTTAACTCGTGATCTACCACAGCCATATCATCATTTCCCATCTTACAAGTAGAAGTTGGGTGATACAGGGTTTCTGCTGTTTCTCTCAAATAGGCCTCAATCGCAGCATCATCCGTTATTTCTGCCGAAGGCATATGCATACCTGTACGATAAGGCTGAAAGGCATCTGTCATCCCCAATTTAAAGGCCAATTTATAGGCCCAAATAGTTCGCTGGACGTCATCCTCTGTACTCAAATAGTTATGGTCGATGATGGGAGCGGCTTGAAAATTACCTGAAGCAAGAGTTACACTCCCCTTACTACTGGGATTAAGAACCTTGCCTCCAATCGAAAAGCCATTTCCTTTTTCCGGATTTTTGAGCCCGTGGGAAACAAAATAAACGGGACCAAAATGGTATTGGATATCAGGAGATGGTTGGTCAGGTGAGGACTTTACGAAGGCTCCGGATTCACCTATATTGGAGTTAAAGGGACCCTTTTTAAATAGTAAGTAGTTGGCAAGATTTCCTAACACAGCTGGAAAATTCTCAGCAGAGTCAAGTGTCTTTTTGTAATTCGTATGGAAGACGGCAAAAGTAACCAAGTGATCTTGCAGGTTTTTCCCGACGCCTGGTAAGTCTTTTTTGACTTCGATACCGTGTTTTTGTAATTCTCTTCCATCTCCAATACCTGACAACATCAAAACTTTTGGGCTATTATAAGCACCAGCAGAAAGGATAACTTCCTTGGCGGCCTTTACCTCATGTGATTGGCCATTTTGATGATAAACGATGCCTGTAGCCACCCCATCCTCTATCAAAATGCGCGCTACTTCCGCTCCCGTTTCTATGGTCAGATTAGGCCTTGAGGAAACAGGGTGAAGATATCCTTTGGCGGCGCTACATCTCTCTCCATTGATGTGGGTAACCTGATATCTCCCAAAGCCAGCTTGTGTGGCCCCGTTGAAATCATCGTTTTTTTCATAGCCTAATTCCTGCCCTGCCTTGACAAAGACATCTGATAATTCATTGGTATAGTTTCGATGGGTTACGTTCAAAGGTCCACCTTTCCCATGGTATTCATTGGAGATAACCTCCTGATTTTCTGCCTTTTTGAAATAGGGCAACACCTCATCGTAGGACCAGCCCTTGTTTCCAAATGAACTCCATTCATCATAGTCTTGTCTATGTCCGCGGATATATATCATCGCATTGCTGGAACTGCAGCCTCCTAGCATTTTCCCTCTTGGGAGGTATAATTTTCGATTGGCAGTAGTTGGATTGGGCGCGTTGTAATACCCATAGTCTAGTTCAGACTCGAAGATATTGGGGAAGGCAGCGGGGATTTTGACATCGTTGCTGTTATCGTCTCCTCCAGCTTCAAGCAGGAGAACACGCTTACTGGAATCAGCGCTTAATCTGTTGGCCAATACACAGCCAGCCGATCCTGCGCCTATGATGACATAGTCGAATTCGGTTTGCATAGTAGTAGGTAATGTAGAATTGAGACAAATGGATGAGCCTACCCAGCGAGATACTGGATAGACTCTTTTTATTAGAAGAATTTGATCGTCAGATCAATCAATTTCTGTTTGAAATCATTGTAGGGAGGCAGTAGCATCTCAAGTGCGTTGGGAATATGTTGATGCAAAATCCCTCTTGCATTTGAGTAGGCCTTGAAGCCAGCTTCTCCGTGTCCTTTACCGATTCCACTGTTGTTAGAACCTCCAAAGGGAAGATTGCCATTGAAGAAATGTACCGCATTGTGGTTGATGCAACTTCCTCCCGCACGGGTATTGGAAAGTATGTGCTCCACATTGCGCTTATTCTTGGAGAAGATATATAAGGCTAAGGGCTTCTCTCTCGTGTTTATTTCCTTAATGACCTCATTGATATCAGTAAAACCGAAGACAGGCATGACGGGTCCAAAAATCTCATTTTCCATTAAGGCAGAATCCTGAGGCACATCAGTCATCACAGTAGGTGCAATGAAGTTCTGATCTCCATCAAACTTACCTCCTGCTTCGACTGTGGCTCCTTTGGTAACAGCATCTTCCACATAAGCTTTCACCCTATGGAAATGATGGTTGTTTACAATTCTGTTATAAGAATCGTTAGAAGCATCTTCCTCATAGTATGCCTTGATGTAGGCTTTTACCTCGGCCAGAAAGGCTTCTTTCTTGCTTTCGTGCACAAATACATAATCAGGTGCAATGCATATCTGTCCATTGTTGAGATATTTCCCCCATGCAATTCTTCTCGCGGCTGTCTTGATATCTGCTGTTTCATCAACAATAGTAGGCGATTTTCCTCCTAATTCCAGTGTAACAGAGGTTAGGTGCTCGGAAGCGGCTCTCATGACAATCTTGCCAATGCTGGGTGCTCCGGTAAAGAAAATGTGGTTAAACGGCAAAGAAAGCAGCTCTGTAGCGGTATCCTTTCCTCCTTCAACCAAAGCCACTTCATTCGGATCAAAGATATCCTGAATCATCTCCTTCATTAATGCAGAAGAATAGGGCGTCTTTTCAGATGGTTTAATGATGACAGTATTCCCAGCTGCAATAGCAGAAACAAGCGGGCCGAAGGTCAGGTTAAAAGGGAAGTTCCAAGGAGAAATGATTAAGACGACTCCCTTAGGCTCATATTTGACATAAGAGCTTGAGCCTAACATAGAAAGCGGGGTACTCACTCGGTGATTGCCCATCCAGCGTCTCAGATGTCCTTTCGCATGCTTTAACTCGGAGGTAATCGGATAGATTTCTGTCAGATCCACCTCGGATGGGTGCTTGCGGAAATCCTTGTACATCGCCTCCTTGATCGCGGGTCTGTATGTTTCGATGGCCTTGTGAAGCTTATCAAGCTTGGCCTTTCTCTCAGCGACTGTCGTGTTTCCAACCTTGAATTGGTTGGCTTGTTGTTGCTTGAAAATCTCCAGAATGCCTTCTTTGGCCGTATCTGGTGCTTCAAGTACGGTTGTCATTGACATAATCCTCTACAGTTTAGTTGATATATTCTTTTCTCAGTTCTTTCTTCAAAATTTTTCCGGTAGCGTTCATAGGCAGTGAGTCCCTAAAGGCAACCACTCTTGGGTACTTATAGGCTGCAATATGACTCTTGGTCCACTCCATCAATTCATCCGCTGATACAGATTTCCCTTCATGTAACACCACACAGGCCTGAATTTCCTCGCCCATCTTGTCATCTGGAATACCGATGACTGCAACCAGCGACACTGCCTCATGTTTGATGATCACCTCTTCAACCTCTCGTGGATATACATTCAGCCCTCCACGAATGATCATGTCCTTTGTTCTATCGACGATGAAGAAGAATCCATCTTCGTCTTTGATAGCCACATCTCCTGAATGCAACCATCCATTCTTAAGTGTCTTGGCATTGGCTTCAGGCTTCTTGTAGTAGCCTTTCATGACGTTGTGTCCACGGTAAACCAATTCGCCCTTCTCCCCTACAGGCATTTCATTCCCCTCTTCGTCCACAATTTTCACCTCTACTCCCCAAACAGGGGTTCCGACTGAACCGGGCTTTTTGCCAAACTCAATTTGGTTGAAGGTAACAACCGGCGAGCCCTCTGACATTCCATATCCTTCTAGAATCGGCACATTGAATTTTTGCTCGAAGTTCTCCAATACATTGACCGGAAGAGCAGCCCCTCCCGAAACGCACATTTTCAGGTTAGAGGCAATTTCTGGTAGGTTAAAGGCCGATGTGTCTGCATTCAGCAACCCCCAATACATGGTAGGGACACCGGCGAAGATGTTGATTTGGTGCTTTTGCATGAGTCCCAAAACCGCCTGTCCTTCAAATCTTGGCAACAAGACTGAAGAGGCACCCTTATAAATTCCTGCATTCATCAATACCGTCATGGCAAAGATGTGGAAGAGTGGCAGTACGATTAGCTGTTTGTGTTCGGTAGATAACTTGGTAATCTCGGTAGAAAGCACTGCATTCAGCATCAGGTTTGAATGTGTCAACTCTGCGCCTTTGGGTCTTCCAGTTGTTCCTGAGGTATAAATAATAACCGCCGTTTCTTCCGCACTGGTTTGTGCTGTTTCTGTAACAGGAGATTGTCCTGCCATGAGCATGCCTAGCGTTTGGGTTCCTTCTATAGGTGAAGGGGAAGTAGGATTAGCTGTGATGACAAAGAAATGCTCACAATTGTCAACCTTTTGAAAACCAGCATGACTTTCCTGAGCCATAGGAAGTTCTGCTGTACCTTCGAATACAAACAAAGCCTTGGCCTCCGAATCTTTTAAGTGGTATTCGACCTCATCTCTCTTCAACAAAACGCTCAAAGGAACTACCGTGGCACCTACCTTGAGAATGCCAAAGTAAACCATGGGAAAATAAGGGAGATTCAGACAATTCAGCGCGACTTTGTCTCCTTGCTGGATGCCTTTGGCACGTAGCCCATTCGCAATTTGATTAGCGGCTCCGTTGATTTGAGCGAAGGATAGATGGGTATCACCGAAGACAAAGGCATCCTTACTAGGATATCGCCTTGCACTGTCCTCAAGTATGACAGAAAGATTCAGCATATCTTGTAGCAGTAGTAAGTTATTTGTAAATTAATACATGTGATTCTCTGTATATGAACCACTTATGCGAGTTTTTATAAGGTACGAATTATTCAGAACTCCACCTCTAAGAAATTTCTCAATTCCTATAAGAAAATTGTCAGACAGCTTTTTGTAACCTTATCTCATTGCCAGGATCATGATAGATCTTCAAACAAAATCCTCTCAAGAGGCTACCTATACTACCGATCAGCTAGAACTCCTGATTACCTTTGATGTAACAAGGGTAAATCGGAACTATGAGTTTGACAATGTGGTATTTGCCTACACTGAGCGAGGTTCTAAAATGATTCATATTCCTGGCATTCCTCCGCTAGAATTGAAACCTCAAATGGTCATCATGGCTGCTTCTGCTGTCGAAGCAAAGGTTGAATTCCCACATGTAAGTGAAACAGATCCTGCCCTTTGTTTTTGCCTAGAGTTGTCCAAAGATAGAGTATGGAATATGCTGGATAGTATAGAAGAGGTCGAATCCGTAGAGCCCATCCTTGAGATGGAGAACAGCCTTTCGCCTATTGAACTCTATGATGGGCACTCAGCCTCAAGGGTGTTAAAGGTGCTAAATGAACTACAGGAATTGATGCGGTCTAATGCACGATTCAAGGATAAATGGATCAATCTCAAACTTGAAGAACTTATCATTTGCTGCCTTCAGACCAATATGTACCAGACCCTGATCAATAGTTACTCCGAAAGTAAACTTACAGACAACCCTTTGTCTGAAATCATTGCTTTCCTCAAAGAAAACTATAGGTCCAAGGTCAATATGGCTAGCTTGGCAGATAAGGCCCACATGAGTCAAGCCACCTTTTACAGGCAATTCAAACAAAAATTAGGGCTAACACCAGTAGAATTCATTCATGCTCAGCGGATCAATCATGCCAAGAAGCTATTGAGTCAATCTACCCAATCGATTAGTGAGATCGGCTACCAGCTTGGATATACGAGTCCTTCCTATTTCTCTCTACAGTTTGAAAAACAGGAAGGTTGTTCGCCTTCTACCTTTCGTAACGATCAAAAAGCAGCTTGATCAAGATATCTTAATGTGTACATCCCCCATCCCATCGAAGGTGGCGGAAAGTTCATCTCCTTGTTCGATGTTAACCATAGGTCCTAAAGCACCACTCAATACTACATCGCCTGCCTGAAGAGGCTGTCCCATTTCGGCCATGGTTCTTGTCAGCCAAATCACTGCATGTAGGGGATTTCCCAGGCAATCCTTCCCGCTACCCGTTGATTTTTTTTCGCCATTGCTAAAGAGTTCCATCCTAAAATTGAGTAGATCAATGTCCTGAAGGGGTACCTGAGCATCTCCCAGTACGAAATGGCTAGCAGAAGCATTATCAGCAATGGTATCGGTTATACTGATGTCCCAGTTTCTAATACGACTGCCTACGATTTCGATGGATGCCTGAACATAAGCAATGGCCGCTTTCAATTGGTCCATGCTTAAAGCCGGATCGGCCAATTCTTTGTTGATCACAAAGGCTAGTTCGCCTTCGGCCTTAGGTTGCATAAGCTCTTTGAAGGCTAAACTTCCTCCATTTTCAACCTTCATATCATCCATCAACCAGCCAAAATCGGGCTGATCAATCCCAAATTGCTTCTGCACCACGGGTGATGTCAGTCCAATTTTACATCCTATCCTTTTTGCCCCCTCTGCCAATCGCAATCTATTGTTGACCAATTGGATTTCGTAAGCCAGAGCGGCATCCTGAGCCCCTATGATGTTGCGTATAGGATCAATGAGTTCTTTGTGCTGATTGGCCTGTCTGAGGATGGCTGCAACTTGTTGGATCTGGGATGAATCTGACATAATGAGATAGCTTGAGGATGGATAAATATCCATGAATCTTAAAGACGAAAGTAACAATTGCACGGAAATATATCCCTGCCATTTGGATAAGTTCTCGCTGCCTTCTTATTTCCCCTTGAAATCCAAGTATATCCTTATGCTGAATTGGCTCCGTACCCTCAAAGCTACCTATGTAGCCAACAACATCCTCAATAGGTCGAAACTGGCCCACAATAAGGCCTTATATGAAAAATATGGGATCGACCGTCCCTTAACCTGGCCAATTGGGAGTGAGAACTTTGCCCATCTTCCTCAAGAATTACCCTGGATGGATCAATTGAGTAGTTTGGAGGAATTAGAAAACCACCCCAGATTCCAACAGTTACATCAACCCCAACAGGAACAAGCGAAATTTTGGTTTGAGAATGGGTATTTGATCATCAAAAACTGCTTTTCTACCGAAGATATTGATAGGATCAACAGCGAAATTGCCTTCCTCTTGAAGGAGAAAAACCTTCGTCAAAAAAAGGATACAAGGATTTTCTTTGCTTTTCGGCACTCAGACTATCTAAAGGATGTTGTATGGAGGAAAGATCTAGTGGAGCTCATGAGTCTGTTGACAGGTATGGATATGTTTCCTTTCCAAAGCTTGAATTTCATTAAGGGCAGTCAGCAAAGAGCCCATTCTGATTCTATTCATATGACTACCTTCCCCATGGGCTATTTGACAGCAACATGGTTAGCACTAGAGGATGTAGACAAAGATAATGGCCCCTTGTTTTACTACCCTGGCTCTCATAGGCTTCCCTATGTTATGAATTCAGATTTTGATCACGGAGGAAGCCAATATCGAATTGGGTCAACAGCTAATGCCCGGTATGAGGATAAGATGGCAGAAGTGATTGAGCAAGTTGGCTTGGAGCGCAAGACATTTGAGGCTAAGGCCGGAGACCTATTGATCTGGCATGCCAATCTGATCCACGGTGGAGACCCTATTCTTGACCCTTCACGAAGTCGAAAAAGCATGGTTGTCCATTACTTTGGCAAAGAAGTTATATGCTATCACGAACTGACCCAGCGCCCTGCCTTACTTCCAAGTTCGGAATATCATTGACAATTAGTGTATATTTTACATGTTCGTAATAAAGGTACTGACTCCTAGCACTTTATGTTTTTTTGCAATAATTGTTCAAAACTTTATGTATTTCCATCAGACTTCCTAAATTTAAGTAATCAAGAAGGATGTTTGAAGGGATAGGATAAGGGATAACCGATTTCTATTTCATGTGACCCGCTTAGTATTGGTTCGTTTCAAGATTGACTGCAATTAATCTTCACCTTTAAAACCAACAACTATGGGTAGTCTTTTACCTTTAATCATTCAATTGGTCAGTGGAGCGCTAGGTGGTAACCTTGCTGGATCTCTGATGAAAAACTTTTCTTTAGGCACACTGGGCAACTCCCTTCTAGGTATTCTTGGAGGAGGACTAGGTGGACAAGTTCTCGGACTACTAGGTATAGCAAGCGGTGATGGCAGTCTTGATGTGATGAGCATTTTGGGCAGTGTCGGAAGCGGCGCAGCTGGAGGTGGCATCCTAATGGCCATTGTTGGCATTATTCGCAATGCCCTCGGCAAAAAATAAGTGATTCCCTAATGGCTCAGGTGCACTGCACCCTAAGCTATTTTACACTTGCAGGCCCTCTTTTTGAGGGCCTCATTTTTTATTCTCTCGTGTAAATTTTCCTTACCCTAGGAGAGATTCTAACAAGAAGTTCGTAGGCGATGGTCTCGGCAGCTTCAGCCCATTCGTTAATCGAAACCATGTCTTCCCCCTTACTTCCAAAGATAAGGACCTCCTCTCCAGCAGCTATCCCTGCGATATCCGTCACATCTACCATGAGCATATCCATACAGACTCTTCCAAATATCGGGGCACGTTGACCACGGATCATCAGACTCATTTTCCCCCCGCCTACCCTTCTGGGGATGCTATCAGCATAGCCTACTGGAACAATTCCAATTTTACTCGCACGTCGGGTCTTTTGCGAACGACCATAACCGATGCTGGTACCGGCGGGATAGGTATGAATTTGGGTAATCGTGCTGATCAAACTACCAATTTCCCTCAGATCATGCGGTTCTGCGACAGGATTGATGCCGTAGAGTCCTATACCCATCCTGACCATGTCCATTGATCTTTGGGGAAAACGGAGGATACCTGACGTATTCAGGATATGGCGAAAAGACTGAATTCCCAGTTCCTGTTGGAGATAGGCATACATGCGATCAAATTGCTCAAATTGCTGAAGGGTAAATTCATCCTCTTCTTGCATATCCGCCGCCGCCAGGTGGGACATCACTGAGATAATATTCAAATCTGGAGATTGCCCTAGCATGCTTAATAACTCTGGCAAATCCTCTTCCAAGAAGCCCAGGCGTCCCATTCCAGTATCCAGTTTGAGATGGATACGATATTCTCGTCTATCAGACAATCTCCCTGCTTGTAGATATGCCTTCAACAAGGGGAAATTGCTCACCTCAGGCTCTATGTCGAATCGAAGTAGGGCTTCCACACTGGACAAGTCAGGATTCATCACCATGATAGGCAAGGAAATTCCTGCTTGCCTCAATTCTATTCCCTCAGAAGCATAAGCTACGGCAAAATACGTAGCCCCTTCCTTTTCCAGATGTTGGGCGATTTCCCATGTCCCGCTACCATAGGAGGATGCTTTTACCATACACATACTTTTTGTCCCTTCAGGTACCAAGCTTTTGAGATAGCGGAAGTTATGCGAAAGGGCCCCAAGGTCAATCCTAAATGTAGTAGCGTTAAGCTTGGTGTTAAAGCGAGGAATTAGCTTTTCAAGGGCGAAATTACGAGCCCCTTTGAGCAGAATGGTACTATCCTCAAACTCCTTCAACACAATTTGATCGAGTAAATCCTCTACTCTGTTGTAATGGTTGACCCTCCCCATTTGCCCAAATACGGGCCCAATGGTAATCACATGCCCCTTCCCTACCAATTGCTCGGCTTCCTTCAACAAATCTTGCTGTATAGGGACTTGCTGATCTCCCAAATGAGGGACATCACTTAAAATGACCCATTTTTGGGGATGTATATCCAATTGACCGAGTTGCTGAAAGGCATTTCTGACTGAGTCTACATCAGAATTATAGCTGTCATTAATGAGGGTAATGTCAGGATTGTCTGAAATGATTTCTGTACGCATCAAAACAGGTCGCAACAAGGGCAACCTTTCCTTGATCGCAGCCATGGACATGCCTATGGCTCGACTGCTGGCAATGGCTATCGAAGCATTGTCAATATCTGAATCGCCTGTAAAAGGAATATTCAGCTCATGATTCTCCCCATTTTCGCTCCATAGAAGTTGGGTCGCTCCCTCTCCTTTTTCCTTCACAGTAACTTTCCAATGGTCATTCTCAAGTTGTCCAACGGCTTGGGTAGGCATTCCCTCCAACTGGCTTGAGACATGTTCCTGATGGGAGGAATGAACCAGTAGGTTTACATCCTGAAAAAGGAGGAGTTTCTCCTGTAGCTTATGATTAAAACTATCAAAGTTCTCGGCATGTGCGGCTCCCATGTGGGTCAAAATCCCATGTGTGGGTTGGATCATTTCGGCCAATACGGCCATTTCTCCTGCCTGAGATATTCCAGCTTCAATGACGGCTAAATCTGCCTGTGGATGTAATTGCAACAGAGAGAGTGCAGCTCCAAGCTGACTGTTATAGCTCATGGGACTCTTTACCAACTGAACCTCCATTTCCAACAAAGTAGCCAGCCATTCCTTGACGGTAGTTTTTCCGTTGGAACCCGTAATCGCCCAAATGGGAAAAGAGAACTGTCGTCGATGGTTCATGGCCCATCTTTGCAAGGCCTCTAAGGTATCGTCTACAAGAGCATAATTTATAGCAGCGAGGTCTAGCCTTTTGTTCACCATAAAGTTTCGTACTCCCTTTTGGTAGGCATCCTCTACAAAGTCATGCCCATCTCGATTACCCGTTTTCAAGGCCACAAAAAGAGTTTCGGCACCGTGGCTAATTAAGCGACTGTCATAGGCAACGTATCGAAACTTTCTAGGATGAAATTCGCCTTGAAACAAATCCGTGGCTAGAGCGAGGCTGGCCATTGTAGTGATATCATAGGGTATTCCCAAGGTCATACGGCTTCTTCTTCTTTACCAAGCAAAATAGAAGATATTTTTCCCAAACCTTAGTGAGATTCTTATCCGTCCCTATTTTTTACATATTTGTAAAGAAAATTGGAAGCTGCCCCTATGGACCAGATTACATTCACACAGGAATATGAATTCAATGCCCTACTAAAATTATCCCTCTATCGGTATTTTAGCCGGCCTATTCTCATAATTTTGTATGCATTCTGGGCAGTGTTTATCTTCTACAATCTCTTCCTGGATGACTCCATGTTTGACTCCGTAAGCCTCTTTATCTTTTTGGGTCTCATGTTGTTGCTCCCTTGGGCGATTTACAAAAATACAGCTGCTCTCTTCCGGCAGCATTACTTCTTTAAAGATGAAATTACGTTTACGATTTCTGATGAGGAGGTGAAGGTGGAAGGTGAGGGATTTGCGACTAGCATTTCATGGGAACATATTCATACAGCAAGGGAATACCCGAATTGGATCTTACTCTTTCCCAGTCGTAATTCAGCCTACTACATTTATAAACCCCAGGTTGATCCAATGGATTGGGAGATTTTAAAGTCCGTTATCAAGGGAAGAACAGAGATGTTTTCAAGCCTCAGAAAGTCCTAAAACAGGTAATTATTACCTACAAGGGGAATCATGATGAAAGTCATAAGCGCTAATGACCTCCTTCATTCTTCTATTCCAGCTTTTAGAACAACTTGCTTACAAAGGAAAAAGGAACACACAAGGGACCACCTTGTAAAAAGACCATTGGCATGAGTTGCCAATAGTAGTAGATTAAGTGGTTAAAAGCCGCGCCCTCTTGGGGAGCGGCTTTCTTTATTTTCTCTGTTATGGTACATACTGGAAGGCAAAAAGCCCGCAGCTACAGTCTTACTTTCATTATGTAGGCGATCCACAGAAGTTACTACATAGGTATAGTCCTTTTGGGTATTTCTAGTTTCATCTCTGAAAACCAAATCCTTGGTTATCCCTACGATTCTTTCTGGCGACATAATATCAATAGGGCTGGACTTAGGAAATCGATATACGACATAGTAGGTAGCAGTTTCTCCATCAGAGGCCGTTTGAGGCGTCCTCCACTTGAGCATAGCATCTCCATTATCTGCTTCTTCCACCCTAAAGTCCTTTGGCGAATGTGGCGGAATACTGTCCTTCCATTTCATACTCGGGATCAAGGCAGGGAATCGATAACGATCATTCCGTAATACCTGCTGAATACCCTTGGGATTGGTATTGAAAGAATTGGCACTGTAGAAGATGCTCCCCTTGATTTGAGGAAAGGACAAATTAAACTTCAACTGTCTTGGCAATTGAGAAGGATCACGCCAAGCACTATTTTCCCCACTTTTGGACTTGAAAATTGCCTGTCCTACATAGACATGCTTTCCAAAGGCATTTTTGGCCCACCAAGGGACAATTTTGGCATAATCGGCTGTAGGATGCTGAATATTGAAATACACTTGGGGAGCCACGTAATCAATCCATCCCTTTTCCAACCAAGTCCTGACATCCGCATGCAACATGTCATATGACGTAAAATTCGAACGAACGGGCGTCCCTCTTCGATCTTGCTGTTTATTCCTCCAAATACCTACAGGGCTGATGCCAAATTTTACATAGGGCTTTACGGCGCGGATGCTATCAGATAATTCCTCGATGAACAAATCTATGTTTTGCCTGCGCCAAGCATTGATGTCCCTGTACCTGTTTCCATAAGACTGGAAAGTCCTTGTATCAGGTAAGGCCATGCCTCCCTTGGGATAGGGATAGAAATAATCGTCAAAGTGGATCCCATCAATGTCATAATTCCTAACTACCTCCATGACGACCTTCACCAAATATTCTCTAACCTGAGGAACACCCGGATTTAGGTATAATCTTTCTCCGTATTTAAACGTCCACTCAGGATGTTTATTGACAATATTTTGAGGGGCTACACTACTAAACCGAGTATGTGAAACAGCTCGGAAGGGATTCATCCAAGCGTGGAACTCCATGTTTCGATCATGACATTCTTCAATCATGAATTGCATGGGATCATAGTAGGGATTAGGCGAATGGCCTTGTTTCCCGCTGATGTATTCCGACCAAGGGGAGATCTTAGATTTGTAGAAGGCATCTCCGCTGGGCCTGACTTGCACCACGACCGCATTCATCCCATTGCCCTGTTGCTTGTTGAGCAGGGCTTTGAATTCATTTTTCTGCTTGGAGGCAGGGAGACCTTTGGCTGAAGGCCAGTCTATATTATGAAAGGTGGCTACCCATACGGCACGAAACTCTCTTTTGGGGATAGAAAGTGCCCGCTCATCACAGCTCATACCCAATAAAAGGGGAATAATGAAAAGAAGTATAATGGACAGCTGTGAAATGGTTGATAATCGGACGTTCATGCGGGTGTATCTATTAGAATAAATTAAACCAATTCTTATAAACTTTCATCATCAATATATCCTTATTGCTAATTTTGCGTTTAGAAAAAAATGATGGGGGAACAGAGACTTTAGCTGTTCACCTTCAATCAGGGGAGATAAAGTCCCTATTTCACGAAAAAAGAATAAACTTTACAGCATGTTTAGATATATAATGACAATTGGCGTAGCCATGATAGCGGTACTGAGTTCACAAGCACAAATTGTCGTGCCTGCCTTTTCTTTCAAGACATTGGAGGACAAAGTCTATACCAATGAGAACTTAGATCTCAACCGCCCTACCATGATCATGAACTACGATCCATATTGTGATCATTGTAATGAACAAGCAGAGATCATCAAGGCTGCAGCCGAAAAATTCGTGGATAAGAAGGTCCATTTCGTCTTTGTTACCTTTATTCCAGAAAAAGATGCCATTAATGAGTTCATGAACAAGCACTTTGCTGGAACCAAGCTGACCTACACCTTCTTATTGGATGCGGACATCAAGTTTGAAAACTACTTCGGCTATTCAGATGATGCCATTAACATTTTCCTGTATAAACCGGGGCAGAAAAAGGCTAAATATTTCGGAGAGGAACAAACTGCTGAAACACTGCTGAAATATTTGTAATATTACAGTTGACCGTAATTTGATTAGGTCATTACATTTCACTATTCACAACAACCCGCACACTCACACTAGTTTTATTCTTATGAGTCTTAAAGACACTATTGTACAGGACATCAAAACGGCCATGAAGGCCAAAGACAAAGAAACGCTTCGCGCACTGAGATCACTCAAATCCGTGATCATGAATGCAGAGGTAGCCGAAGGAAGAGGAGGCGAAGCATTGACAGCTGATGAGGAAATGAAAATTCTCATGAAGGCAGCCAAGCAACGAAGAGATTCTATTCAACAGTATAAAGACAACGGTCGCGATGACCTAGCAGAAGCCGAAATTGAAGAGTTATCTGTTCTTGAGCGCTATTTGCCCAAGCAATTGTCCGCCGAAGAATTAGAAGAAAAATTGAAGCCTATCCTTGAAAAGGTAGGTGCGACTTCCATGAAGGACATGGGCAAGGTGATGGGAATAGCTTCTAAGGAGTTTGCTGGAAAGGCAGACGGTAAAGCGATCTCGGCAGCCGTTAAGAAACTTCTTGGGTAGCAATAAGGCATTGAGGCGGAAAGTAAAAATTGTGAATTCCACATTTGTGCAAAAACAATTCTGTGCATTTCGCCTCATACCCCTTACCTTAACAACAAAAGCAAATAGATGGAAGGTGGATTCATGCTAACCCCTTTAGACCTGATTATCCTTGCAGTGTTAGGTTTTGGTATGTACCGTGGGGCGACAAAGGGCTTTTTGAAGAATGCGAGCACTGTATTTTCTATAGTGGCGGGGGTCATCTTTGGTGCCCGACTTGCACCGCTAGCTGAATCGCTCTTTTTAGACTATTTAAGAGTTCAAATTGATCCCAAAATGCTGAGCCTATTGAGCTTGGTAACAGCCTTTGTTGTAGTATTTGTCATTTTCTCTGCACTGTTCAACCAGATCAGCAACGCGTTGGAAAAGACCAATTTTGAGTTAAACAATGCGTTAGGTGCTGTTTTTGGAGGATTTTTAGCTGCCTTGGCCCTTAGTGTCGCCTTTAAAGTGATGACGCCCTTTGGCTTCCCCTCTCAAAGAAATCAGCAGGAGTCCGTCCTTTACCCTTATGTCGAAGGATTCTCCTTTGCCACCCTTGGGTATGGTGCCGAAGCCCTGAGCCGGGCCAACCAGAGATTTAATCAGTTTGGAAAGGAAAAACAGGACAATCAAATGCCTGCCAATACCCAACCAACCAACAAACCCAAACCAATTCGTTAGAATTGATCCTCATTGTCGACAATTACGATTCCTTTACCTACAATCTGGTAGACCTTGTGAGAAGGGAAGCAGCAGTCAAGGTGGTAAAGAATGATGAAATCAGCCTGGAAGAGGTCCGCCGCCTTCATCCCCAGGGCATTCTCATTTCCCCAGGTCCGGGAAGACCTACCCAAAGTGGCATCTCCCTTCCTATCGTATCCAATTTCTACAAGGACTACCCCATTTTAGGTGTGTGTCTTGGACATCAAATTCTGGGAGAAGTCTTCGGGCAACAAACCATCCTTGCCCAGCGGCCCATGCACGGAAGAACATCTATGATCCAACACGACGAACAGGGTCTTTTCAAGGGACTCCCCTCCCCCTTACGTGTCATGCGTTACCATTCTCTTGTCGTGAACCCAACGCATTTTACAGACAAATTGGTTGTTACTGCTCAAACTGAACAGGGGGAAATCATGGGACTTCGCCATAAAAGTCTGCCTCTCTGTGGGGTACAATTTCATCCTGAATCCATACTTTCTGACGGAGGCCGACAAATTATCCAAAACTGGCTGGAAATGATTTGCACCTGAAAAAGCTAGGGTATATTTTACCCCACTCAATTTTTATCCGATAACATGAACATCCTAGAAAAAAACGGATTCAGGTATGTTGAGCAAGGAAGCGGTCCTGTGCTGCTCCTTTTACATGGACTCTTTGGAGCCCTCAGTAATTTTCAGGATGTATTCAATGCCTTCTCTGATACGCATAGAGTCATCATCCCCCTTCTTCCCATTTATGAGGAAACCCATGCGGATGCATCGGTAGATGGATTGACTTCCTATGTCGAAGAATTTGTGGATATGCAGGGATTGAAGGACATGACGCTTTTGGGAAATTCTCTGGGTGGCCATATTGGCTTGGTCTACTCGCTGAAAAACCCTGATAAGGTAAAGAACCTTGTACTGACTGGAAGCTCTGGTTTGTTTGAATCAGGAATGGGTTCTTCCTTTCCGAAAAGAGGGTCGTACGAATACATCAAAGAAAGAGTAAGCTATACCTTCTACTCTCCCCAGACAGCAACCAAGGAGTTGGTAGACGAGGTGTTTGACATTGTTAGCGACAATTTCAAGACCCTAAGGATTTTAAAAATCGCCAGATCGGCTCAACGACATAATATGCGTGAGGAAATCGGTAAGATTAAAGCCCGAACCTTGCTTATTTGGGGACTAAATGACAACATCACACCTCCGCGTGTGGCACACGAGTTTGACAAACTCATGCCCCATACCACGCTGCGATTCGTAGACAAATGCGGACATGCTGCCATGATGGAACAACCCACGGAATTCAATCGTATACTCAAACAATTTCTAAATATTTAGGTTGATTTTACACAAATGATTGCCGCAGATTTAATTTCCGACTCCGTCCCTTCGATCAAACCGAAGGACCCTGTAGGCCTCGCTCTGGAATGGATGAATGAATTCAAGCTCGCTCAGCTTGCCATTGTAGACAAAGGTATATTCAGGGGACTCGTGACGGAGGATGATCTGCTGGACTCACCTGAAGAAGATTTCCCTATTTCAAGCTTAAAGCATGTTTACTCCGGCTGGGAAAGCGTTTATGTAAACCTACACGATCATGTCTATGAGGCCATCAAAGTGATGAGTCAATACAACATAGAAGTAATCGCAGTTCAAGACGCTGATGGGCGTTACCAAGGGATTTTGACGATCAGAGATATCATCAAGCAATTCAATAACCTTTTCGCCCTAAATGAACCAGGGGGTATCTTGGTACTTGAAATTCCCCAGTATAGCTATGTTCTCTCCGAAATTGGACGAATCACCGAGTCTGTAGATGCTAAAGTGCTCAGCCTCTACCTCTCCAATGTTCCCGAAAGCAGAGACATGTTACTTACCCTTAAACTCAATGTTGAGGACCTAGAAAGGGTCAAGGCCGCCTTTGAAAGATTTGACTACAATGTCGTAAGCACCTTTACCCAAATACAGAAAGGCTTCGATCCTGATGACTGGGGCAGTATCCTGAGGATGTTTGATTTATAGCCTACTCCTACAAGTTTTCCGAAGGAATTTTGACCAAATTGCCCATCTAATGGGACATTTAATTCCAAAGCTATTTCTGTGGTTAACCATGATGTTCCTATTGGGACATTCCCCTATCTATGCGCAAGACTCCCTCTTCATAGACATACAGATCAACGGCCTAGAAAAGACCAGAGCATGGGTAGTTTTGATGGAACTTCCCTTTCAAGAAGGAGAAAAAGTAGCTCGTACTGAGGTTGAGGACTTAAAGCAAAAAGCCAGGCAAAACCTCTACAATCTCGCCCTCTTCAATGATGTGCAAATAAGTTCTAGCCAGCAGGAAGATAGCCTTCACCTTTTCATTCAAGTCGCTGAAAGATGGTATCTGTGGGGTTCTCCCAGAATCGGTATTGAAGAAAGGAATAGCTACGATCTGCTAGGAGCCCTACAAGGTCGACGCCTAAATCGACTGGTAATTGGAGGGACTGTTCAATGGCAAAATCTCACTGGCAGAAACGAATTGCTCTACATCACAGGCCAACTTGGCTTCTCGCAACGGATACGAGTAGACTTCCGAAGGCCCTATTTGATTCGCCCTTGGCGGATTGATTTGGGGGCGGGTGTACGACACATTCGTGAAAGGGAAATTATCTTAGGTACAGGTGATGGCCAGGCCATCTGGAGACGGGTGGAAGACGAACCCTTGAGAAAAACATGGCTTTCCTATGTATTTCTACAAAAAAGATTCACGCCTAGGAGGAGCCTTCGAATGGAACTTTCCTGGCAGCATCACGATTACGTCGATTCACTTTTTTCCAGACAGGCATCCAATTACATTCGTCCCTTTTTTCTGACTGAACGAACCTCATTAAGGTATACTTCTGTCTTACTTGGCTATGTACAGGATGAAAGGGATGTGAAACGCTATCCACTCGCTGGCTACAAAGCCATGGCCTGGCTAAGGTATGTAGGAAACCTTGAGAGATCAGATATCCATTTTGGGAGGCTATACCTGAGCATGGCCAAGTACCATCCCATCAACAGAAGATGGAACCTTAGCGCAGGAGGTATTTTCCTTCATTCTATTGGCCAAAAAATTCCATGGCAGGAGAAAACCTTTTTGTGGATCCCGAAAAGAGAGTTTCCAGATTATAGCCAAGAATTAAGAGGATACCAGCCTTATGCTATAGCGGGAACTCAATTGGGCATACTGAAGACTGAAGTCAAGTTTGGTATTTTTCCCTACCAAACGGTCTCTTTCCCCTTCATCCCCTTCAAAAAGCTTAGTGAGGGCCCTTTGGGGTGTTATCTAACAGCCTTTTTCGATCAAGGATTTATAAGAGACCAAACCCAAGTAGCTGTAGATCCTGTATTTCTGGACCAGTGGTTGTATGGCTATGGTGTTGGGTTGAATCTCATTGGATTTTATGATATGTTGCTGAGAGTGGAATATAGTAGAAACCACTTGAATCAAGGCGGAATTTACCTTCATACAACTGTACAGATCAAATGAAAATCGCAATCTTCGGACGCTTGACCGACAATACCGAGCCTCAGATTCTTATACAGTTTTTCGCCTACCTAGAGCAAAAGAAAATTGCCTTTAGCCTATATGCCTCCTACCTACGTCAGTTGACAGATCGAATTGACCGAGAACTTTTACCAGAAAATTTACCGGTTTTTCACAAAAGGGAGGAACTTTCCGATTGTCGCTTTGTCTATTGTTTCGGAGGGGATGGGACGGTGTTGGAAGCGGTCAAATTCATGGGCAATTTAAGAAAGCCTATTCTTGGCGTGAACTTCGGTCGTTTAGGGTATCTGACCAGTATTTCTCAGCGAGAACTGATCCCTGCTACGGAGGAACTGACTCGTGATATGTACCGCTATGATGAACGTTCTTTGATTACGGTGGTATCCGAACCCGCTGGGCTTTTTGGAAACAAACCCTACGGAATCAATGACCTGACCATTCACAAGAGTAAAACCAATGAAATGATCACGGTTCATACCTATCTCAATGGAGAGTTTTTAAATTCTTATTGGGGGGATGGATTGATTGTGGCAACACCTACAGGTTCGACGGCTTACAGCCTTTCATGTGGGGGCCCCATTATTTTTCCTTCTGCGGCGGCTTTGGTTATCACCCCAATTGCTTCCCATTCTCTTACAGTAAGGCCCGTGGTCATCCCAGACGATTGGGTGGTTTCGTTTGAAATCGAATCCAGATCGGGAGAGGCCATGATCGCCTTGGATACCCGAACTGAACTGGTCAGCACACACACTTCCATTGCCATCAAAAGAGCCTCCTTTCAGGTAACTCTTCTTCGGATGTCTACGACCAAATATGTGGACAATCTCAGAAGAAGCCTCATGTGGGGGAGTGACAACAGAAACTAACATTTGGCTACTTTTTTCGTAGCTGATCATATACAAAATATTCCTCCATCCATAATCTGCACCAGACGTCAAATTTCCTTGATTAGAGAAAATGTGGCATGATTTATACCCTTATTTTAGTAGGGTTTTCTGGAAAACTGGACATTTATCAGGGAGAAAGCTTATATAGCAATCTCGAATTTGTACCTCTTAACATTTTTTCTATTCGGGAATATTACAAATTAAAAACGTTCTACTCTCTTTGCTTGAAGATTTGATCCCATCATATGATTGTTGTAGGGACGATCGTTATAGTTGTAAAGAGAGTTATTAACAACCCGGTAATTCGCAGATCTATGATAACCAGGAGGTATCTCGCCTTAATTGTCTTTTTGATTACTCTGATTGCTTCGACAAACGCCCAGTTTCGTTATAGTTATCTGAGAGTGGGTGTATCTGGAGGTTCGACCAACTATTTAGGGGATTTGGATAATGATTTTACGTTTCAGTATTCCAAACCTGCTGTAGGGATTGACGCCTCATTTAAGTTCAACCCATTGATGTCCGCCAGAGTTTCCTTTATGCGTGGTTGGGCCGGTGCTGCCGACTCTACTTCCAATGACCTGGCTAGAAACAGAAGAAATCTTCATTTCCGAACGCCCATTACAGAAATCAGTGGCCAACTGGTCATTGACTTTATCGCACACGAAAGGGGTTTTAGAAGACGCCCTGCCTATGTGCCTTATGTAACAGGAGGTATAGCCGTATTTTCCTTCAATCCCCAAGCAGAAATCAATGGTCAATTGGTAGAACTGCAGCCTATTGGTACCGAGGGACAGTTCATCACAAACGGTAGCCGTACCTATCCTGAACCCTACGCATTGCGCCAAATTAGTTTTCCCATGGGCGCAGGTGTGAGGATCGCCCTAGCCGAACAATGGGACCTAGAATTAGAGACTGGATTCAGAAAAACGTTTACGGATTACCTGGATGATGTTTCAGGTGAATATCCTATTGCATCAGAATTATTCGAGGCAGCTGGAGGTGGTTCTGCGGGAGCCAGAGCAGTTGCGCTTTCCGATCCTGATGGAGTAGCTGCGCTAAACGGGATCAGAGGAGACAGAACCCAAGCCGATTGGTATGTCTTTACAGTGGTGAGACTAAACTACATCTTTGACTGGAGACGTTGCCCTAAGTTTTAATAGGAATCGCTTCTTCACAAGAGATTACTTCACCTCGGATAAGGGTAAGCTGACCTGCGACAAATCTTCCTTATTGGTAGCAAAAGAAATTGGGAAAAATATATGAAAGCTGGTTCCTTCTTGGGGCCGGCTTTTTACTTCTATCTTGCCATTCATGGCTTCAACTTGAACTTTGACCATGTGTAGCCCCATCCCTTTCCCTTCTACATGCTCATGAAATCTCTGATAGAGTCGAAAAATCTTCCTTCCATTTTTTTCCAAGTCAATTCCAATCCCATTGTCAGAAACAATAATTTCCACTAGATCCTTCCGTTTAATGGAGGAGATGTCAATTTCGGGACGTCTCTCTGGATGACGGTATTTCAGACTATTGGTGAGGAGATTGTACAAGATGCTAAAGGCATAAGGTTTCACCAGCCATAAAGCCGGACAGCCAGAGAAGTTTCCAGTGACCTTACCATTCTGAAGGGAAATCTTTTCCTCAATCTGGTAGAGCACTTCCCCTAGGAGATCGTTCAAATACATAAACTCAAAATCCGAATCCCTGGTATTTCTTAAATCAATGACCTTATTGAGATCCTTAATCACACTGTCCAACTTATCCGCAGCCAATTTGATTTTGTCTACGATGATATCATTGCTACTATTTGCTTCTCCATCTGAAAATAAGTCACTCAATCCCACAATATTAGCCACAGGACCTCGGAGGTTATGCGAAACCATATAGCCAAAGTCTGTCAATTCATTGTTTCTTCGAATCAAATCCTCAGTCAATTTCTCCAAGACTGCTGCATTGTCCTCAAGTTTTCGTTGAGCGATCATCCTATCGGTGATATTGGTACCTACCCCTTGAATTTCAATGGCCCCATCAATGTTGTTTCGGACAAATAAAAACTCCCAATCCACATAGATCATGGAGTGGCTATCAACCTCTTTCTCAGGATAGATTCGGAGCATTTGCTTCATAGCATGCACTTGCCCTAACTCAAATTTTTGCAATACATTTCTTAGACTGTCTCTGTCCTCAACATGAATCAAGTCAGTCAACAACCCCTTTCTCCTGAAGCCTAATCCGTCTGAAAACAATTCTTGGAAAGCTTTATTGAGAAATAAAATCTTGCCCTCTAGGTCAATCCTTACCAGGAAGGTAGTTTGCGATTCTAACAAAGATCGCAGATAAGCCTCTCGACTCGAAACGTCCTGTAGCGCATCTGAAAGCTGAGAAGAGCGTTTGTTTAGCTCGGTTTGTAGATGTTTGTTAAGCGAGGAAATCTCTTCTTTCTGGTTTTGGAGAACCAGGTTTTGAGAATTTATTTGATTGTTGGTTTTGGTAAGCTCTTCCTGTTGTTTGACCAAAAATCTTTTTGCCCCTGATGTTCCCCAAAACAACATCATCAAAACGATAAAATAGTTGATGAGATAATACCAAAGACCAAAGTCTGCATGTTGGATGAATTCAGGGAAGATTTGCTGAACTACAAAGATGGACGCTATCCCTATTGCATTTAGGACCAGCACTACCCATTTATAGCCTCCATTGAAGAGGAGATTGGAAGCCATGACCGTAATAAAATAATACGGCAAAAAGGGACTATAAATCCCACCTTGAATGATACAAGCAATGGTCAAGCACACCTGCCCCATTATGACTGCCAATAGCGATCCTTCAAGGTATCGTCCAAATCTCAAGGCAAGAACCAGCGCCAGAGAATCTACCATGATGGTAAATACGTCCATCCAGACTTTCAACTGATTACTTGCCCCGACTAAGTCCACGATAAGATACACAACAGAAATACCTAGTCCTGTTGCTAACACCCATTTGTACCAAAACTTAAATGCGGGGTCAAACTGCTGTTGTCCGATAGCGTCTTTCAATGTAGATAGCTTAAGTCTTATAAGTTCTTAAATATTTCAATGAAATGGAACAGCATAAACCTTCTATTCTGGCCCATATTCTTACAAAACTTCAAGATCAATTATTTACATATCAAATATTATCCATTCTACTTCAATACGGCCTTTTTGCTCCATTAAATGCCTGAATTTG
>JBCBVV010000001.1:0-453581 GCA_039817415.1 Bacteroidota bacterium
GAAAGTGAGAGAATTTGCTGCCAATACGACCCAAGACACCAAACACAAAAGAGCTGCCATGATGATATTCCCTACATTGAGTTTTTCCATGCTCCAACTTACTGATTAATACTGTTTTTCGTACCGCAGGATGTCAACTTTCCCCTATGACTTTTGTTTAGGATTTGGGTCAGGATAGAAATGATGGTGATTTTTTAACAATTAGCCATCATCCTTTCAGCCTTGAATATGCAAATTGATAAAAATTCATGCATCTGATCATTTTGATGGTTAAATTTGAGTCAACAAACGCCTTTTCTTGTCAAGCATCCGTTTCTACTTATGAATCACGCAGCTTTGGTCATGGCCTTGCTTTCTGTTATGCTTTTCCCTACCCCATCGGAAAAGTCTAATCTGTTGCTGAGCCCAACTGAAAGCATCTCGACTGTTCAACAAACAAAAGGCAGCCTGCAAACGTCAGATGAATTTTCTGGCTTCCTCGACTTTTTTTCCAAAGGAGGAAAGATCCCCAAAGATCTGATTAGTCGTCATACCCTGATCACCAAACCTATCGGGACGTTCTACGGAGAGCGTACCTATACCCTGCCTAATAATATGAAAGCCTTGATTTTGAGGCAAAAGACAAGCATGTGTACCCGGTTTTTCTTGTTGACGGCTAATGCTGATCATGTATTGGGCCAGCAAGTCATTTCAGAAAGATGCTATCCTGCTCCTGGTTCCAAGGTAAATGAATACTCCACATATGCCTTTCAAAACAATCGTAGCTTCATTCAAACCCATATCAAGGAGACCTTTCTTCCTACGAGGGGAAAAGAGGTTACCGGAAGGACGGGATACCAAATCAATGGCAGAGGCCAGATCATCGTATTGGAAATGAGTAAATAGGAAAGTCGAGCGGCTTACAACTCACTCAACATCTGCATGACCATGCTACGCTTCCGACTGGAGACTGGCACTTCTTGCCCATTTTTCATGACCAAATAACCTCCATCTCCCTTGACAAACTCTTTGATGTAGGCAGAATTGACCAAATGAGACTGATGGACGCGGAAAAATTGATGGCCACTCAATAGGTTGTCAAATTCCTTAAGGGTCTTGGTCACAAGCAATTGTTTCCCACTTTCAAAGTAGAAGATGGTGTAATTGGTGCTGGACTCACAACGAATGATCTCACTGATGTTTACTACGTGGATCTTGTCCAGGGTATGGAGCGCAAGACGGCTATTGGTCTTCTCCTGAATATTGTTGAGAAGAGCCTGGACGTTTTCTGGATTGGTCTGTTGCTTTTCTTTGGCCCTGGCCACAGCCTGAACCAATTCGTCTGGATCAACTGGTTTGAGCAAGTAGTCAATAGCGGAGAACTTGATGGCCTTGATGGCGAAAGAGTCATGTGCCGTCGTAAAAATAACGTTAAAGGGAGCGTCTCCCATGATTTCTAACAAATCGAAGCCTGTTCCATCACCCATTTCTATGTCTAGAAAGACAAGTTCAGGTTTGACTTTTCGGAGCATTTTGCCACCTGCCAGTACCCCATCTGCCTCTCCTATGACATCTACCTCTTTACAATAACTCTTCAAATCCGCTTTCAAAGCTGTTCTTGCCTTCTCCGAATCGTCAATGATGACTGCCTTGATCATAAAACCGCTTATTGTTGTGTATAGGATAAAGTTAGTGAATCAACCGTCTGAGACAAATTTTCCGCTAAGATGGAGGGTCTCCGGTAGAAAAATATACACCCTAGAGAATGAATTTTTCGAAGAAAAGGAGGACCTTCCTTTATTCAACTGTTTTTTTGAACCTCACCTTGCCGTCCACAATGGTCATGACGACTTCGGTATTCAGGATTTGGTCTTCGGGAATATTCATGATGTTTTGGCTGAAGACCGTAAAATCGGCCATTTTCCCAATTTCGATGGAACCTTTTTCCTTTTCCTGAAATGCTCCATAGGCTGCCTCTATGGTGTAAGAGCGAAGGGCTTGTTCTCGAGTCATTTTTTGATCGGGTTCATAGCCTCCATTAGGCATTCCTTTAAGGGTTTTTCGGCTGACAGAGGCAAAGAAACAGGCGATTGGATTGATGGGTTCTACAGGCGCATCTGTACCATTGATTAGGTGTGCCCCACTTTCGATGAAGGTCTTCCACATGTAAGCACTCTTTTGAATTCTGATAATTCCAAGACGGTCTATGGCCCAAGGTCTATCAGATGACATATGAATGGCCTGCATCGAAGGAATGACACCCATATCAGCAAAGCGAGGAATATCGTTAGGATGTACATGTTGTGCATGTTCAATGCGGAATCTATGGTCATGGCTTTTCTCTGGGAAGGCTTCAAAAGCAGCCTGATAGGCATCCAATACCTCTCTGTTTGCTCTGTCACCGATCGCATGGGTACATACCTGAAATCCATGTTCCAATCCTTCTAAGGCTATCGTGGCAATCTTCTCTATGGGGGTTACAGGATTGCCCATATGGCCTTTGCGATCTGAATATTCCTCTAATAACCATGCGCCTCGTGAACCCAAGGCTCCATCAGAATATAATTTGATCCCACCAATTGTCAGGAAATCGCTGCGTTCTGGTCCTCTGGGGTACCAATCTTCTAATAAAAGAGAGTCGCCTCCACTGAGCATGATCCACAAGCGAATAGGCATCTTCCCAGCCTGTACAAAATCCTTGTAAGCGGCAATTCCATCAGCATTAGAACCTGCATCTTGGAAAGAGGTAATTCCATTTTTCAAACACTCTTCAATAGCGGCTTCTAAGTCTTTTCGGATACTCTTGGGAGTCGATTCAGGTACATGTTCAGCAATGAGATTCTCCGCATTCTCGGTAAATACCCCAGTTGGATTTCCATTTGCATCACGGATTACTTCTCCCCCTTCGCCTACAGATGAGGCTGAGTTAATTCCAGCAATTTCCATGGCTTTTGCATTGGCAAAAATCGCATGTCCCGAGGCATGGGTAAGCATAACAGGATTATCCGGAGAAACTGCCGAAAGTTTATCATGGACTTGGTAACCCTTTACTATTTTTTCAGGCATCTTGGACCATTTGGACTGATGCCATCCTCGCCCAAGAATCCACTCTCCTTTGTCGGCCTTTTGTGCTGCCTCTTCCACCATATTGACCATATCGTCATAGCTCTCTATGGTTGTCAAATCCAGGTTGCGCTTAAAATTTCCTAGGTTCAACAAGTGTGCATGGCTTTCAATCAAGCCAGGAACCATGGTCTTCCCTTGTAGATCGATCACTTCGGTCTCTTTTCCGATAAATCTTTTCGCCTGATCCTTCTTACCTACATATACAATCCTTCCATTAGAAACAGCCACAGCCTCAGCAGTAGGCATATTGGGATTTACGGTATATATTTGCCCCTGACAAATGACCATGTCTGCCGGCTCCACACTACATGCCACGAGTGATAGGAGTGTGATCGACAATAGAATTGAAATATATTTCATGAGACTTTTTCGAAAATGAACATCTAAAATAAAAAAGTATAACGAGATTACAGAATAATCATGATCGTTATGCACTTAAATACTCTTCTACTCCACCCCTAAATTCCTCCAAATAAAAGTTCCCCATTCCCAACTATAGCTCATTCGAAAGAAATTTACCTGTAGATTTCCCAATCCTGTTCATTAAGCGCTCAAGGGTTAGCAATTCTTCGGAGGATTGTTATTTTTGGCAGCAGATTCCGATATGAGAAAATTCGCGATTTCAGACATACACGGGTGTTTAAAAACCTTCCAAACTCTGGTGGAAGATAAGCTTCATCTTACCCCCTCGGACGACCTCTACTTATTAGGGGATTTCGTTGATCGTGGCCCTAATTCTTTAGGGGTGCTTGACTATGTCATGAAATTAAAATCTGCTGGTTATAAAGTTCACTGTATCAAAGGCAATCATGAAGAAATGATGGTCAACGCCTTTGATGATTCCTCTGAGGTTGAAATGTGGCTTTATAATGGCGGGAGAGAAACCATGAGAAGCTTTGGGGCTCAGGCAGTAACTGACATTCCTGAACGATACATTGAGTTCATGGATAGCTTTGACTACTTCGTGGAAGTAGACAACTATATCCTGGTACATGCAGGGCTAAACTTCAAGGGGCAGACTAAGGATGCCCAAGGAGAAGGCTTTTTGTGGCGACTTAATAACCCACTCAAGGATAGAAAGTCTATGCTTTGGCTTAGATGGTGGTATGAGGATATTGACTGGAATTGGTTGAGAGATCGGGTCATTGTTCACGGCCATACCCCTATTGAAAAAAGTGAGATCGAAGACATGGTTTCTTTGCTAGATCAGGATCAGGTGCTTGACATCGACAACGGATGCTTCGCCAAATACCGAGCCGGGCTAGGAAACCTCTGTGCCTTCGACCTCAATTCAAAAGAGCTTATTTTCCAGGAAAATATCGATTGATGCAACTAGATCAGGCTTTTTAATATTTGAATAGCAGGTCAACTGTATCTCCTACTGCGAAATTGAGTTCTTCTACCACTTCCCTTACTACCCCGCCTCTACTTACTCTTTTGATCATTCTTACCGGTCCACTTGGAAAGCCAAAATGGTTGCCATCCCTTCCATAATCGTAGGTTCCTAAACCTGTAGTCTTTAAAGGCATCCTAAACACCCAGTCATCACAGTCCCAATCGGACTCAAACTTTACTTCGGCAAAATCGGCAGGACCCTTGCTACTATCTGCTTCTATTCTCAAGTCAAAATAGGCTTTAGGCACCTTCTCAAAAACGAAGGTCTGCACTTCTCCTGCCTCAATTTCAGCTTCTCCTTCACATTGAAAAAAAGGAAAAGTCAAGCTCAGTCCATTGTCATCTATCCTTCCCAGAGTCTGAATCTTGTAGGTCTTCCCTAATTCAGCTCTAAATTTCACACTCAACTCACCTGTGGAATCCGTATTTTCTCGAATCAACCTATGATTACCTTGTCTCCAATCGCGGCTTTCTCCCCACGCATTGACATAAGCTCCTTCGACAGGTTCTCCAGTTAAAGGATGAACAACCTTGATGAAAACTTCTGTTTCCGGTCCTTGAATCACTGGGGCTTGAGGAATACAAGAACTAAGTCCGAGTAGAGAAACGAAAAGGAGTAAAAAGAAGATGTTTTTCACGTTTTTAGAATGTATTGAATGATGAATCATCATGATTTTCGGTTGTTTGATAGATCTTGGGTTCAGCTCAACTTAATATCGGATTTCAATCAGACGGGTTTCTCCCGGACGAATGTCCAGCGTCTCCTCTATTCGCTCTACTTCCCCCCCTCTGGTGATCAGCTGAATCATTTTCACCTTTCCAGAAGGAAGGGCCTCACGGATATTTCCTATTCCTCTTTCAAATGATTGCATACCAAGCAGATTTATGGGCTTAGGATGGACCTCCTCACATCCCCATTCTGTGGTAAAGGATAAATTGTAGGAATCTACTGGGCCAAGCGTGCTATCGGCTTGTATCCTCAACTCATAAAAGGCCATGGGGATTCTCTCAAATTCAATGGTCTGTACTTCTCCTGGCTCAATAGCGAATTCTGATACGCAGCCTAAATATGTCTCTTCTTCACCAGAAGAGTTAATCCTTTTACCATAAGAAGTAGCACTATAAAGGATATTGGACAGGGCATCAAAGGACACCTTTAATTCGCCATGCTGATCAGTCGTATCCCTTATAATTCGATCGGAATCAGAAACCAAAGGGTAAAGTCTGTGGAATCCTCCGATCACAATGTCCATTCCCGAAATAGGCTCTCCGGTATCTGGATTAACCACTCGCACCAATACCTCAGTTTCTCCATTGCGAATGGTCTCTTGCACACAAGAGGTGAGAATCATCGCTCCAAGAACCAAAAGAGAAATGGTCAGAATGTGGCGAATGCGATAGGTAATTTTCATAAGAATTTTCTTGTTAGTATTTGATAAAGTAATCCAGTTCAAAACCTGCGGGAACATTCACTTCATCCTCGAACACCTCTCTAACTCCATTCCTCACGACTTCCCATTCGAAGTTGACTTCTCCTGAGATAAATCGCTGGTAGTTTCCTCCTCCATTGAAACCATTGTCCCTGATGATGTATTCTTCGAAAGCGAACTCACGGCATTCCAGGTCTTTTTCTATCGTCAATTTGAATGAGGTAGCAGGCTCTTTTTCAGGGTCTGGAAGGACAGATAGGCTAATTCTTGCAGCTGGAATGACCTCAAAAGCAATCAACTGAGTGGCACCCTTCTCAACTTCTTTGAGTACATCGCAGGCAATAAATCGTTGGCCTCCGACAATTCCCTCAGGATCATAATTTGAAATCGATACCTTGTACTCCTTGTTGGTCTGAGGTCGGAAGGTAACGCTAAACTCTCCAGATTCATCCGAAACAGTTTCATCCACCCAATGATAGCTAGGCTGGGATGAACTGGTAGCGCCAAAGACCTCTATCAACACCCCGCTTACGGCCTCTCCAGTCATAGGATTGGTTAATGTTATGTTGACCGTTGTCTCTTCATCCCTTTCAAACGCAGCAAAACGACATGAACAGGCTAGAGTAGAAAGGCATAAAATGACAAGGTATATCAGTGTTAGCTTCAGCTTATTCATATAGGCTATATCTTTTGTATATGGATACTACATTCTGCTTGCCCTGATGTATGGATTATTAAGAGTGGGAAGGTGATTTTTGCAGGATTCCGTAAATGATTTTCGCAGAATGGAGTTTTTGGGAAAAATTGCCAAAAACGAAGCTAAAAGATTGAAAATGGCAATAAATCAAAGCCTCATATATTCAAAACTCTATTTCTCTCCCATGGCTTATTGAGGAATACCACCTTTTTGAACAAGAAAGACATTCGCAGAGTTGGCTAAATCGAATAAGAAGTAGAAATTAGCCTTCATTAACTCCACTCCTTTGGCAAGAAAAGTCAACGTACAGGTATCACGCATTCGCGCTTATGAAGGCCATACAGGCTCTGTCTTCTCACTTGCTGTCGATGAAGAAGAGAAGTACATGTACACATCTGGCGATGATGGTATAGTTGCCCGTTGGAACTTAAGAGGCGACGATGCAGACGCGACGGGTATCCTGCGCAGCGACCGTGCGGTTTATTCCTTGACAGTGTCCAGCAAATACCAACTTTTATTTGCAGGTTCGAGTGATGGAACCCTTTACATACAAGACCTCGAGAAGAAGCAACTCGTCCGAACTTATCGCAAGGTTACAGGCGCGATTTACCATCTTCTCATCGCTGGAGATTTATTATGGATTTGTCAGGCTGAAGGCTTTTTGACTGCCATCAATATGACCAATGGAAAGGAAGAGTTTTTTGGGAGACTGAGCGAACAAAATCTAAGAATCATGATCCCTGCCTTAGGCGAAGGGCAATTTTTTATCGGTTCCAGTGATCATCAGATTTATCTTTTTGACTTTCCTCAGAGAACCGTCATCCAAAACTGGTCTGCTCACGAAAACTCTGTTTTTAGCCTGTTGATCCATCCCGATGGAAAGTACCTCCTTTCAGGTTCAAGAGATGCACATTTCAATGTATGGGATCTTCAAAATGAAAGAGAGCAGATTAAGCATATTCCTGCCCACAACTTCACTGTTAACTATTTTGCCCTTTCTCCAGATGGCCACCATTTTGTAACGGCTAGTCGCGATAAGACCATAAAATTATGGGATGCTTATGATTTCTCCCTACTCAAAGTAGTGGACAAAGCCAGACATCAGGGTCATACCCATTCCGTCAACAAAGTTATCTGGCTCAAACATGACAACAGCCTCATTTCAACAGGAGATGACCGTCAGGTATTACGATGGAAATTTGATTTCATCACCTGAACATATCGAGCAACCCAACTTTTCTTCCTTACAATCGAATACTACATGAGGCAAAAGGTTTCCAAGCAACTTTGCCTTATCATTATCAAAATTATATTCGAAAATTCAACTTTTTGGTATATTTGTAAATCACACAGGTAGAATTTAGTATATGATTACTCCCATTGAAATCAGACAGCAGAAGTTTAAAAGGGCATTGCGTGGCTATGACAAGGAAGAGGTAGACGCCTTTTTGGTGGCATTGTCTAAGGAATGGGAACAACAACTTGAAGATTTCCGCAAGCTAAAAGAGGAACTCGAAAAGATCCAGAACAACTACAATACCCTTAAGGAAGTAGAAGATATCCTCCACAAAACCTTGATGCAGGCCGAGCAATCCTCTAAAGATACCATGGAAAATGCCCGTCAAAAGGCTGATCTTAGGTTGAGAGAAGCTGAGGCAAGGGCACAGGAGATTGTGAGAAAAGGGGTGGAAGATCGCAACGAAATTCAACGAGAGATTTCAGAGCTTTCTCGCTACCGTACCAAGTTTCTTTCTCAACTACAAGGATTTCTACGTACCCAAATGGACCACGTCAACACCTTTGAGCAAGGAGAGCTTGAGGCGAAAGAAGAAGAACTCCGCCTTCCAGAGAAAGCAGAGTCCACCAAAAATTTCTTCGATACTACCCGATCTGAAAATGGAACTTCAAGCTCCAATTTGGTCGATGATATCACAGACGAATTGTAATTCAGTCTTTGTAGTGTAATTTCCCAATCAAGGCCATCACTTTTTCAAGTTCTTGGGCATCGATCTCGTCAAAGTCGTCTAGCAAATCGCTGTCTACATCAAGTACCATTTTTGTCTCGCCATTGATCACCAATGGAATGACTACTTCTGATTTTGAAGCAGAAGAACAGGCAATATGCCCCGGAAAGCGATCCACATCGGGTACGACAAGGGTTCTCTTTTCAGTAGCCGCAGCTCCACAAACTCCTTTATCTAAGGCAATACGTGTACAAGCCAAAGGCCCCTGGAAAGGTCCTAAAACCAACTCCTCTTCCTTGTAGATATAAAAACCTACCCAGAAGAAATCAAAGGCTTCCTTTAACATGGCAGCGACATTAGCGAGGTTGGCGACCATATCCGTCTCGGGCTCTATCACGGCCTTGATCTGAGGAATAAGTTCTTCATATTTCTGCGCTTTGGGCGCATCCTTGGTAATAAAGATTGATTCTGCCATGAAGGTCCTTGTTCAAGTATTGTTCTCCAAATAAGGGCAATAGCCCTTGGTTCTAATTCCTATCGGGCATGTTGAGGGAATCGCAGGTATTCTTTTCTACCGTAAATATGCCACCTACGATCATCCATTTTCCCTCTGTACGGACCATGTCTAGGGCATCGATTCCGCAATGAGAAAATTTGTCGTCCACGTAAAAATCGTAGGGAGCCCAAACAGTAGCAATATCACCTCTGATATGCACCTCGGGATTCCAGTATCTTTCTACAGGATGTCCTTTTCCCATAGGCATACGTTTAATGTAGGCCTTATGTGTCATCCGAATCAGTCGTCCACCTTCCAAAGTGGCGAAAAACTGACCATCTGGATGTAGAACTTGGTTGGCGACGGTGGTGTCTTTGTCTTCAATAGCCTGAAAAAAGGTATCTACAACTGCCAAAACAGCTTTTTCTTCTTCTGATTGGGCGAAGGCAGAAAAAGAAAGGAAAAGGGTCAAAAAGAAAAGAAATGTCTTTCTCATAAGAATTACTGTTGAAGAAATGCAACGGCAGCACGGGCACATTTTTGACCATCAATGGCAGCAGACATAATCCCTCCAGCATATCCTGCTCCCTCTCCGCAAGGAATTAGTCCCTGAACCTGAGGATGCATGAAGCTTTCCCTGTCTCTAGGTATTCTGACAGGAGAGGAGGTCCTAGATTCTGTTGCCACGACTAGTGCTTCATTGGTCAAATAGCCTTTCAGCCTTCTACCAAAAGCTCTAAAACCAGCTTGCAACCGTTCTTGAATAAATCTAGGAAGGACTTCTCCCAAATCCGAAGCTGCCATTCCAGGGATATATGAATTTGCAGGTAAATTCTGCGAAATACGCCCTTTGGTAAAATCCTCCAACCGCTGCGCAGGGGCTACTTGCTTCCCCCCTCCTACTTCAAATGCCTTTTTTTCAACCTTTGCCTGAAACTCCATGGCAGCAAGTGGGTTGTTACTAGCTTGTTGGAAATCGTTGAGGGTGAGTTCTACTACCATGCCTGAATTGGCAAAGGGTGAATCTCTCCTTGAAGGGGACCAACCATTCACCACCAGTTCTCCGTCTTCAGTAGCGGCTGGACAAATGATCCCTCCTGGACACATGCAGAAGGAATAAACCCCTTTGTCATGTACCTGCTGCACGAGTGAGTAAGAAGCAGCAGGAAGGTGCTCATTCCGAATTCCTTTGATGTGGTATTGAATCTTGTCGATCAGGGGCTGTGGATGCTCTACTCTGACTCCAAGGGCGAAGGGCTTCGCTTCAATCAAGATATTCGATTGATGTAGCAGCCTAAAAACGTCCCTAGCGGAATGCCCGGTTGCCAAAATTAAAGACTTGGTCGTCATGCGATCGCTACCATTGATCTCAATTTCTTGTATACCTTGGTGATTGTAGGTTATTCCTGTCAACCGGCTATCGAAATGGACTTCTCCCCCCGATTCACGTATGGCCTTTCGCATGGACTGAATGATCTTGGGAAGCTTGTTCGTCCCAATATGAGGATGGGAATCAATCATGATATCCTCCACTGCACCAAATTGAACCAGGGTGTGTAGAACTTTGCGCGTATCTCCCCTTTTGGTTGACCTTGTATAGAGTTTTCCATCAGAGAACGTTCCAGCTCCCCCTTCCCCAAAACAGTAGTTACTATCAGGATTGACGATGCCTTCTCGCGTTAATTTTGCCAAATCACGCCTTCTCTCCCGAACTCCTTTTCCTCTTTCGAGGATAACGGGTTTATATCCCAATTCGATGAGTTCGAGTCCCGCGAATAAGCCAGCTGGCCCCAAACCAATGATATGAACCTCAGGAGCCTTAGAAACATCCTGTAAAGGAAATTCTCCATAATCCTGCTCCTCCACCTCCTCATTGAGCCATAACCTTAGTCGCAAAACAAAGACTGGACTTTTCCGAGAGTCGATTGACCTTCGAATCAATTTGACATGACGAATGGCTTTTCTAGGAACACCCGCTTGACGCGCCGCCAAACTCAACCACTTTTCCTTGTTATCATAGGATTCCGGCTGAACCCTTATTTGCACCTCTTTTGGCATAGTGCAAATATACAGCAATGCGGGTTAACTTGTTCCCTTTGCCATTAGTTGAGTTCCTTTTCCCAAAGAATCTCCCCTTCCTTACCTGTTAGCCTGGCTGAAAAAGTAGCTTCCCTGCCATGGTCATGGCTAAATCTATAGGAAAACTTCTTCCTACCCGGATTTAAATGGGTGATATGATACATGACATAGTGAAGCTCACCATTGGCATCATACACAGCCAATTGGGCATCAAAGATTTCCTCTTCTAGGTTTATATAAAAGGATCCCGATTTTCGGATCAAGGGCTGCAAAACAGGTGCTTCTTGGTCCAACCTGATAGGAGCTGATGCAATTTCCTCTTCTCCCACCATTATTTTCATAAAGTAATCATGATCGGGAAGTACATAAGACTTAGCCACTAAGCGGGTTCTGTGAGCCCCTTCCTTTAACATCCTATCATCTTGCACCAATACACATAATCTTCCCTCTTCATCATACAGTCCCACTCTACCTTTCATGGTTTCAGGCACATCATAATTGAGCATGGCTTGGACATGAATGTCCTTTGTTTCTGTGGCCGAATCACCTACTTGAATCCATTTTTCCGCCACCAATTCATCGCCCTCAAACAACCGTAATACTACCTTGGAACTGTCACCTTCGTAGTGATTGGCGCCTACTTTCCAAGAGAAAAATCCCGGTTCGTAGGATCTCCCCGAAAAGTATCTTCTGATTAGGCTTCCTTCTTCATTGTAGAGAGCCAAGGTTAGATTATCAACATAGTCTTCCAGAAATACCTCCATGCTTGAACTGATTTCTGAAATATGATGTACCTGCGGCGTAAATCGAAATTCTTCTATAGGGGTGTTAGTCGCCTCGCTTACCAATAAGGCCAGTTGCTTAACCATGCTGGTATCCTCTCCATAGATATGTTTGACAGGATCGTTGTTGGCCACAGACCAAACAGCAGATTGAGCAGTGGAATTGTGGTAATCATGTTTGTCGATTAACTGGGCCAGCTTAAGGAGATGATCCTTTGCCATTTGACCAAAGGTGAATTTCTCTCCCTTTCTAGGAGAAGAATTACCCGATTGGATACACATGGTCTCCAAATCTACAATTTGACTTCTTCCTGCAGCCAAAGCGATCATTCTACTATCGGTAACCATCAAATCCTGCACATGTGAATCTCTACTCGCAAATATCTGGCCTCCAGGTATTTCCAGATCAATAGAGGAGCTTGTTAAATTTTTTAACCCTAGTCTGACAGCCTTGCCTCTATACCCGCCATTGCCCATAACAGCAGCTTTTATTTTTCCTGCTTTGATAGCCTTTAGTAGAGGTATTTTCTGTTGAGAAAGGAGAGGAGAAATAGAGCAAACTGTTAAGAGCAAACAGATTAGGGAAAGTCGGGAGAATTTCATGGTCGTTATTTTAGTTCTTTGGGGGAATAATGCCTTTTCAGTGGGAGGTTACATCTCCGCCCAAAGATTTTGGTATTTTTTACTATATTGATTCTACCCTTTTAAGCGAGCATACCCTATTATCCTTTGTAGGTTTTTCCACTGCATGATATCATAACATCGCAGAGGGAACGTTCTACACCATGCACAACTGATTCAAGCTACCTACTATGCCACAATACACTTTCTTAAATCTAGCTCCAGAGAAAAGAAAAAGAATAATTGAGATTTCGTTAGAGGAATTTGCCCATCACGATTTTGAAAGTGCTTCGGTTTCGAGGATTGTTAAAAAGATTGGCGTAGCGAAAGGGAGCTTCTATCGATATTTTAGGAATAAGCTCGACCTCTATACTTATCTTGTTGATACAACCACCAAGCTTCGTCTAGATACAGTTGAGGAACTTTTCCAGCAGACAGAGGGCTTCTTCGATCTCTTGACTCAGGATTTTTACATGCGCATCAAATTCGATATTGAATATCCGCTTCATGGGAAGTTCCTCTATAACATCATGCAGGAGCGTCATAGCAAGGACTTGGGAAATATGATGCTTAAGACCAAGCGAAAAATGGTCGAGGTAATCTCTGGGATGGTCAAAAAATTCCAAGCCAAGGGAGAGGTAAGACAAGATATAGACACAGAGATCATGGCTTTTCAGATCATCCAAACTCAATTTGGGATCAATGACTATCTGAGCCTTTACCTCAAAAAGCTAAGTGCACAGGAAAAGCGAATCATGACCCTACATGACATCCCACAAGAAGAGATCATTCGTATCATCAAGAGTTTTGTCAATATTCTCCGTCAAGGGATGGCAGAACTAGATATGGAGCCAGTGGCAGAGGAAACCTTGTTACAAAAATCTCACTCTTAAAGAATTCTGCTCTTTCCATGAATACCATAAAAATTCTCCTTGAAATAGGAAGAAGACTGCTCGTGATAGCCCTTCTTACGCTGCTCACTCAAGTCGGAGGATTAATTTACCTCCTCTACATTCCCCTTTCCCTTCAACTTAATAAGAGAATACAGCCTCGCTTTAAGAGGTTCATGGCCAAGCTAGGAAGTTTCCTGACTGTCTATCTCCTATTCAGCTTCCTCATCATACCAACCTTAGCTTCGAAAATCAGCAACAGAGTTCCCCTTCCCCTTTTTGATCATCACGTGAAGCCCCTCCATTATGGATATGTTCTGCTGAACAGACATTATGTCAAACCTCAGCTCAAACAGATTGTCCTGAATGTAGGGGAAAGGATGGACAAAGCTTTTCCTGAGAGTATTATCGCCTATATGGATGCAGGCTTTCCCTTTTGGAATGGATACCCCTTGCTTCCCCATTTATCACATGACGATGGCGAGAAAATAGACATTGCTTTTTTCTTTAAGGACAAGGAAGGAAAGGAGATTAACCGCAAAACACCCACGTTTCTGGGTTACGGGAGTGGGTTCGAGCCTCAAAAAGGTGAAAGAGATCGTCCTGCTGAATGTGCCAAACAAGGTGCTTGGCAATACAATTGGATGCATAACAATCTCCCGCGTTTCCCGTGGAGAGATTACGAGTTGGATAAAGCCCGCAGCAAAAAAATGATCCAACTATTCGCCAGAAATAAAGCCATTGAAAAAATCCTGATCGAACCACACATGGAGCAACGTCTTGGCATGACCCAATACGGTAAACTTCGCATGGTAGGCTGTAAGGCAGTCAGACATGATGACCATATCCATGTTCAGTTGTAGGAAGACATGAAAAATTCATAATTTACCATATGAGCTTGTCCAAATTCCCGGCTGCTTGGGTCCCTAGCCTATATTTTACAGAGAGCTTGCCCTACATGTTGATCAACATTGTGGCTGTTCCTATGTACTTGGCCCTCGGTCTTTCTGAAGAGCTAATCCCTCTTTATGTGGGATTTTTAGGCTATGCATGGACAGTGAAACCACTTTGGAGCCCTGTGGTCGAACTCCGCTCTACCAGAAGAAACTGGACACTGGCGATGCAGTTTATCCTGACCATAGGGTTTGCTTTGGTAGGCATGGTCATAGGAACGGGACAGTATTTTCTTGTTTCATTTAGTTTACTCGCCATTCTTTCGGTTGTTTCTGCTACTCATGACATTGCCATTGACGGGCTATACTTGGAGGTACTTTCTGAAAAGCATCAGTCTTTCTATGTAGGGATTAGAACTACCTTCTATCGAATTGGGCTCTTTTTTGCCAAAGGGCCCCTATTGATCGTGGTGGGTATGATCATGGCTGGAAAGATTTCCTTTTTTGGAGAAGACCCAGGAGCTGCCACAGCCTATCAATGGGGATGGTATTTGTGTGCAGGGATATTTGCTGTTTTATGGGTGTATCACTATTTCTTCCTTCCCGATGATGGGAAGGTTTCCAAGGAACAAAGTGAAAAAATTGAAGAGATCGGTGGGGAAGGTGAATCCGTTTTATCGGAGCCAGTAGAAGAAGAACGCAAGACTATCAAAGAGCTATTGATCAGCTTTTTCGATAAACCTCAAATTGGGATCATGGTATTGTTCCTTCTCTTCTATCGATTGGGGGAATCTCAAATTCAGACCATTAGTCAGACCTTTTTGATGAATACTGTTGAAAATGGTGGCTTAGGTATCAGCACAGAGGTATTCGGAATTCTCTATGGAACTTATGGATCTATTGCCCTGATCGCAGGTGGTATTCTTGGTGGAGTCGTGATCTCCAGAGATGGCTTAAAAAAATGGCTTTGGCCTATGTTGATCGCCATTAACCTACCCAATGCAGCCTATGTATATTTGGCATATGCTCAGCCTGATTCGCATTCTATTATATCGTACTGTATAGCCTTAGAGCAATTTGGATATGGATTTGGCTTTACTGCTTTTGTGATGTACATGATATACATTGCAAAAGGGAAGTACCAAACTGCCCATTATGCATTTGCAACCGGTATCATGGCCTTGGGAAATATCATTCCTATGCAGTTTAGCGGTTTTATCAAAGAGGCCTTTGCCGATTATACCTCTTTCTTTATCTGGACACTGGTTGCTACGATTCCAGCTTTTGTCATCACGGCCTTTATCCCCTTGGATAGTGAGTTTGGAAAGAAGGACAAGGAGTAGGTTCCAATAGCCCATACTTAACTACTGGGGAAGTTAGCTGCTTATACACAGGTCGTAGGATGATGAATGTCAAATATCCCCTGTAATAGGGATGACTTTCGCATTTCCTTTCATCACTTTTATTTGCGTTATAGCATAGGCGCAGAGAACATTTGCCACATAGGGTAGTTGTAACTGCCTGAAAAGATCTTCGGAAAAGCATATATGTCCATTCGTATACTCATACTAGCTGTTTTTGGGCTCCCTTTTTGCCTACAAGCTCAAACTCTCACAGGAACTATCCGAGGTAAAGTTGTTGATCGCTCGACTCAACAAGCTATCTTGGATGCTGAGGTTAGCCTACTTGGTAGTACGCAGACCTTGATTACCGACAAAAACGGAGCATTTGTGTTCGATTCCGTTCTTGTGGGTCGTCATACGCTTGAAATCAAAGCTGATGGCTACAACGCCTTTCTTCAAGAGGACTTTTTGGTCAGTACGAGCCGAGAAGTTGTTCTCAACATCAGCCTCACCCCTACCCTTTACCAAGCACAAGAAGTAACACTGGTTCCTGACAGGATCAGAGGAACGCCCAGAAACGAAATGGCAACTGTTTCTGCCCTTTCCTTTGAGATTGAAGAGACGAGAAAATTTGCAGGGGGATTAGATGATCCAGCTCGTTTGGCAGGAAATTTCCCTGGAATTTCTGCGACACCCTTTACTTCTGAAAACTTCGTATCAGTTCGAGGGAACTCTCCAATGGGTTTGATCTATAGGATTGAAGGGGTGGATATTCCTAATCCGAATCACTTTGCGAGAATAGGGAGTTCTGGAGGAACCTTTACCATTTTCAGCAACCAGGTTTTGGCGAACTCGGACTTTTTCATAGGTGCTTTTCCTGCTGAATATGGGAATGCAACCACGGGGGTTTTTGATATCCGATTCAGAAATGGAAACAACGAACAAAAAGAATATTCTTTTCAGGCAGGTGTTCTCGGATTTGACTTTGCAGCAGAGGGCCCCATCAAAAAAGGAGGAAAGGCCTCATATTTGGTCAATTATAGGCTGTCTACCTTCAGTGTGGCGGCTTTTCTGATCAATTATCTCACCATTCCGACTTATCAGGATTTAAGTTTCAAGCTCCATCTTCCTACTGAAAAATTCGGGACTTTTTCTGTTTTTGGTATTGGTGGCTTGAGTGATCGTCTCAAACCAGCGGAGGATTCCCTATTTGCAAGAGATTTAGACCGCTTTGAAAATGTCTTGAAGTCCGACATGGGCGTATTAGGTGTCAGACACAGAATGCTTCTCAAAACAGGCTCTGTCTGGGAATCTACCCTAGCAGGTTCCTACGCTAACATGGTAGACAACAAAGCCTACATGGAGGATACCAATAGAATAGACTTCTTGAGGTTGAGAGATCAAAATGAATACGAAAGACAGCCCATTACCTTCGCAACTTCTGTGAAACACCGTTTTTCTCCAAGATTTTTGGTCAAAGTAGGCGGCCAATATTCCCATACCTACCACGATTATTCCGCAATTGACTATGACTATGTAGCAGACAACCAGGTCATCCTTTCGCAAGAAGCGGGCAGAACGAATCTTACTCAGGGCTATGCGCAGGCACAATGGAGACCCTTAGCTCCCCTTACCATCAATGGTGGCTTTCATTACCTATACCACGACCTAAATGATGCACAGTCTTTTGAACCTAGAGTAGGACTGGCATGGCAGTTAGAGCCTCATCAACAGTTGTCATTTGGATATGGAAAGCATAGCCGAATCGAGCAATGGGGAACCTACATGACTCGTATTACTGATGAGAATGGGAATTTTGAACTACCAAACCAAAACTTGGACTTTCTGAAGGCAGATCATTTCGTATTGGGATACCAAGCCATGCTGAGCGACAACCTAAGGTTTAGAGCTGAAGTCTACATGCAGAACCTCACCGATGTGCCGGTTGAGTCTGGTGATTCCTCCACCTATACAGTCTTGAATCTAGATGAATTGACGGAGCTAAGAGTATTAACCAATGAGGGAGAGGCCCAAAATATAGGGATTGACCTCGGGTTGGAGCGCTATTCTCGCCAAGGTTTTTATTACATGCTCAATGGGAGTGTATTCCAATCTACTTACACTGATGCCAATGGTCAAGAACATGCAACTGCTTATAATACAGGCTATCACGCCAATTTCCTCTTCGGAAAAGAATTCAAAATGGGGAAAAAGCGAGGAAGGAATGCCATCCTAGGTATCAACTCCAATCTAACCTATAGAGGTGGCCAGCGCTATACTCCAATTGACGTTGACTTATCGAGACAGGCCTTGACGACCGTATTTGATGAGACCTATCCCTTCATCAATCAAGACAACCCTCTCTTAATCTGGGACTTAACGGTAAATATTTTCAGAAATAGAAGGAAGTTTTCTGAGACGTGGTCTATTCAGATCAAGAATATCTTCCAATCCCAAGCAGCGGAATATAGAGATTTTGATCCTACCTTAGATCGTGTGGTAGCCGTAGCTGGTGCAGGCTTCTTACCGGTGATGAGCTATAAGATTTCTTTTTAAAGGATAGAAAAGCGCATAAAAAAGGAAGGCATATGACCTTCCTTTTTCAATATAAAAACGCTAAGTGTTCGGGATCTAAAGGAGTTCGAGCAAATCTTCCGGATAGAGCGTTAGCTTATCACGCTTCAGTTCCTTAATGGATTTCCAGATGAGCTTGGGGCTATCCCCCTTGGTGGGCCGTGGTTCTTCTCCTTCTTTCAATGTTCCTTTGAACATGAAGACAATTTCGTGTCTTACTTCTTCTCCTAATTCGGTAACGACCTCAGAAGGCCCAGCCAAAAAGGACAAATCTTTTATTTCTTTTCCGAGTACTTGCTTGATTTGACGACGAATCGATTCCCAACTGTATTCTCCAAAGGCAACCTTCCCACCTACAGGACGATATATAGCCTCCCCGCCTGATACAGTCGTATCTTCCACCAACAAAATCTTCTGAGCGTCCTGGAAAATGCAATAGGCCATAGGTAGTATCTTTCCTCCTGGCTTATTCATCTTTGAAGGTTCAATGTGATATTGCACAAACATGAGTGATAGCATTACTTAGCAAGGGTCATACAATAGTAGCTTTTTTATACACCATAACTACTACCCTTTTGCCCAAGTCTTTACAAATGGGAAAATCACTCTAAATGTCCATTTACGTATATTTTCAAGGAAGGACTAAATCGAGAAAAGGCCAACATACCCGTTTTTTGATGAATTGATCAAATAACTTACATCCGATAATAAATATCTCAGACGAGATACCTTTATAATTCTAATATGTTTCTACAGAACAATATTTAATTTTCGAATCACTTCCTTTCCTCCCTGAGTCATTCGAACCAAAAGAACTCCTGATTGATCGAAAGGAAACTCATTTAGGCTAAAAGGCGCATTACCCAAAAAACCTTGTTCGAACACTTTTTGTCCGAGGGTATTCCAGATCTCTAGGCTGCCCTTGCCCTTACCTACAGGATAGACTTGAATGGCCTTGGCTGCTCTATCATAGTATATGGGATTGGCCTCCTCCCCTTCAAGCCCATCCAGAGCCACAGCTATGCATCCTGGAATATTGATTAAATTCAGTTGGCACAATCGATCACGGATATCAGAAGAATAAGTCCCTTGATACAGGGCTGTATCTGCCTCTAGTAAGACAGACCCCGCATCCCAGACCGTCATATCTTGAAAAGAATAATACAGAGCCTCCAACACAATCCTATCCATGATAGAATCACCCAGCTCCAAACGAAGAGACATCAAGCAGCTGGCCCATAGGGTTCCTAATTCATAGATGTCATTGTAAGTGTCATTGGGAGAATAAGGGAGGAGATTGTCTACCCTTCTTCCATCCCAAAATTCATTATGCCCATCCCAATTAAAAATTTCAAACCAGTTCCAATCAGAGAGGTCATAGGAATAGGCGGCCGTAAAATAATCGGCATAGCCTTCATCCAGGGCATTGCGTTCAAAGCCCTTCCTGCTATTGGGAGAGGCATCGTAAGAAAGCGCATGGATATACTCGTGTACGATGACATCCGCATCTTCCGCATCATCAACTCCTCCTTCCCCCATGAGGATATACCCATTCCCGTTGTTGGATACAAAGGTAGATAGGTCGTTGTTACCTAGGCCATGTGGATCAATCTGAATCGGGCGATTCATTAAATCTTCAAAGCCCAGAGATTGTACAAATCGCTGAAATGAGTCGATGTGAAAGTAGGCCATGACATCTTCAAAGCCGCTTTCAGAACGATCAAAATAAAACTCTCCATTTTGGGAAGTGGCAATGGTGTCAAATCTTGCCGCACGGTCAACCACCTGCACATAGGGTCCTAACAGTTCAAAAACCGAATCCACCTCATTGAATCGAATGTCTTTCAATTCAACTGTATCCATTAGGTTTTCGAAAATGGCTAAGGCCGAGTCCCCTTTATCTACCAAATCAAATCCATAAGGCAATTCTGCTTTAGTGGAAGGATCGGGCAGAAATATCCTCCCTGTTCCCGTGGTATCTCGGAAGTATGCATTTAAGGTCTCCTTTTGTAGAAGTCCACCATCTAACAGGCTCATGATTCTTTCTTCTTCCAACATTCCTCCTTGCTGGATCATTCTTACCTTCAAGGCGGGAATCCAATTCTCATCCTCCAACCACCAAACGACTTGGCTCTCCCATGATTCTACTTTAAGGGTTTCCAACAGGCCAAGTTCAACCACCTCAGGCTTCAGTTGAGCCGTAGGTAAAGGGGTAGAGGAAAGGGACATGAGCTTATACTGAAGACTTTGAATCTTACGATCGCTAATATGTGCAATCACCCTTGTCCCTTCTAGCGGGATGCCGTCTACTGTTTGAACAAAATGAAGGTGCCGAGCTCGACTCGATTCCTTATCATGAATCAGGTTGAGTGTGCTTTGCCACCCATTGAGCTCTTTGAACTCAGAGATCAGGATGTCTTGAACTGAAAAAATCGAATAATTTTCTGATAAGGGTATTTCCTGCTTAATCAGACGTTGAGCCATAAGGCCTTCTATGCTTAGGTAAATGAACCCAAGCCCCACAATAAGAATACGTATCAAGGACAATCGCATCAATCTTCTTCCATTACTTTCCAGGACCAACCGGCCTGTTTCAGTGAATCAGCGAGTAAAGGGTAGTCGTCCTTTTTTATCCAATAGGTAATTTTGCAAATATCTGTGTAATCCGCTGTTACCTGATGGACAGGATGGGGATGTAGCAGTTTATTTATGGCAGAGGTTCTATCATAGGGAAAAGTCAATAAGAAGGTAACCTTCGGAATGATCTCTTCCCTTTTCAAACCCTCTAGCGCAAGTTCTGCTGATCCGCGATAGGCCTCTATGAGCCCTCTCACTCCCAGTTTCGTACCACCAAAATAACGCACTACGACCACCAATGTTTGAGTAAGTTCCTGAGAACGAATGGCTGCCAAGATGGGGGTGCCTGCACTGTGTGAAGGTTCTCCATCGTCGGTAGAAAAGGTAGTCTGGCCATCTTTTCCAAGCCGATAGGCGTAGCAGTGGTGTCTGGCGTCATAATAACGCTTTTTGAGGGCTGAAAGCTGCTCCTCTACCTCAGATAATTCCTCTACAGGAAAGGCGTAGGCATAAAATTTTGAGCCACGGTCCTTTAAGAGGCTTTCTCCTTCTTCGAGTAGTTTATATATGGATTCTCCTTCAGACATTCCTACAAATATAAGGAATGTAAGTGCGATTTATGGCTAATATGGGTTCCTGCAGGCATATTTTTCAAGCTAATCATATAAGAAAATCCACTTATGAAATTTCCATCATAGAAAGTAGCCTGAAATAATTGAGCCCTCCATTCCAAATGGTTAACTTGACGACATGGAAGGATGGAAAAGAACCCTGATCATTTCATCGGCAATCCTCACTGTTGCCGCTGCCGCTGCCATTATCCTAGGAAGCTTGGGATATATTCTGTGGAATTTCAGTGCGATTTTCATTTACCTGATTACCGCCATTGTATTGACGCTCATTGGCAGGCCTATCAAACGCCTACTTGAAAAAGTCAAAATTGGCAAATTCACCCTACCCAATACCTTCAATACCATTGTGGCCATGCTGGTGATTGTGGGCTTTTTCCTCGCCCTAATCGGCTTCTTTGTTCCTCTTTTAGTAGATATAACCGATCAAATTCAGGCCATAGATCCCTCTGCCCTTACCGTTGGCTTAGAAGAACCCCTAAAGCAGATCATGGCCTTTAATGAGAAGTACAGATTCTTCGAATTGCAAGAAGGAGAAACCTTGGAACAAGTCTTTCTTGAAAATGTACAGGAGATCGTTAACCAGGTGAATTTTTCCTCCATGATTTCCGGAATTTTAGGATTGGCAGGCAACTTCTTTGTGGGCGCATTCTCTGTTGCCTTTATTACTTTTTTCTTCCTGAATGAAAGATCACTTCTTCAGAACATTTCAGATACGATTACGCCAGACAAATATGTAGGTCGTGTAAATTCTGTGCTTGAAGATGTAAGAAACCTACTGTCAAGGTATTTCATTGGAGTGATGCTAGAGATTCTTCTGGTAGGAGGTTTAGTAGCCTTGGGACTTGGGATATTGGGGATCAAAAACGCCCTTTTCATAGGATATTTTGCTGGAATCTTCAATGTCATTCCATATTTAGGGCCTATTATTGGGGGTACCATGACCGTAGCCATGACGGCTATAAACAGCCTTCACCTGCCTTTTTATGATCAGGCATTTCCGTTCATGTTATTTGCCTTGGCGATATTTTTCGGCGTACAATTGTTAGACAATTTCCTTTTCCAGCCCTTTATTTACAGCAGTAGCGTAAAAGCCCATCCCTTAGAGGTATTCCTCGTTATTCTAGCCGCAGGCTTCATAGGGGGAGCCGGCGCTATGGTTTTGGCGATTCCTGTTTACACCATTGTAAGAGTATTTGCGAGAGAGTTTCTTTACAAATTCAAAATCGTCAGTTCGCTCACAAAAAGCATTGATCATGAGTCTCCCTCATCCTGAAGAAAATCCCTGGACAATCCTTGACTCAAAACTTATTTATGAAAATCCCTGGATTCGGGTGGACGAGCATCAAGTTCTGAATCCATCTGGGAATCCTGGTATCTATGGTGTGGTACATTATCAGCATGATGCCATTGGAATTGTTCCCTATGAAAAAGGGGAAATCTGGATGGTAGGACAATATCGCTTCCCACTTAAAGAATACTCCTGGGAAATACCCGAGGGAGGGCATGACAAAAGAGAATCCCACCTGGACTCAGCCAAAAGAGAACTCAAAGAAGAAACAGGTTTAGTGGCTGCAAATTGGTCTCCCTTGCTTGAAATGAACCTGTCTAATAGTGTTTCTGACGAATGGGGTATCGTTTACCTGGCGACGGACCTAAAACAAGAAATGGCAGAACCTGAAGATACAGAGGATCTCATGGTCAAGAAGGTTCCCCTCGAAACACTATACGCCATGGTAGAATCCCGTCAAATTCGCGACTCTCTCTCAGTGGCAGCTATTTACAAGCTCATGTATCTCAAAGCTTCTGGGCAATTATCATAAAAATATGAAGCAACTTCCTTCCTTTCCTCAAGACACAAGCCTGAGTGCTTTGCAGGCCTATTCCGAAGCCATTTGTCAAGCAAGGGGCTGGGATCAAACCAATTCGCTAGAGACCTTTCTTCTACTAAGTGAGGAAATGGGAGAACTGGCCAAAGCCATCCGAAATCGCATCAACCTCTTTCAGGAGGAAGGGAAACAGATCAAAGAAGGAGAACTAGAAGGCGAGTTTGCAGATGTGTTGAGTTATCTCCTACAACTTGCCAATCAGTTTGGGATTGACCTCGCTGAAGCATATCGACAGAAGGAAGAAGAAAATGCGCAAAGAAGCTGGGATTAAGGAAGCCATTTCAAGCTAGACCGCTGACCATTTGGTCCTACTAGATTCAAGAGATAGACTTGATGGCTGAGCTGAGGCAGCTGTATCTCCTTATTAAATGATGTTTCTTTTAGGTCAATACGCTCTCTGATTACCTCTTTCCCCATCATGTCGTAAAGATATAGATCATATCGCCCTTCAAGGCGACTGCGCCCATAGAGTTCAAATCCTAAGTCTGTAGACCTAATTCCAATCTTTTCTATCGTGGGAACGAATATTTCCACCTCATCAGAAAAATCAAGTTCCCCATTGATCCCCTGCCAAGCTATTTTATACCTAACCCAACCTGCTGGTGCTTCTAAATCAACAAACTGATATTGTTCCGAGGAAGAGAAAGGTACCTGAGCGATTTTCTTTCCATCCCGATAAACCTGATAGTCAACACCTTCTGACTGAACAGCTCGCCAAGCTAATTGAACCTTAGCCTCCACCAACTTTACACTAACCTCCATCCACAAGACTGGCAGCGTAGTATCCATTGCGACCTGAACGGCTTGATAAGCATTCAATAGCCCATAGCCGTATTGATTGTCAAAGCCCGCAGGACCAAGGTCCCTTGCGGTAGTCCTTAAAATTCCCCTTACACTATCGGCGGTTAAATTCGGCCCCTCCGTTAATATCAACGCACTTACACCTGCCACCTGAGAAGTCGCGGAAGATGTTCCTCCAAAATAGCGGGAAAAGTCAATATCGGTGAGATCGGGATTACCTGACATGTTGATGCCATTCGCTCCCATCCGATCTGTCACCCTGATATCTGCCAAGAGATTGGTGGTAGCAGAAGGAGCTACGACATCTATTTCTGGACCAGTATTCGAATAATTTGAAATCGTTCCATTTTTATCAACCGCCCCACAGGCAATGGTTGTAGGCAAATTACCCGGATAGCGAACGCAAGAAGTGTCATTTCCAGCTGCATAGACCATGACTGTACCTAGCCCCCCTCTACCTCTTATCACCGCGCTGTCAATCGCATCCCTAAGAACCGGGAAAATATTGTTGGCACAAGAGGGGTATCCATAGGCATTGTTGACAACATCTGCTCCATTCCTCCATGACCACATCACACCATCCGCCACTGAGCTTACGACAGTTGGTGAGACGATAAAGGGAAAATATACAGGGAGAATATCTACATGCTGCGCAATCCCTCTTATCCCTCGGTTATTGCCATGAAGGGCACCGATAATTCCTGCACAAGCCTGTCCATGCATCTCATTTGAAAAATTAGGAGCGCCAGTACCTATCCCCGTAGCGGGTGGAGCGTAGCCAGGTAATACCCTACTTATCCCCATGGTATCCTCCAAATCGAGGTGTGCTTCAACTCCGTTGTCAATAACAGCTACGGTAATGTGCGTATTTGCCCCCATCAAGGCCCATGCCTCTGGTGCATCGATATCTATATCAGGTGTACAAGCAAAGCCATCTACTAGCTGTCCCGTATTGTTCAAATAATATTGATCCCCGTAAAATGGATCGTTTAACAATTCAGGCTGCGCATAAAAATCTGGCTGCACCCAATGGAACATCTGGGTATTAGACATGGCAATTGATAGAGGAAGGGTTCTATCTGGGTTATCCAAAGAAATAAAAGAAATGCCTTCACCTGTTTGCCCCAGTTGAGCTGATGGATAGGAAGCAAGGAGGCCTTTAAGGACAGTCGAGTCAAAACTATTGTTCTCCAAGAACACCACCCTATGGCTTAGGTACAATCCCATGCCATCATCTGTACGATATCCAAAATGTGCCGATTCAACCTGACTGGTATCGTCCACGATGGATGCGAGCAAGGAAATAATAGATTCGTCCTCTTCTCCTGTGGGTAGGAGAACGGTAAAATGCTTAGCAGGCAAAAGGGTAGGTAGTATTTCTGCACCTGAGAAAACTGAGGCTTGAAATACATCGTTGGCCCATTCTTCATCTTCGACAAAAATGGACAACATTCTTACATCCTTATTCAGGGCTATGGAGTCATTATGATCTCCAATGTAATAGGTCTGCGCATAAAGCGAACAGCCCCAAAATCCTGATAATAAAAGGATTAGTGATGTTAGTTTCATGATAAGGTACTAAGGGCAGGCATCTTCAGGGTGCTACAAATCTGACAAAATCTAACATCAAAGACAATGAGATTTTTTAGATATGTCCCCTTTTGCCTATAGATCCTATTCTAAGCTGTACTTTTGACTAGCCAATCTTCAGAAAGTTTTATCTACTTCGCAATCGAACAAATTTTCTTCCCTTCCTATCGTAAATCTTAATTTGAAACAAACCCGATTACCTACTATCCGTATTTGTTCATTTTTACAACAACCTAACTTCTCGTTTCTCCATTAGAACAGATTTCTTAAGTTTGGACCTTATTTCAGCGTAAAGATGAATCTTACTGAGGCCGTAAATAGGCCCCTTTTCAGAGAATTAAGCCATTGTGCAGAAGAACTCAATCTTCGTGCATATGTAATTGGCGGTTTCGTTCGGGATTATTTCCTGAAGCGTCCTAGCAAGGATGTAGATGTGGTGGTGGAAGGAAGAGGGATTGATTTGGCGAGAGCCTTTGCTCGAAAAATTGGGACGAGGGATGTAATTGTTTACGAGAACTTTGGAACGGCCATGGTTCGTAAAGACGATTTTGAGGTGGAATTTGTGGGGGCAAGAAAGGAAAGTTATCGCCGTGATAGCCGCAAACCAATAGTTGAAGAAGGGAGCCTTCAAGATGATCAAGTCCGAAGGGACTTTACCATCAATGCGCTTTCTATTTCGATCAATAAAGAGGACTATGGACAGCTGTTCGATCCGTTTGAAGGAATAGAGGATCTGAACGGTGGAATCATCAAAACTCCCACAAATCCTGATATAACCTTTTCAGATGATCCCCTGAGGATGATGCGGGCTATACGATTTGCTTCTCAGCTTAATTTCCATATCGAACCTCGTACCTTTCAGGCCATTTCTGACAACAAGAAAAGGATCAATATTGTCTCAGGTGAAAGAATCGCTACCGAGCTCAATAAAATCATCTTGTCGCCACGACCTTCCCTAGGTTTTAAGCTTCTTTTTAAAACCGGCCTACTCGCCATCATTTTTCCAGAGCTTCAACGTATGCATGGAGTGGAATACAAAAATGGTCGAGGACACAAGGATAACTTCTATCACACCCTTCAGGTACTTGATAATATTTCTCTTAAATCTGATAATCTCTGGTTGAGGTGGGTAGCTATCCTACATGACATAGCCAAGCCCAATACCAAAAGATTTGATCCAGTAAGGGGATGGACCTTTGATGGGCATGAAGACAAAGGGGCGCGTATGGTGCCCAAAATCTTCCGCAATCTTAAGTTGCCGCTGAATGAGCACATGAAATATGTCCAAAAGCTGGTTCAACTTCATCAACGCCCTATTGCTTTGGTCAATGAGGAGGTATCTGATAGTGCCATTCGAAGAATCGTGGTAGATGCAGGAGAAGATTTAGAGGATTTATTAGATTTCTGCCGAGCGGATATTACCTCAAAGAATGACAAGAAGGTAGCCCGATTCCTTTCCAACTATGAAAAGCTGGAAGCTCGAATCCACGAAGTCTTGGAAAGAGACAACCTTCGCAATTGGCAGCCACCGGTGGATGGCAATACCATTATGGAGACCTTTAACTTATCCCCTTCCAGGGCGGTAGGTCAAATAAAAAATGAAATTAGAGAAGCCATTTTAGAAGGTATCATTCCTAACGACAAGGAAGCTGCCATTAGCTTTATGCACAAAATTGCTTCCAAGTACATCAAGAACACTTAAGATTGATGTCCTGAATTAGAGATTCATGGCACCTGAAAGTATCTCCCACATGTCATTGTGAAAAATGATGGGCACCAGTGAATTTTCTGGAGCATTTCCCATACGAACCACCACCAAATCCTGAGAGGGCACAACATCAATGATTTGGCCATTCTTACCCATGGCAGCAAATAGATCTGATGGGGCCTTGGGAGCGACTGCGATATTATAACCTGTGGGCAAGCCAGGTAAAATCACAGAGCTTTTTCCATTAAGCCACCACAAATAGCCATAGGCGGGATTGAGTTCCTGAGAACTGTTAACCATCGCTTGAAAATAGCTGCTGTCTTGTAGAATGGCTTCATTTTCCCATCTGCCTTCGTTCAGAATGAGCAAACCAAACCTCGCCGCATCTCTAGCAGTGCTCCAATAGACATTGTTATAACCGGAACTAATCCAAGCTCCGTTCATCCCAACCTTTTCCTCCACTCTGTTATTGGTAAAGGCATTGTAGGTGAGACCAGATGCTTGAGAAACGACTTTTTCCAATAAGGTATAAGGACCATTGTGGTAAAACCATTGGGTTCCAGGTTCAGCTTTAAAGTTAAGACAGCTAGGCTCTGTACAATCTAAGTCCGAAACTTCATAATCCAGACCCGTGGTCATGGTCAGTTGGTTCCAAACGGTAATCTTATCTTCTTCTTCCCTAGTCAGGTTCGTCCAATTATTCCCCAAGTAGGTCGAACTAGGTTGGTTTATATCAAGCAAGCCTTCCTCTTGCGCAATTCCAACATTGAGGGCCGTGAGAGATTTTCCCGCAGAAGCCCAATACCAATTGGAAGTAGGCCCAAAATCAGCATCATCCGTGATGGTTCTTCCCCAATATTTCTCCACCACCATCTTACCTTCCTTCAAAACGATGAAGGCACGGGTATTTTGATTTTCTAGGTAAGTGTACAGCTCCTGCAGTTTTTCTTCATTCCATTCTAGTTCATTTGTAGAAGTACTTTCCCATTCATTACCTGAGGTAGGAGGAAAATAATACTGCAATTCTTCTTTCGGATCCTCCTCTTCAGATGGATCAGGCTCAATGGGTTCTTGCATATTGCAGGAGAAAAGATACACAGCAAGCAAAAGTGTAAAGGGGAGGTATTTCATGTGGAAGTGATTTGCTCTTAGACCCAAAATGAAGGGAGGGGTTTAAAGTGTCATAGCTGATTTTCTGAATCGTCATGTGCTATATGCTTCTCAACCTGCTAATTGCAATTGCGGAAGCAGATTGTGGGGAGTTTTGCCCAATGATTTGTATAATTAACATAACAAACAGACAAACCCATGCGTCTTTCCCTGCTTACCTTTCTCCTCATTTCTTCATTTTCCCTTTCGGCACAAAAGTACTTCGGGATTAGATTTGCCTCTGACTATAATTGGTTCCCCCTTTCCGATCAGGTTGGACTGGTTGACAATGGGTTTACCACTGGCAAACTTGGACTTTATTATGCCTCTTACAAACAAGCAAGTGGATTTGAAATAGGCTTAAATGTAAATTATAAAGATGGAAATGGGCAAGGTTTCTCCAACCTTCCTGTCGTCATGAGAGACTGGGGACCAGATCAAAATGTAGGTTACATGGGGGTCGAAATGGATGTAAAAGCAGGCCCTAGGATCTGGCCCATTTATCCTAAAATTGGATACATACTAGGCTACCGATTTACCAGGCTGGGATTTTTCTCCGATCCTGATAGCGAGTTTGAGGTCAATCCGCTTTACCTTCATCTTCCCTTTGGCGTATCGGCCAATCTCCCTACACAATGGGGACTGGTAGGCTTTGGTGCCTTTTTTAATGTAGGTGTCCTTAACGTGGCGAACCTGCAAGACCAACCTTCCTTTAGAAATGGAGGCCGCCATAGGAGCTTTACTTTCGAGATCAATGTGGCTATTCAGAGTAGCGATGAGTAATGTCTTCCTTTTACCTGACAATTGTTTTCAATTCTTTCAATCAACAGCATAACTTTTGTCGGCTATATGGGTTGATAAGCCTGTATCTTGTTCCAAAGGACAAGACGAATCACATAAATTACCATCAACTTGAGATACAAAAGTCTTCGTCAGTGTGTAAATGACCTAGAAAAACATCAGCATTTGGTTCGGATCAAAACAGAAGTAGATCCTGACCTTGAAATGGCTGAAATCCAAAGAAGGTTATACGAACAAGGAGGTCCTGCAGTCTTATTTGAACAGGTGAAGGGTTCTTCCTTTCCTGCCCTGGCAAACCTATACGGCACAATGGACCGGGCGAGATTTATTTTTCGATCTACGCTGGAGCTTGTCAAAAGGGTGGTTGAGCTAAAAGCCGATCCAACCAACTTTTTCAAGGCTCCACTCAGATATATGGGTACTCCTTTGATAGCGGTAAATGCGCTTCCTATCAAAGCCAGATGGAGGAAACCTATTTTGTTTGGAGAAACGAGCCTTGATCAACTCCCCCAAATCAAATCATGGCCCATGGATGGTGGTCCCTATGTCCTGTTGCCGCAGGTTTACACAGAAGATCCTGAGAAACCTGGACCGATGAAGTCCAATTTGGGCATGTACAGGGTACAAATTGCAGGGAATGAATACGTCCCCAACAAAGAAATAGGACTACATTATCAAATCCACAGGGGGATTGGGGTACATCATACCAAGGCAGCAGCCAAGGGAGAAAAGCTCAGGGTGAGTGTATTTGTAGGTGGACCACCTGCTCATAGTTTTGGAGCCGTCATGCCCTTGCCAGAAGGACTAACCGAACTGATGTTTTATGGCCTGTTTGCAGGCCGAAACTTTAGGTATATCAAGCACAAAGGGCATACCTTATCATCTGATGCAGACTTTGTTATCACGGGAACCATAGATCCTTCCGCCACCAAACCGGAAGGGCCTTTCGGCGACCACTTGGGATATTATAGCCTTCAGCATGAATTTCCTGTCATGCAGGTGGATGGAGTCTATCACCGAAAAGATGCAATTTGGCCATTTACAGTTGTAGGCAGACCTCCACAAGAGGATACTACCTTTGGAGAATTGATACATGAGGTAACAGCTTCCATGGTGCCGGTTTCTGTTCCTGGCCTTCATGCTATGCATGCCGTTGATGCTGCAGGGGTACATCCACTGTTATTGGCTACAGGAAGTGAACGATACGTCCCATACAAGAAACGCTATCCACAGGAGTTATTAACCGTAGCCAATGCTGTTTTAGGGTTTGGTCAAGCCTCCTTGGCCAAGTATCTTTTGATCGTAGCCAAGGAAGATAATCCTCCTGAAATCCATCATATCGGAGAATATCTTCAATTTCTTCTAAAGCGAATTGACTGGGAAAGAGACCTCCACTTCCAGACTCGAACTACGATGGACACCCTTGACTATTCTGGAAAAGGCCTAAACCAAGGCTCAAAGGTGGTCATGGCAGCTGCAGGGGACCCCATTCGTGAATTGACCAGTACACTTCCAGAAGATTTTTCCCTTCCTCAAGGATTCTCAGATCCCCAATTCGTGATGCCTGGTATTTTGGCGATCAAAGGGCCTGCCTTTCAAGATGATGAAACAGGAGAGACAACTGCCAAGAACTTAACTCATCATCTGGAAAGAATAGCTACACTCGCAGAAATACCGCTGATTATCCTATGCGATGATAGCCAATTTGTGCAGAGGACCCTCAACAATTTTCTATGGGTAACCTTTACTCGCTCGAATCCATCACATGATATGTATGGGGTGCATTCCTTTATGGATCACAAACATTGGGGATGTAGAGGACCCTTGATGATAGATGCCAGAATAAAGCCTCATCATGCACCTCCCTTGGTGGAAGATCCTGCGGTTACCCAAAAGGTCGATCAAATGGTTGCCAAAGGTGGTCCTCTTCATGGTATTCTGGAATAGCGAAAAGAACCAACAACTTAGGCTCAAGAAATAGATTTATTGGTCTCTTTGATCACTTCATCTAGTTCTTGGGCGCTTTTCTCAATTTTATCCTGGTAGGTACTTGCCTCATCTGGCCCTACTATTCTCATAACTGTTATCAGCCCCATGATGGTAGCCAAAGGAGCCCTGACCCGATGAGATAAATCGAAGGCAAATGATTGGAGCTTTTCGTTTTTCGAGGATAATTCTCGGGTCCTATCCGCCACCTTCTTCTCTAAAGCTGAATTGAGCAATTGAATTTCCTTTGCTTGAAAGGCGATTTCCTCCTTTTGCTCACGCTGAAGTTCTAAGGCTCTCCGAAGTTTCAAACGACTGTTCAAAACAGAAGTAAGGAGAAAAAGGACCAGAACAATGGCACCTATCCCAAAAAGAATGGTCAATCTTTGTTTTCTAATGGTCTGTTCCTGCCCAGAACTTTTCTCAATCAGGCTTTCCTGATATTCTTGCTTAGAGGCAATTCTCAAGGCCTCCTCAGTCCAAATTCTTTCATGCTGAAATTCATGGTTAAGAATGGAATCCCGTAAGTCCAGTTCTCTGAACAGCCATAGTTTTTTAGCCGCTTCATTACCCGATTTTTCGTTAACGTAAGCCAATTTGTGATATAAGGCCGACAAGGTCTTGATAGAAGCATTTGAATTATCCAATCTATCAATAGCTTCTTTGTAGCTTCTCTCAGCCCGCCAGAGAATATTCTTTTTCACATACCAATCCCCTAATAAGGAAAAGCTTCTTGAAAATTGTTCTGGGTTATTTTCTTCTGTTTGTAGGCTAATGGCCTTCTTGATGGCCTTGTTGGAAGCAGTCATTTCTCCTACCTCCATATACATTGAGGCAAGAAAATTATGGATCTCAATTTGATCGATTTTTACCTTAAGATTTTCTGCGATACGAATGGATTCCAGCCCCCACCAAATCCCATCATCCTGATTCCTCAGTTTGTCAAGCGTTCTGGCCTTCAAAAAATACGTTTTTACCAAAGAGATAGAGTCCTTTATTAACCTAAAGCTGTATATGGCCTGATCTGCAAAATGATCAGCCTCAGAATTTCTCCTTTCCGACAAAAAGGATTCCGCCAAGACTACTGCAAGAGAAGCTGCCTCCGCATGTTGTTCAGCTTCCTTAAGAATTGGGAAGGCCGATAGGCCAAAAGAAATAGCGGCCCCATTCCTTTTCTTTTGTAGGAAACAATTGGCCATAACTTGGTGGATTCGGGCAAGCTGCAGATCGGCTCCCAAACTTTTATAAATATCTGAGGCTAAGTAAAATGACCTCAAAGCTAAGTTTATTTCCTTATCAGCTAGGTAAATCCACCCCTGAATAGCATGAGCTTCTGCTACATAGGATGCAAAGTCAGATTCGTCCTCTAGCAAAACGAAAAGAGCATCCACATGCTTCGAGGCCCAATCAGGATTCTCATCCAATTCGACTTGGGCTTCATATACAAGACTATCCAGCACCACCACATTCACTTGGGAGCGATGGCGCTTCAAGAATCTGGTTAGCTCCTTAGAGGAAAAAGCGTAGGAAGTAGGTAGGAATCCAGCAAGAAGAAAGATAAGACAAATAAGCCATCTGGCTTGCACTTGCCATAACTCGAGCGTTCCCCTCATTAGACATCAATTAATCCCAACTAAGTTAAGAGAAGAAAAATTTATTCGATAGATAAACTTTACACAAATCAAACAATGCCACAGTTGTTCGAAATGAGCAATATTAGCCCACGAAGCGGTGAGATTCCTAGTTTTCCGCATTCCCCTCTTCCTCAGATCTTTATAAATACCGTAAGAATACGGAATGGGGTAAAAATTTTTATCTCTTCAAACTTTTCGTTTTTGCTCCGATACTTTCAAGAACAATTATACGTCTACGCTGGTACATAAGCATAGATACTACTCCCACTACCCGCAAAGCTGGGCAATAGCCCAAACATTATTTCATCTTCATATCTCAACAACAAGCATGAAAATTCTACTGAATGTTGGCAGCACGCTGCTGTGGGTATCCTTTCTAGTTGGGTATTCTTTTGCCCAAGATGGAAATGACCTATTAGGTACTTATTGGACGCCTGATCGCGATGGTCAAATCCAGATTTATCAGCAAGGTGGTTCCTATTATGGTAAATTAATCTGGGGAAAGACAGATCAGGACAAGGATGTCAAAAACCCCAATCCTTCTCTCCGAAATCGTGTATTAAAGGGGATTGTCCTATTTAAAAATTTCAGTTTTGAGGCTGGAAGCAAGACGTGGAAAAAGGGTATCATCTACAATCCAGAGGATGGAAAAAACTATGATGCAGTCATATGGAAAGAAGATGGGAACCTCAAGGTCAGAGGCTACATTGGTTTTTCGCTATTTGGTGTAACCAAGACCTTTGCTAGGGTAGAATAGGGAAAGATTAGAAAAGGAAGATGTTTTTTACATGTTGGTGCAGCTATTTCGTTCTATATGCGTTATAGGTGAAAGAACTTAGTAAAACCTCCATGCGTCTCCCCTACTTAATCCTGATATGTTTCCTTGGCTCCCTCCTTTTTTGGGGAACTGGCTGTGATATTGCACCGCCAGCACCGGGAAATCCAGACGGAGACGTTTATAGACCATTTGTCTCTTCCAGCCGTACCTCTTCGGGTATTGACCTCGAATGGGGATGGCTGGAAAGCGGAGGGAACCAACAACCCCAAGGACAACCTGCTTCAGAATTCCGTATTCTACTAGGAAAAGCCTACACTGACTCGCTTGAGACTATTGAAATTCTTTCTGGAGATCAATTCCAGTATCGGCTTCAAGGCTTAGAAAAGGGAGTTCCTTACAAGCTACAAATTGAATCATGGGTCAGTGACTCAAACGCCAGGAAATCCCCCACCATTTCATTTGTTTATCAGGATATTGAATCGAAAGAGATTCTTCCTCTAAGCGAGCAAACGGACATGCGATTGGGAAGTTGGGGGAGTTCATCCGGATATATTTGCTTCGAAACGGGCGATTCACTCCAGCCGAGTATTGGATTGGCGAAATGGGAGGATGAAGCGATTCAAATCATTGGCAGTGGCCAAGATCCCAGCCTTAACAGCCTCAAAGATTTTGTAGCCTACGAGACTCCATTGGATTCTAGCGCAGGTGCTTTGATCAATGCCATTCAAACGATTGATGTTGACAATCCCTTAGTAAGCGAGAGTATATTAGGTGGAGATAGCCATTATCAACAACCTACTTGGTCTTCAGATGGGGAATGGATGGCTTACCTGTTTAAGGGCAATGATGGTCATTGGGGGATTTATGAATACAATCCCGAAGATGGCGCCCTTCCACAAAAAATCACTTCAGGGGAATCTCAAGCAAGCTTTATTGAAGAATCAGCCATTGCTCGTCCTACTTGGTCAGCAGATAGGCAGTTTGTAGCTTTTGAACAGTTTGCAGAAAAAGAAGGAGTTGAACAAATTCATTGGAGGAGAGATATCTTTATGGCTTTTAGAACCAATGGAGAATTGTTCCCCTTTGTTTCATCCCCTTGGGACGATTACGCCCCCTCTTACTCGCAAAGCGGAAGCAAGATTGCTTTTATCAGCAATAGATCGGGAAAGGCAGAAATCTGGTTAAAGGATACTAACAGTAGGATGGAAACGCAGCTAACTGGAAGCCCTGAATACCCTGTTTCAAATAAATACAATAAGTTGTCATGGTCATTTGACGACCAATACATCCTATACACCTTTCAAAAAGAGAATGGCCAGACCGGGCTTTGTAGCGTGAAAGTTGCAAACTAGCCAAGGTAGCATACGGTCCTAGGCTTTTTGCGCCACTGGGCTTCCTTCATTTTTCACCCCCTTGCCGAGGATAGATTGAATGGCCACACGGGCATTGAAAATGCAATTTCCGAGGAAGGTCCCTTCAAGTGCTCTCTTTCCGTGAATTCCCCCTCCACCAAATCCAGCGACTTCACCGACAGCGTAAAGCCCGTCCATTACCTTACCCTCTTGGTCAAGGACTTGAGATTCTAGGTTTGTCTGAAGGCCTCCCATACTTTTTCTAGTCAGGATAAACTCCCTCATCGCTACGAAAGGCATTCCTCCAGGATTTTGAATAGGCCCATAATTAGCCAATCTGAACCTATCTCCTTTGTTTTCTCTCAGCTTTTCGAGCATTCGGATGTAAGGGTCTTGGCTATCCTTGCCCACAAGCATCATTTCGTCAAATTGATGGATACTCTTTTTGAGGGTATTGACATCCATATCTTGGGTACCCGTCAAGGCATTCATTTTCACCACGAGTTCATCCAGGTTGGTGGCCACAACAAAGTCCTTACAGGTCTCGATCATTTCATTGAGTAAGCCCTTGTTCCCAAATAGAATGGTCTTGGCAAAGCCCCATTTGTTCATTTCCCTTAGGGCATGGTTGTAGGTTGAGCCAGAAACACCTAATTCTTTTTTGGCGATCTTGTAATTGGTTACTTGCCACGAGTATTTTTTCTCTTGCTTGGAGATTTGCTCAACCAGATTTCTGGTATCAAATCCAGTAACCATAGGATTAGGGCCGATGGTTTTTCCCTTGTAATTTACCCAGACAGCGGTTTTGGGAGGAACCAAACTGAGTCCGTGGAATTCATGATCTCCCTTAGGATGATGGACCCCACCAGCGTAATTCCATTGGTGCTGGAGATGGGTTATTTGAGCACCTGCTTTACTTGCCACTCCATGAATCTGACCATCTGCAACCAAGTGAGAACCCGTCAGCATATGTGCTGGTGGTGTCCCAAAATCAGGATGCCAATGTTCTTTTACTTTTTCAACACTTCCTGTAATTCCACCTGCTGCCAAAACCGTTACAGCAGCTTCATATAAGAAGACTTTTCCCGTGGAGAGGTCAGTACCACTTACCCCTGTGATCTGGTCGTTGGTAGTCTGAAGGTCTTCTACTTTATGTTCAAAGTGAATATCCAGTAGATGGCTCATGGGATGTTCACGAAGATTTCTAATGAGTGTTTGAACCAATTGTTTCCCACTTCCCCATACAAGATGGAATCTTGGCACTGAATTGCCCTGTTTGGCAATTCCACGTTCAGCCCATTGTACGGATGGGATATATTTGATATTTCTGGGTTTTAGCCATTCGTATACCTCAGCTGTGGTTCTACTTACGAATTGCTCTGCCCATTTTTTAGGCAAATGGTCTTCTGGTCCAAATTCTGCTGCAGAGCACCAATCATTGAAGGCAAGCTCTGGGCTATCCTGAAAACCATTTTTTCGTTGGAAGGGTGAGTCTACATAAAATATTCCACCAAATGCCCAGTTGGCCAAACCACCAAAGCGCTCAGCTTTTCCCCTATCTAGCAGTCTTACGCTTAATCCATTGTCTAGTGCTTCCACTGCGGCTGTTACGCCAGCTAATCCTCCACCGATGATGAGAATGTCCTTCTTATCCATGTGCAAATAGTAGTGTAGATGTAAACTTGAATTTACAAAACTTTTGCAAATTTCCCCTGTTCGCTATTTCAGAACGTACGTACCATTGGTAAAGCCACTTCATGTTTAAATCACTACGCGCAGTCCTCCTTTTCTTGCTATTGGGATCATTTTCCTATGCCCAGGGAGACCTCTTTGATGATTCCACAGCCCTACATGTTTCCATAATTGCTCATTGGAACGAAGTCTTAGCGGACCGTGGAGATTCCTCTGTCTTTCACAAGGCCAAAATCAATTACTGCGAAAATGGGCAAACCAAACTCTTCCGAGCTAATATCCGCTCAAGAGGACACTTCAGAAGAAATCCTCAAGTATGTGATTTTCCTCCTCTAAAGGTAAAAATCAAGAAAGAAGAGCGTCAGGGGACCCTGTTCAAGGAGCATAAAAATCTCAAACTAGTATGCCATTGTAAAGAAGATGCAGCCGTCTTGAAGGAATACCTCGTCTACAAAACCTATGAGATGCTAACCCCTTATGCCTTTCAAGTTCGCCTGGCCATCATTACCTACCTCGACTACAACAATGAGCTTCCTCCGGTAAAACACTATGCATTTTTCATCGAAGATGACAAGCATATGGCCAAACGCCTAGGTGGAAAACGATTTCAAGAACCGATTGCCTCAGTAGACACGGTTAACCAGGAGCAATTGGCACTCATTCATGGCTTTATGTACATGATTGGCAATATGGATTGGAATGTTAAGATCCGTAAAAACATCAAGACGATTAGTTTGCCTCATGAACGTAACCTTATCCCCGTTCCTTATGACTTTGATTGGTGCGGAGCTGTCAACGCCTCCTATGTTCCCCTTCCCAAAACCTTCGACAGAAGAGATATGAAGGGACTTTGTAGAACAGAAGAGGAATGGGAGAGCTTAGCATCTACCTTTTTAGATAAAGTTGTGGCCATCAAAAAATTATACAAAGGATTTGGTAGACTATCTTATGAAGACAGAACGTACATGATGCAATATTACAGAGTCTTCCTTCGTCTACTGGATAAAAAGGAACGAATCCAGAAACATTTTATAACTCCCTGTAGTTCAGATGAGAGTTTAAGCAGTGGGAAATAAATCTAAGAAGGTTAAAATTGCTCTACCTCCTCACAAATTTTGACCTAGAATCAATTTGATGTATTTTACATTCGAATATAATTTTTCCAACCCTGTCCCGATAAAATAGTCTTTAGCATTAACTACTATAGGTTTGGCAACATGAAGCAAGTTGGACATATATACAAAATAGGGCTAGCCATTTCTTGTGCTTTTCTCCTCTTTAGCTGCACAGACTTTTACAATGGCTCAAAAATAGACCAAGGCGGAGAAGCTCAAGAAAAGCTTTCTTCCTCCCTCCTACAACTCAGAACAAGCAGCAAAAACATTGTTCCCATTGTTTCCTTTTTTGTTCCCCAACAGGATACTTCCACAGACTTTACAAGAAAGTTAGATCCCATTACAGACAACACCCAAGACGAAGATTCAGATCAAGGTGAGCCGCTACAGGATGCCAACACACCTACATGGATTAAAATGATAGGGGCATTGGTTGATGTTTTCCTGTCCGTTTATAAGGGGATATAATTTGCGAGAATGATCCAAGAGTCCTATCATTGCTCCAAATTTAAATAATGGCTACCATTCAGTTTTCCCATGCCAATGGGATGCCCGCCAAAAGTTATTCCTTTTTTTTCCAACAGTTCGAGTCACAAAGCTTCCAATATGTAGATGCATTTGGTATTCATAACCAAGGCTTTCACTCTTGGTATGAGCTGAGAGATGAGTTGATCGCTGATATAGAAAAGAGAAATAATGCTCCGATTGTGGGTATGGGCCACTCCCTTGGTGCGGTTCTAACACTTTGGGCAGCCATGAAACGTCCAGATCTCTTTTCCAAGGTGATTATGCTTGATCCTCCTTTGTTTGAAAAAAGAGTAAGGAGATTCTTAAAGTACTTAGGACCATTAGGTATAAGCGAGTATCTAGTTCCCATCGCAAAAAACGCAAGAAGGAGAAGAGATAATTTTGAGACCATACAAGACGCCTTTGATTATTGGTCTCCCAAACCCTTCTTTAAACGCTTTCACCCTTCATGTTTTAAGGATTATGTCGATCACTCCCTTGTGCAAAAGGAAGATGGGACCTATACCTTATTTATCCCTAAAGCACTAGAAGCGAGGATATTTGGTAGAACAGCCTCTGAAATAGGATTTAAAAAAGGGAAAGTTCCAGTCTACTGGGTGTATCCCGAAAATTCAGTTGTAAAGAAGGAGGTCATTGAAGAATATGAGAAACAATTCCCAGAAATTACGTTCATAAAAGTAGAAGGAGGGCATATGTTCCCCTTGGAAAAGCCAGTAGAAACAGCTCAATTACTTACCAAACTGATAGATAAAACTGAATGACAAAAGAGGCTAGAGACCATAAGGATTTGAAAATTATTTTCATGGGGACTCCGGAATTTGCCGTAGCCTCCCTTCGTATACTGATAGAAGCAGGTTATCATGTAGTAGCTGTTGTGACTGTCCCAGACAAGCCAGCAGGAAGAGGAAAGAAACTAAAAGCTTCCCCTGTAAAGGAATATGCCCTAGAAAAAGGCATTCCTCTGCTCCAACCGGTCAAACTGAGAGACCCAGCCTTTAATCAGGCACTCAAGGACCTAGCACCTGACCTCATGGTAGTAGTAGCATTCAGGATGTTGCCCGAAATGGTCTGGAGTTTACCCCGTATTGGAACCTTTAATTTACATGCTTCTTTGTTGCCTGACTATAGAGGAGCGGCCCCTATCAATTGGGTATTGATCAATGGAGAAACGCGCACAGGTGCCACCACTTTTTTCATTGACAAACAAATTGATACAGGAAATATCTTGTTGAAAACCGAGTTGGCTATTCCAGATGAGTGGACAGCGGGCGAACTCCATGACGAACTCATGCAAAAAGGTGCCTCATTGGTTCTTGAAACTGTAAAAGGGCTAGAAAAGGGTCAGCTAAAACCGATGCCACAGGATGATAGCCTCTTCAACAATCATGCGCCTAAGATTTTCAAGGAGGATTGTAAGATTGACTGGTCTCAACCTTTGAAACAGGTATATGACTTTATCCGAGGCTTATCTCCATATCCAGCAGCCTATACGCATCTGGAAGATAAAACTGTCAAGGTGTTTGTAACAGAGAAAGGGGAAATGGAAGAAGGAATTACCCCTGGAACGATACGTTTGCCAGAGGAGAGTGGCGAGTTGGAGGTAGCTTGCCTCGATGGATGGCTTCGTATCAAATCTTTACAACTGCAAGGCAAAAAGCGCGTAGATCATCGATCCTTTTTGAATGGGTTTCGCGGGGAGCTCAAGCGATTTACTTTTGAGTCGAATAATCCTGCTATTTCGTCTGCAAAATGATGTTTACGAACGGGATTTTTTTGATAGATTTAAACTTATGACAAGTTTTCACAGCAAGCAATATCCTAAATCACGTAACAAGCTGGCCATCAGCCAGGAGTATGCTATGCAGTATTATGCAGGCATCAATGTGGTTATCATGGTTTACGTGATGTTATCTGTTGTATCGGGAAATACGGATATGAATTTGTTGTGGGGGGTCTTGATTGCGGAGGTCGTAGCTGTGGTGGTGGGCAACTGGTTAGGACAATCTCTTTTACAACGCACCTGGGCTGAGATATTCTTTGTTGGGGAGCATTTTTCCCTGATCTCAGTTGGTGAAATCCTAGATAAACCTAATAACCACGCCTTTCCCTTAAGGTTGGCCAATCCCTTCCTTGACCCAGATCAGGACAAAGTTACCTTCCACTTTAACGATCAGGTAATCACTCTTCGCCGAAAAGATTGGGAGGAGTTTGATTTGATTGTGGATTATCTGTATTCGAGGACGTTCTAAAAAATCCCAGCAAAAGATGATGGTCTTATGCTGGGTTAAAGAAATATTAGCCTTTTTGATTAGGTGAACTTATTACTAAGTTAAAATTTCGAATAACTAACAGAGGTTCTTTTTAAGCTAACTAAAGAGATTCACTCTAAGTGATTATTCATTACTAGGGGACCTTGCGAATACCTTTTCAAATTCCATAGATACCTTGAACTTTTTACCAGCATAATCGCCAACGATTTCCGGATAATCATATATATCTTCAAAGAATTGATAATTGTTTTCATCTATCGTTGAAACTATCAATGAATCAGAAGTTGATTCAAAATTTACTCTGAAGGATAAAGTTCTGAAGAATTTAGGGTTCAATTTTTTGAGATTTGAAAACCCGCAATCACTCTTCCCAATCCAATTATTAACCCTCCGAATATTATCCCTTTTCTTGGTTTTCAGTCTATCTAAAATTGGAACAAATAAGACCCTAACCCTTAAATCATTGAGACCTTGTCTTTCTGACTTAAGAATAAATATTGACTTCTTATTCGTAAAGGTGTCACAGTACATCAAAGGAATTTTAAATCCCTTCGAATCAATATCCTTTCCAAATTCTAAGAGTGGCAGTTTAAACATACATCTCCTTTTATTTTGTGCCCCCTTCTTATTCAAGGTATATAGAGAAAAGTTAAGAAATACTTTATCTACACTCTCTAATTCCTCAATTCTAAATGATGTAGATTCTGTTTCCAATTTTTCTGAATCAAAGTCCTCATAATTACAAGCTACTGAACAGAAATTTAGGGTAATAAAAACAGCAACGATACATTTTAAACTCAATTTTTCCATGTTCAATTTCCTTTTATGGTATCCTATAAAGCATTGTGGAGAGAATAAGCTCTAAGTTTTTTCCTTCGTATGAATCGCGCCCAGGTTTCAATCCTGCCGGGAAGGCCATATTGATTTCTTCCTTCCGTGGTGCGCCATGTCTGTTTATCACAATAGCTCTCTTCCCTTTTGAATCTTCCTTGATTGAAAAATCATAACTTCTCCTCAAAAATGTTCCTTTATTTTGAGTTTGTTCTCTCACAGTTGTCGTTTTCTTTGACCCATGAGATCCAGATACTTCAGAATCATCAAATTTTGTAACAACTTCCCCGTCGCCACTCGTCTCCTCTGTTTCTTCAACTTCTGCAACAGTTGGAGAGGTGGATAACTCTACCGTAACTCTTACTGACCCATCCTCATTTTCAATAATATCTGCATGAAAAAAGACTCCATCTGGAATTGATTCGTGAAAGGCTTCTGCATTTATATATAATGCCCCTTCCTCATCTACCTCGATTCCAAGTTCGAAAGTAATTTCAGCAAGCGTTTCATTTGCATCACTCCAGTCATAATCCTCCGCTTTAAATAAAAATCTAAAAATTCCATCCCCAGGCCCTTCTACCATTCTTCCGTCAGGATCAACAAATCTTAAAGGATTATTAAGAGTATATGTATATGGACTCCAATTGATATATTTTTCAGCCAATACATCCACTCCATTCCACCTTCCTAATGCCGGGTTGTACATTCTAAACCCATAGTCATACCACCCTAAGTCCATCTCATCCTGAAGCTCCTTCCCGTTGAATAGGTACTGGTTTGAAGGTGAGGTTGCTAGATTTTCACCTCCCTTATGGGCCAGACCAAAAGGATAATATCCTTGAACGATCTGCCTCATATCATCTCCATTGGGGTCAGGGTTTATCTTGTAATCCCCATCATAATCTCCCACCACTACACGCACATTCCCTAAATGATCCTTGAGGAAGAATTCATCAAGCCAGTCTTGTCCATTTCGAACGGTTTTTCCTTGAGCGTGTAGGATGTGTTGCAATTCCTTAGGTTGAGCTCCTTCTCCGTCTGGATCTTCATACTCCCAGACTCCCACGTAATCGGTAACTTTGATTAGCTGTTGTCCATGTGAACCGGATGAGGAAGTCCCCCCAGCGAATGCTGCAGCGGAGGCTGACCCTAGGCTCACCCATTTTTGGCGAAGTTTGGTCCCATCAGCTGCATAAATATATTCCAGTCGCTGGTTCCCTCCTTTACTTACCCACACAGGTTTGTTATACAGGTTGTACTCAGCAATCATCGAACGATTATCATCCCCCACCATATTCCCGCTTTCATCATAAACAAACTCATTTTGAGACTGTATCCCTTCGATAAAAAAGTCATAAGCTGATGGAACAGAGGCATTGTCTTCGACCGCTGTCAGCCGGTTTCCTGAGTAGTGATAGGTCAAATCATCTACTAGACCTTGTTGGGCAGTTCCTGTCAGTCCCGACCGTTGAAGATGCTTGATGTTTCCGTTTAAATCATAGCTGAATGAAGCATTATATCGATTGGCATGTTGATCCCAAGGATCTCCAGCAGATACGTATTCACCATATTTAGCATGGGTAAGGCGGCTTAAGCCATCATAGGTATAGGCATAGCCATTCAAGTCGCAAGAAGAAGGATCACGCCAAATCATGCCTGAAATATTGCCATTATACTGTCCCTTGGCTTGCGCATCTATGCCCTGAAAACCATTCTCATAGATTAAATTCATGGAGAAAACATCATGGTTACTCCCAGCTCCTAGTAGTTGGTTGAGATGCTGACGAAGGGCATAATACAAGCTCTGCTTTAGCTTATCGACCTCCTGTGAGCTCCAACCAAAAGACTGAATCTCATCATCAATCATCTCAAAAAGGATTCTTCGGACTTCCCACAAGTGTTCTGAAGTTTTGAAGATACCCGGTTGGACTTCTATCGGGAATGTAAGACCAGGCTGATCGGTAATGGAGGCATCTATAACATTTCCATCATAGGAAGAATTGATGCCTGAAAGATTATAACTGAAATAGCTAGCGATAGAATCTTTATAGTTGACCCATTCATTGTTTCCCAATCCAGGGGTATACATTTTTAGATCGAGGTCTTCCACCAATTTGAAATGAATATGCTGGTTTCCTCCAGGTCGCTTTTCCACATCGACCTTTAGCCTCATATCATGCAAATCCAGCCCTAAACGAACACCTTCTACTCCAACACAAGAAATACAATCAGATCCAGAATAAGGATATGGCTCTGGCTCTTCTACTTCTACAGAAGTAAAGTCCACCAAAGGCGTAATCAGCTTGACATTAGAGAAGGGAGAGACATTTCCCATTTCATCGATAGCCCTGACGGCAAAATAGGTAGGTTGACCAGCAAAGGGAGAATTACCCAAGCCAACTAGGGTTTCCTGATAAGGCCCATTTTGTAGGAAGTTGCCCGATCTTGTTTCCAAGAGTAGATTGGGAGACGTAACTCCCTCAAGAATAGAATCTTTCAAGTGAGGGTGAGTACTCATGGCAATTTCCAACAGAGTAATACTTCCACCTTCTTGACCATCGTCACCTGGTAGGGTACAACTTAATTGTAAACTTCCTGAGGTGGGATTGTCTGAAGAAATCTCAAGATCCTGAATGGAAGCCGGTGGAACAATATCTCTCTTTGTGGCGCAATCCTGATCGTGGCTATTAATACCCTTTAACCAACCTTTAATATGGTACTGATAGTCCACGTACTGAAGGGGCAAAGTACCAGCTGTCTTTTGGGGACCCAGTCTATCTCCCACTTTTCGACCTAATTCATTATAGTCATAAATGGCCGTTAGATTATTCATAACTATTTGGCTTCCTATCCTGATGGACTTAGATTCCTTGGTTAAATTTCCGCTATGATCATATCCAAACGACTGCTTTCTTGACAAACTACTCACCGCTCCTGGAGATAGATGCTTTACCTCCTCCCTTAGCATTTTCCCTTCAAAATCATACACATAAGAAGCTCTGTCATACTTGACGGCTTTTCCCTCACTGTCCCTATTCAAGTGAGAATCGGATACTGTCATAGATTCCCGTCCCTCCTTATCATAATAAGTAACGGTCCATAGCCAATTGGGCATATCAGGGTCAGGATTAAGGACCCTTACTCTCACTGCAGTTGAAAAACCTTGGGTTCTATTGCTGGCGCTTGCGGGTTTCTTATAACTTTCTGACGTCCTATGAATGACTCCATTTTGATCAAAATCGTATGAATCATAATAGGTTACCAGATGGACATCTGTATATGTGCCCAATAAGGGAAAACTTGAATTGGAATAGCCTTCAATAGCTTCTCCAGACTTTTCTAGAAAGGAGAGTTCTGTAGGACTTTCGTAGAGTTCGAAGGCAGGAAAGGTAGCATCAAAAAGGGATTGTAAGTGAGATCTACTTTGGCTGGAGTGGTAAATCCCTTTCATTATGGGTCGACCTAAGACGTCATATTTGGTAAACAGCCATTGGTCCTTCTCCCTTGCTTTTCCATCCTGAGATAGAACTAACTGATTCCGTTTGTTATACACCATGTAGGTCCAGCCTGCCCCTGGTATTTTCTTCGCCTTTACCCTTCCCCGACTATCATACTGGTAATGAAAACAATAGCTGTCAATGATCGCTTGGGTTAGAACGGGCTGTGCCATACCCGATAGCTCCTTCCACCCTTCTGGCTGAATGACAAATAAAGGTCTTCTGTAGGCATCGTAAATAAAGGCTGTACCCGCGTAGGTAAGTGAATCTACCTGCATTTTCTTAAGCAGAGTCAATCCTTCAAGGGTCATATATTTCTCCGTCCAAAAACCATTTTCATCCTGAATTCTTTCCATTTTCAGGCTCCCAGACGGATAAACCTGATTCAGACCTGAGCCGAGCCCCGATTCTATACTAAAAAATGGAAAGGGAGTCGTATTTGTGCTGTACTCATGAACAATGGTGTGCTCATTTTCTACCTGAATGCCAAGCGAAGTAGGTTCTGGCTGCCAATGCTCTCCCACATCACCTAATTCAATGGCTCTTCCTAGTGGAGCGGGTTCGTACTGGGTGATCGAAAAGGGATGAGAGGATTGTGCATAATTGCCCTTCGTTGGCAAATTGTAAAATCCATGCTGATCTGAGATGGCCTCTTCCTGAAAAATACCTTGAGTAAGTCTGGTGTAGGGAAGATAACTCTTATTGGGTCGACCAAAATTATCATAAGAGAATGGGTAGACCTCATCCTTCCCTGATGGAGAAGCAGCCCAGTGGATTCCTTGTATAAGTCTTCCTAAACCATCCATGTATTGAATGTCCATTTCTAGTGACTCTTTGGTGTTGAGAGAATGAAAGGCCTGTTCACTATTTGCCTTCACTTTTGCTCTGGATTTAATCACATAATTATGATCAATCGTGGAAAGATGTGGTTTTTGTTGCCCCCAAAGAGGGCCACCGAATCCTATCCAAATAGACAGAATCCACAATAGCTTGTGTTTTCGCATGTTAGGTTGTGCCGTTATGAGTTTACCGATTCCATGAGGAGGTGCATGCTAATGGATAGGCATAGAAAAGCCAACCACCAAGACGAATTGAAAACGAGTTGGAACGTCATGGTTGTGCTGTAGAAACTAAATCCGTATAGTGGATATTACGGCTTCTCTATACCTTCATTCAAATCAAGGAACCCATGATTAGATTGGGCTCAACCTGATTTCACTACCAAAACAACTACTTGTCATGAAACACTATTTACACCAACAAATATATGAACATATATTATAATTACAAATTTGTATTACGTTTTATATTCAAAAATTTAGCTCCACTTCCTCAAGAGGGTTGACCTAGTATGAAATTTTAATGGTTTCTAACAGAGAGATGGAAGAGGTTTGAATGATCAATTCATACTCTCCCGGGGCAAATTCAGGTAAGGGTAGTGATAGGTTTTGAGTTCCTTGCTCTAACAGTTTGGCTTGCCTAAAGACAACTTCGTCTGTATCCAGAGACTTCAAGGCAACAACCACAGATGTTTTTCTCGCGTTAAAAAACCTTAGCGGGAGCTCCTCAGCTGGAAATATCTTCCTTTTAAGCAACTCAATCCCACTTGCGTAAAACTTGGTTTGCTCTAAGACTTGGATATCCTGTAAGGAAGACCTGGTTCCTAGGCGATAATAATTCCACCCCACTGTAGGCGCTTCATCGTAAACTGTATAAACCTGATCATTTTGCGTACTGCCAAGAGAGGGGGTTGAGGTCAACTTTCGAAAGGTTTTCCCGTCAGAGGATCTTTCTACAAAGTATTCATCCACAAGCAGGGTTTCCTTTACTTTCCAGATGATTTCGACTGAATCATTAATCGCCATTGCCTGAAAACTTGATACCTTAAGCTCTTTCAATTCTACAGGAGTTAAAGGCACTTTCTCTTCGTCCTCTCCTCTGATAATCATAATTTTGGGCACATTTGCTGTACACTCTCCGGTTTTGAATTCTAGTTTGTAAGGCGTAAATGGGATGCCTCGATCATCTTTCAGCCTATTACTGACCTCAAGAATATAGTCTTCATAAGGGTCTAGCAGTTCCTTAGGCTTAACAATCACATTTTTAATGGAAGGGTTGAAGGATATTTTTACAGGGATGAGTCTTCGACTTTTACCCTTTGGATAGAGCAGGATATTATCTTCAATAAAGGTCTCAGGAAGGAAATTAGAGCCTTCAGGTGAAAATTTAACCGTAAAAAAAATAGACGTATAGCAACTAAGATTGGTAGCTTTTTGAATAGGAAATGTGCTAAACACATAGGGCTTCTGCGCCATCAACATATTGATAGCCAAAATATTGATCAAAAGGATAGCTGCTTTTTTCATGGTAAGGGGATGATAAGTCAGAGGTTTGGTAGGGGCGTCAGTTCTCTTTGCAAAAGTGCGGATAATTTAACTTTTCTGAAAATATGTGTTTCCTATTTATGCCGATGAAAGAAAATGAAGTAATTGAGGATTCCAGTCGTCAACCCTTATATAATTCCTCTAACTCCGCTTATTCAAAATCGTAGGGAAAAACATGAAATTATTCTCGGGCTTAAGGTCCATCTCAGCACGCAAAAACAACTACGGGGGCGAATTGGGCCTCAAGGAAAGTTTTCAAGCCCTAAAACACATCCCCCCATTTCTGAAAATGATCTGGCAAACAGATTCAACCTTGGCGATGACCAACATCATTTTGAGGCTGATTCAGGCAGGAATTCCTGTTTCTACTCTCTATGTAGGGAAATTGATCATTGATGAAGTCGTATCCTTGATAAGTACACCGGAAGCAAGTCGCGAATTTTTATGGACACTTGTCGCCATTGAGTTGGGGCTAGCCTTGTTCACAGCCTTGTTGAGTAGAGTGCTGTCATTGATTGATGCGCTCTTAGGAGATAAGTTCAGTAATGAAACCTCCATCAGGCTCATCAAACATGCAGCCATGATGGATTTACCTCAGTTTGAGGATTCGGAGTTTTATGACAAGCTGGAGCGGGCAAGAAGACAGACAAGAATGCGATCCATTTTGCTATCCCAATTGCTCAAACAGGGGCAGGATGCTATAACCATTATTTTTCTTGCAGCTGGTCTGGTAGTTTTTAATCCCTGGCTGATCCTACTTCTCGTCATTGCAGTGATTCCTTCGTTTATCTCTGAAACTCACTTCAACCAAAGATCCTATTCCATCGCCAGAAACTGGACTCCTCAAAGGCGAGAATTGGACTATTTGAGATATCTAGGAGCAAGTGATAAGAATGCCAAAGAGGTAAAGATATTTGGATTAGAGGGATTTATTGAAGAGCGTTTTGCAGACCTGGCCTACCAATATTATGAGACCAACAAAAAATTGGCTGTGAAGCGGGCTATTTGGGGTTTCTCTTTCAACACCATCGGTGATATTGGGTATTATGTAGCCTATGTCCTAATCATCATTCAGACCATTGGTGGCCACATAAGTCTTGGAGACCTCACCTTTCTTTCGGGTTCCTTTAGCAGGCTAAGGGGCTTACTCAGGGGTATGCTTTCAAGTTTTTCTTCCATAGCCCAATCAGCTCTCTATCTCAAGGATCTCTTTGATTTTCTAGCTATGGAACCCACCATTCGCTCTCCGAAAGATCCCTCTCCTCTGCCCAAGGAAATCCAAAAGGGCTTCGTCTTCGAAAACGTCAGCTTTAAGTACCCCAATTCCGAAAAATATGCGATTAAGAATTTGAGTTTTACCCTTCAGGCAGGCGAAAAGCTGGCACTTGTTGGAGAAAATGGAGCGGGAAAAACTACCTTGGTAAAACTTCTTGCGAGGCTGTACGATCCCTCGGAAGGCAGAATCCTACTCGATGGTGTAGACCTGAAACAATATGACTTGAAGGAATTGAGAAAAATGGTAGGGGTTATTTTTCAGGATTATGTTCGTTTCGATATGACGGCACAGGAAAATATTGCGGTGGGCAATATATCAGAGCGGACAAACAAAAAACTCATTGAAACGGCTGCCTACAAAAGCCTTGCTGCCCCTGTTATTGAGGAATTACCAGAGAAATATGGACAAATGTTGGGCAGAAGGTTCGAAGAAGGTATGAATCTTTCTGGTGGACAATGGCAAAAGATCGCTTTGGGGCGTGCATATATGAGGGAAGCCAACCTATTGATCCTAGATGAACCCACCGCTGCCCTGGATGCCCGCGCCGAATACGAAGTATTTATTCGCTTCAGTGATTTGACAAAGGGGAAAACAGCCGTTTTGATATCTCATCGATTTTCTACGGTAAGAATGGCTGATAGAATCCTTGTCTTGGAGAAAGGGCAGCTTAAAGAATTGGGATCTCATGAGGAATTACTTGAATTAGATGGAACTTATGCAGAGTTGTTCCATTTACAAGCACAGGGTTATCAATAGCAGCTTTTTTACAAATTTGGTTACGCTTATCTACTTGTGTGCATAAAAAGATGAGTAAAATAAGTTGACCTTTTTGAAACTTATTCAAGGAGAAACGTAACCTTTAGATTAACAACCCTCCCTGGTATGATCGGGCACGACCAGGAACCCAGAGTTTGAACCTGGGTTCATAGGACCTCATTGAAACGATATGGGCCTACACCTTGCTGTAAGCCTGTCTGTTGGTTATGAATTCTTATCCATACTAACACATGACATCGTTATTCACTATCGTTATCCTATTTGTTATTTGGCAACTCTTTGTCGGAACAGCTCCACCAAAAGAAGAACCTAAGGTATCTAAACTCTGCCAGAGATGTGGATATCGCCTTCCCCCAGGAGAAAAGTCTTGCGAAGGCAACTGTGAAATTCTGGAGTTTTCCATTCGACACAAAAAGGGAGGAGAAGAGTATTAAACATGAAAATGCAGGTCAAAAGACCTGCATTTTTTTGTACACTGGGCAAGGTATCTGATAGCATACCTTATTGAAATCAAGTTTATTCAACTCTCCAGGAGGGATTACTTCTTTTTGCCCTCTTTAGGGACAGCTCCATTGGAGCCTGACTTTGGGGAGGCTTCTTTCAAGGGGATTCCTTTCTTGAGGAAGACTTTCTTCTCGATTTCTTCCATGAGTTCTGGGTTATCTTGAAGAACCTTTTTAACAGTATCCCTTCCCTGTCCGAGTTTGCTTCCGTCATAACTAAACCATGATCCCGCCTTGTTTACGATATCGAGGTCTACGGCTTGGTCAAGGACTTCACCTGAGCGAGATATACCTGCACCAAACATGATGTCAAATTCAGCGATACGGAAAGGTGGAGAGACTTTGTTCTTAACCACTTTTACCTTCACCCTATTTCCAATACTGTCAGTTCCTTCCTTGATTTGTCCCATGCGACGGATATCAAGTCGGACGGAAGAATAGAATTTTAGGGCATTACCACCTGTTGTCGTCTCAGGATTCCCAAACATTACACCAATCTTCTCTCTCAACTGGTTGATGAAGATTAATACACAGTTTGTCTTGGAGATGGCTGCAGTAAGCTTTCTAAGGGCCTGAGACATCAATCTCGCTTGTAGACCCATCTTAGATTCTCCCATTTCGCCTTCAATTTCTGCTTTTGGGGTAAGAGCTGCTACTGAGTCAATCACGACAATGTCCATTGCACCTGATCGAATCAAGTATTCTGCAATTTCAAGGGCTTGCTCACCATAATCAGGTTGAGATACGTATAGATTTTCAGTGTCGATCCCGAGCTTTTCTGCGTATGACCTATCAAAAGCGTGTTCTGCATCGATGAAGGCGGCAAGTCCACCTTGCTTTTGTGCTTCGGCGATCATATGCATAGAAAGGGTAGTTTTACCGGAGGATTCTGGTCCGTAGATTTCTACGATTCGTCCACGAGGTATTCCACCAATGCCGAGGGCTATATCTAATCCCAAAGATCCAGTGGACAGGGCAGGAACATCCATGACTGCGTTATCGCTCAGTTTCATCACGATACCTTTGCCATAGGTTTTTTCCAGTTTGTCCATCGTCATCTGGAGGGACTTAATCTTTTCTTGGTTTGCGTCTTTTGCCATGAAGTAAGAGGTTATTGCTAACTGCGATTGTTAAATGAATCTAGAAAGTAATCTGGGAAAAATTGGAGAATTCTTTCCACAGAATGTTCACAAACTCCTGAGAGTCTGATGGTTATTGCTCTTCCGAAGACAACACTTTCATTTCTAGAATCCGAAAGGGTTGATTCGGCATATCATACTTATTGGTGGGTAGTATCTCAATCTGATCAACAATGTTCATTCCTTTGAGAACCTCTCCGAAAATGGTGTATTCATTATCTAGTGAAGGAACACCACCTTTTGTGTAATAGGCCTTTTCCTGATGTGCGGGATATTTATAATCCTCAAACCCAACTGAATCCATGTATTGTACAAAATTCAGAGAGGTCCAGCCACTATCAAGTTGGCTCTTGTAGCTTTGATACAGCTGACTTTGCAGGACACCAGATCGATTCTCTTCTATTGAATCCAAACCTGCAACGGTCATTCTTCGCCCAGTAACTATATAAAACTGACTGGAGGAAGATTTCCTTTTAGGATTTAATGAGGTATCCTTCCTTGCCATACCCAGTTTGCCATAAGTGTGGGCCATTGTATCAATGATCTCAGCTGGTAATTTATAACCCGCATCATAGGGTTTATCCCTATTGGTAGGGGGATAAGCATTTTTTGTCCTTGGATCTCCAGCTTGGATTACCAAGTGGTTAACAATCCTGTGAAACGCTTGTCCATCAAAAAAACCAGATTTAGCCAATTTGAGGAAGTTCTTCTTGTGAACAGGAGTTTCATCATATAGTTTGATGTAAACATCTCCTAGTTCAGTCCTCATGACCAATTCAGTGCCTGGGGGAATACTATTTTGTTTTTCACAGGAACAAAAGAGTATTAATCCTAAAAATCCAAGCAAGCTATACAACCTACGATACATATAAACCAAAAGTTTTGGCAATTAGCAAAAAAATGTATTAAAATTTTTAGCATATCTACAACCACAAAAAGTAAAATACTGATAACCAGACGAGTAGATTATGCTAAAAAAATTTAGTCAAAGAGTTCCTCATCTCGCTCAACCATCAAAATGGCATTCTGTGGAACGATGTAGAATTTAACACCTTCATACATCACCTCATAGGCTCCCTTCTGAAGGAATATGGCCAGGTCGCCTTCCTTTATTTGAAGAGGAATATATTTGATGTCCTCTTGAGGCTCCTTCCAAGGTTCGTGGTCCTCTGTAGCCACAGGAATTGGGTAACCAGGTCCTATTTTTATGACATAGCCACTTTGTATATTCTCTTTCTCCAAAACACCAGGTGGAAGAAAGAGCCCACTGCTAGTTTTATCAGAATCAGTTTTGGGACGAATCAATACACGATCTCCAATGATGATCAATTTGTCAAGATTCAACTGGGGTATTTCCATAAATCAATTCCAGGTCAGATTAGTCGAGAATACAAAGTTAACTCTTGGAAAATTATTTGAGAAACTTCGCTGAAAAGCTTGTAAAAATCTAGGTCCAGAGCGTTTCAGAATAGATTTATTCAACTCCTATTTAATTTTTCTTTCCGAATTTCTTCCTAACGCAGTATCTCACACTAATTTTGTTCAACTTTTATTGATGCCATTAACTTTTTTAGTGACTTATTGTTGAAACATATATCTCAAGTATGAAGAAATTCAGAGATGATACTTGATATAGCTACTTGGGCAAGCCCCTCATTTCCAAATGAATATGCAGAAAGGATAAAAAAAAAGTAAAAATGTAAAGCAGATTGCAATTTTTTTTATCTTCAACAGTCTATTTAGTAATTGTTAACGGTACATTGAATTTGTATTAGGGCGAAAACAAAAATATTTCAGCTAAATTGAGCTTGAAATTTGGATATTTAAGTAAGTTTTCGTGATATTTGTATCAAAGTTGGAACTCGAAGTCTTCTAGACTCTTAAAAATATACCTTAACGGCCAAAAATTGTGTTTTCATGGTTGTGCTGTAGGGACGGCTCTGCGACAGAGCTTGTCCCTATTTTTTTTGCCCGCCCCTCAAAGTTATTTTCTTCACAATCCTTCCTAATTCTTACATACCTACTTGATTCTCCTCTCTTCGAATGGCTTCGCCAGAAATCAAGCAAATGTATTTCGCCTTTTTAACAGATACGAACTATCAAAATATCCCTTGAAAAATAGTATTCACTGGTTGATAATCAACGAATTCCATTTATTTCGCGACATTATGAACGTAATGTTACAAAATCTTACTTCTTACCCTTCTTTAGCCTGATTTTTGATCATATTTAAACTCGCTCCAATCGTCGAGGCGTCATATGGTATATTTTTTTTGACCATTACGATCATTCCTTACAAGGTCGGCCCGATTTTTGAGCTTGGTAAGTAACTAGTTTTCAGGCTGTCCTTCATACGTTTCATACAATCATTGACGTTATAACTTCAACTGGCTAAGGGGTTAGGCAACAGAAGTCATAACTACAGTCATTTCAAGGGCATTCTGCTTGAGGGTTTATTAAGGAAAAAGGCAGTGTTTACAACATTTACATCTAAGAAAGGGTGGATATTCTTGTGCCTGATGTTTGTGGGACATTTTATGCTCGCACAAACGGCATCTCAATATCCAAGCATGCACCACTATCGGTATGCGACGGATCCAACCTATCAGCAATTGACTGATGCGTTGGAAGACTATATCTATCGCAACACCCTAAATGGTCAGACATTTACAGGACGACAGGTCAATACCATTCCTGTAGTAGTCCATGTTATGCACCTTCCTGATGATGCCGAACCTGCCTATGGCACCTCAAACCCCACTGACTTTCAGATTCGCCGTGCCCTCGAGTGGATTAATTATGCCTTTAGAGATAGTGCCTTTTATGAAGGTGGTCCTTATTACTCCAATGCTGTAGACCACGCCTATAACGATGATGGCACCCGAGTAGACTTGGGTGTGGATACGTATATCCAATTTCAGCTTGCTACCTCAGATCCTGATTCACAGAAAACAAACGGGATCCGCAGATACGCCACCAATCTTTCCAATTTTGAATACGAAGGCTATTGTACCGATGCTAATGGCCTCAGTCAGGAACAGGAATATTGCCTAAAATCCAATTCATGGGACAGTGAGAAGTATTTCAACATCTGGTTGGTCAACTCTATTTGCCAACTTGCTGGAGAAAACTGCAATACAGAAGGTTTTGCTTATGGCGGAAGTATGTCTGGTCTCCCACTTGATGGAATGGTCTTACAGACACAATACTGGGACACAACTTCTTATAAAGTCTCCAAGGCCGTACATAATATTGGCCATTACCTAGGACTTTTCGACACCTATCTTAATGGGTGTGAGGAAACCATTTCAGATACAAGTGCTAACAATTCCTGTTTGATTCTAGGTGACAAGGTTTGCGATACGCCACCTGATATGCTTCCTGGTGGGGGTTCCTGCTTCCCTGAGGTTCGTGTAAACAGCTGTACAAATGATGCCCTTAGAGAAGGCTCCAAATACGATATTGATGTAGAGGATCTGTTTGAAAATTACATGGACACAGGTGATCCAAGATGTAAAAACAGCTTTACCGAAGGGCAAAGACAGCGTATGATAGCGACCCTAAATGCATCAAGAAGTAAGCTTCTATCTTCCTCAGGGCTGAAAAACTTCGTTACAGACCTTGGCATTTCACTCGTTAATTCTCCTGGACCTGTATTATGCGGGAATACCCTAAGCGCTCAAATCAACTTAAAAAACAGAGGCACGAGATCTATTCGTCAATTTAAGGTCGAGCTGTATATCGATGGTCAGTTCGAATCCGTGAAAGAATGGACTGGATCATTAGCCCCTGGAAATGTCTACAACCTCATTTTCCCTCCTAAACAAGGATTGAGTTTTGGTGTACATTCTTATCGCTTCGTTCTGGTTGAGATCAACAATCGTAAGGAAGACGAAAATACCAATAATAACATCAGACAAAATCAGTTTGTCAACGTCAATCCCATCATGGTTCAGAGTAGATTTCCTTTCTGTACGGATTTTGATGCAGGTTTCCCCTTTAACTGGGCAACTGGTGATCTGGATGGCGTGCTGAATTTTGAAACCTTTGATAACTTCACTTCCTGCATGGACAACCATGGAGAGAACTACTTAATGTATGCAAGTTCTTCTCGTTGGGACAATGGATTGGGTGTAGGAGCTGGGGCAAACGGTACCAGAGACCTACTCATCTCGCCCTTATTGGACTTCAGCCAAGAGAACAATGCTGTTTTAACTTTTGACGTCGCTCACAAACTATTAACCCCAGATAAAGCCCTCGATTTAAAAATCTATGTACTGCCTGATTGCGATGGTCTGCCTCAACAAGTTTTTCAGAAATCTGGTACTGATTTAGAAACATCATCTACTCCAGCTGATCCTTCCATCATTGGATGGAAACCAGAAGATTGTAGTGATTGGAAGACCTTTAAAGTACCTCTAGGAAACTATGCCGGTACGCAATTTAGAGTCCTTTTTGTAGTAACCTTAAACAGTAACTACAGCCAAAACTTCTACCTGGACAATATATGCTTTGATACGAGAGAAGTTTGTGAGCTTCCTACGATCATTCCTACTATCCCAGGAGAATATCGTCCAGACTTCTTCTGTACAGATAGCCTAGGGTGGACACACTATATGAAGCTAAAGGATGGCTCTCAGACGCCAGAGGATTTGTTGCTATTTTCTGTTAAACCTGCGAATCTCAGTAGCCAAGTGGATATCCCACTTTCTGAAGCGAAACTAACAATAACTGACCGCAGAGGCCTACAAGGGCATGATATGCAGGGTTCTGCCCCATATGCTGAGAACCTTAAAGGTTGGCATGCCATGAGTCGTTATATGACCATTTCTAAGGACGCTCAGCCTAGTGATAGTATGTTGGTTAGATTTTATTTTGACCAAAGAGACGTAGAAGATATGCGGGAAGCCATTTCCCCAGAAACAATGAATGAAGTTGAGAATCTCATTTTCTATACCATAACCAGTGATGGAGACATGGCCTTAGCCAATGGGCATGAAAGCTTTACCAGCTCTGACTACACAGAGTTTAGAAACGAAGCACTCGATCCTGAAAAAGGATGGAAGTTAGAGGAGTTGGACAACTACTACGCCTCAACTGTGAAAGTAAACAAGGTATTTGCCTTGGGAGGTGGTACGGGAGGCTATGGCAACAGTTATGGTGCCTCATATCCAGTCATGCCTAAATATCTGGATGCCATTCAGAATGGAGCAGCTATGACAGTCGCTTGGGAAACTCAGATTGAGTATCTCACAGATCAGTTTGAGGTATATTATGCACGGGACAGTGTTAATTTCCGATTGCTGGAAACAGTGCCTGCTCAACAAGCACCCCATGTATACTCTATCAATCACGACGAATTACAACGTGGTGATTACCAATACTTTGTAAAAATTCTCCACAAGGATGGCCTAGAGCTAATTTCGGATACAGTAAATAGTTTTTATGATCCGAGTTTGCTTGTAAAGGTTTACCCCAATCCTGCTGGAAATACAATTTCAGTAAAAGTCAATACTGAAATTGGCACGGATATTTCATTTGGTATCTATGATGGTGCTGGCTACCGAAAGCTATTGGCTTATAAGTGGACAGCACTGGATGACAATGCAGTGGAACTTGATATTTCTTCTCTTCCGAATGGAATTTTCTTCTGTGTAATCCGGTTTGGAGAGATTGAGCACCGAGTGAAGCTCGTCAAACTAGACTGATCACTGCAGGATTTGTCTATCTAAACTTACCAGCGCACACACCAAAAAGCTAAGGAAAGGACTTTCGATTCAGGATTGAATCAGAAAGAAGAGCTGTTTTTTCTTAAAAAACTTCTGAAATCTTACCCCACCATTTTCCGAAAGGTTTGGAGGGATAAAACTTGTTACCTTTGAGGATGATTTGGATAGGATTAATTTCCAATAATACAAAAGGTGGATCGTTAAAAATTTAAGGAAAAATGCACGTTAGTGGGGGCTTTTGGCTTTTCATTTGTTTAGAGTAATGAAAAACATTGAAAGCTTTCGACCTGAAAAACGGGTAATAAAGAATAAAATCCGAACCTAGTTAAGCAGCACCGGAAACTCAAGGCAACTATTTGAAACTCCTAGACGCTATGCGCAACATCTGTACTGTCTTAAGACCTATCTATATATCCGTTATTGCCCAACTGTTTTTCATGACAGCTTGGATCAATCATGTAGATGCGTCGCACGTTATGGGGGCTGACATCACCTACGAATGTATTTCTGGAGATACCTACAGGATACAACTCAAGGTGTATAGAAACTGTGGTGGGGCAACTCTGGCTGATAAATTGCCACTGGCCTTTTCCTCCCAATCATGCGGAGCTCCCATGCAAATCGACTCCGCCTTACGTACACAAATCCTTGACGTTTCGCCGCTCTGTGCTTCCCAACAACAACTGAGTAATTGTATCAACCCAAACTTCCCTTTTCCGGGAGTAGAAGAACATACCTATGAACTTTTAATCACCTTTCCTCAGCAATGTACCGACTGGGTTGTAGGGTGGAGTTTGTGTTGTCGTGATCCGAGTGTAACCAATTCTATTATCCCATCCTTCTCTTCAACGAGGATTTATATCGAAGCTGGGATCAACAATACCATTCAAAATTGTAATACCTCTCCCAACTTCATCTCGAAGCCTGTTACTTATATATGTGACGGTCAGCCTGTACAGTTTAATTCAGGTGCAACAGAACCAGATGGAGACTCTTTGGTATTTGAATTGACTGACCCATTGGATGGAAACTATGTTTCTGCTCCTACCAATGTACCCTATGTATCAGGCTTTAATATCAACTATCCAGTTGCTACGTCACCTGTCAACCAATTCCAATTCAATCAATCTTCAGGGCAATTTAATTTTGTTCCAAATGGCCTACAGAAAGGAATTGTAGCAGTAAGGGTAAATGAATATAGAGATGGACAACTGATTGGCTACACCATGCGTGATATGCAATGGGTGGTTATTCCGTGCTTAAATCAATCTCCCATTATCCAGCCTCCTTCAAATATTTCAGGAGGGGTTTTCAACAACAATACCTTCTCGGTTTGTGCGGGTGATGCCCTCTCTTTCGACCTCACTGGACTTGACCTAGATCCTGGGGACTCATTATTTGTGAGCAACAACGTCAATGTAGCCATTCCTGGGGCTGCTGTAGGTCCAGTAGGTGCAAGCATAAACCCTTTGACCTATACCTTTAATTGGCCCACGACCTTGGCCGATACAGGGACGTACTTTATTAGCTTCACCTATGAGGACAATGGCTGTCCCACCACAGGTAGATCCAGTGTGGGCTTTAATGTGATTGTAAGTGAAGGAACCATTCTTCCTCCTACAGACATTTTTTACTGTCCATCGATTACAACAAGCATTAACTTACAGGCTTCAACACCCAATACAGGCGGATCCTATACTTGGTCCCCTACAGATAGCCTTTCTAATCCCAATATTGCTAACCCAGTTTTGAGTTTGCCGCCATCTGGTATAGCAGACTTAGTAGTTGTATATTCTCAACCGGGGACTTGTGATGTGATTGAACCCTTCCATATTGAACCGGAAGCCACTGTAAACCTTTCACCAGATACTGTCAGAATATGTAGCGGAGATTCCGCCCAACTGAATGCTAGCTTCAGCGTCAGTGGTCCTCCCGTAAACAATATTGACCTACAATGGAATCCCCCTCAAGGACTTAGCAGTACCGTTAGTCCCACTCCTAGTGCCTCTCCAGGTGTTACTACCTTGTATACCGTTACCATTACTGCCCCTACACTCAACTGTAGCTATGAGGCAGATGTCTTGGTAATTGTTGAAGATGCACCTCAAATAGATCCTATTGCTGATGCGTTGATTTGTGCGGGGGATAGCGTCCAACTAACTGCAACGGGAAATTTCCTATCGGGAGCCACCCTTAGTTGGAGCCCAACACTAGGATTAAGTGATCCGACAATCTTGAATCCAATGGCTTCTCCTGGAAGCACAACGACCTATACCCTGACTGCCACCAATCAGTGTGGGAGCGATACAGAATCCAACCAAGTTACCGTCAATCAACCTCTGAACGTGGTTATTGCAGCTGATGACATCAGTTGTGCTGGAGGGAATGATGGTAGTGTAACTGCCTCAACCATAGGTGGAAGTACCAATCCAACCTATACGTGGACACCAGGATTGGGAGCAGGTCCTAGCTTCAATAACCTAACAGCTGGTACGTACGTGGTTACGGCAGTGGATAATGCAGGATGTACGGATACAGACAGCGTTACCCTCGTGGAGCCATCGCCCCTTTCTTTGGCGATCAATAATGTCACCAACATAAGTTGTTCAGGACTTGATGAGGGGATTATTGAGGTATTGGCGCAGGGTGGAACAGCTCCCTATGAGTACTCTTTGAACAATGCTTCCTTTGTATCGAGCGGAAACTTTATCACGCTCTTTGCTGGAACTTATAATATCACGGTAAGGGATGCCAACAATTGCCTCTTCGATTCAGGCCCCATTACGTTAACTGAACCAGCCAATGGCGTTCAGGCGAATCTACTTTCAAGTACAGACGCAAGTTGTGGGTTAAGGGGGCAAATGACTGTATCTGGATCTGGGGGCTTAGGACCTTTGGCCTACTCTATTGATGGTGGAATCAACTTTCAGCCAACTGGATCTTTTATGAACCTTGACCCAGGCTTCTATACGGTTATTGTTCAGGATCAGAATGGCTGTTTTGCTACTGTTTCTGACACCATTCGTGAAATAGATCCTCCTATTGCGGTGATTGATTCGCTGAAGGATGTAAGCTGCTACGGCTTCAGTGATGGTGTGGTGAGAATTACGGTAAACCTAGGCTCACCTCCTTATTTGCTGGCATTGGATGGGGTAGCAACCCCAGATACATTCTTTAACAATCTTTCTGCTGGCTATCACTTTTTCCAGGTGGAAGATGGGCAGTCATGTAAATATGGACTCGTATTTTTCATTGATGAGCCAGACTCTCTTTATGGACAAGTGGTCAACCAGACAGAACCTAGTTGTGTGGGGTCAACCGATGGTGAACTGAGCGTTTCTGGCGTGGGAGGAATAGGGCCATATATTTACCAGATCAACAATGGTGGCCTTCAAGATTCCATTTTTGCCCCATTAGGAGCGGGTACGTACAACTTTACCGTAATTGATGCCAATGACTGTGTGGCCAATTTTCCCGGCACACTCAACGATCCAGATCCCCTGGAAGTCCAATCTACTGAAATAGATATTGCTTGTGCGGGTGAGCAAAATGGTTCGATTTCCTTGACAGCAACAGGAGGGACACCGGATTATGAATTCCGCTTCGAAAATTCAGGCTTCGTGGACGATACCTTGTTCTTCGGTCTGGGAGCTGGCACTTATGATATATTTGTAAGAGATGCCAATGGCTGTATAGATAGTGCAGAGGCCATCGTGGTAGAACCTTTGCCATTGAATGTATCAGTTACGGGAACTACCCTGGTAAGCTGTAATGGAGGAAGCGATGGAACCATCAGCCTTGTGGCCAATGGTGGAACAGAACCCTACGAGTTTAGTACTGACTTGATCAATTTCACTTCCAGCTTGACAGTGGATAGCCTTGCGGCTGGAACCTATACTGTCTATGCCAGAGACCTTCGGGGTTGTTTGGCTGAGGTTACTGCCACTGTTGGAGAACCTGACGCCTTGTTTGGAACAGTAGACTGGCGGGATATAAGCTGTTTTGGTGCGGATGATGGTGGCGGAACAGTGAATATGACTGGGGGTACTTCTCCTTATTTCTACGAATGGTCAAATGGAGAGACAGGCGCTTCTGTCAACAACCTCCCTCCTGGCAACCCAGTAGTGTTTGTAAGGGACGTGAATGGTTGTGAAGTAGCCTTCTCAGGTGATTTGATTGAACCAGATTCTCTTTACATAGATTCCACTCAAGTAATCGATGCTTCCTGCTTTGGCTTCTCGGATGGATTTTTGTACGCTTCACCTGCAGGTGGAAATGCACCTTACACCTTCATCTGGTCTAATGGGGCCGTCGATTCCATTCAGAATAATGTAGCGGCAGACGATTACATTGTTACCCTGATTGATTCCAGTGGATGCGATGTACAGGATACGCTTACGGTCAATGAACCGCCAGAGATTGTCATTGACATCATCGATCAGATGGATGCCTCATGTGGCTTGGATAATGGCGAGGTAACTGTAAGGGCCGATGGAGGGGCCGGAGGGTTTGACTATATTTGGTCTACAGGAGATACAGGGCCTACTGCAACAGGCCTGCTGGGTGGCCCAACCGCTCCCTTCTATCAGGTGTTCGCAACGGATAGCACAGGTTGTTCCAATTCTTTGGAAGTGCAGTTAGGCGTAGGGGAAGCTCCGATCGCAGACTTTGAAACTGAGTTCTCCCCAGTCGATTCTATCCTATTTCCACGAGACGGGGTTCAGTTTAACAATCTCTCTCAATTTGCTACAGATTACCTTTGGCTATTTGGAGATGGGGCCAGTAGTGATGAGGAAAATCCTCGTCATGTATTCCCTGAACCCGGAGAGTATATCGTAACGCTAATCGCTTATGATCCAGCTTTCCAATGTCCAGATACCATTAGCAAAAGAATTATCTTTTATCCTCCCGGAAATATCTGGGTACCAACAGGCTTTACGCCCAACAATGACCAAATCAATGATGAATTCTATGCTGTTGGTGTTGGGGTACTGAGTATGAAAATCGATATTTTCGACCGATGGGGCCGTCATTTGAGGACGCTGAATAGCTTAGAGGAGACATGGGACGGAAAAAACCAGTTAGGGAATCCTGTCCAGGAAGGTGTCTATGTATGGAAGCTGGAAGCCATCCTCAACGACCAAGTACGGGTAGACAGGGTGGGAACTGTTACCTTAGTGAGATAATCATTCACAGTGTATATCTAGCGCACGGCCTTAGGGTCGTGCTTTTTCTGTTTAGGTTAAAGGGTACATTCCTGATTTACAGTTTTTTTTCAGCTAGGGAATGAATATTTTTGCAACTGGATTGATTAAGAAGCGGGCATGTCGAAGCAACAATTGACTAAACATTACGGATCAGATGATGATAGAGAGCGCGTCGAAAATGGCGAAGACATTCTCTTTGATCATTATACGCTCGTGGCCAGCAATGGCCAAAAGCCCCTTCGTGTAGACAAATTTCTGTCCAACCTGCTCCCCTTTACCACACGTTCTAAAATCAAAAATGCCTCTCAGACGGGATCCATAAGCGTGAATGGAAAAATTGTCAAGGTTTCCTATAAGGTAAAAGCCAATGACGAGGTGAAGATCATGCTCCCCTACCCTCCAGCACCTAAATTAGAGGCTGAGAAAATCGATCTGGATATTCGTTATGAAGATGACGATGTCATCCTCTTGCATAAAAATCCGGGTATGGTCTGCCATCCCGCCTTAGGACATCATAGTGGAACCTTGGTACATGGCCTTCTTTGGCATTTTGAGCAATTGCCGCAACCCAAGGGGGGCATTGAGGATCATATGAGACCCGGACTTGTACATCGTCTGGACAAGGATACTTCCGGCATCATGGTAGTGGCCAAAACAGACTTTGCCATGTCGCATTTGGGCAAGCAGTTTTTTGATCGAACCACCGACCGTACCTATCAGGCAATCGTCTGGGGAGATGTCGCTGAGGAAGAAGGGACAATTGTAGGCAACATAGGAAGACACCCCAAAGACAGGAAGTTATTTTACACCTTCCCAGAAGGTGAGGAAGGAAAACATGCTGTTACACACTATAAGGTTCTTGAGCGATTTGGCATAGCAACCCTTATTCAATGTAAGCTTGAGACAGGAAGAACCCATCAGATACGTGTACACCTAAAATATTTGGGACATCCTCTCTTCAACGACTATCACTATGGAGGGGATAAAATTTTGAAGGGAGCACCAACCCAGAAGTATAAGCAGTTTATTCAAAATTGCTTCAAGATTCTTCCCCGACAGGCTTTGCATGCCAAGACACTAGCTTTTGACCATCCCACAAGGGGAGAAAGGTTAAGCTTTGACAGTGAGCTTCCTGCTGATATGGCAGAATGTACGGATAAGCTAAGAAATTGGTCGAAGCATCAGGTTTGATCCGCCAACCTATCAATTGCCTCTAATTCATCTTTTAGGAATCTTTTCCATTCCTCCAGCTTATCAAAGCCGTAGCCAACGATGAGAAGCGTATAGACAACCTTTCCCTTATAAAAAATAAAGAGATTGCCTGTAGGATTGCCTTCCTCATCTTGAAACAGCATAAGAGAGGACTCCTCCCCATAATAGTAGGTTGGGTCAACACGCCTGCTTGCAGACTCAATGACTGGCCTTAGGCCCTTTTTACTTAGATCATAACTCACGGCAGCATCTTCAGGACTGGGCTGGATGTCGATGTTATTGTAGATGCTCAACTTAGCCTTTTCTTCATCACTCTTGGGATATTCGTATTCATACTCCACACTCTTGTCTAGCCAGACCCTCTTTTTGAACTTCTCCATTTTATCCAGATCGGTGAACTTGAAACCAAATTCCTTGAAGTCCTCTGCAGTAATGAAGATATCCATTTCATGGGTGAGAAATTTTGCGGATCGACATGAAGTAAGCACTACAATAGCGCAAAGAAGGATAAAGAGGAGGGAAGATTTCATACTTAAGACTGTTTAATATTTATGCTTCTTGTTTAGAGTTGTCTTTCAAGAACCTGAGTTTGCATTTTTTTCTCATGTTAGTCCCACTATAGCTCAAAAAAATACGGCCTCAGAACCTTAACATCCTGCCTGTAAACTAAACATGATAAAGCTAAACAGTCTCTTATAAAAAGTTCATTTCATCAGCAGAAATAAAAAAAGGAAGGCAAAAGATTTCTCCCTGCCTTCCTTAGTTATAACCTAATCACTATAGCAAAGCCATCAAAGCGCGCTTAGCGTACACTTTGGCGACATGGCTGCGGTATTCAACGGAAGCAAAATGATCACTAAGAACATCTACTCCATTTACTGCATGTTGAACGGCATTGTTGATGGCATCCTCACTACAAGGCTGTCCATTCAAGGCATTTTCAACATCTGAAGCTCTAAAGGCCTTATCTCCCACAGAACTGAAGGCCATTCTCACGTTGGAGAAGGTTCCTCCATCCACACTAGCCATAGCTGCACAACCTACAATGGCGTAACGAGAGGCAGGTTGCATAAACTTCTGGTAGGTAGATTTGGTATTGGAAGGGAAGACAGGCATCCGAACTTCCGTCAAGATTTCCTGTTCGCCTAGATCCGTTTCAAAGAGTCCCGTTAAGAAGGAGGTTAAAGGAACGACGCGTTCTCCACCAGCAGCCTGAATAACAATCTCTGCACCTGCTACCAAAAGGGGTGCAGGATAATCCGCTGCAGGATCTGCGTGGGCCATTACTCCCCCCATGGTCCCTTTGTTACGTACGGCAGGGTCTCCAATTAAGGCAGCTGTCTCAGCCAACATGGGAAGGTGTTGGCGAACATCTGAGCTCTTAGCAATGTCGCTATGAGTAGCTCCCGCTCCTATTTTTAGCATCCCTCCTTCTACCTTGATGTAGCGAATATCGCTCATTCTTGAGATATCAATGAGGTGCTCAGGCTGGTTAAGGCGTAACTTCATGGCAGGGATCAAAGAGTGACCACCCGCCAGCAATTTGGCATCTTCACCACATTCGCGTAGAAGCTGTAGAGCTTCTGAAACGCTATTGGCTCGATGATATGAAAATGTTGTTGGTATCATGTTTAGATAAAATTAGGTGGTGATCAATGGCCATTACCGTTTGAATGCATCGCTCTCCAAACACGCTCGGGTGTCATCGGCATTCTGATATCCTTCACATTAAATGGACGCAACGCATCTACGACAGCGTTCACTACGGCAGGTGTTGCGGCAATACATCCAGCTTCTCCCGCTCCTTTCACTCCCAATGGGTTGTGAGGACAAGGAGTTACTGTACGCCCCACCTCAAACATAGGAAGGTCATCGGCTCTTGGCATCGTATAGTCCATGTAGGAGCCGTTCAAGAGTGAGGCATTGTCATCATAAAGCACCTCCTCAAACAAGGCCTGGCCTATACCCTGAGCTACTCCACCGTGAATCTGACCATCAACAATCATAGGGTTAATGACATTACCGACATCATCTACCGCTACAAATCGCTTCACTTCTACCTTTCCTGTTTCAGGGTCTACCTCTACAATACAGATGTGGGCACCAAATGGATAGGTAAAGTTCTTAGGATCATAGAAACTTGAGAAATCAAGTCCAGGCTCCAGGTTTTCGGGATAATTATGAGGGACATAGGCGGTCAAAGCGACATCGCCAAAGCCTACAGACTTATCAGTACCTTTGACAGACCATTTACCATTGGCAAACTCAAGGTCCTCTTCAGATACCTCGAGCAGGTGTGCTGCAATCTTGGCTCCCTTGTCAATAACTTTCTGACAAGAAGCGACAATAGCAGAACCCCCTACCGCCAAGGAACGAGAACCATAAGTACCCATTCCAAATGCGACTGAGTCTGAATCACCATGTACAATTTCTACATCATCCAGCGAGATACCGAATTGATCGGCTACCACCTGAGCAAAGGTAGTTTCGTGTCCCTGTCCATGCGAGTGCGAACCAGTGTAAACACTTACTTTTCCTGTAGGCTGCACACGAACCTGAGACGACTCAAACAGACCCGCTCTTGCCCCTAAGGCACCTACCACAGCTGAGGGAGCAATCCCACATGCTTCAATGTAGGTTGAGAAGCCAATTCCCATCAATTTACCTTGCTCGCGGGCAGCTGCCTGCTCTTTTCGGAACTCATCATAGCCCACCATCTCCATGGCTTTGTGTAGGGCAGCATGATAATCTCCAGAGTCATATTGCAGGGCAACCTGTGTTTGGTAGCCTGGTTCATTTACCCCATCAAAAGCAGGGATAAAGTTTTGTAATCTCAATTGAGCTGGATCACGACCCGTTTCCATCGCTGCTACTTCTACCAGTCTTTCCAAGAGGAAGGTAGCTTCCGGACGCCCTGCACCACGATAGGCGTCAACCGCATTGGTGTGGGTAAAGGCTGCTTTCAAATCAATATGAATAGCAGGTGTAGTGTACAATCCCTGAAGTAGGGTTCCATGCAGGTAAGTAGGTACAGCAGGAGCAAAGGTTGAGAGATAGGCCCCCATATTGGCGACTGTATTAATTCTCAAGCCTACAAAGTTTCCATCTGCATCTAATCCCAGTTCTGCTGTTGTAACGTGATCACGTCCATGAGCATCCGTTAAGAAGGCTTCAGAACGATCAGAAGTCCACTTTACAGGGACATTTAGCTGACGAGAAGCCCATACTACAAGCGCTTCTTCTGTATAGTGGAAGATTTTTGAACCAAATCCACCTCCAACGTCTGGAGATACTACCCTTACTTTGTGCTCAGGTAAACCAAGTACAAAGGCACACATTAGCAGCCTGGTAAGGTGTGGGTTTTGGGATGAAGTATATAGGGTATAGTGGTCCTTAGAATCGTCGTAATCTCCGATGGCTGCACGTGGTTCCATGGCATTAGGTACCACACGCTGGTTGACGAAGTCAAGTCGGGTTATGTGAGCAGCACCGGACATAGCAGCATCGGTCTTCTCTTTGTCTCCGATTTCCCAGTCAAATGCGAGGTTATTGGGAGCATCTTCGTGTACGAGAGGTGCTCCTGGCTTAACTGCATCAGCTGGATTGGCCACGGCATCATGCTCATCATAATCTACTTCGACTAAATCAGCAGCATCTCTGGCGATTTCGCGACTGGTAGCAATGATCATGGCCACACCATCTCCAACATGGCGAACTTTTCTCCTCACCAACAAGGGGTGTGGAGGTTCTTTCATGGTATCACCATTTTTGAAATTAACCTGCCATCCACAAGGAACGCCTGCAACGGCTTCGGGAATATCATTTCCGGTATAGATGGCTACCACGCCATCCATTGCCATGGCTTCTGAAATATCGATGCCATTGATGGTAGCATGCGCATAGGGCGAACGCAATATATAAGCAAAGGTCATGTTTGGCAGAACGATGTCATCGGTATATTTTCCTTTACCCGTGATGAATCGCTTATCCTCTACCCTTTTGACGGGTTGTCCGATATAATTAGCCATGTTGCACCTCCTTTTTCATTTTTTCAGCTGCGTACTGAATGGACTTAACGATGTTATGATAGCCAGTACAACGGCAGAAGTTTCCTTCAATTGCATGGCGAATTTCTGCTTCGCTTGGATTTGGATTTTCTTTTAGGAGAGCTTCTGCTGCCATGATCATACCTGGCGTACAGAATCCACATTGAAGACCGTGTTCTTCTTTAAATCCTTCCTGCAAGGGGTGAAGGGTTCCATTTCCATCTGGGGACATGCCTTCGATGGTTTTTATATCACAGCCGTCTGCCTGCACTGCAAGCATGGTACATGACTTGATAGCTTCCCCATCGACGTGCACCATACAAGCTCCACAGCTGCTGGTGTCGCAACCGACGTGCGTGCCGGTTAGTCTAAGGGTGTCGCGTAGGTAATGGGTAAGCAGCTGGCGAGGCTCCACTTCGGAGGTATACGGCTTGCCATTAACCTTAACTTGGATCGTTACGCCCATAAGTTTTTGGTTTTTTTGTGAGTAGGTAAAACGAAAAAAGAACGATGTATAAATGGGAAAAAGTAGTAGTCCTTAGTTCCCAAAAAGATTCTTGAAAAATTCTACAATACGTGCCCAAAGAGATTTGGACTCAGGCTCATTCCCTTTGTGCTGCTCAATTTCTACTTCCAATGCTTCAAAAAATTGATTGGTCAGGGTCTTGGCTACCCCATTAACCAGACGCTGGCTAGTACGAGCAATGGTGCCTGAGAGCTTGGCATCACCTGCAAACTCTACTTCTGTTACATTCTTTTCTTTGGGGTGAAGAGAAATGGTTCCCTCAGCGGAGACATTGCCGATTTTACTTTTTTGCTTGATGAGAAGGGTAAATTTCTCTGGCTCAACAGGATTGACCACTTCCAGGCTCCCCTTAAAGTTTCCTTTTACAGGGCCAATTTTCACTTCTGAAATGGCGTTGAATTTCCCTTCCTCTATTTGCTCAAGAGACGAAATGGCGGGTGTAACTTTAGCCAGGGTGTCTGGGTCCATGAGCATTCCCCAAATGACTGCGGGAGAGGCTTGTAAGACATGCGTGCCTTCAAGATGCATAGCGAGTAGTACTTATTTAGATATATAGCGTTTTAAATAAATTAAGGTGTAAGCCTATCATTTCCTAAAAAATGACTTGAAATTTTCACTATTTAGAATGAAAAAAAATTATCCTTTTTCCCTGTTAGAACTTTGATAGGGAATTATTTGGATACGTTGGGAGGTAGGAAAAAAATCCTGTAATTTATTGAATCAGGTATATCGGCTTTGTGGATCCTAGCCTAAAAGCCAAGACCTATTAATTGCGCATATGAATCCTGCTAGCTTCTCGCACCCTTCAGAAATCATCCGTCAATTTGACGATCAGGGCTACGTGGCAGACCTTGAGTTAGCCACCATTTTGTTTTTATTGTTCAAACTGGAAAAGCCCCTTCTTTTGGAAGGGAATCCGGGTGTAGGAAAAACCGAAGTCGCCCAAATACTAGCGAAAATGCTAGATACTGAACTGATCCGTCTACAATGTTATGAAGGGCTGGATGTCAATGCAGCAGTTTATGAGTGGAATTATCAAAAGCAACTTCTATCCATCAAGATTCAGGAGCAAAGCGAACTCAGCATAGAACAAAAGGAAAACCATATTTTTGGAGAAGACTTCCTGCTCCAAAGACCCTTGCTCAAGGCCATTACTTCTACTGAAAAGGCTCCTGTCTTGCTGATTGATGAGATCGACAGAGCCGATGAGGAATTCGAAGCCTTCCTATTGGAGCTCCTATCAGCCTTCCAGATTTCCATACCAGAATTAGGAACCATACAAGCCAAAGTCAAACCCCTTGTCATCCTGACTTCAAACAGAACCAGAGAATTGAGCGATGCCTTAAAAAGGAGATGCCTTTATCACTGGGTTTCCTATCCTGATATGGAAAAAGAGAAAAGAATTCTTCGAAAACACATTCCCCACCTACAAGAAGGATTGGCAGATCAGATGGTGAGGCTGGTTCAGCTTCTGCGTGATATGAAGCTCAACAAACAACCAGGCATTGCAGAAACCATTGATTGGGCAAAAGGACTTATGGCCCTTGGATACCAACAACTAAATGCAGAGAGTATCGAGGCTTCACTCGGAGCTGTCGTCAAGTCCCAAACTGATATCGAACACATTCGTCAACAAGGTCTTGATAATCTGATTCAACGTTCTCAAGCTTGATGTTCCCTTCATGACTCCTACTCCTCATTATACCCACCACGACAACATCTCTGATGCTATGTTGGCCTTTGTCCAATTGGCCAGAGGGGCTGGTTTGCAGGTAGGGATAGAGGAAATGCTTTCTGGGAAAAGAGCTGCCTTAGAAGGAATGATCCTACAACCTGACCTCTTTTACTATTCTCTCAAAGCGATATTTTGTACCAATGAAGAGGAGGTTCAGATTTTTAACAGTCTCTATTACATGTTTTGGCAAGACAACAATGGTCGAGCCAAAGAGGAGCGAAAGTTCGAACCCAAAGCCAGACAAAAGAAAAAGAATACCGGTTCACTCATGATGTTGGGAAGGGGCGAACAATTGGAAGGAGAGGAAGAAAGCCACAATACCAGTGGTGCCAATGCGATGGAGCGCCTGCAAGAAACAGATTTTTCAAGGGTGGAAGGCATCGATGCTACTTTTTTGGAAGAAATTGCAGAGAAACTCCTTCGGCAAATGTCTCAACGCCTCAGAAGGAAGATGAAAAGCAATAAGAGAAAAGGGGCCGTTGATGTACGAAAAACCATTCGCCACAATATCAACAAGGGAGGAGAACCTATTGTCTTGCTTCACAAGAGCAAACAGCCAAGAAAACAACGATTGATCCTACTCCTGGATGTAAGTGGTTCCATGGACAAATACAGTTTCTTCCTGTTGCGCTTTGTCTGCATCCTTCAGGCCAACTTTGAGTTTGTAGAAGCTTTTCTCTTTAGCACAAAGCTGGTCCGGATCACGGAAACAATTAATTCTCCTCACCTCAAGGAAAACCTCTCACGGCTCAGAAAGCAAGCGGATAACTGGTCTAGTGGAACAAAGATTGGAGCTTGTCTGGGAGAATTTAATGAGCTTTATGCCAAGCGATTACTCAATGGTTCTTCTACCGTCATCATCCTAAGTGATGGTTTGGAAACAGGGGAACCAGAACATTTGGCCAAAGAGGTGAAGCAAATTCGTCTTAGGACTCGTCAATTGATTTGGTTAAATCCGCTCAAAGGCAATCCCAATTACAAGCCCATCCAGCGCGGGATGGAGGCAGCCTTACCTGAACTAGATGTTTTTCAATCCGCCCATAACTTGAGGAGTTTATTAGATCTGGAGAAGTATTTGGGGGCGGTTTAACTACCTCATTTCAGCTTTTCAGGAACCTTCTCCCCATTCCTGATTCTCCACCTTTCACCATAAACAGATTCATACTCATAGACAATCTCTACCTTTTCTAGCTTGAAATAGGACCTCAATTTTGTTGCCTCTTTTTGGTTAGTCCCATTGAACTTAATGATATCAATTTCTGAGTTTTCAGGTATAAGTTGTCCGACTCTTAGGTTGGAGTAGTTGATATGAACGGTATCTTTTACTTTCTCAATCTCATAGGCCAGGTAATCAACCAAGTCTTCAAAGACCTTCCCCTCTTTGTTGGTAATCTCTACTTTTTTGAGAATGGCTGGACCTATCCCATTGTTCTTAATTTTATAGCAATAATTGATCGAATAGCTGTAGTAGTGTCCCATTTCAAGGTAAGGTAAAACAGAAGTATACTGCTGCTTCCGAATCAGAGCTGTTTGATAGGAGAAAACAATGAGGGTACAAACCGAAGTAAATAAGGCTGCCAAAGACAGAAGTTTTTCAGAAGTCCAAAAGGAGGGTTTGTCTTGTTTATTGTCTTTCATGGTCTTGGGATTTGAAGAAGGCTATAATGACCTTGAAATAAGAGAATATGGGGTCAGGATGTCTATATGTTTTTCAACTGGCGGTTCCTGCATCTCCTCTAAAATTGGCTTTGTGTAAAAAATCAATCTCTCAAGAAGGTACGACTTTCTGGCTGAATAGATTGTGATGTTAGCCTATTCCGATTCCTTTTGTCTATTAATATTTAAGCCCCACTGATAGCGAACCGCCACATAACGTATCACCATAACTACTGCCATACTCGAAATGACATTGACATTAGTCCAGTCCGAAAATTGCTGAAGACCTACAAAAACCAACCCACCTGCTAGACAAGCACTGGCATATATTTCCTTTCGGAAAATCAGGGGAATTTCATTGGTCAACACATCTCTTATCACCCCACCAAAAACCGCCGAAACTACCCCCATCATCAAAGCAAAAGGTAGCTCCAAGCCTACACCAAGCGTTTTTTGTAGGCCCAGTACTGTGAATAGCCCTATTCCAATGGTATCAAATAGGAACATACTTCTCCTTAATTTTTGGATAAAAGGTCGGAACAAATAGGATACCACCACAGCTAAGAGAATGACATAGAGATAGTTTACATCCTTCATCCAACCCACTGGTGTCTCGCCTATCAGCATATCCCTCAAGGTTCCTCCTCCTACAGCTGTAACGATTCCAATGATGATCGAGCCCACGAGATCAAACTTCTTTTCCAAGGCAGTTAATACCCCAGAAATGGCGAAAACAAAGGTCCCGATGATATCTACGGCATACATCCAGTTCATCTTTCTTTCCTTTAGGATTTTGTGATGGGCAAAGGAAAGGATTTTAGAAAAGAATATGGCCTCCTCCTAGCCCTTTTTTACCATCCAAATGAAACCAGCAGTCAGTATAGCGTGATTGATGCCACCATTTCGTTTGGTCAGTCCGGCAGAACTAATATGCCGCAGGCCGGGCCTTAGGTCCAGCCAATAAGCTTCAGCTAATTTGATTTGTAGGCCGAAAAGAATGTTGTCTGAGAACAGGAATCCAGGAGACTGTCGTTTGGGCCCACCAGAAATATAATGCGGGCCAATGCTGGGTAAGATGTAGGCTTTCAACCTGTCCTCTTTCGTCCGGTAGGCAAGGAGAAAGCCAATATTGAGTCCTGCTTCTGTCCCAAAAGTTCTGTCTGGGCGGTTGTCGAAGAGCTTGTAACGTGTAAAATTATACTGCGGCTGCCACAGCAATTCAATGCTCATGTTTTTCCTCTCCACCAAGGAGTGGAAATACTGAAGCTGGGCAAAAACGACCTGATGTTCATAATTGACATCGATGAAAGGGTATAATTGGCCTCCCCAGCCTGTGATGAAGCCTATTTTCGCGTGGTTCTTACTGGCTTGAGCATCCACAACAGCTGGACAGAGTAAAAGAGAAAAAATGAAGAGAAGAATATATTTCATGTAGCCATTTGCTTAGGGCAAAAATACAGACTTCTTCGATTCGATCCAGATAAAAAGAACCCCCTTTGAACATCTTTCAAAAGGGGTTCTCAATAATTAACGAATCTGTTTCTTCAACTATACTTTTCTAACCACCAAGCTACCAATGGAGTAGCCTGCTCCAAAGGAACAGATCAGGCCATACTCACCTGATTGGAAATCAGAATTGTATTTGTTGAAGGCGATCAGGGAACCGGCTGAAGCTGTATTGGCAAATTCATCCAAAACGACGGGAGCTTCCTCAAAGGAAACTTCACGATCCAAAATCAGCTTAACAATCAACTTGTTCATGTTGATGTTGGCCTGATGAAGCCACCATCTTTTGATGTCATCATTTGAGAGGGTATGGGCTGCGATATGGTCCGCAATATGCTTAGCGGCCATTGGGCTAACCTCTTTGTAAACGGAGCGGCCATTCTGCGAAAAATATTGGTCATCCCCTAGGGGATCTGCATCATTAGCATTCAGTACGTAACCAAAGTTTGAGCGAATGTTGTTGCTGAATTTGGTCATGGCCTTGGTACTCAGAATCTCAAAGACGTGATCTGAATTGGCTGTTTCTTTGGTTTCTACAATAGAGGCCACAGCCACATCTCCAAAGATGAAATGGCTATCTCTACTCTTGTAGTTGACTTGAGGCGAGGTAAGTTCTGGGTTAATGGCCAGGACGCATTTCGCCGTACCGGACTTGACCATTTCGTACGCTCTGTGGAGGCCAAAGGTAGCAGCGGAACAAGCGACCAGCATATCGAAGCCAAAGCCCTCAATCCCAAGGGCCTCTTGTACCTCAATGGCTATGGCTGGATACGATCGTTGGGTATAGGCACAGGATACAATCACTGCATCGATGTCCTTCCCGCTTTTTCCAGCTTGGGCCATGGCCTTTTTTGCAGCGGCAATGGCCATTTCAGCCTGGTCAGAAAGTTCGTTATTCTTCCTTTGTGGAATCACAGGACGCATTCTGTCTAGATCCAGTACACCTTCTTTTCTGTAGATGTAGCGGCTCTTTATTCCAGAGGCTTTGACGATAAATTCAGCGGAAGAATGGGCTTTAGCAGGGATTTCACCCGCTTCAATGGCATGTTTGTGCTCTTCATTAAAGCGGTCAACATGTTGATTGTATGCATCTACCAATTCTTCATTGGTAAGGGTATGTTCAGGTATCCAGAGGCCTGTGCCACTGATTACGACAGAAGGGTGCATAAAGGGAAATTTAGGTGATGAGGGGCAAATGTACAGCTTCGCAATATTTGATGCAACGCTCTGGCGGACATGGCGTATGCGAGAAGCATGAATCTGAAGGAAAAAATATCAGCCCTAGAGGCCCAATTAAGACAGGCATTGCTGGAAGCAGACTCCTCGACAATGGATCAATTGATTCATGAAGACCTCCTTTTCGTGATTCCCGATGGTTCCACCATGAGCAAAGCTCTTGACCTAGAGGCTTATGAGCAAGGAAACATGACACTCCACAACTTCGAAGTCGTCGAAATGGAAATTCGCCCCTTAGGCGATGTGGCATTGGTCAACCTTGTCGCCAAGCTAGAGGGACAATATCAAGGGGAGAAATTCAAGGGAACTTTTCGATACCTCCGAGTTTGGAAATCGTTCTCCGATGCTTGGCAAGTGGTCGCGGGAAGCGCTTCGATCCTGAGTTCAAAGGACCATTAGCTTAAAAAAATCCCTCACTCATGGATAAGAATCAGGGATTTTCACTTAAGTGCTTCACACAGCTTTATTTTCGTACATCGTATTGCCGAATAAACTGTCTATCCAGTTCTTCTGAATCCTCATATTCCACACGCATTTTCTTCAGCTTTTTGTGGAGGCGCTTCTTCACCTTAGCATATGATGGATCATCGTAGACATTCGTAAGTTCCTCTGGATCCTTTAAACGGTCAATCAACTCCCATTCATCTACGTCGTGGTAATAATGAACCAGCTTGTATTCTTCTGTGACAATGGCATAATGGCGCTTCACCATGTGTATGCCTGGATATTCGTAATAATGGTAGTAAACAGCCTCTCTGAATTTCTTGGGTTCTCCTTCTAGCAAAGGCACCAGGCTCACACCCTGCATGCTAGCAGGAATGTCAATTTCAGCTAAATCAAGTATAGTTGGGGCAAAATCAAGGTTCTGAACCATTTGGGTATTTACCTTTCCAGCTGTGATATGCTCAGGCCATTTTACCATGAGAGGGGTTTTAAATGACTCATTGTAAACAAAGCGCTTATCAAACCAGCCATGCTCCCCTAGGTAAAAGCCTTGATCAGACGTATATACAACAATGGTATTTTCTGCCAAACCGCTTTCCTCTAAATAATCTAAGACCCTCCCTACTCCATCATCCACAGCAGCTATCGACCCAAGATAATCCTGCATATATCGCTGATAACGCCACTTCATTTGCTCCTCCTTACTCATGTTGGGATAGCACTTGACAAAATCCTCATTGATCGGTCCGTATACTTCATCCCATGCTGCTCTTTGTTCTTCGTTCATTCGTCCTACTGTACGATTGAAGGCTGCCTTGTCCCAATTGGCTGTCTCAGCAATGCCAAGTTTGTCCATGTTTTCAGGTGTAATCTTCGAATCACCCGCCCAGTTCATATGTGTGAGCAGGTTCATTTCAGCCTCTTTCGCTGCCCTTCCTCTCCCCTTATAATCATCAAAAAGGGTGGAGGGTTCAGGGAAGGTTTTCTTTGTAAACTCTCTAAAATGGCGTGGAGGAGGAAGCCATTCTCTATGGGGTGCTTTATGCAAACAAGCCAAAAAGAAAGGCTCACTTGAGTCTCTCTCATTTTCCAGCCAGTCAAGGGTCATGTTGGTGATGATGTCCGTGGTATAGCCCTCTACCTTGATTCTGCCTTCATCCTTGGTGATGAAATCGGGATTGTAGTAATGTCCCTGGCCAGGAAGAATCTTGAATTGATCTACTCCCTTGGGATTGTTGCCAAAGTGGAGCTTGCCAAACATAGCCGTCTGATAGCCATTCTTTTGTAAAATTTGAGGAAAGGTAACTTGAGTCGTATCAAAGGCTGAAATATTGTCAATTTTCCCATTGAGATGAGAATGACGCCCCGTCAAAATAACCGCTCTTGAAGGAGCACAAATTGAGTTGGTCACACAGGCATTGTCAAACCTAATTCCCTCTTTCGCAATACGGTCAATATTAGGGGTTTGAATCAGATGATCGCTGTAAGCACTGATGGCCTGATAAGCGTGGTCATCCGACATGATAAACAGGATATTCGGTCTTTTCTGACTAAAGGCATGTACACTTATCAAAAAGACTATCCCACATAAAATGATTCGTTTCATAAATGCTGTAGTAGATGGTTTTCCTCTTGCCTCTTAACAAATACAGAGCAAGTTTTCAGGATTAAGCCCCATGGGTGGCTAGCCTGCCAAGCTTGCCTATATTTCACCCTTTGAAGTAGGCTTCCTCTTATTTTCAATATATAAAAAAAGGCCCATCCGAGGATAGGCCTGATCATTTTATCTTTTTGGAATTTACTGATTCCCACGCTGGAAAAGCATGAAGGAATACAGGATGGGTCCAAGAGAAAGCACCATAACTCCGATCATAAAAAACCAATAGAATATTTCGGCTTTTAGGAAGGGAAAGATGCAGAGCATCATCAAGGAGCCTATTACCCATAGGCGCCCCCCAAAACGATGGGTTTTCCGCCAATTGTTTTCATTTTCAAGGGTCCATGGAGTACGAATACCAACAAAGTAGTTGGGTCGAAGCCGCGTAAAATAGTTGCCCAGTATTCCCAATAGGATAATGACGGCGGGTAGGACAAAACTACCAATGTCTTTCACCATCCCTAAGGTTGCCATGAGGATCAAGATAAAGATCCCAAGGAAAAAGAAGCCCAAGACTATTTGAAGAACTTGGAGCGTCTTAGAGAATTCCTCTGTTCTTTTCTTTGGATCAAGGGCAGGAATTACCCAAATAAGGGCTTGTGCAAACAAGGCAGATAAGGGCATCAACAACATGCCGAATTCTTTGGAGGCAAAATTATCCGCTTCTCCCTTTATGTTCCAGTGTATAGGTACCTCAGCTGGTATCTGATTCCAGACCAACGCCAATATCACAAAAGGCGCCAGGATCAAAGCCAGTATCAAACCATTCTTTTTCATCCAATTTCTCATGAGTTTTTGTTTTGAAGGTCCAACATCCAACTAATCAATTCATCCAGAACCGTGGTATTCAGGGAGTAATGGACAAACTGCCCCTTCTTCACTGAGATTACAAGTTCCGCCCGCTTGAGTAAATCCAGGTGGTGAGAAATACTAGGTTTGCTCATCTCAAAGGCATCGGCAATTTCACCCGCCGTCAAATCCTTTTCCCTTAGCATTTCCAATATCTTTCGCCTGGTATCGTCATTCAGGGCTTTAAAAAGACTTTTCATGGAAGAATTTCGATATTTAGACAAACGTCTAATTAATAAACGGAAAAATCAACCCCAGGGTTACGCACACTTAGCTGTAATCCCAACACTGATGTACAATAGATATGCGCAATCCTTCATTTGTTATAGGCCCATATCCTAGAATTATCCATTTTGAGTATGCATCCAACAACGACTTGATTATGTAAGCATCAGATTAAAGCCACAACCCATGAACAATACCTTTATCCCTATTCTTTTATCCTTCATACTGATTACCCTCTCTTGTGATTTGGATGCACAATCACGACAAATAGTGGACATTCGTCCGATCTTGGAGAAAAACGCCCTGTTAGAAAAAGAGGGTCCGATTAAAATGGGCTTCGAGCTTGAGTATGAGAATGGCAAAACCAAGAAAAGTAACAATTTTCATCCCTTTGGCCCTGCTCTGTCAAAGTTTGATGTGAAAGTAGAAGGCGGAACCTACCATATGGGCCAACTTAGAATTGACCATGCGGCCGTTTATCGCCAAAACCATGAATTGATCCTGACCATTAGCCATAGCAAGCAAGATTTTCAGGAATTCCAAAAGGTCATCCATATCCCCTACCCCACTCAAGTTTCCTTTCAGAAAAATCAATACATAGACATCAAACCTGGAAAAAGTCGTCAGGTAAAATTTGATGTTCAATACTCGAATGGCAAGCAATACACCTACAAGCGCAACACCTTGAAGGGAAGCCCCTATGCAAGCGATATCATCATCGCATCCACAGCTTCCATGGACCACAAAAATCGTCTTTTTCTCAATAGGACTTCAGATTATATCCCATTTGTTCCTGTTTATGCCCAACATGAATGGGCCAATGTAGCCGATACCCTTTGGCTGGATGTCGATTACAAAAGCCGCCAATGGATGGATTTTTCACCGGGCTGTTCATGTTGTGGATTCGATGGAAGCCATGCGGAGGATGTAACTATTTGGGTACAACGAAGAGTTTATGATGGGCGCGAATTCCTTGCCATACAGGCAGAATCAGCCTCAAAATATGAAGAAGCCTTGATAGACGTCTATGGACAAGGCTTGAACCTGGATGCTAGTGGAGGGGGCGGAGGAGATGGATCTGATGGCTCTGATGGGACAGACGGTTCTGATGGAAATGCCAGCAGTTCGGCCACTAGTGGGAACAATGGAGGGTCAGGAGAGAACGGAGGAGATGGCGGAAATGGTGCGCGTGTTACCGTCTATACAGATTTTCAAACTGAGCAATTGATCCAGCGACTGATCCGCATTGATGTCTCTGGCGGAAGCGGTGGGGACGGAGGAGATGGTGGCGATGGTGGAAAAGGCGGAACCAATGTAAATGGTTCATCCGCTTCTGATGGATGTGATGGTTCTGACGGGGTAGATGGCTCAAGCGGATGGGATGGCCCACCCCCAAGAGTGGTTGTTCTACCAGATGAAGAATTGTCCCTTAGGTTTCAACAACTAGGTAAATACTAAATTTCGATAGATGGGCTGGAGCTTTAATCAGGAAAATGAAAGAGCCCCTGAAAAGTATCCATCCAAGCCCACAGGCAGGGTCACGCGGCTGTCAGCACAAAAGTGTTAGGCGGCCGCTCCCCTTTTATACGGGTAAATGTCCTACCCCTTCCCTTTTACCCAACAAGACATCTACAGCCACCTGTTCAAACTCCTCCCCTTCCTGATAAGTTAGGAGGACTGCCTCTGCTTGGTTTATGTTCTTTAGAAAGGAAAGTCCGTAAGGGGAAGCCATCCAAACGAGCTGGCAATTACCGCTTGCCAATTGCTGGTCGATCCAATCGAGCAAACGCTCATCCATGCCGAACTTATCTTTGGCTTTCACTTCCAATCCTTGCACCATGACAATAGAAGGCTTATCAATTGGGTCTACCCATTTTTTGTCCTCCACCCTTAACCATTGACTTGGGATGCCTTGATCCCCTAATTTTTGGGTAAATAAAGCTCCCCTGTCATATTCTTTGCCACCTTTGAAGGTCAGTTGGTGATGCTTTAATTCATCCCTGCGCTTGTTTTTCATGTCAACCACAAAACATGTTCTTTCTTCCATTGCAGCGCTAGAACTACTTTTTTTCCACCAACTCACGGATTGCTCCGCCATCGGAAGGATAATCTTTGATGTTTGCTCAAAAGCTTGTTCCTTCTCCCAAGCGCCTTGTTGATGGGGATTTTCTGAAAAATATCGTTGCAAATTGAAGGTTTTCAAGAACCTCCTTTCAATTTCGGTTTCGGATATGTTTCCTTTTTCTACTTCGGATACCACAGCTTCAATCGTTCCGGGCACATCCACACAAAATAACAGGACATCATGCCCCGCCAGAAGAGCCTTGGCATTGATTTCGGCTGGTCCAGCAAAACCACTTACCCCTTTCATGTCCAATGCATCGGTGAACACCATTCCTTGGAATCCTAGCTGTTTCTGAAGAATATCCGTGATAATTGTAGGAGAATGGGTAGCCGCACGATTGGTCGCATCATCCCAAACTGGAATGTGAATATGCGTACTCATAATAGATGATGCCCCTCGTTGGATCAACTCTTTATAAGGTGCCAACTCTACTTGCTGGAGCCTTTCTTCATTGTGTTTGAGGACAGGTAAGGTCAGGTGAGAATCCGTGGAAGTATCCCCATGACCAGGAAAGTGCTTGAAAACAGCCATGACCCCCTGATCCTCCATTCCACTGGCATAAGCCCATGCCTTGTCGATGACATTCTGAATGTCAGAACCGAAGGAACGAAATCCAATTACAGGGTTCTTAGGATTTGTATTGATGTCTACCACAGGAGCGTAATTGATGTGGACTCCAATCTGCTGAAGCTGACGGGCTACTTCCTTCCCCATTTCGTAGACCAAATGAGATTCCCTCATAGCTCCCATGGTCATGGCATAAGGGAAGATAGGACTTTGATTGAGACGCATGCCCAATCCCCATTCCCCATCAAAACCAACCAACAAGGGTCTTTGAGAGATACCCTGTAAATGCTTAGTCCACCTGGCCTGTGTTTCAGGATCCCCCTGAAAGAAAATAATTCCTCCTACTTTATACTGGCTAATGGTCCTTTCCAATTCCTCAAGATGAGCTTGGCCACGGTAAGACCAGGCAGGTATGTGAATCAAAGCAGCAATCTTTTCTTCCAGGCTTAGTGTGCTCAATAATTGGCTCGCAATTGCGTCTTTATCCTGAAGAATGTGGGAAAGAAAATTGGGCATCAGATGAATTTTAGACACAAATGTAGGGAATTGTAGCATCATGGACTCCATGTAATATTTTTCGCCATTCCTCTACTAAATCCGCATGATAAAAAGGCCTATACATGGATTTTCAAGTATTTATGCATATCGAAACGAGTCGAATCACATTAAAAGCCAAGGTGATTAGTTGCGCATTTTATCAAATACTTACACAATCGCTTCACCTTTGAATTAAATCAAACATTAGGGTATTTATTTATTTACTATATTCAATTATATAAAAATACAAACACCAAATAATTACTTTAACCTGTACAATTTAATTCAGAACGTCGCCCGTTCTCCGAACAAACACCCAGCCTGGTCGTGATGACCAGGCTTTTTTTATGGTCTCTCTCCTCAACTCATATAATTTTTTCTATTTTGAAGCTTCGAAATAGATGGCGCCTACATAAACCTAACCTACCGATGAGAATAATCTTTACCTTTTTGGCTGTTTTAGCCTTCACCTTTCTTTTCGGGCAAAATTGTCCTGAATTAATTCCCCAATCCACCTATTCTATTCACTATGTAAGTAGTGAGAATGGTAATCTTCCAGCGGAGCTGGCCTTAGATGGGGATAGCAGCACCTACTTCAGGACGAATGGCAATACCCCCTTTCCCCATGAATTTATCATCGATTTGGGAGATACTTTGCCTCTAAGCCAATTGGGGATTCGTCCTCGCCATGACAATGCCAATGGTCGATTGAGTCAGTTTGAAATCTACACCAGCAACGATACACTCAACTGGGGGCAAGCACAGGCCAAAAGCCAACTGATCTACGAAAGCGTTGGAGATATAGAAGAAAAGCTACTTTCATTTGGGGCTGTCGAAGCTCGTTACCTACGATTATTAGCCCTTAGCAACGAAGATCCCTCCAATATTCACAGATGGATGGTAGGCGAACTCACCTTATATCGCGACAGTTGTACAGCGCTAGGCAGGGCTAATCAAACCATAGATTTTCCAACTGTTTCAGCTAAAAGTCTCACGACCGGTTCCATTCAATTACAGGCCACTGCCACTTCAAATTTGAAAGTTACCTATGAAGTACTGGATGGCCCAGGCAGCATCATAGATGATGAGTTGAGTTTTACTGGAGAAGGATTTATTACAGTGAAGGCCATTCAGCTAGGAGATGCCTCTTTTTATCCAACAGAACATATTCAGCTTATTGAGGTCTTGGACCCTGTGAATTACCCACCCGTCCTGTATACCAATCTCCATCTTGACTATCCCATTGAAATGACTACTTTCAGGCCCTATCCTATGGCTGCCTGGGTAGATCAACCTAGGTCAGATGTGTTTGAAATGGATAGTGTGAGATTTGAGATCAATGGTGACATTTATCCAGCCTTCAAAGACGGGGAGGCATGGAGAATCAATTGGAAACCGACCAACTATGGTTTCGCCCAAATTTACGTTACAGCCGTTAACCAAGAAGGCTTTTCTGATACCGATACACTTCCCTCTCTTATTTTAAGCCCAAGTCGAGATAGAACTATATCGACTTTCTCTGGAGATGTGATACAGTTTGGAGGAACCAATAGTCGATGGTTGTATGGAACCTTCAACCTTCCTCAGACGGTCAGCTTTTACGATTCCCTTCATGCGCACTTCTGGACGCTTTGTCCCAATGTAGCGGGAGGATGCGACGATTGGGATAGGCTGGCATGGATTGAGGTTCAAAAGCCTTCAGGGGAATGGGTAGAAATTATCAGGTATATCACTCCCTATGGAAAAGGCTGTGATCATGATATTGATTTAACGGACTATCTTTCCATTCTGAAAGGAAGAGTTAACTTCCGCATGTTTATTGACACTTGGGGAACAGGAGGTTGGGATGTCAATCTTGACCTCGAATACATACAAGGTCAGGTAAACCATCCCTATGCAGATGTGGACATTGTTTGGAAGGGAACCTGGGACTTCGGAAATCCCGCTAACCTTCAACCTATTCCCAAACAAAAGGTACATTTTCGACCAGATGGATATACGCCCAGCTTACACCTGGTAACAACGGGACACGGATGGGGAGCTAACAATACAGGTAATGCAGCGGAGTTTTACCCAGCTATTCACCACATCCATGTAGATGAAGTAGAAACTTTCGAACAAGACCTCTGGGCCATTTGTAATCCCAATCCTGATGGGTGTGGAGGACAGTTTGGGACATGGCAGTTCCCAAGAGCAGGTTGGTGCCCTGGGGCCATTGCCAACAGGTACATCTATGACCTGAATCCCTACCTATCACAGGACAGTATCGAATTGGATTACATGTTTGACAGTCGCTATGAAGACCAATGTCATGTCAACAATCCCGATTGTATCAGCGGGGTAACTTGTGACAATTGTAATGACGGCTATAACCCACATTACCGCATTTCTGCCAACATGATTACCTGGTACGACAGCATTCCGGAAACGCGTCCCCTTTCTGCGCTCAATAACTCTCCTTTGCATGAGCTGGTGCAGGACTTCTCCATCGTACCTAATCCTAATCAGGGCAGTTTCCAGTTACAAACCAAAGGCCTTCAGGGGCAAGCATTAGTGAAGGTCATCAACATCGAGGGTAAGGTCGTCTATTCGCAGCCATTCAAGGATGTCCAAAGCCTACTCAATCATACATTTAGCCTACAGAAAGCATCTTCCGGATTGTATATGGTTCAAATTCGCCAAGAAGGAAAGGTCATGAGCCATAGAATGATCATTCCCTAAGCAAAATATATCCCACCTAAGCAAATGGGGCCTACAAGTATGCTGTGTTGGCTGCTTGTAAGCCCCATTTCCTCATTCTACGCCACCATAAAATAAAGCTGACTGGATTATCCATTTGTATAAGGCCTTATTGGAAGCAGGCTCAAACCCACATAGCCTTTTTCCAAAATTAACCCCAATGAAACAGTTAGTTCTCACCAGCCTGATCCTAATCAGTCAAATTTTTGTTATGGCACAAACCGACGTGAAACAAAGCAGTGAATACAAAAACTTCCTTCGCTACTACGAACAAGCTGCCTCCTATATGCAGGCCAATGACCATTCCCAAGCCAAAAAATTCATCAAAAACGCTGAGATCTTTTCCAAAAAGCTCGTCAAGAAAGGGCAGGAAAGTGCCATTGCTTCTGAGCTCAACCAAATGAACCAATGGAAGCAAGTAGTAGAGGGTGAAAAAATGGCTCAACAACGGTTCTCATCTCAAGTTGAGTCTCTCTCCGAATGGGCAAGCCGAATCAATGAGGTGAAAAGATCAAGCCCCTCAGCCAATTATCACAATCTCGTTGCGCACATGTCCTCCTTCGACAGAGAAGAGACATTGAGGGAGTTAGAAAGCCTACGCCAAAATCCCCTTTCGGAAGGATTGAGCAACTTCCAAAAAGATCAGATTGAAGGGCTATACAGGAACATTTATAAGCCTGATCAATTTTTAAAGGATGCTTCTTTTTCAGAGCAATATCAAAAGGCGCTACAAGATATACAGAACTACACCTCAGAGGCCTACAAATTTGATTTAGAGACGAAGACGTTGGAAGGCTATTTGTCGATGTTCGAAAAAGTATGTGCAGGTGCACCTGCTGTGGTCCAAGCCAGAAAACAACAAACACAATTGGTACAAGAAAAGGAGGTGATTTTGAGAGGGGATTACCGAAAAGAAGCGAGAGCCAAAGCCAATGGAGTCTCAGAACTCCCCGTGGCAGATGTGATAGACGCTGGGATGTCCGCTAGTTTTATGAGCCTTGGCCAGCAAAAATCTCCTGGATATCGCGCTACTTCAGCCATCATTACAAGCAGGAAGTGGGCCGTCACCTACAATGTGAGCGGAAGTCCAGTGAGTAGGCAAAGAATTGCTGCCTTGACCTATAAAAACGGCGAAGGGCAATGCTTTCTTGAACATACTATCTTCAAACAGAATTACAAAGGTGGAGGCTGGGGAGCTAGTTTTGTGGAGGAAACCTATGGAAAAAAGCCCTTTGATTGCGGACTGATGAATTAATTGAAATCCTCAAAAGGTGTTGGTTCAGAGGAGGTCTAATGGCCTCCTTTTTTATGTATTACGCCGAATTTTATGACATACTGAAGTTTTCATGAATTATCAGATATATTTTTGCTAATTTATCTAAATCCCTGTTGCCGGCTACATTTTTTCACACCCAAACAACTCTGTATGAAACGCTTGTACATGGGGATCCTCATTTGGCTCCTTCTGCCCTTTTGCTTTGCTCAAAACCCTTTTATCCATGTCGATCAATTTGGTTACTACAGCAATGGAACCAAAGTTGCCGTCCTCTCTAATCCAGACATTGGCTTCAACTCTAACCAAAGCTACAGTCCTTCCTCTACCCTAGACCTAATCGACGTCAATACTCAGCAATCTGTCTTTTCCGCTTCCCCGCAAGAATGGAACAATGGCGATACCGATGGTCCTTCAGGTGATAAAGGATGGTGGCTAGATTTTTCTTCCTTTCAAACGCCGGGCCGTTACTACTGGAAAGATGTGGCAAAAGGAATAGAATCTCCACCTTTCAACATCAATGAAAATCCTTATCTGGATGTGCTCAAAGCCTCCTTTAAAATCTTCTATTACAACCGTTGTAACCTCCCAAAAGTGCAACCTTATGCAGGTGCCAATTGGACAGATGGAGATAACTTTGACAAGAATCTACAAGATAAAAACTGCCGATTTATCTATGATCAAGGAAATGCATCTCGAGAAAAAGACCTATCTGGTGGGTGGTTTGACGCAGGAGACTACAATAAATATGTAACCTTCACCCATACGGTGGTTCACAACTTTCTGACTGCCTATGAAAATCAGCCAAGCTTGTTTACCGATGATTGGAACATACCCGAAAGTGGAAATGGGAAACCCGACCTGTTGGATGAACTCAAATGGGAACTAGATTGGTTAATCAAAATGGTCAATTCTGATGGTTCCGTTCAGAACAAAGTTGGAGCGAAAAACTACTCGGAAAATGCAGCTTCCCCTCCTTCTTCCAATACAGATCCCAGGTATTATGGCCCTACTTGTACCTCGGCCTCCGCTGTAGTAGCTAGTAATTTTGCCCATGCTGCCTTGGTATTCAAGGATATCCCGGGCTGGAGTACCTATGCAGACGAGTTGAAAAACAAGGCTGTCAGTACGTTCAGCTATGTCCTGCCCTTTTTTACTTCAAATACATTGGAAACTGATTGTGATGATGGGAGCATTGTTGCAGGAGATTCTGATCAACCGGTAGATTTTCAGGTGAAAGCCCTTGTATCTGCTGCCATTTACTTATGGGAACTTACGGGAGACAATACATACCATCAATTTGTAAAGGACAATGCGACTACTTACGGGCCTCTGGAAAACGGCTTCTGGGGGCCTTATCAGTTGCCACTTGAAACAGCTTTGCTGCATTATACCAACTTAAGCGGTGCCGATGCTAGCTTGAAAAACAACATTCTTTCTTCGGCAGGTAATGAGGCATCTAACAATTGGAACGGATATTTTGGGATGTCTAATAACAGCTTATACAGAGACTTTATGCCTGCTTGGTCCTATCATTGGGGTAGTTCACAAGCCAAAGCTTCCTATGGCGCCCTTAATCTAGAGATGGCCAAGTACGGCCTGGGAGGAGACGTTGCTGGTTTCCAACAAAAGGCAGAGGAGATGATTCATGCTTTTCATGGCGTCAATCCCTTTGGCATGGTGTATCTATCCAATATGTATCAATACGGTGCGACAAAGTCTATCAATGAAATTTACCATACTTGGTTTAATGACCAGACGATATACGACCACGCACTTAATTCGTCAAACGGACCGGCTCCAGGTTTTTTGGTAGGCGGACCCAACAAGGATTTTTCTGTAAGTAGTCTTTCCCCCCCTTATGGCCAGCCAGATGCCAAGGCCTATCTCGATTTCAATACAGGCTGGCCTGATAATAGTTGGGAGCTGTCGGAGCCCGCTATTTACTATCAAGCCGCCTACATAAGATTGCTTTCTGGTATTGTGGCTTTAGGTGGATTTGGGCCTACAACTGACAATCAAACCATCATTCAACCCAACATATCTCTCCAACTTTACCCCAATCCAGCAGCTAGCGAAATCGCGGTTAGCCTTCAGAATGCAACAGGCCAAAGTCTTCTTACCATCATGGATGTAATGGGAAGGCAAGTTCGCCATATTCAGGTGATTGGAAACAGCACAATTGTTCCAGTGGCGGACCTCCCATCGGGAACTTATGTGGCCCAATGGCTTCATCATGGTTTGCTATACAACAAGGTATTTCAGCGTAAATAGATTCTAATGTAGAAAATAACGAAAGGCAATGGGTCTACACTTTTCAAATTCATCAAGAGGGAAAAGTGTAGGCCCATTTCATTTTTTGCAGGAAAATAGGCTAAAAACATCCTTCCATTATTCAAAAATTTATCCACAAAGGACTGACTATTAGGTATTTTTCACGGGAACTTCTATTTTTGTCATCCTTGAAAAATCCGTCTGGAGCAACTACTTGCCCCCATGAAAAAACTCACTTATCTCATAAAGCACAGTGAGACCATTCTGGTAGCAGAGGACCTATATGACGACGAAAATAAGGTCCACCATCTAAAAGACTATGCCCAGGAAGGTCTGCGTGAGACGATTAAATCCTTTGATAAGGAAGATCGATTGGTGTCCTATGTGGAATGGGAAGACGGACAAGAGAGTTCCAGAACGGTATACACTAGAGATGAGCAAGGTAGAGTCGTCCACCAACAACTTTCCATCGGAGGAGAATTATACGAGGAGGAATTAACGGAGTACTTTGAAAACGGGCAGATTACACGCACCCTTCAGGATAAGGTAGAACTACACAAGGTTGTAGACAAGCAGTTGGAATCTCATCGAGAACTTTGCATTTATCAGCAGGAGGAATTGGTGGAGCGCCACGTTTTTGAGAAAGATGAGCAAAAAGGAGAAAATAGAATCCTGTACTATGATGCCGATGGTTCGCTTTTCTTGAGAAGAGTAGAGACCTTCAACCCTACAGGCTCACCCTTACATATTCAGGAACTGAATGAAAGAGATGAAATGATAGAGGAGGTGAATTACACCTATGAGGGAAACTTACTTGTAAAGCTTGAACACAAATGGTTGATTCCCAATCCTCATATTGTCAAGACCCAATACTCTTACGATAGCAAAGGTAATCTTCTCAAAGAAGAAAGCAGATCGAGCTCTGATAAGCTGATGGGCTTCCGTATTTATGCATACGATCGCGACAACCGAGTGGTTGAAATGCGTGAATACCAGCAGGAAGATATGGATACCATGGCAGGAGATAACTTCCAGCCTGCTGAGGAGTCCCATTATCGATTTGAATATCTTGAGGAGTAATAGGTGAAATTCGTCTCAAATCCTCAAAATTTTTGAGTACAAGAGCAAGGATTGTAGTTTATGGTCATAGAACCATTATGTACAATACTATGCACACTTCTTCAAGGCTTTTGATCGGCCTTCTTATCATATTTTGTTCCACACCGCTTTCCTTTTTCGCTCAGCAGCATCCTAATATCCTCTTAATCATTGGGGATGACATGGGAGTTGACGCCATAGATGGTTTTGGGATCGCCACCAATCCTCCATCAACCCCACATTTGGATAGTTTACGAGCTATGGGAGTAAGCTTCACCCAAGTCTGGGCTTCACCTGCTTGTGCGCCAACTAGAGCTGCCATCATGTCTGGAAAATATGGGATTAAGAATGGAGTTACCACTGTACCTGGAAATCTGGATACCACTCATACTTCCCTTTTCAGAGAGTTGAATCTTAGGAGCAGTCAGCCTTATGCTACAGCCCTGATTGGGAAGTGGCATATCTCCCAGCCATCCAATAATTTTTCTGATCCTCAGTCTCATGGAATAGATGAATACATGGGGACTTTTACCTCTGGCGTAACGGACTACTATGCTTGGGATAAGCTAGAAAATGGCCTTGAAAGTATAGAAAACACCTACGCGAGTGCCTATTTTACAAATTATGCCAATACTTGGATCGCACAACAAAACCAACCCTGGATATGTTGGCTGGCCCATGTATCTCCACATTCACCTATACACGAGCCGCCAGCAGGAACTTATACCCAGTCCCCTGTCAATTCAAACTATCAGAAGTTTCGAGCCATGATCGAAAACCTAGACTATGAAATTGGAAGGGTGTTTGATGCCATGAGTCAACAGCAAAAAGAAAATACCCTTGTCATTTTTGTAGGGGATAATGGAACCTCAGGAAATTTGTTGAGAGAATTCCCATCTGGGAAAGGAAAGGGAACGGTATATGAAGGAGGAGTAAGAGTTCCTATGATTGTTTCAGGAGCTGGGGTAAGCAGACAAGGGGTTACAGAAGATGCCATGATCCATGTTTCAGATATTTATGCGACCATTCTGGAAATGGCTGATTCGACCATAGCAGATGTTGGAGGACTATACAATAGCCTAAGTTTTGCGCATTTGCTTCATGGGAACCCTCAAAATCGCCCTACAAGAACGTACAATTATTCTGAGTTTACAGCTAACAATCAATCTTCAAATGGCGATGTATATGCGATTCGAAATGATCAATACAAGCTCATCGTCAATACTACCTTCCAAACTGAGGAACTGTATGATTTGATGAATGATCCCTTCGAAGGGACAGATCTACTCACAGGTAGTTTGACAAGTTCGCAACAGGTAGCCTACTCAGACTTGCTAGCCGAGGCTACTGTCATTCGAACGGACTGGTCTTGCGATGACCATATTCAAAATGGTGGGGAAGACGGAATCGATTGTATTGGAACGCCCTGTGCGGATTGTTCTAGACTGAGTGTGGCCATTCAACCAACAGGAGAAGAACAAGTACAAATTTACCCCAATCCTACCGCCTCGGCACTAAGCCTATTCATGCCTGAAAGTGGGAATATTCGCGTTTGGGATCATCAGGGCAAAATGGTACAGTTGGTGAATAGTTTACGAGCCGGCGAAAGGACATTAAATACCGATTCTTGGCCAGAGGGTATATACTTCCTTGAAGTGGAGATTAAAGGGAAAAAAATAGTTGAGAAAGTTATGATTCAGCATTAATTTGCTAGAAGGCAGGAGTTATTCCAGTAGACAAATTCCTGCCTTCGCCCCATTTTTTACAACCATCAAACACACAATCACATGGGATTAATATCTCTTGCCCCAGACATTAGCAGTATCCTCATTTACATTCTTATCCTTGGAGTACCGATTCTGTTAGTAAAACTTACTGTAGATTGGCTCAGTGCCACCGAAAATAGATATGAAAGGCTCCGAAAAGCCTTAATTTGGGGAGGGCTTATTCATTTTCTGTTGGCGATCATATCAGCCATTATTTCTCTCCCCTCCACAAATCTCTCACTAGCTTGTTCTATAGTATTGGCCAGTTGTATCATTGGCATAGTCCTTCTGGATAATAAACAAGCTTTCAAGGCGAATGACCAATAAGGTTAACAGCCCTTAACATTCATCACCCTCACGGATACCCACTTGTATTTTAACCTATTGGGTAATAAAGTGTTCAAGTTAGAAATATCGCATTTTCCTCATATGTCTTATCCAGAATTTTCTAGCTTAAAGGAAAAATCGCCACTTATGGACAATGTAGACAAGGCCCTACAGAGCATGATTGCCAACATGCCAGAAAAAACGGGTAAATCACTTGAGGAATGGTTGGGTATATTGAAGAAACAATCCTTTACCAAACACGGTGAAGCCGTGAAGTACCTAAAAACCGAATTTGGTATCGGCCATGGCTTCGCTAATACCATTGTGAGTCTCTCGAAAAAATCTCCTGAAACCGAAGAAGAAGATTTGGTCAGCCTCCAATACAAAGGGAAGAAAGCCCTTTTGCCTATATATGAAAAACTGATCGAAGAAATCAAATCCTTTGGGGATGACATCCTCTTTGTTCCAAAGAAGTCAACCGTTTCGGTCAAGACAAGTAAGCAATTCGTTCTGATCAAGCCTGCGACCAAAAGCCGCATTGACTTAGGGTTAAAAATCAAAGACAAAGAAACCACCGATCGCTTGGAAAATTCTGGTCCCTTTGGAAGCATGTGTACCCATAGGGTCAAATTGACAGCGGTAGCAGAGGTAGATGAGGAGTTAGTTGCCTGGATGAAGGAAGCCTATCAAAAATCCAAGTAATCAATGTCCAATCCCTCCACCCATCATCAGACTAATCAGGTAATATCCGGCAAAGGCTGTTATCCCAATCAAACCCACATAGGCCATAACCAGCAATCCCCATGATGGCTTATGTGAGATCGGGATGGCATCTGACTGAATCGCTCGAAGATTAAGCCAGGCGATAAAAGGAGATATCATAAAGGCTATCACCGTGACCGCTTCTAACAAGGCTATCATGCTAGCAGTAGAGAAATAAAACAGACAAAATCCCCCCAAACCAGCAAGTAGAACAAACAGTTTATAGGAGCGATTCAGGAAAGAGATTTGTTCTTCATTTTCCTGCAAATCTTCATATCGTAGGACACGAATTCCTCGGATAATGGCGCGAGGAAAGGCATCAATTACGGTAATGAGCGTCCCATAAATGGTAACAAAGGCTGCAATGGCGAAAATATAATAGGCCCATTCTCCGATGTTGGCGGTAAAGATATTCAGCAGCTTATTAGAAAAATCCGTTGTACTCCCCTCCAATAATTCGCCGCTTCCATAGACTGTAAAGGCTCCAATGACCAGAAACATAACCGCAAGTATCAGGGTGAGCATATAGCCCAAGTTGAAGTCAAACAAAGCTTCTTTCAAACTAGGCTTATAGCCTGTCGCCTTTTCATTTTCGACATTCCAGATACTATTCAGGGTGGAGGCTTCCACCCCAGAAGGCATCCATCCCATCAAACTGATCAATAGCGTCAAACCAGCGCCTTCTAATAATGGAGGAGCAACAAAATCTGGCTCCGATTCAACCGGACCATTTGCCAAAACAGACACAAAAGCGATCGAAACAAAGACCAACAACAAAACAGAAATAACTTTGATGGTAAAATCTAATCCTTTGTATCCCCCTAGGAGCAATACCCCAACCGTCAAGGCAATGATGCATCCTGCCAAAAGGGGTACAGAAAGCCATTGAACGCCAAACATGGTAGCCAATAAACCCGCACTTACTGCGGCCACTGCCCCCGTTACCGCAAACATATCTAAGAGAATAACGCCCATAAAAAGCCATAAAATCCATTTGCCCTGATCTTTATAACCCTTCACCAAACTATAGCCAGTTGCATTGGCGTAGCGAGGACCGAATTCATAGAAGGGGTATTTCAAGAGCATGATCCCAACAATGACGAAAAGGAAGATCAGCCCATGATGGGCACCAGCTCGGGTGGAAAGCACCAAATGGGAGGTACCAATAGAAGAAGAGGCAAAAATAAGCCCTGGCCCAATAATTTTGAGCAAATGGGATGTTTTGGTTGAGGACATGGCGAGTAGTTCTGTTCCTAATTAACGGATTCCTCTTGAATTTTCATCAACTCCTTATAAATCCGAACATTCTTCATGGCGCCCGTAATCCCTGTATGCTGATCAGCTACATGAGGTTCATCCTCAATTTCCCTTTCCTCCATCAATCCCCTTAGCATAAAATCCTGATAGCCCAGACTCCACGCCATAGATGGAATATCCAGAATAAAATAATGGTAAAGCTCCCTCCAGGATTGATTGGCCTCACGGAAAAGATGGTCTAAAAAGGCAGCATCAAAATGGGAGTTGAAGGAGGTCATCACCACCTTTCGCCCTTGTGCCACACGATCATGGAATAAACGCAAAGAATCTACAGCCTGACTAGCCTTAATGGCACCCAGTTTCTCCCATGTTGCTTCATCATAACCATTTACCCTTCTGGCTCCGTCGGAGGTTCTTTCGGGATGGCTAGGTTGTATCCGAATAAATAAACTGTCTACTACATCCCCCTTCAAATCCGTCATGACTAAGCCCAGATCAATCATTTGATGATAGCCCGGAACCAGCCCTGTTGTCTCCACATCTACATGAGCCATTATCCAATTCTCTGGATTTGAGGCAGGTGTTCCTTGATCTTTAGCTGAAGAGGAAAGCTGTGGTAGGGGAGGAATAGCTTCATGGTTTTTGCTATTATCTATACACCCATATAATCCAACTAGGCATAATAAGAAAAAGGGGAATATCCGTTTCATTGGGTGAGAATTACTATTTTCGTTTAGATGAAATTACTATTTGTGGGAATAGCTATATTCTATATGAGAATAATTCTCTATTAAGTTTACACTATGGTTCACGTTAGACATCCCTATCAAAGTGAAAGCGGGCAAATCAAATTGTCAAGGGCTAATGGGGTGTCCAGCTTTAAAAACATTACCAGAGGAATTGCACTAAAATATGTAAAGGAAGGGCAGGAACTTTACCTGATCAATGATGAATATGTCAAACTCAGTGCTGGTCAATTTATTCTTCTGGATTCTAACCAAAGGTACCAAGCCCTAACCAATGCCCATCACGCGCTGACAAGAGGGATTTGTATTGACCTCGATCCTGATTTTGTCGCAGACCACGTTCCTCACTTGATGGAAGAAGAACTCTGGTTCAACATTCCGCTACAAGGCCAAAACTACCTCAGCCTCCCTCAAACCTTTGATAAATTGGGGCAAAAAGACCTTAGACTGGAAGGGGAAGATGTTCTACATCAACTTAGAAATGGCCTGAATGATCTCACCCATCAACTTTCGAGTCTCAAAGACCCCATTCAATCGCAGGCGAAAAAGGCAAAGACCCAAAAAGCTCTCCTATCCAGATTGCTGGTCGTCAAGGACTATATCGCCTGTAATTTCTGCCAGGCTATTAGTTTGAAAGAATTAGGGCAACTCAGCGGGCTATCCATTTTCCGGCTAAATCGTTCCTTCCAGCATTGTTTCGGCCTAACACCCCAACAGTACCAACTTCAATTGAGAATGGAAGAAGCATGTAAACTCCTTTCCCAAGATGATATCAGGCTAACCGAAATCGCCTTCAGATTGGGCTATTCAGACCTTGCTGCCTTTTCCAATCAGTTTAAAAAATACCATCAACTGAGTCCTTCGCATTTCAGAAAGAGACTCTAAGCCTTCATTTTGGCAAGATATTACAAGCAATTGCCTGCCAACATTCCAATTTTGGGTTGTGAAATCTGTCTATCCATATCTATTGGGGCTGTTGCTACTTTTTACCCCTTTTGCCGTTTCCTGTCAGCAGACATGGGATTCCTTTATTCGCGACTTCCAAGATGCTTATGAGGAGCGCAACATTGCCCGTCTCAGTATGGTGTATCAAGATAATTTGAAAGCCATTCCTGATTTGGATGAACTAGGAAAACAAGAGCGTTTCTGCAAAAGATCATGGAAGCAGCTCGAATCTTTTAACAGGGATGACCTAAGCCCGCAGAGCCAGTTAGAATATGATTTACTAACCTACCAATTGGCTCTTTTCAAAGAAAGACTCAATTTAGAAAAGGAATGGGCTACTCATCGACCTGATAGCATTCATACAGGTGGATTGATCCACAATCCGCTTGGCAAGGAAATTTATGCCCTTTCACTCAAAAGATGGCTAGATGCGGAGGTGCATCCAGACTCGCTGTTCCAGTTTGGCTTAAAAGAGGTGGAACGGATCAAAGCCAATATGAAGAAGATTCAGCTAGACTCAGGAAAAGATAGCCTTGAGTTTGCAGCTTTTCTTGAAGCCAAAAGCTTCTATTACCAGGATATTGCAAGTACACAGAAAGCCCTAGAGGAATTTGCAGCCTCTATACAAGACCTCATGCCTACATATTTTCCAGATGTAGCTGCCACACCACCATTGAAGATTGAAGAGGGAGGAGATGGACGATTGGCGCAGGTACCTGGTTATTATCGCAACAACACCTTCTTTTACAATTTCTTCGACACGCCCTTTAACAAAAGACAGGTAGGCTGGCTCTACATGCACGAAGGCGTTCCTGGACATCATTACGAGATCAACCACAGATCTTTGGTTCAAATGTCGCCTTTACAGTATCTCTTTTATTCTAGGGGCTATTCTGAAGGATGGGCTGCCTACATAGAGGACTTGGCTCTAGAAATAGGCGCCTATCGAGATATTTATGATGAATATGGCAAATGGGAATGGGATATCATCCGTTCCGTCAGGGTACCACTAGATATTGGCATCAACTATTATGGCTGGTCAGATGAGGAATGTATGGCCTTTTGGCGCAAACATATTCAAGGGATAGATGATATTGCTAGAAGGGAAATTGCCCGTATGAAGAGGTGGCCTTGTCAGGTCATTACCTACAAATATGGAACTCGAAAAATACTGGATTGGAAAAAGGAATGGGAAAAGCGGGAAGACTTCTCTCTCCTCGCCTTTCATACAAACTTGTTAGCCAGGGGCCCATTGCCTTTTACCTTGCTCGAAGATATCATGCTCAACAATGCTTACGCAGTTCAAAAATAAGAACCCCATTATGAAAAAGATTTGTTTGATCGTATTTCTAGCAACTAGTCTGATGGCCTGTGCGCAAACTCCTCAGGATACTTTGACTTACAAAGAAATCATGGACCTGGCTTATAGACCTGCAGAAGAAATTACAGTAGATAGCCTCCAAAGGCTCAATCTGGTCATTCCAGAAGGAGTGGAAAATCCTCCTCTTCTGCTTTGGATAGGGGGAGGCGCATGGTCTTTTGTCAACCGCCATATGGAAATGAACCTGGCGAGACAGTTAGCCAAAAGAGGCGTAGCCGTGGCTTCGGTAGGACATTTGCTCAGCATGGGATCATTTGGAGATTCTACACGAACGCATGGCGTAAAACATCCCGCCCATATCAAAGACATTGCTGCTGCCTTCCATTGGCTTCATCAACATGGCCCTCAATATGGCTACGATGCCAACAACATCTTTGTAGGTGGTTTTTCATCTGGCGCGCATCTGGCAGCTCTACTCGCCATGGATGAGAAGTATTTGAAAAAGTATAAGTTGAGCAATGATGATATTCGTGCCATTATTCCTATCGCAGGTACCTATGAGATCAAGGCGTACTATGATGTATTTGCCAACCATGAGTCTGCCAGAAACAGAGAATTGGCGAGAACACATGTGATGGATGTTTTTGGAGAAGACATCGAAGGCTTCGCTGAAGCCTCTCCTGCCACCTACCTCGATCAGTTGGACATTCCTATGTTGTTGATTTCTGAAGGAGGCTTATTTGAATATACTCAACTCTTTGAAAAAATGATCTGGGAATCAGAATACAGAGAATGTCAGATTCTTCATGTACTGGATAAGGGGCATGCTAGCTTATGGAGAGAGATGTCCTTCTCAGACAATAGCCAGACCAGAAATGCGGTGGTCGATTATATTCACTTAAAAAAGAAAGTAGAGAGCTCACATTAAACTCTCTACCTTACCTATTCATTTGGATTACGCTAGGGCCTCAAAGGGTGATCTTATGTCACCTTTGGGGCTTTAGTTTTCCTGAAATACTTTGACATAATCAACAATCAACCAATTGGGGAAGGGCGTATCAGCATTTGGTGAACCGGGCCAGTTTCCTCCTACTGCTAGGTTGATGATAAAGAAAAACTCTTCGCGAAATTCAGACAGATCAGCTGCGGTGATGTTGATGACATTGTATTCTACATCGTCGAGGTACCATCTGATGGCTTCGTTGTCCCACTGGATAGAGTAAACATGGTATTCATCGCTCAACTTACCAGTAGCCAAGCTTGTACCTTGACCATAAGATGCGTACTGACCAGCATTTGACCAGTGGACGGTACCATGCGTTGTGGCATCCCCCTCTCCACCGCCAACCATTTCCATGATATCAATCTCACCACAGGCTGGCCATCCGTCGGTATCTATAGAGTTGCCCAACATCCACAAAGCCGGCCACATTCCTTTGCCCTTTGGCATCACCGCACGGATGTCTATTCGCCCGTACTTGAAGGACTTCTTGTATTGAGTAATGATACGCGAGGAAGTGTAAGCTTTTCCTCCTTGTGGCTCCCTTCTGGCCTCAATGACCAAGTTTCCATCTACTATACTTGTATTACCCTCCTGGTAATATTGAAGTTCGTTATTTCCCCATCCACATATACCCTTATCACATCCATCCCCAATTTCGTGGGTCCAGGTATTTGGATCAAGGTTAGGCCCATCAAATTGCTCCTCCCAAACCAGAGTCATTCCGGCATAGGATTCGGCAGATTCGTAACCTGTGGAGGGTATTCTAAATACAAAGTCGTCGTCATTGGTGAGGGTCACTACACCTGCTCCTTTGGATATTTCGGCATTGGCTACATTGGCTAGCCTAACCTCAAAACTCTCATCTTCCTCCTCCAAGTCATCGCCAATGATGGTTACATCAAAGGAAGTAGATTTTTCCCCTGCTTTAATTACACCACTTGTATTAACGGCTTGAAAGTCCTTGTCTGTCTGAGCTGTTCCTTGTACGGAAACCACTTCGAAGGTCACATCAGATTCGGAGGCTTCGGAAATTTGAACAGAAACCTGAACAGTGAAATCTTCATTTTTTTCTGCAATGGTCAGATCAGATATGGCGATAGAAGGAAGAATAGGGGTAGGTTCAGTTCCACAGCCCATTAGGAGGGCTAAAAGTCCTGTAAAGGCCAAGATGATTTTGCGCATAGTAATAGTATTTATTCGGGTTGAGTTAATAGGAAATAAATCCTTACCCTAATATATATAGCAAAATTACTATCTACCAATAAATTACCTTCATCAAGACCTACTCAGCAACTACATCTTCAACCCATCAAGCAAAAGAAATGGATGATCTGCTTCATTAACCGAAGTCCCCACCGATATAGTTTTTGGTCAATGGATCAATAGGGCTGGCAAATAGCTCCGCAGTAGGTCGATATTCAATTACCTCTCCTAAATACATAAAAGCAGTTCTGTCTGCTACCCTTTGTGCTTGTTGCATATTGTGGGTAACGACGATAATCGTGAAGTTCTCCTTTAGGCCCATCATCAAATGCTCCACCTTAGAAGCAGAAATGGGATCTAAGGCAGAAGTTGGCTCATCCATCAGAATAATTTCAGGCTGAATGGCAATGGTTCGTGCAATACACAAACGTTGCTGCTGCCCGCCAGAAAGAGAGAGCCCTGACTTATCCAGATCATCTTTTACTTCATCCCAAAGGGCAGCCCCTCTGAGGGATTCTTCTACCTTTTGGGCAATGACTTTTTTATCTCTTTCTCCACCAATTCTTAAGCCATAAGCGACATTTTCAAAAATGGACTTAGGGAAAGGATTGGGCTTTTGAAAGACCATCCCAATACGACGACGTACCTCCACAACATCCATGTCATCGTCATAGATATTCTGCCCATCCAAGAAAATTTCCCCATTGACTCTTGCGATGGGAACCAAATCATGCATGCGGTTCATGCTTCTTAGCAAAGTTGATTTACCACAGCCCGAAGGTCCAATCAAGGCGATGATTTCCTTTTCGGGAACCTCCATGTCAATTCCTTTCAACACTTCATTGTCACCAAAGGAAAGGCGAATATCCTTGAGCGTGAGTTTAGTGGTAGATATGACTTCAGTACTCATTTTTGTGCTTTTCTGAAACGGTAACGTAGAATAAAGGCCGCAATATTCAAGAGAAAGATCAACAATATCAGAACCAAAGCATTACCATAGGCAAGCGGCCTAACTTCTTCAATGGCGTGATGCTGGGTCGAAAGAATGTATAGGTGGTAAGGCAAGGCCATAAAGGGGTCAAAGACAGATTGGGGTAGGTAACGCAGATAATAGAGTGCACCTGTAAAAAGAATCGGCGCGGTCTCCCCAGCTGCCCGAGAAAGTCCAAGAATAGAGCCGGTCATGATTCCGGGAATGGCATTGGGAAGGACATTCGTCTGAATGGCCTGCCATTGGGTAGCCCCCAAAGCCAGCGCACCTTCCCTGTAGGAATCAGGAACTGTTTTTAAGGCTTCTTCGGATGTTGTGATGATATAGGGCAGGGTGAGTAATCCAAGGGTCATTCCCGCTGCTAAGACCGAAGCTCCCATGCCCAATCCATTCACAAAAATAGCCACCCCAAACAAGCCATAAATAATGGAGGGAACCCCTGCCAAATTTCTTATGGAGGCTCTGATCACTTGGGTTACCCAATTATCCGCAGCATATTCATTGAGGTAAACAGCTGCTCCTACTCCTAGAGGAATAGAAAAAAGAGCTGTGATTAAGGTAACAAGAGCCGTTCCTACTGTAGCAGGCCAAATCCCTCCCTCAGTATTCCCATTCCTAGGAAAATCAAATAGAAACTCCATCGAAAAGGCTGATCCTCCCTGCGCGAAAAGGTCAATGAGCACGACTCCTAATACAGCCGCTACCAGTATGGTAAAGACCAATAGGAGATTTAGACCTAACCACTGTTGAAGCTTTTTCATGATTTACCATATCTGAACCTAGCTGCAAGTCGCTCAGCAAGGATATTGACTAATAAGGAAATAACAAAGAGAACCGTCCCCACTGCGAATAGAGAGTAATAATGAGTAGTTCCATAGGCAACTTCTCCCAATTCAATCGCGATGGTAGCGGTCAAGGTTCTGATAGAATCAAAGTAGCCTGACGGCATGGATAAATTATTACCGGTTACCATCAAGACAGTCATCGTCTCCCCTATCGCCCGTCCCATCCCCAATACTATCGCCGCGATGATACCTGAAAAACTTGCTGGTAAAGTCACGCGAGTCAGCGTTGTCCATTTGTTTCCTCCAAGCGCGTAGGAAGCTTCTTTAAAAGAATCTGGGACTGCCCGTATGGCATCTTCCGCCACACTCACGATGGTAGGTAAAGCCATCACAGCCAACAAAATAGAACCATTCAACGCATTCAATCCATTGTTCAGCCCAAAGGTATCTGCAATAGCTGGCCCCAACAGGACAATGCCCAAAAAACCTATCACCACAGAAGGAATTCCCGCCAGCATCTCGATCATGGGCTTGACTATTTCCCGTACCGTAGGATGGGCAACCTCAGATAAATAGGCCGCACTCCCTACACCCAGTGGAATCGCAATCACCATAGCTCCAAAGGTTACCATGAGGGTAGAAACCAGCATAGACCCAATTCCGTAGGAAGATTCACCATAGGCGGAAGGATTCCAGGTGGAGGAGAAGAGAAAATCAAAGAAATTGACCTCTCTGAAGGTTCTGATTCCATTGCTAAGAAGCATGAGAAATATGCCTACCAAAATCAAAACCGCTACGAGACCGGCCCCGAAAAAGATGCCCCTGAAAAGTCTGTCAACTGCATGCTTATTCATAGAGCCCGTTTGTTTTGTTGATGACGATGTGCTCCGGTGCCAAGGGATAATAGCCTTCTTCACTCACTAGTTTTTGCCCTTCATCGCTCAACTCGAAGCGAATGAAGTCCAATACTTTCCCCTTGGGCATACCATCGGTGAATTGGTACAAGGGCCTTGTGATGGGGTATGCACCCGAAGCAATATTTTCCTTGATAAGGGGAGATACGGCAAGAGAAGAATCCTTGGCGATTTTCAATACTTTAAGCCCTTTGACCAAGCTACCATCTTCCTTCACTACATATCCTAGCCCCACATACCCTATCCCAGAAGGATCTGCCTTGACGCCTTCTACAATTTGGGCGTTGCCATTCATTTGCTTGGCTTCTGGTGAATAATCAGCTTTGACGATATTTGAGCGAAAAAAAACGTAGGTACCAGAGTTGTTCTGCCTCCCGTACAAACTGGTCTCCATTTCCTGTCCACCAACTTCCTTCCAGTTTGAAATATCTCCCCTGAAAACATCGCCTAACTGAGTAAGCGTCATACTTTCTATGGGGTTGTTCTCATTCACGATAATGGCTAAGGCATCCACGGCAAAAAGGGTGGAGAAAGGGATAATTCCTTGCTTTTTGGCCAACTCTATTTCCTTGTCCTTCATAGGGCGGGAGGAATTGGCGATATCCGTTTTTCTATTAATCAAAGCAGCAATTCCAGTACCTGAGCCTCCACCTGTTACGGCAATAGAGACAAGGGAATCTTGTCCCATATAGGCCTCTGCCAAGGAAAGCGCAAGGCTAACCTCGGTATCTGAGCCTTTGATTTGAAACAGAGAATATCCTTTAGGGGCGTTTTGGCAGGCTGTCAGAATGCTCAATATGAAGATGGGAAAAGCGATCCTGAACATGGTGTTTGGCTATTTTTATCCCAATCTACAGGATAGAGGTTAGGGAGGTATTAAGAACATATTAAGGGATACTCATATTAAGGGAATGGAAATCTTGCCCTTTGTCCCAGATAAAACTAGCCTAAAGAATTTTTGAACTATCTTATTCCCTATCGAGTCTATAAGATAGCATGAAACAAGGTCTCAAAAACTATAAGCTCACGGAGTTCCCTGATCGAATCGTCGTAGAGATTCCTATCGTCAAAAACTGGCCCTACATTATCAGCCTTATTGTCATTACCCTTGCAGCCCTAAGCACAGCCAGTTACTTACTATATGCCTCTTACCAAAGCTATTCAGCAACGGGCTTTATCAAGGTTGGAATGCAAATAGGAGAAAGCCTAATGTACCTCGGCATGCTCATAGTGGTAACTGTCATCCTATTCTACTTATTGAGCCAACTACGCTACCTATTGGGTGGTGCAGATGTCATCATGTTTGGTAGGCAAAAGATTGTCTTTCAGCAATACAAAAACTTCCTTTCCAGTTCTCGTGAATTTGAACTAAAAGATGTTTCCAATCTCAGGATTAATGACAAAAAAGTCTATGAACTCCCTTGGGAAGGGAATTACGACATCAAGAAGCCTTTACACTCCTATACCAACCTTGTGATATCTCACAAAAAGAAGGACATCTATTTTGCTCGCTTTATTTCCATGGCAGAAGCGAAGGAAATTATCGAACAAGTCCATGCGAAATGGGGGATTTAGCATAAAAAAAAGCCATTCCCTAAATTAGGAATGGCTACTTCTTCAATAGAATTCATGTATCATCCTTATTGTACCACTTCAAGAGGCACCTTAACTTTAGTCTGATCCCAAGCTATTGACATGTTCAATTCTTCTTGTTGCTGAATGGCGATTTTAAGGTTTTCTTCAACCGATGCCAAAGGCATAACAGCCACGGTTGCAGTAGCCACATCAAATTCCCCTTCTCGCTGAGCTTCTCCGCTCATATGAATTCCCCAAGCGTACATTTTGGAGTTCAGCATGACTTTCCACTCTTTTTCTCCTGGAATTGTCCAAAGGGTATAGGTACCTGCTTTGACTTCCTGTCCATTGAATTTAAAATCCTTGGAGGAAGTAAAGAGGGTAGCTTCATTCGCTCCTGTTCTCCAAACCTCACCAAAGGGTATCAGTTCTCCGAATATGTTTCTGTCCTTTTTGGCGGGGCTACAATAGATCACCTCCATTTTCAAATCCCCTTGTGTAAATTCTGCTGTTTGGGGGGGACTCAGCTTTCTCATGTTGGTTTCAAAAACCTTGAGCGCAATCATCCCTACAGCGATAACCGCACCGGTGATGATGAGTGCATTGCGTAGTTTCTTGTTCATGGAAAAATCGTTGTTATTTGGTAGTTGGTGAAAGTTTTGTTGACGTTTGGTTTAAGGAATTATTTCATCAAGTCGCCAAGGACAATGCCTTGTCCATCCTTAAGATCCCGAGCCAAGGTAAGAAATAATTTTGCTGTAATGAGGGCATCTCCCCAAGCTGTGTGCCTGTCTTCTGTACTTATCCCATATCTCTCACATAGGGCATCCAAGCCATACATTCTTTGATCAATGTAATGAGAAGGTCTGTGAGGATGATCTACCTTTTGCGCCATTAAAGCTGTGTCAATGGTTGGGTTATACAGGAAAAAGTCTTCAATACCCATCTTCCTCACGCCCATTTCAACCATGTTTACATCAAAACGAGCATGGTGGGCAACTAACACATCAGCATGGATGTAATCCAAAAAAGCTGAGAAGGCTTTTTCAGAGGAGGTTCCTTTGAGCCGAATCTCTCCAGGCATCAGTCCATGTACCAGAATATTCTTTTCTCCTGGCATTTTCTCCCCTTCTAAAAGAACTTCAAAGGAATCCCCAAGGATGATCTCCCCATCCTGAATCACAACAGCTCCAATTTCTAAAATCCTATCAGAGAAGTGATTAAAGCCGGTCGTCTCGGTATCAAATACCACTAATCTTAGTTCCTCCAGAGGAGTTCTCTTTCCAGGACGGCTCTCATACCCCTCGATATACTTACAGATATAAGAGGGTAGTCCTCCAGCTTGGCATTGGCCTTTTAGCCGTCGTATGTTGATCCACTTTCTCATGATACCTTAACGAAATACTGCCAAGCCGAAGCTAGACCTTAAAATTCCTTGTAACTCTTCTATGGTTCGAAAGGCGTATTTCAAGGTTTGTTTCTCGATTTTGTTCAATTTATTAGGATGAATGAACCTACCAGAATTTCGGTATTCTAGTCCATTCAAAGCTCGGTATCGAATCATGAGTCCATAGGCCATGGCAGCTTCTTTGTACACTTCCGCATTGGCAGTATCTAGGCTAGCCAGTGCCTCCAACCTTTCCATGGTATGGGTGCTAGGTCTTGTTTTATGGGAAAGAAGCAGTACCCTTGCCGCATCAGCAATAGGCAACATAGCTCGACTTTTGATATCAAATTCGTCCTTATGCTTGCCTCCACGTTCTACCACAAAATTCCTAAAGAAACTCAAAGGTGGAGGTGTCTGTGTGGCGTTGAAGGCAAAAAAGTTCAGAAAGCCTTTTGCTCGGCCAACTTCTTCGTGAATAAAGTCCGTCAAATCATCAACCAGACTCATATCACCATAAATTCCTCTGTAATCAAAGAATATGGAAACATGTAAAAGGGATTCTGGATCTGCTGTCTGCATCCAGTTGGCAAACTTTCGTTTCCAATCGGGAAGGCTAGCATTCCATTCTTCATTACTGGCCATGATTTCTCCTGGACAATGAGCAAATCCGCATGCTTCCAAGATATCTGTGGTATACAAGCCCAGCTTATGGAAATAGGCTTTGACTTGTTCTGCCTTAGTGGCTGCAGGCTCTTGATAAATGATGGCATTGTCTTGGTCTGTCCGAAGAAGCTGTTCTCCACGCCCTTCACTGCCCAATGACATAAAACAAAATTTTTCTCTGGGTTGCTGCCAGCCTTCCTCTTCCAAACGAGCGAGGCTCATCTCAACTGCCTTTCGAATAAGAACATCATTGATCTCAGTCATGACACTGGTGATGAAGGAGATACTGATTTCCTGCTGCAAATAAGAATGAATCAATTCTTCTGCTCGATCTCGTATGGCAGCCAGTTGTTCTACTGTTCTGGCTCGCATCATCCTTTTGGCTAAGACGGCGGGATTGTTTCCCTGTGCCTGTAGGATATCATGCTCCGATATAATTCCAATGAATTGGCTATTGGGCGTTCCGTCTTCCGTCACAACCAGGTGTCGGATATTATGCTTCATCATGGTCAGGATGACTTCTGCGGTCGTTTCTCCGTAGGGAATGGTCATCACTGGACGGCTCATGATCTTGGTGATCGGTTCACCAATGCCTACCTTCCCTGTCCCAATCTTTCTGGCGAAATCTACATTGGTGACGATTCCAACGGGATGTAATTGGTCATTGGCTACTACAAGGGAGCCAATTTTATATTGAGTCATGATATCAGCTGCATCCTTGATAGTCTGCTCAATCTTACAAAAGACTACTTCATCCTTATGCTTGAATACAACGATATCTTCTTCACGTAACAAGCCTTTTCGATTGGCTTGTTTGCCTAATTCAAAACGTGCTTTGCTTAGTTTTTTGCCCTTCTCTCGAATAATGGACATGCCAGCAGCTAGTCCGGAGGCAAAATACATGGATACCCTCGGATACTTGGACATGAGATCTGTGAAAGCAGCAGCGGGAAGCAGATAGACCAAAGATTCTTGGCTCACCCTTGCTGAAGAAATAAAACTCTCACCCGAAAGCAGGGAACGAACCCCAAAAGCATCTCCCGAATCACATACGTCTATGATTCGGGTATCGTCCTCCATCTCCTTCAATATCTCAATCTGCCCCTTTTGCAGGATATAGAGCAATTCGCTGGCCTTTTCCCCTTCCTCAAATACAAAATCATTTTCCCGGAAGTACTTTAAGTTCATCTGGGCGGCCAGGGCCTGCAAGTCCTTTCTCTCTACATAGGAAAAGGGAGGATACTGGATCAAAAAATCAGTTGTACGGGTGGCTAGCGATTCGGAAACCATATGTCAATCAGGCCATTGGGTGAAGGAACTAGGAATTAAGTCTAATTTTAGCGTTTCACAAAAGACAAAATCCCTTCATCTCCTGATCTTTGTCAATCCCTACTGAAAGACAGAGGCAGCTGCGGCCACGACTTTCTTGGTATTGCCTACAAATACCTGATCGTCTGTCAACACAACGGGGCGCTTGAGAAAAGTATATTCCTCTAGGATGTATTTGCGGTAGTCTGCTTCCGTTAATTCCATTTCGTGCAGCCCCATTCCTCTGTATTTCATCGCTCTACGGCTAAACAAAGCTTCATAGGAACCCGCCAATTCCTTCATCTTATCAATTTCCTCTTCTGTGATGGGAGCCGACTTGATTTCCCTCATTTGAACCTCTGGTCCGGGTGCCCATTCTTTTAAAATTCTTTGGCATGTCGAACAAGTTGCTAGATGAAAAACTTTGATCATATAAATTGTGTTAAGTAGAAATGAAAGTTTTGGTTAATTTATAGCAAGCGTACAGATTATGAAGCACTTGCTCAGACATATACTTCTCCTACCCTTTTGCCTGCTTTTTTGTTTTCCTTCCTTCGGGCAAGATAGCCTAATGGATGAAGGACCCAAGCCGCTTTATCTACAGGCTGGATACAGTTATTGGGACCTGGACTCTGTTCTTCTCGTCTATCTAGATAGTTCCCATCAAGGTTTTGAAGACATTTATGCCCTAAAAGGAGAATTTTCTGATGTGGATATCCTCCATGATAGCCTGGATAACGACCTTCATCTCTGGACATACCTTCCCATCATCAATCAAAAAAAGGACAGTTTTACGCTGACATGGGCGACAGGTGGATATCCCTTTATGGAAATGTATATCCTTCGGGATAATGGACGAATTGATACGATATACAATGGCGTTTCGGAGAGAGTTTCTAGAAGGACCAGAAGGTTAGGCAAGGGAGATCTTTTCGACATCAACATGGCTGAAGGAGAATTGGTCGAAGTCCTGCTCCACCGTTACAACGATGGTACCCAGGTCTACTATCCATACATCAACGCTGAAATCTGGGGGAAAGAAGCTCATACCTATTTCTTCTATTCCAACAAATTCGACGAATACGTTCTCTTGTCTGGATTTCTATGTGTCTTATTGATCATCATCATCTATAACCTGATTATTTATGCCTCTACGCGTGAAATAGCCTATTTGTACTATGCGCTTTATCTGCTCACCATAGGACTGGCCATTTCTTTAGAAAATTTGACACGTGAATTTCCATGGCTTGGATTTGATGATCCCAACCTCAACAAGAGTATGGCTCTGATCATGATCTTGTTGACACCGGCCTTGTATTTCTTATTTGGACGTGCCTTTATCAACTCAAAAGAACTGACCCCCAAATGGGACATTGGGATGAGAATCTTCATTGGGGTAAGGTTGGTCGCCAGTGTAATATTTCTCATCATCGCTTTGACGAGGGTAACGGGTTACATCCAATATTTACAGCTCTCCTTTTTGTTGAGCCTGATTTTCATGGGCCTCGAACTCCTTTTTATCTTCATCTACTTCGTTCCGCTGATTCGCAGCAAAAATCCTGTTGTATGGTTCTTTATTGCGGGTACAATTTCCTTATTTGTCGTAGGCTTTCTTTCTATTTTCCTACAGAATCTGCTAGATGAGTTTGATGGATTTATCTATTTCTTGGTTAGTATTTTAGTTGAGATTCTAATCTTTTCTTTCGGGCTTGGCTATAAATTCCGCAAAACCATGCAGGAAAAGCTGGATGCCGAACATGCCTTGAACCAGGAGCTTTCCAAAGTAAATTCTGCCTTTGGCCGATTTGTCCCACACGAATTCATCCAATCTCTAGGATACGACACCGTCCTAGAGGTCCAGTTGGGAGACCAGGTAGAAAAAGAAGTAACCGTATTCTTCTCAGATATCAGAGGATATACGACCCTGTCTGAAGGGATGACCCCTAAGGATAACTTCCGCTTCTTGAATGCTTATCTCGGCAGGGTAGGCCCTATTATTCAAGAAAAAGGGGGCTTTGTAAACCAGTATTATGGTGATGGGATCATGGCCCTATTTACCCAAAAATCTGCCGATGCGATTCAGGCAGCCATCGATATCCAATTGGCCCTTGACTTCTACAACGAAGAGCGAATCTCCAAAAATCGCAAACCCATCAAAATCGGAATGGGCCTTCATACGGGACCCTTGATGATGGGAATCATTGGGGATCAACTAAGAATGGACGCTACCGTTGTGGCGGATACGGTAAATACCGCCTCTCGCATGGAGGGCCTAACCAAATTTTTTGGAGCGAGATTGATCGTGAGCCAATCTGTATATGACGGACTGGCTCATCCAGAACATTTTGATTTCCGCTATTTAGGAAAGGTATTGGTCAAAGGCAGAAAACAACCCCTTGGTATCTATGAATGCCTAAATGCGTGTGAAAAAGATGCTTTTGACCTCAAGAAGAGCAACCTTGAATTATTTGCCAAAGGCCTAGATGCGTACGCCAAAGAGGATTTCCCAACTGCCATTAGGGCATTCGAATCCGTCATGGAACAAAATCCTGAAGACATGGGTGCCCTATACTACATGGAAAAGTCTAAAACATATCTATTGGAAGGAGTTTCCGATGGATGGAACGGTGTAGAAACCATGTTTCAAAAGTAGCGAATAATGTTTCTCTGCTTAAAACGAAAGCTTGAAATTTTTCTTTTCGCTAATAATTATACAATTTCCAATCAATATTTCGCGACTTCTATCACATGAGAGCAATTGTATATTTCCTGGCTGGTTTATTGATCATCGCAATCGTAGGAACACTGTTCTTTTTTGTGATCCTTCCCCGTATGGTTACCATTCCTTCCCTTCCTGATATGAAGCCAGAAGAAACCATTCAGGTTCATTCTATTGTGGTAGAAAAGGTTCAGGGCCTTAAAAAAATGGAACTGGAGAAATATGAATTTCAGGACATCGTCAAACACGTTCACCGCATTGATTGGTGGCCAGACCCAGAAGTAACTCTACAAGCCTATGGCCAAGTCGTAGCCTGTGTCGATTTTGCGAAGATAGACAGTGGACATGTAGTGGTCATTGGAGACACCATTATGCTCACGCTACCTGAGCCTGAAATATGCTATTCCCGTATAGACCATGACCGTTCTCAGGTCATTGAAACATGGTATACCTCTATCTATAGCGATGGGAAAAAGATGATAGATCAGGCGTACAAAATTGCTGAAGACAAAATGCTTTCTACTGCGATTGAAGCTGGAATCTTGGATAGCGCTAAGATTGAAGCTAGAAAAGCCCTTGTCCCCTTCCTCGAGAACCTCACCCAAAAAGAAGTTTATTTGAGTTTTCCAGTAGCTCAAAAGCAACCTCCAAAAGTTGAGTCTGTCGATTTACCAAAGGAAATTAAACCTGAATCTGTAAGATAGGTACAGGCTTTGCTTATCCTTTCCCATTTGACATACCATTTATTTCAACAAACAATCTAGTATGAACAAGGTAATTCTTGGGGCACTTATAGCCCTTTCTGTCCTTTTGACAAGCTGTGATATCGGAGAGGTGATCAACTTCAACATGACTGCTGACATCAATGGAACAGAATTTACATCTCTGGTTACAACAGGGGTACTGATCAAAGAATCCAACGTCCAAACCAAAAACGTAACCCTCATTGGTACCAACGGAAGCAATAGCATCTCTGTGATCCTGACAGAAGTAGGAGGAGATTCTACTGTCAACTGTATCGCTACAGGTCTATATGAATTTGGCAACACGACCAAAAGCGCAGTGGTTACCTATACAGAAGGACAAAACCTCTATACTGAGGTGATTTCCGCCAGAGTAGAACTGACTGATTGCGACGAAGAAACCAATGTTACAGGTACCTTCGAGGCGCAGGTAGTAACCATGGCAGGAGACACAGCCACCTTATCCAATGGGGTCTTCGAAGAAATCAATGTGATCGAGAACTAGAACCGCTAAGTTCCTGCTAAACATAAAAATCCCCTACAGCAAATTGGCTTGTAGGGGATTTTCTTTTGTGGCGGTTGTAGGCATAGGGAATTATTCCTCCCTTGTCTCCCAACATTCCGTGAATGAGGAAGTTTTGTATTAAATTTCGCCATTCCCTCCAATGAAAGCACCAAGTCTTTCTAAACTTACTGTTCTCATGAAGAAAATTAACCTTAGCCTACTGTTTTTCCTCCTCCTCGCAGGACAACTGTGGGCCCAGAATGAACCCAAGATCGTATTTGAAGAGATCGTAACAGGGCTAAATCGTCCCGTTGACATCGCTCATGCAGGTGATAGCCGTACCTTCATTGTTGAAAAACGAGGTGTCATCAAAATCATGAACCCTGACTACACGATTGAAACTGAACCCTTTTTGGACATCCGCTCCAGGGTAAGGTCAGGCCCCTCTGAAATGGGCCTCTTAGGAATGGCCTTCCATCCTGATTTTGCCAACAATGGCTACTTTTTCCTAAACTACAACAATGGCAACACCACCAGAGTTTCTCGATTCAGAGTTTCTCTTACCAATGTCAATGAAGGAGATCCAGATTCGGAGGAAATTTTCATGACCGTTTCTCAACCTTTCACCAACCACAATGCAGGAGACATCGCTTTCGGTCCAGATAGTATGTTATACATCACCATGGGAGATGGCGGTTCAGGGGGAGACCCTGGCAATAGAAGCCAGAATGGAACGAACCTGCTGGGGAAAATCCTACGTGTCAATGTAGATAGCCTCCCCTATACCATTCCTACAGACAATCCCTTTGTGGGAAATCCAAATGTTGCTGACGAAGTTTGGTCAATTGGCTGGAGAAATCCATGGAGATTTAGTTTTGATCGCATGACAGGCGAAATGTGGGTTGCTGATGTCGGACAGGGAAGATGGGAAGAGGTCAACGTAGAACCAGCCGGTATGGGTGGGTTGAATTATGGATGGAGATGCTACGAAGGAACAAGCACCTTTAATACAGGTGGCTGTGGAAGTCCTGCGGCTTACACTGACCCTATCTTTGAATACGACCATTTCTCTCTTTTGGGAAGTTCTATCACAGGTGGTTTTGTGTACAGAGGAAGCGAATATCCGAATATGCAGGGCTACTACCTTGTGGGAGACTACAATTCCGGGAATGTCTGGACCATCAACAAAGTGGATAGCACAGGCGACTACAATTCCACACTTCTTGGACTCCTGATGGGAAGAGATGAGTTGTCCTCCTTTGGAGAAGATGCCAATGGTGAATTATATGCTGCTTCTTACAACGAAGGCAAAATTTTCGCCATCAGAGATACCTCCACTATCCTAAACACCCAGCTTGAAACCCTTCACGAAAATCGTCTGCTAGTCTTTCCTCAGCCAGCTCTAGACATTTTGAGTGTAAAGCTTCGTGGAAAAAGCTTTATTCAGCCCTCCATTCAGTTGTTTGGTTTGAATGGACAAGAAGTCGGTGTTTCCACAGAATGGTCTCGTGAAGAAGTATCCATTGATGTGAGTGGCCTACGCGCTGGTCTCTATATTCTCAAGCTTAAAAATCAGGATGAACAATGGGTAAGGAAAATCCAGGTAAAATAAAGCTTCATACCACATTGACATACATATGAGCAAAGACACCTGGCACTTCAGCAGGTGTTTTTGTTTTGGGAAAAGAGGATGAAATTCCTACTAAACTTTTCCCGCTCAACATCTTTGTATAATTTTGCCTCCATTCTTAATGAGGGCATAGGCCTTTCACCAATACATATATTTCACATGCACGAGGAATTATTTCTCACCGACCAGGAAATTGAAAGACGCGCTGAACTCAAGCGCCTACGTGAAATCGGAATCAACCCCTATCCTGCTGAAGGATACGAGGTAAACATATCGACAAAACAGATCAACGAGGGATTTGAAGAGGGGAAAGAGGGATTTGAAGAGCTGTCCTTGGCTGGAAGGGTCATCAACAAACGTATCATGGGTAAAGCTTCCTTTGCAGAATTGCAAGATGGAAGTGGTTCTATCCAACTCTATTTCCAGCGTGATGAAATCTGCCCTGGAGAAGACAAAAGCCTATACAACGAAGTTTTCAAAAAGCTCATCTCACTTGGAGATATTATAGGTGTGAAGGGCTATGCCTTTATCACAAAGACAGGTGAGAAGACCGTCCACGTGAAGGAATTCACCCTACTAACCAAGATTTTGAAGCCTATTCCCTTCCCCAAAGAGGCAGAAGGAAAAGTATATGACACCCTAACAGATACAGAGCAGCGATACCGTATGCGTTATCTGGACCTCATTGTACACCCTCAGGTCAAGGACACTTTCATCAAGCGTACAAAATTGGTGCAGTCCATGCGTGAGTTCTTGAATGGAAGGGAATATCTAGAGGTAGAAACCCCTATCCTTCAGCCCATTTATGGAGGAGCAGCGGCTCGCCCTTTCAAGACCCACCACAACACCTTGGATATGACCCTTTACCTGCGTATTGCCAATGAGTTATACCTCAAAAGGCTAATCGTAGGTGGATATGACGGTGTGTATGAGTTTTCTAAAGACTTCCGAAATGAAGGAATGTCTCGCTTCCACAACCCTGAGTTTACCCAGATGGAGTTGTATGTCGCCTACAAAGACTACAATTGGATGATGGATTTGGTCGAGGAGATGGTTGAAAAAGTAGCCATTGATGTAACGGGTGGAACCATAGTGCAAGTTGGGGATAAGGTTATTGACTTCAAGCGTCCATGGAAGCGTTATACCATGTACGAGTCTATCGAGGAATTTACAGGAATTGACATTTCAGAGATGGACGAGAAGCAATTGGTAGAAGTGTGTGAGAAACTTGAGATTGAAGTAGATGAAAGTATGGGCAAAGGAAAACTGATAGACGAGATTTTCGGAGAGAAAGTCGAAGGTCTGTTGATTCAACCTACCTTCATCACGGACTATCCAGTAGAAATGTCCCCATTAGCTAAAAAACATCGAAGCAAGGAAGGACTTGTGGAACGATTTGAAGGCATTTGTAATGGAAAGGAAATATGTAATGCCTATTCCGAGTTAAATGACCCACTCGATCAGAGAGAGCGTTTTGAGTCGCAGGTTGAGTTGGGCAAAAGAGGAGATGACGAGGCCATGATGCTCGATGAGGACTTCCTACGTTCACTAGAATTTGGGATGCCACCAACGGCAGGCTTAGGAATTGGGATTGACCGTTTGGCCATGATCATGGCCAATCAGCCAACTATCCAAGAGGTACTTTTCTTCCCGCATATGCGTCCTGAACAAGGGGCACAGCAAGATAGCAGAGAAGCATTCAAAAAAGCTGGCGTACCTGAGGAATGGGTAGCCCCCGTCATCAAATCCGGTGTTACGACCATCGCCGCCCTGAAAGACGCCAATCCCAACAAACTCCACCAAGACGTTTGTGGCATCAACAAAAAGTATAAACTCGGGCAGAAAAACCCAAGCAAAGAAGAAGTAGAAAAGTGGGTAAATGGCTAAGCTAGCACCTGCTTTATCCTAGGCTTTATAACATAGTCCATGTCCCTTAATTCCATTGAGAATTAAGGGATTTTTTCTTGTGGAAGGCGAAGTATTCGGATTGTATAATTTCGCGAATTGAAAAGATACAACACCATTCCTTACAAACGAACGTTAGTATAATAAGGGACATTCCTACCACTTGTTGATCAGAAGGGGAAGAAGGGCACAAAATTGGAGGTTAGAGCACTCTGTTTCAGGAAAAAGGCAGGAATCCTGCAAAGTTGATTTACTTAACACCACAATAGGCATTGTTCAAAATTATTCGCTTATTTGTGGAGCAGTAAAGCGTCAAATTTATGAACCCGGCCTAGAAAATGGGCCCAAATTAAGGTTAAAGGTTTTCCCATGTTAGCAGAGCACGAGATCCCGGAAATGCCGGAGTTTCCAGATGAAGATCAGACCACTGAAGAAGTTACATCTACTGAAGAAACCCCGACTCCCCAAACTGAAGAATCCACTGAAGCTGTAGAAGAAACCACAACTCAGGAAGAAAGCAGCCCCTCCCCTTCTGAAGAAACAGAAGAGGCAGAGCAGCCTATGGAAGAAGCCACAGAAGAATCAACTGATACTGAGCCAGAAAACAGTTCAGATCCTGTAGCGGAAACCCCTGAAGATGCATCTACAGAAAGCGATCAGGAGGAAGTGAAGGATGCTGCTGAAGATGCAGCCAGTGAGGGAATTGCCTCTAAAGAACTTGTTGAAGCTGCCGTAGCTGACAAGGATGGTGATGCAATTGAAGAGGCCAAAGCAGAGGAAGAAACTCAAAAGGAAGAAGCGCCAGCTGCACCTGCACCAGTTCCTGAAGTTGCTCCCGAAGGACTAACTGAAGGCTTGTGGGATAAAATGAAGGAGATTCTGTCTGGAGAAAAATCTAACCAGCAAATCCTTTCTGAAGCGAATCTTGCAGACTTATTGCTCATGCTGGATCACTTTACCAATGACCCTAATATCCTTAAGCATATCCCAAGGGTAGGCCTCGTGAAGCGTACCTTTGACGCGTTAAAATACAACGAGGAATTCAGCGAAGAACAAACCAGTGAATTCCAGGAAAAACTAAGCGCTTTCAACAAAAACCGTGTTGAAGCACAAAAAGTCGTAGAAGACCAGAAAAAGGAGAATGCCAAAATCAAACAAGAACTGCTAACCAAACTGCAGGAAATTGTGGGAGAGCAGGACCCTATGAAAATAAAGGAAGTCAGGGAGATCCAAGATAAATGGCGCGAGATAGGACAAGTTCCCCGCGACCAGATGGACACACTATACAAGACTTACAGGTCAACCCTAGATGACTTCTACAAGCGTAGAGAGCTTCACTTCGAAATGCTCAACTACGACCGCAAGAAGAACCTTCAGGACAAAGAAGCCCTGATCGCAAAAGCCAAAACCCTCCTTCCACCTGAAGAACAGCGTGAAGACAAGGAGATTTGGAAAGAGCGCATGGACATCCTCACTGAGCTGCAACAACAGTGGAAAAGCGTAGGACATGTACCTAGAGAAGACATGGAACGCATCAACAACGACTACAGAGCCGTTATTGACCAGTTCTTCGAAGTACGTTCCATTTTCCTTGGCAAATTGGACGAGGAAAGAGAAGGAAATGCTCAGGCCAAAGAGGAAATCCTCGAGAAGATGGCCAAGTTTTCTGAGTTCAGCGCTGAACGTCCAAAGGAGTGGAACGATGCCACACGTGAGCTCAAGGAATTCCAAGATGCATGGAAGGCTGTAGGACAGGCTCCTTACGCCCAGAACAATGATCTGTGGAATCGCTATCGCGCTATTTGCGATGCTTTCTTCTCCAAAAAAGCAGAGTTCTTCAAAAAGTTTGATGAATTCAGAGCTGAGAACCTCCAGAAAAAGCGTGCTCTTTGTGAACGTGCGGAGGAAATCGCAGCTTCAGGCAACTGGGAGAAAGCAGCTAAGGAGCTCAAGCAACTACAAAAAGACTGGAAGACCATTGGACCCGTTCCAGAGCGTCATTCAAATAAACTTTGGAACCGATTCCGTGCGGCCTGTGATACTTTCTTCGAAGGAAGAAGAGCTCACTACCAGAAGATGCACGAAGGCGAGTACGCCAACCTAGATGCTAAAAAAGTCTTGATTGAGGAAGTGAAAAAACTTACCGAAGAGCAAGACCAAAATATCGAGCAAGCTATCGAGCGTGTAAAAACCATTCAAAAAGAGTGGAAAGCCATCGGAAAAGTTCCATTCAAGGAAAAAGACAAAATCTGGGAAGTATTCCGCAGCCAAGTCGATGACTTCTTCAATGGACTGAGTGGAAAACGCTCCCGAATGCGCGACAATTTCTCCAACACCAAGTTGGAAGAAATGGATGATGAAGGACAAAGAAACTCTGCCATCAAGGATAGAGTTCGCAGAATTCGTCGCCGTATCGGTCAAGCACAGGAAAAAGTAGATCAATATTCTACCAACATCGAATTCATCGCCAAAGGAAAATCTGGTGATGCCTTGAGGGCAAGAATTCAAGCCCAAATCGATGAGGAAGTAAAAGAGATCGACAAACTGAAAGCTCAAATCAAAGAGCTCAATGAACTGGCCAAAAAGCCTATCGAAAAGAAGGTTGAGGAAGTACCAGTAGCCGCTGAGGAAGGAGCTGCCAATGAAGCAGAAGCAGAAGCCCCTGCTGAAGAAGATAACGCAACTGAGGCTGTTGCAGCTGCAGCCGCTGTTGTTGCAGAGGAGGTCGCAGAAGAGGCAGAAGAGGCTAGCCAAGACAGTGCTCCCGAAGAAACGGCAGAAGAACAATCCCCAGAAGAATCTTCAGAACCTTCTGATGCTCCTGCCGAAGAAGGTGGAGCTGAAGAGGCACCTGCAGAAGAATAACAAAAACTACATTTCATAATAAACACGGCCTCTGGTCGTGTTTTTTTTGTATTAAATATCTCCTCCATAGGACCAACCTAGTTTCTTAGTTGACCAAGGATGTGCCTTTCTTGCTCCTTAACGCATATTTTCATCCACCCCTTCTTTAGACCTCAAGGCTTTCCTATATTTTCCTACCAAATGAAATCACTATGAAAGGCTGGAAGATCGTTCTGCTATTCTTGTTATTGCTTACTCCCTTCTCATTTACACAGGCTCAGTCCAATAAGACAGGCTTCAGCATAAGAGCTCAAATCGTCGATGGCCAAGATGCAACTCCCCTTCCCTACGCAAGCATTTTCAACCAGAATCAAAAAAGAGGAACTGCTTCAGATCTGGAAGGTTACTTCACCATGCCGTATAACCAACAAGGAGATACCCTCCTAATCAGCTACATAGGCTACAAAAGCCGAAAATACGTCCTCCAAAACAATAGAATAGATACGATTCAACTTCTCTCTTCTACTACCACACTTGACGAAGTCGTTATCACCACAGACAATGATTACCTATACGACCTCATCCTAGAAGCCAGAAAAAATGGAGGAAAAGTCAATAGACAAGCCAAATCATATTTCTTCCTTGAAACCCAACTTGACGGCCAGACCTCTGAATTCATCGAAGCCTATTACAATGGTTCATTCAATGGTTACAAAACCCATTCACTTGGTTTAAAAAAAGGTAGAATTGGACTTCGACCTATTCATCAAAATTACTTCCTAACCACAGAATCCTCCCAAGTATTCTTGCTTCAAAACCTATTTACCAAGGATGGCTTTTTTCCCTGGAATCCCCTTTGTATGAAAAAGGGCAAGCTGAGAAAAGCATATGGGTTATCTCTCAAAAATATTCTCTTCGAAAAGGGAGACAGAATCTACCAGATTGAAGCCACTCCTAAAGACAGCACGGCGGGGTATTTTACCACGACCTTGTGGATTAACCTGACCGATAAGCAGATTCTGAAAGTAAATCTACAAGCCGATCAATGCCGCCAACACCCTTTTGCCATGATTGGGGAAACTGACCCAACCTCCCTTCCTGTCAACCTGAACATTTCCCACCAGTATAAGGAGATCGAAGGGGGAATGACGTTAGACGCCATTGACTTTCAGTACGAACTGACCTATAAAAATGAGGAGAATCAGGATGTAACAGTAGGAACGAGAGCCTATCTCAAAGCCTATGGTGAGGGCAGACCTTTTCATCTCCCCATGTTCCAATTCTCCAATTCCCTTCATAAAGACTATCGCGACTTTACAGCAGCTCCATATGACTCAGTTTTCTGGACGGAGGTGGATGAGTTCAGGCTATTTGACAAGGCAAAGGAGGTAGATGGCTTCATGAAAAAGCATAAGGTAGAGGATAATTTTTATGCCTTTAACCATGATGAAGAGTTTCAACTTTCCTATGGCTATGTTTCCTGGCGTCCAGACCGAATTGCCATTAAGGAACTCACTCAAGAAGATATTGACAAGCGGGTATCTGAACGCGCCATTGATGCAGACCGCTATCAATTAGGTGTAAAATTATACCTAGACGCTTCTAGGGTAAATGATTCCCTTATTTACCAGGCGCATGTCATCATGGACCCAATGGAAACCTTCTACTACTTCGAAATGGACCCGCTTGATCATGCTTTTATCAACATGTACTTTGATTTGATGGAGATTGCGAAAAGAAGAATGGAGCAGGAAATGAAGCTCCTTCCCTACCTCACGCTTAAAGATACTGAACGTTTGTACGCATCAGCTCAGAGAAACTTCGCTATCCATGCCAATAAGTTTGTAAAGGAGGTTCAAAGAGGGGGCAATGAAAAGAAATTGAGAGAGTGGAATGATTACATCTATGAGAGATTGGGAATAGATAATATGGGTATATATGGCCTATATCCGATGGGCCCAACAAAAAAGACCTCCCAAAAGGGAGGCCGTTAGATGAACCAATGCTTCAACAATATCTTTAATTGTTTCTTCTCTTCTGAATCCAGTTGAGAAGTTTCTTTTCCCAAGAGGACTCAGCCTGATAGAACCTTGCTACTTTCCTAATGGGCAATAATTTCTTCAATCGACTATGGTAGTCATTTTTGATCTGGGCTTCTCTGAAATTCATCTTGGCCAACTGATCAACATAGTCTGAAATTACTTTTTCATTGTCTTCATTCAAGGACTGCTTTAATTTGGAACCTACTTCCCTTTTGGTCTTTCGAACGGTTTTTAGCTCTTTCTCTCTTTCATAAAACCAAGGCCAAAATACCTCAGCATCCTGGGAAGATAGTCCCATGACTTCTGTAAAATGGGCTGTTCGAAAAGCTTTGATTCTTTCATTGTTCATTCTGCCTTCCTGCCCATAGACGGATGTAAGTGCTATTCCAGCGAAGAAGACAAGGATCAGAATTTTTTTCATCTGTACGTACTCAAAATTGGTTTCTTGTTGGTAGAATGTGTGGACTGTGTTGTTGTGTAGGTATGAAAATCAGGGGTAATTAAAGTTCCAGCATCATATCCTCCAGGTCGGCTACATCTAGCTCGTCCAGTAGGGTTTCATCGGAAAAATCCATGTCATCTGTTTCCATTTCTCCTTCCAAAGAGGTCATTTCATCCTCTTCTAAGGCAGCCATTAAGTCATAGCTATCAATCCCTGCATCCTCCATGACTTCATACATGGCTTCGTCATGCATATGATCGTAGGCAAAAAGGTCATAATCATTTTCCGCCTGAGTATCAGCATATTGTGGTCGGAGATATATAGCGGCCAATAAGGCAAGAGCCGCAGCAGCTACCCACATAAGAGGTTTGGCAATACGTCTGTCAAAATTTACAATTTTGGCTGACGTACTTTTTTCTTCGGAGATTTTCTTAGAGATAGTCTCCGGCAATTCTTCAAAATACCCTTGTGGGACATCAAAGACGTTTACGCGCTCCATAGCCTGTAGCACAGGAGTTGTAGACAGAACTTCCTCATCATCAAGTTTGTCCTGCATCTCTGCATTCATCTTCTCAAAGTATCCCTCCGGAACCTTAAAGGCAGGGTGGTTGGGGAGAGATTTCAAAAATGGTGCGTCTTCTAATTCCTCACGTAGGTCATCAGTATGACTCATTTCACTACTTCCTTAAGACTTAATCTTCCTATTGACCATGAAATCGCCTCAAGGTTTAATCTATAGCAAAAAAATCCTGCTATTTGTCCAATCCTTCAGTCAATTTCTTTTCAATCTTTTTGACAGCATGATGAAAACTCGCCTTCAAAGCGCCTACGGATACATCCAAGCTCTTCGAAATCTCATCATACTTCATCTCGTCATAGTATCGCATGTTAAACACCAAACGCTGACGATCCGGTAAAGTTGCTATGGCAGCTTGCAACTTCAACTGAATCTCGTCTCCGCTGATATATTTCCCACCACTCATGCTATGACGCATGTCGTTCTCTATATTCTCTACGCCTGTCTTAGAAACTTTCTTTTTCTTATTCAAGAAAGTTAAAGCTTCGTTGGTGGCAATCCTGTAGAGCCATGTTTTCAAAGCAGAGTCTCCTCTGAATTTTTCAATGTTCCTCCAGGCTTTTAGCAAGGTATTTTGCAGAACATCATCCGCATCATCATGGTCAATGACCATACGACGAATATGAAAATACAGCATTTGCTGATATTCCCGAATTAGTCGGTCGAAGGCCTGCCTACGCGTACCTTCCTGCTTCAGTTGCAACAGAAGCTCGTTTTCTTGTATCACTGCCATTTGACTTTTGGACTGAATGCTACTGAAAAAGTTTAACGTGCGGTCAATACTTAGTTGTACCTCAGAAGTAATCTCCTGACTGCCAGGTGTAAAATAGATGGGTAAAGTCATGATGAAAAGGAATAATTAAGTCTTCTTATCCTCAATACCCGAGACATTCAGCTTACCCTTAGTCAATATCAAAAAAAAATATCACCACCATTAAACCCACAAAGTCACCTCCATAATTGGAGATGACTTTGCCAGAAATTAGGCTATATAAAAACTGCCTTTTTAATTTATTCAGTTGGACAGACTAAGCTCTTCTCACATCCATGTTCATAAAACTGAAATAGGTTAGTGTCAACAAGGCACCAAACATCAACGTAAATCCAATAGCCGCAGAATGGACAAATGGATAAAATATGGGTGAGATTACTTTCTTGGCCAGTAGCAAAGGATGAGTCGCAATGTCCCAACTGTTGAATCTCAAATACCTGCCCAAATACACACCATAAGCAACCAGAAAGAGTAAAAAAGGGGCAAAAAGAACATCTAACCACTTTGGCAACATGGGCTTCAGCCTACGCTGTACCATTCGGAGTGAATCAAATCCTAACAACATACCTGTCCAGGCAAAGGAAAAGATCAAACACAGATCAACCCACATGGGCATTCCTTTCCTCCATAGTAGGTGAAATAAATCCGTAATCATGTAGGGCGCATTGGGAAGGAATAGAATCCAAAGGCTCATAAGCCCCCAGAAGAGCCATTTGGGGCTATTATCTCTTGTCATGATCCACGAAATTATCCATGGAACCCATGCCAGAAATAAGTTCCAAACCATAAAGGCCATTCCAATGGTTCCCGAAAGCAACAAGCGTGCTGCGAGGAAGGCCACACATATACAACTAGAAATAGCCAGAACGAGGAGGTTGTTATACTCCCCTTTCTGGCTTTGTGGAATAGGATTATTCATGCTCATGGATGGCAGTTGATGGCTTACTGATAGTGTACCAATCAATATTTCGGGTGATAAACATGACAATACCTAAGACAATGAAGAGCCCAATACTTCCTACCAATAAAGCAAAGTCCTCCAATTGCATGATGACATAAACAAAGCCATACAAGACAATCATCAAACCTAGGGTCAATGCAGTCAGCTTCAAATTTTTGAATACACCTGCCATGTAGACTGTTACCAGCGTAATGGTAGAGGAAGCTGCTATGATATAGGCATTCTGAAACCCAATTTGCTCAGAAAGGGATAGCAGGAGTACGAAGAAAAGTACAAGGGCCAGCCCAACAAGGATATATTGAATGGGGTGGATGCGCTTCTTATTCAGCATTTCCACAAAGAAAAAGACCATGAACGTCAAAGCAATGATCATAATACCATATTTGACCGTGCGTTCATTTTTCTTGTATTCATCCACAGAGACCAATAATTCAGCTCCAACCGAAGTTTTAGACAGTCGGTAAGCATCTTTGACAAATTCTTGAGGGAAGGTTCTGTTCATGTCAAAAATATCCCATGTAGCTGAACTCATTTCCTTGGCGATATTTCTTTCATCAGGAAGCAATTCCCCAAAGAATTTGGGCGTTCCCCAAGCAGCATCAAGTTGGATTTTGGTATTTCGACCTACGGGAATAAAAGAAATACTCTTGCTTCCATCTAATTTAAGGTCTAACGAAAATGGAATCTCTTCTTGTTTGTTGTTCGGGTCAAGAGGAAAGGGAGCTTGGATGCCTGTATTGCTTAGGTCCCTACTGGGCAAGCCTGGTTGAAAGCCTATGCCTGTTTCTCCCATTTTTATCTTAACCCTATCTTGAATTCCCCTTACATCTGGAATCCCGATTATAATTTTGGCTTCCTCCCATTTCATTTGGTCAGGGGTCAAGCCTAGTTTTTCAATGTCTGGAAAGGTAAAAGACCCAGATACCTGGTTGAAGGACTTATATAGCAAGGCTTGGTAAATGCCTCTGTATCGAACTTCTGGATCAAGGGAGGACTTGATGATGAGATTTTCAGGCAGGAAATGGGCATAAGCTGTCATTTCTTGTTTAGAAGCCGATAATTTATAGGTGTAGGGGATACTGATGATAGGCCCCATGATTTCCTGGGCAAAGCTATAGGACCTGCTAATCTCGTTGACGGCTTCATCCCTTCGGAACTGACGCTCTGAAATGAGTTCGGTTACCATGACAAGGGGAATGAGCAATAGAAGAACCAAAAGCGTAATGGTCGCCATTCGTAAACCCACAGATCTACGTGTCCAGTCAGAAATTCTGTCGAATCCGTTTTTCATGACAATGCATGTTGATGGTTGATATGAAAGGAAAATTCGGGAAGAGGCATAACAAAGGTGATATTCTTTTTACAAGAAATCAGCCTTCATTGCTTAAGCGAATGAATTGGGTGATTATTTGAGCACTAGGCTTGGTTGTAGTCGACCGTTGGCTGAAGGAAGATTATTTCTTACCCATCGCCTTCACGATCTCTTCAATAGCATTCAGGTGATCTTCGAAAGCCTTTTTTCCAGATTCAGTTGCTTTGTAGGTGGTGTGTGGCTTTCGGTCCTTGAATTCTTTTTTGTCCTCGATGTAGGCTAGCTGTTTCAGTTTTTTAATATGTGTGGCCAGGTTTCCATCAGACTGACTCAGCGAGCTTTTCAAATGGCCATAGGATACCCATTCTTCTACTATGAGAAGAGACATGATGCCAAGGCGAACTCTGTTTTCAAATGCCTTGTCTAATTTCTCTAAGGTATCCTTCACGTTATTCGTTCGTACTTTAGGTACATGATAATTCCGTACAAGATATGGAATATTCCAAATCCTATTGCCCACAACACGATACCATGCATCAAGGTCCAAGCACCTATTATTCCAAGTACCAGTAAACTGTATCCTAGGTTCCTGATCTCCTTGTAGGTGAATTTACTTGCATTGATCAGAGCAAATCCATAAAACATAAGCGTGGTTGAACTCACCAACCTGCCATAGCCATGATATGCCTGAATGATGCAAAACAGTCCACCCGCAACCAAAGGCACCAACATATGGACCAGAACCTTCTGAGACACTGGAGACCAGACCTTCTTCCCTAGCCTTCTTGCTCTCCTAACTGTAAAAAAGGAAGCAAAACCAGCAGCAAAGAGAAATATAATGGTTGCGATCAAAATCAAAATCAGCAACTGCTGTTGATTGACCTCGACTAGACGAGATACCTTCAATTGGGTGTAGATCCCTTCGCCCTTTACATAGACATAGGTAACCCAGGCACCTATCAAAGCCACCAGTCCGGCACTTACCCCCGAAAGACCTGAAAGAGAAATGAACCTGGAAGCATTCTCCATCATACCACGGATCTCGGAGAGATCATCAAGTCGTTGCTGAAAGTTATCCATAAAAGTACTTTGTTTTACAAAGTTACTATCACCTACGACTTATCCAAGAATTAGGTTGTGATTTTTTTCAAGTAAAAAGAGTGGATGACTCTTTTCTTGGTAGAAAAGAAGTTGACATAGAAAGTGAAAAAAGTAAAAATTAGCCGTTGATCAACTGCTGGGCCTTTTCTCGAGGGATACTCAGGCCAAATTTATCATAGGATAGAATACCAGACTTACGTAATTCATTCAGAACGCGGTTTACCGTCTGGCGGGAAGTAGAAGTGAACAGCGCAATATCAGTATGGGAAAGGTAATTGGGAATAGAAATAATGCCTTCATCACACTCACCAAACTCCAATAGGTACTCTCTTAAGAAATCTAATACCCTTACCTTAGAAGGTTTAAAGAGGACTGATTGAAGTCTCTTTTCTAACAATCCGAGTCTGTAGCGCATCAACTCCATGATCCATTTTTGGAGGAAAGGTTCTTTGATGAATATCTTGGATAATTCCTGTACGGAGATTTCGTGCACACAAGTAGTTTCAACAGCGATAGCAAATTCTTCAGGACTTACCTTATCGAATACGGCCAACTCACCAATCAAACTTTCTCCCTTCACAAGGTACCTAAAGTCTTCCTGCCCGGACTGGGTATAGCAGCCCACTTTCACCAAGCCAGACTGGATCCAATACACACAAGGTTGATCCTCTCGAAACAACCCCCATGACTCACCCGAATCAAATATCCTGGAAGGGGTTCTTCCAATGACGGTTTCAAGGGCTTCTTTTATGACTTCATCTCCTGCTTTCACGAAATTCCTGTTGGGATTAATTGAACTAACAATTCAAAAATGCCCAGGGAAGGAGGGATTTATTGTCACACAGCCGATACAAATCAGGGAAATCCTATGCATTGTAAAGTAGCTGACAAAAAAATGGCCCTCACAAGGAGGGCCAATGGCATGAAACTAACTACTACTACTATGAAAACTTTTTAACTCTTTTTGGCGCTATTTACAATTACTTACTGTACACACAAATATACGAGGGGGTACCCAAAAAGTTTGGCGGAAAAGCAAGACAATTCTTAAAAAAATCATAACGTTTTATAAATCCCTTATTACCAGTTTTTTACAACTTCATTTTTTTATAATACTCCAGCCATCCTTATTTCTCAACCCTATTAAACACTTATTAGGGGAATTTGCTTATAAGGGAAATTCACAGTTTTTTTGCAGGAAATGAGAAGGGTATGCCAGTATTGATTACGAAGAAGTTCAAATTTGAGGCAGCGCATTATCTGCCGACCATGCCAGAGGGGCATAAGTGCACGCGGGTACACGGACATAACTTCAAGGTAGAGGTAAATCTCATGGGGGATATTGACCCTAAAACGGGCTTTTTAGTGGACTTTGGAGAAATTAAAAAGATAGTCAATCCCTTTATTGATACGCTAGATCATCTTTGTTTGAATGAAGTAGGTGAAGAATTAGATGATGATCTCCTGAGGATTCCCTCAACCGAAAATCTCGCAAAGTGGTTTTTTACTCAATTAAATCCCTTGTTACCTGGCCTATATAGCATCGTGGTTCATGAGACCGATACCTCAAGATGTGAATACCGGGAAAGTTTCTCCTAATCCATGAATACCATTACGATTGCTATTGACGGTTATGCTGGAACCGGTAAAAGTTCTACGGCCAAAGAAGTAGCCAAAAAACTAGGCTATACTTATATCGACACGGGTGCTATGTACCGGGCTGTAACCCTATACTTCTTACAGCACCATATTCCTTTTGATCAAGTCAATCCCAGTATGCTTACAGCTATTGATCAAATAGAACTGCGCTTCCAAGAAAGTGTAGGAGGAAGTATGTGCATGTACCTCAACGGAGAAAACGTAGCCCAAGAGATTAGAAGCCCAAAAGTTTCTGAAAACGTATCTGAAGTAGCCGTGCATAAACCCGTAAGAGAAAAACTGGTTCAACAACAGAGAATTATGGGGCAGCATGGTGGGGTAGTCATGGATGGAAGAGATATAGGTACAGTGGTCTTTCCCAAAGCCGAGCTCAAAATTTTTATGACTGCCAATATGCAGGTAAGAGCCATTCGCAGACAGGAAGAACTGCGGGAAAAAGGGACAGAGATGAGTTTAGAGGAAGTAATAGAAAATCTGTCCCACCGAGACCAAATAGATGCCAACCGAGCCATTGCTCCTTTAAAAAAGGCAGAGGATGCCATCGAAATGGATACCAGTTTCACCACCTTCGAACAACAGGTCGAGCAGCTTTGTAAGCTTGCCAGAGAAAAAATGGAGGAACTCACCCATTAATTTTCGTATATATGAACCAATGATTTAATTGCGGTTAAAAGATTAAATCATTCTCAAACACACAAAATCGATCTCTTTATTCGTCTGTAAAGAAGAGCTTGATCAAACAAGAGGAACAAACAAACTGGATCCCATGATAAACATCGAAATAGACAAACATTCAGGCTTTTGCTTTGGGGTAGTTTATGCGATTGAAATGGCAGAAGATCGTCTGCGCGAAACTGGTGAATTGTATTGTCTGGGAGATATCGTCCACAACAATAAAGAAGTAGAGCGCCTTCAAAATCTTGGCTTGAAAATCATCAACCACGATCAAATGAAGGAGCTGAAAGATACAACTGTTCTTATCCGCGCACATGGTGAGCCACCAGAAACTTACCGCATCGCGATGGAGAATAACATAGAACTCATCGACGCTTCCTGCCCGGTAGTCCTCAAACTACAAAATCGAGTAAGGCACGCTTATGATGATGACCGTCAAATCGTTATCCTTGGTAAGAAAGGCCATGCAGAAGTAAACGGCCTGATCGGTCAAACCAAAAAAGATGCTATCGTTATTTCTTCCGTAGAGGAGGCAGAAGCCCTTGAAATTGAAGGTCCAGTTTCTCTCTACAGCCAGACCACAAAGAGCACCAAGCTTCTCTATGAGGTAGAGGAAACCATGAAGAATAAGTTTGATGACTTCAAGGCCAATGATACCATCTGCCGTCAAGTGAGCAACAGAGAGCCTGAGCTTCAGAAATTTGCCCAAAAGCACGATGTGATTGTATTTGTGGCAGGCAAAAAGTCCTCCAACGGAAAAGCCCTTTACCAAACGACCAAACGCATCAATCCAGAAGCATACTTTATATCCGACCTTGATGAGCTTAATCTTACATGGCTCGCTGGCAAAAAAAGCGTCGGAATCTGTGGAGCCACCTCTACCCCCATGTGGTTGATGGAGAAAGTAGCAGAATATATTGAAGAGAAGTTCAATAAATCGAAATTACCAGCCTAGGAAGCTTATATGATTCATTTTTCATATCAAAATGGGCCTGAAGAAATATCTTCAGGCCCATTTTGCTGATAATGAAGCAATTTCAACACATGTTCATCTCGTCTTGATTTGTTCTATTTTCCTCATTTAATCCCTATATAACTTACAATTAGTTGAAATTGTAAATTACGAAGGATTAAATTTGTAAGGTAGAACCCCACAAATCGAAGCTCATGAGCATTAACGAGATACCCCTCATCGTCATGGTGGATGACCGGACTTCAGATTTGGAAATCAATCAGTTTGCGCTGGAAAAGATTGTTCCCGATGCCATTATCAAAGGCTTCTTATGTGGAAAAGAAGTCCTCAACTACCTGAAGCAAGAAAAGGAAAAAGGAAGAATTCCTGACCTCATCCTAGTGGACCTTCAAATGCCTACTATGTCTGGATTAGAAGTTATCCATGAAATCAAAACCCAACTTCAAATAAACAGTCCAACAATAGCCTTCTCCAGCTCAAGTTTACCTGAGAATGCGATTCAGGCCAAAAAGAATGGTGCAGAGGATTTTTTTGTAAAGCCCCTTACCTTTAAAAAAAATATTGATTGCTTTTCATTAATCTTGAAAAGATATATGAGTAAGGTAGCACCCAAGCAAAACATCAGCCCAGCTACCTAACAATCAAGTATTTACTTCAAATCCATACATAAATGCAGCCCGCTCCCACAAAATAAATCAAGCATTCATACAATTTTCCAATACCATAAAATACCAAAATTTTATAATCCGGAATGGAAAATTATATATATTTTAAGGTAAAAATATGGCATGTCCCACCTCCCTTCAAATGTCCTTAAACAGCTAATAGAAAATATTCCATTGGCCGTTCTTTTGTATGAGTTTGAGCCAGAGAACACCTCCAATTTTAAGTTTAGATATGCAAATGATGCAGCCTATGAATTACTTGGACAGGAGCTTGATTCTCATATTGGAATGGACATCAAAGAAATTGATCACCCTCTATACAGGAAGGGAAACCTGATTGTAAATGCCCTCATAGCAACCCAACAAAAAGATACCAAGCTAGGCCTCGGCACCCATCTTATCCCCTACTCTAGCCACCTTCTTAAGCCAGGCGAATTAACTTGTATTCCCTTGATAGGAAATTATCTTGCCTTAACCATCAATTCTTCCTTCAAAACATCATCGAATCAAGAATACAATCACTTACAAGGAGATCGAAAAGAGTTGGAAGAAGTCTTATTCCTTCAAAAAAAGATACTGGATACCTCCCCTGACATTGTATACCTATACGATGTTATCAATCATAAAGACCTATTTATCAACAGATCCTCCTATACCGAATTAGGATATACGGAGCATGAAGTTTTACAAATGGGAGATCGCGTTTTGGATGAAATCATTCATCCAGATGATATAAAAGCCTTCAAAAAACACTATTTCTATTTACTCCCAAGCTTAGCAACCGATCAGGTTATTCAGATCGAATACAGAATGCGTGAAAAAAATACGGGGAAATACATCTGGTTTTCCTGTGTAGAAAGTGCATTTGAGAGAGACCAAGATGGGGTAGTTACCAAGATCATTGGAATAGCCCGAAACGTAGATGGCCTCAAGCGAAGTTCTCTTCAATTAGAAGAAGCCAATCAACAACTCCGAAAAGCCCTTCATTTCCAGGAAAAAATCATGCTTACCTCGCCTGAAATCATTTATGTCTACGACTTGAACAAAAGAGAAAATGTCTTTGCCAATAAATCTTTACCTGAAGAATTAGGATATACAGCGGAGGAGTTTAAGGCCATGGGCGATCAAGCCTTTATCCTAACGATACATCCTGATGACCTTGAAAGTGTTTTCCATCACCATACCCAAGTCCTCCCCAATCTAAAAGCTGGGGAAATAGCTTCCATTTCCTATCGGATGCTACAAAAACAAAACAACCAATACATTTGGCTTAACTCAACAGAGAGTATTTTTGAACAGGATGAAGAAGGCAAAGCTCTTACCATCATTGGGATTGCCAGGAATATTCATTCCACCAAGGAGAAAGAAGCCGATTTACAAGAGCTGAATAAGGAATTAGAGCAATTGATATACTCTGTATCGCATGACTTGAGAGCACCTGTTAGGCATATCGGTTCCTATACAGAGATTATCAAAGAAAATGAAGGGACAAAACTTTCAGAAAAGGGAAATCAATACTTACAACGGGTCATTCAATCCTCTGAAAGACTCGGAGATATGATTGACGAATTACTCGAATACGCCAAGACGAGGAATGCCACTCCCAAGAAGTCTGCTGTAGATTTCAAATCTATGGTCTCAGAGATATTAAGTGAATTCAAAAAGACGAATCCTCAACAACAAATAAGCTGGACCATAGGTGATTTACCTCCTTCCATGGCAGATAAAAAAATGATGATCCAAGTCTGGGAAAACTTGATTGGCAATGCCATTAAATATTCGTCCAAAAAGGACCATACCCATATAGAAATCAAGGCAGAAGACCTGCCTGACAAGGTAGTATACGCAATCAAAGACAATGGAGAGGGCTTTGACCAGAAGTTTGAAAATAAGCTCTTCGCTGTTTTCCAGCGCCTTCACAAACAGAGTGAATTTCCAGGAAATGGGATAGGCCTGGCCAATGTTGCACGAATCATCTATCTCCACGATGGAGAAATAAGAGGGAAAGGGATCGTCGGGAAGGGGGCCACTTTTTTTCTGAGTCTACCTAAATCCCAAGTACATGAATAAGAGAAAAAGACCATCCAAGATTTCCAATAGTCATCCTATCTTCCTCGACATAGCATCCGGATAGCAAAAAAAATACCATGAACTAGGGGTGAACTCCTTTGTGACGAAACCTGTAAAAACCTCCGAATTTCAGGAAGCAGTCCGTACACTTGGGTTATTCTGGGGAATATTTTACGAAAATCCTTCCTAGTTGGCCAGAACTGTGAACTCACCTTCATACCGGATAATCCAGCCTGCACGTTTCTCATCAGGATTTGCACGCATGGGCATTACTCCCTAACTCCATTGCCTTAGACCCGTTTTCTTAACCAGGATTCATCTTTAAATCAGATTAATATGAAGGTTTGGAAGAAAAGTGTATTGATAGCTACCATGATGCTATTTGCCGGGTTGACCTTCGGACAGTCATATGCAGTTGATACCCTAAGACTTTATGACGCATATGACAGATTAGTAGAACTACAGGACATGGACAAAGGTGCCATGACCAAAGCAGAAAAGAAGGCCTGGAAAACCGAAAAGCGTATGACCAAACAAATCATTGCCCAGGAAGAGGACAAAATCCGCTTTAACCAGCAGATGTATGATGCCTGGAGATTTGGATACCCATACGGAAGAGGATTTTACAACTTCGGATATCCAGTAGGCGTTTGGGGGGCATCGCCCTTCATCTACAATACCCGACCTGTGTTCGTTCGCAGAGCCCCAGTAAGACGAGCACCGGTTTGTAGAGTGCCAGCAGGCAGACCCTAACCCAATAGAAGCCTAAGAAATAAATAGTGTGCCCTTATTAACGTAGTGAGAGTTTTGCAGCGTCCCAATTGGGACGCTTTTTTTATGACCAAAAAATCAGCCAAGCTTACCACATAATAAAATCATAGGGTTTCTTTCACCAGTCCTTGCTAGTTTAGGATATCTGAAGGAAGTAAAGGTCTATTTCCTATTCAGACAATCAGAAAAATCCCCCTCATGCCTAAACTTGCTCCCGGGTTTTTCTCAAAAATTGCCAGCTAACTCGAGTTGCATGTCTAAAGGATGGAAATACGATCTGATAAGACGATCAGGGATCATGATATGTATGATCCTATCATGGGTTTTTGCCCAGCACCCTACAGTTGACAGCCTGAACGCAAGACTCATCCAACTTCCTGATGGAAGGGACAAAGCTCAAACCCTTTATCAATTGGCCGATGTGCTTGATGATATGGGGGAGCCTAGTTCTGATTCTATTGCCCTACTCGCTCTACAACATGCTAAGCTAGTACAAGATAGCTTGACAGTAGCCCAAACCTATGTACTCATGGGAGTGAGAGCCTATCATAGCTTCCATGATAGCTTGGCGGCCATGTATCAAGATTCGGCTATACAGATATCCTTAAGCTTAGCTGATACGGTAGGTCTAATCAAAGCCTACTCCAACAAGGCCTTGGTTATGCGAAGGCAAGCCAAATGTGAGAAGGCATCGGAACTTTATATCCAGGGAATTGATCTCGCTAGGCAAATAAACCGACAAGATCTTAGCCGAATCATCAAGGTCAACTATGCCAATATGCTCTATTCCTGCAACCAATTTGAGCAAACCATAGAAGTGGGGCATGAATTGGTTCATGAGGCGAAAAAGGCCGGCGACTCTACCTTTCTTTATTATGGATATGACATCATAGAACAAGGATGGTATCAACTTGAAAACAAGGATTCAGCTATGAAATATATGCTGATCTGTAGCGCAATCGCTGAGGATTTGGAGAATCCCTTTTTCCTAAGTGCTACCCTCAATAACCTGGGGCTATTGTTTCTCTATGATTTCAAACTGTATAAAAAGGCTGATTCATTTTTCACAGCTAGCTATGAAATGGACATCGCCTTGGGAAATGAAAAGGCAGGGGCGAACTACCATATCAACAAAGGGGTCATTTTCTCTATGACCGATAGACATGAAGAAGCCATTCCCTATTTCGAAAAAGGAATAGAACTAGTAGATAAGTATCAGGAGGACATATTTCTGGAAGCGATTTATCGGGATATGGCGAAGTCCTACATGGAAGTTGGGCAAGCAAAAAAAGCAGCTCATTACATGCAAAAATCCTTGATACTCAAAGATTCAGTGTTGAGAGCCGATATACAAAAAAGGCTCCAAGAGTTAAATACCAAGCGCCAAAGAACGGAGATGCAAGCCACCATCAACAAGACCAAACTTGCTAATCAGCAGAGAGAAAACATCTTGAGGCAATGGTTGATTTTGATCCTTTCAGGTTCTGCTATTCTCTTACTGGCCTTTTTATATACCATGAGTGTGGTAAGAAGGAAACGGGTGGAAACCGAAGGAAGAAGGGTGGAACTGGAATACGCTGTATTGCGAGCTCAAATGAATCCACATTTCATCTTTAACTCTCTCAATTCTATTCAGGGCTTTTTTGCCGAAAACGACTTCTCCAAAGGAAATGAATTTTTGGGTTCGTTTTCACAATTGATTCGTAGGGTCATGGACCAGGCTACCTATGAAAAAATATCTTTAAGGGATGAGTTAGACACCTTGGAGATTTATTTAAAATTGGAAGAATTGCGCCTTCAGGATCAAATGAGCTATGAGTTTACATTTGAGGAAGGAATTGAGGATGAGGAAATCATGATTCCCCCGCTTTGTATCCAGCCCTTTGTAGAGTTAGCGATTTGGCAGGGTATAGTCCCAAGCAAACGCCGTGGAAAAGTTACCATAGGCGGATATGAGGATTACGAAACAGGTCTATTCTATTGCTTCATAGAAGATGATGGCATTGGCTGGACAACAGAAAATATACATCAGGATAGTTTAAGCGATCCCTTGAAAGGTGTAGAAATTACCCGAGAGCGATTGGGACAAACAGGAACGCTAAGCATCCGCCAATTGAAAGATGAAGATGGAAACATTCAGGGAAGCCGGGTAGAACTGGTTATTCCTTTGGATGAAGATTGATAAACGAGAACAGGAGTTTTTATCATGCAAATTGCCTCACCATTCCCTTCGGATATCCCCCTGAGGAAAGGAATCCTACTCCTTGTCCTACTGGCATGTCTGGGCTGTAGACTCACAGCCCAAACAGCCTATATTGACTCCGTCAGAAAGCTTTTGCAAGTAGAGACCGATTCGGCAGAACAGGCAAGATTTCTTGTTGATTTGGCCTATGAGCTCCGAGCCTATCAGACAGATACCGCTATCGCTTATGCCTTCCGTGGAAAAACCATTGCTCATCAACTGAATCTCACCCTCATGATGGCCAGAGCCTATCGTGCCCTTGGACTCATCAGTAGTGTACAAGGCAATGTCCCTGAGTCTGTATGCTACCACGACTCTGCCTATGCTTTCTATGAACTCCGAAAGGATACCCTTGGAATGGTAGCCATCCTTAACAACATGAGCTTACTCTTCATCCAAAATGGGGAATGTATCAGAGCCCTTGAAAACTATATGAAGGGTCTGAGACTTAGAAAAAAAGAAGATTGGCAGCAATATATTCTCCGTGTAAATTATGGATGGACCCTTGCAAATTGTAGACAATTTGAAGAAGCGGTGGACTACGTCAGGGAAAACCAGTCTGGGATTAAGAGATTGAAGAAGAAAAACGAATACATCCAATACCAATTTGATGTGTTGATGGGATCCATCTTCTTCCAAACGGAGCAATACGATTCCTGCCTTCACTACTATGAAAAATGCTTGGACTATGCCCTTCATGATGCAGATGACCCAGGCTTACTTTCCGCCAATTACAATGGGATGGGATTGCTTCATGTTATGCTGGGCAACTTTGATTTGGGCCAGTACTACATTACCAAAAGCGACAGCATGGATCGGGCCTTAGGATTTGACCACCGAGAAGGAGAATCCATGATGGCCTATGCCTTGCTATACAGCAAAAAGGGAGAACACCAACAAGCCGTTCCCTTTTTCGATAAGAGTATCCCGCTCTTGGATGAGTCCGCAGAAGATATTTCTCTTCAAGAAGTATATGCCAGAGCAGGAGAATCAAACTTGGTGATAAAAAGGTATGGGAAAGCCTATGAATACTTGCGGAAGGCCTACGACATGCAAGATTCCCTGCTTAGCCTTGATATTCAAACCCAAATCAAAAGGCTGGACAAAGAGTACCAAATTGAACAACTGCAAAACCAATTAGCCAAAGAGGAACTCACCAATAAGCGCAGAGAAAACATGCTGACTCAGTTTATTCTGGGGGCAATTGGCTTCTCCATTATTCTTTTCTTGGTTTACATGGTCATTCTGAGTGTTATGCGTAGGAGAAGGGCCATAGAGGAAAATAGAGCATTAGAACTAGAGTATACCGTTCTGAGGGCACAAATGAATCCTCACTTCATCTTCAATTCGCTAAATTCCATTCAGGGCTATTTCGCAGAGAATAATTTTGAACAAGGAAATGAATTCTTAGGAGCCTTTGGTCAATTGATCAGACGTGTCATGGACATGTCTTCCTATAAGACGATCAGCTTAAAGGATGAACTGGATACCCTCTTTTTGTACCTCCAGTTGGAACAACTTCGTTTGCAGGATCAGCTATTTTTCGAGATCAATCTATCGAGTAATATTCAGCCTGAGAAGATGTTTATTCCCCCTTTGATTTTGCAACCCTTTGTCGAGAATGCCATTTGGCACGGCATTGTCCCCCGTAAAACAAAAGGAAAAATCCATATCAATGGCTCCTATCATCCCCAAAACAACAGTCTGCTCTTTACCATCAAAGATGATGGGGTGGGATTGTATTTCAAGCAGGAACAAAGGAGAAAAAAGCTACATAAGTCAAAAGGCATAGAGATTACCAAAGAAAGACTAGGTGAGCAAGGCAATATTCAATTGAAGGAATGGTATCAGCCAGATGGCAGTGTGGGCGGTACAGAAGTACAACTCACCATCCCCCTATAACCTACAAGCAACCAACATATGATCAAGACAGTAATCATTGATGACGAAAACCGAGCAAGGAGCATTCTGAGAAACGTGCTGGAAAAAGACTTTCCTTCCGTTAATATCGTCGGAGAAGGAGATGATCTTGACAATGGAGTGGAGACCATCAAACAGGTCCAACCAGATCTGGTATTTTTGGATATCCACCTCAAAAGCGGGACTGGTTTCGAACTCTTGAATCGATTGGGAAACATCGATTTTGAAATCATTTTCGTTACCGCCTACGACGAATATGCCATCAGGGCCTTTCAATTTTCTGCCATGGGCTACCTCCTCAAGCCCATACAGATCACTCATCTTAAGGATGTCATAGGGCGAGTCTCCCAACGACTTACTCAAAGCAAACAAAACCAGTCTGACCGCATTAAGATTTTAATCGAGAATTATGAAGACAAAGGGTCAGTCAAGAAACTCATTATCCAGAATATCAATGGATTCCAGGTGATTCCCCTTGGTGAAATCCTTTACCTGAACGCGGAAGTGAATTACACCTGGTTTTATCTGCAGAATGGTGAGAAGATTCTGGTGAGTAAGACGCTTAAAGAATATGATAAGCTACTAACTGACTTTGGCTTTTACAGAATTCATCAATCCAATTTGATCAACCTAAGACATGTAAAAAGCTATCAAAAAGGAGAAGGCGGAACCGTACACATGGCCAATGGAGAGGAACTCTCTGTTTCCAGAAGGAGAAAAACGGGCTTTTTGAAGAAGTTCTTAGGCTAAGGTAAGTTTTCGTTTTGAGGAGATATCTCCCCCTCAACGTGTTTGTCCTTCAATCCTAACTCCTCCTCAATAATCCGCTCTAAGTATTGGGCCTCTTCCTTGGAAGGAATTCGTTTGATAAGTGTCATCACCTTTCCCGAAGTGTTTTGGATTAGCAGGTCAACCATGTGCCCTACTTGAGGGGCTTCTTGCTCCGCAACATGATGCTTTTTTGCAGGATTAACCCTCCGCTTGTATGGAGCAACAAATAGCTGGTCTATTTCTTCTGTAGAATAAGATGCATTCCCTGGCCACCACATAGGATCATGGGTTAAGGATAGACTTCCTTTTCCTACAACTATAATAGTTTTATTTACTATTCCTGCGAGGCCTACATAAGCAAAAATCAAAGGTAAGGGGAGGAAAAATAGGATAAAGGCGGCCCAAATGAAGTATTGGATAATGTTGGGCGCATCAGACAAAGGGTGCAGAAAGAAATACCAAAAAGAATACAAAACGACCATGCCTGTTAAAGCTAGAATAGCACTTCCTGGATTATACCACCTCCTTAGAATGACCAAATTGCCATGCTCTCTCAAGACTACTATGTGATCAGGCCTTTCCCTGTTTTTCCTTCCCATAGGCAGTTAGCTAGTCGAATTTATAAACAAAAAGCCCAGAACGGAGCTTAGGTTCGAACCATGTTACCTTGGGTGGCATCAACAAGTCATTATCTGCGATGTCAATCAATTGTTGCATGGAAACTGGATAAAGGGCGAAGGCAGCTGCCATTTCTCCATTATCTACTCTTCTTTCCAACTCTCCTAATCCTCGGATTCCCCCAACAAACTCAATTCTAGCGTCTCTTCTCAGGTCAACAATACCTAAAATAGGTTCCAAGACTTGTTTTGAGAGGACGGTAACATCCAAGGTCTCGATGGGATCATGATCGTTGTAGGTACCTTCCTTAGCTGTCAAGACATACCAAGATCCTTTGAGGTACATAGAAAATTCGTGAAGGCGTTGTGGTTTGTATGACTTCTCTACTGGACGAATTTCAAAACTCTTCTGGATTTCTGTTAGAAAGCTTACCGGATCATGGTCGCCCAGGTCTTTGACCACACGATTGTAGTCCATGATCTTTAACTGATTGTCAGGGAAATGTACAGCTAGAAAGTAGTTGTAGGCTTCCTTGCCTGTATGTGCTTCATTTGACTCGGCAAGTTCCTGACCGACTAGGGCAGCAGCCGCGGTTCTGTGATGGCCATCAGCCACATAAGTTGCAGGAACTTTTTCGGCAAATAACTGTACGAATTCAAATACCGTTTCTGGCTGATCCACTTTCCACAACATGTGGCGAATACCATCTTCGGCAATGAAATTGTATTCAGGTACGCCTTTTTCTACCTCTTCCACCAGGCGATCAAGTTCATCTACCTGCTTGTAAGCAAAGAAAACGGGCTCAGGATTCATGCGCTGAACACGGACATGGTTTTTGCGATCTTCCTCCTTTACTGGGCGGGTTTTCTCATGTTTCTTGATCACATTATCGAAGTAGTCAGAAACAGCCGCCGCCGCTACAATCCCATTTTGCTGGATATCTCCCATCTCCAATCTGTAGATGTAAATACATGGGCTATCATCCTGGAAAAAAGTTCCATCATTTATCATGGCCTCAAAGTTTGATTTAGCCTTTTGATAAATTTCGGGTGCATAGGCGTCGTACCCATCAGGAAAATCAATTTCTGGCTTGACGATATGAAGAAAGGAAAGAGGATTTCCTTCAGCCTCCTTCTTGGCTTCAGCTGTGTTCAGAACATCATAAGGGCGAGATGCAATATCCCTTGCTTTTTCCTTAATAGGTCGGTAGGCTTTGAATGCTTTAATGATAGCCACTGTGTGTATCGATTTAAGGTGAATGTTTGTAGCAAAATAGTAAATCCATCCCGTTTTTAGCTTGTTTTTTGTCGATTGACCAGCCATTCCAATCCTAGAACCGTGAGGATCCCCAAACTGTAAGCTACGATGTCTTCAAAGTTAAAATGTGTGCCAATCAGGACACGTGCCAATTCTGAATCTTGCCAGCCTAGCACTTCCACAATCTTGACATACTGTAGACACTCTACGGCAATGGCAAACAACCAAACAATCAAGGCTGCCTTCCAAACCTTCATTTCGACAAAGGCCATCAGAAAACAATACAGAAAAATAACCACTAGATAATCCCCTACTTTAGGGCGAATGAAGGAGTCCCGCACATAAAGTGCGATCAGTACTTCAATAACAAATAGGGCCAGAGCAATGAGCGCATAATTTCTTCGAAAGCTTAATTTCATGCTCTCCTTTTAAATTGCTTTAAGATTTCAATGAGGTAAGCCACCCCTTCTATCGACATGGCATTGTATAAACTTGCCCTTATCCCACCTACACTTCTGTGGCCTTTTATAAACTTACAGCCCTCTTCATCTGCGAATTTCGCTAATGCGATATCTAGTTCAGGAGAAGGGGTATGGAAACAAACATTCATGCGGGAGCGATGAGGCGATGCTATATCAGGTCGATAGAAATCAGATTGGTCGAGGTATTCATATAACAAAGATGACTTAGCCATATTCTTTTCTTCCATCGCCTTCACGCCACCTTCTTTCAATGTCCAGGCAAATACAAGACCTGTCATGTAAATGGGAAAAGTAGGGGGAGTATTAAACATAGAAGCCTTATCTACATGGGTCTGATAATTCAACATCTTCGGACAGCTATATTGAGCATACCCAATTAAGTCTTCTCTAAGGATAACAATGGTTAATCCTGAAGGACCTATGTTTTTCTGAGCACCCGCATAAATCAGACCATAGTCCTCTACCCGTACCTCCTCTGAAAGCAGCATCGAAGACATATCTGATACCAAAGGTACTTTCCCAGAAACGGGAAGTGAGTGAATACGGGTTCCGAAAATGGTGTTGTTTTGGGTAAGGTGAAGGTAATCTGCCTCTTGATCTATCTCTTCCTTCTCAAAACTAGGGACGTAAGAAAAATTTGAATCTTTTGAGCTCGCTACTATGTGAGTCTGTCCATATTTGGAGGCCTCCGCGATCGCCTTTTGGGACCAGGCGCCTGTATCTAAAAAGACAGCTTTCCCCTTCCTCATGAGGTTAAGGGGAATCATAGCAAATTGCGTTGATGCACCTCCCTGTAAAAACAGCACTTTATAATCAGAGGGAATGCTCATCAACTTCCGAAGATCAGCTTCTGCTTTGTCAATAACTTGCTGGAAAATGGCCGATCTATGACTTACTTCCATGATGGACATGCCTGTGCCCTGGAAGTTTAGGAATTCGTTTTGTGCTTGTAGCATGACCTCCGCGGGCAACATAGCAGGGCCCGGAGAAAAATTAAATACTGGCTTCTTCATCTACCTCTTCTTGCTTCCTTTTTAGACGCTTTTCAATCCCTAGTACAATAGCCACCACAGTCAGGGCGACAATAAATTTGGCAATGCCATCAATGGGGAGGGCATAAGGCTCTGGGGCAAAGATGAGAATAGCTGCCAGGGTCAAAGCCAAGGCAAGGTATCCTAGCTGTTGGAGGGCATAAAAGAGGATTCCAAAAACCGCTAGGGCAATGGCCCCCTTGATCACACCATATATGATGGGATCCATTTCTATAGGAATGGGAATCACGAAGAAGGATACCGCTGCAAAAATTAAAGAGAGAATGATGACCAAGTTTCGACTCATGACATATGGCTTGAGAAGGCAAAGGTAAAGCGAAATCTGAAAGCAGACAATTTAGCGCTGTTCTGAAAAGCTGAGCAGTATCCCCTTGCCATTAGAGAATACCATCCAATATCTCAATCAAGCGGTCAAGTTCATTCATGGTATTGTAATGCACCATGCTTATTCTCACCACTCCATTCTGGGCTTCTATCCCCAACCCTTCAATCAATTTTTTCGCATAAAAATCTCCATAGCGAATCCCAATCCGATAAGGGTCTACTTTGTCGACAATCGCTTTCGAGTCTCGCCCTTCTGCCACAAAAGAAATAGTAGAAACGCGCTTATCAATATTCCCATTGGGGACACCTATGATGGATATGCCAGATTTGGAATGAAGAAAATCGATCAGCCTTTGAGCTAGCTCAGTTTCATGTGCTGCAAATAGATCAAAGGCATATTGATAGGCCTCTCTGGTACGTCCGCTAGGTCCTCCATGTGCTTCACTTACCTGCGCTAGATAGTCGAACAATCCCATTAGACTGTAAGTCAGTTCGAAGTTGACATTTCCGGGCTGAAACTTATAGGGAGAACTTTGGATGAAGTAGTGGTTGATACCCGTCATTTGGCTTAGGAGCTCTCTCCTACCATACATAACCGCATAATGAGGGCCATATACCTTGTACCAGCTAAATATATAGAAGTCGACATCTAGTTCCTTGACATCAGGAAGGCGGTGGGGCGCATAAGCTACACCATCCACACAAATCAAGGCCCCTGCTTTGTGCACTTCTTCTGCAATGGTTTTGATAGGGTTAATGGTTCCCAATACATTGGATGCATGGGTTACTGCTACCAAGCGTGTCTTATCGGTCATGAGTTGGCGTAAGTCATCCAGCTCAAGCTTCAAAGATTCAGGATTATAGGACCATATTTTGACCGTGATTCCTCTTTTCTCCAGATCGGACCAAGGGCTCACATTGGCTTCGTGATCTGTATTCGTTACAATAATTTCGTCTCCCTCTTCCCAAAGGTCAACAAGTCCAAGGGAAAGAATCCGAATTAACATGGAGGTGGAAGGTCCTAACACTATTTCATCTACATGTGAGGCATTGAGGTAGGCCCTTACATGCTGACTTGCTTCATACACTCTGTTTGTAGAAAGTTGAGAAACTTCGTAGCTCGCTCCGTGCTGCACATTGGAGCTCCACATATAGTCTACCATGTAATCAACTACGGGCCTCAGGGTTTGAGAACCTCCTGCATTATCCATGAACACATATCCATCGCGAAGGGCAGGAAAGAAGGGTCTGATAAAGTCGAGTTTAAGGCGATTTTTCTCCATACAAAAATGCTTGAGTGTAAGCGAACTTACATTCAAGCAGATGATATTACAAATTAAGCTAGGATGCTAATTGATAAGAATTTTGCTTGTCAAAAGCTGCCCCCCTACGTAAAGCTGGAAAGAATAACGTCCTTTGTCCAATTGCTCGGTGGGGATGAACAAATAACCGCTTTGGTTGACCTTAAGCATACGAGAAAATACTTGTTGACCGTTGAAGGACATACCGACTACACGAAGGGATTTTCCAGCATAATCTTTTAACTTGACCAAGTGTCCATCTCCATTAGAACTTTTTACGGCGGGAAGTGTAAAATCTGCTTTGTGGATAAAATCTGTATTGGAGGAAAGGTACTGATAATCAACAAATTTTGAAGATAGGATTTTGATTCGGTAGGTAACGAGAATATTCTTTTGAGGATTAAGATCAAAAAAGGTACAGGATTTGCTTAATGATCCACGAAAGCCTCCAATAGTCATAAATTCTCCTGAGTTGGATTTTTTCTGAACAAAGAAGGTTAGATCAGGGGAATTGTGAAGGATTGTCCAGCTGAGCTTTACTTTCTGAGCACTTTGAGAGGTAACTTCAAGCTCGGTGAGCTCAAAATTAGCCTGCTCAGGCATATCTGCAAGATCGACACCCAATAAGGGTTGGCCGATCAATAGGCCTGTAAAGGACAATAGTAGGTTCAGCAAGAAGAGTTTTTTCATAGCACGTGGCTTCTCAGAATCCTGGAACTGAAACAAGTTAAGAGCAAAGTATTACAGTAATTCCTCGTGTGTGTTCGTTTTGTTAGTTTCCCGCAAGTCAGCAAGTTACAAGGAATCTGTTTTTCAACCTTTCACTTAGCCAAGTTACGATTAAAACCTTTCGCCAAAGATCGAATGTAATATTTAGACAGAAATTGCACTTTTTTTAAGACGCTTCTGACCGATTTATAGTCCATTCGACCAATTAATCCCTATAGGCCCCCTCCTTTCGCCTTATTTACTGTTTGATACTTGAGTAAGAATGACGATTGATTCATTAACTATACATCAAAGTATTCCAATATTAAGGCAGATTTCAACTACAAAATACCGGATTTTTTACTAATTCTTCAAGAAATCCTACATTAATCAAACTATAAATTATTTTAAATAGCTTCTGACCAAAATATTAAGGAGGCTATAATCCCTTTTCATTCCTCTAACATAAGGGCATTTTTGTAGGCTCAGGGCCTAATTTCGTCGATTCTTTGTTGAGATTCCTATTAGGCCTTGATGCCTGTCACCTGATAAACCTGGATTTTATCCCTTTTCCCCTTTAGTTCCATAGGTTCCCACGCTTTGGCTTGGACCTTATCTGCAATGGCATTATAGACTTTGGCAGAAATCAATACTGAATTGGGATGATCTTTGGTAAGGCTTTCTATTCTTTTCCCAGTATTGACAGTATCTCCTGTTACAGAATATGAGATCTTTACCTCAGAGCCTAAATTCCCCGCAACGGCCTCACCTGCATTGATGCCAATCCCTATCTCGATATCGCGCCCCATCTTCTCACGATACTTTTCGTTGATCTGAGCCCGCTTCTCCATCATTTCCATCGCGCACATTACGGCACTTAGCTCAATATGATTGTTGGGAATGGGTGCACCAAAACATGCAAATACTTCATCTCCAACAAATTGATTGACGGTTCCACCATGGCGTTGGACGACCTGTGTCATCAATGCATAGTAATCATTCAAAAAGCCCACTACTTCTGGTGGGGAGAGTTCCTCGCTCATAGGCGTAAAACCCCGGATGTCACAAAAAAGAACCGCAATCTCTTTCAACTCACCATCAAAGATAGAAGTTGAATTGGAGGTCAATGCTTTCTCGACGACAGTTTCTGGAACGTATTTCTTAAATAGCTCAATTACCCGACTTTGTTCCTCCACTTGAGATTGGAGTTCCACCAGAAGATTTTTGTTTTTCTGCTGTAATTCAAACAGCTGTCGAGCATTCTCAATGGTCATCCTCAACTCATCCTCTTCCCATGGCTTGGTGATGTACCGGAAAATTCTTCCTCCATTGATCACCTCAATGATGGCCTCCATATCACTGAAGCCCGTCAGAACTACCCTGATTGTATCAGGAAATTCGTTTAGGGTACGCTCCAAAAACTGGACTCCAGTCATGCCAGGCATTCGCTGATCTGTAATGATCAACTGGATATCGTGCTTGCGAAGCAGTTCAATCCCCTCCTTTCCACCATGAGCCGTATAAATCTTATACTCCCTGCGGAAGGTTGCCTTGAATGAAATGAGATTCTGCTCCTCATCATCTACATACAGAATCGAAAAATCCTTCACCTTTGTTGGAACATTTATCATTGCGCACATTTCATAGGTAGAAAAAAGTCTGATAAGTTAATACCAATTCCTTAACAGACGGCTTTTTTCTTTTCACATGACAAGCTTTTTAAATATAGGACTTTCCCATTCATTTCACGCTATGGGGATCGATCAATGGCAGACGGGCTACATAGTATTCTCCCTCTATCCCAAAAATCGGCTCTCTATCAGTTAATAACCTGTACTGTTCTCTCAGGTTGCTCTGCCCAATACCCGTAGAATGTATCATCTCTTTACGAGCTTGAAAATTATTTCTGACGACAAACTCATGTTTCTCTAAAAACAACTCTATTCTCAAGGGATTTTCCCCTGAGATAATATTGTGTTTGATAGCATTCTCCATCAACAATTGCAGGCTCAAAGGAGGCAAAAGCAATTGCTTGTGGATCTCGGGTACCTCAATGTACATCTGCAAATTGTTACCAAAACGAATTTGTTGTAAAAAGAAGTAACTACTCGCAAAATTCAATTCTCTTTCTAGGGGGACCAAGGTTTCATCCTTTAGGTCCAAAACATATCGATATACGCGGGTCAGCTTCGAAATAAAAGATTCGGCCAACTCAGGATCTTCATGAACCAAGGAGCTCAGCACATTCAGGGAGTTGAACAAAAAATGTGGGTTAACTTGATTTTTCAGCGTTTCAAAGCGGGCCAACATTCTTTCTTTTTCCTGCTTGGCTGCGAATAGTTCTAATTCGTGTTTTTCGGCTGTAAGGGAAAGATTTTCCGACTTTAGTCGATAGGCCTCTACAGCATTATCGATCAACACCTTGAGTTCTTCGTATTTCCATGGTTTGGTTACAAAGTAGTAGACCTTTCCTTTATTGATAGCGTCAATGATGTCTGCTACATCTGAAAAGGCAGTCAGAACCATGCGTACGGGCTGAGGGTATTTTTCCTGTACTTGTTCGAAAAGCTGCACCCCAGTCATCCCAGGCATTCGTTGGTCGCTGATGATGACACTTACCTCATGCTGAGCCAATATATCCAAGGCCTCAGCACCGGACTGGGCGGTTAAGACCTGAAAGTTCCTCCTAAAAGAAGCTTTGAAGGCCACCAGGTTGTGCTTTTCATCATCAACGTAGAGTATAGGAGTTTTCAGCTCGGACATAAAACATCAATACATATACATGAATACCAGGTCGGGAAATTAGGACTTTTTCAACAAAAGCCTTCCTCCTGTTTGTGATTCATGGTTGATGTGTATGTGTTGGGAAAGAATCAAACTACCCGCTCATCCTGCTCTAATGGAAGGGTAATCTCAAAGGTAGTTCCTTTACCCTCCTCACTATGGACCTTGATTCTTCCATTGTGCTTTTCAATAATGCCAAAGGAAATTGAAAGCCCCAGACCTGTTCCTTCCCCTACATCCTTTGTCGTAAAGAAGGGGTCAAATATTTTATTGAGATAATGCTGTGGAATCCCAATACCCGTATCTGAGATGAAAATCTTGACGCATTCTTTTTTACCTGGCAAGCAGTGCGAAGCCGCCTCAGTTTTGATATTGATTTCGCCTAGGACTTGGCCATTCGCCTGAACATTTTCTCCATATCTGGCTTCAATCGCCTGGATGCTGTTAGAAATAATGTTCATGAATACTTGATTCAGTTTTCCTGGTAGACATTCTATCACAGGAATTTCATCGTAATCTTTGATAATGTTGATTCTGTCTTTGATCTTATTGTTTAACAAGGTCAAGGTAGAATCTATCCCTTGGTGTACATCCATGTGCTTGAAGAGGTCATGTTCTGTACGGGAGAAGATTTTGAGGCCATCTACAATCTGCTTGGTTCGATTGGCGCCTTCTTCAATCCCCTTCAGCAGGAGCTCCATTTCCTGAAAGAGATAAACCGCATCAATCTCCTCTGCATAGGAATCTATTCTTGAAACGGCTTTCTTAATGTCATCTGCCTTTTTGAGCAATTGGATCCGTTGGAAAAGGGTTTTGATTTCTTCGAAGTCCTTTTTCAAAGGACTGATATTTCCTTTTACATAGTTAATGGGGTTGTTGATCTCATGGGCAATCCCCGCTGTCAGCTGCCCCAAAGAGGCCATTTTCTCGGACTCCACTAATTGTGTCTGAGCCGCCTGAAGCTTCTTCATAGCCTCTTCTAGCTCAGAGTTTTTATCCTCTAATAAAGTGTGCTGACTGGCAATCTCTTCGTTTTTACGTTTGAGGGCCACTGTTTTCTTGACAATCTCTTTGTGCTGTTCCCAAATCTCATTGGTTCGTTCATAGACCAATCTTTCCAAATGTTCATTTTGAAGGTGGAGTCGTTGCGTATTTAACTTCACGGTCCCATAAACCAGGAAAATGGCGACAAAGCCGTATAGGATAAAGGCCCAAACTGACTTCCACCAAGGGGGTGAAACCTCAAATTTATAGGCGGTAACTCCACTGACCTTATCGAATTGGTCCTTTGCCTTTACTTGAAACTCATACTCGCCGGGATCAAGGGAGGAATAGTCCTTTTTTCTTTCACTGGTCCAAGCAGACCAATTGTCGTCATGACCTTTCAAACGATATTGGTACTCCGGAGTGGAATAAATGCCAAAGTAGGGAGCGGCAAACTGGATGGTAATCTGATTGTTGTTATGGGACAATTCTGGGTTGGCTACCATCAACCAGTCAGCGGCGATAGGATGAAACCCGCCATGGAATATTACAGAGTCTTCTCCCAAGGTAACCTGTCGAATCACAGGCAGAGAAACCTCCATGTTAGGTATCTCAATTCGGGTATCGTAACAGAATAAACCTTCTGAGGTTCCTAGCCAAGCTCTCCCATCATCTTCGGCATACACCTTCCCCCAAATATCATAATCTTCAAGTTCTCGCAAGCTCAATGAGTCTTTTACATAAGAACCATCTTCTTGGGGAATGAGAATCTCAAACCATCTTCTCTTTTCTTCCTTTCTGCTGAGAAATAGCCTCCCATCAGGTGATTCAGAAACCGTAGATAAGCCCGTTTGTGGCATCCCTTTGATCGTAACGCTTTCCAGTCCCCTACCCTCTTCATAATCCATGATGGCCCTTTCACTCAGGAAGTAGGTTTTCCCCTGAATCTTAAACATAGAGAGTAATCGACCTGTACTAGCCTGATGTTGAAATGTCCTAATACGAGCTATCTCAAACTCTTTATCATCCTGCCAATTGACCAGCATCAATCTGTTCTCTCCTCTCAAGTCAATCAACCAGAGGTTACCCTCTCGGTCTTCCATGATTTGGTCGTATCGTCCTCTCAGCTCATCGAAAGACTTTAATATTTGCCACTTGCCACCTGTATGTTTGATGACTAACATTCGATTGGCTTCATCGTTGGCGAAGAAAACTCCCTTATGGATGCTGGAAGGGGTCATCTCTCCTACAAAAGGAACTGTTTGTTGGTTCATCGCAGGTTTTGCGACTTTTCCTTCTATGCTATACAAACCTGTGATCGTATTACCGATTAATTGCTTGCCACCATTGGGGACTTCTACCTCGTATAATTCCCAAGTCTCCGATTCAATGCCTTGTACACGTTCAAATTTATTTCCCGACCAGACAAAGACGCCCTGTACAGTAGAGACATACAACTTATCCTTGTAGCGTTTGACGGAATAGACAAGGCCATTCAAGCCAAAAGACTCATCCCACACCCTTAGCGGAATGGTCATGTTCATATAAGTAATTCCTTTGGATAGGCAGAGCCAAATTCCTCCTCGATTGTCCACCGCCGCATGTAGGACAAGTCTATCCTGTAAGCCATTGGTATCATTGAGGTTCAGAAGTTTCTTCCCGTTTTTATCCAAAAAGAAAATACCATTTTTGACGGTCGTAATGAGGAAGTTGCCGTGAGCGATTTTCTGGATACCTGAGAAATAGTATTCCATCAAGTCCTTGTCTATCTCGGTGCGAAGACGCCTTATGCTAAAATCGGCCTTGTTAAGGATCCAAAATTGATACTTCTCTGTAACAAGAAGGTAATGGTCATCATCATATTCCTCCATCTCAAGGATATAGCTGTCCTGAAATGGTCCTTGATCCTGTGAAAATTGTCCCCGATCTACTCTTACGAGACCTGTTTTAGGGGAGGCAATCCACAATTGATGGCCAACAAAAAACAAGCTGAAGGCCCTTTTTATCCCCTCCAGCGTATACCTTTCCAATTTTCCTCCCCGCCATTCGAAATAGGCTGTATCCCCGCTTACTTGGAAAATAGCACCTTTATCTGTCCCAATGGCTACAATTTGTTTGTCCTTGATCGACTCCGAAACATCAGTAAGATGTCTGAGCGAAACAAAGATCATTTTTCCTTGCGAATCGGGCTCGAGGTATCCAAAGTCTCCTACCCCGCCTAAGTATACCTTGCCGGTGGAATCAGTTGCTAGGGACCTGACAGCAGATTGGGAGGGAATATCTATTAATCTCCAAGATGCGCCATCATATTCCATTAGGCCTAGGAAGTTGGCGAAGTACATAATACCTCTATAGTCTTGTACAGCCATGTAATTGGCTGAACTAGCTTGGTATTCTCTTGGCTTGAAGTTTCTTAAAATTGGCTTTCCAATACCCTGTGCAGATAATTGGGGAATTTGGTTTATACCAAAGGCAATCAGCAGAAGACCCCAAAAATATGTACATAGTCGGTTTTTCATAGAAGGAATATACGGTGTTTCCACAACTAATGGTACGCTCAAAATTAGCTCATGCTACCTGTAGAACTTGCTTACTCATGTAGAGAAGCCTATATGAAAAGACTCAATCCCTTACATAAAGGTTGATATATAGGGAATTTTATAAACATCATGGATCAAACTACCCGCAAAAGATGCCGACAAACTTGCCTTCTATTTGGGTAAAATGTGCCTTATTCTATTCCAAAAGGCGGTCTGGTAATTTTGAAAACCCTAATATGATCAAAAATGGTTAATCCCCGACCTAAATTACTAGGTCGGTTTTGAAAGGATTCTATATATTTACCCTCAATAATTTTCAACTCATCCAACCTTAAGAAATTATGAAATTCATGCATCGTTGCCTTATGGCGACCCTATTTTTGGGAATGATGGTCAGCCAAGTGGCCTTTGCGCAGGAGAATGTTGACAAGGACAAAATCAAAAAAGAACTTCAGACATTTGTAGAGGATTTCGCAGATGCCTACGCCAGCATCCCGCAGACCAAAAACAAAAGCGAAGTCCTAAAATACTTCTCTAAAACTGCTACTTCGAATATATTCGTATTCAATATCTCTGGTAAATCAAGAGTATCCAACAGTACTTATGCAGGATTCGAAGCCTACCTCAACAACATACTTCGTGCTTCCAATCTTAGCCTCACCTACAATGTTGGAAACATTGCTTACACCCACCTCGGAAACAAAAATTCTACTTTAGTTTACACAGTAGACTATGAAACCAAAGAAGAAAACGGTATCTGGGTAAAAGGAAAAGAAACCGTAACCATGGCTCTTGAAAGAATGAGTGGGGAGTGGAAAGTAGTACACTACACCATCATGCAGGTAGAAGACGAGAAGCTAAAAGGAACATGTTTGTGTGAGCTATTCGTTTCTCAGGGAGACGATGCGGAAGTAATTGCCAAAACCACCATCCCTGAAGGGAGATCATACTCTAAAAAATTCGACAGTTTTGAATTCAAGACAATCGGAAATGATAAGTTAATCAAAGTGGGCAACTACGTATTCAAAAGAACCAAATCTGGCGAACTTTTTGCCTTGGAGGCAGACGAAGATGTATCTATAGGTGTAACAACTGGTCAACGTGAGACTGTTTTGTCCATCATTAGAGATTATCTATACAAGGATAGCTGTACACGTCTGAAGACAAAGACAAATAAGTAATTTTGTCAAGCACATATTAGAAGAAAAGGGAGGACCTAAACAGTCCTCCCTTTTCTTATTTCCTTTGATCTATCATATAATATCCAGTAACGAAAGATTTTATTTCTCTTTTTTATTTTGTGAAGGTAACTTTTCGGAAGATTACTCCTCTCAAGGAGAAATACATCTAACCTAACAGCATTTACACACGAAAAAAATGGAAGATCTACAACAAACTATTTCCAAAGGAATTGAAGCTCTGGTAACAAATACCATTGAGTATGCGCCAAAAATTCTTTTGGCAATTGTCGTCCTCGTCATTGGTAACGCTGTCATTAAGCGCGTAAATAAGCTTATCAGCAAAGCTCTTGATGGAAGAAAACTGGATGAGGGATTGAAAAGGTTTCTGATCAATATTGCTACAGTTCTTCTACGTGCAGCACTGATCATTGCAGTTCTTCAAATGGTAGGCGTAGAAACGACTTCTCTCCTTGCGATTTTGGGTGCAGCAGGTTTGGCTGTAGGCCTAGCCTTACAAGGATCTTTGTCCAACTTCGCTGGCGGTGTGATGATTCTATTGTTCAAGCCTTTTAAAATCGGCGATTTGATCACAGCACAAGGACATACAGGACATGTAAGAGACATCAATCTGTTTGTAACTACTCTTGAAACGCCAGAAAGCAAGACAGTTATCGTTCCTAATGCTCCCCTTTCCAATGGAGATATCACCAACCTTACTTCTCTTGGTAAGTTAAGAGTCGACCTTGTCGTAGGAATTTCATACGATGCAGACATCAAGCAGGCAAGAGAAGTCCTCATGAAAGTTATGGAGGAAGATCCTAAGGTAATGGATAACCCAGCTCCATCTGTAAATGTATTAGAACTAGCTGATAGCTCTGTAAACTTGGCTGTTAGGCCATATGCGACTCCAGCTGATTATTGGGATGTCTATTTCGGGATCACAGAGAAAGCTAAGATTGCCCTTGACGCTGCTCAAATTGAGATTCCTTACCCACAAGTGGTACATCATCAGGCTAACTCCTAAGATGAATCTACTTTAGAAACGCATAAAGAACAGGCTTCACAGTCTGTTCTTTTTTTTGTGAGACTACATACCTTCTGCTTAGTTGCATTTTTTATCAGGTTGGGCAAATGGGGTCAATTTTTGATTCAAACTGATAAATCTGAGGGGCTTCATATGGGGTATATAATAATGTCTAACGCACAGACATACTATTTACCCCAAAAGATAAGTCAAAATGAAAAAGTTTACGTTTACTGCCTTCGCCGCCTTCGCTTTCATGTTTGCCATGACCTCTTGTACGGTTGAAGACCAAATTTTACCCAGCACAGCAACAGAAGTCGAGGCAGAAGATGGAAGAGAAGTAGTTACCCAAGATTTCGATACTGAGGCTTTTGCTGAGGATGATTTTGCAAAAAGCCAACGCTCTGAGGCCAGTACAGAAATGATCGAGCTAGAAGAAGATGAAGCCTTGAGAGAAGTAAACGAAGATACCGCCGTAGAAGGTTATAGCAATAAAGGAAACACCCAATCTCTAAAGAGTTCTGACCGTGAGCAAATGAATGACTCCGCAGAAAAAACTGTTATCACACAACGACCAAGAGCTAACAAAACCTCAGACCTATAAGGGTCTACTAAGAATAAAGCCCGTTGTCAATATTCACCCACAACTCTAAAGCCTCCTTTTCAGGAGGCTTTTTTTTGAACCCTAGGTAAAATGAAGTGTAGAAGGAGGCATAGTTCTTCTTTTCTTTGACGAAAGGCTTAACTTTGTATGCAATGAGTCAATTGGAGAATAAATTCTGGCGACAACGCAGGCGGAGCAACTACATGTTGACCACCTTGGGTATTGCCCTCGTTCTTTTCATGTTGGGCATGTTGGGTGCCATCATGCTGAAAGGCTATGATGTCATGACAAACGTCGAGAAGGAATACCGAGTCATTAAAGTCTTGCTGAATGACTATTTGGCGGAACAATTGAAAGATGAATTGGCGCAAAAGCTTGATTCATTGCCTTATGTAGATGAAGTCTCTTATGTATCCAAAGAGGAGGCTGCAGATCAGGGCTTACTTAAGTTAAGCGAAGATGCCTCTGACATTGTGCTCGAAAGTCTCAAGGGTGTCAATCCATTCTTGGCGTATTTTGAGTTAAAGATTAACCTTCTCCACTTAAGGCAACATGGCTTAAGCCAAATCAAGGAGTTTTTAAAAGATGAGAAGGCAGTCTCCCGTGTAGAGAATGTCCAAGATGTAATTCCTGGATTGGATCAGAATCTGAAAGTCTTAAGATGGTTAGGTCCTGCCATTATGCTCATTTTAGCTTTACTTGGGATCTTCCTCATTTATACCACCATTAGGCTTTCCATTTTTGCCCAACGAATGAACATTAGAACGATGGAATTAATTGGGGCGAGCCGAGGATTTATCAGGAGGCCATTTTTATGGCGAGGCATTTTGCAAGGCCTTTTAGGAGCGGTAATCGCGACTGGTGGGGTAACATCTCTCCTGTATCTCTTTTTTGTTCAGTCAGGTGAATCCCTCGCGATGCCCATATTGATTGTATTATTAGGTGGAATTGTGTTATTTGGCCTCGTCATGGGCTTTTTAGGAAGCTATCGGGCCGTAAATAAATATTTGAACCGAAATCTTGATGAACTGCTGTAGTTATGGCGAAGAAAGGAAATTCAAATCAGCGTAGGAAATCAACCAGCACCCGTAAACCGGTTTCCAAATCCCAGACAAAAAGAGTGGTAAAAACCACCAAAACGGCTGAAGCTGTAGCTGAAGCACCTGTCAAAAAACCTGTAGTCGAAAAGAAAGAAGTTGTCCTTCCTTTTGGACGAATGAACTACATACTACTTCTCGTTTGTGTTGCCGTGATTACCTTCGGCTTTTATCTAATGTCTCTAGAGCCATTTATTGATGCGCAGCAATTTTCTATCGCCCTATATGTAGCTCCACCTATCGTTGTGGCAGGCTTTTTGGGTGTCATATATGCCATCATGTACAAGCCCAAACCAGAATCAACATCCTGATCTTTCACGAAGCTTAGCCCAAGTTCAGTTAAGGCATAGATTCATACCAGTAAGGAAAAGGAAGTATAAGGTTGAGGTGAAAGGGCTGGTAAACTAGGCATCATTTCCGACATTTATCGCACACACGAAATCTCTTTCACGTAGTAATTTATGAGCCTCATTGAATCGATCGTTCTTGGAATCATTCAAGGACTAACTGAATTTTTGCCAGTAAGTAGCAGTGGACATCTCGAATTGGGAAAAGAAGTTCTCGGAGTAAAATTCGAAGAAAACGCCGTACTCTATTCCGCCGTTGTACATGCTGCTACCGCTTTGTCTACCATCGTCGTCTATTACAAAGACATCCTCAACCTGATCAGCGAACTTTTTAAGTTCCAATGGAATGATGCCACCAAGTTTGTGGTTTACATCCTAATTTCCATGATCCCAGCAGGACTGGTTTATGTATTTTTCAAAGAACAACTAGATGTTTTGTTTTCAGGGCAAATCATGCTTGTAGGCTTCATGCTACTGATTACAGCTGGGCTTTTGATGGCCTCCTCTCGTATTCAGTCCCAACCTGGGGAACTAAATCCCATAAAGGCCTTTATAGTCGGTCTCGCTCAGGCTTTTGCCCTTCTACCGGGTGTCTCTAGGTCAGGATCTACCATATCAACTGCCTTGATGCTTGGAATTAGTAGAGAAACAGCTGCCAGGTTCTCATTCCTGATGGTCATTCCTGTCATCCTTGGAGGAACCATGCTAGAACTAAAAGACTACTTTGATGCAGAATCTACTACCGCAGTGGTGGAAGTAGGGACAGATGTATTAGTTGCTGGATTTCTCGCTGCCTTCATCTCTGGATTAATTGCTTGTACATGGATGATCCGAATCGTTAAAAATGCCAAGCTGGACTATTTTGCGATTTATTGTGTAATCGTAGGCATTATCGCTATCCTGGCGGGTGCGGGTATTTTTGGTTAAAAAAAGATACATAGAAAAATATAACTAGCGACCTGTGGACATCAGGTCGCTTTTTTTATTCCCATTTTGAGAAATACAATTCGAATTTGGTAATAAACGCAGCTACTGATTGGATGCAGAAGACTCTGAATCAACAAATTAGGGTATGGCATCCAAGTTGTTTTCCTCCTAGAAAAACAATCCCATGCCTACAATCAATTACAGCTTATTCATTCCCATTTTTCTCTTGAGCGTAGTAAACTTATCCGCTCAGAATACCTCCATTGGCCTTAAGGCTGGTTTCCTTCAATCGTCCATCTCAAACTTCGGTAACGAAGAAGCCAAAACTGGCTTTCGAGTAGGAGCCATGCTAACCTATAGCATCAATAAAGACTTTGGACTAGGAGCTGAGGCGAACTTTGCTCGAAAAGGAGGGGTAGATAATGCTGACCGTAGCATTAACCTGGACTACCTTGAAATTCCTTTATTTGCCCAATACTTCTTTGGTAGCGGTAGTTTCAGGCCCAAAGTGATGCTTGGCCCCTATTATGCCTTGTTACTCCAAGCACAAAGAGAAGGCCAGGAATTGACTTCTTACGAGGATCAAGACTATGGTTTGTTGTTGGGTCTGGGCTTTCACAAAAGCCTAGGAGGAGGAAAATGGCTGTATGTTGATGGCCGATATAGCTTCGGAATAGCCAACATTGTAGCCAATACAGAACGCACCCTTTCAGACTTCTCCCTGAATGCAGGAATTAGCTTTCCTTTAGGAAATTACTAGAACTTTGTTCCATGAAAAAAGGGAAATGAGTTTTGCTCATTTCCCTTTTTTATCTACTGAACGCTTTCCTCTAATCAATGAAGGTATACGTTAATCCAATCGTCAAAATATGCTGAAACTGCGTTCTGGGACCTGTTTTCGTAGGATTACCCTGCTCATCTGTTTCAATGACAAATTTGATGTCATCATCGTAAATCAGGTTAGTAGCAAAAGTAACGGCCAACCAGTTGTTGACCTTTGCTGTGGTCAAGGTCTCCCAGTTCACGTCAATATTCCCAAAGTTCTGGAGATAGTTGGCGAAGAAGTTGGCCGTGGTTTTAAAGAGGACATTTTTGGCAACCTCACGATTGTACTTTATAGTCAGATTGGAACCCAACTCGAAACGCGCGGCACCTGTCGTGATATCTTGCGGGATGTATCTTGGGCGTAACTCTTCCAAAGAAACGATGGTAACCTTAGCGTTTAAAGGAGCATAGTATATACTCAAATGCTCATCGTATTGCCAGTCAAGACCCACACCCAGGTTTAGATAGGCAGGTGACAAGAAGCGTGAAATCAAAGTGGCAGAGTCTACGTTGGTGGGGAAGTTAGGATCAAATTCAAATCCGTCGTCAAACTGACTTCTGAAATTCAACTGAGTTGAAGCCAGAAGTTTTTCGGCCAATTTGTAACCGTACTTAGAGGTAAATTCTATTCGGTCGGCATTCTTTAGAAAGGGAGCATCTTGTCCTTGACGCAGCAAACCGTAAGCGAGGACAAGATCATTTTCCCAGCTGTTTTTGGCTTTTTTGTAGTAGGCATTCGCTACAAAGTTGGCCAAAATGGATTGCGAAGGAAGGGCACCTGCCTGCCAATAAGTACTGTAACCTGTGTTAGTGAAGCCAATGGTTCCAACAGCTCCATTTTTCCAATAGGTCGTGTCCTTTTCTTGGGCAAATGAGACCATGGCAAAGGACAGAAGAAAGAGGGCAGTAATAATTTTCTTCATGTTTTATAAGTTAGTGGGATATTTATAAATCTTGATTTGCGAATTCGATAATCAATTTTCACTAAATTTAGTTGATTTGCAGGATTTTCCTTATCAACTCATGGTTTGACCTTGTTTTTGGGGAGAGGTCACCCAATTAGAAAATTAAAAAATATGGTCCTATTGCAGGCTAGTCTACAAATAAGCGCCTTCGGAGAAGCATTCCTTTTTATTTTGGGGGCAAGTATTTTTGTGGCCTTTGGATTATTTGTAGTAAGGCTTATTTCCCCCAATCGACCTAACCCTGAGAAGCTATCGACCTACGAGTGTGGTGAAGATCCAGTTGGACATAGTGGACTTCAGTTCAACAATCGATTTTATGTTGTGGCGCTGGTGTTTCTCATTTTTGAGGTGGAGATATTGTTCCTTTTTCCCTGGGCCACTGTGTTTGCAGAACCAGGGATCATTGAACCGATAAGATCATGGGGCTGGTTAGCACTAATCGAAATGACGCTCTTTGTTGTCATTTTGCTGGTAGGACTTGCCTATGTTTGGAGAAAGGGAGACCTAAAATGGATCAAACCTGATCCTATTGTACCAATCGGACCTGAATCTGCTATTCCCAACAAATACGACTTAATTAACAAACGCTACGAAGGGACGGTAGACAACAAAAGAACCGCCATACCCCAGAATTAATATGGGCTTATTAGATACTAAAACCGGACAAGGTAAAATCGTACTGACTAAGGTAGACGACCTTCTCAATTGGGCGAGGCTATCCTCTCTTTGGCCTATGGGATTTGGTCTTGCGTGTTGCGCCATTGAAATGATGGCCACCAATGCCAGCCATTACGACCTAGATAGATTAGGTGTTTTCCCACGCCCTTCCCCTCGACAATCAGATGTCATGATCATAGCAGGAACTGTTACGTTCAAGATGGCCGATAGAATCAGAAGGCTTTATGAGCAAATGCCCGAACCTCGATATGTCATTTCCATGGGGTCCTGTTCCAATTGCGGAGGCCCTTATTGGGAACACGGCTACCACGTAGTCAAAGGGGTTGACAGAATCATTCCTGTCGATGTGTATGTGCCTGGTTGCCCACCTCGCCCTGAAGCACTTATTGGTGGAATTCTCAAGCTACAAGAGAAAATACGTCAAGAGAGTCTTCTCATTCCTGATATGCCCAAAGAAAATCCCCCTACATCATGAATTTCGAAGCCATCAAAGAGTTAATTGATCAACACTTCCCAGGAGCCATCAAGGACAGTCAGGCAGATGTGCTTCAGCCTTGGCTCTACATAGGGAGAGAGGACTTACAACAAGTTGCCATCTTCCTTCGCGATCACGGCCCCTTGTCGTTTGATTACCTTTCTCTCTTATCAGGTGTCGATTTGGGCAAAGAGAAGGATGAATTGGAAGTTGTCTATCATCTGTATTCTCTCTTATACGAACATGGAATCGTGTTGAGAACCCGTACGAGCAAAAGCGAATTAGAAGCCATTCCCACAGTTTCTCATATTTGGAAAGCTGCAGACTGGCATGAAAGAGAGGCTTACGATATGCTAGGAATTCCTTTTGAGGGACACCCTGATCTCAGGAGGATTCTCATGCCTGAAGATTGGGAGGGATTCCCTCTTCGAAAGGATTATACAAGCGCTGAATCCTATCACAACATCAAAATTGATTATTAACCGAGCAAATTCTGGTCGATGAAGATTCCCAGCCTACCCAATCACGAGGAAACTCAACTGTCCCAAAAGGAGATGCTCAATAGGGCTGCCCCTAACAAGTACAAGATAGAGGATCTCAAAGCCGAAGAGATGATCCTCAATATCGGTCCACAGCATCCCTCTACTCATGGTGTCCTTCGGCTGGAAGTGGTAACAGATGGTGAAATTGTGGTTGAGGTAGTGCCTCATATTGGTTACCTGCATAGATGCTTCGAAAAGCACGCAGAATCCCTCAGCTATCCACAGATTCTTCCTTATACCGACCGTATGGATTACCTCTCCTCCATGAATAACAATTTTGCCTTTGTCATGGGGGTTGAACGGATGCTCGGAATTGAAGGTACTCTTCCCAAAAGAGTAGAATACATTCGGGTCTTGGTAAGCGAACTCAATCGAATTGCCTCTCATATGATCGCCCTTGGCACTTATGGATTGGATATAGGAGCTTTTACCCCTTTCCTTTGGACTTTCAGAGACAGAGAGCATATCATGAACCTACTTGAATGGCTTTCTGGCTCAAGGATGCTTTACAATTACATCTGGGTGGGTGGGTTGTTTTATGACCTTCCCGTAGGCTTTGAGGAGCGATGCCAGGAATTTGTCGATTACTTTCGTCCAAAGATGGATGAACTAAATAAGTTGATTACCGACAACGAAATCTTCGTTAAGCGAACAGCTAATGTGGGGGTATTGCCCTTGGATACTGCCGTGAATTATGGCTGTTCTGGCTCTATGCTAAGGGCCTCTGGATTAAAATGGGACTTAAGAAGGGTGGATGGCTACAGTGTTTACCCTGAACTTGAATTTGATATACCTGTAGGCAAAGGGGAAATGGGAACCATCGGTGATTGTTGGGACAGGTTTAAAGTTAGGGTCGATGAGGTAGAGGAATCGCTTAAAATCATCGAACAATGCCTTCAAAGGCTGACCACTGACCACAAAAGAACACCACTCTTCGACCCAAGAGAATTCTGTCCTCCCAAAGCTAGGCCAAAAGCCCAAGAGCTATATGTGAGAGCAGAAAACCCTCGAGGCGAATTAGGTTTCTACTTCGTAGCAGATGGACGCTCTGATAAGCCATTCCGTTGCAAAACACGGGGGCCTAGCTTCTCTAATCTCTCCGTCATATCCGAAATAAGCAGAGGAATATTCTTAGCAGATCTCGTAGCCATTATTGGCTCGATTGATATAGTCTTAGGAGAAGTGGACCGCTAGCATCAGATAGAGGAAATATCTAAGCCTTTCATTTTCAGGTAGGTAATGGCTGTACCATGGCACCTTTCCATGATCCCTATGGATTGGAGAATGTAGTCTCTTCCATGCAAAAAGGTGTAGCTATCCCCTTTTCGGATTCCCACCTTCTCAAGGTCATTTTCAGACAATGCCTTCAAAATTTGCCCCCCCATGCCATAGAAGTCCTCTGTATACGTAAGGCAAATTTCTTTATTGAAGTGAGGAGGCTTGGCCATATGATCTTGCCCTATGAAACTTCTGATTAGAAAGCTACTTTGGTAACAGCATTCTACGAATAGTTCTCCAAATGTCTGCATACCCTTAGCGGGAAAATACCCATAATCGGCCTCAGGCATTTTCTCAAGAATCTTGAGAGATTGTTGCTGGAGTTGATTCCAGTTTTTCTGGTAGGTCAACAATTCGGAACCCAAAAGCTTCGCTTTGCCCCAAGGCATCAGCATGCCTGCCAATCCTCCCCCCAGTATCTTAAGCATTTCCTTTCGTTCCATAAAATCAGAAATATGAGTCCTTACATCTCTGATGATCAAACGAAATGCCAGCCTACATTCTTATAGAAATTATAGGGGAATAGTCAAACACCGGCTGCAAGGGATTTACAGCCGGTGTGTTATTGTCTTCTTTGATCAATTTTTATTTTCGATTCATCAACCATATCAAGGCTGCAATCATAATGATCTGCAAGGGCCATGACTTGATATAAGGCCATAGATAAATCATGATAGGATAGCCCTTATTGAAGTATTTCAGATAATTGAGGTCTCCCCACCAACCTGCTTCACTGAGAAGGGACAGATTATCCTGATTTACACCTACATACCAAGAGGGAATAATGAGGATCAAACCAATCAATAAGTAGGTAAGCCATTTTTTTGTGATCGTAGTCTGGAAGAATTCATGGCTTCTCATAAATACAGAACCCAAGGCCAGTGTCAAGACTGAGGAAATCACCAGGATGATATTGTACCACCAATTATAATCCCAGTTCCAGTTCCATTTTGTCCACGTTTTATCGGTGAATTTGATTAAGGAATCGTGGAATTCAACGGCCATTTTGCTGAGCACCAAGGTCATCAATAACAACACAACTCCGTACAACATGGTATCGGATAAGACAGGGTTCTGGAAGAGCCATTTCCCAAAACTTCTCTCTCCCTTTTTGAATTTTTGACGGTGCTTAGGGAGACTGGGGATACGGTTGGTATTGCGCTCGTTGATATTGCTCTGGTCAACTTCGAACATTGCATTTTTGTCTCCTGAAGTCGCCCACACATACTCTGCGTTGGTTACAGCGGCATAGCTAAATCCCTGGTCAATGGCCATGTTGAAGACAGATTTAGATACTTTCCTCTTCTTACATTCTACCACGATATAGGGGTCTTTGGCATCCTCATCTCGGTAAACCATGACATCCCCCTCTCTTTTTGAGGATCCAATTTGAATTTTTTGACAAACGCGAAGGTATTCGGCGGGATAGCCATAGTCGTAGATCAGTTTGAGGTAGGTTTCGGCTTGTACCTTTTCCTCAGGATTGCTCCACTTTCGGGCTTTTCCTTGTGGGAGATAGATAATTTCATCCCTTCTTTCGTTGATCAGGATATGTTTATCTCGCTTCCCGCGTTTGATATAACTCATATTGATGGGTGTTAGCTAGCTGACCCATAAAAATAATACGGAAACCTGAATTGTTAATCCACATTCCCAATAATTCCTGTGGAAATGCAGGAATACCCTACTATCATCTGACTTTTCTACTTTTTAGCCTTCAAATCTCGGACGAGCACGGTATAACATCCATTGATCCAAGAGGACCAAAGCCGCCATTGACTCAACAATCGGCACAGCTCTTGGCACCACGCAGGGATCATGTCTTCCTTTTCCCTGAGCCACGGCAGCCTTACCATGGGCATCAACTGTATCCTGGTCCTGCATAATGGTCGCTGTTGGCTTAAAGGCTACCCTAAAATGAATATCTTCCCCATTGCTGATTCCTCCTTGCACGCCACCTGAATAATTTGTTTGGGTTCTGACCTTTTCATCCTGCATGTAAAAATGGTCATTGTGTTCGGAACCCAACATCTGCGTTCCTTCAAAGCCAGAACCCAATTCGAAGCCTTTGACAGCATTAATTCCCAGCATCGCGGCCCCCAATGTAGCGGATAGCTTATTGTAAATAGGTTCTCCTATACCGGCGGGAACATTTTTTATCCTGCATTTGATAATACCCCCCACAGAATCCCCCTTCCTTCTCGCTTGATCAACGGCATCATACATTTTCTTCGCTGTTTCGGGATGCGGACACCTAGTTGCAAATTCCTCTTCGGATTCTAATTTGATTTCTACAGGATCTTCTTCAAGTTTTACCTTGTGAATTTGTTGGACCCAAGCTTCAATATCAACCCCCAATTCACTTTGAAGGACCAGTTTGGCCATGGCCCCTCCAATTACCCTGGCAATGGTTTCACGAGCAGAGGATCTTCCCCCTCCTTTGTAATCTCTAAGCCCATACCTAGCATGGTAAGCGTAATCTGCATGAGAAGGACGAAAGATATCCTTGATGTGACTGTAGTCTTTGGACCTTGCGTTGGTATTTCTCACAAAAAAAGCCAATGGGGTTCCGGTCGTTCGCCCATCAATATGGCCGGATAGCAGTTCAAATTCATCTGCTTCCTTTCTTTGGGTGGTAATTCTGGAGGTACCCGGCTTTCTTCTGTCTAACTCCGATTGGATAAAATCCAAGTCCAGCTTTACCCCAGGAGGACAGCCATCAATAACGACACCGACTCCTTCGCCGTGGGATTCTCCAAATGTGGTGATCCTGAATATTTGTCCGAAACTGTTTGACATCCTGATCTATTCTTAACTCTATCCGCTAATAGAAATGGCCATAAAGGTAATAAGGGAATCGGTCCTTGACTAACCGAATTCCCTTATTTCCGTGAACACTTAATGATGTAAAAAGTTGAGGATACCCATTCCAATTTAGTACCTCACGCCAAGTTCATTCAATTTGACAATGGCGTCATAGAAGTTCTGATCAGCAGCTTTTCTCAAAGACTGAACTGCGGTGATCGTATCTCGTGGGTATTTTCTTAAGAGTAACAAGTGGCCGTAGTAGTATTGTCCAGAGGGCCAAGCTTTATAAGCTGATTTCTGAGCATACTGAAGGGCTTTTGCCTCATTTCTTTCTACACCCAAGCCCATGTGGTACATGTAGGCTAGAAGATAAGCCCCAGAACCGTCTAATGCAGCTCCGGCATTTTCAAGATTTTCTGCAGCTTGTCTGTAAAGATTCTCAGATTTCTGTTCTTTAGCCTTTACATAGGTTCTTTTTCCTGATGCCAACCATTTCTTTTGTTCAGCCCTTGCAACCGGGTCAGTCAACCTCGCTCCAGGAGCTTTATTGGCTCCATCATCAGATCGGGTATTGACAGATTTAGGCGTTACACGAGAAGCGATTCCGTCATTTACGGAAGTAGGTAGCTGTCCTGAAGCAATCCCACATTGTGTAGCACGCTTGCGAGACTTTTCCACCAAATCAATCTTTGTGGACGTAATTTCAGGCTTATCTAGGATAATCAATCCTTTCTGGAAAACGGGATAGGATACTTTGCACTTGTCTACAGGTTCAGCAGATTCATATAGCGTATTGGCTTGACCTAGGTAAGCTTCTGCGAGAAGTAGCCTAACGGAACGGGCGTCGTTCTTGTCCCCTGTCTTCTCTAACTCGGCCAGCATGCCTTCAAGCAGTGGGATTCCCGACTCAAAATTCCCATTTTTCAGGAAGTATTCTGCAGAGGTGAGTTCGGCATTTCCCGTTGGGCTAATCAATGATCTTTCCAACCTTTCAAGTTCATCAAGCTTGTTAGTCGCTTTCTGTTGATTCACAGGGTCATCGGTGGCTCTCAACGCCTTGGTAAAATAGTTTCTTGCATCAGGATAGTTTCTTTGCTCCATCGAAGAAATTCCATTGTTATAATGGCGGTCGAAAGAAGAGCTAAAGTATGACCATATTCCCCAGCCCAGAAGAGCTACGACGAAGAAAACAAGCCCTGCAATTCCGAGGGTGCGCATTAGGTTGCTGTTCAACCCTTCTAACATAGGCGTACCCTTGCTTTTTTCTTCCTCTTTAGCAGGGGCAGTTACAGCAGGTGCTTTATTTGATTTTGTGGCTACGGGTGTACTCTTGTTGGAAGCTACATTCTCAGCATCCCTATCCAATTGTACCAAATAGGCGGCATAATTGTCTTTTGAGAAGCTTTGGATGAGACCATCCATCTCTTTTAGAATCTGGGCAGGACTATTCTCTGAATCGCTAAGGTTCCTGGTTTTCAAGACGATTTCCAGGTTACGATCATTGAGTTGCTCTCTCACTCCATCGCTAATCAAAAGAAAACTATCCTCAGGATTAAGTTCACTTACGGGGATGGTAAACATGTGAAATTTCTGAGGATTTTCGCTACCCGTGATGAGGTGATTACCGGTCTCTACATCCTTCTTAAGCTGTAAATCGGGGTTGAGGAGAGAACTGGTGTTGGCATTGAAATAGTAGATTCTACAGGTCCCAATCCAAGCCAGTGTTACAAATTCTTCTCCTAGATGAAGAAGACTCATGCTGACTGCAAGAGAACGAGCCTCTGGATGCCCATCCTTATGAGCGGTTAGGGCGGCTTCTGTTATTCTGAGTGCTTTGGCTAGGAATTCCTCATCCACAGCTCCTTCTGGACCTGGATGCTGGAAGTACTTGGCCATGGTCAGGGTAGCAAGTTTGGCACCGATATCTCCAGCCTGGGGGCCTCCTTCTCCATCTGCCACAATAAAAATCCTGTCATCAGTACTCGCATCGGCTTGAAATGGAAAAATAAAGTCTTCATTGACTTCTCTTCCACCTGCCTTAAAAAGCGACTCTGGTTTTTTTATCCTGATGCTCATGGGATATCTTTTCTTTTTTTAGAGGAAAGGGAAATTTACCTTTAGGAATGACCCATAACCTCTTGTGAATCATTTGTTATGTACGTGCTTTTTTAACCAATCAAATATAAATTTATATTTCGACATATTCTGTTATTGGAGCACAGAAAAGTGTGGATAACATTCCATGAGGGCTGATTTGAATTGGATTTTTGTATGAAGTTGACGAGAAATACACAGGAAAAATTACAGAACATCCTGAAATCACAGGAGTACAAAGTTCGATATGAAAAAGGGAATTTTGCAGGCGGATACTGCTGGGTAAAAGACCAAAAGATCATCATCATCAACAAATTTCATCCCCTAGAGTCCAAAATATCCACAATGATAGAGATCATTCGCCAACTGGAAATTGACGAAGAACCCCTAACTGATGATCAAAAGCGCGTCGTAAAAAAAATCAAGGATACAGCAGCACCACCTGAAGAAGAAGAGAATATTTCTCCTCAAGAGTCCACCATAGCCCCGCAGGTCTCTTCAAATGAGGAAAAGGCGTGAAATTTACCTTTAGCGGAACGGGAACTTCAACAGGCATCCCTATGGTTGCCTGTAAGTGTGAGGTCTGTATGTCTGATGACCCTAGGGACAAACGATTGCGAACATCAGGCATTCTTCAGTCTGAAAAGACAACCCTTGTTTTTGATACCGGACCTGATTTCAGAACCCAGATGTTACGCCATCACATTGAATGGGTTGACGCGATCCTATATACACACCAACACAAGGATCATACAGCAGGATTAGATGACGTCAGGCCCTACAATTACCTTCAAAACAGAAACATGCCCTTGTATGTGAGTGAGGCCGTAGAGGATCACCTCCGAAAGGAGTATTATTACGTTTTTGAGCGTCCTGACTATCCTGGTCTACCTAAATTCACTTTTGAACGAGTTGTGCATGGCAAAAAATTTACGGTTGGAGACATCGATTGCCTCCCTATTCAGCTCATGCACGGGAGCCTTCCCATACTTGGATATAGATGTGGAGACTTTGCTTATTTGACAGATACCAATCACATTCCTGCCACTTCCAAACCTCTTCTCCAAAACCTTGACATACTCGTTATTGATGCCCTTCGCAAAGCGGAACATTACTCCCACTTCACCCTGAAAGGCGCACTAGAAGCCATTGAAGAATTGAAGCCCCAACGAGCTTACCTGATTCATCTCAGCCATTTAATGGGAAAATATGCAGACGTCAGTATGGAATTACCTGACAATGTCTTTCTCTCTTATGATGGGCTGGTGATAGAATGGTGATCCATCCATGACATAAACCCGTATAAAAGCAGATAGAGTCGTGAGGAAACCATAGATTTTCTATATTTTGTATACACACGTCTCTTCTGACAGCACAATCTTTATCTTGTTTACATGAAAAAAATTGCCCTCCTTTTCATCACACTCTCCATCGTCCAAGTTTTACCTGCCCAGCAAGAAGGATGGGAATTCATTTTATCCAATGAATTTCCCAAGGCAGATTCAGCTTTTAATCAGGACTTAAAAGCTGACAGTTCCAACCAAGAAGCTCTGCTTGGCGCACTCTTTTTGGCAGACATCTTCCAGAACGAAAAGAAATTTGCCATCCTTGTGGAAAAACTCTTTGAGCACACCACAAGAGAAGACCTATGGGAGACTTTTCACTATGATTTAGAACCCGAAAGGTTATTGGCCAAAAAGAATACGACCATCCCCTTTTACGAAACCGAACTAGGCCAGATATTTAAAAACAGACACCACTTTCGAAAAAACAGGGAAAAGTATTTTAAGTCTTATGAATCCCTCAGGGCCACCTTCGATCCTCTGATGCAAAACCAAGGATGGCACTTTCTCGGCCCTTTCAAAAACATTATAGGGGAAAATATGGAGGAACCCCTTGGTATAGAAGGAAGCCGAGAACTTGACTTAAGCCAGAGCTATCCAAATGGATACAAGGAGGAGGTCAAATGGTTCCAACCGGCATATTATGATCCCTACTTGAGCATCAAGCCTTCGGATTACCTTCCTATTTCCAACAATGCCAATGCATACTTTGCCTATAAAAGAATAAAATTAGAACAAGCTGAAGAGGTCATCATGACCATTGGCAGAAACTGCCCACTTAAAATTTGGGTAGATGGGAAAGAGGTTTTCAATGGCCGTGATCCCATTGACATTACGCTTGATGGAGAGGCCGTTTCCCTACAAATGAGTGAGGGAGCCCATGATATTTTGGTAAAAATGGCTCCATTCAATGGATGGAAAAATTCCGCAAGAGAGTTCAACCTTAGAGGTACCAAGCCAAGAAGGGTAGGAAGGAGTCCAGGATTCACCCTGAGATTGTTGAATCAAGAAAAAAAGTCTATTGCATTCACCCTTGCGGGAAAAAATGATAAGAGTGGCAAACTCATTTCGCATAAGCCTCTTGACTACAAAACCATCAAGGAATTATGGAAAAGGATTGAAAATGGAGAAGCTAGGATGTCAGATTACTATGTTCTGGCAAGGTATCACTTGTTAAAAGGTACCCACCGAGACATTGAGGAATTCTTTATTGGCTTGGCTGAAAAGCATCCTGAGGCCACCTATTTTGATTTACTTCTCGCTTCCGTTTACGAACGTAATGGAAACAGGGCCATGGCCTACAAAAGCATCAGTCAAATTGACCTAGAAAAAACGCCTTATTATCCCCTATTGAGAAAAAATCTAGAGGAAGTGGACCCCAAAGTAGATCCAGATGAATATCAACTTCGACTGGAAAAGCTAAAGAACATTTCCCCATCCAACATGGAAGTTGTCAGAAGATATCTACGTTACTACGAAAATAGAGATGACAGTACTCGATTGATTGCATTTAAGAAGGAAACCCTAAAAACCTACCCTTCTTTGGACTTTATCTTTGAGCAATTTGATATCACCTCAAGCGAAGAGAAAAAGAAGAAAAAGAAGAAATACAAGTACGGTAAAACCATTCCCAACAAGAAGAAAATTCAAAACCTTGAAAAACTGTTAGAAGTAACTCCCTTTGAGGCAAGAGAATACGATCGTTTAGCTGAGCTTTACCTTGAAGAAAAAGAGTATGACCTCGCCCTTGAAGCAGTAGACAATGGTTTGAAAGTTACGCCAAAATCAAGCAGTCTTATTGAACAAAAGGGAGATATCTACAAGGAAAAAGGAGATGAAGACAAAGCACTTGTAGCTTACCAACAGGCCAAAAAGCAATCACAAAAAACAGGAAGAGGGGGGAATTACTACGGGAATGACCTCAACCAGCAAATAGAGAATATCACCGGAGAAACCGAAAAGGAACTCTGGAATAATTTTGCTTCCATCGAGCTTGACAGTATCCTAGCAGAAAAAGACAGCTGGAAGGAAACTTACAAAGATGAAGACGCTGTTATCCTCTTGCACCATACCAATTATTGGCTACACAAGGATGGAAGTGCGGATATCAAAAGAATTTTTGCTCTGACGATCCTGAATGAAAATGGCATTGATCCGTGGACAGAGGAAAACTTCAGCTATTTGGGTTCCAATCTTTCTGTCGAAGTGATCAAGCCAGATGGCTCCCGTCTCAAACCAGAGGTAAGAGGAACCTATGCAGTCTTTAAAAATCTTGAACCTGGGGACATCATCTATGCAGAGGCCTCCTACTCCTACAACAATTACAAGGGAGAAGGGAGCCGATATGGCTTTACAGATTATTTCAGGATAAAGGGCGGTATGATGTTTATCCATCCTATTTATCGGCAGAAGTTTGAATTGGCAGCGCCTGAAGAACAAGAGCTGAAGTACATGACCTTCAATACGCCTGTAGAACCCGCTATTCGTAGCAAAGATGGATACAAATACTACAATTGGGACTGGACGCACACCCCAAAAATGATTCAAGAGGAAGCTGCCTACAACAAATGGGCCGCTTCACCAGAAATATTTGTTCACTCTCCACAAGACTGGTCTATCTTCAGTGATTGGTACAAACGACTGACCTACAGAAAACTGGAGCCCAATTACTATGTACAAGACCTGTACAAGAAACTGGTGAAAGAGGGCATGACTGATCAAGAAAAATTGGTCGCCTTCTACAATTATATTACCAAGGAAATCAACTATTCCTCCGTTTCCTTCCTTCAATCCAACTTCGAACCTCAAGAACCACAACTTACCTGTTCTGCTGGGATTGGAGACTGTAAAGATGTGGCTACCTTGATGATCTCCCTCCTTCAGATGGCAGAGATCCCCTCCTACTTTGTTTTGGTTGAAGCAGCTCGCTATGTCCCTTACAAATATCTGCCTGGCAACGTCTTTAACCATGCAATTGTGGCCTATGAAATGGATGGAGAGCTAAAATTTCTAGACTTGACAACAGACAAATATCCCTATTATGTTCTTCCTGAACAGGATCATGAATCTTGGGCACTCTTGATTAAGGATGGCAAACAAGATCTTTTCCGCCTCCCCAATGACAAGCTCGATCCCGTCAAGAACAGCGTGACATACCAAGTCAACTCTCATATAAATGAAGCGGGCAAGATAGCGCTTGACATTGAAGCTACCTTTAAGGGCATAGAGGGAGGAAGCATCAGAGAATACCTGGGATCATCACGCGGAGTCAACAAGAGCGCCTATATACAAGAAAACCTAAATCTCTCCTTCCTCCCTGGGAACAGAATACTAAAACAGGAAATGTCCTCCATGGACGAGATCGACGCTCCATTCCAGCTCAATATGAAACTGGAGGCGGATAACTATGGAGAACAATTGTATGGCTTGTATATTTTGCCCATTCCCATTCTGGAAAGACTTGACATCAAAACAGAATTTCTTCCGACCAGCAGAGGAACTGTCATGGACCTGAATAAGGTCCTAAATCTCTCTCCCAAGGATGAAAAAATAATCATGACCTTCCCTGCGGGTTATGAACTCTTTGTTCTACCTGAAAAGGTAGAATTGGACAATGAGTTTGGGACTTACGAACTGAGTTTTCAGAAGGTTGAAGGAGGAATAGAAGTTCATAAGAAGCATTCCTTCAAACTCAGTAAGATCAAACCAGATGAATATGCCGCTTTCAGGGACTATTACTTCAAGGTATCTAAACTGGACGCCATGAAAATTGTCTTGGTTAAGGAAGGATTCTCCTACCCCTAATAGGGGCAAGACGGAGGAAAAAACGGTGAAATAGGTGCTTTCAAATAGGCTCTATTTCGCCGTTTTCTTTTCATATACCTCCTGACCACCTAGATATTGACATTCCCTTAATTTGTTCATTCCTTCGAAAGGTACAGCCTGTTTTTGGTAGCCAAAGGTTTCTCTTAAGGACTTGGTATAATGGTTGTCTCCCATCCCCATGTCCACATCATCCATGGTAATTTGGCAAGGATGTTCATAACCTGCTGCATGGGTAATTTCGAGAACTTCCTTGCGAAGGGTCTTGGCATAGTTATAGAATCTTTCGGACTTCAAACTAGGGTCAAGACCAGCCTGTAACCACTTCTTATTGGTAGCTACTCCAGCTGGGCAGGTATTCTTATGACATATTTGTGCTTGAATGCAACCGATGGACATCATGGCTTCACGTGCTACATTCACGAGATCCGCTCCCATGGCGAAGGCAGAAATCAAGGTGGACGGAAAACCTAGCTTACCAGCCCCAATAAAGACAACTCTATCTCCCAAGCCTTTTGCCATAAAAATCTTGTAGACGCTTGAGAATGCATAGATAAAGGGCAAACTTACATGGTTGGCAAAACTGGGAGGTGCGGCCCCGGTACCGCCTTCTCCTCCATCAATGGCGATAAAATCAGGCCCTTTTCCAGTTTCCACCATATAGTCTGCCAATTCTTCCCATTGCGCTAGTTTCCCTACGGCCGACTTGATGCCAACGGGCAATCCAGTATTCTTTGCGATATCCTCCACAAAGGCGACCATTTCGGGAATGGTAGAAAAGGCGCTATGGGCTGAAGGGGAAAGGACATCCTGCCCCATGGGGACGCCACGTATTTCTGAAATTTCTTTTGTGATTTTTTTGGCGGGTAATACCCCTCCTTTTCCAGGCTTTGCTCCTTGACTTAGCTTCACCTCTATGGCCCTGACGTAAGGATAATCTTCTACCAGTTTAACCATTTTATCCATAGAAAATTTCCCATCATCTCCACGTACGCCATAGTACCCTGTACCAAAATGGAACATGATATCCGCTCCGTACTGGTGATAAGGGGAAAGACCTCCTTCACCTGTATTGTGATAACAGCCTGCCTTCTTCGCTCCTTTGTTAAGCGCTTCAATAGCAGCCGCAGATAGAGAGCCATAACTCATGGCAGAAATATTCACAATGGAAGCAGGACGATAAGGCTTAGCCCTTCCTGAAGCTTCTCCCATGACCTTAGCAGAGGGTAGAAAATAAGAATCCTCTTTGTTGACATGACCTGATGCCAACTTGTAAGGGATCATAGAGGGCTTGATGAAGTTATACCCAGCTGCGTGGATATCCTGGTCAGTCCCAAAGCCTTGGTAATTATTTTGCTGCTTAGAAGAAGCATACACCCAAGATCTCTGAGAACGGTTGAAAGGTAATTCTTCACGGTTGTTGGCTACAATATACTGGCGGAGTTCAGGCCCTATTTTTTCCAGCATATATCTAAAATGCCCGATAATGGGATAATTGTGCTGAATGGTATGTTTTTTCTGAATGAAAACGTCCCGAATGGCGATCAACACGAGGACGATTATGATGTAGGCCCACCAAGGGATAGAGGAGATAAATTGGAGGAAGTTATCCATAGTCAGTACAATAAATTATGCCTAATAAATGTACACAAAAGTCTAAGATAGATGCTACCTCTACCTTCAATTATGATCGTAAAATTAAAGAAAATGAGACCTACCAAATAGCTAAGCGGATAACATCAAAAAGATGAGATTGAAAACCGAAAGCATCGCGGCAAATAGGGCAAACTGAAACACGCGCATAGGGTACTTCGGGGGGAGGAATAGCCCCACAACGCCTACAATTAAGCCCAAAAGAGGAATAAAAATAAAAACATTATAAATACTCTTCCGAGTGTGGTACGAAAGAATCATCTGCCCTGTAGAAGGTTTACTAGCTGATTTAAAGAAGGATGGACTTGCACTCATGGCCTTGGGCCTTGGTCGATACACTTCTAGCCTAACACTTTTTTGCATAAAGGGGGTAACCAGCACAAAAAGCGAATCTCCTTTCAACAACAACTTGCCAGACTCTCTCTCTAAATGGTAAGTGGCCTTATCTGTAATCACCGTATAATCTCCTTCTCCATTAGGGCCTAAACGAATAATTTTTTCCCCAGGACTAAAGGTTGACAATTGCCTGTCAAGCAATACGAAAAAAGAGAAAATCAATACCAGAAAAATACTGAGCTTGGCAGGAAAGCGATAGCTTAAAAATTCTTGGTACTGTCGTTTTTCCTTATTGGCCTTGGCCTGATAATACCTTGGATCAGGTCTTGAGAAATCTTGTTGGGGAGGAGGTGTCCCTGTTCTTTTGGAGGAGTTGGGTAAAACATCATTTAGCAACAGATCATAGCGCCATCTTTTCTGCACATCTTGCAGCACCTCGTAGGCTTTGTTGATCTGGATAAACTGCTCTTTCGCATCTGGATGAGGATTGTTGTCAGGATGATATTGCATCGCCAGCCTCCGGTATGCTTTTTTAATTTCATCCGTGGTCGCTTTGGGCGAGACGCCTAATATATCATAATAGGTCCTGTGCATCCCTGATGGGTATAGGTTTTATACAACATTCCGGCAGAGATGTTACACTCAATCGTTTAGCCTACGGTCTATTTTCTTAACACCAGCTTTTTGTGGGTAAATTCTCTACCATTGTCAATTCGCACAAGGTAAATGCCAGCAGGCAAATGAGCAAGATCTATGCGCTTTTGAGCAGATCCAGCTGACCAAAATCCAGATTCATGCCATAATGTACGGCCCCCTGTGTCATATATATCCCAACTAACCATAGCAGGAGTAGCTTGGTTCCACTCAAGGGTGACAGAACCCGTAGTTGGATTAGGATAGACGTTTAAGTCAAGCGCCATATCCAAAGGCTCAATGCTCGTTTGCACAGAGGTACAGGAATCAAATTGAACGATGGCTCCTTGACGAACTGAAGGAAGTTCGTCATGTAACTCCGAGCCAGGACATGAAGTCGAACAACCATCTTTATGACCGCTAATAACGGGAAGTAAGTCGCCAGAAGTAAGATGTATCGTCGTATCCAAAGGAGCTAAATTGGCATCACACATCTTCCAAGCCAACAACTTCTCTAAACTGGCGATCGCCTTGGCGCTAGGTTCTTCTTGCTCATACGTTCCAAGCAGACAAACACCCATAGTCCCTGTATTTTTTCCACAAAAATGGGCACCAATCACATTATTTCCCCCTCCTCTTCCTTCATAGATCACCCCATTAGGGTCAATTAGCCAATTGTAGCCGATATCATTCCACCCTCGTGTGTTGACATGAAAATTCCAAATAGACAAAACCGTAGCCCCCCAATCCGCACTGGTGTTAGGACCGGCTGAGTGATGAATAATCATATGGGAAACAGTCGCATAGGAAGGGGAGCCATTGCTGTAGTCTTGGCCTGTTGGGCTACCCCAACTGGTTCTATTGGCGTATGCAGGGATTCCACAATTACAATTCGGGTTGGCCCCATTCAGGGTGGTGCTCCCTGGATTAGCAGGATCTACATTAGAATGCCCTGGCGCAAACAATTGGAATTCAAATTCAGAAAGAGACACAGGACTTTGTCCGGGCTCAAGGTCTTTGAACAAGACCAGAAATTGGAAAAACCTACTATTTTCCTCAAAAAACATCAACTCTGACTGAAAGAGGGAGTCCTCGTCTTCAAGATGATGGAAGACATTTATTTGCCTGAAGTTCCCTAGGTTTTGTTCAGTATCTGCGGAACTTAGGTATACGTTGTATTTGGTGGTATCCAGCTCTGAAAATCTCCCGGTTAAACTCACCGCTATGAACGGAGTCGTACTAGGTAATTGAATAGGGATAGAGCGTGAGAAGAACAAACCAACTTGATCTACTTTGATTTGCTGTATGCCTTTAGCGGAAGAAATGATATTACTTACCAATTCTGCGGGGGGATTCTTGGTCAGGTCATATAGGACTTCATCCTGGAAACCCTGAGATTTTCCTCCCACAATTCCCAACATAATCCAGACCAAGAAAATCAGTAAATAACGACTTGACATAATAATTTTTTCCAGGATTGACGCTATATCATGGTGTCATTGAAATCTATTATCTATTGCTACAATTAAAGCTACGCTAATTTGTACTAGGATAACGTAAAAATCATACAAAGTTTGTACACAGGTCATTTTTTTTAAACAAAGGTCTGCCCTGTTACGTATCCAAAAGCGATTCTTTTCCGGAATCCTCCCCTCTTGTCTGTCCTAGACGAATTTCCCTTTTATGATCCAGGCAACAAATCATTTCAATTGCCTTGGGTACATGCCAGAAATTCATGTATTTTTGCGCTGTTTCTGAAATAAGCCTCTGTTTTTGACAGAAATGCGGCTTCATTTCAGGTGTAGCTATTCAACTCCGGACTTTAAAATTAACAAATTCTCATGGGAGTCTACAATTTCCGAGCCATTGAAGACAAATGGCAAAAATGGTGGAAAGAAAACCGCACCTTCGTTGCTGACAAATTATCGGAAAAACCAAAGTATTACGTCCTGGATATGTTTCCATATCCTTCCGGGGCAGGACTCCATGTAGGACACCCTTTAGGGTATATTGCAACAGATATCATCACTAGATATAAGCGCTTAAAAGGCTTCAATGTTTTGCACCCCATGGGTTTTGATGCCTTTGGATTGCCCGCAGAACAATATGCTATCAAAACTGGCATACATCCCGCCGATACCACGCGCAAGAATATCAAGCGATTTAAAGAACAAATGGAGATTTTGGGATTGCACCACGATCCCGATGCAGAGTTATCTACTGCTGATCCATCTTACTACAAATGGACACAGTGGATCTTCGTAAAGTTGTTTGAGCATTGGTATGATCAATCTGCCGAATGTGCGAAACCCGTTTCCGAATTGGAGGCCTACTTCAAGAAAAATGGGACCAAAGGCTTATATGCCGCGACTTCTTTTGAAGGATCATTCACAGCCAACGAATGGAAAAAAATGTCTGCGAAAGAGCAGGCTGATATCGTAATGAACTTCCGCTTGGCTTATGCTGATTATGCCATGGTAAATTGGTGTCCTGCCTTGGGAACCGTTTTGGCAAATGAAGAAGTAAAGGACGGCAAGTCTGAAAGAGGAGGATTCCCTGTAGAAAGACGCCAGATGAAGCAATGGATGTTGCGCATCACGGCCTATGCAGATCGCTTGTTGAAGGGCTTGGATACCTTGGAATGGTCAGATGCTTTGAAAGCCATGCAGACCAACTGGATCGGAAGATCAGAAGGAGCGAGCATTGTCTATGAGGTAGAAGGAGTTGAAGATACCTTGGAGGTATTTACCACTCGCCCAGATACCATCTACGGCAACACCTTTATGGTAGTAGCACCTGAACATGCCATTGTTCCTAAAATCACGACGAAAGACAAGAAGGAAGAGGTTGAGCAATATATTGAATGGGCAGCGAATCGCTCTGAACGCGAAAGAATGTCAGATACCACCAAAACGGGAGTCTGGACAGGAGGCTATGCCATCAATCCATTCAATGGAAACAAATTGCCGATCTACATTTCTGACTATGTGATCATTACCTATGGTACAGGAGCTATCATGGCCGTACCTGCCCATGACGATCGAGACTATGAATTTGCCAAGAAATTCGGCATCGACATTGTCCAGGTTATTGAAGGTGAAGGAATTGAAGAAGCTGCCATTACCAGCAAGGAAGGAACCATGATGAACGCTGGAATCTTGACTGGCTTGAAGGTAAAGGATGCCATTAGCAAGATTGTTGAGGCCTTGGAAGAGAAGAAAATTGGAAAAGGGAAAATCACCTACCGTTTGAGGGACATCATTTGGTCTCGTCAGCGTTATTGGGGTGAGCCTACACCGATTTACTACAAGGACGACATTGCCTATGCAGTTTCAGAAGATGAGTTGCCTTTGACCTTGCCTGAAATTGACGAATACAAGCCTTCCCCAGATGGCAGACCTCCTTTGGCCAGAGCAGAAGGATGGGATATGCGCGAAGATGGCGGAATCAGAGACTTGAATACCATGCCGGGTTGGGCTGGATCATCATGGTACTTCATGCGTTATCCAGATGCTCATAATGACAAGGACTTCTTAGACAAAAAGACAGGAGACTATTGGTTGCCTGTAGACTTGTATGTGGGTGGAACAGAACACGCCGTTGGCCACTTGATGTATTCCCGTTTGTGGACGATGTTCTTGTATGATTTGGACTATTTGTCTACACCTGAACCTTTCAAAAGATTGGTGAATCAAGGTATGATACAGGGAACTTCACAGTTGATGTACCGTCATAGTGAAACCAATGTCTATACCTCCGCTGATTTAGTAGACAAAAAGGATACTAGGGAATATTCTCAAATTCATACCGATGTCAATATTGTCAAGGGAGGCATCATGGATGTGGAGAAGTATAAAACTTGGACCAATGAGCCTGATCCCGAATTCCAATTGAATGACAAAGGCGAATTCCATACCACTTCCTTGGTAGAGAAAATGTCCAAGTCCAAGTACAATACCGTTGATCCCGCCTTAATCTGTGAGGAATACGGAGCAGATACATTGCGATTGTACGAAATGTTCTTGGGACCCATTGAAGTGGCTAAACCATGGAATACAGATGGAATTTCTGGTGTATTCAGCTTCTTGAAGCGTACTTGGAATTTGTATACCGATGATGACAACAATAGCATCGTGTCAGATGAAAAGGCAAGCAAAGAGGAATTGAAGGCCTTGCATACCGCCATCAAACAGGCCGGAGAATCAATCGAAAGAATGGCCTTCAACACAGCTGTACCTGCTTTCATGGTCTTGTCTAAAGAATTGCAACGTATCAAGTGTACCAAGCGTGAGATTTTGGAGTCATTTGCAGTCATCATGTCTCCTTTTGCCCCTCACTTTTGTGAGGAATTGTGGGCTATGATGGGACATAAAACGTCCATTTTGGAAGCTTCTTTCCCTGAATTGAAAGAGGAATACTTGGTAGAGGACTCTGTAACCTACCCCGTCCAAATCAATGGAAAGGTGAGAACCAAAATTTCAGTTGCTGCCGATGCCGACAAGAAAGCTGTAGAGGAAATTGCCTTGGCCGATGAAGCCGTTCAAAAATGGTTGGAAGGCAATCCACCTAAAAAGGTCATTGTCGTCCCAGGAAGAATTGTAAACATCGTTAAATAAGACAGCTTACATAGCTCAGTAGAAAGGAAGGGTCGATCAAACCCTTCCTTTTTTTATGCGAAAAAGCTGATCAATAGTACATTAAGTTGAGCATAGGCACCAATACCAATATTTTTAGCATTTTCATTTTTCATTGCTAAAATATTATTTATATTGCTGTCCTGCTAACGGTAAAGGTTATGAATGTAAAGACCTAAGGATGATTCATTGTAACGAGTGATCTATCCGAAGAATGGGCCTTATGGCACCAACAACGTACTTATTATCAATCACTTATAAATTACAATTGATTCGTGGGGAAAGAATTTGTGATGATCACTATCGACAAACTAAACAAAATCCGACATCTGATTCGAAGAGGGAAAATCGAAGGAGCCCTTAATGCCTTTAGCAAGTTACTCCTTGAGGAGATACCCGAAGCGGAGCAGGATAGCATGCAGGAGTTTTCAGATGAACTGATCCAATTGAGCAGTCAATATTTCATAGGCAAAAAGCAGGATGACGGAAATCTGGGAGATTTTAAAAACTTCCAGCAGTTGACCAACCAGCTTGTCAAGAGCCTTTTGGTCCTTTGCAATAGGTTGCAGGAATTTTTATCCGAAAAAATGGGGGATGAAGACAAGCCAGCTACAGCCTTGTTAACCCTCTTTTGTCCAACTTGTCAACTCGAACAAGCCAAGCATATACAGGAACTTGTCGCATCATATTATCAATTGAAAATTGTAGAGGTATGAAAAAAGGCAGAAGCATACTCAGGTATGCTTCTGCCTCGATATATACAAAAGAATGGGAGTTATTAAATTTGGCATGAATTGCCTGGCACAACCTCTCCATTCACGGAATAGATTCTGTCCAATCGTATTTCCTGTCCACTCTTCAACTTAAGGTACTCTGCCTTATCCTTGATGAATAAATCAGCAATTAATCCGCTTGCCTTATTCTCTTTCCCTGAGTCATCTAGCAGCACGATTTCCACCTGTTGACGAAGAGTAGCCCAAGCTTCAAGTTTATCGTAATAGTTACAATTAATGGGAATGTAAACTGCTTCTTTCACAATCAGATTCTTTTATTAAAGTATACGAGCTTGGGGCCATTTCGATTGGCTCAGAAATGTCAGCTGGAAGGCATTTGTTTAGTTTTCTGGAAGGAAATGGTACACCTTGATCGTATCTGTAACCCCCCACACATGAAGAAGCTCAGCCTGAACCTGAGACTCCCCAAATTCGTGGAATGTTGTCCAACCTAATACAGGACAGTTTTCATCCAAAGGAACCGGAATAAGCGAAGCGTCCGCCATTTTTTGAAGGGAAGATCTCTCACAAGTATTTCTTGAAGGGAATTGCCAATCCGAAATGGAAAAAAGAAGAAAAACAGCTACTGTAAGGCCGGCGAGAATCCATTTTCCCCTTCCCTTTACATGCATCATTAGCATGCCAGCTGATAGCCCATATACATAAAACAGCGCAAATAGGACTGGAGCAAAAGTATCCCTTCTGATAATGTAGGGCCTGTAAACTCTGTACCCTCCAAAAGGAAGTAGCAAGGTGAAAAAAAGGGTAAAAACCCCTATCCAGATAAGCGTGTTCTTAAGTTTCTTTCGATCCTGTTCATTCCCTATCCTAAGCAGCCATCCACAATAGATCATGCTGATAGCCAGCAGAATCGGAAGGCCAATTTTAGTTGTAAATAACTTATAAAGTCCGGTTGGCAAGAGAGCAAATCTATCCCATAGGCCTACAGATGGATTGGCCCCTTCAATGTTATAGCCCCCTAAAATCAGAGAATAGCATGCAAATAGGCAAAACAGACCGAGGATAAGGAAAAAAGGCTTAGGGATATTCCTCATAGAAGGAAGGAAACCTTTGAATGACCAAGCATACTCCTTCATTCCCTTTGACCCAAAAAAGAAAAAGATCATCGCAGTCAGTATGATCACAACCGGTCCTACTAACGGGCCAGATAAACTCAAATATAAAGCAGCCAAGATCATGGCACCATATGAAAAACTAGACCATCTGGTTTTCATTCCGTCCTTGCACCAAGCGTATAGAGGATAAAAAAACCACATGAGCAGCATCAGAGGAAATGCATAGAAACTCGCATAAGTAACGGCCTGATCCACCACTCCCATGGTTCCGTGATAGCCAACTCCCTGTAGAAAAGGAAAGACCAAAACCATAGCCATTCCTAATTTATCCATCTTCCACCCTAGCCCTTTGGATATATAAAGGCCTAAACTCCATACAATCCCAAGATGAATAAGCAATTTTAGGAGTGCAGCACTCAGGTAAATAGAATCAATGGGAGAAAAAAAAGCCTGAAAAACAAAGGGAACAGTGCGGAAAAAGCCATACATCATGGCATGACATCCCCATCGGTTAGGGGAAACATAGCCCTCGCCCGTCTGCCAAACAGATATACCAAGAGGATCAGAAAGCACAGGTTTACATCCCTCACTGGGTAGCACGACCCTACTTAAATCCCCATCAATCGGAAATTGATATTGCTGATAGAAATAGCTTCCTGCATCTAGTAACATCAGGAACACACAAAAAAGAGAAATATGACGCAGGTTCATCTCGGTCAGTCATAAAGGAGTGTTCGTTTCAAAGCTACATTTTTTATTTTTACACCAATGACAGAGGACAGGAAATTATTCAATGCACATGTAGCTCTTACTGCTCCTGAGTCCATAGGAATCGAGGTTGTGGATGCAGAAGGGATTTATTTGTATGGACCAGATGGAAAGAGATGGATTGACTTTATATCAGGCATATGTGTCATGAACCTTGGCCATAAGGTCCCAGAGGTAGTCCAGGCCATCCAGACACAGGCTGGGAAATACCTTCATACCATGGTTTATGGGGATTCCATAATGAGTCCACAGGCCCAATATGCTGCCGAATTGAGTGAAGCTCTAGGCGAAGGGTTCGAGAAGGTCTATTTTGTGAATGGGGGTACCGAGGCGAATGAAGCCGCCATTAAGGTATCCAAGCGATTTACAGGACGACAAAAAATCGTTTCCTGCCTCAATAGTTATCATGGAAGTACGCATGGATCCTTGAGCGTAAGCGGAAACCCTGCTATGAAGGTAGGATATGGCCCCTTTCTTCCCAACGTACACCAGATTCCCTTCAATGACTTTGATGCCCTAAAAACGATAGATGAAGATACAGCCTGTATCATCATTGAGGCTATACAAGGAGCAGGTGGGGCCATTCTTCCAGAAGAAGGCTATCTACAAGCAGTGAGAAAAAGATGCGATGAGACAGGAGCCTTGATGATTCTGGATGAAATCCAAACTGGTTTTGGAAGAACAGGCAGCTTATTCGCACATCAAGCAATGGGTTTCAAACCTGATATTCTCACCCTCGCTAAGGCTCTTGGAGCGGGAATGCCATTAGGCGTTTGGATTTGTCGAGCAGAATTGGCCGATATCATCCGATTCAATCCCATCCTCGGCCATATCAATACATTTGGAGGTGGACCCGTAAGTGCTGCAGCTGGGCTGGCCGCTTTCCGAAAACTCAGGTCAGAAAACATCCATGAGCGGGTTCCTAAATTAGAATCTCTGCTGCTTCAACATCTTCAACATCCTGACATTGTTGAACTTCGAGGGAAAGGGCTGTTGTATGCCATCCTATTTGAAGATTATGATCGCGCGGAGCAAATCAGAAAAAAAGTGCTCGATCTTGGTCTGTTGACTATTGGATTTCTCAACATCAAAAATGGCTTGAGAATCAGTCCACCCTTAAATATGACAGAAGAGGAAATGGTCGAAGCGTGTAGAATCTTTGTCGCTGCCATGAAACTATAGCAATATTCCTATACTTTTTGTTCCTGAATACCAAGTTTTTAGAACAAATCTCATTAGCTTTGGGTTATATATAAAAATCCTAATGTTGATGCTTGAAACAGGACGCCTCATATTAGAACCTTTTCGGGCTGAAGATGTCAATCTTTTGCATCGGATTTTTACAGACCCTTACGTCCGTAAGTTCCTTTGGGACGACGAAATCATCGAGTTCTCGGAGACTCAAAACTTTATTGAAGGAAACGAAAAGTATTTTCGAGAATGTCGATGGGGCTTATGGAAGATTATTCAACGAAAATCATCTCGGGTCATAGGCTTAGCAGGTCTTTGGCCCTTTTTTGAAGAGCCCCAGCCTCAACTCATCTATGGGCTATTTCCCGAATTTACAGGGATGGGATATGCTACCGAAGCATCCAAGGAAGTGATCGATTTTGCCTTTAACCTACTCGGTTTCACCTATATCATGGCCTCCATGGACGAAGGACATCTAGCTTCCAGAAAGGTCATGGAAAGGTTGGGAATGGACCTTGTGTCTATCAACCTAGAGTACGGACGGCCTACCCATTTTTATCGACTTAAAAGGTATTCTTCCAACACAGTTTCCAACCTCAACTGATAAAATTCGTCTTATATTTAAAGGCGAATTATATGAGCATGGCATACCAATTAGAAACCGAATCTTATCAAACCATTGCGATCAAAGATGGAGAGGGTAACAAGCTTACCACCCTCCGAAAGTACAACTCCTGTACGGAGATGATGGCTTTTGAGTACAAGGAGGAATCATATCGCCTTAGAACCCTTCATAAATGGACTACAGAATATGCCTTGTTCAAGGAAGGTGAAAAGGTAGGCACGGTAAGGTGGTTTCATGGCAAGCCTAAAGAAATTAACATCAAAGACGATATGGGAGGATGGCAGACCTACTACATGACATCTAAAGGTCTACTCGATTTCAATTACCAAATCGAAGACGGCATGGGTAGGGCCATTTGTAGTGTAGCTCCACATTTCAACCTGAAGAAATTTGACCTTCAGTACCAGTTAAATCAGGTCGAAGGTGTACAAATGCCCGAGATTATGCCGCTTTTGCTTGCTATGGTTAGCTTTTCAGTCAGAACTGTTATGCTAGGAGGATTATGGGCTTTAGCTGCCTCATGGTTATTCTTCGTCCTTTAAGAGACCGCTTAAGATTTATACTTTCTGTTTACAGTTGGCTTTCAAGAACCTGAGTTTGCATTTTTTTCTCCCTTTAGCCCCACTAAAGCTCAAAAAAATACTGCCTCAGAACCCTAACACCCTGCCTGTAAACTAAAAATGATAAACCTAAACAGTCTCTAAGCAGAAATTTATACCGTTGATCAAGAGAAATAGAAGTTTCAGGACCGCTTCCTTACCGGGAGCGGTTTTTTATGTCTTTAAAGCATGGTATTTGAAAGGTAAAGGAAGGATGAGCAGATATTCATCATGATAAAAGTCATTTATGCGACACGATTATCCTGTGGGGGAACACGCTGGGTAAAACTTGCCAATTTTGGGTACTGAAAAGGCGGTTTTGGGCGTATAGATGATAGTAATCAATTAAATCATGATGAATAAGCAAAAAAAGAAGTTACTCAGTGTTTTGGTATTAGGATTAGCTGTAGCAGCTGCATTGGCTGTAGGCGTCTCTTTCATGGAACTGGGAGAATCCATCCAAGCGCTCCAAGCCACGGAGGCTGCCCCGACTTTCTCGGTGCTTCCTTAATGATCCTGTCCCTGCCTGTTACATCGGAATGAAGCCATTTGGCATAGTATATATCCTTTAGTTAAAACAAAATGTCGCTCTTTCAGGGCGACATTTTTTATTTTTCTGTATTTTAATGCAGCGGACGGCTTCCTTGTCCCGTCAACAAATAAACTCACTCCTCTATGGACAAGCCTCTAAAGGCCATCGTAAAGGGATGCATCAAGCACAACCCGCAATCTCAGCGTGAGTTGTACGAGATGTTTGCGCCCAAAATGATGGCATTGTGTATGAGGTATGTCAAGTCTGCTAGTGAAGCTGAGGATGTCCTGCAGGAAGGCTTTATGAAAGTCTATCGCAACCTTAAAAAGTACAAGGACACCGGTTCATTGGAAGGATGGATCCGCAGAATCATGGTAAATACCTCCATTGACCATATTCGAAAGGAAAAAAACCACAGCTTCCAACTTGAGCTCAATGAGGAAATAGCCTCTAATCAACAGGAGCATATTGTATCCTCCCTTGAAGCAGAATTTATTCACTCCCTGATTCAAAAGCTACCAGATGGATATAGAGTCGTATTTAACCTCTATGCCATCGAGGGGTATTCCCATGCAGAAATTGGAAAGAAATTAAACATAAACGAGAGTACTTCTCGTTCGCAATATACACGTGCACGTGCGCTGCTCAAGCAGCAGATTAAAGAAGCCTATTTGATTAAACACCCTTACAGAGATGCCATCTAACGAGTTTGAAAGACATATACGACAGAAGATGGAGGGCTTGAGCTACCCTCCTCGACCTGCTGTCTGGTCTTCTCTTGAAAAGCAATTAAAGCTTCAGAGAAGATCCAAAGCCATCCTATGGTGGTTCTTGACTGGCTTCGTCCTGCTTGCGCTAAGCAGTGCTGCCATTCCAAGGATGTTTCTCCCTAATGCCTCCGCCTCTGCCGCTCAAATAGCCCTTGCTCAGGCTATTGACAAAGAAATTCCAGTATCTAGCTCAAGCTTGGAAAACGCAAGTTTTGGATCCGATTCTACTCAGGACCATAATCTTAGCTCTTCTTCCACCTTAACTAACAAAACAACTTCTAGCCAGGGACAAGCTACATTAGGAGATAAAAAGGCCGCTTCAGGTCCAATTGGTACTTCCCCCGCCACTTACAGATCAGTTGCTGCCCGTTCAGGATCTCATTCTCCTCAAGCACACAAAGAGGAAGATCAGCCATTGGCTTTAAAGCAGAACAAGCACACTGAAAGCGACAACAAGATTCAAGCTGACACTTATGTATCTAGGCTACTCCCTGCGGAAGCCACCTTCTCTACTCCTGAACACGAAAGCAGTTTACCCCTTTCAGTTTCAGCCAAGCGAATCATCCAACAAAATAGATCTTTGAAGGACTTTTCTTTGGCAAGTCTCTCTACTGACCTTCTTGAGATAGATGCTACCTGGAAAGAAATTCCCATTCTCCCTATACACAACAAGGACAAATTCTCCAGGTGGTGGCTAGGGGCCTCTGTTCGTACTGAATGGTCGGACAACCGTACCTTCAAGCAATTTGGCAATGGCAATATTGGTTTTCAGGATATTACGACGGATTACAGTGAAATTGAAGGCTGGAGTGTCGCCAATCCATTTTCTCCATTGAACCAACCTACACCGGTGTACAAAGTGAGCTTTCCTCGGCTAAGTAATTCAATTAGGTTCATTGCCCATTATGACATCAACGGAAGATTTGCCTTCCAGACTGGGCTAAGCTACCAAAGAAGTGAAAACGGCGAATTGATCAGTGGGCTCCTTCCAGGGGACTTTAGGCCAAATGGTATTGTGAATGTATCTGACTTAGCCCTCGAACAAGAAAGCAGTTATAAATTCCGTCAAGAAAGACTTCAGGTACCTATTCATATCCAACGTCTTATAGGACAGGGTAAGCATCGCCTTGCCATTGGAGCCGGAGCTGCATTTAATTTCAACCTTGTACAGGGAGATGAAAATATACAGGCGATAGGGAATGGAGCAGAAAGACAAGTGTTATTAGCATACGAAGCTATCCAATCCCAATTAGAGGGTGCTCTACAATACCAATATTTGATTCAGCCTGGAACCAAAATCTTTGCGGGCCCCAACTATAGCCACTTTATAAATGGCGCTTTCTCAGGGCGTTCTGCGCCAGAGCAAATGCGATATCAACTTGGTTTTGAGGTGGGTATCTTGTGGAAGTTAGGAAAATAGAAACGGCTTATTCCTCCTCCTCTTGATCATCTATTCCCATATATAAGGCTAGCAGCCCCTCGGGAAGGTTGACTGATACTTCCTCCTTTTCGAAATCTGCCAGTCCTACAATATGATCTACCACAGGAATCAAGACCTCGTGTCCTTGGTACTCCATGATGAGGACATCCTGAACTGGGCCATCAGCAAATGCCTGTACGGTACCAAGTTTTCCCTTTTCTTCGTCTACGACGGTAAAGCCAATCACTTCGAAATAATAGAAATGGCCTTCTTCTAATGCGGGCAATTCTTCCTCTGGATAAAAGAGTGTATAGCCGACTAAGCCTTCTGCATCATTTCTGGACGCTATCCCCTGAAATTTTAAAATGCTTTGTTCAGCTGTCTGTACCTTAAAGGCTTCTACGACATAGGGTTGAAGGTTTTTACCTTTCTTCCCCAAGACAAATATGGGACTATCCAGGTATTCCAATAAATCATAGACATCAAACACAGCCCGCACTTCCCCTTTTATACCATGGGCTTTGGAGATGTATCCGATTTCTACAAAATCTTCAGGATTCATAAGTTGGGTATAAAAAAAACCATCTTCAGCGCTGCCAAAGATGGTTTTAGATTCTTAAGACATATTTTACTCTTCTGCAGGTGCATCCTCAGCAGGAGCTTCCTCTGTTGTTTCTTCAGCGGCTGTTTCGGTAGCTTCAGCTGCTACTGCCTCTTCAGCCTCAGCTGCAGGTGCTTCTTCTTCAACAACTTCTGGCTCTGGCTCTGGAGCTGGTTCCGGCTCAGGAGCTGCTTTGTGCTGCTTTTTCTCGATGGATGGTACTGGCTCCAAAGGATTCCCATGTACATCTACAGAAATAACTTTCTTTTTGGATTTGCCATCCTTCTCTTCTCTCCACTTGCTGTAGATACGGTCCATCTCATCTTCTGATTTTCCCTGCTTGATCAAAGCGAATTTCAGGGTAACACCAGCATGACGAAGCAAATGACGAACAGTATTGGTAGGCTGAGCACCGTTACCCAACCACTTGATAGCGGCATCATGGTCAACGTATACTTTAGCGGGATCAGATACTGGATCGTAGTGGCCTAGTTTCTGAATGAATCTTCCGTCTCTTGGTGAGCGGGAGTCAGCTACTACGATGGCGTAGAATGGAGAGGCCTTGCGTCCCCATCTTTGAAGTCTCAATTTTACTGGCATATAACCACAAATCTTGTTTAGAAAATGGTCTGCAAATGTAATGATCAAGTATTTGAAATACAAGAGGAGACTCAAAATAATCTATCTCTCCCTTGCAGGCCTTTCTTTCTGTTCGCCTTAAACCTCCTGTATCAATCTCAAAACAGCTCTTTGAGCCATTTCTAGCCTGCTTTCTCCTATTCCTCTGATGATTTCAAAAGGGGCCTCAGCTTCTATCAGCGCTTGTTTGTACAAATGGAATAGCCTTTCTCTATCCTCAACTGAAGGATGTTCACGAAGCGGGTCTTCAGTCCAAGGCAAATCTATGTCTGGAAGTAGATGTAAGTCATAAGTGTTGAGGTCCACCAATTTCTCCAAAGCGGGATCTAAGCTCCCATACTTGTACTCAGACCAGATTTTGATGACAAGCAGATTGGTGTCGCAAAACAACACCTTATTTGCTTGCGGAAAAAACAGCTTTTCAAGGGCCAGTTGACCTCTGGCAATTTCGATCAAATCAGCCTGCAAATAGGGGCGATTGAGCTCTTCCAGATAAGAGCGGGAATATTCAGGCACACAAAGGGAGTCAAATTCGTCTGCCAATTGGACGGCAAGAGAGGTTTTACCTGTTGATTCAGGCCCAACAATAGCTACACGTAAAATTTTCTGCTTAGCCATTTTGCCGTTTTTCCTTTTGTATCCATTCTATGAGCCCCATAATAGCAAGGACAAGAAAAACAACGTACTGGATGCTGGAAAGGGTTAAGCCTTTATAGTGGTATAGGGGGATGGAAATTAAGTCTCCAATGATCCAATACACCCAGTTTTCAATATTTTTTAGGGCCATAAACCACATTCCTACAAAGAAGATAGCGGTCGTAAAGCCATCGATATAAGGCACTGTACTGTCCGTAAAATTATCTAAGAAGTAGATGATGACGGGGGTTGAGACGATCAAAACAGCTAGGCCTGTTAAATTTCCTTTTCTCCCTGCCCAGCTAATCTTTAAGGGGGACTTTTCCTTGGTCGGAGTCGACCATCGATACCAACCATATATGCTCATAGAAAAATAGTAGGCATTGATGCCCATGTCTCCATAAAGGCCATAATAATAAAGGAGGTATACGTAAATAGAAGTCGAAATAATCCCTGTAGGATACACCAGTATGTTTTCGGCTCTTGAAAATAAAACCGAGGCGATTCCAAAGACAACGGCTATGACCTCCAATATGATCAAATGGGTAGGTGTCTCCGCATAGGGAGCAACAAGCATTTGTAAAAAGTCTTCCATTAAGCTCTTCTAAGGGCCCAAACAAATAGGGCAATCCAACCTGCAATCAAAACAACACCTCCAATAGGCGTTACGATTCCGACTTTTATCGGGCTCAATACCAAGAGGTAAATGGAACCAGAGAATAAAACGGTACCCACTACCCACAGCCAATAAACCGTTGCCAGTCCCTTGATTTTGGGACCATAAGACAAAGCACCTAGTGCCAGGATGGCCAGAGCATGGTACATCTGAAACCTAACAGCCGTTTCGTAGGAATCCAATTGCTCGGGTGTCAATACTTTTTCAAGTGCGTGGGCTCCTAAAGCGCCACTAATAACCGCCAAAGCCCCTAATAAGGCAGCAGTAGCAATGCTTAATTTGCTTAGTCTCATGCGAAGGAGATATTTTTTTGTTGGCCTCCGTAAACTTAATCAGAAGCGAGGCCAATATCGACTTTTTCCACTTCTGGTCTAAAGTTTGGACTGGACACTTGCGGAATTTGTGGTAACTTTCTTCAATCGTTCGACACACATAAGCAAGAGCTCTGATAATGAAAATCAAATACAACGCACCCACTACCCTCAATTTCACTTTCCTCTGTGTCCTGATTATGGCACTGAATGACACCATCTTACCCAACATCACAAGGGACTGGTTCACAGTGTATTCCAATATTAGGCTAAACGATGTAACCTGGTATTTCCAGCTATTTTCACATGCCTTTGGCCATGCCAATTGGAACCATCTCTATGGAAACTTTGGCGTCATTCTTTTGATAGGCCCCATTCTGGAAGAGAAATATGGCTCGAGAAATCTTGCAGTTATGATCTTTCTCACCGCATTGGTAACCGGCTTGTTGCATGTCTTCTTCTTCTCCGGTGTGGCCTTGCTTGGTGCAAGTGGGGTTCTCTTTATGATGATTGTATTGGCTTCCTTTACGCAGGCGAAGGGCGGCATTCCTTTGACGTTTATCCTTGTGGTTGTCCTTTACCTAGGAAGGGAGATTTATGGCATCTTCCAGGCTGATGAAGTGTCCCAGTTTGCTCACCTTGTTGGAGGTGTTTTAGGAGCTGTATTTGGCTTTTTCATGCAAGGAGGTTCATTGGCATTGTCAAAAGACTCCAGAAAAAAGAAATAACCTTTTTCATACGAAAAAAAGAGGGCTCACAAGCAACATACTAAGCCTATTGCTTGTGAGCCCTTTCTTTGGTCCTTTTGAAGTTGCGACTTAATCCTTCAACAATTTTCGGGTAATGAGTTGGCCTTTGACTCTAATTTTTAGGAAGTATAAGCCTTCAGCCAAATTCCTAGCCGGTATTTCCTGTTCCATACTTGCCCCTTCAAATTGCCAGATGGATTTTCCTTGTAAGTCATACAACTTGATTTCCTCAATAGGATGGTCGGCATTCAATTGCCATGAATCCTGTGTAGGATTGGGAAAAATTTGAACCAGGGGAGAAATAGGGTTCTCTGAATTCATCCCCTCGACAATCTGCAGTTGGATGTCTTCCACCTCCCCAAAGTAGAATAGACCACAAGCTTGTGGAGCGGAATCTCTTCTCATGATTACACGCATTCTGGTACTACCAAGTACAGAATTTTGAGGAATGGCCAATTGAGTTTCAATGGATGCAGACGGACTCAACAAGGTATCCAATAGCAATTCTGAAGCTTGAAAAACTGTATCCTGGTTGCTGTCTAGCCATATCCGCCAATATGCTTGTTGAGGGGTAACCACGCCAGGGTTCAGTTTGACCTCAACCTGATTGCCTCTTGGTAGGAAGAGGCTATTGGGTACAGCAAGGTTTCTCCCTTCTTCTTGGTAACCATTTGCCAAAACAAATGAACCAATTTCAAGAGAGTCAATCCATTCAATCCCTAAGCCTGCCGATGAAGCTTCACAATAAACATCCTCTTTGGGCAAAAGAGTAAGACAATAATCTTCCACTTCCCCATTTCCAAAACTCCCACATGCTTCTGGTACATCCATGAAATTGATCCCTGCCCATCTCATGGCAATTCGCATCCGTGTATTTCCACTTAAAAAGGAGTCAGGAATATGAATACTCCCTTGTAAAGTATCACTTTTCGGATCAGGATCGAGCAGCAATTCTCCCTCCTGAAATTCACCATCCTGGTTCCCATCAATCCAAATTCTCCATTTTTCTGTGAAGGAAAAGCTACCCCCGTAGCCAGGAAACAGGAAGGCCTCGTAGGTAGAATCAAGGAAAAGGGTAAAACTATTGGAGGTAAAGTCCCCATAGCCCCCATCTCGTCCACTTTGGTTTCCTATTCCACCGATGGAAATCGAATCTATCCATTCGAAGTTGACGTCATTCCCACTAGCGGTACAGTAAGCCAAGTCAGAGCAATTGCCACAACCAGCGGTTTGAAGGTTTAACCTTAAGGTATCAAAAGGTGATTTGCTACAAAGGCTCCACAATTCAATATCATAGCTGGTACACGGCAGGAGCATCCCCAAAAAGACTGAGGTATCAGATAGAGTAAGAGTCTGTACATTTGTACTTCCCGTTTCCTGATAAGTAAGCCGATACTGAGTGGCTGTCGCAACGGGATGCCAATTGAAGGCAATCACATCTTCTGTGGTGGAAAGGTTAAGAATCTCTGAAGGTGCTTCACAGCAACCCAAAGTTCTGAAATCTGGTCCCGCAATGGAAGATGCCCTTCCACCTGGACAAATCACCTGTACTTCCCATTGGTATTCCTGGCAGGAAGCCAAACCCAATAAGAGGGTATCAGAACCCATAACTTCCAAGCTATCCATGGCAGCTGGCATCCCCTTGGGATAGTAAAATACTTTCACAAAAAGGCTGTCATAGTACTCTTGCCACCTCAGCTGCACACTTGAATCTGAAAGTGCGTTTGCTTGTAAACGAACAGCGGGAATGCAATCATCCGGAATCAATCCGCAAAGATCTTGTTGTTCTAAAAGAGCCTGATAAGCATTTAGACGACCAGAGGAGGTAACGAAACCATTGAGGGCGGCAATGCTGTCTACGCTCTCCAAGAGGTTTCTACGTACGCCAAATCTTAGGGCTTGGCTAGGATTGTTGAGGTACTCAGCCATGAGGGGCGGGCAGAAATCAGCAAACATCAAGGCAAGGGTCCCACTTACCATGGGAGTAGCAAATGAAGTCCCGGAGGCAAAGGTGTATTGATTCCCAGGGGAGGTTGTTAGGATTCCCTCTCCAGGTGCTCCCATATCTACGGAGGTTGCTCCAACTCCTCCATCACTAGCTCGTTGATCAAAGGCATTGGTAGCTGTCACCACAATCAAAAAATCACTGGTGCAATTAGAGGGAACATCTCCAATAATGTCTACGTTTTGTCGTGCATTGGTAGTAGCAGCCACACTCATGATACCTGCCTCTCCTAGCCTATTGTACATCTCACACCAAATCGGAACAGATTGGACATCTCCTCTGTCAATGCCAAAAGAAGAATTACTGACCACCACAAAAGCCCCCTTAGCTCCTCCCGTTTCTTCATAGAGCATACGCTGATTTAAAACATAATCATAGGCTTTCACGACCGTTGCTTCATCCCGGGAAGATCCTCCTACTGCCATCACCTGCACATTCCATCCCACACCGGCTACACCTATTCCATTGTCGGCAATACCACCTATAACACCAGCTACCTGTGTCCCATGGACCGCATTGGGCAGTAGGCCATTATCCGAATAGGCATTCCAGCCATTCAGGTCATCTATGTATCCATTTTGATCGTCGTCTATGCCATTGAAAGGGATTTCTCCTCGATTGGTCCAGTAATTCAGGTCCTCATGGTTGATGAAAAAGCCATCGTCAATGACAGCCACCACCAGCGTATCCCCGAGACTCGTAAGCCCACCTTGGCTCAAATCCCATGCTTCAGGTGCATCAATATCTGCATTGGTTGTTCCTCCTGTTTGACCTGTGTTATTTAATCCCCATTGACTTGCCCAATTGGGATCGTTTGGAAGGGTCGCCAAGCCTCCGCGGCTTTCAACAAAATGATTGAACTGCGCATAGCGAACACCTTGAAGCGATTCCATTTTTACCAAATCACGCTCTTGTATGTCTTCCTCACTTACCATCAAGTGGATGTTCATCCTCTCCGAAAGTGTTTCGCTCCACCTCACTCGAAGACCTGGGTTTGCAGCAAGCCATTTCTGCATGGGAACACCTTCATCCAGCATCATGATCATCTGCCCTTTTTCATAAGCCTGGGCCCTCAAAAAATGGGGGCTGAATATCAAAAAGGCCATGCATAGTAGCACAGCTATTGTCTGAGTCAATCGCATAGAGGAAAACTAGCTTATTTAGGTGAAAGAAAACAGGTAAAAGTCCTTCTCAGGAATGGTCTGGCTTGTGTTCGTGTTGAGCACGTTCAAGGCGGTCATTGATGGCTTGGCCTATGCCTTCATCGGGAACATAATCCGCAATAATGGTATCAAAATCTCCATTATCTAACCTTCTCAAGTAGGCAAATAAATTTCTTGCGGCTTCCCTTATATCGCCCTTTTCGGATAAAATGAATTGTTGCTTATCCGATACGAATGAATAAGATTTCTGAAAAGAAAGAACGGCCGTTCGTGGAGAAGCATAAGTTGACCAGAGTTCTTCAATTTCTCCTACAAATAAAGCTGCTGTTGGGGCATAATGGCTTTTCAGCATACCGCTACTCTGGGGTTTAGCTGAGGACGGAATCCTAGACAATGGCCCTGTAATTCTCTCTATTTCCTTAGGTTCAAGTCCGCCGTGTCGATACAACTTAAACCCTCCTTCTGCTTCCCAACCTATGATAGTCGATTCAATTCCAACAGTGGTGGAGCCTCCATCCAATATATATGGGATTATGGGCCCTAATTGATCTGCGACATGATCAGCCGTAGTGGGACTGATGTATCCAAAGGGATTCGCAGAGGGAGCAGCCAGCGGGAAGTCCAATTTCTTTAATAAGGAAAGAGTAAGAGGATGATTAGGAATTCTGATGGCCACACGTTCATTTCCAGCCGTCAGCAGGTCGGGAACGATGGATGACTTAGGCAATAAGATAGTCAAAGGTCCGGGCCAGTGTTGTTGGGCGAGATCATGGACCTGCTTAGGGAGAATGGAGACAAAAGCCTGAATTTGCTCCACAGACCACGTATGTAAAATCAGCGGATTGAATTGAGGTCGTTGTTTGACTTCAAATATTTTCAGGATGGATTCATCTAATAAAGCATTCCCTGCTAGCCCGTATACTGTTTCCGTAGGTATACCAATGACTTCCCCCCTCCTGAGCAAGGAGGCTGCCTTTTCCAGGTCCCTTCCTATTTCCGCCATTTATGCCTGTTTTCTCTCGATGAATTCAAGTTTACCATCCTTCTTGGCCAAGATGACCTTGTCTGCCATGTCTATGAATAAACCCGTTTCTACTACGCCTAGCATGGCTTTTAATTTCTGGTGAAGGCTTGCTGGCTCCGAAATACTTCCCATTTTGCAATCGAAAATAAAGTTATGGTTGTCCGTCAACAAGGCCTTTTCCCCTTCCATTCGTAACTCTGGTTCGTAGCCTAAGTCTTTGAACCTTCTAAAGGTAAGTTCCCATCCAAACTTATTGACTTCGACGGGCAAAGGAAAGGCCCCCAAGGTATCAACCTGCTTTCTTTCATCCGCTATGATAATCAACTGATCTGCAATGGAAGCGACTAGTTTTTCCCTTAACAAGGCTCCTCCCCCACCCTTGATCAACTGCAGGTTGGGATCAAATTCATCTGCCCCATCAATACAGATATCCAATCGTGGCGTATCAAAGAAGTTTGTCAAGGGAATGCCTACATCTTTTGCCAACTGTTCGGTCTGTTTCGAGGTAGGAATACCCACGATATTCAATCCCTCATTTTGTACTCTTTCACCGAGTTTAAGGACCATAAAATAAGCTGTAGAACCTGTTCCCAGTCCTACTTTCATTCCACTTTCTACCAGAGAGGCAGCATATTCGCCCGCTATTTTCTTTGACTCGCTCATCTTATCAAATTTGTGGCAAAAATACAGATTTTGAATCAGACTGAGGGTATTTCAGTCAATTTTACTGTTGTGCGTCTTGTTAGATTGGGAGGAATCAGGTGCAGGACTAAGAAATTGATAAAAAATCGATTCCCGTTCACCTAGGTATTGAGACTGAATAGAAGTTCCCATGTAAATATCCTGTTCCTGATACACCTCATCAATCAGGAAAAGCGTTTTTTCAGGATGGGCTAAGGTGTTTGGATAAACAGATTTGCCCTCCGTGAAGGTAACAACCTGCTGACCTATAAGGAAGAGGGGTACAATGGCAGCTCCACCCACCCAGAGCCAAAGTCCTGTACGGAGGTATCCCTTCGTATGTCCCTTTTGCAAAGCAACAAGCAATAACATAGATAGGGCCAACCATGCAGGAAAAGAAATACGCATATAGCCATCATTCGCATATCCCAAGTAAATGGTCATGAGCAAAATCAAAAAGCCAGTAGACACAAAAAGGACCTTTCTATGGAAGTTATCTGGATGCTGCTTGAGGTTTAACGTAAGTAAACCGGCCAAAGGAAGAAATTTCATCAGCACAAAAAAGAGGAAGAAAGGAACCCATTTGATAAAAGGTTGGGCCTGCCAAATGAAAGCCTTAGTCTCAAGGGGTTGATGTGCGAGGTAATAGCTTCCCAATACAAGGATAAGAGCCATTACAGGCAATAGCTCTAGCTTGCGTGTCTTTGCAGTCCAAACACCTCTACGATTTTCCAGCAGGAAAAATGGCAATAAGCCTATAGAAATTAAAGGAGACCAAAGCAAACTAAGTCCAATGATGCCAAGATAGAATGATATTTGAACCCCTCTTTCTAAAGCTGAAATGAATAAAAAAGTGGCCAAGGCCCCACCGACAAAATGTTGTGGAGCCCATAGTAAATGGGAAAAATGTCCCTGAATTTTATGAGCCAATCCAAATTCCTGGGGAAGCCCCATTTCCGCTAGTAGCAAAGGAGGCCATTCTCCTATCATCAGCATATACCTTAGATGAACCAGTATGCCCCACAAAAAATCCTGCCCCGCGAAAAGAAAGAAAATGGCTAGTCCAAGCCACCTCAAATTACCTGCATAATTCCAGACCCATAAGGAGATGAGCCATATGCCAAGGCTCCCCCAAAGCAAAGTAGACCACGCGAGTGAGGCCATTCCCAACATTTTGCTCAAAAAGGCAGGGACCAGATAATAGCCTACGTAATAATTGAGGGGAGCTTCATGTGTGTAAAAAATGGGCCAATCCAGAGAAACCAGATCCTGCCACAATAAATTATGCTTGATGTAGTCATCCTGCTGAGGGAAAAATCCCCCCATTCCACTCAATAACCCTAATGCAATCGCAATTCCCAATAGCAAAAGGATTTCTCGCACACGATATACGGAAACATCATAGGCTGGCATAGTCGCCCAGAGAGCCCAACATACGCTTATAAAAAGGGGGAGTCCGATCCACCATTTCACCCAAAAAATCAAGAATAATCCTAGGGGTAATAGTAAATAAAGCAGACTGACTGCCATAAGAGGAAACTTCACCTTACTCATAGGCATCATGATTGGAGGGTGAAGCAAGAAGATAGGTTCCAAAGAAGGATTCCTCAGTTCCTAGATACTGTTGCGATAAGTCAAAGGGATGATCAATATCGATAAATTCGTAGGCTGCGTTAAGTTGGGTGATATCAAATTGTGGTAAGGGATAAACCTTCTGGATAGGCTCAGGCTCTTGGGTCCAAATCATACTTGCTTCCGACACATTATGGATACAGGAAAGGCCGAATACCACCCCAAATATCCAACGGAATCCTTTTGTCTTCCATGATGGTCCAAATATATTGACTGTCATGATGTAGAAGATCATCAAAAAAGGAATGCTGACTCGCATGATAAAATCGTTCATCGCGCCCATGTGATAAAAAGGGATGAGCAAAAGCATACCTACACTTAGCCAGAACAAATTTTTCATAAAGGGATCAAGTGGCACTTTTTTATCCATCCACCAGATGAAAAGAGTAAAGGCGCCTAACTCCATTCCTACGAATATTAGATAATAGAGAAACCAATTGCTACGACTTGTTACTTGCCAAATAAAGCCGTTGTATTCCAATGGGCCATGGGCCATATAATAGAGTAAGAAGAGAAGGCCAATTAGGAAGGGAGGGATTAGGCCTAGAAATTTACTTAACTCCAGCTTCAAACCGCTGAAGAAATCCATAGCCACAAATGGCAAGAGCCCTATGGTAACAAATGGACTCCAATAGGCCGTCAAGACCCAAGGAAGAAAGGTAAGCCATTTGCCAGGGGTCCATTTTAGGCGATTAATTACCATCATACTGGCCAACCAACCTCCCAGTGCATGTTGTGGGGCCCAAATCAATTGGTTCATGGTGCCTTTGTAGATAAAGGACAGATGCTGTGGGTCATCCATCCTGATCTCACGAATAGGAACGCCTAAGGACTGCCCATCCAGTATCACCCCACTAAGATTATAAGCCCACACGAGGAAGAGATCCTGCCCACCTAGCAAAAATAAAGCAAAAACGCTGAGAATAGGCCATTTGTCCATCCATCTCGCGAAGCCATACACCACAAGGATCAAGCCCATCATTCCCCAAAGGATTGATGGAATGACATAAGAAATACCCAGGACCTTGGCTAATGCTACGGAGGGCAAATAATAGGCAAGGTAATAGTCGAGAAAATAGCTCTTCTCCTCCAACTGATATCGTACTGGCCATTCCTTTTCCTGAAGATCCTGCCAGATTTCGTGATGTTTGACATAATCGTAGGATTGAGGAAGATGATAGGTAAGTCCTGTAATGAGGCCAATAATTAGAACCATGGCTCCAAGCCCTATCCATTCTTTTGGGGAAAAGGGAGCTTCCTTGGCTAGAGGATTTAACTGCTTAACATATCTGAAAAGGCCTAGGCCCAACATTAGAACAATCAGGCAGGTCCAGCTAAATCTTAGCCAAAGAAGGGCAAAAATCAATACAGGTAGCCCCAGATAAAGTAGGGAAGAAACTTCCCAAACCTTATCCCATTGCCGATATTCCTTGAGCATGCAGGAAATTAAAGGAAATATAGATGGGACTCAAAATATCCTTCACCACAAAACGTCAGAGGAAATGTAAGGCGTGGCAAAAAAAACAGCCCCGCATTTGCATGCGGGACCTCACCATTATGAAACCAAATACAACCCACGTGCGCGGGGCTTACGCTTTACTTAATGCCATTTTGTAGGCATCGAGGCAGCGCTCACGGGCTGCTTTATGATCTACAATGGGTCTGGGGTAAGTAGGTGTCCCAAATTCAGGAACCCATTTTCTTGTATACACCAGACCTTTATCAAATTTCTTCATCTGTGCTTCAGGATTAAATATCCTAAAGTATGGGGCGGCGTCTGTTCCTGAGCCTGCGGCCCATTGCCAACCTCCGTTGTTAGATGCTAACTCAAAATCAAGGAGTTTTGTTGCGAAATAATTTTCTCCCCACTGCCAATTGATCAAGAGGTGTTTCGAAAGAAAACTTGAGACGATCATCCGCACGCGATTGTGCATGTAGCCTGTCTCATTTAATTCACGCATACCTGCATCCACAATTGGATATCCAGTCTTCCCTTGGCACCATTTCTCAAACTCCTCTTCATTGTTTCGCCAATTTATGGCTCCATACTTTTCTCTGAATGGCGCGTCCGCGACATGGGGAAAGTTCCACAAGATTTGCATATAGAACTCGCGCCAAATCAACTCATTAAGATAGGTCTCATTCAATTTCCAAGCCGAGCGTGCCAATTTCCGAATGCTAATCGTTCCAAATCTCAAATGAATCCCAATGCGAGTCGTTCCCTTTACAGCTGGGAAGTTTCTCGTTTCGTGATAATCCTTGATAACGTCCTGATCAGCTTTCATGGAGGGAATGGGAATGGCACTTCCCTTGAATCCCATGGAAAGTAGACTTGGAATCTTGCCCGCTTCATTTTTCCAAAAATGGGTAAACAAAGGTTCAGTTTCATATGAGCGCATGTTATCAGGATTCAATTCAGATTTCCATTTCTTGCTAAATGGGGTAAATACTGAATAGGGCTTATGGCTTCCTGATAGAATCTCTTCCTTTTCGAAAATGACCTGATCCTTGTAGGTGTGAAAGCCTACGTTATGAGCAGAGAAGAAGCTACTTAGTTCTCCGTCCCTTTTTCTTGCATAGGGTTCATAGTCATGGTTGGTATATACCGCTTCCAATTCGCCTTCATCTACCAGTCTTTTCCATATCTCTTCTGGGGTACCGTAGAATACGTGAAAGGAGGAGCCCATTTTTCTTAGCTCCTTGTCTAGTTGATGTAGCCTGTCGTGAAGAAATTGCACACGTCCATCCTCTTCTGGCAACTCATCTAGAATATGTTTGTCGAAAATGAAGACAGGCATAACCTCTTTGCCACTCGAAAGGGCGTGAAAAAGTGCTGCATTGTCATCTAATCGTAAGTCTCTTCGGCACCACCAGGCCACCCGGGGCTTATTCATAGGAAGGATATCGTTATTCAGAAAATGTAAGGGCTGATTGATTGCTCAAGTGTACCCTATTTGATTCAACCAACCTCTACCGTTGGAGATTGTTTGCTGCTTTGGTTCCCTTTGGCATAAAGTCTCTGCATAAAGACCATATGAGGGAGTGTCAAAGTAGATATGGCGATAAAAAACAGCAGATAGGGAGAGACAATAGCATGTAACCACTGTCCAATCAGCAAGAGAATGGCAATCCCCGCAAAACTGATCAAAGAAAAAGGAAGGGCTGATTTGACGAACTGCTTCCAATTGAAATTGATATCCTCCTGCTTAATGATCTGAATTTCATGAGAAATAGAAGCAAGCGAGTGCCATAGCCCAAAATACAGGGCAAAACTCAGTAACAAAGAAGTAAATGAGCTAACTGCAAGCAATACAGCCACATTCATCAGCTCGAAAAAGAAGGCTATACCAGATATCTTTTCTGTAATCAAGGAGACCATCATGCTAGCAAACCATACCATTCCTGTTGCTACGGTAGCCCTTGTAATCATTTCATGTGATATCTCGATATTCATGCCCTCGAACAGAGAGGCAAGAATGATCATGCTTTCTTCAATGTGAAAGCCAATGATACCTAGGAGTATCATCATTCCCCATGAAATGTATAAGATGACCTTCATGGGATGTAGTTCCTTCCAATCCATAAAAAGCAACTGGCTTTGCCCAAAATGAAAGGCAGAAATCAACAGAAAGATTCCCAAGGATACCAGCGGAAAAAAGTACCAGCAAATGCTGTAAAGGATCATGGCTCCGAGGTATGTACCAAAGAAAGTCATCCAGGAGGGTTTAAGACCCTGTTTCTTATGCTCAAATTGATACACGATGTGATCGGTAGCCCCATGAGGAATGCCTGTGGTCAACATAACCATCACAAAGAAATACAATTCCCATTGCTGCCCTATTATAGGAAATAAGGCATACGCACCGCCAACCAATAAGGTGATAAGGAGTGAGAGACTATATAACTTAGGCGACTGAAGATTCATGACGCGGATCTTGATTTGGACGACTGGAATTGATTGCTTTGGGCAGTCTCTTCCTTAGAATATAATAATTTTTAATGGCATTTAGGAAGGGCATCCACGGAAGGCGGCCCATGATCCAAAGTTCTTCCCAAAATTTGGTTCGCTCATCTAGAAATCTCAGGATGGTCGAAAAGCTATTTCTTTTGAACAAGCGATAGAAAATATCGCGAACGGTATGCCCTTGTTGATGAATGATGTACAGCAATAAATTGTCGTAGAAGGCAAATCGGGCCCTATTGGGTAACTTGTAAGTTGGTTTTCCTTTTTTCATCAGCGAGTCAACAATATTGGTTGTATCATCCTGAATACTTTTAAAAGTATAACCAGTGGTAGGCTTGGTAAAACCTCCTGCCGTACCAATATTCATAATTCTTTTTCCGCGCATGCGGGAGAAAGAGTGATTTGTCATGGGAATGTCGCCCATTTCTTCCTGGATGATCTTGAATGTTTTTCCAGGAAAGTTTTTCTCCATATAGGATGTAATGTGTGGTAGATAGGCTTCTCTTTCCCAGGCTCCACCTGAGAAAACCGTATACTCCACAAGGGCTTTTCTTTTGTTGAGGGGGAGAACATAGACGAAGCGTGTATCTGATCCTTGCTCGATACTAAAGTCCATCAATGTCATCTGTTCTGGATCGAAGGTATCTTCGTCCATTTCCAAAAACCAGCCATAAAAGTGCTGGGAGAGGTAAATTTTTTGTGTGTCTTTTTTCTGTGTGGGGAAGTGAATGCTGTTAAAAATCCAATCAGCTTGATACTGACCTCCATCTGTCAATACTCTGGCACCTTGTGCATGGTCTTCCATGGCAAGGATTCTTTCATATCGAAACTCGATGTTGGGATTCCCTTTGAGTTCTTTGTAGATGTTCTGGTAAAAATCTCCGCTGCTTACGAAGTGGTAGGCCATAGGCGAAATAGATTCTTCCAGTGTCCCTTCTGGGGAGATAAATTTGAGATTTTCCCATCCAATATATTCAGAGGTAAAGAAATATTGAGTTTTCTCTGCCCAAAAGCACCAGGTTTTGTCATTGGTGGTCTTGGCCTCTGTATCGAGGATGAGTATGCGTTTATGCTTGAGAGGAGAACGATTGATTCTGGCAGCAAGACTTAGGCCAGCACAACCACCTCCTGCAATAATATAGTCGTAATCCTTCATGATAGTTGGGTTTAAAAAAAGGCTCCGGTTGCCCGGAGCCTCGTGTCCATAATAATCGGTAAGAATATCTTACCTCAAGATTTAGGCAGCAGCAGTCTCTCTTTTAGTAGAATTCATAGCTACAGAGTAAACTACAAGGCCAAATCCGATTTTGTTAACAGCGTCACCGATGTTGTAGATCAAGTCGATGTTCAAAGCTCCATTCAAAGAAGCCATTAAGTTTCCATCCATCAACATGTAACCGATTGGGTAAATAGCCCAACCTACGACTACGAAGTTGCGAAGTAGACGAACAGCCTTAGCTACATCAGGGTTATCAGACGCATCAGCCAATTGCTTAACAGATCCAGCTACAGCTTCATATACGATGTAAACGTACCCTAGGGTAGAGATAACACCCCACATGATAGTCTGATCTGGCTGGATAGCCTCACCAACGTATCCTGCAACAAGCATGACAACAGAAGCAAGGATCAAACGCCACATAAGTCCAGCTTTAGCACCGTAAGGCTTCAGAAGCAAGTAGAACTCAACACACATCAAAGGTACAGTAAGTGTCCAGTCGATGTAACGGAACTGAGTTGGAGAAGCCTCCATCATAGTTGCCTCTGGGTTTGCCTCCATTACTCCTAGATAGTAGCTACGCATGTAGTAATAGTGTACCGCGGCGATCATAGTGATCAATCCAGATACGAGTAGGGAAGTTTTCCACTTTCCATCTACCTGCTGACGCTCAAAAAAGAAGAATACAGATGCGGCAAACATAGACATGTAGCCTGTAAAGAAAGTGAAGCCTACGGCATCACCCGCTTTCAAATTCTCAGCCAATAGCGTGCTGATAAAATTTAAAGTATCCATAATAATTAGTGATGTTAATTAACAAATATGTAAAGTAATAATCGTCAATCTTAAAACCGGACTTAATGTTGAACATATAGCATATAACATATACACAATTCAATCTGTGGACTATCCGATATTTCCACTCAATCTAATGAATAGAATTAACACATGAACACATTTTGATTATAAATGTTTAGAAAACAATAACTTATAAACAAAATAACATATATTAATAATTGAAAATTTTATCTATCCAAATCAAAGAGCGAAAAGTTTTGTTTAACTTTTGTTATATAAATCTAAACAAAATCAGGTACCAAAATCAACATGCTTGGCATAATTTTGTTTTAGACATAAAAGAGCCAAACACAAAATCCACTGATTGTTAGAGAGTTACAACATTGAATTTTTTTCATTTTTTTGGCTTTTTTTTAACATATTGTTAAAAATTCATAGTTTCAATTTTTCATGTATTGCCAAATTGTAAATAATTCGCCCTTATGAATGTAAATATTCCAATTGATTTCTTCCGATTTGATGGGTCAAGAGCCTTTTCTTCACAGGATTTCCCAACGAAAATTGAAGCCTTCTACGACGGAAAGAAGGAATACAAAAAATTGCTAGAAGAGTTTCAGGAAGAAATTGATGATTTACAGAATATGATGTACGCCCATGATAAGTACGCTATGCTGTTAATTTTTCAGGCCATGGATGCAGCAGGCAAGGATGGGACGATCAGGCATGTCATGTCTGGTATTAATCCTCATGGGGTAGTTGTTTCCTCCTTTAAAAAGCCTTCATCGGAAGAACTCGATCATGATTATCTATGGCGAACGCAAAAACAACTTCCCCAAAGAGGGAGAATAGGCATCTTTAATCGCTCCTATTATGAGGAAGTATTAGTCGTAAAGGTGCATCCTGGTATTCTTACTGGAGGACAAAAAATCCCTTCAGAACACCTAGAAGACGTAGATAAAGTATTTGAAGATCGATACCACGACATCAAAAACATGGAGGGATTCCTCCACAGAAACGGAACCCAAATTGTTAAATTCTATCTCCATCTTTCCAAAGCTGAGCAAAAGGAGCGCTTTATGGACCGCCTCAATACACCCGCTAAAAATTGGAAATTCTCAGAACACGATGTGAAAGAAAGGGGCTATTGGGACAAATATATGCTAGCCTACGAAGATGTGATCAATAAGACAGCCACCCCTGATTCCCCCTGGTATGCCATTCCCGCTGACGATAAAAAGAACATGAGGCTGATCGTAAGCGCTATAATCCTTCACCATATGCAGGGATTAGACATGAAATATCCAGAAGTAGATGAAGCCCGCAAAGCCGAATTCCAGACTTATAGAGATATGCTTGACAATGAATAATTCGTTTATCTGATTGACCATCTGATAACTGTATTCCCAAATAAGGCCGCCTTTGATTCTGATATATAATGTCAAAGGCGGTAATTGTTGTAAACAACTACAAAAATGATTAAATTTTTTGTGCCCTAAATTATTTGATTTATCTGATTAATGGTGAGATAGTCATTATCTATTATGCAACATTAGCTACTGATTCCTCCTAGATTAAAATGACCATTATATAGCCTATTGCCCTAAACCCAAGAGCTCTAGCCAATATTTCCCCCTCTCTGGTCTTTACATTCTAACTCAGTGCTAATAGTCAACAACCGGAATTTTTAAATTGTACAGTCAGCCGTCTGCTAACGCTAACCTCCTATGGATATTATTGTCCCGTATCCGAAACTAAGTGAGCTGAGAACCAGCCTTGCAGAATACTATAAGTTTCCAGAAACTCGAATGTGGAATTGCCAACACATCTCAGTGCCAGAAAAGCATGGTAAAGGAGGGCTCTTTCTGTTCTATCATAGGGAAATCCAGTTTATGAGAGGGCTATGGAAGTTTGATGATCCAACGGCTTTTGTTTCTACGGATAGAGTAGGCAAATACAATATTGTCGATTTCAGAATTGGGTCTACCAGACAAATACATTCAGCTTATTTGGAGGGTAGCAGAAAATACGAGTGGGATATTACTACCGTGGATGGAATAAGATTATTCTTTCCTGAGAAGTGCATTCAGGGAAAGAAAACAGAGCTAATGAATAAGTTTCAGCGGTATAACCTGGATTCAAATATTTCTAAACTAGTTGATGAGATTTTGGATTTACAACCGAAAAGCTTTGAAGACTCCGTCAAACTAGAATGGAAATTTCTTGAATTTTCATTTTTCTATCTTGAATTTCTTAACAAAAAAGACATATCCCGCCATTTTTCTGAAGTTCCATTAAAACACGTACATGCCATACGTACTGCTCAGCATATTATCGACCAACACTATAATCAACGTCTTTCTATTGAAAAACTGGGCAAAGAAGTAGGCCTAAATATTCAATACCTCAAAAAGGGCTTCAAAAAACTCATGGGCTATACCATCAAACAATACTGCATCAAAGTCAGAATGGAAAAAGCCAGAGAAATGGTTATCCACGAAGAATACCCTATCTGGGACATTTGCCATAAAGTAGGTTACCATAATCAGGGCTATTTCATTAGGTTATACAAAAAAGTGTACGGACTCACTCCTATGCAACATCGTTTGCAAGAACAAGCAGATCGTTTTATGGTTTTTTAGAGTCGTTTCCTCCTGCATTAAAATCTCCCTCATTTCAATCCAACGATCGAAAATGAGGGAGAAAAAGAGGTAGGATTATTTAGTAATTGAAAACCAAATATCCCTTGCTCAACTAGTCTTACTTTCTAAACATCTGATCATAGGTCCAACTAACAAAAAAGATAGACCCTACATTTGGTCCTCCATAAACTGTGCGATACTCCTGATTAAGCAGATTGGAAGCTCCCACCTTAATCATAGACTGAATGCTTGGGATAGTATAGGTAAGGGCTAAGTCGACTACATTAGCAGCATCGATTTCTCCCGCACCAAAAGGCGATTGCCATGTATAGGCATCCCAATACTTGAAATTTAGGCTAAATCCAAGGTTTGAATTGCTCACGTTATAATTGCTGAAAGAGGCATTTATCCTGTTTTCCGGGGTGTTGAAACTGGGCAAAAAGCCAGGATTATTCGCGACGGCCTGTTCTGCATCAAATCGAGTGTAAGTATAATTGAAGCCCACTTTGTAGCCACTTCCGATCAGATAATCTACCCCCAATCCCAAACCATCTGACCGAACAACATCATCAATATTGGTGTACACGGCATATACCCTCCCAGCCTGTGGACTAGCGGTCGTAAGGCGAACCACAAGATTATTATAACGGGTATTATAATAATTCACATCAATCAATAGTTTCCCTCCTATTACTCCTTTGTAACCTACTTCCCATGTGGTATTTTTCTCCTGTACAAGCAAGGGAATATTTGCCGCTTGTAAAATTGAGGGGTCTGTTCCTCCACCTTGTAAAAAGGCAACAAAAGATCCAATGGTTACTAAATTGGAGTGTATTTCAGCTCCATTTACAACCTGTCCATCTGGTCTCTCATAAGAGAAGTTCTTGATATTATTGATAGAACCTCCCAATAAAATAGCTGGCCCAATGTCCAAATTGATATAGCCTTCCTGAGGGGATGGGTTTCTGAAACCCCTCTGAAAAGAGGCCCTGATGTTATGTTTTTTTTCTTTGTCGAGGCCTGCAACCAAAGATAGACGTGGCGTAAGGGCAAGGTTATAATCCTGATGCTTATCTGCTCTAATTGATCCTCTCAAGTGGATACGATTTTTAGCGAACTTCTTTCCAGCCTGTATAAATGCGCCATACTCATCTACGGGAATAGGTGCTGCGAATCCTAAAGGTCCATCATTAAACAGTTGCCCTTGAGAATCCAATATATACCTGCGAAAGTTACCTCCTACCTGTAAGCTAAGCACATCCTGTATTTGTGTGAAGTCATAATTCCCCTCAATGCTCAACAAACGGGTATCGTCAATAAACTTTGAACCACCAGTCGTGATATCTGGGTTGGACAAGGTATTGTTTCTAAGGTCTTGGAATACATCACTCTCTACAGAAGGCATATCTCTGTCGGCAAAAATCCTAGCCTGATCATGATCTCCAGCTGGCAAACCAGGAACTTCTCCTCTAAAAGCAGCCCCATAGTCTGCTCCCCAAGCTTCATTAGACTTCCTGCCCGTTTCTATGAAAGCTCCCGTTGCTAGCATAGCATAGGAATCGTTTGCCTTTTCCTGCGATCTATATGCCCTTATATTCCAATTGTTACTTTTGACTTCAAATTTATGGAAGGTCTGAGCTAGATTAACCAAAGGATAAATGGTTGTATGTCTTAAAATTGCGTCGGACTGAATGAACCTAAAACTGTAGGAAGCTTCAACATTGTCTGTCAATCGGTAGTGAAGAGAGGCATCAGCTTTTAACAATTGAATGCTATAATCTACGATATCAGATTCTTTGATCCCAGTTCGATTGATGTTGGTCGTATTTCCGCTTCCGTCAAGGTCTACGGCAGCCTGTACTTCATCTCCATAGACATTTACTGCATCAAAATTAGGATCGTTTCTCGGAATACTTAGAAAAGGAGTAGGATCAACTGATCGGGCGGTATTGATATAATATGACTCATCATTTGCTGTCCAATCTGTCGCCCTCATATGCCCAATGTTAACTTTAAGAGCCCATTTGTCATTGAAGGAGGTTGCATACCGAAAGCCAAGATCGACAAGCGGATTGGTCCCTCCTGCTTCTTGAACTGTTACCCCTGTTTTTACATACGCACTAAGCCCTTGGTAATAAAAAGGGTCTTTGGTTTTTATGGAAAGCAGTCCATTAAATGCATTGGCACCATACAAGGCAGAGTTTGCACCAGGAACCAATTCTATGCTTGCGATATCTATATCCGCAGGACCAGAATTTCCTCCCAGAGGATATCCTAAACCCGGGGCATTGGCAAACATGCCATCGAGCAATTGCACAAACCTCCAGTTTTGCATATCAGCAAACCCTCTTGTATTCATGGATGTAAAAGTGAGGCTACCTGTATTGGCCTGAACTCCCTTTAAATTGGCAACACTTCCATAAGCATCAATGGAAGCCGAATTTCTTAGATCTAAGAGCCCAACCTTTTCAATAGTAACGGGGGCCTCTACAATTCTTTCATCAAATTTTGAAGCAGCAGTAACAACCACCTCTCCTAAGGTAGACTCATTCAGCTTCATCTTGATGTTTATTTTTTGGTCAGGAGTTTTTACCTCTAGTAGTTCGTTGCTATACCCAAAATAGGATACAATCAAAGCCAAGGGAAAAGAATAGGAGGTTCTCAATTCAAACTCCCCTGAAGAGTTGGAAATGGTTCCATTTATCGTCCCTTTTATAAGAACAGAAGCGCCTATCAAGGGCTTTCCTTCCTCATTCGTAATGGTACCAGTAATTACATTCTGCCCTAAGCATACGCAGAGGTTCATCATACATGTGAGTAGAATAAAAATTTTTCGCATAGTAGTCGTAGTTAAATTCAAGGGAGAATGTAGAATCCAACCGATTGAAAAAATGAACCATTGAGAAAAATAAATACTCTATTCAGAAAAAAATGACCTTAGGGTATCGGCTCTAAGGCAATCATTCACAACTCAACCTATCTGTCCTGCCATTTTTTTGAATCTGTCTCCAAAGCAGAAATAGCCTGATCAAGCGATTTGCCAATAAATTCCAATACCAATTGCTGCTGTTTTTTTGCAGATTCCATTCCCACAATAGCAGACAAGGGCAAAATCGAACCTGTCCAATCTCCAGTTTGCCAATTAGCCCCTTCAACTGTTTCTTGAAAGAATTCCGTTCTAATCTCCCCTTCCTTCCGCCAAGGATTGACGTAGAAATAGGGTTCATCTACATGCTGGTCGTGAATGGCCATTCCCACACTAATAGCCTTTGTCATCTTGCCCTCCTTATCCCGCTCAAGAACCAAGTAGCTTCCCACATCAAAATGATGAGGCCAAGTAGCTAGGCCGGTTTCATCTTCAAAATAACTCACCACCTGCGCCAATAGACTATGTGCTCCCTGCCTAAGATCTGCGAAGGCTTTAAAGGCCTGCTGATCAATCAACTGAAAGGGAACGCCTTGGTCAGTTGGATGGCTTGGAATATCATAATGGAGATCCAAGTTGAAAATTGATTCATCTAATCCATACTCCTTTATTTTCCCTCTCCACCAATTCTCTACCTCTGACTTCAGCCTCCCATTTAAGGATAGTTCCGAAAGTATATCATCGTCTTCACTGACCACCTTAAGGCTGAGCGTTTCTGGATGTACCCCTAGTCTAAAGTTGAAATCTCCTTCGATAGGTCGCCCCACCAACAAACGGTGTTTCTTATCCCAAAACATATTCGTCTGGCTATCATCTCCCTGGATTACACAATAGTGTTTGCCCGTCATGGAAACAAATTGTGCAGCTCGGTGAATTTGTTCGGTCGCCCTTTTAAGGGGATTCTTGTTACCATAAGTGATCCGGGGCCAGGCGGGAAGGGAGGGCTTATCTAATGTCATGTTGGACAAATATTTTGTGATGATTTTCTGGATTTACCCTCAATTTATCAAATATCCGTTATCCTATTTAATAGAATGGAGAAGCAGTTCCACAAAGGCTAAACACTTGAAAATCTTTATCTTTGCCTGCAATTCCTTACCAAATTCATTGGGAATAGATGGATTTTTTTCTATATTAAAAAACCATTGAATGCCACTTCTCCTTAGAAATGGAAATAATAGTAAGATGGTTTATGTAATAGTTTGGTTTGACTGAGCCGCATCACGAATTTTCGATGATGCGGTTTTCTTTATGCCCATTCCCTTCTTATTTTCATTCTCCCATTTCTTAAAGAACCCGAATCATGAGACAATTACTCCTTTTATCTGCGGCAATGATATGCAGCCTTCATCTTGTGGCTCAAAACCCCTTAGATCAAATCCTAGATGAAAGAGCAAGGGCAGAAAAGGTTGATGACATGCTACAAGACCGTATGGAAAACCTTCTTCCTCTTTTGATGAAGCGAGAAGGGATTGATATGTGGATTGTCATCTCGCGAGAGTATAATGAAGACCCGGTTATGCGTACCATGTTGCCAGCTACTTGGTTATCTGCTCGCAGGCGTACCATGATGGTCTTTTTTCAGGGAGAAGATTCATTTGAAAAAATAGCTATCGCGAGATACAGTGTGGGCAAATTGCTCAAGGGTGCTTGGAATATCAATGTCTTTCCTGATCAATGGGAAGCCCTCATGCAGATCATTGAGGAGAAACAGCCTAATAAGATAGGGTTGAATTACTCTAAGGATTTTGCCCTTGCGGATGGACTGGTAAAAACAGCTTACCAAGAATTCATGGCTCAGTTACCCGAAGTCCATCATAAGAAGGTGGTCTCAGCAGAGAGGTTAGCCATTGCTTGGCTGGAAACCCGTACTGAAATGGAACAAGAAGTCTACCCCCTTGTTTGTGCCATGGGTCATCAAATCTTACAAGAGGCTTTTTCAGAACAGGTCATTACGGCGGGTGAGACCACTACCGATGATGTGGTCTGGTGGCTACGCAATAGGGTAACAGAACTGGGACTGGATACATGGTTCCATCCTTCTGTCTCTATCCAACGTGCGGCTATGGCTGACAATACCTTCTTAAGATCCTTCTCAAAGCGTCCAGAGGATGACATCATTCAGTTAGGAGATCTCCTACATGTAGATTTTGGCATCACTTACCTTCGGCTCAATTCGGATCAACAACAACACTTTTACATGCTCAAGGAAGGAGAAACAGAAGTTCCGCAAGACTTGGTTGAAGCCTTTAAGCTTGGAAATAGGGTACAAGATATCCTTGTTGGACAATTTACCGAAGGCAAATCCGGAAACCAGATCTTAAAGGATGCGCTAGATCAAGCCAAATCTGAAGGTCTTGTCGCCTCTATCTATACCCATCCTATTGGTTTCCACGGGCACGCAGCAGGTCCTACTATTGGTATGTGGGACAAACAACAAGGGGTCAAGGGAACAGGAGATTATCCACTTTTCCCGCATACAGCTTATTCGATTGAGTTATTTGCTGCCTCTAAAGTTGAGGCCTGGAACAAAAACATCCGCATTATGCTAGAGGAAGATGGAATCTTTGATGGCAAAAGCTTCACCTTTTTGGATGGAAGGTCTAAACAGATTTTCCCTATTCCTCGAAAAAAATAGACGAGCTTAGGTGCTTGAAAGACAACTGTAATCAAGAGGGATAAATCATTAACCCTCTCTAAGTAGGGTTGGATTTCAGCAATTGATTGGACAATCGATACAGAACTCTGGCCCCTACATTTCCATCCCATTCATGTCCGATTCCAGCTACTTCTGACAAATCAAAACCGATCATCTGTCTTCCACTTTCTACAATCTGATGAATAAGGTACATGGCCTGCTCAAAGCTAAGCCCCCCCGGAACTGCTGTCCCTGTATGTGGGCACAGAGAAGGGTCTAAGCCATCAATGTCAAAGCTGATATAAACCTTTTGGGGGAGCGTTTCAATAATCTCAACTGTCCATTCATGCCAGGTCTTTCCCTTGAAAAGTCCTTCTTTTAGTTGGTGATCAAAAAAGACCTTAATCTTTCCCTCAGAAGCCTCAACATATTCCTCCTCCTCCTGACACCAATCTCTAATCCCCACTTGAACCAATTGAGAAACGGCCTCCATGCTAGAAACATGGTAAAAAATGGAAGCATGAGAATGAACAAATCCTTCGTATTCTTCCCTTAAATCCATGTGTGCATCTATTGTCAATACGCCAAAGGAATCGTGCACTTTCGCTAGCGCCTTGAGCATCCCGAGTGGGACGGAATGTTCTCCTCCGATTAAACCCACCAACTTTCCCGCATCGAGAAAGCTTTCTAACTCCTTTTCGATTTCTTCTACTAAACGGGTACTTCCTTCGTTGATGAGGTTCAGCTCAGCTAAATATTCCTCTTCTTGGGCATCCCATTCTTCCTCTTGATTTTCCAGCCTGTCTATATGTTGAATGGCGAGCTGCCGTAAGGGCTTATTGTGTTGCAAGGCGAAGGCATTGGGGTTAGTCAGAAAAAAGCCTCTTTTCCACTCGTCATTCCCGTAAGGATCTTTGAGGTCCAGTTGGTAAGAAGCTTCTAAGATATTTTCCCATGCGGAATGTGTACCATCCTTGTAGGAGGTAGTTACGTCCCATGGAACCGGATAGAGAATCAAATCTGCCTCTTGATACGTAAAAGGCAGGCCCATAAAATTCCCATTTTTTGCCGTGGCAGCATTTTCGTTGAAGGCTTTTTCCATCTTTTCAAAGCTAGGCAGATCCAAGAAAATTTTTCTAAAAAATTTGTTTCCTCCTCCTTAGATTTGCCCCAAAATGGAGAGGTTGGTTCCTCTCAAAAAATCACTCAGAAACTTCACTCACATTATGTCCAAAGTCATGATCATCGGGGCAGGAGGTGTAGGCCGTGTGGTCGCCTATAAATGTGCCCAACATCCGGAGGTTTTCAGCGAAATCATGCTGGCAAGCCGCACCCTGACAAAATGCTACGAAATTGCGCTTGACGTCGTGCGCGATACCGGACACAAGCATTTTTCCTGCGCAGAGGTAGATGCGGAGAATGTTCCTGAATTGGTTGAGTTGATTAAGTCCTTCCAACCCAAAATGGTCATCCATGTAGCCCTTCCCTATCAGGACCTTACCATCATGGAAGCCTGTCTGGAAACGGACGTTCACTACCTAGACACCGCCAATTATGAACCTAAAGAGGAAGCCAAGTTTGAATACAGTTGGCAATGGGCCTATCAAGATAGGTTTAAAGAAAAAGGGCTAATGGCCTTGTTGGGGTGTGGGTTTGACCCTGGGGTTACCAGCATCTTCACAGCTAGAGCAGCCAAGCATCATTTTGATGAAATGCACTACCTAGACATTGTAGATTGTAATGGGGGAGATCATGGTAGAGCCTTTGCGACCAATTTCAATCCTGAGATTAACATTCGTGAAATCACACAGAATGGAAAATATTGGGAGAATGGCCAATGGGTAGAAACAGAGCCATTCCAAATCCATCAACCACTCTCCTACCCTAACATAGGCCAAAGAGAGTCCTACTTACTTTACCATGAGGAATTGGAATCCCTCGTAAAAAACTTCCCTACCATCAAAAGAGCTCGTTTCTGGATGACCTTTGGGCAGGAATATCTAACCCACCTTCGCGTCATCCAAAATATTGGTATGGCGGGGATTAAGCCTATCGTCTACGAGGGTCAGGAAATTGTACCACTTCAATTTCTAAAGGCTGTTTTACCCGATCCAGGCGAATTGGGAGACAATTATGTGGGAGAAACATCCATCGGTTGCCGTATCCGTGGGCTGAAAGATGGACAAGAAAAGACCTATTACATCTGGAACAATTGTAGCCATAAAGCTGCCTTTGATGAGACAGGAGCCCAAGGTGTTAGCTATACCACTGGCGTACCTGCTATGTTGGGGGCCATGATGATGCTGACGGGGAAATGGATGCGCCCCGGAGTGTACAATGTTGAGGAATTTGATCCAGATCCATTTTTAGATAAGCTAGGCGAATATGGCCTTCCATGGAAAGAAGTGGTGAATGTAGACCTAGAACTGTAAGGTCTTTTTATCTAACCAAAAGGGGTGATGAGCTTATCTGGCTTCATTACCCCTCATTTATGACAAACGATTTTTGTAATCCTCATATCCAAATTCGCGGACAAGTTCAAAGATTCCTCCCTTCTTCAAAATCCCAAGAGAAGGATGTTTGATACCATTGAACATGGTCGTTTTCACAGTAGTATAATGGATCATATCCAATAAGATCACTTTATCCCCTACATCTAGGGGCTGGTCAAATGAATAATCCCCAATAAAATCTCCTGACAAACAGGAGGATCCTCCTAATCTATATACTTCTTTCCCTTCAATCGCAGAGGACTCGGCTCCAAGAACCTTGGGTTGATAGGGCATTTCAAGCGTATCAGGCATATGGGCTGTGAAGGAAACATCCAGAATAGCTGTTTTGATCTCATGATTTTCTACTATGTCCATAACCGAACTAACGAGCACACCCGTTTCCCAAGCTATAGCAGAACCAGGCTCAAGAATCACCTCCACCTTATGCTTTTCTCGGAAGCTATTCAGCAAACCAACTACATGTTCAAGATCATATCCTTTTCTAGTCATCAAATGCCCTCCCCCCATATTAACCCACTTGAGTTGAGGGAAAAGATGGCCGAATTTAGCCTCAAATGCTTCCAAAACACTTTCTAAGGCATAAGAGTCCGCCTCACACAAAACGTGAAGATGCAATCCTTCTATGCCTTCAGGCAAGGTGTCCCCCAATTGTTCAGCCAGTATGCCAAACCTACTCCCTGGCAAGGAAGGATTGTACATATCTACAGCTGAGGAAGCAGCTTGTGGATTCACCCTTAACCCCATGCTGACCTGTTGGGGATGGGATATGACCTCATCCTTGAACCTCTCGTATTGGCGTAAAGAGTTAAAAGTCAGATGAGAGGCATATCCTAACATCTTTTCAAATTCCTCTGGCAAATAAGCAGGTGCATAAACATGAGCCTTCCTTCCCATTTCCTCAAAAATGAGCCTCGCTTCATGTAAGGAAGAAGCCGTAGCCGAAGGCAAATATTCCCCAATCAAAGGGAAGACCCTCCACATCGCAAAGGCTTTAAGTGCGAGGATGATATCTGCCCCAGATCGCTCCTGTACATCTTTGATCAGCTCCAGGTTTTTGACCAACAATTCTTTTTCCAATAAGAAACAAGGAGAAGGAATGTTATCGTAGGAATCAAGCTTCATAACACATGATTTTTCTGGCGCGAAGAAAGCAAAAAAATCTATCGGAACAACTTTATTGTTTAAACATCGTTTTCTATCTTAGAAGATATAAGATGGCAGGTATATGTAGGCAAGGGAGAGAAATGATGGCTTACCCTAGTCTACATGCTACAGCTTATATCAGGAGAGTCATCTCAAACAGGCTTAACAAAAATTAGATGGATTCAATGAAAAGGAGACAATTCATAAAGGGTTCGGCTATCGTCGGAGCCTCACTGGCCGCCCCCCTATTTTTTCGCGCTAATTCTGGCATGTACGAAGCCAAGGGCAATAGAAAGGTTCATCAAATCTTGAATTCGGACAGGACAAAAGTGGGAACCCTGCCTATTCTCAGGGCTTTTGCAGGTAATCATATGGATTATGTTTCTCCTTATGTATTGCTAGACGAATTTGGGCCAGTTGACTTGAATGCAGGAGCCGATCCCTTACGCGTGGATGCTCACCCACATGCGGGGGTGACGCCTACAACCTATTTCCTTGAAGGAAGCGGTCACCACAAGGATAGCTTGAATTACGATTTTCAGATCGGGAAAGGGGAATTTATGATGTTTAGTTCTGGTAGAGGGGCTATTCATATGGAAGAAACAGGTCAGATGCTATATGATGAAGGAGGAATTTATCATGGTTTTCAGATTTGGCTCAATATGCCAGCTGCTCATAAGTTTGTAGATCCAACCACCTCTGTTTTTGATACCAAATCAATGGACGAGGTCAAGCATAAAGATTATCACATCAAGGTAATTTTGGGAGATATATTTGAAGCCAAGTCCAAGGTCTCCACTTTGTCTCCTGCTTTTTACTATCACGTGAACATGAGCGAAAATGCAAGGCTGGATATTCCTACCAATCCTCAGCACAATGCCTTTGTGTATATCATCAAAGGGGCTTTGGAATTGGAAGGAAGAAAGGCTGCTGTGGCCAATCAAATCGTACTATTTGAAAGAGGAGACAGCCTGATCAATCTTTATTCCCAAAATGGAGCTGAGTTTTTGGTCTTGGGTGGAGAACCACTAAATGAAACGGTTTTTAGCTATGGACCCTTCGTTATGAACAACCAAGAGCAGATCGTGCAATGTATCCAGAATTATCGTGCTGGAAGAATGGGTGATCCAACCATCGTCAACCAATAAGCATTCACTGATATACAAGACCTGCCAAGCTGGAAGGATATCCAGCTTGGCAGTTTTTTTGTAGCTGGGCCGCTCCCTTCTTTTCCGCAAAAAGCCTATATTATTCCAAGGAATCGAAGAATATTTTATGAAAAGCTACCTACTTCAACTCGCCTTATTGGGATTGATGATAAGTCTCACCACTGGATGTGAAACGCAATCAAAAGAAGAGGCCTCCCCAAGCCCTCCTTTCATTAATCCTGAATTACCAGAAAGGCCCAATATCCTTTGGTTAGTTGCAGAAGACCAAAGCCCTAATATTCCTACCTTTGGAGATAGTACCATAGAAACACCCAATCTATCCAGGCTAGCTGCAGAAGGGGTAGCTTATGATCAGTTTTATGCCCCGCACCCAGTTTGTGCTCCAGCACGGGCAGCTATTGCTACAGGTATGTATGCCAACCATATTTCAGCCAGCCATATGCGAACTGGGCCTTGGTTTTTGGATAATATGCCTCCTGAAATCATGGAGAGGGTAAAGGATTACTGGCCAAAAGGCCTCGAAATGTATGAGGCCATTCCTCCCGCTGAAGTTAGAATGTTTTCAGAGTACCTTCGTGAGGCAGGGTACTTTTGTACCAACAATCCCAAAACTGATTACCAATTCCGAAAGACACCCACAGCCTGGGATGAAAGTGGCCCTGATGCAAGCTGGACCCATCGCCAAGCTGGTCAGCCTTTCTTCGCTATTTATAATTTTCAGGTAACCCATGAATCTCAAATCTGGGCCAAAGCCAAGGATTCACTTTGGGTGGCTGAGGATTTAGATATTCCTATTCCTCCCTATCTACCAAACACCAAAAAAGCAAAGACGGATATCAGAAGGATGTATTCCAACATCAAAGAAATGGACCATCAAGTAGGTGAATTACTGAAAGAGCTAGAAGAGGCAGGTGAACTAGAAAAAACCATCATTGTCTGGTATACCGACCATGGTGGCCCCCTTCCCCGTCAAAAAAGATTACTATACGATTCAGGCCTGAAGGTTCCTATGATCATCCGCTTCCCAGGTAAAGCCCATGCAGGCGAACGCGATGATAGAATCACCTCATTTATCGACCTTGCCGCAACGACACTTTCTATGGTGGGCATCAAACCTCCGTCCTACATGGAAGGAACTGCCTTTTTGGGTAAACATATCCGTAAGGAGGAACCAACATATTCTTTTGGAGCCGCAGATCGCTTTGATGAAAAAACAGATAAAGTTAGATCTGTACGAGACAAGCGATACAAATACATCCGCTATTATATGCCAAATGAACCTATGTTTTTGAATGTCGCTTATAGAAATCAGATGGGCATCATGCAAGAATTATTGAGGCTAAGGGATGAAGGCAACCTAACAGAAGAACAAGCCCTGTGGTTCAGAATGACCAAACCTGAAGAGGAACTATTTGATATCGAAGCAGATCCTCACGAACTGAATAACCTCGCCAAAGATCCTGCTTTCGCCCCCAAGTTACAGGAACTTAGTTCTGCCCTGGATACATGGATGGCAGAACATGAGGACACAGGTATGATGGATGAAAGTGAGCTATTGAAAAAACTTTGGCCTGAAGGCCAACAGCCTGTCACTCAGAATCCTATTATCCAGCTTGAGGACGGAAAAATTTCCATAAGCTCAGAAACAGAAGGTGCCTCCATTGGCTATAAAATTTGGAAAAAGGGTGAACCAGCGCCTCAAGCATGGCAAATTTTTCAAGCACCCATCGAACTAGAGGCCGAAATGCGAGTAAGCGCCATTGCCCATAGGATAGGATATCTTCCATCCGAAGAGGTGAATGGGTCCGAAAATGCTAAAAATTAGCCTAAACGTTCATCTTAAAATCTTTTGGTGAGACTTTTGTGGTGAGAAAGCATGCATTTTTCAAGTTACTACACCGATAAACTCGTTCTGTTAAGCTTGTTACTCTTTCTTGGAAGCCTTCCCTTATTGGGTCAAAGGAGAGTTCTCCAGCACGAAGATCAACAATGGGCTCAATATTATGCCAGTATCCGACTGTCTGACCAAATTGCCATTCTGCCTGATGCAGGACTCAGATGGGAACAAGGAATGAGCGAGCTCAACAAATACATCGCGCGTGTAGGTGTCAATTACAAATACAACCCCAGATGGTCTTTCTTAGCTGGATTGGCACATCTAGGCGCCTTTGAAGAAGGGAGAATCAATCAACTTGAATTCAGAAGCTATCAGGAAGCCGTTTTAAGAGGCTTATTGGCTTCGGTGAACTGGTCTCAACGACTTAGACTCGAACAGCGCTTTTTCGCCTATCCAGGATCAGACCCTATCCCTCAACCTGACCGCTTCCATCTTCGAATTCGATACAGAATCGTTACCAATATTCCTTTTTCGGAGAGCCAGGAACAGGTAGGTAAACATCCCATTTCTTTAATCCTGGGGAATGAGGTTTTCTTTCACCTGGGAAATCGGGATGCAAACAATCCCCTTGCCTTGAATCGCTTTATCCTAGGCCCCAGAATTGTCTTGAAAAAAGATTTAGCCGTAGGCCTACTCTACAATCTTCAGTTTACGCCTGCCACCCGTTTGGAATCTCAGACTCTTGGACACATCTTTTGGCTGGTTTTCAAACACACCATTGACAAATCATGATTCAATACCAACGGGAAGACAATTTACATCCAGAAGAATTTCGACAACTTCTCATTTCATCTACACTTGGCGAAAGGCGACCGGTAGATGATATTCCTAGAATAGAAGCCATGGTTAAAGGCGCAAATCTTATCATCACAGCCAGAAAAGAAGGAAAATTGGTGGGGGTTGCAAGATCTGTAACGGACTTTGTTTACTGTACGTACCTATCTGATTTAGCTGTGGACCAAAGCTTTCAACGCCAGGGAATAGGGAAAGAGTTGATCAGACAAACCAAAATCGCCTCTCCACAAGCCAAACTTATACTCTTATCCGCCCCTGCTGCAAGGCCTTACTACCCACGTATAGGCATGACACAGTTTGAATATTGTTTTTACCTCAGTGATGAAGCCGAACTCCAATGAAATTTCCATTAGACCTTAAACTGGATAGTGATCGAATCCTCCTGAGAAGAAGTTCCAAGGAGGACATAGCCCTTGCCTTTGACGCAAGCAGGTATGCGGGTTTTAACGATGGCATGCAATGGGATCCCCCTGAAAAAATGGAGGAGATGATCGGTCCATATGAAAGGTCATTAGATGCCTGGATCAAAGATGAAGCTTATACATTTACAGTTGAGGATAAGGCGACAAGGGAGAAAGTCGCGCGAATCTCGATTCGACCAGGCAAAGGAGTAAACGTTTGGGATACAGGCTTTTGGACACATCCAACTTTTCAAGGAAAAGGCTACATGACAGAGGCTTTGGGAAGATTGGTAAAATGGACCTTTGAAGAGCTGGAAGCCATTTCCATCACAGGAGCTTATGCCACATGGAATAAGGCCAGTGGAAGAGTATTTGAAAAAAATGGCTTTCAACAAACAGGGATTACCGAAAAGGGCTTTCAAAAAAATGGCGAGTGGATTCCTGAATATGAGGTCATTCTACTAAGAAAAATTTATCTGGGAATAGAATAGGAGAAGATTAAGGATGATTCGGCATTCTTATGGCAAAGTCTTCTTATGTTCGGAAAATATTCAGACTTTAGTTCTGCTTTTTATTTCCGGCATCCTCATGGACATTCAGACGCTCGCCCATACCGACATCTCAACTTTAGTCAATACCCTGACCAAAGCATTCAAAGGCTATTTTGTAGAAATGCCCAACGATGTGGCTTATTGGGATCACCGATTTAAGGCTTCCCGTGTAAACTATGACCTTTCTACTGGAGTATTTGATCAAGACAGGCTAGTTGCCTTCATCGTGAATGCTGTAGACAATGTAAATGGGGAAATGACGGCACATAACACGGGTACAGGTGTCATCCCACATTATAGAGGGCAAAAATGGGTGGATAAGATGTATGATTTTATACTACCTATTTTTCAGGAAAAAGGGATTCAAACCTGTTCTCTAGAAGTCATTGACCAAAATGAGAGAGCCATTCGTGTATATAAGAGAATTGGGTTTGAGATTCGAAAAAGAATCGTTTGCTACAAGGGACGCATCCAGACCCATAGCCATATGAAGCCCTACCTAGAGCCTTTTCCCCTAGAAAAACTTCCAGCGTTAGCAGGCGATCCTTCCATGTACTCATGGGACAATACCTTGACCACCGTCCTTCGTGCCAAGGATAAATATAAGGGCTATCAGGTATGGGATAACGAAAAAAAGGAAACATATATCGGTCATTTCGTCATGCAGTCCCCTACAGGTTATATCCCTCAGTTGGAAGCTTTAGATGAGGATTGGGAAGCTATGTTGCAAGCCATTTCCCAGATCAACTATTTCATCTCTATCAACAACATCGACGAGCGTAGAACAGGGCTCATCAAGGTGTTACAACAACATAAATTGATGAATACCATCAATCAATACGAGATGGAAATGTCAATTTGACTATATTACGAAATAGGAAAGGAAAATTGATCTTCTTTTCCTACACATAAGCCCTGAAATATGCCCCTATTTAAGCTCCGCAGATCAGGAACTTAGTGGCTCTTTTGACATCAACCTCATTAGCCCCGATGAAGGAATCAAACGACTCGCTAGTATGTTGGGCTTGACCAACCATCCAAAAGCCTTGTGGAACAATGGAAGTTGTGCGCGCCCACAGATAGCTCGCCCAACTTTATCTGGAAGTGGAATAGCCTCAAAAATAGCAAAGGCGCAAAGCGGCCATTCCCCTTTGAAAGAGCGCCCCAAAAGAGACCAAAGACCCTCCGATGCCGGTGTCTTAAGGTTCAAGGAGGACTAAGAAACTATTAATAATGAAGCCTGATGCTTCCATGAAAGGCATCAGGCTTCATTATGTGGCAGAAGAATCAGGAAACTAGGGCCGCTGACCAGCAAAGGGCCTGTTCCATAGATGTAAGAGATGAAGGTCTACCCCGATGAATACATTGATTCTTCCCAGGCTTTGAACAGGGGTAACTGTTGTAATTCCTCCCAATGTCACATTTACCTCTCTAATTTGCGGGCCCCATTGATAGCCTGCACCTACACTAAGAGGGATATTCTCTCCAAATCCATAGATGCCATACACACCTGGTGCAAATAGGTTCTCGAGTGTCAGTTGAGGGAAATTGGCAGTGGTTTCGTCATTGAATCGATAAGCTACGATTCCTCCCAGATCAAGAACGGAGGCAAACAAGCTCACCGATCCTGCCCTTCCAAAGCCTTTATTCAAGGCAAAACCAATAGGTGCATTAACCCCATAAACCCCTGCTCGCTGGGTATCTGTTTCCAATTTTTCAAGTCCATAATAAACGCCCACATAGCTATTCAAAGAGAGTGACCATTCAGAGTTTTTCTTCTTGGAAGAGGAACCAGGAGGAAGCGCATAGGTCTCTATCAGGTTGGCCAATTGCTCTGGCGTGTCAGACTCTACTACAGCAGCTATAAATGAACCGAAAAATAGAATCCTGGATGTTAGTTTATCTTCCAAGACCGGATCAAGCCACCTTACCATCGTCATAATAGCGTGGCTGTAATTCTCGGTATTTACATCGGCAACCAACTCTCCAAAGTCAGCCAAAATATTATTCCAGCTTTCGATTTTCTCAAGACTAACTGAGGCTAATCCCAAGTCCTTAAGAATAGTCTCCGTCGCTGTAAAGAGGTCGTTGAAATTAGCTGTCGAGCGTTGGGTAAAGCTTAGGTAAGTAGCAGGATCGTTTCTATCGAATTCAGATAAGTCCTCCCAGAGCAAAAAGTCAACCTCAATCTGATGGATTCGACTCCCAATCTGAAGTAACTGATCCTGTATGCCCAGAAATTCTGCTTTTTTATTTTTGATGAGACTACCAAGGGTCTGCCCCTTTTGAATCTCAAAAGCCTGCACTCGCTCATAGACCAAGCCGAGAAAAATCCGTCTTAGGTTCTCATCTTCAATTCTACTAATCTGGCTTTCAAAGTCGAGGAAGATTCCTTCAATAGGATCCCAGAAGCCTTCAAAAACAAGGGTATTTAGAAATTGAACAGCTCCAACAAATTCTCCGATCTGATCTAGTGTTTTCTGAGGAAAAGGAAAATTAGCCAAACTATTGATGACTTCTACGGGGGCAAACTTCTTCCTTACCACACCGTCTCCAGCGATCAGAAAGGCATTCAACAGGTCTAATTGAGCATTCAACGTTTCATCCTTGATGTCAAGGGTTTGTAGGGTTCCCACCAAATGCTCTGGCAAAAAGGCAAGGTCCCTTTGGAAACTCACCTGCAGGCCTTCCATATAGGATTGTAGGTCGAAAATCTGATCACTCAGCAATTTTAAATCCTGGTAAGTCTGAGGGAAAAGCATCCTGGCAGGCGCATTTTCCTCGCGATCTAGGAAATTATACAAGCGATAGAAAAAGGCAATATTGAGTTCATCCTTGGTCCGCTGAACCAGAAAATCAGAAAGGTCTAGGGCAAAGGTGGTTAAGGGCAAGGCCGGCACATTGGGCAAGCCGGGTAGGATCAAGGCTTTCTCATTGGCCTTTCTGAGGTTAATGGTTTGATTGGCTTCAGACCACTCGATAAAATCAGAGCCAAGGAAGGGATTGTTTTCCTTGTAATGCTGAATCAAAGCAGCCACACCTATCGGATCCGTACCTCCATAATTATCCTGCATAATCTCCAAAAACTGACTCAGGTCTCCTTTTGAAGGAGAAACTTTAGCATTCGGAGCATCATAATAGACATCATAAAGCTTGATCGCATCTGTAAGGATAGATGTTTCGCTTTGCCCCCACAACAAGGGAGGGACCAACAAAAGGAGCAAAAGGGTTGGGAGTTGTGTGATCTTCATGTTTAGACGATTTCAAACCGTAGGACTGGGCTAGCGTCTTCATGAATTGAGCTTGAGCAAAAACTAGGCAAATGTTTTGTCTCTCCCAATTTTTTGGTTTTATGAAAGGATAAATTCTTATCAGAATTTTCTTACTCCTCATTTTTAGCCTCATAATTTTCCCCCTTTCCCCTACCTATTTTCTAGGAAAATGTCTTGATAGCCACCTTATGGCTCTCTCGATTGGGATTTTTTACCAAAAGATTTCCCGCTTGCGAGGGATATGGGAACAAATGCCAGTCATATGCTTCCTCTTTCAAAAATAGCCTGCACCGACCTCGTGATTCGTGGTAAAATGAAACAAGACAGTTCTTCATATCTGTTTCCTTAACACATCAATACCATGAATACTACCCGATTTTTCTCAAGTCCTGCTTCCCAAATCCGAAGGTACCCTGAATTGAATAGGATACCGGATTTTGGCAAAAGAGCAGAAAAATTAATCCTACAAAGGCTTCAAAGAAGCCCCGACTTTCCGGTTTTGCAAACCCCGCACCTATCGGATAATGTAGCAAACTATCCATCACAAATTGACAGATATACTCTGAATTGTGCGCCAGCAACAGCATGGCAAGCTTATACAGAGATTAGACCTGATGAAATGTGGCAAGGAGATCTAGTTAGGTTTCTCTATGCCTATTCCAAACCCAATGATGCTTTCTATTACAAAGATCAGGAGGACATGCCCAAAGTACATGCTGGCTTACAAATTTTCTGCATGCTGTGGTTTGGGCGAGCTTTTGGTGTAGTAGGAATCGAAATCCTTGAGATCAATGCTGCCAAACAATTAGTATCCCTTGCCTATCTGGAAGGGGGAATATTCAAAGGCCTACAGCATCTCAGGTTTTATCCTCACCCAAATGACCAGACTGAAATTGTTCATGAAAGCTGGCGCAAGCCGCTGGAGGGTAAAGAATGGGCCCGTTTTCTCCCTTATGTTTTCATGCACAGAAAAACCATTGGAGAATATCATCAGGCTATGAAAAACAGAATCAAAAACCAGTAAACACAAGAATCATGAGACATTCAAAAAAAGTATTTGTCAGTGGAGCTGATGGTATGCTCGGTTCCCATGTAGTAAGAGAACTTCTCAAACAAGGCTATTCCGTCAAGGCGATGGTACAGCCAGGAAGAGAACCCCAAACGATCCTCGGACTTCCCAAGGTGGAAATCGTTTACCTGGATCTATTGGATAAGGAAGGATTAAATACCCACATGGAAGATTGCCATTCCTGTATACATGTGGCCGCTTATGCACGCACCAATCCCGCTCGAGGGGCTATTTTCTATACAGTCAATGTAGAAGGAACACGAAATATAGCCCTAGCAGCTCTCAAAGCAGGCCTTAAGCGATTTGTATATGTTTCCAGTTCCAACTCTCTGGGATTCACAGAAGATAAAGAGAAGGGCGGGGACGAAGAGACAGCATGGAAAGGAGATATGGGGCTTGATTACGTCAGATCCAAGCGAATTGCCCATGAAACCGTACTGAAATTGTTTAGGGAACAAGGACTACCCGCTGTTTTGATTTGTCCCACCTTTATGATCGGGCAATATGACAGTGGACCTTCCTCAGGACAACTGCTTGTCCAGCATGCTAATAATCCATTCAAATTCTACACGAATGGTGGCAAAAACTTTACTGCCGCAAAGGATGTAGCAACGGCTATTGTGAATGCCATTCGCCTGGGCAAAAACGGAGAGGCCTACATATGCGGCCAGAAAAATCTAGAATTCAAGGAGTTTTTAGATCTGTTATCGAAAGTAGCCAAACGCCCAGCCCCCTTCCTAAAAGCTCCTGCCTTCCTTTCGATCTTGGCGGCACGTCTAATGTCTTTTGTGGCTAAGATCAGAAAGAAATTGCCCCTGCTTACTCCCGAAATTGTCAGAAACGCAAATGCGAAGATCTATTTTGACAGTTCCAAAGCGATTCGGGAACTCAAGATGCCTCAAAGCAATTTAGAACAAACTATCAGAGAGGCTTATGCCTGGTTTGAAAAATATGGATACCTAACCCAAACGAGATATGAAATTTCAAGACAAAGTCGTCGTCATAACTGGTTCCAGCCATGGAATTGGTTTCACAACCGCCAAAAACTTGCTTCAAATGGGAGCAAAATTGGTATTGAACGGGCGTAACCCTCAGTACCTAGAAGAGGCACGTGCTGCCTTGGCTCCTTTGGGTTCTGTCCTTGCCCTACAGGCAGATATGAGCAAAGAGGATGATGTCAAGAACCTAATCGAATCCACCATAGCCCACTACGGGAGAATCGATATCCTGATCTGCAATGCTGGAATCAAGTTCGAAGACAGCTTCCATCAGACAGATGTAAACACGCTTCACAAAATCATGGATGTAAACTTCATGGGAAAGGTGCTTCCGATCACCTATGCCCTCCCCTACCTGAAGCAACATGGGGGAAACATCATCCTGATTTCGAGCTTAGCAGGTTTGTATGGACTCCCAGGGGCGACAATTTATTCTGCTAGTAAAATGGCCCTATCTGCGATTCAACAAGGATTAAGCCTCGAACTACGCAAATACGGTATTCACACAGGCATCATGTATGTCGGTATGACGGAGAATGATCCCAAATCAGGCATCATGAATGGCGCAGGAAGCAGTGAAACTATTCCCCAAAGAGGATTCAAGAGAGATTCTCGAGAATATGTAGCACAATCCATTCTCAAGATGATTAGGAGAAAAGAAAGAAGACGGGTCATGACACAAATGGGCAAAGCACTTGACTTCCTCTTGAGGTGGGCTCCCGGAATGGTGCGCCTTATCATGAAAAAGAGGCTTAGCCAAATTGCGAGTATGCTGTAATCCTTATGCGGTATCTGTTGATCTTTCGAATTTCGTTTTTTCGGAAACGAAGGCCAGCGGATACCGTTCTTTTTCAACAAATGAACTTCCCTTTCTGATGAAAAAAATAGCTATTCTAATTACATCCACCTTGATCATATCTAATATCCTCTTTGCCCAAAAGCAGGAGTACAACATGAAGATCAGGGCTATAGGCACAGATATTGGTTCTGTCTACGCCACCAAGCAAGTTTATGGCAAGGATACTTACTATTTGACCAAGAGCCATTTCTATGTCAACCTCCTGGTCCGGAAAATTGACATGACAGGTGAAAACAAAACCCATTATAGAGATGGCAAACTGATTGAAGCAGTCAATAAGGTAGTCGTGAATGGGGAAGTCCGTTCCTCCTCTACCATCAAATGGGATGGAAAACAATATACCGTTAAAGTAGATGGTGAGCCGCTAGATCCTCTCCTGAGTCCGATTTATTTCAGTGGGAGTCTGCTTTATCACGAAGAACCGCTAGGGAAAAATAAGGCCTTTTCGGAGTCATCTGGCGTTACAATGCGTGTTTCCTCCAAGGGAAATCAGGAATACCAGGTTGTGGATCCACAGAATGGTCGAAAAATGATTTATGCTTATAAGAAGGGGGAATTAGCGAGGGTTGAGATCAAGCATCCTATCTTGACGGTGTATATGTCTCGGTAGGGCTGAAACAAAAAAAAGTCTCTGATGTCACATCAGAGACCGAATTAAAAGGACTACTACTACTACTCGCAAGTTATTGAGGAAGGATTCGAACCTTCAAGAGGATGACCAGCTCATCGCTCAATAATAATCTGTTATAAAGAACTGTAGTTGTTTTTTGTTTACGATACAATAATAGGGAGGGTTTCGGATATTTGCAAATTTTTTATCAAAAAAAATGAATATTTATAATATCAATAAAAAATAACCCGTTTTTTAAAAATATATTAACACATATAGATTGGGATATAGTTTTATGTGGGGGGTAATAATTTTCAAAGGAAAGTTATGATACGGAGGGAGAGGGATTAGGTTGAGGAAAATTGAGGTGTATTTCTTAACAACCTGATTATTAAGGCATTTGTTTTTTACATGGCAAAGATCGGACCTAAAGGGGCCAAAGTGAAGAAAAAACGATCTTTCCGTCTTCTTTAGTATCTCATTATCTTTTTTTTCTGCTTAATCGGTTGTATGCGGTGTTTTTTCATCCTCATCCTCTACATCTTCTGATTCAGCCCGACCATTTTGCTGGTTCATATGAGCGAGAAGTTGGGTGAGGTGATCAATTTTCTGATCCATGGCCTCTACCTTAATGATCAGATCGTCATTGTTGTCCCTGACCATTTCTTCTACAAAGATCGCGTTGACGATAGAAAGCCCGAATATTCCTCCTGAAATGACGATCATGACGAAATAAATCATGGTAAAGAAGGCATTCACAGATCCCATGTTACCATCCTGGACGACCTGATCAGGTACCTCATACCAGCCTTCGATGGTGAATACCTTGAAAATGTGATAAAGGGATATGATCGGATCCCCAAACATCTGGGGCGAAATATGCTGAAACAATCGGCAACTAATCAGTGAAATGATAAAGCTGTAGACAAAAAAGGCCAACAGAACGAAGACAGACGCTTTTAGCGCTCTTCGAATCCCTGCAACCAATTCATCTATATTTGGAATAAACTTAATGAACTTAAAAAAACGAAGCACTCTGACAATCCTGAACACAAAGATGAATCCCAGGTCAGGGGCATTTTGCATAAAGAGGAGAAAGATGGAAGGAAAACTCAAGATTACGATACCCAAATCAAACCTATTCCAGCCAGACTTGATGTACACATCCCATCCCAACATCCTGATTTTGATGATGGCTTCCAATAGAAAGTAAAATAGGAAAACGGCATCGATCCCAGCTAGGAGTTTGTTATGCATAAACTCCTCATAGGAAAGCAGAAAAAGAACAATCGCATTGAGTAGAATCACAATGGCTACAATACGATCTTCGGTAAAAAACCTGACGAGGGCTTTTTTCATGTTCTTTTAATTTGCCGTAAAGATAATAGAATTTGCCCTTCTGCCATGTTTCCATAAGATGAAATTGTCCTTATGATGTGTGATTCGCCCTAATCCAACAATTTCTATAAGTTCTTGGGGATGCTTAGTAATTTGCTCACCATGGCAATGATTACAGATTCGCAGCGAGATCCGCTTGGAGCAGGGCTAAAAACCTACATGGAAGGGGAACGTCAGGGTATTTTATATGTTACCTCCGATGTAGCTGTTGATGACTTTATTCCCGTTCGCTATCTCTTCAGAGGTCCAGAGGAAATGCCCGATTGGGAGATCATGGCCCTTCACGAATGTAAGGGCAAGGTACTGGATATTGGAGCGGGAGCGGGAAGTCACTCTCTCGTTCTCATAGACCAAGACATTGAATGCCATTCCATGGATATATCTTTGGGCGCTTATCAGGTCATGCAAGAACGAGGCCTCCCCTACCCTATTCATGGCAACATCTTTGATTACCAAGAACAAACCTTTGATACCCTATTACTCATGATGAATGGGATAGGTCTGGTAGGAGATTTGATGGGCCTCAACCAATTTCTTCAACATGCTAAAACGCTTCTAGCACCTGGGGGCCAGATTCTTTTGGACTCTTCTGACCTTTCTTATTTGTATGAAGATGGTACCGTCGAGAAACCCGTTGACCGATATGAGGGAATCATTCAATATCAAATGAGTTTTCGGGATATTTTCGGAGATCCTTTTTACTGGCTATATCTCGACTATGGAAAATTGGCCAAGCAGGCTCGGTATTGGGGGTATACGCCTGAACTTATATTGGAAGGTCCTCACTATGAATACCTGGCAAGACTGACCCTTAGCTAAACAAAAAAGGACCTTCACGAAAGAAGGCCCTGTAGTGTTCTATTTCTGTCAGTATGGATGTCTTTATTCTGCGCTCACCAAGACCTTCTGGGTAGCCAGGGTACGCCCGCTTTGCTTGATCTGCATGATATACATACCTGAAGAAAGGGAAGGAAGGGATAAGTTGATCTTGAAGACATCTGAATTAGGTCGGATGTTCCAGTTCTTTACCATTCTTCCTTGAAGGTCCAACCAGTTCACCTCAATGGCTTGAAAAGCTTGATCGTATACTTCAAATTCATAAGGTCCTTGCGAGATCACATATCTAGAGGGAGCTGAGAGAGTGAATCCAGGCTCAAAGAACACCTCCACACGAGGAGAATATTCAAAGGTCCCATTGAAGTCAACCTGCCTTAGCCTGTAGACCTGAGTCCCTGCCACTGGATTTCTATCGACAAAGGAATATTCGTTGATAACCGAAGAGTTTCCTGCACCGATGACTTCACCTATCGGCTGAAAAATATCTCCTTTTTCCTTTTCAACAATGAATTTATCGTTGTTTAACTCCAATCCTGTTGCCCATTCAAGGGTAATGAAGGCCTCTTCTTGTTGCCCCTGAAGGTAAACATATTCAACAGGGAAGGTCGAAGCTGCATTCACTGCATCTAGTGCATTCACCAATCCAAAACCAAACTGGTTGGTAAAGGGAGATGCGCCAATTTGGGTTGCGTTAGAAGAAATGATATTCATTACCTGAGTCGCTGTCAGGTTTTCATTCACTGACAAGACAAGAGCAGCCACGCCAGATACTGCAGCGGAGGAAGTAGATGTACCGCCAAACCACTTGGTGTAATTGATATCACTGTGCTCTTCGTAAGAAACTGAACTGTTGTTTAAGCCAGCTTCCCCCATTCTATCCACAACTGAAATGTTACTAAGGTTACTGTCTGGTGAGGAAACACAGGTAACATCTACTGAGCTGCCAAACCTTCCATAATTAGGAACGGTTCCATATACTGTGATGGAAGATACGGTCATGACATCAGGAATAGATGCGGGATAATGTACGCAAGTTGTGGTATTGATCCCTTCCCTTCTATCTCCAGATGCAAACACTACCACAGCCCCCAATCCTCCACGGCCTTTGATCAAAGCACTGTCAATTACATTGCTGATAGCGGGAATTGCGTCAGGATCAGAATCACAAAAGGAAAAAGTCCATGAATTGTTGATGACATCTGCCCCATTTTTCCAAGCCCATTGAATAGCATCAGCAAACTGTAAAACACTGGCATAATTGGGATCAGCCATACCAGTTGGTACACCATCTACATTTTTAGCAGCTCCAAGGCTTATTAGTATGGGAAGGATATTCACTTTAGGGGCGATCCCGGCAATTCCTTTTTCATTGTGCGAACCAGCAATCACGCCTGCGACTGCCATTCCATGAATATCATTGTTTCCTACAGGAGCTGCACTTCCTGCAACCCCATTGATTGCATCATAGCCAGGCAAAATTCTACTTGGAAGGCCAGCAATGCTGTCGTTGTTGAATTCTTCATGGGCTTCAATTCCTTGATCAATGATAGCCACGTTGATATCTGTGGATCCCTTGGTTACACACCATGCAGGCACCACATTCATGTCATTCCCAGTATTGTTAGCCTGGTATGGATATACCGTAGGATTGGCCGTACCATCATTATCGATATAATATTGGAATTCATACAATGGATCAATCGGATCAGCTGGACAAGCCATGCTAGCCTGCTGAGATTGTGTTGATTGCGGGCTATTCAAGCTCCCTTCCACCAAAAAGTCTGGGTGGGCATATACCATCATCCCAGATTCGTACAGGGCATTGGAAAGTGGTAAAACATCTTCCACAAAAGGGGTGGTGATGTAAGAAAGGCCAGAAGCAGTCTTTTTCAACTCTGTTTGAGGAAAGGACTCAAGTATGGCTTCAAAGGCAGTCGGATTGAATTCCTCATTGGGGGCGAACATAACCTTAGCATTTAGCCAAAGGGTATATCCTCTTTCAGATACCAAAGCCCAAGAAGCACCTTGAAGGTGTTGCTGGCTCAGGTTATTTTTTTCCATGATTTCATGCAGGTTTCCAGCCTGAGCTTGCTCAAAGGAGAGCATAAAAGTTCCTTGACCAAGTGATGAAATCTGATGCTTGGGGGTATTACTTCTTCTCAACTGCTTGTTAGCAACTGGAGACTTTGTGTTGGGGGAGTAATCAAGCTTTAACCTAGAGTGGTCCTCGGTTAGATACACTTTCTTACCGGAAGCCCAATAATAAGAGTTTTGCCCTTTGACTGATAGGGATAAAACCAGAAGCGCTAGAAGAAGTGTTGAAATCTGTAAGTTCATGTTAACAGAAATAAAGAATCGCGGTTTGGAGATCAGGCAGTTTTGTAAGCTTTACCCAAAGGTACAATTAATAAACCCCTTTTGTTTCTTCGAATGGACAAACTGGCACATTATCAGCCTAAATAGCGTGAAAATTTGTTTCTAATTCATGACTAATCTTACATGTATTCGCAATCGACTAACTAGGCAAGAAAAACAAGCACTTACAGAAGTTCATATATTCCATTAACCAAATTATACAAAATTTGACTTAAAAATCAGAAGCTTCACGAAGCTCGATCAACTTTTGAAGCTCTTCAGTAAATTTTCTTGCACCTCTTTTGTTTAAATGATTGGAGTCCATAAAGTGATGTAGTGTATAGGAAGTGTCTGTCGTAAAATTCCAGTAAGGGATTTTGTGTAGCCTTGAAAGAGAATCGGTGGTTTTCACCATATGTTGGTAGCGCTCCTCTTTCATTTCTTGCTGATAGCTTTGGTGCATGGGAGTAGAAACCAATATGAGCTCAACCCCATTTTCCTGACACATCTGAATCATTTTACTAAGGTTTTGGATATTTTCTGGGTAAAGAGCCGAATCATAAAATTGATTGTGATACATTCCGGTTTGCGCTCCATTCTGAATCAATTGCTTCTCCGTCATGCTATCCTCCCAGAAGTACCACCCATATTGATCAAATTCGACTAGGGTATCCTTTCCTTCATAGTAAGTCATCGCTCTGTCAACAGACCTTTTTACCGTAAAAAGTGCTGTCAAACTATAGTTTTCTGGTTCATACCATTTGGTAAAAGCATCTGAACCAAAAAAATGCTTGAAATAGTACGTCTTGTTGTAAATGCCTTGGAAGAGATAAGCCTCTGAACCATAAGAAGGATAGGAAATCGGGAAAATAATGCGCTCTAACTGAGGCATTTGATCCAAATACTTTTCCAATAAAAATAGGTCAAAGGTAAAGGTCTGAGCCGTATATGCTAAGTTAAAAGCTGGCCCCTCTAAGTATGCTGGATTAATGGCCAAATAGGAATGACTAGAGCCTAAGACCAAGGTTTTCCAGTCTGACAAACCGGCTTCAAGGAGCTCACGTTTTCTTTTGTAGTCATGTGGAAGCTCACGCTGAATATATTCCAGTATCCCAAGCAAGACAAAGACAGGGAGGATAAATATGGTAAGGCGAATCAGTATCTTTTTCATAGGTCAAAACTGGAAGTAAATGAATGCCCTTCTTTCGTAATTGAAATAAAGAACAGCCAAGACAAAGCCATAGTACATCGCCCACCTTACCCAAACAGGCCAGGAACCTATTTGTAGGGGATGCTTTTTCTTATTGTACATTTGGATGTATTCCAGCAACATAAAGGCCACCAACCAAGGCACCTTTCTCAAAAATCTCTCTGGTACCTGAAAAAGGCTTGGGGAGGCAATGAGACTTAAATAATGGAGGGCATATTTTACGGAAGGACTCATGAAGAAGACCAGTGCAAAGAGATTCAAAAACCAAGTCAACACAGTTTGCCCAATGGCTTTTAGCGTTCCCATGAACGTAAAAGGCGGTCTTGTCTGCTGGATTCGAGACCTCCACTTCGGAAACATCAAATAGGGAATATGATACAAGCCATGAAGGAATCCCCAAATAACAAAAGTCCAATTGGCCCCATGCCAAAGTCCACTGATGGTAAAGGTCAGAATGAAGTTTCGAATAATTTTGACCTTGTTGGTGATCATCCGTCCTCCACTCAATGACATGAAGACATAATCTCTAAACCAGGTGGTAAGTGAAATATGCCATCGCCTCCAAAAATCTATGATATCACGGGCAAAATAAGGATAGTTGAAGTTCCTCATCAAATCAAAGCCCAATAGTCGGGCCGTCCCTATCGCAATGTCTGAGTAACCGGAAAAGTCCCCGTACAACTGGAAGGCAAAGAAAAATACCCCCATCAAGAGTACCGCTCCACTATATCCTTCAGGATCAACAATGATCCAACCAACCACTTCCCCCAGCGTATCGGCCACCAGTACCTTCTTAAACAAGCCCCAAAGGATTTGACGCAAGCCATCCTTTGCTCGTTCTACCTCAAATGTCCTTTCTTTGTGAAATTGGGGCATCAAATTGGCCGCACGCTCAATAGGACCTGCAATCAACTGAGGAAAGAAGCTCACAAATGCCAGAAAAGATACCAGGTCCTTGCTCGCCTTTAGCCTTCCTCGAAAAATATCCAAGCTGTAGCTCAGCGTCTGGAAGGTATAAAAGCTGATCCCTACCGGGAGGATAATTCGTAGCGTTCGATCGGGAATATCATACCCAAACCCTCGGAACAATTCGATGAAACTATCAACGAAAAAACCATAGTATTTGAAGAAGCCTAACAAGCCAAGGTTCACCACAAGGGATATGATCAACCATAACCTTTTCCGCTCCTTGGATTCAGCCTTCTCAATCTGGATACCCGTAAAAAAGTCTGTAAAAGAGGAGAAGATAACCAGCGAAAGGAAACGCCAATCCCACCAGCCATAGAAGAAATAGCTGGCCGCCAATATCAGTAGGTTCTGCCCCTTGAGGTTCTTTTTACATACAAACCAATAGAGGACAAATACCAGAACATAGAATGCACCAAATTCAAAGGTGTTATATAGCATAAAGCGGGAAAAAGAATCCAGGGTATCTCAACAAAGAAATACTTAGACAGCCTGAATCATTCGATCGTCCAAAATTACTTTGTTTCTGATTAGCAGGGAAATTGCATGGAAAGGAGGATATTTTCAGGACAAATTTCCCCATCAGTTAATATCTATGAACAATTGGTCTGGGCGGATTCCTTACTCGCCTCTCAGGTAATAGTCCAAAACTGGCAAATCTGCCTCTACCCAGTCTAAATCAACTAAATCTGCAGGATCCAGCCAGACAATGCTATCATGATCCGTATAGATCGGTTCACCAGAAATCCAGTGGCATACCATAGGAAACAACCTGATTACAGCATGTGGATAGGCATGTATGACATCGGGGAGCCTTTTGATGATTTGAATATCAAGGGCAAGTTCCTCTTTGATCTCCCGGGTAAGCGCGATTTCAGCCGTCTCTCCCTCCTCCAATTTCCCACCTGGAAATTCCCATTTACCTGCATGCATCTTTCCCTTGGCCCTACGTGTAGCCAAGATCTTTCCATCCCTAAGAATTATTCCACATGCCACATCTATCATGACATTAAAATTGCACTTTTTTCCTTGTCATTCCATCATTTCCAAGGAAGGGCAGTCTTTAATATGTCTTAAGAAGCCTGACGTGATGTCAGGAGTTGGTATTTTTTTGTTTCCGGGGAGCCTGTTAAGAAAAACGGGCTCCTGTTTTTTTCTTCCCTTTTCTTCCCCCTACACATCAAAATTTTGTAGATTATAGGTGATAGCCAACGGCTTATCATACATCCTCTACTTTACAACAACCATGAAAAACCTATCTATGATTCTGCTCTTTATGAGCATGAGTTACCAGTTCCTCGGAAATTGCCTGTGTGAATACCAAGTATATCACGGTCTCATTGCACAAGCAGAAATCCATATAATAAAAGAGGAATTTCCACTTGCCCTTCAAGCCTACCAAAAGGCGTTTTCTCAATCAGACGGTTTTGCAAAGGACTATATCAATGCAACGACCACTGCGGCAAAATCAAATGACACCAGCCAAGTATTCCATTTCCTAGAAGAAGCCGTCAAACATGGGATGCCCCCGAAGCATTTTAAACGCTTTGGGAGAGGAAAGCTCTTTCAAGCCTATCATCCTATGGCAAAATGGACTTGGCTAAAACGTAACTATGATTCTCTGTATAGTCTATCTGTTCCCAATCCATTGATCCTAGAACAACTCAAGAAAAGCCATCAAAGAGACCAGCGCCATCGGAGTTTTCCCTTCACGTTAAAAATCTTTGATAAAGTTGCCCAGAGGAAGGGTGACAAGGATTATACAAATTTGCTGGCCATCATCGACTCCATAGGCTATCCAGGTCAACATCTAGTAGGCAATGCTCCATACTTGGCCATGGCCTTTTATCCCCTCATCTTGATGATTCATCATAAGTTTCCAGATGGGAGAGAATCCGCTACACGAAACAAACTCTTCGAAGAGTACTGTAAGGGAAACCTAGAAACAAAAGATATGGCTTGGATTATAGATCGGCAGAATTTGATCAATGGGCAGGACGAAGAGTACGGAACGGTTTTCTTACGTTCTATTTACAACCACCATGGCATGAATCGAGAAAATTACCCCCCCTTATTTGAGCACTGGGATCAAGATAAGATCAATGAGGTAAATAAGGCCCGAATGAAACTGGGGCTTCTAACCATCGAAGATGCATCTTCATTGCAGAAAAAGGGCCTTTTCACGGGCTTTTGATTAGGCCTTATTCTCTACCATCTCACCTTCTTCCCTCATTTTGGCGAGAATTTCCTCTGGCTCCTTCTTCAGCTTTCTCAGTTCTCTCCAGGCTTGAAAACTCAAGGAAGTAAGGCCAGGAATGGGCAAGAGACCTACAATTTTATACCGCATTTTCAGGTCCATCTTGTTCTTGGCCAGTAGACTGGAAATGATCCATTCTACGATTTCATCTACAATCAGGGAAGAACCGCCTGTAGGTATAAAGGCGATAATCTCAGCCGCCGAAAGAATAACATCTATTGTTGAGGAGACCCCAATGAGTCCATATAGCCTTCTTTTGTAATCCCGAAGGATAAGCTGTTCTTCCTCTGTAAAAGTTCTTTCTTCCGCCATCTGAAATATGATTATGATTTCATTCGCAAATGTAAAACTTAAAATCGGGATAGAGAAAAGCCCCTTTCCTTAAAAAGCTGCCGCTGTGGAATGCTCAACAAAAAACGTAAATTCGCCCTGATGGAAAAGGAATACTTTCAGGACTTCATGCCCGATAACCTTTGTTTCGGTTGTGGGGCAGCCAATCCAGATGGACTTCAAATTAAGAGTTTCTGGGATGGCGATGAGGCTGTTTGTCTTTGGGACTCTCGAGAAAAATACCAAGGCTGGAAAAACATCACCAATGGAGGGATTTTAGCTACCCTGGTAGATTGCCATTGTATGGGAACTGCCATGGCAGCCTCCTACAAGGAGGAAAATCGCTCCCTAGATTCGAAACCTTACTATCGATTTGCCACAGGAACCCTTTCCATCAAGTATAGAAAGCCCACCTTCAACGACAGACCTATTGAACTGAGAGCTTCTGTTCTTGAATTAAGAGGAAGAAAGGTCAAAATGTCTTGCAAGATCTTGTCCGAAGGAGAATTAACGGCAGAGGCTGAAGTCATTGCCATTCGCGTCAGCGACAAAAAAGACGCACATGGCAACAATCCATTCATGAACTAAGTACCCTGAATACATGCTGGTAGCAGAAGATATACACAAGTCATACGGAAAGGTAGAAGTATTAAAAGGCGTTTCCATCCAATTATCCAAAGGGGAAGTCGTCGCACTCGTTGGCTCCTCTGGAGCGGGCAAGAGTACCTTGCTACAAATCTTGGGAACGCTAGACCAAGCCGATCAAGGAGATATTTGGTTTGAAGGGAATGTGTTGGGCAAAATGGGAGAACCCCAACTCGCCAAATTCAGAAATGAAAGCCTTGGGTTTGTCTTTCAATTCCACCACCTCTTACCTGAATTTACTGCCCTTGAAAACGTATGTATTCCAGGTTGGATAAATGGTAGTTCTAAAAACGAAGTGGAAGATCGCGCTACAGAATTACTTGGCAAACTAGGTTTAGACCATCGACTCCATCATAAGCCCAATCAACTTTCAGGGGGAGAACAACAACGTGTATCTGTAGCCAGGGCCTTGATCAACCAACCCAAACTCATCATGGCAGATGAACCCACCGGTAACCTCGACACTCAAAACAGCGCAGATTTATATGAGATTTTGTTTTCGCTCACACGCGAAACAGGAGTAGCTTTCCTAGTGGCCACACACGACATGGATTTGGCGGCTAAGGCGGACCGTATCCTGCAAATCAAAGATGGTCAAATCGTATCCTGATTCTTTCTTTTCAAGGACGTCAAGTGCAAGTGGAGTTTACCCATGATCAAGCGGTCTGAGGAAAGGATTTCCCAGTTTCCTTCGTTCGCTACCGCATCTTCAAATATCTGCCTCCGGTATAGAAGAAGGGCCATTCTACTATTTAAATGTGTAACCTTGCTCGCTGCCACCAGAAAATTCTGATATAGCCAAAAGAGGTTCATTCTCTTCCCAACTTTGATCCCAAAAGGAGGATTGCTGACGATATAGTCGAATTCATCATCGGGATATTCCCTTTCCAGAAGCCTAGCATCTCCCTGCTTAAAGATGATTCGTTCATCAAGCTCGTTTTCCCGAAGATTATCCTTCGCGCCCTCATACACCTTTTTGATGATTTCAAGTCCATGAATATCCAAGTTAGAGGAAAGGGCTGAGGCTTCCATCAAGATCGTTCCAGAACCTGTAAAGGGATCCAATATTTTTCCCGACGCTTCAGGACGAAGTCCAACCATATACAGGAGAAGCGCTGCGACATTAGCTTTGATGGGTGCACGATGGGCAAAGGGTCGCTCCCATCTCTTGACCAAGGATTGAGGAGTTCGTTCTATTCCTATCCAAATGGCCTTTTCGAGCCATTTGACCATGATATTGGTGTCATAGGTATGAAGATCGACCTTGGTATCATATAGTTCTCGAAAGGCAGCCCCTGCTTCTCGTAGGATATCAAATGTATCAAAGGAATGGTTGCCATCTCGTATGGTCGACACCCTGAAGCCTTGAGAAGTCTTTAGTTCAGGTATATCCAACTGGGTAAAGACAGCCCTCAAATTTGGCTTTTGGGGTACCTCGTCGAAGGTAATGATATGACGCAGGCGATAAAATCTGTGGATGGTCCGCAATCCTCGAATCAATTCTTCTACTTCGCCCGCCTCACCTGCCATTTCAAGGATGACATTTCCCCTCATATTGTAGGGCGTAGGGGTAAAATGGGCTCCTTTAGGGAAACCCAAATAGGTCCATTCCTTTTCGATCCATTTTTCCAGTCCCAAATCAGTGGTCAATACCCACTTATTACCTATCGCCTTTTCCATTCCTCGAAAATTAGACAAATTGCCACTATGAAGGAAGTAAGCTTTGTAGGAATCGATGGATGTAAGGCAGGATGGTTTGTCATCGGGCATAATGGCAAGGGAAAAGATATCCGCGCTCAACTCCTTCCTGATATAGCTGCTGTGGCTGAGTCCTATTCAAAGGCTCGTCTGATTCTCGTAGATATGCCCATTGGACTTCCTCATACCACCAAACGAAGGTGCGATACAGCTGCACGCAAGGTGCTAAGTCCCAAAAGACATTCAAGTGTTTTCCCCATTCCTAGTAGAGATTCCCTCTATGCAGCATCCTATTTACAAGCCTGTGAGGTCAACCTACAACTCCTCGGAAATAAGTTATCCAAGCAAAGCTGGAACATACGTGATAAGATGACGGAGGTTGATACCTTTCTCCTTGAGAATCCCGCTTTCCAAGGCAAAATAAGAGAATGTCATCCAGAGGTAGCATTCTGGTCTGCGAATGGCCAAGCACCCATGCCTCATTCAAAAAAGAAAAAAGAGGGACAGGCGGATAGGTTGGCCCTAATAGCATCACACATTCCAAATGCTTCCCAGTTGGTGGAAGATTGTCTATCCTTTTGGCCCAGAAAGAAATTGCAAATGGACGATATCCTGGATGCGTTTATCTTGGCCATATCGGCAAGTTTTCCCTTAAAAACCCTGCCTGATACACCAGATATTGACCTAAAAGGTCTGCCACAGGAAATTGTATATCCAGTTATACCCCATTAAATCTGGTCCCTTCATCAAAAAAGTCATCCCTTTCGGAATGACTTCTTTATTTCATGTTCAAGCTGTGATGCTGGTCTATTTGGTAAAATCCACTACTCTGGCACGTGAGTGTCGTACTTCTGGCAGGATCATTCCATAGGTCGCATTGATGTAAGTAGGATCACAGAGCGTGTATTTCTGCCCACGATACTGGATATAATCGCCAGGAACGTTTCTGCTAAACTTAACCGCTGTGGCTGCATGTCCCGGATACATCACACCAACTACATCAAGGCCTACCAATTCTCTCACTAACCAAGCAAATAGAACGGATCTGTCCTCACAGTCGCTATAGGGATAGTAAAGGGTCTCGTCAGCGAAGAGATATTTTTCTCCTCCAAATTGCTGGGCGTCAGACTTGTAAGCAAAGGCATTCTGCACAAATCTCAGCAAGAAGTGAACCTGCTCCTCTTCTTTGGTTCTTCTGTTTCTCTGCGGTTCCAAATTCGTTACGATTCTTCTCAGGGAAGCAACCATACTTCTTCTAGCTTCAGGAGAAAGGGGCGTTTGAAGATAGATATCAAGGTCTACAAATGGATATTTCTCATAGAACTCAATCACATTTCTGTTCACCTCCACAGGTATTTTGTAGGTCTTTCCTTCATAGTCGAAGGAAACATATTTTTTCTTGCTGGCCGTTCCCAATCTTGGAATTTCCTTGATGCTCAGGTCAAGAACCTTTTTTGTCGCAGGGTACTTATGAGAAAACACCTTGGCTGACTTTACATGAGGATCATTTCCATCGAAATCAACAGCGTACAGTTTATAGCTCTTTCCTCTCAGGAAGGTCTTTCCATACATTTTTTGCTTGGTGGGAACCAGCAGGAATACTCTGTCCCTTTCATAACTTACCGTAGAAATAAATCCTGACTTGGACAGCATAAACCAGTTAAAAATGGTTTGAGAGTTTTTGTCTCCTGGGTATATCTGCTTGGCTGCCGCATTGATGAGCTGACAATAGCCCCAGTCATTTAGGCGCATGCGACGGGTTTCCCTGGTAATCTGGTACATCAATCCGTCATATTCTGTTCTTTCCAGCCTTTCCCAAGCTTGAGCAATCTTATTTTCCGTTATTCTTCCTTCTAGACGGAATCGCATGTTTGGATCATATCGAAAGGCAATGCTTGAGCCGAAGTAAGAGGCACTCATTTCGCCAGGGAGCATAGCAACTTCGTTTGAGGCAGCTTCACTTTCTTCCACCACAACCTCATCCATGACTTCGTCTACTGGGCTGATTCTCAAATGAGGAGCATTTTTGCTAACCATCGTTTCATCAGGTGGAAGGATTCTCAACTGTACGTCTTCCAATTGTCTATCCGTCTGGGGATTGTAGACCTTGGGAATTTCGGGATTGACAATACCGGGGGCCTCTTCGGCATCTTCGAGGTCTTTTTGAAGCCAGATGCGCTTGAGCTGATTGGCAAAACGAAGGTCAACTCGATTCTGTTGATCTTTCATTTTTTGCTCGATCCGTCTTTCCTGATCTTCCATTTGCCTTTTCCAATCTTGGCCGAAGGCTGTGCTCATCAGAAAGGAGCATAAAAGAATCAGGGCGATATTATATTTCATCATTACTAGGCTCTATTTGAAGTGGGTGTGTGGATGATGATGGTGGGAGCTACTCCCATTAAAATGACAAGGGCATAGGGGTTCAGTTGCTTCATCTGGGTGGGATGAAGACGGGTTCAATTGCTTAATTTTAATGGGTAGAAATTTTCTTGGCAGGAATTCTTTGTTAGTATACTATTCCTACTTCTTAATGGTTACATCAAGGCGAAAGACTTCCATTTCTGGATTGTACTTTTTTTGCTTGGCCATCCATTTTTGAAAGTTCTCAGCTTGGAGTTGCATAGGCATATCATACTCCTTCACCTCACTCTCATACAGGGCAGGTTTGACGAGGGGTTCTTTGCTGAAAATGACATAGACTCGATTTTGATCTACCTCGTCTTCTGTATACAGTTGGTACTCATCCACAAAGTATTTTAGTCCCAATTCGTCTTTGTCTTTGGAGAATAGAATGTATTCTTTGTCGGCTTTGACTTCCACCGCATTCATCATTCCATCAGGCATTTCAGCATATGGAAGAATGCGCTGCGTTGTTTCGGCATCTCCGATATAGATGGTTACATAACCATCTATGGGACTTTTTAGGTACATGAAGAAATCTTCACCATCTGAAAAATCCTCTGAAGCACATTCAAGTTGCTCACATTTCAGGCTCTTAAAGGTCAGGTCGATTTTGGGCTGTTCCAATTCCTGTACTTTGCCTTTGACCGAGCACTTCAACCAGAACTCCTCTTCATAAATGAATCGTTCGCAGGATTCATCAATTGTCTCTACCCACTCTCCATTGACATAGGTTTCGGCAATCATGTTGAAGATCTGTGTAGTCTCCACATTTTCCCCTGTATTGATGTTTTCGATCATGGTGCTATTTCCCTGCACGATGACACGGCCAAATTGCTTCTCTATTGCCTCAATCATGGCCAGTTCAATACACTTTTGGCAAGCTTGCTCCTCACTAAAGTTGGAACGGGTCAGGTTGATTTGATAGGTAGCCGAGGACTTTTTGACTGTTTGAGCCATTAGGCCCGGGATCAAAAGTAAAAACAGGCTTATGATAGTAATGACTTTTTTCATGGATATTGAGGAAAATGTTGTGGTAAAAGTTCGAAGCCTTTCCTTTGATTCCTTTTTTTGACCGCTTTTGTAAAAATAGCCAGCCCGTCTGAACATTGCCCAGAAGGGGCTGACCGAGTTGCTGTAAAGAGGGAGGGCAGCCAACACGCTGGTTGACGGATTCCCTTATATGTACCAGCCAATTCGCTGGTACATACTTTATCTTCTTTTTCTTATCTATCTAGAAGTCTGTTGATCTCATCGATCAAAAGGTCTGCTTCTTCCTCAAGCTCAGCTTTGGCTTTGGCTTCTAGTGCACGCTCAGCAGCGGCATAAGCTTCCTCGGCATTGTAGTAAAGCTTAACGAATACTTCCATGTCCTTCTTTCCTACGTTTCTGTATACTTTGAATCCAGGACGTACGTAAGTCAGGTGCTGAACGATGTAGTTCTTACCTCCGGCTACGAACTTGGTCAAAGACTGTCCTGTTTCGCGGTCCAGCTGATCGTTGGCGATTTTAGATTCGATGATCTGGTTGATTTCGTTAGATATCTGACCAGCAAGCTGTAGCTTGGCAGCTTCCATGGCTTGAAGCTCTGCAGAAGTCTGAGTTTTACCGACACCGTTTCCATCAGCAAAGATGTACTTAGTTGTTCCGTCTACGTTCTCTTCGTACTGCTTGATCCAAACTTTCTCAAGCTGCTTCTCAACGGGCATACTACCTGGGAATACGGCAAATCCTTGCTTCTTAATGCGCTTTCCTTCTTTACGCGCTTCTTTGATAGCTTTGGTCTTGATATCCTTGATAGCTGCTTTTTCTACTCTTTCGGTTTCTTTACGAACCTTCTTAGGCTTTTCTGCTTGTCTAAGGCTCAACTGAGCTTGAACGGGTGCTGCAACAGCCAGCATCAAAGCAAATGATAAAACTGCGATAACTTGTTTCATTGTAACGGCTGATTAATAGTTGTCAAAATTTAGTTTGAAGGAAAAGAGGTCGAAGGAAAGTTCTCGCTACCAACTTCTAGCAGTTCGCGCTCAATTCAACGTTCTGGTGCTTATTCGCTTTTTCGATTCTTTTCCTGTTTGATTAAGATTTAATTCTATGCAAAGTTGATTTTGCTGCTTAGTAATCCAGGATCGTTGCTCCATCAGTACCAAAGTACTCTGGCGTCTGTACCCTGTTGTTCATTCTTCGAGCCTCGTAAGGCACTTTGTCATTGAGATAGTTTCTCATTTCCGATAGCGTTAATTCTCTGTCTCTGTCTGTATTGGCCTCACCTTGCAATCCTTTCAGGAAGTAGTAGGTAAATAGGCCATGTGCTTCGTCCGGATACCAACTTGCGATCTGTGTCCCTGTGGTAGAAGTAAAGACAACTGCTTTGGGATCTGTCAGAATGCTAGTAGGCTTGGATTTGATACGGACAAGAGAGGCTCTCGGGATAAGGGTTCCATTGGCAGAAGTACCGCTGAAACATGCATCTATCACCACGGTCAAACTCTTGTAAGGAATCTTTGAGAGGTTTTCGTAGAAGGTGTTGATGGCGTATCCATTGAATCTCACTAGAGAAGGATCACAATCTACCGGTACGAAGTACGCTTCTTCTGATTCCAGATCAGGTGCGCCATGTCCCGAGTAGAAGACAAAGACATCTGATTGATTCTCCTTGACCAGGTTAAACAGCCTCGCTTTGTGATCTCCTTTGGTTCCAAAAGTTCCGTTGAAATCTGCCTGCGTGGCATTGGTCATGAAGATGATATTGTTGGGGTCGAATCCATAAGACTCTTCCAGGTACTTCTTCATCGCAGCTGCGTCTTGTAGGGCGTAATCTACAGGTGGTACATCCGTATTGAGATAGTCTCTGTTGCCAATGACCACTGCGATAGCATCTGGATTTCTATTTCCTGTTCTGGGCAGATCGGTATCTACATCAGAATTCAATTCAATTTTATTCGGATCAGGTTTTACACTGATCGGGCTAGCGTTTATGATCACACGATCTCTTACTTCCAGCTCCTGGTTCACCTTCACGATGAATGTCTGACGCTGGCTGTAGGTTTTCTTCGCGTCTCTGATCAACGCCTTGATCACGACATCTTCTTTAGCATACTTTCGGCTAGTGAAGAATTCTAGGTCGACCACTCTGTTTTCTCCTGGCTGAATATCTCCTAGGTCAAACTTGTCAGCTCCAGCAGTGAATACCTCTTGTCCCAATTCGAAGTCTAGGAGCACCCCCTCTGCGACACCTTGTCCGAGATTTTGAACAGCAATCTTCAAGGTAGCAGGCACACCGGGTCTCATTCTTCCCCCCATTTCAGAGGCAAAGTGGTGATCCACAACCTCAAGGATAGGTGGCTTGTAGGAATCCAAAGGTATATCGATGGTCATAGGTTCGGCGTCGTTTCCGTTGCGGTCAACTACCCTCACCTCAAACCGAGCATCTCCATTTGGCATTTGACTGGTACCCTGTACGGAGAGGCGGATGGTTCTGGACTCGCCAGGATAGAAGTCTCCAAGATTTGTAGTCTTAGTATATTTCAATCCATCAGCATTCTCCTCACCAATTAGAAGGACTTGTACCTGAGAAGCTTTAGCTGAACCATCGTTGGTTAGTCTAAAAGAAATGTATCCCATTTCTCCAGACTCCAGCATTTTGTTTCCATTTCCATCGGTGAACCGCAGGGCAGTCCCATTGATGTTGCTTGTGTTGGTAGGATATCCTCTTGGGCGATCCTGGTTTTGTGTGTAGGGGCGATCATATGGCTCATTAGGTTCTCCGGGTTCAACTTCCCCAGTTCCCATATATTTCAGCCCATATCGTTGAAGCAGATAAGTAAAGTCTCGGTTATAGCGTAGGTTGAGGAAGTTGATGTCTCTTATCAACCACTGATAGTCATCGTATCCATAATCCAGTGCTTGCTGAAGGTATTTTAATGACTCTTGGGTTTGTCCGCTCAATGCCAACAGACCGGCGTAATTGTAGGACATCAAGGCATAATTATCGCGCTGAACCCTCGGGATAGCATTCATAATGCGTCTTGCATCATTAATCCCTTGCTCACGTTGCCCAAGCAAAAGCTTGGCAAATGCTCCCTGAACAGTAGGGGTAGACGATTTTCGCAGAACCATGTTGAGGTCTCCTCTTGCTGAGGGGAGATTTCTATAGATTATTTTTCTGATTTTTCCTCGGAAATAATAGGAATCCGCAGCATCAGGGCGGTATTGGATGGCAGAGCTAAAGTCTTTTTCGGCAGATGCATATTCCCCCAGGATGTAATAACACAAGCCTCGCTTGTAATGCATCCTTGCCATATGACTGTGTTGGCTGGTATTGTAAAGGCGGATGGCATTGGAATAATCCATGATTGCCTGCCTGTAGTCTCCCCTTTCGAAGTAAGCTGCTGCACGGTTGTTGAAGGCAGCGGCATCGTTGGGATTTCGTGTTACCTGCTGAGAGTAGGTATCAATGATGCGCAATAATTCGCGACCAGTGTGTTCTAGTTTGCGACCTATTTCCTGTAGTCTTCGGTTGTCATTTGTTTGGCGCTGGGCTAGAGTGGCTGTGCAAAAACTCAGAATCAGCGCCAACAAGCAAGTGATTTGTATACTCTGCTTCATGGCTTAATAGCAATTGGGGTATTTGTTCCGCGATTGAATGACAACTTGATGCCTTGGGGGGTTGCGTCATTCGATTGCTTTCCTACCTGAAAAATTTAGATCCAAATGAACGTTTCGCAACTCTGACAGAATTCGTTTCGGATGAGGTAAAAAATCCACCAAAAATGGCAGATTGTCGGCTTCTGACAAGGGATTGCTTTCTATATCTTACCGACATTTTTTCTTTCATGTTATGAAACTTTTGCTATGTAACACCTATCACTCGATGGTCTGTTTCCAACGTCCGATAGATGACATCTCTTTCAGAGTTATCTCTAGTTACGGGTAAAATGGATCAATAGCTTTCCAAAATGAAGGAGCGTGCCAGCTGAATGATCAGGTGTGTCAGGTTTTTCATCCTGTAACAAAAAAGCCACCCCAAATAGGGTGGCTAGGTGTGGTCCTTTTCAGGAAAATGAGTGTGTTCCTTCAGCTATATTGCTAGATAAGTATCCCTATAAACCCGTCGGGTCGAAGGCAATTCCAATCTTATTGATATGCATATTTTCTCTGATTTCATCTAGGACCACAGGATCTTCGATAGTCGAAGGCATATTAAAGGATTTTCCATCCGCTATGTAGCGCATGATTTTTCGTAAAATCTTCCCTGATCGTGTTTTGGGAAGGCGTTTAGCCACTGAGACTCGTTTGAAAGAGGCTACTGCACCAACTGTATTCCGCACCATGAGAATCAATTCTTTTTCCAAATCTTCCGAACTGATTGAGGTCCCTTCTTTCAAAACCACGAAGGCTACGGGAATTTGCCCTTTGAGTGAGTTGGCCACACCGATAACAGCACATTCTGCAACGCCCCAATGACTGGCAACCACCTCCTCCATCTCAGAAGTTGAGAGTCTATGTCCTGCTACATTGATTACATCATCTATTCTTCCCGTGATATAAAAATAGCCCTCTTCATCGCGATAGCCTCCATCACCTGCCAGATAATACCCCGGATAACGGGAGAGATAAGAGTCTTTAAATCGTTGATCATTCTTCCAAAGTGTAGGCAAACAAGAAGGTGGCAAGGGATATTTGATGGCAACAGAACCTTCTTCCCCATGTGGAACTTCATTTCCCTCTTCATCCAAAATTCGGATGTCGAAGCTAGGCACTCTTTTACCTGCTGAACCTTCTTTGATAGGAAAAAGGCCATAGCCTGCCATATTAGCCATCATAGGCCAACCTGACTCTGTTTGCCACCAATGATCCAGAACGGGAACCTGGGTCAATTCTCTCAACCAATTTAAGGTGGACACATCACATCTTTCCCCCGCTAGGAAAATATATCTCAATTCAGGAGTCGGATAAGCTGCCTTAAAAGACCCAGTTGGATCTTCTTTTCTTATAGCACGAAAGGCAGTTGGAGCCGTGAAGAAGCTTTTCACCTTATATTGGCTCATGATTCTCCAGAATGTACTTGGATCTGGTGTTTTAATGGGTTTTCCCTCAAACATGATGGAGGTACAACCCTGTATCAAGGGCCCATAGATAATGTAGGAGTGGCCGACAACCCAGCCGATATCAGAAGCTGCCCAATAAACATCGCCAGGATCAACTCCATAAATCGTTTTCATGCTGTATTTAAGGGCTACGGCATGCCCACCATTATCCCGAACAATTCCTTTGGGTTTTCCTGTAGTTCCAGAGGTATATAAAATGTAAAGTGGATCAGTTGCATCCAAGATTTCATAGGTAGCCGCTTCGGGGCATTCTGAAACCTCTTTCCAAGAAATATAGTTTTGATTTTTTTGTTCAAGCGGAATGTGAGGCCTTTCCAGCATCACGACCGTATTTACCTTATGGTTAGCTTCTTCCAGAGCGGCTTCGACTATGGGTTCGTACCTTACTTTTCTACTCACCTCAATCCCACCGCTAGCAGTTAGTAAGACTTTGGGTTCGGCATCATCTATTCTAATGGCCAATTCATGCGCCGCGAACCCTCCAAATACCACAGAATGAATGACCCCTAATCGTGCACAGGCCAAGATAGCCACCGCAGCTTCAGGAACCATTGGCATGTAGATGATAGCTGTATCCCCTTTCCGGAGTCCCAGTTTCTTTAGCCCTCCAGCAAAGTGAGCGACCTTATCTCTTAATTGTCTATAGGTAAGAGAATATTGGGTTTGGGTAACAGGAGAGTCGTAGATGAGTGCTTGTTGATCTGCTCGTCCATTCTCCACCTGATAATCCAACGCCAAATAGGAGGTATTCATTTTCCCTCCGTCAAACCATGTAAAAAGACCATTTTCGTGCTGGACCAGTCCACGCTCAGGTCTTTCAAACCAGTCAATTTTTTCAGCCTCCTGTAACCAGAATTTCTCGGTGTCCTGCAAGCTTTGGGTGTAGTCCTCTAAATATGTATTCATCTGAGTAGGTGTATATCCTTTACAGAATATAGTGCTTCTATCATGAAGATAAAAGAAACTTAATAAATATATAGATATATAGATTATTAAAAAATTTCTCCCTTCAAAACGGCACTCAGTTCATTCTAAGCCATAAAATTGATTTTAAGATGATATATCTGCATATCTATTATTGTAATTATCTAAATATCTATATAACTTAGAATTACTCTAACGGATTTTACTACATCTATTACGCAATCTATTATGAGGAACATCAGTTACACATCTTTGCTATTGGGATTGATCATGCTGATCTCTCCTATGGCATTCGGTCAATACTCTCCGGATTACAAAGGAGGCTTAAAAGTCTCGCTCAATGAAGATGGCTCAAAGTATGTGAGGTTCATTACCTGGCACCAAATGTGGGCAACTTTTTCAGGAGATAACGTTGACTTCAGACTTCGCCGTTCAAGATTCTTAGCTTTTGCCAAGATCAACAAGAGATTTCTCATTCTAACGCATTTTGGACTTAACAATCTGACACCTGGTCAGATGGGAACTGCTGCCCCGATTCCTTCAGGAAGTGGCAATGGTAGGTTCTTTATGCATGGCGCGTGGGCAGACATTAGTGTCATCCCTGGCGTACTCAATGTAGGGGGTGGATTACACTATTGGAATGGAATCAGCCGCCTTACCAACCAATCTACGCTAAACTTCCTCACGCTTGATGCACCTGGACACAACTGGGCCAACATTGGTACATCTGACCAATTTGCCAGACATCTGGGATTCTTTGTCAAAGGAAAATTAGGCAAACTGGACTATCGCTTTGCTTTGAATGAGGCCATCCAGAATCCTCTATTGGGAGGAAATCTAGGGGACATTCAGATGGGATTGGGCGACACAGCGACCTTTGTAACCGACAAAGCCGTTTACAGAAATGAAGCCAATCCAGGTGGTGGCAAGGTAATTTCTGGTTATGTCAAGCACGACTTCTTCGATAAGGAGGGAAATACGCTTCCTTACTTTGTGGGGACCTACATGGGCAAGAAGAAGATTTTGAACGTGGGTGCTGGATTTTTCCACCACATCGATGGAGCTACCTACTACAAAGCTAGTGCTGCTGGTACCCACCCTACCTTGGTTAGCCCTACTTCTTTTGCGGTAGACGTATTTGCTGACCTACCGGTAGGAAAAGGCATGGGCTTCACAGGATATGCTTCTTTTACCAACCACAACTGGGGTCCCAACCTTACCGGAGGACTTGATGGAGTTGGGACAGGTAATATCGGCTATGTTCAAGCGGGATTAGCCCTTCCAGAAATCGAAAATGTAGGACAATTCCAGCCTTACATTCACTTCACCCACAGAGATATGGAAGCTCATGAAGACTTTAGTGTGTCTACTTCGAGCCGCTTGGGAATTGGAGCTAATTGGTTCATTGAAGGCCACAACCTAAAGCTGTCTGCTGAATATCAGACGAGTAGCCCAACTGCTGAAACAGGTTCAGCGACTTTGACCAATCTGTTCAGAATCCAACTTCACGCATTTCTGTAACCATACAAGAGATAAGAATGGCCTTTCAATCTGAATATATGTAGATATACAAATACATTCTTATCTTTATTTGTCTATTACTCGAATGAAATCACCCAATATTATGAAGGATTTAAAACAATACTGGAAAACCAACTTAACGTATCTAGGCATTTTACTAGGCGTGTGGTTTCTCGTCTCATTTGGCTTCGGCATCATTGGACAGAGTTTCTGGTGGGCCCAGCAGGGAGCTATCTACACTTTTGTTGCAATCATCTTTGTCTATGTCTTTCTGATGAACAAGCTGGACAAGAAATACGATGTGGATGAAAAGTAGGTCTCAGCACCCTTTGATTTTCATGCTAACTATTCACTTTTAACGCTAGAAAAATGGATCAACAAATATGGACGCTGGTCATGGTGGGCCTTACGTTCGCTCTGTATATCGGTATTGCGATTTGGTCGCGTGCCTCTTCCACCAAAGACTTTTATGTAGCAGGCGGTGGTGTATCACCTCTTGCAAATGGTATGGCGACGGCGGCTGACTGGATGTCGGCAGCTTCCTTCCTTTCGATGGCTGGATTGATCGCCTTTTTAGGATATGACGGAGGAGTTTACCTCATGGGATGGACGGGAGGATATGTGTTATTGGCCCTCTTACTTGCACCTTATCTGCGGAAATTTGGTCAATTTACCGTACCCGATTTTATTGGAACAAGATACTCCGGAAAAGATCCTAACGCTCAGATCAATGTTGCTCGTCTTGTAGCAATTGTATGTGCCCTCTTCGTTTCCTTTACTTATGTAGTTGGGCAGATGAAAGGTGTAGGTGTAGCCTTCTCTCGCTTCCTCGAAGTATCATTCGAAACAGGTGTATTGATTGGAATTGCTATCGTATTCTTCTATGCGGTATTGGGGGGAATGAAAGGTATTACCTATACTCAGGTAGCTCAGTACTGTGTATTGATCTTCGCCTTTACAGTACCTGCGATCTTTATCTCTTTACAAATAACTGGAAACCCCATTCCACAGCTTGGATTGATGGGTGAATTTAAGGGAGAAGGGATTTCGCTTCTCGATAAACTGAATCAGTTAAATACCGACTTGGGATTCTATGAATATACCTCTGGGAAGAAACCGATGATTGATGTAGCCTTCATTACGGCTGCTTTGATGCTGGGTACGGCTGGTCTCCCTCACGTAATCGTACGTTTCTTTACGGTCCCTAAAGTAGCTGACGCAAGAAAGTCTGCTGGATACGCGCTGGTATTTATCGCTATTCTGTATACAACTGCTCCTGCAGTAGCTGCTTTTGCACGTGCCAACATGATTGATAGTGTAAGTGGTGTAAGACATGATGAAGCCCCCGCTTGGGTAAACAACTGGAAAGAAGCTGGCCTGATCAAGATGGAAGACAAGAATGGCGACGGAATTATTCAGTACTACGATGACAAGAGTGAAGCTGGTATCGCCATGGCAGCAGCCAACGGATGGAAAGGAAATGAGTTCACCCCTGACCGTGATATCATGGTATTGGCTAACCCTGAAATTGCCAAACTTCCTGCATGGGTAGTGGCCTTGGTCGTAGCTGGTGGTCTGGCCGCAGCTCTATCTACAGCCGCCGGTCTCCTCTTGGTAATCTCAACTTCTATCTCTCACGACCTACTGAAGAAGACCTTTATGCCAAACATTAGCGATAAGAAAGAGCTAATGTATGCTCGGATCGCTGCTGCAGTAGCAGTTGTTGGTGCTGGTCTGGCTGGTATGAATCCTCCTGGATTCGTGGCTGAGGTAGTTGCATTCGCCTTCGGTCTAGCTGCATCATCCTTCTTCCCTGCCATTCTATTAGGAATCTTTGATAAGAGAACCAACACTCCAGGAGCTGTTTCAGGTATGATTTCAGGTCTGCTGTTCACAGCTATCATGATTTGTATGATGAGATCTGTGCAGTTATTCGGAACTGAAGCCCCGATGATCAAAGACTTCTTCGGAATCTCTGCTCAGGGCATCGGTACAGTAGGTATGTTTGTCAACCTCATTGTAACACTGGTTGTATCTCGTTTGACACCTGCTCCTTCTGCGGAAATTCAGCAGATCGTAGAAGATATTCGTATCCCACGTGGTGCTGGTGAAGCGCAAGTACATTAATTGACATCAGGTTCAAAGAGCCTGAACGAGTATGAATAGCCCTGTAAGTGTAGGCAATGTCGAGGCTTACAGGGTTTTTAAAAGGAACTACATCATGAAACTACGAATCGGTAGAAAATTGTCTCAACTCATTGTGGTGATCTACCTTGGAATCACCTTTGGGTTGCGTTACATGAACGAATCCTATATGACGAGTCATTATTGGATGTCTATTATTAGTGGCTTGATCTTCCTGATCATTCTGTACGCCTTTATCAAAACAGGCATCCTGAATCCCGGCTGGTTTTGGTTTGAAAAAGAACCTGAAGGCGGGGAAGCATAATCCCAGCTCAGTCAACGGTTAATCTCTTTTCCAATCATCATGGCGCTTACCTCTTTGGGGGGAGAAGGGACTTCCTATGTCGTTTCGCTGAGGAATTCATGTACCATATTTGAAGTTCATGGGCATTGTACCCATATTTAAGAATGCTTAAAGTGAGAAGAGGAAGGAGACTTGCTGCATATTTTGTGATCTTTTTCGCCCTGCTGAATTACCCCTTAATTCAGTTGTTTACCTCAACCGGTACCATTTGGGGTATGCCCAAAAGTTACCTGGCTATCTTTTCACTTTGGCTATTGATGATCGGAATCTTCATGTGGATTGTAGAAAGCAGGCCTAATAAATGAAGAAAGAATAAGCTGGAATGAGTCCTTGGATTGTACTTATTGCTTCCGTCGGATACCTAGGAATTTTATTTGCTGTCGCTTATTGGGCTGACCTTAGAAGAAGCAAGGGCAAAAGCATTATCAACAATCCCTATGTATACGCACTTTCGCTGGCAGTTTATTGCACAGCATGGACCTTTTATGGAAGTGTAGGTCGTGCTGCTACCCACGGAATAGAATTTCTAGCCATTTATCTGGGCCCTACCCTAGCGGCTCCACTGTGGTGGATTGTGCTTCGAAAGATTCTCGTTATCAGCAAATCCCAACGAATCAGTTCCATTGCTGACTTTATCTCTGCCCGTTATGGCAAAAGTTCCTTCTTGGGCGGATTGGTAGCCGTGATCGCGATTGTAGCCATTATCCCCTACATATCCCTTCAACTCAAGGCCGTTTCCTTTAGTTTTGACCTACTCACCAATGGGTCTGATTTTGGTGGACTTGCGATTGGTCAGGACAATTTCCTTCAAGATCAGGCCTTCTATGTAGCAATTGTCTTAACCATATTCACCATTCTTTTTGGAACAAGGCATCTGGAGGCTCCCGAGCATCATGACGGATTGGTAGCAGCCATTGCGTTTGAATCCATTGTGAAGCTGATCATGTTTTTATTGGCTGGGATTTTCGTGGTCTTTTTCCTTTTTAAAGGCCCTGCAGATTTATTTGGTCAGGCTTTAGACATACCTGACATACGAGAAATGTATAATTCAGATCCACATTCATCGATCAGACCATGGAGTTGGTTCTGGATGTTACTCATCTCTATGTTTGCCATTCTTCTTTTGCCAAGGCAATTCCACGTGGCCGTCGTAGAGAATACGGAACCCAATCATGTCAGGAAAGCCATCTGGCTATTTCCCCTCTATCTTTTCCTGATCAATATTTTCGTCATACCCATTGCCCTGGGAGGAAGGATGGAATTTCCTGCTTCCCCCGGCATAGCTGATACCTACGTTCTACAGCTTCCATTGGCTCATGGTCAGGAACTTCTGGCCTTGCTGGTCTATCTTGGGGGGCTGTCGGCTTCTACTTCCATGGTCATTGTGGCTACCATTGCCCTGAGTATCATGGCGAGTAACAACCTGATTGTCCCCTTGCTCTTAAGAACTTCTATTGTAAAGGAATCTTTTGAAAACGACATTTCTTCTAGGTTAATGGCTATCCGAAGACTGGTCATCATCACCATCATGATGGTGAGTTATGCTTACTTTTCTTCCCTTGGGCAAAACAAATCTCTGGTTTCCATCGGCTTGATTTCTTTCGTTGGCGTGGCTCAATTTGCTCCAGCGGTTATAGGGGGAATCTTCTGGAGAGATGGAAACAAAAAGGGCGCTATGGCTGGTTTGATCTCTGGCTTCATAATTTGGGCATTTACCCTCCCGTTGGTCAGTATACTCGGTGAAAATGCATGGATGCAGAACATAATCGATCATGGGCTTTTCGGTATGGATATCTTGCGGCCCTTTGCGCTATTTGGGATGGAAGGAATGGATGAAATTAGCCATGCTGCATTTTGGAGCCTGACAGTAAATACAGGACTGTACGTAATGGTTTCTCTTTACACCCGCCCTTCTGCAATAGAGCACTCACAGGCCAATCTCTTCGTCAATATTTTCCAGTTCCAGCAATCTCGCCAGGAAGAAGCCCTTTGGAGAGGGAAAGCTTATATGGATGATGTACGCTCTCTATTGGAAAGATTTCTTGGAAAGGAAAGGGCAGAGGTCATGTTGGAAGAATTTGCCCAAAAGCATGGAATTGAATTAGCTGGACTCGAACAAGCTGATTTTCGAATGGTCAATTTTGCCGAGAAACAATTGACCGGTGCCATTGGTCCCGCTTCGGCCCGGATCCTTATATCTTCTGTGGTCAAGGAGGAACCACTTAAGCTAATTGAGGTCATGCAGGTCTTGGATGAAACACAGCAAATCGTTCGCTACAGCAAAGAACTAGAACAAAAGTCAAAAGAGCTAGAAAAGGCAACAGACAACCTAAGGAAGGCCAATGAGCGCCTTCAAGAAATGGATAAACTGAAGGATGACTTCATCACCACAGTAACCCATGAACTCAGAACTCCCATCACTTCTATTCGAGCATTAACCAATATTGTCTACGACAACAAAGACCTAGCAGAATCCAAAAAAGAAGAGTTTCTGAGCATTGTCATCAAAGAGTGCGAGCGTATTTCTCGTCTCATCAACCATGTCCTTGATTTAGAGAAAATGGAATCAGGACATGCGGACTGGAAGCAGGAAGAAATTGACTTGGTGGAATTGGTCAAGGATTCCACCAAAAAGATACATGGTATCTGCAAGGAGAGACAGATTGAACTCATTGAATCTTACCCTGATTCTCCCACTATCCTGCTGGGAGATCCAGACAGATTGGTTCAAGTCATCATGAACCTACTTTCTAATGCCGTGAAGTTTTGTGATCAAGAAAACGGCAAAATTGAGGTCTCTTTAAGACATGAGAAAAGTCATCTTCTTTTGATTGTGAAGGACAATGGGGTTGGCATCAAACCTGAAGACCAACCACATATTTTCGATAAGTTTACGCAGTTTAACGACTTCAAAAGCGGGCGTCCACAAGGAAGTGGCCTGGGCTTGTCTATCAGTTGGAGAATCATTCACTTACACCAAGGAAACATTTGGGTAAGTAGTATTCCAGGAAAGGGAGCAAGTTTTTATGTAAAGTTACCTACCTGATTTCAAAAACTGAATCGTTTTACAGAAGCCTATTTTATCTATAAATAAGGTGTCCAATTAATTTCAGCTTTCTGATCCTTTTTTTATTTGGAATTTGCCTGAGCTTAAACACATGATCATTTCCTATCAACTTTTCAAGGATTATGATTAATGTCAATCTAAAGATTCAACAGTTGTTAACCCTCAATATATGATGTATATTAGATATAAGAGGTGGATTTTTGAGGGTAATTCACCTGGATTTAATAATTCTTGCCAATGGAGACTACTCATTCAAACATTCGCATACTCATCGTTGACGATGAGCCCAATATTGTCCTCGCCATTGAGTTTTTGACCAAACAAGCTGGCTACCAAGTAGAGACCGCTTACAATGGAATGGAAGCTCTTGAAAAAGCAGCTGAGTTCAAGCCTCACCTTATTCTGTTGGATGTGATGATGCCCAAGATGGATGGCTTTGAGGTCGCACGTACCCTTAGGCAAGATGAAGCCTTCTTCAATACGAAAATCATCTTCCTTACCGCCCAAGGAACTTCCAGAGACAAATCCAAAGGATATACTTCTGGAGCCGACATTTATCTAACCAAGCCATTCGACAACCAGGAGTTGATGACTCTTATTAACGAAATGACGGAATTTGAACTGAGCTAGTTGGCTCCACTTATGTCTCCTTTTCCCCACCTATAAATTCATCCCCACCACTTATCCTACTTGCATAGGTTCATGAGAAGTTTATTGGCTTCTTTACCTTGGATGTGATGCAATAAGCCCAATAGCGGCTGCGTTTCACTTTCCAGTTCCTTTGGAATCGAAAGAAAGAAACACCAGATTAAAACTTGGTGTTTTTCAGCTAGAAATATTTGCTAGAACTTGACTAGGTTGCTATTATTAGCACTTATTACAATCTGGATATTTAATTTTTCGATGTATTTGGTAATTTATCACCTGTACACGAATCACTTCCAAAGGAGATAAGACCAGACAAATTATTAACCTCATTTATCTTTTTACCTCATGAAATACCTAATGAACACAGTAAAAGCCATTTTCTTTTTTGCGGTAGCCATCTCCTTGACTTCTTGTAATCCGGAGAGAATCGCTGCGAGAAACCTTGAAGGCGATTGGGATGCGAAATCATACACCATTGACGGTGAAGAACTGATTGGTTTCCTGGTAAGCTCTTTTGATATGGAATTTGAAGAGTACGATGGTGAAGAAGGAGACTTCGAATTGAGAGTTTTCTACGCAAATGGTACCTCTGAGAACTTTACTGGAGAGTACTCTCTCAATACAGATGGCGACGAGCTCGACTTGAAATACTCTGATGGAACGACAGAAGAGTGGGATCTTACCCTAGAGGATGATGACTTGGAACTAGAATCCAATTTCAACGGATCCCTCTACATTATCAAAGCTGAAAGAGACTAATTCTCACAGGAATTAAAGATTAATATTCCGGTTTGCTCATTCTCGATGGCCGATAAAGCCCAAGAGAACAAGCAAACCGGATTTTTTGTGTCTTTGACAGACATGTTTTTTGAATCATTAGGTCCCCATTTTGTAGGCCAAGCTTACGAAAAGTCGACATTTTACCATTTGCGAACTATATCTGACTCCCTATTATTTCATCACAAAAACAATTGGGCATCTGGAAAGTGACTTTTGGAAAGGTTTTTTCAACCATTGGCGCACATCCCCTTAATTGCCAGGCTAATTCCCCCTTTCTTTGAATGAACTCAAAACACTTTTTGCATGAAAGCGAGTAATTATATCATCCTTCTCGGGATAAGTCTTTGCCTGACTTCTTTTTTCTCATCCTGCACCCCCGTAGACGCATTTACTGCTCAGCTTGAAGGCAAATGGAACGTCACCAGCCTACGACAAGGAAATGCCGAACTTATTGACAATGGAGTTCAAAGCCAGACCTACGAGTTCATTCAGTTTGATGCCAACCGAGGTGATGTCATCATTGAGACCATGCAAGCGGATAGCAGTATGACGACAGAAAAAGGCGAGTACGTTTTCGGCCAAGGCCAGGGAGCCCTAGAGGAGTCCACCAGAATATTGTTTGTCTCTTTTGATGGGGAAGATCCCGTTAAAACAACCGTTTCTATCGTTCCAGTAAGCGTAGGAGAGCCTGATCAACTGATGGCATCCTTTACTGAGGAGAATGTACAAACGACGGTTATTGCATCTGCCGTTCCAGAATAGCCTTAAACAAAAGCAAGACTACCAAATAAATCCTTATCCTTACTGAAAAGGAAGCCATAACTCATTTTTGGGTAAAGGAGCCGTAAATGTTAGCGGCTCTTTTTTTGTGGGGTGCTCTACCGTCAATTCTCTGGCTAACAAACAAATTGACTTGTCAAAATTAAAGGAGCTTTTGCCGTACTTTACATCGCCTTGTATCACACAGCCCATGCTTGCCAATTGAACCCTAATCTGATGTCGTCTACCCGTATGCAACTTAATTTCTAGAAGCGCTCTACGGCCAACCGTTTTGAGGACGCGATATTCAAGATGAGCAGCCTTACTTCCGTGAACTTCTTTGTTATAAGCCCGCATGATATTTTTTTGAGGAAGCTTCTTCAGGAAATGCTTCAACTCTCCATGCGGATGCTCGGGGGTATTTTCTGTTACAGCCCAATAAATCTTCTTCGTACTTCGCTGCTGGAACTGTTTGGAAAGACGAGCTGCTGCCTTAGAAGTCTTGGCTAGGACCAGCACCCCACCTGCCGGTCTGTCAAGTCGGTGAATCAAACCGAGGTACACATTTCCTGGCTTGTTGTACGTGATTCTGATGTATTCCTTTACCCAGTCGAAGACACTTTCATCTCCGGTATCATCTCCCTGTGAGGGCATTCCAAAGGGTTTGCTTACAGCTATGACATGATTGTCTTCGAAAAGGATATCCAAGGATATATTTGTTAAGTCTTCAGCAATATGGCTAGCCACAAAAGTAGCAATTCCAATCTAATACCGAGTAGGTGACTTTTCCTCTTCTTTTTTAACTTCTTTTTCCTCCTCTCCACTCGCAGCAGGGAAAACCAAATTCGTACTGCTGTAGGTCAGCCCAAAAGTCATGGCTCCCTGATATACCTGCTTGAGCGCATCAATGACTTGCTCTTTCGTCAGCTCCTTCAGAGGGTGAATAAAGACCGCCCATACGATGTCTTCAGAAATGGCGTATTTGATGTCCAGCGCTGTATGGAAATTGGCGATTAAGGCTTTTTCCATCATATCCTCTTCTAAATCAGCAACATAAGTGATAGGATGGACAATCCGCATTCGGTTGTTGGCTTCATCTGTCATCACCAACATACTTCCTTGTCCATATTTTAGTTGCCAATAGCCATCTTGTCCTGCGACCGAATCCGCTTCTTGTAAAAGGATTTTTCCGAGAGACTTGTTGTCCATCTTCTGGCCAAAGGCGATGGGGCCACCTATTATCATGGCCATTAGCATAAAAAAGAAGGGTCTTGTGTTCATGGAACTTACATTATGGTTTCCCTTAAACTAAAGGAAATGACCGATCTCTAGGCTCGCTATGGCGACATTTGACCCCATCCATAAAAATACCCTTTAGAATAAATCCAAAGGGTATGCTATCTCTTTGCCCCTCTATGATGGAGGCTCCTCTTGTCAATTTTGCTTAAACAGCTTCACTCGATTCTTGCTTAGCAAATTCAATCCTCACTTCGTTGTCATCAACAATGAGACAGAATCCAGCGGCAATAGCCATAGATACGCCACCGATCAACAAAGCATAAATACTAACCCCATCGAAGAAGGTATTCAACAAAAATCCTAGGATACTCGCCGCCACAATTTGTGGAATCACGATGAAGAAGTTGAACACGCCCATGTAATAGCCCATTTTGTTGGCTGGCAAAATACTGGAGAGCATGGCATAAGGCATGGACAAAATAGATGCCCAAGCAATCCCTATCCCCACCATAGAGACCATCAATAGGTTGGGGTCTGTAATAAAGTAGACCGAAACTAGCCCTACCGCTCCACAAAGGAGAGCAATCAAATGGGTGATTTTTCTAGAAATTCTTTTGGCTATTACAGGTAGGAGAAAAGCAACCAAGGCCGCCACGCCATTGTATACGGCAAAACATATCCCTACCCAATCTGCTCCTGTGTTATAAAGGTCAGATGTGGTATCCGATGTACCATAAATATGACTGGTAACTGCAGAGGTGGTATAAATCCACATTCCAAATAAGCCAAACCAAGAGAAAAACTGGACAACAGATAGCTGTACCATGGTTCCGGGCATTTTAAATATTCCCATGAAGGATTCCTTCAGGCCATCAAATACCCCAACTTCTGCATTTTCAGCTCTTAGGGCTTCAATATCCTCTGGGGGATACTCGTGAGAATTGAAGACAGTCCACATGACGGAAAGGAAGTAGGCAATACCGCCAATGTAAAAGGAATAGCGCACAGAATCAGAAATCACTCCTTCAGGTGCTACGTTACTGACGCCTAAGAAATTGGTAAAAATCCAAGGCAAGGCAGATGCAATCACGGCTCCTAGTCCAATAAAGAAGCTCTGCATGGCAAAACCACTTGTTCGTTGTTCGTCTGGCAACATATCTCCAACAAATGCACGAAAGGGCTCCATGGAAATGTTAATGGACGCGTCCATAAGCCACAGCGCCAATACAGCCATCCAGAGGGCAACTGAATTAGGCATCAAAAAGAGGGCAATGGTGGCAAGGACAGCACCGATAGCAAAAAATGGGCGTCTTCTCCCCCATTTCTCGTGCCATGTACGGTCACTGTAATACCCGATAATAGGCTGTACCAACAAACCAGTTACAGGAGCAGCTAACCATAAAATGGGCAATTCGCTTTCATCTGCTCCAAGGGTTTCAAAAATTCGGCTGACGTTGGCATTCTGAAGGGCAAATCCAAACTGGATGCCCAAAAATCCAAAGCTCATGTTCCATATCTGCCAGAAAGATAATCTAGGCTTCTCGGAACTGATCGATACGTTTGACATAGCTGATGTTTAGTAGTAGTAGTAATCCGATTTCATCCTATGATAGGTCAAATTTCTATCACAAGATTGAATATAATCAAGGCACATGGCCTCAGCAAGAAATTCATAAGGAAATGTATATCTGTGGATATGATAAAAAAGTACCTAAACACATTTTTTTGAAAAGGCTGGAAGGATTAGAGAAGAAAAGGAGTCAAATGTGAAAGACTTAGAATCAACAAGCATTGAACCCAATGAAATCAATTATCCATATAACCAGTATCATGGTACTGGGATGCCTTTTTTCCTGCCAATCTACACAGAAAGCTACAGGTCAACACCCAAGCGCACAGGCTTCTTCTCTCAATACATTTAGTACCCATTCAGGAATTGCGTGTGATGTAGAATTGCCATATAACAATGAGGTAAAGAGTCAAATTGAGGGGAATACGAGGATTATTTCTGCGAATGGTATACCCGATCATGTTGTCGGTGCCTTTCCCAACAGAAACAATCCCAATTCGATTAAACCTCAACATCATGTTTATAAAATTCCCCTTTATCCGCAAAAAGCGGAAAAAATGACCTCACTGTATACAGGGGAAGGTATGGGAATCGGCATGCCGGCCTACTTCTTTGGAGTTGCTTTGAATGGGGTAAAAATGGACCCACCAGCTCTGGAAGCTTTCGTCAATCCTAAAACCCAAGAAATGAATGTTGACTGGGCAAAAGAGGCATTAAGTTCGTCCGTTAAACTTGGGGAAGATTGCAACAATGCACATGTTCAACCCAATGGAGAATATCACTATCACGGAACGCCAACAGGTATCGTCAACCAAGCATCTGGCAGTTCGATGTTTCAAGTAGGTTGGGCAGCAGATGGCTTTCCTATTTATTACAAATGGGGCTATCAAGACAGTAATAATCCTGAAAGTGACCTCATCGAGCTTAAATCTTCTTATGTATTGCGAAGCGGGCAAAGGCCTGGCAATGGAAAAAAAGCCCCTGCTGGAACATATGATGGGACCTACACGAGGGACTTTGAATATGTAGCAGGAAAAGGTGATTTGGATGAGGCTAATGGCAGATTTGGAGTTACCCCTGAATTTCCAGAGGGAACCTATTATTATGTGATCACTGATGATTTTCCTTCCATTCCAAGGATGTTGGTTGGAACACCTTCGAATGATTTTAAACTAGGAGGGAGAATGGCAGGTGGACAAATGAGACATCCAAGTCAAAGGGCAGGTCAAGGCCAGCGCCCTGATGGCCCTCCCAACGGAGAGCGCCCTGATCCTGCTAGAATTCTCTCTGATCTGGACAGAAATGGAGACAATAGAATCTCTAAAGAGGAGGCAAGAGGCCCTCTTCAACAGGGATTTGACAGAGTAGATCAAAATGGGGATGGATTTATTACCAAGGAGGAGCTGGAAAAGATGCGGCCTCCACGACGCCCCTAAGGATATGGCGTGTGCATATGTGTGATGCATAAAAAAAGGGCCACCAATCATGGTGGCCCTTTCTGTTTACTCAACTATTATCATGGATTCACAATGAGGCGCAGGGCCTCAAATCCTTCTTTGCTATTCAACTGGATAAAATAGATTCCAGAACTTAGGTTCTTCAGATCTAGCGGTACGCTAGTCGTCCCGGCTTCAATTACCGATCGTTGAACCTCTTTTCCTTCGAGATTGACCAACTTCATGTTGATTGACTGATCAAGCGTACGGCTGAAGTTCAACCAAGCTTGTTCGCTTGCAGGATTAGGTAACAAATCAACTTGTAGGTTTGGCGCAAGCCCTTGACTGCTGGCAATGATGTTGGCCTCCACAGAATCCTTGAAGAAGCACTGTCCATTCACCAATAATGTAACCTCATACTTTCCAGGAGTAGCATAAGTATGAATTGGGTTTTGTTGGGTGGAAGAGTTTCCATCTCCAAAAGCCCATTCCCAGCTCGAAGCGTTGGATGACAAATCAGCAAAGCTGAACGTACGTGTGGTTGTATCCTCGATGTAGGTAAAGTCTGCCTCTGTCATCAACACTTGCACAGGTGCGCGGTCTGACTGACAGTCTGGCCCTTCTACTTCAATATCATATAAATAATAGTAGAAATTGTTGGCATTCGCTCCTGTTGCAGAAGAGGAGAAAATGCTCATCAAACCTGCAATTTCATACGGGTAATTGGCACTGGCATTGTTTCTGAACAGATCAACACCTGACCCACCAATAGAATAGGTTCCTGCAGATGGTACAGTCAATCCTAAATTAACACGCTGGGCACCAGCTGGCACATTGATGGTAACCTGGTCTACAATGTTTCCACTTCCGTTTGTATTGTCCCAAATGGAAATGGTTCTAGGGCCAGCAGAGCCTGCATCAATCCAAGCGGAAAGAATGGTCAACTCGTCGTTGGCTTCGAAGTTTAGTGTGCCCGTAAAGCTATTATTGTGATACCCCCCTGTAGAGAAGCTACCATTAACCGGTCCTATATTGCTTACTTGGCCGGAAAGCACCTGATCAACAAAGAAAATGGTATCTGATGTCAAGGGACCTGTTAAAACAGAACTCCCTAGTCCAATCGTATTCCCATCTACATCATACCATGTATGTCCACCTGTTCCGTTCACAAACAACTGAGTAGCACTGCCTAAACAAGCTGTCTCATCAGAAACAACAGGACCTGGAGGAAGAGCCACAAATACATTCTGAGTAACTGTATCTGTACCAATGGGGTTCGTAACAATCAAGGTAACCACAAAGAATCCACTTCTATTATAAGTATGAGAAGGGTTCTGGACACTATCTACGGCCCCATCCCCAAAGTCCCATCTCCACTCTCGTGGTAGGTCTAAAGAAGTATCCGTGAAGTTTACGCGGTTACCACAAATACTCACCGTCTCAAAACCAAAACCTGCAATAGGAGGGGCAGTGGGTATCAAACAGTTGGGATTTATATCAAATGCCTCGGTTTGGTCAGATCGATTTGAGGGATCGCCTTGATCCGCACTAAATCCAAGGCCTCTTGCTGCAAACACCTCCCACAGCAAACATGAATTGGCTCCACCGTAGTTGATGGAATCAGCCATCATGATCGCGTCTCTTCCATCTACGAATCCAGGGCCACAAGGCTGAAGGGCAAGACCATCCATCACCAATTGCAAGGCGATGTTATTTCCACCTGTACCATTGTAAATGTCGGGATCATATCCATACTGATCTACCAAGGCCAATGTCATATCCCAGAGCATGGTACACCATACATACCCAATTCCATGAGGCTGGGAAATACCAGCAGAGTTAGATGTTCCATAAGTGGATCCGTTTATACTGGTATTAGGAGAATAAACTGTAGGACGAATCCCTCCACCAGTCGTAGGCTGATTGCTGGCGAAAGTTCCAATTCCTCTATCAGAAACAGCTGTATCAAAACTTAGAATCAGGGCGAAGTAATCACTCCATCCTTCTCCCATTTGCTCTGCATTGCTCAAACAACCACTGTTTCCAGCACCACCTGTCAGGCGAATGGATATTCCGTGGCCATATTCATGCATGACGATTCCGTTATCAAAGTCTCCGTCAATGTCATTGGGATTGCCCCCAAAGGAATTTTCCAGTGTTCCATTCACAGTAGAGCCAGCGTCTAATTGTGCCTTGATCGTATTACCATCTGCCTGAGATATCATAATGGAAGGAATCGTAATGGCAGGATTATTTCCCCCCATGGTGATGGTTCCTGGGCTGACATTATTGGCCACGATGACAGCAATAGCCCCTGCATTCTGGGCGGCAATCACTTTATCTACAAAGTTACAGTTCCCTCTAAAGATCAAAGCAATTTTACCTGCAAGAGCAGGACCATTCCCCAAGGGATCACAAGCATCTGTAGTATCAGTGCCACCATCTACCGCTAAGACAATATCCGCCGTAATGGGCGTTGTTGGTAGACCAGGTCCAAAGCCAGCCTCCGTACCAGAATATGCACCAGAAATTGTGGAAGGTGAATTAATGGTCAGCAGGTCTCCACCGCCGCCACCAGTACCCCACAAGTACATCTGCATCCTTGGATTGCTTCCATCTGGAGGAGTCGCAAAGTTGGCATTGTTCAGTCCCCCTCCGTCTTGTGCCTGAGCTTCGACATAATCGCCAGCTATTCCACCTCGGCCGTAGTTGTTCTGTTGGAAGTTTCCAGCAGCTTCTGTAAAACCATAGAAATAGAAAATATCGTGAATGATATTGTTGTGGTAGAACAGGTTTGTAATGGCAGCATCCTCGTTTGCAACGGGAGCCAAGTTGAAGTTCAATGGAAAGTCAAAAATTAAATTTGCCCCTCCATCTGGAGAATATCCAGGTGTATTGCTATTGTTTCTGTCCTCATAGGCGTGAACATTGTTCCCACGTGTGATGGTATATTCCGCACCCGATAGCCCGTCGATATCATGCCATCCAAAAGGAGAAGCTGAAGAGTCAGCCGGCTCAACTTCCAATGTTCTTACTCCATGATTGGGGCTCTCAACATCATATCGATACACACGATATTCTCCTGCAAGACTGTTGGTGCTATTAGGAGAAGCCTTCATCCGATGAACATGGTTTCCATGAGTGTGATGATGCTCATGCGAAAAGGCACAAGAAACTACCCAATCAATTTTATCTAGCAATGCACCTGTTCTGGCATCAATACGGGCGCTCCACCAATGCTTTCCATCTTGTTGGTAAATGGATAAATCCCAAGTAAGACTTAGTTCGCCCTCTGGTCCTTCCTGATACATTAGCATCACCGGAATGTCCTCTCGGGATATACTTCCTTTTGAAAAAAGGATGGAACCGTCACTTCTACTTTCTAGTTGAGTCAAGTTTCCCGCTTGCCCAATACCCAATTGGTTCGCAGCGGCTCTAATAGCTGAAGCAGGATCAAGAGCAGGTTGAGTATTTTGAATTCTTTGGCTTAGGTTACGCTTGAAACGGTCTCCCATATGTAGGATGCGCCCGTTTTTAAGGGCAAAATTGGCTACACCATTGAATACAGGGATACCCTGATATGTCTGCTGGATGTAGACATACTGAACTCCATTGTGAGCAGCAGTATATTCATGAGATACATTCCAATTTGATACATCCTGCTTCGAAAATCCATTTGCCGAAGCGTAATTGTTGAGGTAGGGTTGGATGACTTGCTTTAATTGTGCGTCCTGCGCCGAAGCACCCACAATCATCAAAAGCATGCTACCCAACAGAATTAATTTTTTAAAAGTCAAAGTTAAATTCATGCTGTCAGTAAGCTTAGAATACATAGGTAAGGTCATGAAAGCTCGGCTAAGCTCCCTCCTAAAGGCGCTGCTTCACTTTCATGTGTAAGTTCTATGTGTATAATGGTTGTGGGAGGGGAAGGTAAAGTTTGCGTAAACTCTAAACTAACATTCGTTAGCCTTTTTAACAATCAACCAACCAATAAGTTTATGCCCAATCCACAAAATTCCCTACAAATTGGGCCAATAGCCACACTTTTTATATGTAATTTGTCTTATGTAAGACGCAAATAGGTTATTACTGGATTGTAAATAAACGCATAGGATAAAGAGCAAGTTAATAAGCACTGAGAACTCCGCTCATCTAACTTCTATTCTGCGTAGAATTATCTTCGTCATTATTGCTCTTATTCATCATGAAAATTGATCTTTTCGAGTTCCTCACCTAGTAGCCTGCCCCAAATACGAATGGATTCAGCCTTCCTAAGAATGAGCCAAGGTCCTAATCGATAAAAACCATCAGGTTTATACCCCCATTTTAGATCTAACAAAATCCATTTGGTCCTACTATTTCAGCCTGGATTCGAAAATCATTTTTTTATTAACCCAAGTCAACGTTTATCACTCTATTTCCTCCCCTTCTTGGTGCTATAAATAATATATCATGAAGAAGTTAATCCTATTGAGCCTGTGCATGGCATCACTTTCTCTACAAGGACAAGTATTCCAGAAATTTGTCGATTCACATATTAGGCCTTCATCAAGTACACAGAAGCCAGGCATCAGCATAGAGACCTATCCTCACTTTTGGCTTTCAGGTGGACAAGCATATATCGTTTCTTTTGAATGGAATCGTTTATCTGTGGGTGGTATGTATTGGGATGTTCCTATTGGAGCGGCCATTCGTGATGCGGTCTTTCAAGGGGCATCAGAAACAGAGGTCTTCAACAATGGTGCTGCCGAGCTATTCGTCAATCTTTATCTGAGAAAGGACAGAAAGGGATTTTATGTTGGTATGCTTGGTGGACCTGAATGGTTTGATGTAAGGGAAAATGAAAGTGGCTTAGAAACTCGTATTGACAAGCCATTTCTGGTTCTTCCAAGGCTGGGCTTCAGGTGGTTTTTGTGGAAAGAGATCCTGTACATGGACAGTGGGTATGGGTTGGCGCATGCACTTGGCAAGATCGAAAGTACTCAGCTGGGAGACCAAACTCTTACCCCAAATCCAAGGCTTGGAATTCCTTTTTTTTCGCTAGGAGCAAGATGGATCTTTTAAACTTAAGCTGGCTAAGCTATCTTTCACTATGGAGGAACTATATCAGGTAATGTCATCTCATGTGGCCTTGAGTGCTGCTGCTTGGGAAGCAACCAAAACGGTGGTTCGCCGCAGAAGCTATCGAAAAAAGGCTTACATCTACCAAGCCAATCATATTTGGAGGGAAATTTTCTTTATCCAAACGGGCTGTATCCGGCATTATTATACCCTAGCTAATGGCGAAGATGTAACCTGCGATTTCAGCATGGAAGGGGCTTTTCTCACAGACTTCCTAAGCCTTAATCAACAAACACCCTCTCAATACAATTATTTGACCTTGGAAGAAACTGAGCTCATTTCCTTTCAACTAGACGATTTATTACATCTTTACAGCACCTTTCCAGAGATTGAAAGATTTGGCAGATTAATGGCAGAAAAAGCTGCCAATCGAGTTTCTCTTATGGCTCACAGCCTATTGATGGATAGCCCTGAGGAACGGTATAAAAAGTTACTCGAGGAGAAGAAAGACTTGATCAAACGCGTTCCTCAAAAGTTCATCGCTCATTACCTTGGAATCAAGCCTGAAAGCCTCAGCCGCATCAGAAAACGGATTTCCCAAAATCAGGGCTAATAAGGGGTGATTTTTCGCCCATCATCAAATCCATATCCAGACCTATCTTCCTAGATATGAAGGGAGTAGCATGTGTCGTTGATGCAATTCAACGACACTATTCGTCTGTACATGTAAGATAATTTACATAAAACACCCATTAATGACAGTTGACACTTAAGCATTTCAGGTTTTGTTATTTTTTTGCGATGTTTATTACACCCAAACCCCTTCATGTAAAGACCTAATTTGTAAGTACCCCTCAAGGCTCCCCTAGCCTTGTTTACAAAACGTACATTTATGATTAAGCCGCTATTTAAAACCATTATTAGCTTTGCGCTATTAGCAAGCTTTTTTCTAACTGCTGAGGCACAGCCACCGGGATTTGTTGACCGTGTGTATGCATCTGGCTTCAACCAAATGATCGGGCTTACCTTTGACCCTTTGGGAAGAATGTATGCCTGGGAAAGAGATGGCCGAATTTATATCCTTGAAAATGGCCTCAAGACCTCGAATCCAGTCTTAGACCTCCGTACTGAAGTGGGAGGCTGGCGAGACTTTGGATTACTCTCCGTACAACTTGACCCTGATTTCCTCAACAACGGGTACATCTATCTCCTATATACGGTGGATTATAAGTACGAACGTGATGGAGGAGCAACAGATCAGCAGTTTGCTGCCTATGGTCGTATTACCAGATACCAAATAACCAACCCTACAGCCAACATTGACGTGGTTTCGGTAGATTTATCGAGCCGCACTATTTTGCTGGGAACCGACCATACCAATGGATTTCCTTGTACACACCAATCTCACCACGTTGGATATATTTCCTTCGGAGCTGACTCCACCCTATTGGCGGTGTGTGGAGATGCGGCCAGTTATAGCACCACCGATCAAGGTGGCGTGATCAGTGGTGGATGGGTAACTGAATGTCTAACCGATGGCATTCTTACCCCACAGGAAAATATTGGGGCATGGAGAAGCCAAGCAGATTTTTCCCTTAATGGAAAAATGGTCCGCATCGATCGTATGACGGGAGATGGAATACCCTCTAACCCCAACTATGATCCCCTGAACCCAACATCCATTCAATCAAGAACATGGGCAAGAGGCTTAAGGAATCCCTGCCGAATGACCCGAAGACCAGGTACTGGCTCTACGAATCCAGCCCTTGGCGATCCAGGTGTATTCTATATCGGCGATGTAGGGTGGAACAGAAGAGAAGAATTGAATATTTGCGATGGCCCAGACCAGAACTTTGGATGGCCACGCTATGAAGGTTTTGATGTTCGTAATGACTATAACAACAGCCTTTACTATCCTGGAACCAATGGAATTCCAGCCCATAAGCCACCTACCTTTGACTGGAGAAACGGTCGTACCGCCCGCGTATTGAAGGGAGGAACGGTTTATGATATGGGTGCAAGCGGAAATCCTGTAGGAGGAAGTAGCTTTGTAGGAAACTGTTCAATTGGAGGTGTTTGGTACACAGGGACTGACTTCCCTGCTGATTACCAAAACTCCTATTACCATGCAGACTATGGTCCTGGGTGGATTCAGCAGTTTGTTTTTGACAGCAACAATGAACCCATTGAAGTGAATACCTTCTTACCCAATGGAGGTAGAGTAACTGGATTGGCGACCAATCCAATTTCGGGTGGCCTTTATTATGTAAACAATGGTGGCGTCATCAGAAAGATTACTTACGTAGGTACCAACCTGCCTCCAACGGCTGTTGCACTAGCAGATCAATATACAGGAAGCGATGGCTTGGAAGTTTCTTTCCGTGGAAACAGATCTTCTGATCCAGAAAGTGATCCCATTTCGTATCTATGGGACTTTGGAGACGGAACTACCAGCACAGATGTGAACCCTATTCACGTATTCAACTCTCCTGCTGGCCTTCAAAAGAAATTCAAAGTTACCCTAACTGTTGATGATGGAAATGGATTTCCCGATATAGACAGTTTGGTTATTTCTCTACACAACACCCCACCTGTTATCCTTTCGACCAGTATTGATAGCAAACACTACTATTCTGGAACAGAAACCGTGAATCTTTCCGCTGTAGTGAATGACGCAGAAGACAATGCATCTGACCTTACACTAGAATGGCAGACATTCCTTTACCATGATAACCATAACCACCCTGAACCAGTAGATGCGATGACCTCCACGACTACAACCCTTAGCCCTATTGGTTGTGATGGAATTTTATACTTCTATCGAGTGGTCCTCAAGGTTACGGATTCAGGAGGATTGACTACGACTTACGAGAAAGACATTTACCCAGATTGTGGGGGTGCAGGAAACCAACCTGTAGCAAGGTTTACCCTCAAAGAAGTTTCTACGAAGCCCTACAATTATAGCTTCGACGGTCTCTCCAGTTATGACTTAGACGGCCAGTTGGTCAGTTATGCCTGGGACTTTGGAGACGGAAAAACGTCCAATGGCCCCACTGCCTCTCATACCTATTTTGAGGAAGGAAGCTATATAGTTACTCTTACCGTAACGGACCAGGATGCGAATACCAACACGACTACCTCAGTTATTTCCATTGCCTGTAGTAACAATGTAACAGGTAGCCCAACGGGCACATTAGAATACGAGCGCTACAATGGCATTTCGGGTACCAGTCTTTCCAACATTGACTGGGACAATGACCCTTCTAATACACTTACTTCAGTTACCTTGGCCGAAACCCCGACCAATGTGGCAGATAACTACGGAGGTAGGTTGAGAGGTTATATTTATCCTCCACAGACAGGAACCTATAGAATGTGGATCGCTTCCGATGACCAAGGAGTACTGCTTGTAAGTACAAATGACGATCCCGCCAATGCAGTCGAGATCTGTAATGTTCCCAGTTGGGCTAGTTCACGACAGTGGACCAAGTTTGCTGACCAAGAAGGAAGCGTCAATCTGACAAGCGGAAGAAAGTACTACTTCGAGGCACGCTTCAAAGAAGGAGGTGGGGGAGACAACCTTGCCATCCGTTGGGAACTTCCCGATGGTACGATGGAGGAACCTATTCCTGCTTCTCGCATCTCTCCTTGGGATGGTGGTGCCTATCCCATACTTTGGAAGGAAGACTTCCACATGGTAGATGGCTCAACAACTGATGCTGGAGGGACCAATTGGACACTAGGAACTGGAAGTCTAGGTGCAAGCGCCTCATTTGATATCAGAAGCCAATCTCTCGAAGGGAGCCATCTGGATGGAGAGGCTGTGTGGACATCAGATATCGTTGATATCTCTCAGGAAACCTCGGTTAAAGTCAGCTTTCTTTACAAAGGAAGTGGCGTTTTCGAGCCAGCCGACTATCTGAGGGTGTATTATAAATTGAATGGCGGAGCTGAACAGGAATTGCTGAATCTGGATTCCTCCTTCCCTTCCACCTGGACAAACTTCACTTCATCTGACCTCAATGGAAACTCTATTCAGATCATAGTCAGAATGAGAAATAATGAAGCAACTGAATTGTTAAGCGTAGACGGCATTTCTGTTTCTAGCAATGGAAATATCAATGCAGGTGGGATCAGTGAGTGCGCCAATTGTGCGACTGCTGCCGCTTCTAAAACTGCCCTGAGAGGACAATTTGGATCTTGTGTATCAGAATTTGAGAATACCTACATCGAAATTCAGGATCAATACGAAGAAGCCCTCATTAGGATCAATGACAACAATCAGGATCTAGGTCTTGTCAAAGTAGAAACCTTCGATCATGGCAACCATCCATTTGTGAATGGAGACTACTATTACCTAACTCGTAGCTTCCGTCTTACCACTGAAAAGACATTTGCCAATCCTGTAACGATACAGCTATACATTCAACCATCTGAGTTCCAGATCCTGCAAGACGAGGCATTTACAGTAAATGACCTCAATGACTTAGTGTTAGAGAAATATAGCAATGGCGAACTTGGAGAAGTAGGCGTTGGGAATATGACGACGATATCTCCTACTTCTGTTTCAGAAGGAACAGGCCCAGGAGGTTCACATGTGCTTACCTATTCTGTCCCTTCCTTCTCTACTTTCTTTATCCGTGCTTCACAGACGACCTTCCCAGTTGAGTGGTTGGATTTCAGAGTAGAAGAAGCAGGACTGGATGGATTATTGAAGTGGGAAGTGGGTCAGGATGGCAAAGGAAGTCATTTTGATGTGGAGCGCTCCACCAATGGTGAGGATTTCATGAACATCGCCAAAGTGGCTATGGATGCTCCAGAAGGTGCTAGCAACGCTTATTCTTTTGTAGACAAAAACATTGCAGCCCTTGGATCAAATACACTTTATTATCGTCTCCGCCAGTTTGATTTTGATGGTCAGACGACCTTGAGTCCCATCAGGATTCTACGTATTAATGTAACAGATAAGCCTCGTATGACGCTTTATCCAAACCCTGCTTCAGGTGAATTTACCCTAAGGTATTATTTACCGGAAAATACGGAGGCCAAATACGAAATTATCTCGAATATTGGAGTTGTATTGAGTGAAGGGACCCTAGTAGCTGGGCAAGCTAGAGTACAAATCTCTACCTCTCAATTAGCAGCAGGTCTTTACTTTGTAAAAATGAAACATCCAATGGGTACCATTACTCAGAAGATCGTTATCAAATAAGAAGACATCTCATTTACATGAAAAAACTACCCATGCAATGCTCATGGGTAGTTTTTTTATGGGTTGCTTTTCACTTAACCCATGTTCCAAAAAGGTAGATATTTGCCTAGAATTGGTCAGGATTTCAACTGCCTAAAATAGCCAATTCCTAAAAATATTTCGTTTATCTATAAGGTTCTGGTTTTCAAAGCATATCAAACCATAAAGAATTTGATCCTTTATTCAGTATTATTTTTTCTCCACAAAAGCTTAGATGCATGAAATTTGGATTTTAGGTAGTATCTTAATCACTAATTATCCTTGTTTCATTGTATTCCACCATTTTAGAACACAAACATCTCCCCCAACTATTAACACATAACACAATGATCCAACCACACAAAGCTAATGCCATCGGCGGGCTCTTGCTCATGATCCTGATGATGGCTGTCCCCGCCTTATACGGGCAGCGAAGTAGCTTAAAGGACCCCAAAACAGGCAAAACAATCTCCTACGATATTGCAGGTAAGGAATCTTTGGCCATTCCTGTAGGCTATGCAACCGCAACCAGGAGAGGACAAACCTGCGCAACTCCTGATGAGTCTATTTCCAATGCCATTATTGGCCAGGTATTCGGAGATCAGGCGCTATACAATGCCTGCAAGGATATCTTGAACAAATCCAGCAAGCGTTTCTATCCTGGAAAAAATTCAAAATGCGTCATTGGAAATGAAATGGTCTTCGGTGCAGGATACTATATGTTCTGTATTTACAAGAATTCAAAAGGCCAGTATTCATTTAAGAAAACGAAAGATACCAAACTAAAGAATGAGGCCAATGGTCCCATCCTGCGCTACCAAGTTTTGGCCGATATCGAGGGGAATAACATTTACATAGCCGAAAAACTCGGAGACAAAGTATCTGAAATCGTCCGTGTCAAGCCAGGTGTTAGCTGGATTGAGCCGATAGAGGAACTAGAACCCTACGAAAGACGAAATCCAGATGATGAAATTCCTTGTTTAGAGCCCACAGCCATCATCGGTGCCAGCACCCTTTCAGGACCAGCTCCTTTGGATGTGTCCTTTAGTGGAAAGGAATCCTTCGATGCAGACCAAAAAGGGAAATCTATTACCAAGTACACTTGGGATTTTGGAGATGGGCAAAAAGCTGAAGGCGTCGATGTGAATCATACCTTCGAGGATCCTCAATCATATACCGTAACCCTACAAGTTACAGACAACGAAAACAGACTTGACGATACAACCATTGTCATTACCGTTACGGGGGATGAAGATGAAGGATACTTCCTTCCACCTACGGCAGTTATCAATACCAATACCGACGAAGGCTGCGCACCTCTGTACGTGAGCTTTGATGCAACCGGCTCTCAGGACCAAGATGAAGGGGGAGCAAGCATTGAAAATTATAAGTGGACCCTTGATGGAGAGGTTTATGCTGAAGGAGCCACCGGATTTAAGACATTTACTCAACCTGGTTCCTTTGAATTGAAATTGATTGTCACCGACAACGAAGGTATGACCAGCCAGGCAACTCGCATCATCAAGGTGCTCGATCCAGAGGGGAACGATTGCACCCCTATCCCACCTCCACCACCGCCAGTTCCAGCAGGTGATTGCTGCTGTAATGACACAGTCATTATCGTTCAACGCGATACCACCATCATCAACAACTTCCAGAACGACACAACCATTTACGTTTATCAGAACGGTCCAAACCCAGAGGAGAAGAAGCCCATTATGCTCTCAGGAGGTGTTGTATTCAAGCGTGTGAAGAGTCAGTTGACCGAATATGGAATTGGAGCAACAGGACAGATTCGCTACCAACACAAAAGCTGGGATAAGTACTCTGTGTTTGCAGATATTGGGGTGTTGCCTTTGCGTAAAGCAACTCCACTGGATGACAGACCTTTTAAATGGTCAGGCCTGAGAGACTCTATTGATGTGGCGACTGGACTTCCATTGAGCTGGCACAGAGGCACAGAACGCGGAACAGCTACCCTAGCCATTGGAGCAGAAAGGACGTTTTTTGATCTCTTCTTCCTTCAAATTATGGGAGGGGTACAGCGTACTTTCCAGCAAAAGGAAACCTCTAATTTTGACCTGAAGGACCCCTTTAATGAATTTGTTGGCTTCGACTTGGAAATATTTTACGGAGAAGCACGTTTAGGAATAAGACACGAAAATCTGGAGATCTTCTTCGCCTATCAGTTGTTAGAGGAAAATAGGCCATTCGTCTTGATTCCTCCAAATGTTCAGGGTGGAACCTTCACCCCCAGAACGGACAAATCCTACAACGCAGGTATTCAGATTCTGTTCTAACACAACCAGATAAGAATTAAAGCCCCTCCTAACGTTGGGTCCTAGCCATTAGGTTAGGGCCCTTTTTTATGGATCGAGATTAAATCTTATTTCCTCCTAACTTGATCCTTGCCAATACCTAAGTCTACATTTGGAAAGGATTTGATACTCGTAGCTTAGAAGCGTTAGGACTTGATTTCAAATTGAAAAATGTCTGGACGATGATAGTGCCCAATGGGGTCAAAGTCTAATTTGGCACGTATGATGTCTTCCAGATCAATTTCTGCGGTCAGGCATCCTTTTTCTCCGTAGAGAGGTCCTGCCAAGATTTCCCCAAGTGGAGAAATGATGAGGCTTCCTCCGCGGCAGGACAAATCTTCCTTCGAACCAACCATGTTCAAATACTCCTCAGGATAATCTTCTTGTTGTACACATTGGTTGGCAGCCAAGACAAAGCATCTTCCCTCTAGCGCAATATGTTGCATGGTAGCAGTCCATCCCTCCCTTGAGTCAGCCGTAGGTGCCAAATAGAGCTGAACGCCCTGCTGGTACATGACCATTCTAGCAAGAGGCATATAGTTTTCCCAACAAATCAATCCCCCTATTCGTCCCCAATCAGAAGATACAGTGATCAAAGAATCGCCCCCAGCTTCTGCCCAAATCAGTCTTTCCGTTCCCGTTGGTTTTATTTTACGATGAACACCCACAAGGCCCTGCTTGGGTGAGATATACAGCATCGAACAAAAAAGACTTCCATGAAGGGAAGATCTTTCTGTTACCCCTATGACCAAAAATACACCTGAGACTCTCGCTATCCTTTCGAGCCTGATTTGATCATCGCTGCCAAGTTCGAAGCTTTCCTGCCAATATCTCAGGTAAAGCTCTCTTCCTTCAGCTGTCCTTCTTCCCACTTTGGCGCCGAAATCAGCTCCTCGTGGATAAGCTGGAATAAAGGATTCGGGAAACAACATAAGCTGAGTACCTTCCAAAGCATATTTCTTTACCAAAGCCTCAACTTTATCCAAGGTATTCGCCTTGTCGAATATGACAGGGACATCCTGTACGACAGCTACATGAACTTTCATTCAAGAAAGATAGAGAAATGAATAGGTAGGAGAAATTCGACTTACATACCGAAGTCTTCTCGTCGTCCCCCTGATGGTCTGCCCCCTCTTCCATCGCGACCACGTTTTTTATCCTGGTTCAGCAAGTAATTGAAGGAAACTGTGAACTGGCGGAGTCTTCTCTGGTAAAGAAGGGTTCGTGTAAATTCAGGACCGATGATGTCTCTTCTGTATTTACGAGAATTAAACACGTCTCGAACGCTGAAATTCAGAGTTCCCTTTCCACTAAGGACCTCAATGGTATATCCCAAATCAAGTGAGTAGACGGCCCTGCTCCTGCCCTGTGGATTGACTCTTGGTCCACGATAATTGAAAGTAGCCTGGAAGTTCCCAGCATCCTTAAAGATCCATCTTGAATTGACTCGACCATTTAAGTTAGTTGCGTCTGCGAAGAATAAGCTATCCTGATAAACGCCTTCTGTAATCGCCCTAGAAAAATTGGCATTGGCACTAATTTTCCACCATTTCGCCAAGTCGCGAGAGATAGATGCTTCCACTCCATAGGCATTTTGTGTGCTTAGGTTAATGGGGAAAAGCCTGAATCTATCGCCTTCGAAAAGCGTTACACGCTCAATCACATTGGTGCGGTATCTGTAGTAAATACTTGCCAAGATGGAACCCTTCTTTTGGTAATTGAGAATACCCGCTTCAAAGGATTGCGTAAATTCTGGGTCTAGGTCAGGGTTCCCTTCGTAGGTATTCCGCGCATCCGCAAAGTTGTTAAATGGCTGCAAGGACCTCGAACTTGGTCTTGAAATCCTGCGGCTGTAACTGAATTGCATGGTCGTAGATGGCTTCAGCTTGTAGGAGAAACTAGCCGAAGGGAAGAGATTGGTATAATTTCGTGGATTTCTGATGCTGTCGATCCTAGACTCCGTAACAATATCAGTGTGTTCCAGTCGGAGTCCCAATTGATAAGAAAACTTCTTCCTTTCTTGGTTAACAATGGCATAGGCTGCATAAATCCCTTCCAGATAGATAAATCTGTTGAAAAATCTCTCGTCAGGCACCCATTCCCCATCTACGAAACTCTCTACCTTATAGTCATTATCGAAGGTTCTATAAGAAGCTCTCGTTCCTGTTTCAAACTTCATTTTTCTCCCGAAAGGGTGAACATAATCAGACTGAAAGAAAATGGTCTGCCGATCTTCCTGGTTCCTAATTCTCTGCTCAGCAGGGTCATCTCCCCCACCCTCTAAGAGTACTTGATTGACCTCTGAATTTTCCTGATCATCTGTTCGATCCAGGTTTAAATCAATGGTCCATTTCCTTCCTTTTTGATCAAAGGTTTTGGTATAGTTCGCTTCTAGCCCAATCGTATTTTGCTGTTCAGTTTCCGTGGTGAGCCTTTCGGTAACAGAGGTCAAGACCTCATTCTCATCAAAGTCAGAGTAGGTCAATCGGGTGGTGTTATTGCCTGACCTAAAACGCGCATTTCCCGCCAGACTAAGGGTATTCTTATCGTTGAAGAAGTATTCCGAACCAAAACGAATATTGGGTGTCCAACCCGCACGGAAGAATGTTCTATCTGTGATGGAAGAATAAGCTGTATCTTCCTCTACATTGTTTTGGGTAAAAAAGGCCAGTCCAGGCGAATTTCGATAACTCGCTCCCACATTGGTGAAGAAATTAAACTTATTCCTTCTTAGGTTAATATTAGCTGAGGCCGAAAAATTCTCCGGATATCCTCCAGAAATGGAAAAAGATCCATTTAGACCTTTTTTTCGATCCTTCCTCAAGACGATGTTAATGATTCCTACTTCACCTTCTGCATCATATTTGGCAGAGGGATTGGTGATGACTTCAATTTTCTCGATCAAATCTCCTTGTAGTAGCCTTAGTGCTTCTGGCCCACCTGAGATAAGCCCGGAAGGCTTGCCGTCTACCAATAACCTTACATTCTGGCTTCCACGGAGGCTGACATTTCCTTCTCCATCTACTTCAACTGAGGGTAGATTTTGGAGCAATTCATCTGCTGTACTGCCTACCGCTGTTACGTCCTTAGAAACGTTGTAGACCCGCTTGTCCAGCTTGAATTCTACTTGGGATTTTTCTGCGGTAATCTCTACCTCATCTATTTCTACAGCTGCCTTGGTCATGAGGATTTTCCCCAGATCCAATCTTCTCAACCCTTTGGCGACCTGTATATCACCTACGATCAAGCTTTCGTAGCCTAGATAGGTAACCGCCAGATAATACTCGCCAGTTTCTGTTTTGATGCTGAATTCCCCTACTTTATTGGTTAGCCCTCCTCCGACCAAGCTACTGTCTGTGGCTTGGTGAACTTGAACGGAAGCGAAAGAAAGACCTTCCTTGGTCTCAGCATCAATGATCTTCCCCGTCAAGATGATCTCTCTTTCCTCCATCCTTTCCTTTGGTTGAGCATGGAGGAAGGTGGGAAGGAGTAACAAAGGGCTAATTAAAAGAAGTAAGAATAGCTGTTTCATAGCATAAGAATCAGTGGGCAGCCAATAAACAAATGGTATGGGATGCTTAACGAAGTTTCTTCCAAATTGATTTAAACGAATGGGCCTATATATCAAAATTTATATTCTGTTTATACCAACGCCCTTAAATCATCTGCAAAATTCTACTTTTTCCTAAATGATTTGGTCGCCTAAATGATTCACTCCTCGAAATCGGGTATTCATTCCCCTTCCCCATTTATTCGCTCTAGGTGACTGCATCGCTTTGTCAAAGAATGGAGTACTTAGAAGTGTAGTACAGAAAACCTTTACACCAAAACCCTATAAAATGAAAAAGTCAGTTATTCAACTTCTTTTTGTCGCATCCATCTTCATTTCTCTTATCAGCACAGGATGTGATACTGACGGAATTTGCCGTCGAGGAAATGGCGCGATCCTAACCGATACCCTAAGTCTCTCCCCTTTTACGTCTATTGATCTGGTACAGGCTGCATCTGTACATGTGAAGCAAGGAACTACTCAGGAGATCATTGTAGAAGCAGACGAAAATGTACTAGAAGCCTTAAAAATTGAGGTTATCAATGATGAGTTGGTGATTGATGTAGAAGGATGTTGGTTCAACTATGACATGGATGTCTATGTCACTATTCCTACCACCCAGCCTCAGAAAAGCTTTGTCGTATCAGGTTCAGGAGAGATTGAAGTTGAAGACAGCCTTGTACTTGACACAGATTTTCAGGCAATTATTTCTGGTTCAGGTGAAATCAAGCTTACGGCTGCTACTCCCATCAGCTTTGCTGACCTAAGAATTTCTGGATCTGGTAACCTAATCCTAGATATTGAAACCGATTCTACAGAAAGTAAAGTATCCGGTAGCGGTGAGCTACAATTAGAAGGAAAAACCATCACACATAATTCCAAAATATCAGGTTCTGGCGACATTTACGCTTTTGACTTCGCCACTGAAAATACGAGTGTTAATGTAGGAGGATCTGGAGACGCAGAAGTGCGTGTAGAAGGAGGAACCCTTGATGTAAAAATCACAGGTTCTGGAAACGTATCCTACAAAGGAACACCAGGATCAGTTAACTCCAACGTTACTGGATCAGGAAAATTGACCGATGCGAACTAAGGTTCTTTAGGGCCTTAACAAACACAGTGAATGTGAAAAGGAGGGCACTTGCCCTCCTTTTCATGTATATAATCTGTTGATGTCGATTATTGCTTCACCAACTGAATGTTGATGTCAAGCTCTACCTCTTTGCTCACAACAAGGTTTCCAGCTTCAGTGGCGGCATCCCACTTCAATCCGTAGTCAAAGCGATCCAGTTCACCTGTGATTTTGAACCCTGCTCTTGTTTTCCCATAAGCACCTACAACCGTACCTGTGTATTTGGTATCAAGGGTAACTTCTTTGGTAACTCCCTTCATGGTCAGGTCGCCTACCAACTTGTATTTGTTTCCTTCTACTTTGGTCAAGGATTTCCCTTTGAAAGTAATAGAAGGAAATTTCTCTGCATCAAAAAAGTCTCCACTCTTCAAGTGCCCATCACGTTGTCCGTTGCCCGTGCTGATAGAGGCTACATCAATTTTGAAGTCGATAGATGCATCAGAAAAGTCATCTTTGCTCGTAACCAACTTTCCGTCATACTTCCCAAAAGTTCCGTTTACCTCAGTGATTACAAGGTGAACAATGCTAAAACCCACAGTAGAATGAGAACCATCAATCGCCCAGGTGCTTTGCGCGTATGAAGATAAGCCCATCACAAGGGCTGCTAGAATAAGTGCAATCTTTTTCATGTATCAGATTTTATTTAGTTGATGAATGTTGTCTGCACTCAATAACGATGTTTAGACATCAATGTTCAAACAATGTGGGATATTTTTGTTAAAAAAGTCAGTAAGTAGACTTATTTCAATTCTTTCAGAATCGAGATAATCATATGAATGGGGTGATTTATTGTAGTGTTTACAATAAATGAGTTATTCTTTTAACAAATTTGTTAGATTTGCGTTCCAAAAAATACTCGGCATGCTAATAGTCGCCGTATATTTGATGATACAATTCCGATTTCATGACACTTTCTTATCCCAAACATAAAATCAAGGTTTTACTTCTTGAAAATGTCCATTCCAATGCCGAAAGACTTTTTAGAGAAGAGGGTTATCAGGTAGAAATCATTGGAAGAGCCCTATCTGAGGATGAACTCATCGAGAAGATAAAGGGTGTCAGTATCATTGGTATTCGTTCAAAAACTCAAATCACTGCGAGGGTACTGGAACATGCCAATAGGTTGCTGGTCATAGGTGCATTTTGTATCGGCACAAATCAAATAGATTTAGAAGCAGCTGCTCAAAACGGCACCGTCGTATTCAATGCCCCTTACAGCAACACAAGATCTGTCGTTGAATTGGCCATTGGTGAGATCATCATGCTGATGCGCCGAATCCCCGTAATGAATGCAGGCATGCACCAAGGAAGATGGAATAAGTCTGCCAAGGACAGCTATGAAGTTCGTGGAAAATCTTTGGGCATCATCGGTTATGGGAATATAGGTGCTCAACTTTCGGTTTTGGCGGAATCTATGGGCATGAAAGTCTATTACTATGACTTGATAGAAAAGCTGGCTTTAGGAAATGCTGTCAAAGTAGACAATCTGGAGGAGATGCTGGGCATGGTTGATATCGTTACCCTTCACGTGGATGGTCGTCCTGAGAACCAGGATATTTTTGGAGACAAAGAAATGTCTGCCATGAAACCAGGCGCCATCCTCCTTAACCTTGCAAGAGGGAAAGTGGTGGATATTGCAGCTCTGGTCAAGCATCTCAAAAGTGGGCATATTCGTGGAACTGCCATAGACGTTTACCCTGCTGAACCCAAGAGCAATACCGAGCCGTTTGTCTCAGAATTGCTGGGATTAGACAATGTCATTCTAACTCCACACATCGGAGGTAGCACACAGGAAGCTCAGGAAAATATTGGAACCTATGTCCCCTCCAGAGTCATTGACTATATCAACACAGGAAATACTTTTGGGAGTGTCAATTTCCCCACTGTTCAGCTACCAGCTCAAGGGCAAAAGCACCGTTTGCTGCATGTACACAAGAATGTGCCTGGCGTTATGAGCCAAATCACCCAAATTTTAGCCAAGCACCACATCAATATTTCTGGTCAATACTTAAAGACCACAGAAGATACTGGATATGTGATCATTGATATTGATAGAGCCTATGATGAGGCCGTTTTGGCTGACCTCAAAGGAATGGACCATACCATCCGATTCCGCGTCTTGTATTAGGATCAAGGGGAAAATAGATTAGGACTCGAATCTCCTGATTTACCTGGTATTCTACCAAAATGCTTATAAGCACGCTCAGTGGCGACTCGTCCCCTAGCAGTACGCTTGATAAATCCTTCCATTACTAGGTAAGGCTCGTAGACTTCTTCTATGGTTTCGGGTTCCTCCCCCGCAGAAGCGGCGATAGAATTTAGACCAACAGGGCCTCCCTTGAATTTATCGATAATGGTGATGAGGATTTTGTGATCCATGTCATCCAATCCTGCTTCGTCTACCTCTAATGCGGTAAGCGTTAATTCTGCGATAGCAGCAGTAATCCTTCCGTCGCCTTTGACTTGGGCAAAATCTCTGGTCCTACGAAGAAGTCTATTTGCAATACGAGGTGTTCCACGTGACCTTCGTGCAATTTCTAAGGCTGCATCCTCATCAATAGGAACAGCCAGCACACCAGCTGATCGAATGATTATTCGCTGGAGCGTCTCTGCATCATAATATTCCAAACGGGCATTGATCCCAAATCGAGCCAGCATAGGAGAAGTCAATAGGCCCGCTCTGGTCGTAGCCCCAACTAAGGTAAAAGGAAGCAAGCCAATCTCAATGCTGCGGGCATTGGGCCCTGTTTCCACCATGATATCAATCTTGAAATCCTCCATGGCAGAATAAAGGTATTCCTCTACAACAGGGGAAAGCCTATGGATTTCATCTATAAAAAGCACATCCCCTTCTTCCATATTGGTTAATAGGCCAGCTAAGTCGCCTGGCTTTTCCAATACGGGTCCCGAAGTGGTGACAATGTTAGCGGCTAGTTCATTCGCTAGGATAAAGGAAAGGGTTGTTTTCCCAAGTCCTGGTGGGCCATGCAGAATGACATGGTCTAGTGGCTCCCCTCTTAACTTGGCAGCTTCAATAAAAATTTTAAGATTCTCGGTAAGCTTCTTCTGGCCTGTAAAGTCTCCTAATAATTGTGGACGGAGCTTTTTTTCTTCGTCCATGTGCCCAGAATTGGGATCTAGCAATTCATTTCTCATCTTTCCTTTCGGCTATTCATCTTAAAGAAAAGAAAAAGAAAGCTTGCTTGTCAAACGAGGATATTCACATTCAATGAATCTACTCTTGGAGGGGACCACTAAGCGGATAATTCTCGCTGTGGCTCAAGCTCGGTTTTGGGCTTAATGGGTTCAAGAGGTTCATGTTTTTTCCTAAGGGTAAAGAAGAAGGTGGTGCCTTCACCTAACTTGGACTCAAGCCAGATTTCGCCTCCATGCCTACGAACGATTTCTTTACATATCGACAAACCTACCCCACTTCCCTTGTATTCATTTCTGGCATGTAAGCGCTTGAATACTTCAAAAATATAATCCTGATATTCTTCTGCTATACCGATTCCATTGTCCTTAACGAAAAACTCATAAGCGTCCCCCACATCTTTATAGCCCACAGTGATATGAGGCTGCCTATCTCCTGATTGGAATTTTAGGCCATTAGAAATGAGATTTTGAAAGAGCTGTTCCATTTGTGCCTCATCTGCATCTAGATCAGGGAGTTTATACACATCTACATGCCCATTTTTCTCTTGAAGAAGGACCATGAGATTTCTCGCGACGTTTTGAATAACCTGATGAAGGGATATTCTCGTCATAGGTCGGTCCGTCATGTTCACCCTAGAGTAGGCTAATATGGCCTCAAGGAGATTTGACATACGTTGTCCACCATCCAATGCAAAGTCGAGATATTCCATATTTCCTGCATCCATGGAATCTCGGGTCCTCAATTTGAGTAACTGAAGGTAGCTTATGACCATGCGGAGCGGCTCTTTCATATCATGGGAAGCCATAAAGGCAAATCGTTCCAAGGATTTATTGGAATGGACGAGTTCAGCTGTTCGCTCTTCCACTTTGCGCTCCAAAATCACATTGGTATTGCGAATCTGTTCGTAGGTTTCTTTTCTCTTGAGTCCGTTGGCGATAATTTCTCCGATGAATTGAAGCAATGACTGATCTTCTTCAGTCCATTTTCTCTTGTTGAAAACGGAATCAAATCCTAGGAAGCCAATCCAATCATCACCTACATACATAGGTAAGATAATGATGGACTTTATCCCTTGCATCATGAAAAGATCTCGGGTAGCAGCTGCTTCATCAGGAAGTCCTTCTACATCGCTGATGACCATTTTTGATTTGGCTGTTTCCACGCCCCAAGGAAAATCATCTAACTTGAGGGCAGCTAAATGCTGGATTTGGGGTTCTATCCCTTCGTTACACCATTCATGGGTATTACTAAGGATCTCCCTATCTGGATAATATCGAAAAATATAGCTTCTGTCTACCTTGGCAAATTCACCAATCTTACCTAGGGCATCGCTTATATAGGCATCCGTTTCAGCGGCGGGTACTCGTACAAAAGTGGATGAGATGTTGGTTACGATCTTCTCGAAGTCCCTACGATATGTTAATTCAGCTTCAGCTTGTTTCTGGACAATGACCATCTCAGCAAGATTCCTGATGGTTCTCAGCTGATACATTTCCCCTATACTCTTTAGGCCTTCTTTCTGAATGTAGACAATAAAAACGCCTTCAAAGTCTTTATTTAAGGGCCGGATTGGGAATAATGCTAGGCCGTATTTTCCTTGACTCCTAAGCTCACGCTTCATGTCCTCATCAATCGGCACTTCGTCAAGGCTTAGAAAAACCTGTTCTTTATTGGTTTTTCCTAGATTTTCAAGTGGGAAGTTATGTTGCTCAGCCCATGATAGGTAAGTATTTCCTAGACCAATGCCTTGTACCAAGGGCAATACCTTCCCTTCGAAATTAAATTGCCACAGGGCCGAAGCTTTATGCAAATATCCATCCTCTATCATTCTTGTGATAATAGAGAGGATGTAGGTCTGCGAGGCACCCTTGGAGAGGGCTTCTAGTACTTGATTCCTTCTGTATTGCTCCCGCTCAACCTGTTTACGAGCGGTAATTTCCTCCATGGTTCCGTCAAGGTCGAAACCAGTCTCTGATCCGATTCCTCTGACAGATCCCTTGATATTTATCCAGATCAGTTGGTCCTCTTCTGAGAAGACACGAACCTCAATCTGGAAAGGAAGATTTCTTTCGGAAGCACGTGTAATCATCTGCTTGACCAATTCCTTATCACCTGGATGAAAGAGGTCAAGAAAGTTGACAAGTTTTAACTGTAGAAAGGATACGTTCAGTAAGCGAGCTGCCTGCGTAGACAAAACGACGTGGTTCCCCTTGCTACGATATTCCCAATAGGCAAATTTCGTAAAAGGTATGTTGGACCGTAGAAACTGCTTTGAATGGCCGTTACCATTCTGAGTTTCTATTCCTTGGGTTCTCATGGCCAGAGCGTCAGGTCTGATTGGGTCGTTGTTTTTTGGCATAAGGAATGCGCACAGAACTCTTGCTTTGCCTAGAATTGACTTAGCCTTTAACACTAGTCTATTAGGATAGTAAGAGTGTATCTAAAACAGGTTAGAAAGAAATCCAATAACGAAGAGGCTTCCTTATAAACTTAACGAAAAATGCAAAGAAATGCACGATTGAATTGCCAATCTCGATTATGCTTGACTTCCTTCCATCACAGGCTGCCCAGCCTTCACGGCCTTTCGCACTACGCCCATGATCTTTTCTCTAAGTCCGACAAGGGAATTCGCCGTTGAATTACCTCCCTGCAAAGCCGTCTGAAAGCGCCATTTTCCCCTGAATTTCTTGAACCACCTGCTGTAAACGAGGGAAAAATTCCCGAACAAGGGCAGGGTCAGAAAGTAGGCTAACGCTATCTGCCAACCAAATATTGCCCAAGCAATACCTGCCAATAAGAGATAGGAAAGCGGGAAGAGAAAGAAAGCGATAATGAACATCATAGACGAATGGAAATGATCGTCCTTAAATGTCTTTCTAGTAAATCTCACCGCAAAGTTATAGACAAGGATGTGGTTGAGCCACCCCCAGGCAAAAGCAGGAAATGAAATCAACAAACCAAGTGCTTGCAAGATAAGTCCCGGCATACCATGAGGCTGGGTCCTGACCACATGGTCTCTAATGCCCAATTCCTCGATACCATTGAAATAAGTTTCAACATCTTCTTTGAGGCTGGGACCATCAATGCTTTCGTTTGCCATACCCTCTTCCACTTTTTTGATCATGTTTTGCTCGACTCTCAAGCGAGCTAATTGATCTTTTTTCGGAGCGGGTGATTGCTCCAACAACTCTTCTGAGCTGATGGTCCGCAATCCCTCAATGGTTTCATAATACTCAGGAGATTTGATATGGATCATTTCGTCCTGAATGCCCTTTGCCAAGTCATTTCTTAAGTCAATCAGGGCACGCCTATCTTTATTCTTATGCTGTTCGTAATACTTCTTGATGCCAATGGGTTCACCGAATATAACCAGAGCGTCTGAGCGAAGATTTTTGTGAGCACTATAATTTAGGCCAACTGGCACCATGAGGATATCATCGAAATTTCCATCCATTTCTTCCATAGCCTGAAAACCAATTCTTCCGATCCCTTTTCTGAGTACTCTCAGTTTTCTGACACGCCCATGGTTTCCTTCTGGGAAAATCACGATAGAATCCCCGTTTTTGAGAAGGTCAATATACTTGTGAAACATCTCCTCATTCTTCTGCAAATAATCCTTCCCATCCCTTTGGCGATAGATAGGAAGCATTTTCCAGGTGCTCAAGAAAGAGAGTGTTTTCGGATTGAAAACATCAGAACGAGTGATATAATTTGGTTGTTGGCGTCCCTTGGTATTTCCGCCTAAGAGGAGGGCATCCATGAAGGCGTTTTGGTGGTTTGAGGCGAAAAATAAAGGTACCCCCTTGGGGACATCTTCATAGCCAACGATTTTTAGTCTCCTATAATAAAGGTGTAATCCGAATCTCACTAGCGCCCGCATCACATGGTAGATGGGCAGAAACTTTACATTTGGCTTACTCATGAATTCTTAAATATTCTAGCAAAGGTAAAAAAAGTTTAAAAGGTAGTTAGGTAAATTATTCACTTACAGGCTTCAACGGCATGAATCTGGACCAAACCGTGGCAATACTCAGACCAGCAACAATATGCCATATACCCCAAAGCGCAGCGATCATAGCCATTCCTCCTAGCCCTCCGAATATGTCTCCGAAAATAAGGACCAAGGCAAGACCAGAATTCTGGATACCTGTTTCTATCGCTACAGTTCTTCTATCCTGTTCACCCAATCGACCTAAAGCCCCCAGCATATATCCTCCACCAAGCGCAATTGCATTATGGATGAATACATATCCGACGATATATTGAATATACTGAACGAAGAAAGGCCAATTTCCCACTAGAGCCGCGACTACATAGCCTCCAAAAATTAAAATGGACAAGCGCTTCATGGGTTCTTTGAGCTTATCCGTAAAGCGGGGAAATTTATGGGCAGTCCACATACCCAAGGCAAGAGGAACAGCCAGGATGGTTAGAATCTTAACAAAGATGTCAACGGGATCCATCTGAATTTCAGCCAACAATTGAGCAGCAGGTTGGTACCATTGTGCCCAAAAAAGAAAGCTAAAAGGGGTCATGATCACAGAAGCCATGGTAGAAAGGGCAGATAGACTGACTGAAAGTGCCACATTCCCCTGAGCCATCTGAGAAATAAAATTCGAAATATTCCCGCCAGGGCAAGCCGCAACCAAAAACATTCCTAGTGCGATACTAGGACATGGTTTGATCAAATAAACCAATCCAAGGGTCAATAGGGGCAAAAGGAAGAATTGCGAAAATACCCCCACCAGAGCTGGCCAAGGACGAGACCACAAACGGACAAAGTCTGATGGTTTAAGTGACAAGGCGACCCCATACATGATGATGAAAAGGGTGATGTCCAAGAATAGTAGACTTTGAGGAGAAAAATTCAGGCTGACCTGATCTAGTTGTTCACACATAATAATAGGGCTTCCACGTACCAAAATACGAATTCTTTGCCTTAGCGGAAGTCAATTACATGAAAACAGAAAATACCCAAAGCAGGGATTGCCTTGGAAAATGCCTTTGTGAGAGGTAGAGATTCTTAAAGAAAGCGTCTCTACCTGTAGGATACGATAAGACGATTCAATTGGTTGCTTTATGAGACTCAATATCGAATTTGAACCGTTTGAAAAAAACTTCTTCAAGTTGATGAAATAGTCCTTTTTTCCTATGTAAAAAGTCCGTAGAATTATGCTGAACCTGTTCTTTCCCAGCGTCCCTAGAATTTTTGCTATTAAGAAATCGACACACCCACATGACAGCTAATTTTACTCAAGAAGACCTTAGCCACATCCAATCAAGAGGAAGTAAAATCGAAGTAATTGAAGAGCAATTGAAGAACTTCGAGACAGGTTTTCCTTTTATGGACATCGTCAAGGCCGCCACCGTGAATGATGGTCTGATCAGACTACAGGATTCCGATATTGATAGACTGGTGGAATCCTATGATAAAAAGCTACAGCATCTAAAGGTCGTAAAATTTGTTCCTGCTTCTGGGGCAGCCTCAAGGATGTTTAAGGCACTCTTTGCCTGCCTAAGCAGCTATGATGGTTCTGAAGAAGCCTACCAAAAAATACAGGAAGAAGGTGGCTTGGTAAAAACTTTCTTCGATAAGGTAGAAGACTTTGCCTTTGCATCTGAATTATCAGAAAAATTAGGAGGAAAAAGCCTTTCTTCCCTCGTTCAAGAGAAAAACCTAAGTGCCATCCTTTCTTCTCTCCTTACAGAAGATGGGCTTGGGTATGGTAAACTTCCCAAAGGCCTTTTAACCTTCCACCAATACGAAGAGACAGGAAGAACACCAGCTGAGGAACATTTAGTAGAAGCCGCCAACTATGGGGCAGCTACTGGCGGAACAGCTTTCCTACACTTTACTGTTAGTCCAGAGCATCAGGAAAAATTTCAGGAACTGATGGATCAGGTAAAAGCAGGTTATGAAGCTAGCTTCGGTGTAAAGCTTGAGGTGTCCTACTCTATCCAAAAGCCTTCCACCGATACGATTGCCGTGGACATGGAAAATAACCCTTTTCGACTGGATAATGAACAAATCCTTTTCCGACCTGGAGGACATGGGGCCTTGATTGAAAACCTCAACGAAATTGATGCAGACCTCATCTTCATCAAAAACATCGACAACGTCGTTCCTGATAGGATCAAAGATACAACCTATACATATAAAAAAGCATTGGCTGGGGTATTGCTAGAAATTCAGAACCAGGTTTTTGCTTACCAAGAGCGGTTGGAAGCAGAAGCTAATCCCGACCTAGTCATGGAAATAGCTGCCTTCCTGGAAGCTGTCCTTTGTGTGGTTCCACAAAAGGGATTCTATGACAGCTGGACAGATGAGCAGCGCTTGACTTATATCAAGGCCAAGCTATATCGTCCTATTCGTGTTTGTGGAATGGTAAAGAATGAAGGAGAGCCAGGTGGGGGTCCATTTTGGGCTACGAACAGTGATGGAACCGTTTCCCTTCAGATTGTAGAAAGCGCCCAGATCGACAAAGACAATAAAGCTCAATTAAGCATCATGCAGGGCTCTACCCACTTCAATCCTGTTGATCTTGTATGTGCAACCAGAAATCGCCACGGGGAAAAGTGGGATTTGCTAGACTTCAGAGATGAGAAGACTGGATTCATTGCCTACAAATCTAAAGACGGTAGAGAGCTAAAAGCTCAAGAACTTCCAGGACTTTGGAATGGAGCGATGGCTGACTGGCATACGCTTTTTGTAGAAGTGCCCATTATCACATTCAACCCTGTTAAAACGGTAAACGATCTGCTAAGACCTAATCACCAACCTGCCTGATCGTAGAACAAGACCTAATAAAAAGGAGATATAAGCTGGCTTATATCTCCTTTAATTTTTCCCAATAAACGACTTTCGTACTGTTTAAAAATTTGGCTATTAACGAAAAACGAAAATATTCCAGCTCCGAACCTGTCAAATAGCGCATTAAATTATGTAAGAAATTCTACACTAACGATTCAAATTTATTCCTTTAACAAGCTCATTTTCGCAAATTCTTAGCTGTCCATTCGCGCTAGGAAAGCTACCATTTAGGTAGAAATATGATTCCATGAAAAATGCCCAATATTGAATGTAACAAGGAGAAAAATTCATTTCGTAAAAAATCATACCGAAAAAGAGAAGAAAATTTCACTCATAAAACACTGACTATCAACAAAAAACAACACCAACCCTCATCAAAACACCAAACAATTCAAAAACAGAACTATTCACCTCCTAAAGAGCACTTAGATTTTGGGGTTTTTGGGCTATTGGAAAAGAAAGGCCATAAAAATACCTTTGGATTAACTGATTGTATAAAAGTACACCACGCGAAAGGTTTTTATAAGATTTAACAATTTCATTTTTGACCTAAAGTAGGTGTAAGAATTACCAAAGCAGACCCCCAAGAATCTTCTTTGGACATACAAAAAGACAAAAACAGATATAAACTGAGTTAATCACGGTAAAATGAAGCAGTTCTTCCTTTTGATTTTTGTAACCTTGTCATTTAGTGCATTTGCACAATACTCCACAACATTGAGGTATGAGATGGCTTATGGTCCTGATGCTTCGGGTCCTGACACCATGAAAGTATATGCCCAAAGTAACAATTCAAGTGAAGACGTTTGGTTAGGAGCTGTTCACTGGGGCATCAAAGTTAACAGTCAAACTGTGGATGTAAGCCCAGCTGGACCTGCGATCATCAATGACGACCTAGAGGCAGTGATTCAAGCAGGAGTATTTAGAGAAGCCAAATACGAAACCTATACGGATGTCGATGGTGGCGGAACTGCCATTAACCAAGCTACCGTAGATGGTGTTATTTATGACTACAGAGCAGATTTCACTACCAGTCCTGGTTTTGGGATCATTCTAGCAGGAGGCCCTTATTTTGTGTTACCTGCAAGTCCAGCAGTGGAGTCTCATCTTCTAGACTTCGTTTTTGAAAGAGCTATTCCAACCACTCAAGTAAGAGTGATTCTAGAAGCATCTGATGATATCAACCTTAATTTCCTAAGAAACGCTATTTCTAATATTCCAGATGTATTGGGAACACCTCCATCTATCTCTTCAGATCCATTTGATGTTTTACCTATTTCTACCGACCTCCCTATTGAGTTGCTAGATTTTGAGGCCTACCAAGTAGGAGAGGCAGTGGTTCAGCTAGAATGGACAACTACCCAAGAGGTAAACAATGCAGAGTTCCAGATAGAGCGTTCAACAGATGGAAGATTCTTCCAGCAGATTGCGGCTATGGATGGTGCAGGAACAACTGATGCACGCAAAGATTATGACTACCTTGACTTATCCGTACCAGGCAATAGAGTGTACTATAGACTTCGTCAGGTAGACTTTGACGGATCCTTTACCTACTCTCCTATCAGAGAAGTAAGACTGGGTGATCAATTTGCACCTCGCTTTGAGGTCTACCCAAACCCAGCAACAGAATATGTAAACGTAGAAGCAGCTGTTTCTTCAGACAAAACCTTCGATGTACGCCTAATGGACATGACAGGAAGGGTAGTCCTAGAAAAGCGCGATGTTGTGTTTGGAGAAAATCAACTGAGACTAGACGTTTCAAGACTTACGCCAGAAAGCTACGTATTAGAAGTCGTAGACATCGAGAGCGATCTTTCACACTCTGAGGTGATTATCGTAAAAGAATAAAGTATACCAATTAGAATTGCTTCAGGGGTTGCCACACGGCAACCCCTTTTTTTGTTCAAGCAGAATAGGCTGCTTAGCTAAGGCTATACACATTTAATTATCTGTACTGGCTTACTATACTTGCCCCAGGTCTTTGCCATCAAGATGCTAGTATCTCAGTGGGAAGCAATGATAACGGATACAAGAGGGTAAACTCTTTGGCTAAACAGATATAAGTTCAAGTTTATGACTCCCTATCTATATAAATGGGATAGCATCAAAAGAACCTCCTAAACATCATGAACAATGGCTTGACTAATACCATTCATACCCCATACAGAATTCTTTTTGGAAGGGTACACATTAGAATGAGGATGCTGTTAGCGTCTAATGTCTAACGAATAGCCCAAAAAAGGAGGAGTATTCTTGCCTGAATACTCCTCTAGTTGTTAAACAATACCAATTATGGATACTTAAACTTATCCTGAAGAACTAAAACGAACACTAATTTTCTTAGGCTAATGCTTGCTGATGTTTAAAGAAAGGATTCTACCGGACGGGAGCCCGATAGAAATCCTTTGTAGCAACAAATAACAAATCAACAATTCAACCACAACATTTTTGATTACTTGTCAAAAGTAATCGTATATCCTCTAATACCGTGCTCAAAGCTATCTAATCCAGATAATTCGTGTTCTTCAGACACTCTGATTCCGGTCGTAATTTTCATCACAAAGAAAATAATCATAGCGCTGCTAAAGGCTGCTGCCCCACACACGCCAATTCCGATGAGTTGGTTAAGCAATTGTTCCCAACCAGCTTTTGCCCCAAACATCCCCACTGCTAGCGTTCCAAAGACTCCGCAAGTCAGATGCACAGAAACAGCACCCACACAGTCATCGAGTTTAAGCTTATCCAGCCCTACGGCCGAAAGGACAACGAGCAAACCGGCAATAAAGCCAATGATCATAGATTCTGTAGGAGACATGACGTCCGCTCCAGCGGTAATGCCCACTAAGCCTGCTAAGACACCATTCAAGGCCATCCCTAAATCAAGTCTTCTGAACATGATGTTAGCCATGATCACACCTCCCAAGGAACCCGTAGCAGCTGCCAGAGAAGTATTCACCAACACTATAGAAACAGCCGCTGGATCTGCGCTTAATACCGAACCTCCATTGAACCCAAACCAGCCCAACCAAAGTAAAAATACCCCAATCACAGCTAGCGGTACAGAAGAACCTGGAAAATCATTGACTTTCCCATCCTTATACTTGCCGATACGAGCCCCAAGCAACATAATACCTGCCAAGGCTCCCCAGCCTCCTACAGAGTGAACAAGGGTCGATCCTGCAAAATCATGGAAACCTAACTCTTCTAGAAAACCCCCACCCCACTTCCAGGACCCAATAATAGGATACACAAGCCCAACAAAGATTGCAGTAAAGATGAGATAGGATGAAATCTTAATTCTTTCTGCTACAGCACCGGAAACAATCGTCGCGGCTGTAGCGGCAAACATTCCCTGAAACAAGAAGTCTGTCCAATAGGTGTAATTGTTATAATCCTTGGTCAATCCTGCCTCATCGGTGCCAAGCCATCCCGCCCAACCCAAAAAGCCAGAAACAATATTGAATTCACCTGGATACATTAAAGCGAAACCGGCAAGGGCATAGGTGATCAAGCCAATAGCTGGCGTAAGTGTATTTTTAAAAAGGATGTTAACCGTATTCTTTGCCTGGGTGAATCCTGCCTCTACCCCAGCAAATCCAAGGTGCATAATAAAAACTAAGGCAGTGGATATCATCATCCAGTTGTTATCACTCTGGAATTTGGTGTTCAGGTTAGCATCAATCAGCGCTTCCTTGGTTACCAGCAGGGAATCTTGAAGAGCCTGCAATCCTTCAGTCAATAATAAAGTGTCGTTCATTGCTAAAATAAATATAAACCGCGTTGTGTGCAAAAAGTGTTATTTCATGAAAACAATGCAACTAGAATGATTATTTAGCAAAATTCCTATCGAAAGGAATACAAATTCAAGGATAAATCGAGAACAACATGAGTTAATACTCAGATTATTCGTGTGCAATATACAATTAATGCAAGCCAATCCCAATGGACAAGAAACAATTTTTGAATAAATGGAAATTCAACGGGCTATTTCTTTAAATTATATCAATAAAGCTGGCCATTTTTTAAATAATTCTATCAGAAGTGGATTTTCGAACATCCCACATCATGCCTATACACGCCCAAAGCCATCCCTACAAGCGACACTTGTTACCCAAATATGAAATTTTGACTTTTTTTCTATTGTTTTTATGGTTTTCTGGTATAATTTTGTGGAGATAATTGCAGAAGAAAAGCCAAAATCGCTGAATTATCGGATATTTGGTAATATTTTTTCAAGGCTGTTATTGGTTCTTTCACTCTTTCCTTGACCTGTTGCTCATTACCAGCTAACTCCAATTCTCATTAGAACAAATTCATTAATATCTTATTTCAACTATGGCTGCAACAAAGTTTGAGTACATCTGGCTCGATGGATATAAGCCAGAAGCAAACCTCCGCTCCAAAACAAAAATTCTTGACCTTCCAGAAGATTATGATGGCGATCTGTCTGTAGTACCGATGTGGTCCTTCGATGGTAGCTCAACAGAGCAAGCAGAAGGACATACTTCTGACTGTCTTCTTAAGCCAGTAAGAGTATATCGTGATGCCGCCAGACTGAACGCCTATATGGTAATGTGTGAAGTTCTGAATCCAGACGGAACACCTCACTCTTCAAATGCACGTCACCTTCTTCCAGAAAATGACGATGAATTCTGGTTTGGATTTGAGCAGGAATACACCTTCCTGGTTGAAGGCCGTCCACTAGGATTTCCTAAGAACGGTTATCCAGCACCACAGGGTATGTACTACTGTTCCGTAGGTTCAGGGAATGTATCTGGTCGCGATATCGTTGAAGAGCATCTAGATTTGTGTCTAGCTGCAGGGATCAGCATTACAGGTATTAACGCCGAAGTAATGTTGGGTCAGTGGGAATACCAGTGCTTTGGCAAGGGTGGCAAGAAAGCTTGTGATGATCTATGGATCTCTCGCTACCTGTTGTTCAGAGTAGCTGAAGCTTATGACGTAACGATCGAGTTTGCACCTAAGCCCATGAAAGGAGACTGGAATGGTAGCGGTATGCACACCAACTTCTCTACAGAAGCCATGCGTACAACTGGTGGCAAGGCGTTGTTTGACGCAATCTGTAATACATTCGGAACAGTACACCAAGAGCACATCGCAGTTTACGGTTCTAAGAATGACGAGCGTTTGACGGGTCTACACGAGACCCAGCACATCGACACCTTCTCCTACGGTAACTCTGACCGTGGAGCTTCTATCCGTGTACCGATTTCTGTATACAATGAGGGATGGAAAGGATACCTTGAAGATCGTCGTCCTGCTTCCAACGCAGATCCATACAAAGTTGCCGGTCGTATCGTACAGACCCTGAAAATGGTAACTGTATAATGAATACGTAAGTTATTGATAAAAAAAGGCCGCTCTGAGAGCGGCCTTTTCTATTTGGGAAAATAGTTGACTTTACTTGTCATCTACTTCTTCGTACTCAACATCTGTAACATCTTCTGCTCCACCTTCGTCAGCTCCGGCTCCCGCATCTGCACCCGCATCTGCGGTGCCATTGGCTGCACCTTCAGCTTGCTGCGCCTGATAAATTTCCGTAGAAGCGTTCTGCCAAGCAGTATTCAATGCAGCGGTTGCAGCTTCAATGGCAGCTAGGTCCTTGCTACCGTGGGCTTCTTTCAGCTCCTTCAAGGAACCTTCAATAGCCGTTTTATGCGTGTCAGAAATCTTGTCGCCAAGGTCTTTTAGCTGCTTTTCTGTAGAGAAGATCAGTTGGTCAGCTTGGTTTAGCTTCTCCACTTCCTCCTTACGCTGCATATCCGCCTCTGCGTTTTCCTGGGCTTCACGCTTCATTCTGTCAATCTCTGCATCACTCAATCCAGTAGATGCTTCAATTCTAATGGTGTTTTCCTTTCCAGTCGCCTTATCGCGGGCTGAAACATTCAATATACCATTAGCATCTATGTCAAAGGATACCTCAATCTGAGGAATACCTCTTGGTGCTGGTGGAATTCCATCTAGGTGAAACTTCCCTAATGTACGGTTATCAATTGCCATTGGACGCTCCCCCTGTAGGATGTTGATCTCTACGGAAGGCTGGTTGTCAGCGGCAGTTGAGAATACCTGAGACTTCTGGGTTGGAATAGTCGTGTTAGACTCAATCAACTTGGTGAATACACCTCCCATGGTTTCGATACCCAAAGAAAGAGGCGTAACGTCAAGAAGAAGGATGTCTTTTACATCTCCAGACAATACTCCACCCTGGATAGCTGCACCAACTGCTACTACTTCGTCAGGGTTTACGGATTTGTTGGGCTCACGCTTGAAGAAATCTTTAACGATTTCTTGAATTTTGGGGATACGAGTCGATCCACCTACAAGGATTACCTCATCAATATCATCCACTGTCAGTTTAGCATCTTTCAACGCCTTACGACATGGCTCAAGCGCGCGATCAAACAACTTGTCAGCCAACTGCTCGAATTTTGCACGACTCAGGCTACGCTCAAGGTGCTTAGGACCTTCTGCATCCATGGTCAGGTAAGGAAGGTTGATTTCAGACTGCGTAGTGCTGGAAAGCTCAATTTTGGCATTCTCCGCAGCTTCTTTCAGACGCTGAAGGGCTTTTGGATCTTTGCGAACATCGATCCCGTGCTCAACTTTCACTTCCTGTGCCAACCAGTTGATGATCACATTGTCGAAATCATCACCACCCAGAAACGTATCTCCATTGGTAGACAATACTTCAAATACGCCATCACCTAGCTCCAAGATAGAGATATCAAAAGTACCTCCACCTAGGTCAAATACTGCGATTTTTACACTTTTATCTTGCTTATCAAGACCGTATGCCAAGGCAGCAGCCGTTGGCTCGTTAATGATTCTCTTAACCGTTAGGCCAGCAATCTCACCAGCTTCTTTGGTCGCGTTTCTTTGAGAATCATTGAAATAGGCAGGGACAGTAATCACTGCCTCCTTTACTTCATATCCCAAGTAGTCCTCAGCCGTTTTCTTCATTTTCTGAAGAATCATAGCTGAAATCTCCTGCGGAGTAAAGCTACGGTCATCAATTTGTGCTACCGCAAGCCCATTGGCATTGCCTGCAACTTTATAGGAAATCTCCCCTATTTCTCCTTTTGATTCTGCAAAGGTGCGTCCCACAAATCTCTTGATGGAACGAATGGTTTTCGTTGGATTGGCTAATGCCTGACGCTTGGCCTGCTCACCTACAATTCTGTCTCCGTCCTTGGTAAATGCTACTACAGATGGGGTTGTTCTTTTCCCTTCAGAGTTAACGATTACCACAGGCTCGTTCCCCTCCATAACCGACACTACGGAGTTTGTTGTACCCAGGTCAATACCGATAATCTTACTCATGTGTATACTAAATCTTTATTTTTTGTAATAGAATGTGATTGTTAATCTATGTTGATAGATGTACTGTCTTCTGCAGCCTCTTCTGTTACCTCTGCCTCAACTTCTGGCATAGGCCTAGGGAACCTGATCGTCAATACACCCGCTTCGTACTTGGCTTTGATGTTTTCTAATTCGACATCTGTAGGCAATTCGAAGGTTTTCAAAAAAGGTCCAAATTGTCTTTCAGAATTCTGATAAACAAAGGACTCACTGCCTTCTACTGCCTTCTTCGTTCCTTTTACCTGTAGCGTCCCATCATAAATTTGAATGGAAACCTCTTTCTTGCTCATTCCAGGTAGCTCCAACTCAATCACGAAGAAATCCCCACTTTGATAAATGTCAGTTCTCACACGGACATCTCCTGAACTTTTGATTCCATCACCTTGGATGACTTCCTCAACAAAATCCCCGACTGTCTTGCCGAAGCTCTGAAGACCGTCTTTGATTGACTGAAAAATATCTTCTGCGTTGTTTTCCTGACTCATGATTTGTTTGTTATTGGAAGCCGAGACACTCTCTGGAGCACTTCCTGGTTGATTTTCCTCTTCTCAAATATCAATAGTAATGCCATCAGCTAGCAGAACAATCCATTGACTGCCAAAATGTCATATTGTCACAATTCATCAATTGGGGACTTTCCATTTGTCAGCCAGATCACAATTCGACTGACAAGAGGGCAGTTACTTCGGCGCATCAATAACTACATGATATGAGATACCTTAGCCTTCTGCTGTTTTCTTCCTTTTTCCTTTTTTCCTGTACCCCTTCACCCCACACAAGTACTGAGCAGAAAAACTCCGAGATAGACCTAGCCAAAGAGCCCATTCTTCCAGTTTTTCTATCAAGCAATAACAAAGCCCATGGACTCGACCTGTGGAAGGAAAAGGATGCCATTAGCTTCCAACTTCAGTTGTTTTTTGGAGGAAAAGAAAGAGTCAATTCTAGCATTATCATGGATACTGATTTCTCACACATCAAAATGGAGGATCAGGAAGGAAAGGTAAGTGTCTTCAAGAATGATACGGCCTACATGTTATATGAGGGAAAAACAAATGGAAGCACTCGCTTTGATCTACTTACTTGGCCCTATTTTATGAGCTTTCCCTTTAAGATGGGAGCCCCAGGTACCAAGCTAGAAGCGAATGGAGAGATTGTATTTGATGAAAAGCGATATCCTAGCCATAAACTAAGCTTCGGAGACGAAATAGGAGATGCTCCTGATGATTGGTACAAAATCCTCCAGGACCCAGCATCAAAGCTGGTAAAAGGGCTTGTCTATATTGTAACCTTTTCGCGTGAACAAGCAGAGGCTGAAAAGAGCCCTAATGGCATTATCTATAAGAAGTATATCGATGTAGAAGGCGCCCAAATAGCGAGTGAATGGGAATTCTGGAAAATGAGCGAAGGAAGTTTTAATCAGAAGGTTGGGTATGCCCTTCTATCTAATATCCAATTCATCAGCACCACAGAGAAGGACTTCGCCATAACAGAGGATGCCGTGATAGACCCTAAGCCAGAATAGCACATTTTTGCCTACCTTTGCTTCGAACAATTGAAGCATATGAAATTTAAGGATCAGGTAGTTTGGATCACTGGTGCTTCCTCTGGTATTGGAGAAGCCTGTGTATATGAATCTGTCAAGGAAGGGGCCATTGTAATTGCCTCTGCGCGCAGAGAAAAAGAACTTCAGCGGGTGAAAAACGCATGTGGAGACAAAGCTGCTCAGGTTCATGTGCTTCCTTTGGATTTGACCCAGTCAGCCAACTTTGCTGAACTAGCCAAAGAGGTGTTTGAGCAACATGGCAAGATTGATGTACTCATCAACAATGGTGGCATCAGCCAAAGGTCGCTGGTTCATGAAGCTCCCCTTTCGGTGGACAGGAAGATATTCGAGGTAAATTTCTTTGGGCAAGTAGCCCTTACCAAAGCCGTTCTTCCTTATATGTTGGAGAAAAAGCACGGTCAAATTGCTGCCATAAGTAGTGTGGTTGGAAAATTCGGTTTTCCCTTAAGGTCTGCTTATGCAGCCAGTAAACATGCCCTACATGGATTCTTTGAAACGGTTGATCTAGAACTTTCCGACAAGGGCGTTCAAACAACCATGGTATGCCCAGGGAGAATCAAAACCGCAGTTTCAATCAATGCGCTTACAGGAGACGGCACGCCAGCCAATGAAATGGACCCCGGCCAGGAAAACGGAATGGCCGCTGAAGAATGTGCACGACAGATCATGAAGGCCATTCACAAGAGGAAAAAAGAAGTTTATATCGGTCGATTTGAAATCTTAGCCATTTACTTCAAAAGATATATGCCCTGGCTATTCAGAATCATCGCGAGGAAGTCTAATCCCAGATAGTAGCCTATTCATTCTTATAAAGAACTGCCTTTTCGAGCGTAATACTCTTGGGAAGGCATTTTTTTATTCGCCAATTATCCTTTCAACACCTTTCGAGGATCAGAAATACCCAGTTTTATATTTTCAGCGATTTTTAAGGCCCTTTCTATTTTCTTATCTACTGATTTAACCTGAATAATCAGATAAGTGAGGCTCCTCTTTCTTCCTGGACTCAACTTGTCCCAGATTTCTTGGGCCTCCCAATCGGTTGACAATACCTCTTTGAGTACCACAGACTCTTCAAATTGATTAGGAGAATGATCTTCAGAAATTTCCACCTCCAATAGATCTCCAGCTTCGACATCAAGCTGTTTTAGTATTCGTTTGCCCAGCATGATGGAAAATCCTCGCGTTTTTGATCTTGTCAGGGCAGAATGGACATTTAATTGATCGTTGATTCGGCACAAAACTCGTTTCACCTTCCTTTCATAAAGAGGTTGGGCAAGCTCTTCGGGCAGGATGATGTAGTGATATCCTCCTCCGCCTTTGACTAATTCTACCTTCATGAATAGAAATTAGGACTCCATATTCAGACTTTCAAATATATGCTATTTCCTTCATAGGAGACGATGAAGAGGTTTTTTCTCCAAATGAGCGAAGATTTTTTACGGTTTTTGCGAATATTCTACTTTTCTAAACTCGGTATTGTATATTTGTGGGCTGTTTTAACATAGCAATCTCTCAACGATCACTAGCCTACTCTCTTTATTTTGGGAGGACATTCAAATCATTAATTACTAGCACTTTACTGATGGAAAAGAAGATCATTAGTGGAATTCAGCAAATAGGAATAGGCATCCCGGATGTGCATAAAGCCTGGGCTTGGTACAGGGAGTATTTTGGCATGGATGTGCCCATCTTCGAAGAAGCTGCAGAAGCTGAATTGATGTTACCCTATACAGGTGGCGAGCCAAGATCACGACATGCTGTATTAGCCGTCAACCTACAAGGAGGCGGAGGATTTGAAATCTGGCAATATACAAGTCGAGTGCCACAAGCCGCAGCAGAAGAAGCTATGCTGGGAGACCTTGGAATCTATGTCGCCAGAATCAAGTCAAGAGATGTAGGAAAGGCCTACGAATATATGAAGGAGAAAGGAGCCGAGATTTTGAGCACGGTTCAACAAGATCCTTCTGGAAATAAGCACTTTTTCGTCAAGGATCTCTTTGGAAATATCTTTCAAGTAATTGGTCATGACTCCTTCTTTGGATCTACGCAGGCTGTTACAGGAGGTCCTTCCGGAGCGATGTTGGGCGTAAGCGACATTGAAGCTGCTAGGAAACTGTATACCAATGTTCTCGGCTATGACCTGGTAGTTTATGATGAGGAAGGCGTCTTTGATGACTTGGCCGGACTACCTGGAGGAAAACGTGAAGTTCGAAGGGTCCTTTTGACACATTCTCAACCACGAGAAGGGGCTTTTAGTAGATTGATTGGTCCTACGTATCTGGAATTGGTTGTGACCAAAAAAGAGCCTGTCAAGAAGATTTTTGAAAATCGATTCTGGGGCGATCTTGGTTTCATTCACCTTTGCTTCGATATCTTCCACATGGATTCCCTCAAAAAAGAGTGTGAGGAGGCAGGATTTCCGTTTACAGTTGATAGCACAGCTTCCCTTGGTGGAGACTTTGATATGGGCGAAGCAAGCGGAAACTTCTCTTACATTGAGGATCCTGATGGAACCTTGATTGAGTTTGTAGAGACACTCAAGATGCCTGTCATGAAGAAAATGGGCATTTACCTAGATATGAGAAAGCGCAATCCTAAGAAACCATTGGCAGACTGGATGCTAAAGGCCCTGCGGTTCAATAGGGTGAAATAGGCTTTCCGATCAATAGAAATAGAAAAGGCTCACTTAGGTGGGTCTTTTTTTTATGGCCTATCTTCTGGACCCTCTGCGTGTAAAGAGATTGAGAAGCGCCTGTATGTAAGATTCTTTGGTATTAATGCTGACAAAGTCTGCTCCTGCCTTAAGGAATGTGGTTCTGGTTTTCTTTAAGTTATCCTGGTACCAGGTTTCGTATGCCTCTCTAGTCGCTTTATTGGCGGTATCCACCCAAATTTGCTGACCACTTTCGGCATCCAGTATCCTCGCCAAGCCCATATTGGGAAGACTCACTTCGCGGTCATCATATAAATGCAATCCTACCACGTCATGCCTTCTTCTCGCAATACTCAAAGCATCCTGATAATAGCTGCCTGTATTCATAAAGTCAGACAACACAAATACGATACTTCTTTTTTTCAGAATATTGGTTAGGTGGCGAAGCGCCTCTGCCAAATCAGTCCCTTTCCCTTTTGGCTCCACATCCAATAGTTCTCGAATAAGGCGAAGGATATGATTTCGGCCCTTTTTAGGAGGAATATATTGTTCAGTTTGGTCCGTAAACAATAGCATCCCCACCTTATCATTGTTGTTTGTGGCAGAAAAAGACAAAACAGCAGCAATCTCTGCCATGACATCTTGCTTGATGCGTTCCTCGCCATCCTTATTGGTTTGGGTCCCAAAGAAGGTAGATCCACTGACATCCACTAATAACATCACAGTGAGCTCCCTTTCCTCTTCAAATACCTTCACATAGGGATCCTCCAATCGAGCAGTAACGTTCCAATCGATATTTCGAACATCATCCCCATATTGATAGGAACGAACTTCGGAAAAAGACATTCCCCTTCCCTTAAAAGCAGAATGATATCCACCTGAGAAGACCTGATTGGACAAGTCCCTCGTCTTGATTTCTATCTTTCTTACTTTTTTTAACAGTTCTGCCGTCCTGTCTGAACTTGCCATAGCATGTCACATATTGCCCAAAAATAGCTGGAACTATACTTCCAGCCTAAGAATGAACGAATATAAAAAAAGCTTGTTCACTCCCCATTCGCTTAACTCAACATTAACATTCGTAAGCCTACTTTACCAATCAAGCGTCCAATTTCACAATCCACAAACATTATTATCCATTTCAAATTTATTAAAGATCGATAAATATTTTTTCGTATATTTAAATTTATACAGGTTTCTAAACCCCTAGATTTAAGCAAGGCTTATGCGTTCTCTGACTGTCCTAATGGCTGTGATAGCCACCAGTATTGGATTTTCTCAGCCCAGCCTATCTCTGATTAAATCCGCCTACCAAAAAGGCAATATCCAACTTGCTAAGCAGGCAATTGATCATTACTTCCTTGATCGATCTGACTTCCTTGGTTCTGATGCGTGGATGCTAAAAGGCGATATCTATAGGGATCTCGTCCTTTCATCTATAAGGACACAACAAAGCTTCCCCAGCAAACTCCTCGAAGAAACTTATTTGGCCTACGAAAAGGCAGAATCGATTCAACATGTGATATCGAATGGATTCCGTATGCGATCTGAGGTAATTTATGATTCGTCACATGTTCGCCAATTTACTGAAGCCCTCCAATTACTCGGGAACACCTTCTTACGAAAAGGAGAAACCGAATCGGCTCGTGTGGTTTTTACACAAATGTTTAAGCATGCCAAACTTACTGCTGAAGAAAGCTTGGCCTTTTGCAAACAACTCAGTGAAAAGGGTCATCATGCGCTAGCAAAAAACCTTGCCAAACAAGCAAGAGACACCCACCCAAAGGATCCGTCTCTCATTCAATTCGCCATGGAATTGGTTCAACACCAACACAAATAAAAAGGGACTTCTTAATTCTCAGCCCGAATTAAATTGAATCGTTCTGGCAATAAATAAGGGGGGATTTGATAGATATCTCCTCCTGAGAACCTTTTGTGCAAGACTAACTTTTTACTAGGATGATAGAGAAAGAGAGCTGGTACTTCTTCAGCTAGAATTCGGTTCACTTTAAAGGCAAGCTCTTGACGCTTATCCCCATCTACCGTAACACGCAATAGGTCTATCAAAGAATCCGCCTCTGCGTTTACAAAACCAAAAAAGTTACTTCCTTCAGGGTAATTGTCCGAATGGAAGAAGGATTTATAATCATAAGGAAGCGTAGGAGGTGGCGTTAAGGCAAGCAAAGCCATGTCAAACTGCCCACTAGACAACCTTCCCAAATATGCGCGCATAGAACCTGGAGCCAATTTCACATCAAAGCCGACTTTTTTCCATTCTTTCTGGAACTCATCTGCCATGCTTTTTACCGTAATGTTTTGAGGAGGATAATCGAAAGAAAATGATAGGTCTACCCTTTGTCCATTTACCTCTTTCTCTCTGATACCATCGCCGTCTCGATCTATCCAACCTGCTTCATCCAATAATTTTGCAGCCTTGTGAGGATCGTGTGCAAAAGGAACCAAACTAGGATCGTAATGGGGATTTCCGGGGGGAACGGGAGAATTGGCTCTAATGAAGTCTGTTTCTAGTCGCTCATTCAGAATTTCATCCATCGGCAATGCAAACTGAGCCGCCTGTCGCACTCTTTTGTCATCAAAAATACTAGACTGTGTAACACCATCAGGTTGGTTATTCAGTACGAGCATGACACCAGTACTCCGGCTTTGTTTTTGAACCTTGTAATGGGCGTTCACAATTGAGTCATTTAGAATCTGCTCGAAAACGGCAGGACTAATTTTTGCTGAGCCATCCACAGCTTGCTGGCGAATTGCCTCTACGGTAGCTTGTTCATCCTTGATGGTTCGGAAGGTTACAGAAGGAGGATAAGCTGCAAATTGATTGCCTACCAATCCTTGGCCCCAATAGTCTTCCCTTTTCACCAAAACAATTTGTTGCTCGGGCAGCCATTCTTTTATGATGTAAGGTCCCGAACCTCCCATAAAGCCAGCTACCTGGTTCCCGAATTTTGTGGAGTTGAACTCCTCTGCAAAGGCAAGTAGCTCTTCATTCTCTTGTAGTTTTTGATCTTCTTTTAACGCTTTCATGCTGAATTTCTCCATGATCCCTTGAGGATCATAAAAGCCAGGATTCAAGATCATGGTCAAGTTTCCGATGTAATCATTGAGCATATAGGTCTCAGACATGACCAGATCGAATTTCCTGGGATTATCAGGATAAAGGTTGAATTCAGCTATGTATTCTGCGTAATTCTTAAGGTCTCCGTTTTCGATGGCATCTACAAAGAATAGTTTGAAGCTAAATAAGACATCCTTCGCAGTGATGCTACTGCCATCCACCCACTTTGCCTCCTCCCTTAGGGTAAAGGTGAAAGTCAATCCATCTTCAGATACAATAGGTAAGGCCTCCACCAGAACGGGTACTAACTTTCCTGTTTCACAATCAATGTCTAACAACCGTTGATAGACCAAGGTCATGACTTCATCCTTCTGAGAAACGGTAGAGTTGGTAGGATGCAGAGATTTGGGTTCGCTGATCATATGCATAACCACTTCTGGTCCCAATGGGCCTGAGTAGATTATTTGACCGTTCTTTTCTAGATAAGGGCCAGATGAGTTGGACGCATTTCTGCAGGATACAAGGAGGAGTATCCCTAAAATAAGGGAGAGGAGAAGATGCTTTGGATTCATCATGAAGTGGATTGTGTTGTAGAAAGCGGAATTTAGTACAAAACTCATGTCTCCACAAGAAGATATTTAGCCCAGTAGTTTGTGCCAATAGGGAATTTCTATGTCGTTCCCATTGGGTTGGGAAATCCAATTGTTTTTCAACCTACCATTAGGAAAAGTTGGAAAGTCATTGTTATATACTTTAAAGAAGGAAATCGCATTCCATATGGTATCTATTCAGCAGCTGACAAAACAGTATGGTGCTCAGAAAGCAATTGATGGGCTAGCATTTGAGGTAGCAAAAGGAGAAATTCTTGGATTTCTTGGGCCTAATGGGGCTGGGAAGAGTACGACCATGAAAATTATCAGCTGCTATTTACAGGCTAGTTCAGGTACGGTAAAGGTGGATGGATATGACATCCACGAGGATCCTCTTGAAGTCAAAAGGCGAGTGGGATATTTGCCTGAGCATAATCCCCTTTACCTGGATATGTATGTCCATGAGTTTTTGGACTTCGCTGCCAGAATCCAACAAATAGGAAAAAAAGAAAGAAAGCAGCGTATTGCTGAAGTTATTGACAGAACTGGTTTGGGCATTGAACAACACAAAAAAATCGGCGCCCTTTCCAAGGGATATCGCCAGCGTGTCGGCCTGAGTCAGGCTTTGATTCATGACCCAGAAGTTCTGATCCTAGACGAACCCACCAGCGGCCTTGATCCCAATCAAATCGTAGATATCCGTGAGTTGGTAAAGGAAGTCGGAAAAGATAAAACCGTCATATTTTCCTCTCATATACTAAGCGAGGTGGAGTTCATATCTGATCGAGTCATTATTATCAACCGAGGTCAAATCGTAGCAGATCAGCCTACAGATCAGTTGAGGAAGTTGGCAGAGGACAGCATTCAGCTTGAGTTAGAGGTAGCCGAGGAAGGTTTTCAGCATGATTGGCTCCTACAAGCCCCCGGAGTAAAAGAGGTAAGGGTCATCAGTCCAACACGTTTCGATATTCAAACCCAAACGGACGTAGATATCAGAACAGACTTATTTAAAGCTTGTGTGGAGCAGGACAAAACGATGATAGGGTTGACCAAACAGACCTTTACCCTTGAGGATGCATTCCGTAAATTGACTGCCTAACTACATTCTGACATACAATTGTGATGGACATTCTCCAACAACTTCCAGCCGCTAATCCAATCCATGCAGATTTGGCCCTTGCCCAAGGTTCCAAGACATCATTTGCTGTTGCGAAAGGCAATTCTAAGGAGGCATTGGATATGATCAAGGGAATAGAAGAGCAACAGCTTGCCCTATTTGTACCGGCCGATTGGCTAATTATCAGAGATCAACTGGAACAGGATTGGACCATTAACCTTCCCAAGGGCAAAGGACAGGAAACCCTATATAGTACCACCTTTTTCTGGAATCCAGCATCTGATGACATCATGGCTGCCTTGGCGCATGCAGGGCAGAAAGAGTGGGCGGTTTATACCCAAATTGGAGACAAACTTTGTATGCTTGTGATCAACTCCAAAGTTGGGGTAGACGTTAAGGCTGAGGAGGTTTTGGGTCAACTTCTTTAGCGAGGCTGTATACATTCAAAAACTTATATTCTTGGTGTATTTCAAGCGCATCTTTTTATATTCGAGGCATCTAACTACTCAGGGGAGGCAACAACTCTCCGGAGCCGATTCGGAGTGAATGCTGAGGTGGCTCAAATTACACCTACAAAGAATATGACAAGAGGATTATTTCAGGTACCCACACCTTACAATGAAGAAGTAAAAAGCTACTTGCCAGGATCGCAGGAAAGAGCTGAGGTATTAGCTGCCTTACAGGTAATGCTTTCTTCCCAAACGGATGCCCCTTTGTTTATAGGGAAAGATGAGATCATGACTGAGGACAGAAGACCTATGACTCCTCCTCATAAACATCAACACATCCTCGGCCACGCCGCACAAGCCAATGAAGAGCACGTTCACCAAGCCATCGAAGCTGCCCTTGAAGCCAAAGAAAGATGGGAACAGACTAGTTGGGAGCATCGAGCAGCTATATTCCTGCGTGCCGCAGAAATGATTTCAGGTCCCTACCGTGCTCGCTTCAATGCAGGGACTATGCTTTCTCAATCCAAAAATATTCACCAGGCTGAGATTGACGCAGTTGCGGAGTTTGTCGACTTCCTGCGCTTCAATGCCTACTACATGCAAGAAATATATAAGACGCAGCCCAATTCCTCCAAGGGAATTTGGAATCGTCTTACCTACCGTCCATTAGAAGGATTCGTATTTTGTATCACTCCCTTCAATTTCTCAGCCATCGCAGGAAACCTACCTGCTACCCCAGCCATGCTTGGGAACGTATGTATCTGGAAACCTGCTGATAGCCAGATCTATTCGGCCAGGCTCATCATGGAAGTATTAAAAAAGGCTGGACTTCCAGATGGAGTCATTAACCTGATCTATGGTGATGGCCCGATGATGGGAGATATCATCTTCAATCATGCAGACTTTGCAGGCCTACACTTTACGGGATCAACTTCTGTCTTCCAAAGCCTGTGGAAAACCATTGGAGCCAATATTCATAAGTACAGATCTTATCCTAGGATTGTAGGAGAAACAGGTGGAAAGGACTTCATTGTTGCTCACCCTTCTGCCAGTCCTAAAGAGGTAGCAACTGCTATGCTAAGGGGGGGATTCGAATTCCAAGGCCAGAAATGTTCTGCTGCATCAAGGGTTTATCTTCCCGCCTCTATCTATGACAGGACCATGAAAATCCTGCTGGAGGACTTGAAGACCCTGAAAATGGGAGATCCAATGGATTTCACCAATTTCATCAACGCTGTCATCGATGAACGTGCCTTCGATAAGATTACAGGATATATAGAACAAGTAAAACAGGCTGACAATGCACATATCGTAGCAGGAGGAAATTATGACAAATCTACGGGTTACTTCATTGAACCCACGGTTGTTGTTACGACTGATCCTAACTCGGTAACCATGTGTGAAGAAATCTTTGGCCCCGTTCTGACGGTCTTCAAATATGACGATTACAGATGGGAAGAGACCTTAGAATTGGTAGACAATACAGGCCCTTATGCACTGACGGGCGCTATTTTCTCTAAAGATCGATATGCCATTGAGGAAGCCATGTGGAAGTTGAGAAATGCCGCTGGTAATTTCTATATCAATGACAAACCTACGGGTGCTGTGGTTGGCCAACAACCCTTCGGAGGTGCTCGAGGTTCTGGGACAAATGACAAAGCTGGTGCGCACCTGAATTTGTTGAGATGGGTATCGGCCAGAACCATCAAAGAAAACTTCCTTCCTCCTGTAGATTACAGATATTCTTGGCATAAGGAAGGATAGTAGATAACAAGAAAGCACGGCTCTTAAGCTGTGCTTTTTTATGTACTATCATGAGACAAATTGTTATTTCTCCCAGTCGAGCGATACACCGGGACATGATCTTGTCTCTATTTCAAGAAATCGCCTCTCAACAAGACGGGAGTCTGGAAATACAGTAGGATTTGTGTCTCCCCATTTCCAAGAACACCTAAAAAAATCCCCTCAAATGATAATTTTGAGGGGATTTTTCAAATAAGTTTCTTGGGTTTAGTCAGCTTTGTGTTGGTTATTAATCTGTCCTTTTCTAGCACCTAATACGGCTGCATCACCCCCCATAGGATCTTGCGAAGCGCTTCCTTCTGGGGAGATATTCTCTGAACCGGATGTAGTTGCCATAGGATCCTCCATTCCAGCTTGAATATTGTTGGTGTTGACGGAGGTAGCCTTGTTAAACCAGCTAGTAAATGATTTTAGACTGAATTTCATGCTTAAGGGGTTAGAGGGTTAAATGAGCCAGGGAGTATCTAAGCATCTCTTTCAAGATACAAAAAATTACACATTATAAGAGAATACTGGCGTGTGGGTTTAGTGGTAGACTTACTTTTATTTACGCAAATGACCAAATAATAGATATAACCCATTTTTCTCAATTCCTTGTCAAAATTACCCCAATAGTCATTTTTCAACAATTTCCAGTTTTCAAACTAATTGACATTCTACATTCTTTTATCTTTCCATTTTTTTGAGCTAGTTTGAGGAAAAAGCGAGAAAATCCACTTGTCTTCTGTCCCAAAGGGGGAAATTCCCTTGCTATGCTCAAAGGCCTAAATACGTTACATGTCTTATTGTTGTGGGTAGCGTTCCTGTTTGGAATGCCTATGGCTGTTGCACAGGAATCTACCGTTGACAGCCTTAAAAGCCTACTAGATAAGACTACCAAGGTTGAGAAAAGAGCCACTCTTCTCAACCAAATTTCTTACGCTCAAAAGAGCCTTGATTTAGACAAAGCGCGTTCCTTTGCTTTACAAGCACTCGACTTGGCATCCAGCCATAAGCTGGGGGACCAACAAGTGGAAGCCTTCAACAACCTTGGTAGAATTGCCAGGGGAGCATACAACTACGATTCCTCTAATTTCTTCTACAACAAAGGGCTGCTCCTTGCTAAGGAGTTAAATTATGGCATTGGTATCTCCAAGTGTCTCAATGGGATGGCCATTAATGAAGAAATTGACGGGAGTGAGGAAAAAGCCATTGAATATTACCGAGCTTCCATCCAACAGGCCAAGGACATTGGGTACGATAAGGGGGTAGGAAACTCTAGCTACAACCTCTCCCCTCTTCTGCATTATCTTGGCAGATCAGGTGAGGCAGCCTCCGCCCTTGAGGATGCCAAAGAAGCCTACCAAAGAATTGATGATTTAGAGGGTTATGCATATTGCTTCATCCAACTTGGTAAGTACCAAGAAGAAGCGGGAGATTATGACAAGGCCCTGCTTAGCTATCTCAAAGCCCTAGAGTCATTTGAAGGTACTGATGACAAAATGAACTTGGCCGTTGCCAAGAAAAACATTGCCTATTTATATGGAGTCCTGAACCAGGGAGATAAGGCCCTGATGTATTATAGAGAAGTATTAGATCTGGTCGAAAAGCTTGACGATACCAAGGAATTGCTTGTAGCCTACAACAATGTTGGAATTTGGCTAGGTGCCATTGGCAAAGGAGACAGTGCAATCATCATGCTTGACAAAGGCCTTGAGTTGGCCCTCGCCTATGATGATCAACAAGGGATCGGCGCCCTTCTCATGAACAAAGGGGATATTTATCTCAATAATTTCAAGGATTACCCACTGGCCAAGAGTTATCTAGACCAAGCGACACCTTACCTAGAACAAGCCGAAGGAGGTGTCCTGCTTATTACCCTGTATGAATCCTACGGAAACCTAGCGTTGGCACAAGGGGAAGCAAGTACAGCCTTAAAGTACTTCCAATCTCAGCTAGATATCAGCAATTATTATGGAGATCTCACGGGGCTTATTCAAGCATTAAAGCACAAATCAGATGCTTACGTCCTACTAGGAGATTATCAAAAGGCCCATGACACCAATGAGGAATACCATACCCTCAAAGACAGCGTTCAAAAAAGTGGAATTGAAACACTCCTCCAATTGAGCGAATTCCAGTATGATGTTGAAAAAAGGGAAGCAAAATACAAGCTTGACCTCCTCAATGAACGCAGGCAAAGAGACCTGTTGATTTATTTCGTATTGATCTTAGCGGCCATCGCTACGGCTGGATTTGCTTGGTGGAGATATCGCCAAAACAAGCGCATCAAACAAAAAGAGCTTGAATTAGAGCGAAGCAAGTGGATACAAGAACAGGAAAGGGTAAGCAAACTTCAGCAAATTGATCAGTTGAAAGATCAATTTCTCGCCAATACCTCTCACGAACTCAGGACTCCTTTAAATGGGATCATTGGCATTACAGAAAGTCTTTTATCCAAGGCAACTACAGATTCTGACAAGCAAAACCTAAGTATGGTCATCGCTGCGGGCAAACGCCTTTCTTCTCTGGTAAATGACCTACTGGATTTTTCTAGGCTGAAAAACAGAGATATCAGTCTTCGACAAAAGGCGCTAGACCTAAAAGCCTTAACAGAAGTGATATCCCATATCACCAGCCCCATGGCGAGCATCAAACAGCTCGTCATCAAAAATGAAATTCCTGACGATTTTCCTCCTGTTTGGGCAGATGAGGACAGAATCTCTCAGGTCCTGTTTAACCTGATGGGCAATGCCATTAAGTTTACAGAAGAAGGATATATTCAATTAAATGCCAAGCTTGAAGATAGGATAGCGACCATTTCTGTAACCGATACGGGAATTGGTATCCCTGATGATCGCATTGAGGCTATTTTTCAAGCCTTCGAACAAGCAGATGGCTCCACAGAAAGACGCTTCGCGGGTACCGGTCTAGGCTTGACCATTTCTAAGAACCTGGTTGAGCTTCACGGTGGAAAAATGTGGGTCGAATCCGAAATAGGAAGAGGGTCAACCTTCTATTTCAGCCTACCACTTTCCGAGGAAGACGTAGAGGTGGATCAGAGCTTTGACATGCAGACCTTGACTCCATTGATGGAGGTAAATCTTCCCATAGCAGAAGACATGGAAAAAATCTCCCTCCAAAATACAGGAGGGGTAGTCCGGATTCTGGTGGTTGACGATGAACCCATTAACCATCAAGTACTCACTAATCATTTCGAAGAATCTGGTTATGTTATCTTTTCTGCCCTCAATGGGAATGAAGCCATGGAGTTGCTGGATGAGGGGATTAAATTTGATCTGGTGATTTTAGACTTGATGATGCCCAGTATGTCTGGATTTGAGGTGTGCTGGAAAATCAGAGAACGTTTTCTTCCATCTGAGCTGCCGATCATCATGGTAACAGCCAAAAATCAAGTAAATGACTTGGTTCAAGGGTTACAGACAGGTGCCAACGATTACATTGCCAAACCATTCAGCAAGGACGAGTTCATCGCTAGGGTCAAAACCCATTTGAACTTACATAACATACACGAAGCGACGGGTAGGTTTATACCCCATGAGTTTCTTCGTACGCTAGGCAGAGAAAATATTACTGATGTTCACCTTGGTGATCAAGTTCATCAGGAGATTACCGTTCTCTTCTCTGACATCAGGGATTATACGCGTCTTTCAGAAGGCATGAAACCCGAGCAAACCTTCCAGTTTGTCTCAGAATACGCTGGACGAATGGGACCTTTGATTGACAACAACTTTGGATTTATCAATCAGTATATGGGCGATGGCATCATGGCCCTTTTCCAGCGCTCTCCAAAGGACGCAGTTCTAGCGGCTGTCCAAATGCAAAAGGGTATTCACCAATGGAATGCAGAGCGAGCAAATAGCCAGCTTGAAGCCATTAAGATTGGTATCGGTATGCACACAGGGCCCCTGATCATGGGAATCATTGGAGACGAGAAACGTACCCAAACTGCGACCATATCCGATACGGTAAATTCGGCGGCACGAATGGAGGGGCTGACAAAATACTACGATTCTGCCATCCTGATCTCAGAGGTTGTTTTCGATAAATTAGGGAAAGATCACGGCCAAAACTTCAGGTACCTAGGACTCGTTCAGGTGAAAGGCAAATCACGCCATTTGGGATTGTATGAATGCCTTGATGGAGAAACTGAAAAGATTTTTGCCTTAAAACTGAAAGGAAAAGAAGCCTTCGAAGAAGGGGTAACAAATTACCTAAAAGGCGAGTTCCAATTGGCTATCAAAGCATTTCAAAAAGCCCTAGAGGCTTATCCTGAAGACTTTATTGCTAGAAAGTTGATGAATCGCTCCTTGGATTTGTTGGTACAAGGTAAGCCTGATGATTGGACTGGGGTAGAAATGATGGACCAAAAGTAGAAAAGGAGGCTATGCTAGGGTAAGAAAGTCAGGTCCTAAATGTTAACCTCTTTACTTTCTTCTTGATGTGCTTTAGGGCTTGAATCAAAGCCACAATGCTGACGAAACCATTCATCCATCCCCTTGAGCTCTTGCCCAAAGACCTTCATACATAAGTTTATACATTCTTGGCTCAAGTGCATGTCCCAACTCCCATCTGGTTTTTTGTTACCCACACAGCTACATAATTCTTCCATCAATTCTACCTGTTCGTCAGCTTGCGTTTCTGATTGACAGGACGTACTAAATAGGGCCGGTAACAAGAGGAGTAACAAGTACTTTCGCATCATCCATTTCATTTAGGTAAAAAGATAGGGAAACTCTTTCCAGTCTCCCTATCTCAACATCAAAACTATCTTTTATGTTCTACTCCTGAATCACATAGGTTTCGCGAACAAAAGAAATGCCAGTAAAGATCCCCTTACCTCCATTAATGTTAGATGACAATACAGCAGGCTGGCCAAAAGGACTCAGCGCCGCTGCCACAGCCGCATCTCTCGTCGTGATAAAGTCGAAATAATCCTCTGTGATATGATACAGTGTACTGAAGATGGTATCTCCAACCTCAAATTGAAAGTCCGTTCCAAAAGCAAAAGGCTGACCGTTAAACACAATATCATCCGTAATAAAATCCTGATCCACTCTGGTTACAAAACTTGAATCAACGGTTCCATTGTCCATAGAGTCTACTTGAAGTCTTTGAAACTCAAATACTCGTCTATAGAAATTTGTCGTCGTCTCATCGTCAGTAAAGAAGGTCAGCACAAAGGCTTCTTGTTGGTCATTGAATTGCTGTACCAAGGAGTCTATCGGAACCACGGGTAGAATTTTCGTAGTCGCAGTCAACTGTTCTCCGTCAAGGGTCTCAACTTTCAGGTTAAAGTCTTCATTGTACAATGTTGGTACAGGCTGAAAGGAGCCATAAAAGACCAATTGCTCACCAAAGATTCCCGAAAAAGTATTCAACAAAGCTGTGTCCGCGAGCAAGCCCAAGGTAGGATCACTGATGTCAATGTTAAACTCCTGTAAGGTATCTACCCCTTGAGAATGGCTCACGGTTACTGTAGCACCAGATAGGTATTCAACACGAATGTCATCAAAATAAGGCTGGCTTTTGACCAAAGTCAGGAAGTAAGGCTGCCCTGCTTGCAGGTAAGCCTCTACAGAAATCTCTGGTTCATATTCTGGTAATTCTAGTTCAATGTCCTGCTGTAAATTCCCGCAGGCAGAAAGCAAAATAGTAAGGACCAGAAGTATATATATGCTGTATGTATTCAATTGCTGTTGCATAATGGAATTAGAATTTAAAGTTCCATGAAAAGGAGGGAATAAGAGGGAATAGGGAAACCAATCGTCCCTGGAAGCCTGTTGCCACCCCATCATCATTTTCTCTGGTATCAATGAAGACGAAGAAAGCATTCCTACGATTGTAGGCATTGTAAGCGCTGATGATCAATTCTGTCTCCCCCCATTTGGGTTTGAAACTCAAGGTCAATGCCAAGTCTAACTTGTGGTAATCAGGAAGACGCGCATTGTTTCTATTAGTAAAGTCTGGAATAAAGCTAATTGGTGCTCCGTTTCCACCGGGTGTAGATCCCTGTCCAGTAAGTGTGGAAATGAAGCCCTCCCCAAAGGAGGGAATGAAGCCAGGAGCTAATGTGTAAGCCGCACCTGAACGAAAGTCCCACGCACCAGATACACTCATTTCCTTCAATTTCTTAAAGGGCCATCCAATTTTATTTCTCAAATATCCCGTCCATGTACGAGGAAGGGAATAAATAGCCACCACAGAAATATCATGGCGTTTGTCATTTCTAGCGAAAAAAGGATCTCCATCATTGATCACATTGGTCAAATCTACATCACCATTTCTCATGCTATCTGCAAATTGTCTCCTTGACCATGCCAATGAGTACCCAATCCAGCCTGTCAATTGGCCCCTGGTTTTCTCGATGTAAAATTCATTTCCATATGCCCATCCGCGACCAAATACAAATTCAGACTCCAAATCGTCATTTACGAAGAGATTCGCCCCATCCTTGAAATCCACCTGATTGTTTAGCCATTTGTAGTACACCTCATTGGTCAACAAAAACTGCTCACCAATTCCGATTGAAATCCCAGTTGCAATCTGATCTGATGACTGAGGATTCACTCTCCTAGTTGAAGGATACCAGATATCTGTGGGAAGGGTCGTTCCACTATTGGCCACCAGGTGAAGATACTGGGCCATTCTGGCATAAGAAGCTTTCCATGAAATATTCTCTGTGAGGCTATATTTGACAGAGGCACGTGGTTCCAAGAAGCCATAAAAAGTGGAGTCTACTCTTGGATTTGGGTCCTGATACAACCAAGTAAAGTCTTGGAAGGCAGATACTCTTAATCCCAAGTTGATCTTTAACTTCTCATTTACCTCAATGTCATCCGCTATATAAGCTCCCCATTCCATCGCATAGTAATTATCCCCAAAATCAAAGTTGAAGGGACCGTCATCCTCGCCATTCGAAGCCTCTAAGCGTCCTACAACAAAGCGGTGATGAATACCCGACACCCCAAATCTCACTGTATGCTGAGCATTGGGCAACCAAGTAAAGTCTGTTCTTAAGGCACCGTCTGAAATTTTTGAACCTAATTCAAATGAAAAATCATCAAATCTATTTCTTATCGAATACTCATAGTCGGTGAAACTCAAGGAAGTATTCATGTAGAACTTAGGGTTGAAGAAGTGATTCCATCTGAGGTTGGCGTTGGTGTTTCCCCAATCAAAGTTGAAATTGAAACTCCCTCCAGCAAACTCAAACCTATCCTGCCCAAAGTATCCAGAAAGGAAGAGCTGGTCTTTTTCGCCCAGTTCATAGTTGATCTTTCCATTCAGGTCATAAAAGAAATAATCTGGGATAGGGTTAAAATCCGGATTGTCTTCATTTAATTGGTTTATGCCACGGGTAATAATGTCAGCATAGGTACGTCTGCCCGAAATCATAAAAGAAGCCTTATCCTTAACAATTGGCCCTTCTACAGTCAAACGTGAGGCAATCAACCCCAGACCACCTGCAGCAGAGAACTTCCTCCTGTTTCCTTCATTCAATTTCACATCAATTACCGAAGATAGTCTCCCTCCATATTGAGAAGGAAAACCTCCTTTGTAAATTTCTGCGGTTTTGACTGCATCTGAATTGAAGGTAGAAAAGAAGCCAAATAAGTGGCTCGGATTATATAAAACGGTATTGTCTAGTAAGATCAGGTTTTGGTCGGGGCCTCCTCCACGTACATAAATCCCAGAGTTTCCTTCACTACCTGCCGATACGCCCGGCTTTAACTGAAGTGTCTTGATAATGTCTACCTCTCCAAAAAGTGCGGGTAATTTTTTGGCCTCCGCAACTGTAATTCGGGATACACTCATTTGTGTGGAGTTCAGCTCTTCTGTAACAGAATTGGCCGTAATCTCTACTTGATCGAGACTCAGTTCTGTCAATTCTACATCCAGTCGAATATCCTTATTCAGGACTAGCTTGCGGGACTCTGTATTGTAGCCGTTTACAATGATTTTTACTTCAACAGAATCATCGCTCACGGGCAAGGTAAGAGAGAAGAAACCATAGGTATCGGTGTAGGTACCCTTCTTTAGGACTGGGATGGCCACTGTGGCCCCGATTAAGGTTTCTCCAGAGGTTTTTGCCCGAATAACTCCACTGATAGTGGCATTTTGGGCTATCGCAGAATCAGTAGACCAAAGGCTTCCCATTAGCAACATAAAGGCAGCTAACAGCCCCTTTTTATGCTGCAGCAGGGAGGCAGGCATCGTAAATGTGCTCATTCGTAATTTTTGATAAGGTTTGGTTTGTGTAATGGCTTTCATCACGGTCTTATCGACCATCAGATATTGGGCGGGCATAGTAGTGTAGATCAAGGGGGAAAGAACGTTTCATGCTTCTCAACAAAGCGAGAAATCTCGCCTCATTGGGTGAATGGTTATTCACTCCAACAAAACGAGATTTCTCGATTAATTGTTGACAAAATGCAGGAATTTTCAACTTTACTTGTCGTATCGTCTACAAAGGGAGGCAAATGTTAGACAAGTTGGGGATAGTCCGTTCTTCCGTCAGCCCAATACGATTTTACTCATCCTCTTCCTTTTCCTCTATTCTGTCCTCTTCATCCACTTCGAAACCCATTTCAGTCCCAAGGATCATCAAGAGTTGTGGGACACTGATTTGCTTGGCCTTGATGGCCTTCTTTTTATCCAGAAGAAACAAACGGGGCGTACTGTAAATATCATACACTTCTGTCGAACCAGATTGTCTGTAGATATCTTCAGTATTGATGACTCCCTCTATGTCAAGACCATAAGTCTGGATTTTTTCTTTCCATTCTTCTACATCTCCATTGATGTTAATGGTCAGAACTTTTACCCCTTTCTCCTCAAGCTTATATTTCTCAAAGGCTTCTACTAGTTTGGGTGTAACCTTCTTACAGTGGCTACAATCGTAGTTCCAGAAGTAAATAGCTACCCAATCGGCCTCTATATTATGGAGACGTTTGTACTTCCCGTCCATCCCCATGACCTTGAAGTCCGGAGCGATTCTTCCGGGAAGAGTTGGGCTAATTTTTTCGCAGCGCTCCTTCATTTTATCAATCAGGGAATCTGCCATCCAATGAGCCTGTCCCGAGACGTAATACTTATCTACAATGTGGCAGTAAATGGCTTCGTCGACCATGTACTTTGGCTTGGCAAATTGATTGAGGAAACGAGCCGTCAGGAATCGAAAGACATCCTCATTATTCTGAAAGTTTTCCAACAAGTAATCGATGCTTTGCATCATCGAATCAGCCAAGTGTCTATAGGAAAGTTTCTCCATGTAGGTAGATACTTTATGATGCATGACGGGCGTCCGAAGCAACCTGGGATCGTTGAAGTCAAAGGTATCAAAGTAATGGGCCTTGTAGTATTTAAAGGCAAATAGCGAATCCAAGAGCTTTCCATTTTCATCCCTAGGAGCGACCGGAATACTGGGGTCTTGGCTGGCGTAGATCATTTTTGTGTAGAAAAAGTCATCGTTTTCCTTCAGAAACTTCTCTCTGTAGGCTTCTACCTGATCCCCAATCTGATTGAGTCTTTCCTGAAGCATCTTTGCTTCCTCTGCTTCGGCGCCATTCTTCAAGCGCGATTGTAGAGAATCTGCCAGAAGGCGCTGATTGGTCATGTAGGTCAAATCGGAATAATAGAGTTCGGCTTCCTTGCTCCCCTTTACCTTCATGTGCTTCACATAATCTCCCTTTTTGGTGCTGAGGGAAAAGTGTTGGTCCGCTCCAATGATTAGCTCGAAATAGTCATTTTCAGGTGGAAAGAATATGAGGTACATCCCTTCCTCCAGAGGTTCATCTCCTTCAAAGACAAAGGAGCCATTGACTACCTCTACCGTATCATCGATGTATTGGTTGTCATAATAATAGTGGGCCAATGAAGCCTGAGTTGCGTTGAGTCCTTCAACTGTAATCTCGATCTTGTATCCATCCTTGCCTAAGGATGTGTTTCCAGCTTCAAGCCCTAAAGGTATCATCAAGATACAGGCCAATACCCAACAAAGTAGATTCCTGTTCATATGCTTTCACTTGGTGATTTGGTAAATGGGAAACAAAACGAGCCATCCCGTGATAGAATGGCTCGTTTTGTCGTTTTTTAATGCTCACTCTTCAATGTCGCTAAAGTCAATTTCCTCCATATCTGCTTCGTCTACATCAAATTTCTCTTCAATAGACAAAATCTTCAACAGCTGTGGGACACCAATTTGCTTCCCTTTCACTTTCTTTTCGGTGTCGAGTAAATACATCCTTGGGGTAGAGATGATGTCGTAGGTTTTGGTGGCTCCTGATCTTCTGTAAATGTCTTCACAGTTGATGATGCCTTCCGCGTTCAAGCCATATTCACCTAATTTCTCTTTCCATTCTTCTACATCGCCATTGATATTGATGGTCAATATCTTGACCCCTTTGTCGGCAAGCTTATACTTCACAAATGCTTCAGATAGCTTAGGAGTTACTTTTTTACAATGGCCACATCCATAATCCCAGAAGTAAATCACAGTCCACTTGGCGTCAATTCGGCTCAAATTCTGCGGTCTTCCTTTGTCATCAACCACCGTAAAGGTAGGTGCAGGACGTCCAATGATCGTTGGGCTAAGGGCCGTGGCACGCTCAATCATCTTGTTACGAGTTGAGTCATCCACCCAATAAGCATCCCCAGACATATAGTATTTCTCAACCATATGGACATAGACTGCGTCCATTCCCATGATTTTATTCTTGGCGTATTTGTTCAAGAAATAAACAACCAGGTACCGGAATACATCGTCATTTCCTCTCGCTTGATCAATCATATAATCAATAGATTGGATGACAGAATCAGGTATGTTTCTATAGGTTAGCCTATCAATGTAGGTATTGACGCGCTGTTGGAAAACGGGGGTTCGTAGCAGACGATCGTCCTGAAAACTAAAGCCATCAAAAAAGTGGGCCTTGTAGTATTTGAAGGCAAAAAGGGAGTCTAATGGCTTCCCATCAGGCCCTTTGGGGGCTTCGGGAACTTGTGGATCTTTCATAGCTTTGATCACACTGGTGAAGAGGAAATTAGGATTGTCTTCAACAAACTTTTCACGGTAGGTCTTCACTTCCTGGTTGACACCCTCTATTTGCCCCTTCAGTTCTGCTTCTTTGGGCGCTCCTTTGGCAGCTTTCATTTGCTCATTCAAAGCTTCTACTTCTTTTCTTTTGGAATCAAGGAAGTTCAAATCCTGGTAGAAAAGTTCATTTTCTTTAGAACCTTTCACTTTCATGTTGGATACAAAATCTGCCCCATCCGTAGTCATTTCGAAGAACTGATCTTTGTCGACCATCACTTCAAAGTATTTGTTATCTGGTGGAAACACGATTAGGTAGATACCTTTGTCAAGGCTGGTATCTGCTTGAAAAGCGAAACTACCATTGACAATGTCTACCGTATCTTTGATGTATTGCTTGTCCCCATAATAGTAGGCCAACATAGCCGTGGTACCAGTAGGATTGCTAATATTGACTTTGATGTCATATCCTGGTTTTTGGGGTTCTGAAGCTTCAGCCTTGGTCCCTGAAGCGGTTGACGTAGTGGGTCTGCAGGCAACTACCAATACAGCCCAAAGCAAAACAGAAATAAAGATACCAAGTTGTTTCATATTCATCTTTCCTAAAATTGTTCGGCTTTATCCCTCAGGCAGGAGGATTAAAATTACATGCAAAATTCTCGTATTATTCCATGAGAATCAAATGAAGCATTCGCTATTTCCTACGATTCTTCATGCTACCATTGATACAAGTAACCTTCAGCTTTCCCTAACTAAAGACTTAGTTTGCGAAAACACAAGTGCTAATCAAGCCAATTTGTCATTGTTCTTGTGTCGGGTTGCATCCCTTTTGGTTTTCTTGGCGATATTCTTGTGAAAAGCCTCCTCCAAATTAATTCCAGTTTGGTTGGCTAGACAGATCAATACAAATAACACATCAGCCATCTCATCCGCCAGATCAACCTCCTCGTCAGATTTTTTGAAGGACTGATCTCCATACTTACGAGACATGATGCGCGCTACCTCCCCAACTTCTTCCATCAGGATAGCTGTATTGGTTAATTCTGAAAAATAACGGACTCCGATGCTGTTGATCCATTCATCTACCGTCTTCTGTGCTTCGTTGAGTGTCATATCGTTTACGTATTAGCGAAACCTGGCCAAGAGATCAATTGACCATTCTAGTTGAATAAACAAGACCAAGGCTAAAATGATCCAGAAAATAGCTTTATTTTTTGGCCAAGCCCTTGATTCGAGTTTTAACATCCCGATTGCCATAAGGGGAAGTAATGGAAAGTGATAAGAAGGATGGGCAAAAGCTAACAAATAGGGCAACATATAAAGAAGAAGACTAAGGAAAAGCAATCGACTTCCTCTTTGACCTCTTAGCATAAATAGAATGGCACCTATCAAGAGAATCACATACATCGCTGCGTCTATCAGCAAATAGAGCCACCAAGCTGATCGTTCATTGGCCTTCATACTACCAGCAGTCAGGATGTCGTAGGCCCAAAAGACCCTTGCCCTATTAATTCCCCTTAGCATAAAAGTTCCTGGATCTTGAGCAATGTATCCCCATGCTAATTGTCGGTAGGTACTTTCCTGTTCTGGTATGGCTAATGCCCGAATAGAATCCCTTTCTGAGGTAAAAGATTCAAATTGCTTCAATTCCCTACTTTCATGCGAACCCAGCCACCAGTTTCGATAATGATCTGCCTCGGGATGGTTGCCCAGGTATAGGTTATAGGAATTAGCGTCGTTTATTCTGAGCCATCGCCCTGTTTGTTTCCAAGCATATCCCTCCCAAAGGAGAGGCAAAACCATCAGCCCTACCAACCCAAGGATCAGGTTCGAGGCGGGTATTTTCTGGTAGATGCCCTTTCCTAACCAAAGTGGAATAAGGGCCCAACTAGCCGGTCTAATCAAGCCCATGAGACCGAGAAGAAGTCCCATCATGAGCCAGTCAAACTGTGTATTCCTTTTCGATAAATAAAGGAGAAACAACAAACAACAAGCGATGGGAAGTTGGCTCAGAGGAATGACAGATTGATGGACAAAAGCGGGGAAAACAGCCCAAATCAAATGACCGAGATTGACCTTCCAAGCTGGGAGATATCTTGTACCTGCCAACTGCCATGCCCAGATAAACAACCCCCAGATCGTGAGACTAGCCACAACTGCGCCTGTGGATTCGCCCAATAGTCCTACAAAGGGAACAAGCCAGGCAATCAAGGCAGGAGGCCAGTAAAACTCCAATTCTCCTTTTTCTAGCCAAGATATTGCCTCTTGCACATAAAAGAAGGAATCACCGGTAAGCCAATTGGGATGAAGGACCCACAGGTGGAGCAAGCGTAGGGTTAAGCCCAATACTATGATTCCCCCTACGGCATAGGAGCTATCCAATCGACGCTTGAGGGCTTCCAACATGGGATGGGATTAAAAATCAATTTGCTTGGTATCCAAGATGATGGTTACCGGTCCATCATTGAGCAAAGAGACTTTCATCTCCGCTCCAAATTTACCTTCCGCTACCTTACCAGAAAACTGCCATCTCAGCTTTTCCAGGAATTGCTGGTACATAGGCAAGGATACATCAGGCTTGGCTGAACGCATAAAAGAGGGCCGATTTCCCTTTCTAGTATCTGCATACAGGGTAAATTGACTGATTACCTGTATCTGCCCATTGATGTCCTGCACAGAAAGATTCATCTTACCTTCTGCATCGTTGAAGATTCTCAGGTTTAGTATTTTTTTGATCAATCGGTCCATATCGGCCTCCCCATCCTCATGGGTTACACCAAGAAGTACCATGAGACCTTGTTCAATGTCACCTACTATCTTTCCGTCTACCTCTACTTTGCTGTAGGCCACACGCTGAATGACTGCACGCATATCTTAATGTGTTGTTTATAGGAGCGAAGATATGGGAAATTGGGCAAGCTTCTAAAAAACAAGCAAACCGGGCTGGGAAGGAAGGGATTTGATGGCTCTTTCTACGAGTCTTCTTGGGTTTTTGTCTTGATAAAGTATCTGTTCTCGGACCAGTAAGCCTTGTCTAAAGACTTCGCCGCCAAACAGGCCATCAGAAAATTCTGCCTTGACAAAATCTGTATAGTCGCTATTGACTCTCGCCCACGTCAGGTAGTATTTCCCCTCATCTGGAATATACTCAATGATCAGTTGAAGGTCCTGGTCGAAAATAGACCGTACATCAAGCTGAAGGAAGATTACAGACTTCACAAATTCTTCTTCCAGCAAACTAAGGTAGCCAACTGAGAAAAACGGATAAAGAAACTTTTTGTACAAGAGCTTATGTTCTCGCAGGAACTGCTCAATTTGTAGGGTACGAGAATGTATTTCAGGAAGAATAAACTGCTCGTTAGCCAATTTGTGATAGGGCTTCCAGCGGCCATGCCAATTGTAGTATTGGATATTGCCTATGCGAAGCTTGTAGTCAAAACCTGGATAGTCCTCTAAGATATATCCTGGATAGTAGTATTTCATTTCATTTGAAATACCAAAGTAAACCTCTAGGATCATGGTATAAATCCCAAGGCTATGGGATTCATATTCAGGGTCGTATAGACCTAATAAACTGGCAATACTTTTATTCCCCAAGTCGAAATAACTTACAGCGATAAGTTTATCACCATCGTATACCCGGATCTCCCTTGTATCAAATAGCTCTTCTGAATCTCCAGCGAATAGGAATTCCTCTAGGGTATCGAAAATAAATCCTTGAAATCTATGTTTTTGGAGTTGATACAGCCTTTCGCAAGCCTCGTTTGTTCTGGCTATCCCCATCTCGAAACGGAACTTGCGAGAGTTTTTGTTGTAGAGTTTCCTGAGGCTTTTTGAGAAGGTAAAGTTTTCAAGTTGGGTGCGGATATTGACAACAGAATGGGCATCTCCATTCAGGCAGAGTACTTGTGCCCGAAAGAGTGAGGGTCCGCTTCGAAACCATCCTCCAGCTAGATAGCGATCGAGTCTGGAGGGAGAGAGGGCATGTGGAAAATAGTACTCTACCAGCACGATCGTTCTTTTAAGAAAGGTAACGATTTACCCCTCCTAAACCAAGATCATGAAGATAATAACATATATGTTTCTCTATTTATCCTTCTTCAACAAGCTGTCATTCCAGCTCGAAACATAGGTCCCCTCAAAACCTGTTTCAAGGCTTTTGAGGTATTTTTTTATGGCGTATATACTGGAAGGGAAGGCAATTTCATCGTAGGGGATTTCTTCAGCTGTATACAAACCTGCCTCAAGTGTTTCTTCGCCAATTTCCCATTCTGGGGATTTCATATTGGCTAGGAAGAAGCAATAGACTTGTGAGATCCTTGGGATACTGTATATACAATGAAGCCTGACTATTTCTACGTCAATGCCAGCTTCTTCCATGACTTCACGCTTAGCCCCTTCTTCTACAGTCTCTTTGTTTTCTAAATAGCCGGCTGGAAGGTTCCAATATCCTCTCCTGGGTTCAATAGCCCTTTTGCACAAAAGAATCTTGTCTTCATATACAGGAAGGCAACCAACCACCATATTGGGATTGGAGTAATGGATTGTTTGACAATTTCCACATACATATCTGGGTCTATTATCACCTTCTGGAATAACGAAGGCGAGGTCTTTACTCCCACAATTGCTACAATAATTCAAATCTGGATGGATTAAATGGCAAACTTCACAGCCTCTGGAATCTTCACCTAAGAAAAGCTGAATAAAATACTTTCCCAAAAGAAAGATGCCATAGGAAAAACCAAATCACACATTGTTTGTTTACCAATTTTCAAACATCGCTCAACAAAAATTGTTGATTGTTTAAGAAATTCCTTTCCTTCGGGAAGTCGAAACAAGTGAAGACCTACATGAACGCTAAGAAAAAGATCGTTGTAATTGGTTCCGGATTTGCGGGACTCGCCAGTGCAGCCTTATTGGGCAAAGAAGGCTATGATGTAACCATCGTAGAGAAGAATGACCAGCCTGGAGGAAGAGCCAGACAATGGCAAAAAGATGGGTTCACCTTTGACATGGGACCAAGTTGGTATTGGATGCCAGATGTATTTGACGAATATTTTGCCTTATTCGGAAAGAAAGTCTCCGACTATTATAATTTGGTGAGGCTCAATCCATCATACAGGGTATATTTTGGAAAGGACGAAGGCTATGTAGATATCCCTGCTAGCATGGCTGAATTGGAAGATCTCTTCGAATCCATCGAGCCAGGGGCCAAACAAAACCTCAGAGAATTCCTCAAGCAAGCCGCCTATAAATATGAAGTAGGCATGAGAGATTACGTTTTCCGTCCCTCTCATAATATATTTGAATTCCTCGACCTACGATTGATTAGAGAAAGCTTTAGAATTCAAATGTTTAGCTCCATGAGCAAGCATGTCAGAAAGTATTTTTCTAATCCTAAGCTGATCAAAATCCTTGAGTTCCCTGTACTTTTTCTAGGCGCAACTCCTCAAAATACACCTGCGCTTTATTCGATGATGAACCATGCTGACTTGACCCTCGGAACATGGTTTCCAATGGGCGGTATGCATGAGATTGTTAAAGCTATGGTCTCCATTGCGGAGGACATGGGGGTAAAAATTGAGCTGAATACCGAAGCCCAGGAAATCATGGTCAAAGATGGCAAAGCCATTGGAGTCAAGACCTCGCAAGGCGATTTCATGGCGGATATGGTCGTCGCCAATAGCGACTACCGCCATACAGACCAAACTTTGTTGAAGAATGGATACAAAAGCTATTCTTCTGATTATTGGGAAAAAAGGACCATGTCTCCATCCAGCTTGCTCTTCTACATGGGCACCAACAAATCCTTCCCACAAATCAAACACCACAACCTATTCTTTGACGAGGACTTTGACCTTCACGCTGAGGAGATTTACTCCAATCCCAAATGGCCTTCCAAACCATTGTTTTATGTATCTGCAACCTCTAGAACAGATGAAACAACTGCACCAGAAGGACATGAGAACCTATTCATCCTGATACCCTTGGCACCCGGACTAGAGGATAACGAAGCCCAACGAGAAAAATACTATCACCTGGTAATGGATCGCTTCGAAGATTTGATTGGTGAGGAAGTAAGGCCCCACGTGGTACTTAAGCGCTCCTATGCCATGAAGGACTTCGAAAGAGATTACCATTCCTTCAAAGGAAACGCCTATGGACTGGCCAATACACTTTTCCAAACAGCCTTTTTCAAACCCAAACTAAAGGCTAAAAAGGTAGAGAATCTATTCTACACAGGTCAATTGACTGTTCCTGGTCCAGGTGTTCCACCTTCCTTGATCTCAGGTAGGATTGTCGCCAACGAAATCATGAATGCTTAACACTAAAGGGCTCGAAAGAGCCCTTTTTTATTATCTGGAGTTTTTTGAATGAATCTCTGAAGAGGCTTTCCGCTGGGAATGGACCAATTTGAATGCCTGGTGATCAAAGTGGTGATTGATATGTTCCATAACATGCCATATAATCCCCTTTCGGCTATAAGTATAAACGTGTTTGAAACCTGCTTTTTCGTAGGCTCGGATCGCTCTGGGATTCTTAGAGACCACTTCTATCCTGCATCTCCTAACCTTCATTTCTCTGAATAGATAAGAGGTAAGGGTTCGAATCGCATCTGTTCCATAGCCTCTTCCGTAGTATTTTTCCTCCGCAATCAGGATATCCAATTCTACAGAATGATCTCGCTCTTCTATTTCATTGTAATTGATCTGCCCTATTCTGGTTTGATCAAGCATGATAAGAAAGGCTCTTCCCTTATTCAGCTGTGAACCATCAAAATAATAGTTGGGCCATTCATGCTTAAAAACCACATAAGAAGGCACTTCATCCCCGTACAATTCCCCATACCAAAATGGGGTTGCATCAGAACTGGTAGCCCAACGGTAAAAAAGCTGGCGCTCCCTCAACGTCATGGGTCTCAACAATACGTAATCTCCTCTCAATTCCATTACCCAACTTCATTATGCACAGCATAAGCAAATAGGTTCACAAAAGTTTTTCCATCTAGACTATTCCTATATGAATATATCTTAATACATTGATTATCAGATGAATATACATGTATACAACTTCCCCTTGAGAAATAAAAGGATTCGCTGAAATACTTAAACCATATTTGCCAATTTCCCTCTTAAAGAACGGCTAATAGGGTTTTATTTCAAATAAGCTTTGCTCGATATTCTAAAATTTTCATATAGCTGAATTAATATCCATGCCATATTTTTTTGTCACGCTCAAATTACCTGCCGTGTCTTAACCCTAAGTAGCATCATAAATCAGCCATTATTACTCCTGATTTTTTTCTATTTTCCAGTGTTCTGTTAAAACCCTAGTAGTTCATGAAATTACCCATCATTCTCATTGTTGACGATGACCCGCAGGTGTTACGTGCCATTCGAAGGGATGTAAGAAAGCAATACAAGACATCATACAGGGTCATGGCTACAGAATCGGCCAATGAAGCCTTGGAAACATTGGAAAAGCTCAAAAAAGAGAGCCAGAATGTTGCCTTGTTTCTTTCCGATCAGCGTATGCCTGAAATGCTAGGCGTAGAATTTTTGGAGAAGGCAAAAGTCTTTTTTCCTCAGGCGAAAAGGGTCATTCTCACCGCCTACTCGGACATTGATGCTGCTATCAAGGCCATTAATGATGTCCAATTAGATTATTACCTGACAAAACCCTGGGATCCACCAGAGGAGAAGTTGTTCCCAATATTGGACGACTTATTAGATGAGTGGAACTCGAAGGTCATTCCAGATTACGAAGGCCTCAAATTAATCGGGCATCAGTTTTCTCCCAAGGCGCATCAGATTAAGGATTACCTGACAGGTAACCTTGTCCCCTACCAGTGGCTAGATGTAAGCCAACAAGGCAAGGCGACTGAATTGCTCAATTTTCACAGTCTCAATCACCAGGAGCTGCCCGTTTTGATTTTTGCAGATGGATCAAGCCTGGTTAATCCTGAGATTGCCGATATAGCCCCTAGAATTGAACGGAATACCGAGGCCAAACAGGAACTTTACGATGTAGCTATCATAGGTGCAGGGCCCGCTGGACTTTCCGCTGCTGTATATGGAGGTTCAGAAGGTCTAAAGACGCTCTTAATTGAAAGAAGAGCTCCTGGAGGGCAAGCAGGCACCAGTTCTAGGATAGAAAACTACCTAGGCTTCCCTTCAGGCTTAAGTGGTTCTGATCTCGCGAGAAGAGCGATTACCCAAGCGGAAAGGTTCGGAATAGACTTTCTCTCTCCCGCTGAAGTAGAAAACATCTCCACAAAAGATCAATACAAGATTATCAAACTGACGGATGGGCAGGAAATCTATAGCAAGTCCGTCGTCATTTCCACTGGTGTGGACTATAGAAGGCTTCCCGCAGAAGGAGTGGATCAGTTTACGGGAGCAGGAATCTACTATGGTGCAGCAACCACGGAGGCTCATGCTTGCAAAAATAGAGACATTTATATTGTTGGAGGAGGAAACTCTGCTGGACAAGGGGCGATGTATCTTTCCCGCTTTGCCAGAAATGTTTATATCCTGATCAGAAAACCTGACCTGAGTGCTACCATGTCTCAATACCTTATCGACCAAATTGATCAAACTGAGAATATCCATGTTTTGGGTAGGACACAGATCAAAGAGGCTATGGGGAAAGAGGGTCATCTAGCAGCATTATCCATTGAGGATATGGAAGCCGGTGGATGTAGAGAGGTTGAGGCAGGGGCATTGTTTATCTTTATTGGTGCACGTCCCTATACAGAATGGCTTCAAATGGACCTACATCGAGATCCCAAAGGCTATTTGTTTACAGGAAGAGACTTGTTCAATGTAGATGGATTCCAGACAGCTTGGAAGTTGGAGAGATCCCCCTACTTCTTGGAAACCAGTATTCCAGGTATTTTTGCTGCGGGCGACGTTCGCTCTGGAGCCATGAACCGTGTAGCTTCCGCTGTAGGTGAAGGTGCAATGAGTATTAGCTTTGTACACAAATACTTGTCTGAAGTTTAAGAATAAGCCCGTACACCTAGTTTCAGCTAGCCATATACTCGGAAGGAAATTATGCCCAAAAAAAGTTGCCAGCATCTAGATACGACCACCCTCATCCCTGTAGAGGAAGGAGAGAATGTCTGCCAAGAATGTATCAAAACTGGAGATCGATGGGTACATCTCAGGAAATGCCAAAGCTGTGGTGTTGTTTTGTGCTGTGATTCTTCTCCCAATAAACATGCAAGCGCACACTTTGAGGAAAGTGGTCATCCTGTTATGATTTCTGCGGAAAAGGGTGAAAGATGGGCCTGGTGCTATGAAGACAAGATATTACAGAGATATTAAAAAAAGAGGCGGCCAGTTTTCACTAGCCGCCTCTTTTTTGTGTATATATCTTTACTTGATGATCAACCTCTTGGTGGTTTTCTCATCTCCTTTTTCAATTTGTACAAAATAGACACCAGAGGGCATATTCCTTAGGTCAAGCTGGAATCGCTCATTTGCCTGTACTTGGTTGAAAGAAACTTCCTGCCCAATTAAGTTAAGCACCTTCACATTGAAGGTCTCCATGTCATCAGACTTAATCTCCAGATAAGCTACTCCATCTGAGGGATTGGGGTAAAGAGAAACAGATAAGTTGAAAGAATCAACATCATCCCATAGGTTCACTGGGTTTACATCTGTAGCGTAAACACCGGAGAGCATAAGGAATGAAAAAAGGAGTGTAAATATCTGTTTCATCTGGTCAAGTCTAAATGCATACCTAAAATATACCTAATTTTATGCCAAATTGTTACAGATTCATAGGAAAAGATACTTGAGTATGCTGCAATCGAGGATGAACGTGTCATATTTGAGGATAAGCGTGAATATTGGCCCCTCATTTTTTCTACAAACTTCCGCCCAGATTAGGTAGAGTCATTACCTAGACAATCTCCTTCTAATTGTCATTATATCAGACATCCCCAAAATAAAAGTTGTCTGATACACCAAAAAATCGGACCTTTCTAACAATGATATATCTGAAAGTTGAAAAAATTCAATTTTTCCTGGCGTTTCTCCCAAGTATTTCTCTCAAATCTAGCTTAGGATGTATATCAAACTACACAACTGTTGAACAAGTCAAGCTTTAACATATCCTCCACCCAACTGGTCTGGATATTGGTGAGTTTGTTAGCCTTAATATGGGGCAGTTCCTACCTCGTATTGAAAAGGGCCTTGGTCGTTTTTTCACCTGCCCAGGTAGCTGCAGCCAGAATGGCTATTGCAGCCATGTTTATGCTCCCCATTGCTATCCCTAATTTTCGAAAGATCCCGAGAGACAAATGGGCTATCTTAATTGTATTTGCCCTGATGACCAATGCACTCATTACCTATTTGAATGCTTTGGCTCAAAGCCAAATTTCCAGTTCCCTTAATGGGATTGTCAGTGCTTTGACCCCAGTTATGACCTACCTCATAGGCATCACACTGTATGGACAGCGGGGAAGTAGGCCCCAAAGCATGGGCTTGATTTTGGGCTTGGCAGGTTCCATTATACTCGTTTTTTTCGGGCAAAAAGCAGGATTTGGGACGATCAACCTATTTGTTCTTGTGGCGATTGGGGCAGCCTTTTTTACGGGATTTGCGGCCAATATGATCAGGTTCAACCTTCAGGGTCTCACGGTGATGCAAATTTCGTCGATGGGCTTTGTCCTTGTATTTCCGTTAGCGTTGGCTTATACCTTATATTCGGACTTTATCCCTACAGCACTTGGAAGTATGGATGGTCAAATTGCCTTGTTTGAGGTAACCTTTTTGGCTATTCTGGCCAATGTGGCCGGGATTATCTTGTTTACAAAGTTAGTTGAGATTAGCAATCCTGTAATTGCTAGCTTGGTGACTTACCTGGTGCCAGTAATAGCTTTAGGCTGGGGAATTTGGGATGGAGAGCTTATTAATATCTACCAGTTGATCGGCATGGCCATTATCATCCTGAGTGTATGGATTGTAGGCAAGACCATTCGAGGAGAATAGCTTCGAACTCAAGAAGATCACATAAAAAAAGGGATATCTTTCGATATCCCTTTTCTATTTTCTTAGGCTAATTAGCTTTTAGCTTCAACTACTTCTGCAGCATCTTCAGCTTTTTGGCGGTTAGCTTCTTTTTTGATTTTATCTTCCTCACGACGCTTCTTACGCTCTTCAAGCCCTTCTGCAATAGCATCAGTAATGGTGCGGATGATCAGCTGAATAGACTTAGCTGCATCATCATTTGCAGGGATAGGGAAGTCAACCTTAGTTGGGTCGGAGTTCGTATCTACCATGGCGATGGTAGGAATATTTAGCTTTCTTGCCTCAGATATGGCAATGTGCTCTTTTTTGATGTCAACGATAAAGAGAGCTGAAGGAAGTCTGTTTAGGTCAGCAATACCGCCCAACACACGATTCAGTTTCTCTTGCTCACGAGAGAACATCAATCTTTCTTTCTTGTTGATACGCTCGAAGGTTCCATCGCTTTTCATCTTTTCGATGTTCTTCATGCGCTTGATGGACTTCCTTACAGTAGAGAAGTTAGTCAGCATTCCACCTAACCAACGCTCAGTAACGTAAGGCATGTTCACCCTGGATGCTTCTGTTTCGACGATTTCCTTTGCCTGCTTTTTGGTGGCAACGAACATCACCTTACGACCAGAAACGGCCAGCTGCTTCGCTACGCGAGAGGCTTCGTCAAGCATACGTAGCGTTTTGTTCAAATCGAGAATGTGGATACCATTTCTCTCCATAAAGATGTAAGGAGACATCTTTGGATTCCACTTCTTTTTCAGGTGTCCGAAGTGAACACCAGCTTCCAATAGACTTTGATATGTAGGTTGATCCATGATTTCTTCGATTAACGCTTAGAGAACTGCTCGCTTTTACGTGCTTTTCTCAGACCTGGCTTCTTACGCTCCACCTTACGTGCATCACGAGTCATCAATCCTGCTCTCTTCAATGGAGAACGATACTCTTCGTTCATCTCTACAAGGGCGCGGGAAATTCCCAATCTGATAGCCTCAGCTTGTCCCTTGATTCCACCGCCGTTTACATTGGCAGTGATGTCAAACTCTCCAGAGGTCAATCCCAATACAGTGAATGGCTCATTCACTTTCAATTGGAATAGATCAATTGGAAAGTAAACTTCAAGATCCTTTTTGTTGATCTTGAAGTCTCCGCTCCCTGGCTTAAGCTGCACACGGGCTACGGCTCTTTTTCTTCTTCCGACTTTAATTGATTGACTCATGTGAATCTTTCAGTGTTAAGTGTATAACTTTACTGTTTGATTATTTGATTTCGTAAACTTCAGGCTCCTGTGCCTCATGTGGATGCGTATCTCCAACATACACACGCATGTTAGTGAATAGCTTGCGTCCTAGGCGATTTTTTGGCAGCATACCTCGAACAGCTTTTTCAAGCATTCTGGTAGGATGCTTGACCATCATGTCCTTGGCAACTATTTCACGCTGACCACCAGGATAACCCGTGTGACGGATGTATACCTTATTGTCCCACTTGGAACCAGTCAGGCGAATTTTGTCCGCGTTTAATACAATGACGTTGTCTCCACAATCTGCATGTGGCGTATACAAAGGCTTGTGCTTTCCACGAAGCAACTTGGCAATTTCACTAGCAGCACGTCCGAGCACCATGCCCTGAACGTCAACTACCAACCACTTTTTGTCTGCGGTCGCAATATTGGCGGAAACTGTCTTATATGTATTGGCGTACATTAGTCTTTTTTTACTGCTGTAATCTGTCCTAAAAAATGGTTGTGCAATTACGGATATTTTAAATAGAAATGCAACCTTAGTCTAGCTTTTCATGCAGAAGTATTTGGCCCTACTTCATAAGAAAACCTAAATCCATCTCCTTCAAGCAAATTCTACTAAGGAATGAGGGTACAACTCACCCAAAACATTCTTATATGTCTAACAAATGACCAGAATTTCTAGGGAGGGTGACAAAATTAAGCAATAATCCTTCAACATGTGTAATGGATTGCCAGTTTATGGAAAAAGAATTGCTTCCTACTCCTATACTATAAGGCCAACTTCCATGTCCTAGTGAAGGACAAAGTCCACTACAACTCAAATTATATCCCCATTTATAGGGCGTTATTTATCCCCCAAACTTATCATTGCGTTCCTACGTTTTTTAGGTTAAATTTTAGCTTACAGCTAAATTCTCAAGACAAATAAGACCAACCTCATATATGTTTCTTTCTTACACAAACAAACAGGTCAATCCACTTCGAAGCTTCCTATGGGTCGTGATGCTGATGCTTCCTATAAGCAGCTGGGCAACCCACAATCTTGCGGGGCAAATCACTCTTGAAAGAAATGACCCCAATAATCCTAATTCCTATACCATTACGCTGACCACTTATTCGGACCCCTCTGAAGCCAGTGTAGATCGATGTTCTGCTGATATTGGGATCTATAGTGCTCTTAATCTCTCACAGATTGCCTTGTTGGAGGACATCCCACGAAACAACGGAGCCAATGCACCTGTCGGCTATCCCGATTGTGATGTACCTGGCACCAAGTTGGGTGAATCTGTAAGAGGCCCCGTCAAAAGAAACATTTATCAGGTCAATTTCATCTTCCCAGGTCCTGGAGAATACTATCTGCATTATTGGGACATCGCAAGGCTAAGTGCTGTATCCAATATTTGTAGCTCCAATGAAAAAGCCTTTACAGTTGTAACGCGTTTCTTATACAACCCTATTCTTGGCCCCAATAGTTCGCCCGTTTTCCTAAATGAGCCCATTTATGATGCTTGTGTCGGAAAGCCATGGAGTCATCTTCCAGGCGGTAGAGATATTGATGGAGACTCCTTAGTATACTACCTGGTGGAAAATGAAGATTTTGACGATACCCAATCCTTCAATCCCCAGATCAACCCAAGACCAAGATGCTACACCTATCCTGACGATCAGTCTGTTTTTCCTACCAATGGTCCTATGGTCATGGATTCCGTAACAGGTTTGATCACATGGAATGTCCCAAACGAAATTGGTATTTATAATATAGCCTATGTGGTAGAAGAGTATCGGGATGGTTTATTCCTTGGATTTGTCCAACGGGATATGGCCATATTTGTGAATGATTGCGACAACAACCCACCCGTTATAGAAACCATTACAGATACCTGTATTTTCGCAGGTCAAACCCTAGAGTTTCCATTTAGGGCCTACGATCCGGACTCTACTGATAGTTTGTACTTTGAGCTCAACAATGGAGCGCTGGGAAATAATGGCCCCTTCTTTGTCGATCCGCCTGCAACTCTTTCAGGCTTTATCATTGATGGCAATCTGGGAGGCCCCACCAACCCTTTTAATACGGTTCCAGTGGAAGCCTTCAATAACAATAGGATTCCTGTAGACACCATTGTGGGTACTGTAAGATGGGAAACGAACTGTGACATGATCAGGTCTCAGATTTATCAAGTAGACTTTTTCGCCTCTGACAATCGAGAATATTCTGCTCAAGAAAATAGTTTAACCACCCTCACCGACAATAAAACAGTTCAAATCAGGGTCATTCCCCCGCCGCCTGAAGGTCTTTTTGTACAAAAGGGTCCAAGGTCAGTCAGTTTGAGTTGGCAACCGACAGCCTGTGATGACATTGTATTGGGATACAATATTTACAGACAAGTAAACGGAAGTGAATTTGACCAAGATACGGTCTGTTGTGAAGTAAGCCCTGCTGATGCTGGTTTTGTGTTGATAGCGACCAACGAAGGTTGGGAAAATATTACTTATGTCGATTCCCTGCTAGATGTAGAGGGAGATTATGGCGATCAGATATGTTATGCTATTACTGCCGTCTACGGAGATCCTGTCCAACCCTTCCTCCCACAAACAGAATCCTGTGCAGAAAGTGGATGTGTTGAAATAGAAAACGGACAAATCTTTATGCTACACGATAGCGTGTCAGTTACATCAGCGACAGCAGGTGAGATTTATGTGGAATGGACGCGACCAAGGATAGACACCCTATTCCCGCAGCCATTTACCTACAAACTGTATCGAGCAGAAAATGTAGACTTCCCTGCAACTGAGATTGCCAGTTTGAACTATAACGATACTAGTTTTACTGACAGAGGGATTGATACAGAAACACAAGGGTACAACTATAGAGTTGTCGTATTCGATGGAACAGGACAAGCCATAAACCTAGATACAACCAATCAAATTGCATCTAGTGTTTTCCTCATTACCCAAGGAGGAACCTCTCAGGACATTCTCTTGGAGTGGATGGAAACAGTTCCTTGGCAAAACAACCTATACTATATATTCAGATCTGATAATGGTGGTCCTTTTGTAGTTGTTGATTCTGTTACGGGAACAGGGGCAAACGCACATAGCTATAGAGATACGGATTTAGCAACAGATATTGAGTACTGCTACTTCATCCGTTCTAGCGGCAGGTACAGCATAGCTTCGATAAAGAATCCCCTCTTAAATGATTCTCAACAGAGCTGTGATTTTGCAGTTGATGACGATCCTCCATGTAATCCAGCTTTAAGTATTTCGGGAGATTGCAATTCGGATGAGGGAACCATCAGTATTACTAAACCTGATTTGGGTTGTGATGATGATGCCGCATTTATCTCTGTCCTGTACAAAAATGACCTTACAGATCCTTTTGAGGAAGTTTTAAGGATACCCTATCCTTCCTTTGGAACAGATACGACCTTCCAAAATGCTATTTCTGGTACCGATCTATTGGGATGTTTCTCGCTAACGGTAACTGACTCAACGGGGAACACATCAGAACCTACACCAGAAACCTGCGTAGATTTCTGTCCAAAGCTAGTTCTTCCCAATGTAATTACGCCAAACGGAGATATGTCGAATGATATTTGGCAGCCAATCGAATTTAGAGATGTAAGAATTTTACAACTCAGAATTTACGATAGATGGGGAAGGGTGATGTTTGAAGGCCAGCCAGATTTCACCAACATGTGGGATGGAATTACGATGGATGGGAGAGAAGCTCGAGAAGGGGTGTATTTCTACTATTTATTGTATGAAGAGCTAGGACTGGGAGGAAATGTTCAGCGTGAAACCAAAGGAAACCTTACCTTGTTGAGGTAACTGAGATCATCATAACAAACGAAGGAGGATCTCATTGGTCCTCCTTTTTTTATCGTCATAGAATCAAACAGCATATGTTTACAGGCATTGTAAAATTTTTGGGTGATATCACATCCGTTGAGGAAGAGGGAACCAACAAAACCTTTACCCTTGAAGCACTATTTGATGAGGACATCCATGAGGATCAAAGCATCAGCCATAATGGTGTTTGCCTTACCGTAACTGACATACAGAAGCAAGCACAAAAATCTGTTTACAAGGTTACAGCTGTCGACGAAACCCTGAAAAAAACCAGCCTTGGAGACTGGAAACAAGGGGATCGGGTCAACCTAGAGCTTTGTATGAAAGTCGGGGAAAGACTAGATGGACATTTTGTACAAGGCCATGTTGATACGGTGGGCAAAGTAGAAGAGGTAAAAGATGTAGATGGCTCGTGGATGTACACCTTTAGCTATCCATCTGAGCATGCTCACTTGTTGGTGGACAAAGGTTCCGTTACCATCAATGGGGTGAGCTTAACAGTGGTGGACGCGCAGAAGGATCGTTTCAATGTGACCATTATCCCTTATACCTATGAGCACACCAATTTCCATCGCTTGCAAAAGGGCGATTTGGTTAATCTCGAGTTTGATGTATTGGGAAAATATATCTACAGAATGATGGAAGCTAGGAGATGAATAGAAAAACCTTTCTAAAACATTCATTACTATTCACGGCTGCCAGCCTAGGAGGAGCCTCTCTTACCTCTTGCTCTCTATTTGATGAGCCTGAAATGGAGCTGTGTATGGCATCGGAGATCGCGAAAAACCAGTTCAGGTCTTTTGTGTTCAATCGCAGGAAAATCTTGGTTCGAAATGATGGGGATCAATTTGTGATCTTTAGCTTAATCTGTACGCACAAAAGGTGTACGGTGGCCTATCAGCCTGAAGAGAACATTTTTGAATGTCCTTGCCATGAAGGAACTTATGATCGAGAGGGAAGGGTAATTGACGGACCTCCACCAGGACCACTGAGAAGATTTGCCTATGAGATCAGAGAAGGAAAGCTCTTCGTTTTGAACAAGGCTATGATATAAAGAACCCAAACCCATCCAGCAGGCAAAAAAGCGATCTAAGTCACATCTGAATGACTATTAATAAGGGAAACTGACATCTTGCAAATAAATTGTTGCCAATAATTCAAATTATGGATATTTTCATCCCTTACTAGATTATGGACTAAGAATTATATCTAATTCGATGGGTTTTTGGGATTCCTTTAGGTACGTTGCCATGTTCATCTTGGCGATGGCAATGGCTGCTGTTTTCGGACAGACAGCTCAGCTGGATTCCATCCTGGTACAGACCTATTTAAAAGACGGGAAGAACTTCTCCAAAAAAATGGACAACATGTTGGGCCGCCTGATCGATCAGGATCAAAGCCTTTTGGCCAACATGGAATTGAAGACTTCGCTCATCCACGAACTGGTATTCTACGAAAGGGATGAATCGCCTAGGCATATCGAGGCCATGACTGATAGATTGCCTCAGTTAACCCGCCCTGATGACTTACCTTTCTTTTCATTTATCAGCTCCGTCTTAGTCAATGCCTCCACTATGACCATGGAGCAGAAAATTGACTCCCTCAGTCATATCATCGACAATCTTGAAAAAAGTCCTTACAACGAAGGACTCATCTATAACTGGTTTCTGGGTAAGATTTACGCCTACCTCGGACTCTCGCATGTTTACAACAATAATCACCGAGAGGCTATAGAGAACAACTACCAATCTATCAACTATTATCATAATTCTTTTGACCCAGATTCTAGACTAAGTGTGATTTACCAAACAGGTAGATCACTTGCCCTCATGGGCAACTATCCTAGGGCGAATGACTTTTTTGAATCCATATACTATGACTTTTGCCACGTAACGGATAAAAAGTCCCTAGAATCAAAAGCCAAATCTGTACACTTTTTGGGGATTATTTGTCTGGATGAAAAGGATACTGTGAGCTGGGAAGCCTTTGTGGAGCAATCTATCCATGAATTCACCAACATGCAGTCTCCCAACGCCATTCCACCACTCTCGGATCTGATTGAAATGGCCGCTTACAAAGGAGAAAAAGCCAAGCTGTCTCACTACATCCAGTTGATGGAGGAGATTTTGCATCTGAAGACGGATTCTGCTAACAGGACCTATAACCAAGCGGTGTACCTAGCCGCAAAGGCGCAGGAAGCCTTGATTCAGGGAAAGGCTCAAACAGCTTATGAATACATCCAAAAAGCAGAAAATGCTGACCTCCGAATTGGGAGTATGTACCGTTTCCAACTGCAGGCAGCTGACTTTGCCATGAAAGCAGGGGATGGGCAAAATGCCTTTGGACGTATGCAAAGAGCGTTTAACCTCTACAAAGAAACCATGGCGGCAGAAGAGATTGAAAAATCTGCCAAAATCGAAAAAAGCTTTGAGCTCAGAAGAAAGGAATTGGAAACCCAAATTGCGAAACAGGAAAAGGAAAACATCAATCAACGCCTACAAACACAGAGGAATTTCAACCTGATCATTTTCATTGGACTTTTGATTTTTGTAGGCCTATCCTACAATCTATACCTAACTCTCCAACGCCTCAAGAAGGAAAAAGAAAAAACCGAATTACAGTCTCAAGCCCTTGAAGTGGCAAAAGAAAAAGCAGAAAGAGCTTCCCTTGAAAAAGCAGACTTCCTGTCCTTCATGAGTCATGAAATCCGGACCCCTCTCAACTCGGTTATTGGTATGGCCAATATTATCCGAGATGACGAACCAAGGGAAGATCAGAAAACCTATCTTGATACGTTGAATTTTTCTGCGAATAGCCTCCTTCTCCTTGTAAATGACATTCTTGATTTTAATAAAATTGAGGCAGGAAAAATTGAGTTGGAAAAAATTCCCTTTGACCTGAATCATACTTGCCAACTGCTGGCTAATTCCTTCAAGATTCGGGCAGATCTACGAAACATTGAGTTGCACTACCATTCCTCCTTTCCCTCTGGCGAGGAATCTATAGGTGACCCTACCCGTCTCACCCAAATTCTCAATAATCTGATGTCCAATGCGATCAAATTTACGCACAAGGGTAAAGTTGAACTAACGATTTTGGAAGGGAGTCAAGCGGGGTGGAAGAGATTTGAAATCAAAGACACGGGGATTGGAATTAAACCGGATAACCTTGAGAAAATTTTTCACTCTTTCTCTCAAGCAGATACCTCTACAACCCGCGAATACGGTGGCACAGGCCTAGGTTTACATATCTCTCAGCGTCTGGTACAGTTGATGGGAGGTCAAATGGAAGTGGCTAGTCAAGAAGGGGTAGGCAGTACATTTGCCTTTGAGGTTCCTCTTCCTCCGCATCATGCTACTCTCCATTCTTCTCCTCAAGCTACCTCCCAGAGCTTAACCATTGCAGGAAAACGAATATTGGTTGCTGAAGACAATACCCAAAACCAGTTTGTATTGAAGGAGTATTTCAACCGCTGGGGCGTATCAGGAACTTTTGTAGGAAATGGCCAAGAAGCCATTGATCAATTGGGAAAGGAAAAGTATGACCTTGTGGTGTTAGACCAGAACATGCCAATTATGGATGGAAAATCGACCATTGTCAACATCAGGTCAAATGGTCATTCCTTCGATCCCCAACTGCCTATTTTGGTTTTATCTGCCTCTGTATCAAGCGAAGAAGTAAAAGATCTCATGGAAGTTGGTGCTGACGGGTTCCTCTCGAAACCCTTTGATCCTAAACAGCTATTAGGAAGAATAGCCAACTTGCTTGCATAACCATACCAAGTCAACAACTTAGGCTTCCATTTGGAGCTTAAGAAGATGATTGTATGCCCCATCTTCCATATTAGCCAGTTCATCGTGAGTCCCTTCTTCGCTGATCTTCCCGTCGTCAATCACATAAATACGGTCTACGTGCCTGATGGTGGACAACCTGTGCGCGATGATCAGGGTGGTCCTACCCTTCATCAATTCATTCAAAGCCGACTGTACCAAATGCTCTGATTCAGCATCTAAAGAGGAGGTTGCTTCGTCCAATATCAAGATCGCAGGGTCCTTTAAAATGGCCCGAGCAATGGCGATACGCTGGCGTTGTCCACCTGATAGTTTCACCCCTCTATCTCCCACTATGGTATCCATTCCTTCAGGAAAGTTCTGGATAAACTCCCACGCATTCGCTTTTAAGGCAGCATCCATAATCTCCTGATCAGAAGCATTAGGCTTACCATAGGCAATGTTTTCTTTGATAGAACCCCCAAACAGAATTACCTCTTGGGGGACGATCCCAATATTTGAACGCAGGTGATGTAAATCGTATTCAAAGATAGATTCCCCATCAATCAACAAGTCTCCTTGCTGAATTTCGTAGAATCGCAACAACAATTGCGCAATGGTAGACTTCCCTGCTCCTGAATGGCCAGCTAAAGCGACTTTACTTCCTTGAGGAATATCTAGTGAGATTCCTTTTAGCACCTCCACATCTAGGCGTGTAGGATAGGCAAACTCTACTGCATTGAACTGAATTCTACCAGCGAGGCGTTCTCCTTCATCTTTCGGGTCAAGGAAAGAATATTCTCCTTCCTGATCTAGAATACCTCTGACGCGCTCTGATGCCCCAATGGCACGCTGAATTTCTGCATATAAGCTTCCCAAACCTGCAATAGATCCACCGATGAAAGCTGTAATCAAGAGAAAGTAAAAAAACTGGTCTATGTCTAATTCCTTGGTACCAATCATTCCTGCACCGAAAATCATCACAAGGGCCATTCCTCCAAATACAGCCACAATCAACACGACTACGAAACCACCCCTTGCGTAGGCTGCCTTCAAACCGTAATTGACTACCTCAACCATCTTTTCGCTAAACTTTTTGAACTCAAAACGCTCATTGACGAAAGACTTTACATTTCGGATGGAGTGAAGGGTTTCCTCAACAATCACATTAGATTCAGCGAGTTTATCCTGTGCCTTTTTACTTACCTTACGAATATAGCGCCCTACCAGCATCGCAATGATGATTGCTACAGGGAAAGTAGCGAGCATAATGAGGGTTAGTTTCACTGAAACGGTAAACAGGATGATGAGGCCGCCTATTAGGGTAAGGATTTGCCTTAAAAACTCCGCAATGGTCACCTGAATAGTAGATTCCAATTGGCTTACATCTGCCGTCAATCGACTGGTCAACTCCCCTACCCTTCTTTCTTCAAAAAATGGAATTCCCACACTTAATAAGCTCTGGTAAATGGCGTTTCTAATATCAGCCAACGTGCGTTGGGTAACCTGAGCAAAGAGAATAATGCGAAGAAAAGAGAACAAGGCCTGTAAAATAAGGACTCCACCAATCTGGACGGCCACCCATTGCAAGTCATTTTGCCAAGTTTCAGATTCCGTGGATACCGTTTCGACCAATTGGCGAATGTAATCCAAGAATATAAAATTGGTTCCCGTTGAAAGAGCCAAAAAAATCAGACCGATGATAAACCACCATCTATAGGGCTTGATGAAGGCAAAAATCTTTAGGGCTTCTCTAAAGCTATCCCTCGTCAATTTCACCTTTTCCTCTTCCTGTTCGTTTCTTTCTCTCCTTCTTTTAGCCATGCTAGCAGATTTTGCCCCAAAAATAATAGCTTAAGACTTAAAGCATACTCTTTAGGGATAGTTTTTGTTGTATATGTAGATAACTCAGGTCATTTCGGCCTCAGCTAGCGTGCAAATATGCCACAAAATCCGTCATATAAGTAGGTGACTTAAGTCCTGCCTTATAGTCGATTGGCTTTCATAAATCTTTTACATGAATCTCTTCCATAGATGAGCTCCTTTCTGAAGAAAAATGTTGCTTCCCCCCTGCAACTCCCGTATTTTTTTGACATGAAAAATTGGGGCGGCATTTGGTGCATATTTCTTCTCTTCTTTACCCTTCCATTGCAAGGGCAACAGGAAGTAGAGGAATTGATTATTCGTGCAGATGATGTTAAGAAGTCTGTAGAGGCAGACGTACAAAATGCCCTACCAGAAGCCATCAGGCTGCTCAAAAAAGGCCTTTATGAAGAACTTCATACATACACAGAAAGTCTTATTCTTCCCATGGAGGACCTGAAAGACCCAGATTCTCTCCTATATGCTCAGGTCTTGTGGCTTCAAAATAAGGCTGCCATGGAAAGCAGTACAGGCTTGGATATCAACATTCACCTTCAGTATATCCTTGAACTTAATCCAAGCCTAACGGAAGCATGGATTGATTATGCTGATTTGTCCTTTAGAGCAGAGGATTACCCCAATGCCTTCATTAAATTATTTCAGGCCAAAAAGTCCATACCCAAAGAGGAATGGCCCTTCCTTTATGCTGCACAACTACGGTACGCAACCTTAGGAGGATTTCCCAAGGAAGGAAAAAAAGCCATAGCGTTTCTTGATAGTCTTCCCAGAAATCACCCTGTGTATCCAGAGGTGATGTACTTCAGACAGATGTTTGATAGACATGAAGGCAAGTTGAAAGATCGAATCAGTTTAAAGAAATCCTACCAAGAAATTGAGCCGGTCTACCTTCCAAATATGGGGGTCCGCTACGACTTGTTCCATCAATTGCTCAAAGTCTCTTGGGAAAATCAGGTGAATAACAATTGGGCCAGGCGTACCGTGATGGAGAAAACCCTACATTCAGGATTACTATCAGGCCTGACAGGCGAATTGCACATGCTATTCTATGAGGAGATGGCACGCATAAGTGAAGGGGTAATCCCTCCCGACTCCATTATGAACTACCTCAAACTCGCCGAAAAAGCCGCTACAAAAACCTTTCCCATTTGGCACTTGTCCTGTCTTGAAAGAATACTGATGCAGGTTAGGCTTCACAAAGCCAAGCAAGAATATACAAAAAGTGGAAACCTCATCGAAGATGCCCTACTAAGGCTAAAAGACAATAACAGGATGGATATTTGGGCGGCACCCCTGCTGAATCTTGAGATGGCAAGCCAGTTTGGTTCACACTTTAAGGAGGGAAGAAAGAAAAAAGCCCTTCAGGATGTACTCAAGTATTATGATCTACGATATCCTGATGGGTACGAGCAGAAAGGAAATGTTCTTAGGGTTCAAGCAGCGCTCAAGACAGATAAGAACATGGTTCAACAATTGGATTTCCTTCATCAATCCATTGAGGCAGATACCCTTGCCTATGGTCAGGACAGTCCTCATTTAATCCCTACCTACCAATTGCTCTCGGAAAAATACATGATCTTTGGGAATTTGGACTTGGCGAGGGAGTTTCAGCAAAAGGCGCTCGGTATTGCCCAAAATCAATCTAGGACAGGTTTTTATTCCCTAGTATCTCAATTGGCAGGAATGGCCAACATTGAACTTGCTGCTAAGCATTTCAAAGAGGCGAATGAACTTGCTCAACAAGCCAAGGAGCAGTTAAATGAACTTGTCCCGCCCCATGACCACCGACAGGTAGAGCTAGATTACCTTTTGGGAAATATCCAGCGAAAATTAGGAGAAAATGATTCCGCGCTTCGATACTTCGAAAAGGCATTTTCAGGCTACTTTCCATCATTTGAAGATTATCGATCGGGCTATTGGGAAAATGAGGCCTTTTTCAAGCCATATTCCTATGAGTTGATGAACAATATGTTAGGATCCATAGGTGAAATTTATGTGGAAAAAGGGGACTATACGGAGGCATTATTGGCCTATAAGAGCCTTCAGATCTGGATGAATTACTATCGTTCCCTCCCTCATGGAAAGTATGCTCCACCCATCCCTGAATATATCTACCAGAATTGTCTTACTGCCCTCCTTCACACTGAACAGCAATTGTATCAGAAAAGTGGCAACAAACTCTATCTTCAAGAGGCCTTTGGATACAGCGAACTTGCCAAGCGGATTGCCATTCGGCCTTATCTATTTGCCAATCCTGATATACGCCCAGGCAAAATTCCGAAGGATATCCTTAACAACGAAGAAACCGTCTCAAAGTCTCTCGTTTCTAAAGAAAAGGTTCTCTTAGAGAGTAGGCTGTACCGGGCTCCCAACCAGAGAAGAGAAAAGGCTAATTTTTTCTACGAAAGCAGCCTCAAGTCATACCATTTGTGTGAGGAGAAGATCAAAAAAAGGCTTCCTTTTTACCATCACTTAAAGTATGAACAGCGACTGGTTTACTCAGGTGAAATCATCGATAAGCTCGGGGATTCCAATACCTTGATTATTTCATATTCATGGGATAGATCTGGGACATTATTTGCCTATGCATTCGGAAACAGTGCCTCATTTGGGATGGAAATTGATCTGCCAAAAGACTTTCCCCGAATGCTCATGAAATATATCCAAATGAACAAAGAGGGGAAGGAGATCCAGCACTCTGCCATGGACAGTAGTTTTTTTGCTACGTACACAGGTCTTTCGTCTCAGTTATACAACATCCTGCTTCAAAAACTTCTCCAGGAAACTTCAGAAGAGTCATACTCAAATCTCTTGATTCTGGCGGATAAAGAATTGCGTTTTCTTCCTTTTGAAACTTTGCTGACCAGTGAGCAAGAGTATTCTCATCCCAATTATCAGGATCTCCCTTATCTAATTAAGCAATATCATATCTCTTACGAATGGACCGCAAATCCGCATCCAGCACCAGAGGCCCAACAGGAAGACATCCCATATCTCTCCTATTTAGGCTTGGCACCAGAACTCGCCAAACTTAAGAAAGGAGGTCAGAACGAGATTCTGAAGGTAAATCAATATGAAGTGGGGGCCGCCTATCCTATATTAGGTGGAAAGGCCTTATTGGGAGACCTTGCGACCTTCGAAGCGCTGAAGGAATACCTGAACGAAACCAATATCCTTCATATATCCACTGCTGTAAGGTGTACAGATAGTTTACCCTTTGCCTATCACTTCCTCTTGGATGGCAAAAATAATTTTGGCGCTTTTGACTTGGAGGGGAGGCAACTACAAGCGAAACTGGCTTTATTTAATGGGCTTTCATTCGAGGCAGAAGAAGGTCTGAACGGATTATGGTCACTTTTATATGCCGGAGGTTGTCCGTCCATGGTCTACTCACGCTGGGTTACAGCCAATGAATCTCAAACTAAAATAGCTACGAGCTTCTTCACCTATATCCAACAAGGCATACCGAGGGGGGAAGCCATTCGAAGGGCGAAGTTAGACTATTTGGAAGCTGGCTTAGGAAATCTCCATCCTCATTTTTGGAATGGATTTGCCCTAATGGGTGATACGGGTTCTGTAGTTGTTCAGACTTCTTTGATCACCTTCCAGCGAGTTATTATCCTAATTTTGGTGTTGGCAGGAATCATCTTGGGTGCTTGGGGCTTGTCTAGAAGCAGGGGAAGAAAGTGATTTTTAGCCATTCCCTTCTTACCTTCGTACAAAAAGGATGGCCGAACCCACCCGTATCAATAAATATCTTTCCGAAGTTGGATTCTGCTCCAGAAGAGCGGCAGATAAACTCGTTGAAGAAGGTCGAGTGACCATCAATGGAAAAAAGCCGGAAATGGGGACCAAGGTTCAGGAGGGTGATGAGGTTCGGGTGAATGGAAAACTCATTTCCCCTCCTAAAAAGCATAAATACGTTTATCTCGCCTTCCACAAACCGGTTGGGATTGTTTGTACCACAGACACGAAGAGAGAAAAAGACAACATCATTGATTACATCAATTACCCTCAGCGAATCTTTCCCATTGGCCGCCTCGATAAAATGAGCGAAGGGTTGATTTTTCTGACCAATGACGGGGATATCGTTAATAAAATCCTCCGCTCAAGCAACAATCATGAAAAAGAGTATATCGTAACAGTTAATAAGCCCATTACCCCAGAGTTCATCAGAAAAATGGGGAATGGCGTTCCTATTCTAGACACCGTTACGCGCAAATGTAAGGTTGAGGCCATTCATAAAAATCAATTCAGGATCATTCTCACGCAGGGGCTCAATCGCCAGATTCGAAGAATGTGCGAATATTTTGGCTACCATGTTACCAAACTAAAAAGGGTACGAATCATGAATGTTACCCTAGACATTAGTCCGGGAAAATGGCGCCACTTAACCAAAAAAGAATTGGCAGATATCCGTCAACTTGTCTCAGACTCAAGCAAGACTTTCCAGCCTGACCCTTCCTTCAAAAAACCGCAAAGAAGACGTAAAGCAAGCGGGAAAACGGGGAAAAAACCTGACTTTCGACAGTCCAAGAGGTAACAGAGGTCAGATGACAAAAATCAAGCATCTTGCTACTTGTGATAAAGTCCTCATTTCCAATCTCCTCCACCTAGATTAACCCCTCCGAGCCTGCTTAATTCAACAAGGTAGTTGAGCCTTCGTAAACAGGGTAAGCAATCGCAATCGCTATGAGAATAGATATCATTGGAGGAGGAATTGGAGGACTGACCACAGCAATAGCCCTTAAGAAGAAAGGTTTTACCGTCAAGGTATATGAACAAGCGAAAGAAATGAAGCCGCTGGGTGCAGGGATCATCCTCGCCAATAATGCGATGCAGGTTTATCAGAAACTAGGACTGGCTGACACCATCAAAACTGCTGGAAACCCTGTCTCCCGTATGGAGATTACCAAGGCCAATTTAAAGCCTATTTCCATTGTCAATTTGAAGCCCTTCGAACGGAAATATGGTGTCGAAAACATTGCCATTCATAGAGCCAACCTGCAACAAATCCTTCTGGAAGAGCTAGGACCAAATGAGGTTAAGTGGAATAGTAAATTGGCGGATCTCAAGAAACATCATGAGGGCTATACTTTGTATTTTGAAAATGGAACACAGGTTGCCTCCCAAACCATCCTCGGGGCAGATGGCATTCATTCCAAGGTAAGAGAACAGTTATTTGTTAAAAGAGAGATCAGAGACGCTGAGCAAATTTGCTGGAGAGGCGTTACGCCATTTGACCTTCCTGAAGAATATCAGGATGGACTCAAAGAAGCATGGGGAAAAACCAGCCGGTTTGGCTTTGTCCAGATAGCCCCTAGACAGGTCTACTGGTATGCATTGGCGGATCGTACTGGCAAGCCCATTCAAAAAGAAGAGATCGGTAGTCTGTTCAAGCATTACAATGGATTGGTGCAAGCCATGATTGCTTCTACGCCTACAGAGGCGATCCACGAAGCTCCAATTACAGATTTATATCCTCAAGCTGGTTGGTATCAGGATGATGTTTGCTTGATTGGAGATGCAGCCCACGCAACCACCCCCAATATGGGCCAAGGTGCCTGCCAAGCTATAGAGGATGCTTATGTTCTTAGCGAATGCATGGGGAAATATGAGATTCCTTTTGCCTTTCACAAGTTTGAGGAACTTCGTCTCAAAAAGGCCAACAATGTAGTCAACATGAGTTGGAGGCTGGGAAAAATCGCCCATTGGACACAACCCGCCTTGGTTTCTCTCAGGAACACCTTGATGAGACTTACGCCTTCTTCCTTAAGTTCTAAACAATCAGAAAGCCTTTTTCAACTGACTAGCGTTTAAAAAAGAAGGATTGTAAGGCTGTTGTCGTCTGAGTGGATACAAAGAAAGCAAGCAGATATGGATATCCTTCAACACCTCAGACATGCCTCCAAGATACATTTGTGGAAAGCTGCAAGAACAAAAAGGAAACCTCAAGGGAATTCGCCAGACCATAACCTAAAGTCAAGAAGGAAGCAAGGCCCCTATTTCCCCCTTTCCATGTTGGTCCTACTCATGCTAGTCAGTTGTCAGGCTAATAGACAAGATCAATCTGCTAGTAGAGTAGATAAATTACCCTACTACCAAGAGGCTAGTTTCACCCCTCAATGGTATCCGCTTACTCCTCCACCCAACTTCCATACAATTCCAGCCTTTCGCCTCAATAATCAGGATGGGCAAGAAATTACAGAGGAGACATTCAAGGGAAAAATCTATATCGCCAATTTCTTTTTCACCATTTGCCCTGGTATTTGCCCCAAAATGATGGCCAATATGGCGAGTGTAGCAGAGGCCTTCTATGAAGATGAAGAAGTTTTGTTTCTGTCGCATTCCGTTACGCCCTCAATGGACAGCGTATCTGTGTTGAAAAAATATGCTATGGGAAATGACATCCCTTCAGAAAAATGGCATTTGGTAACTGGGGACAGAGAAGAAATTTATGACCTAGGAAGAAGAAGTTATTTCGCTGAAGAAGACTTAGGACTACAAAAAGACAATCAAGAATTCCTCCATACTGAAAACCTCCTCCTAATCGATCAAAACAGATATATCCGAGGCATTTACAATGGCCTAAATAATACTTCCGTCGCACAATTGATAGAAGATATTCGTTTGCTGAAACAGGAATAAGATAATTTTCTCTAGAAGATAGATGGGATGGCACAAAGTCCGCCCCTTTTACATATGTATTTTTATTTATATTGATGGAACAAGCAATCCATCATGATTACCCAAAACCGCTTCCTACTGAGGTTTATCCTCTTGATCACCATTTTCATCACCTTCCCTTTTCCTCTTGATTCGATTCCTTTCCTTGGATTTATTGGAGAAAGTTGGGAAGAGCTGAAACACCTCTTTATCCCTTGGATAGCCAAAAATATCCTTGGACTGGAGAAGGAAATAACCGTTTTTACTAATGGAAGTGGGGACACTACTTATGATTATGTGCAATTGCTATTTCATGTGGTCATTTCCCTTATTGGGGCGGGAATTTGGAGTGTCATTGATCGGAAGGAGAGGAGCCTTCGTTCGATGAATTATTGGTTGTTGGTTCTACTAAGATACTATCTGGGTTACGTCATGCTTTCTTATGGCATGGTAAAGGTGATTCAGTTACAGTTTCCTCAACCTAGTTTTATGCGTTTGCTTCAGCCTTTTGGCGATGCCTCTCCGATGGGATTGGCTTGGACCTTTATGGGATTTTCGCAGGGCTATAATCTTTTTGTTGGGTTAGGAGAGGTGATTGGGGGTATCCTGCTTTTTCATAGAAGGACTAGCATTCTAGGGGCCATCATTCTTGTGGCGGTGATCTCCAATATTGTCGCTATTAATTTCTTTTTCGATGTACCCGTCAAAATTTATTCCTCCACTTTACTGCTGATGGATTTGGTGATTCTGATGCCTCACATCAACAACTTACTCCGGGTAATTCTCTTCAATCAACCCACAGAATCCATCGAATATATGGAGCCCTTTAGTCATCCTAGATGGAAATTGGGAAAAAATATAATGAAGTGGATCACCGTTGTCTGGCTGGTCGGTTCCAATATTTATGGCGCCCTGGAAAGCGATAAGGAATACGGAAAGGCTGCCCCCAAACCCAAGTTATATGGGCTACATGAGACGGAAGTGTTCATTCACAATGGAGATACTTTGGAGAGAAGCCTTGAGCCTAGCCTTAGATGGCGCTACCTTATCTTCGAACGATCTGAATTCGCTCTTTCCCTAGATGAAGAAAAAAAACGTACCTGGTACAAGGTGGAAATGGATTCTTTAAGGGATAGAGTCTATCTGACCAATTTCCGTGATACCACCTCAAGCATGTCATTAAACTTCGTCATGACAGATTCAAGCTTGATTTTAGATGGATTTAAAGATGGAGATACCCTTCACATTGAAGCCATTACCCACAAAAAAGAAGATTTCCTATTGATGAATAGAGGCTTTAATTGGATCAATGAGTATCCATTTAACCGATAGTTTTCAAGGAATTGGTTATTTTTAGGAAAACTAAGAATGGAGATATGAAACTGCGGACGACACACAATAGCATCAGAATCCGAATCAGGAAATCTGAACTCAATAAACTAGCGGAAGAACGTGAAATTAGGGAGCGTGTCAATTTTGGCGGGCAGGTCATGTTTTCCTTTTGCCTAAAAATTGACACCTCTATTGAGAAGGTAAATGGCTCATTTAAAAATGGAGATTTGGTAGTAAGCTTGCCTGGAAAAATAGCCCAAACCTGGATTGCCACAAACCAAGTCAGCATTGAAGAAAACAGAGCCCTAGAAGATGGCGAACATCTCCATTTGCTGATTGAAAAGGACTTTCCTTGTACCGATCGTGAAGAAGAAGATAAGAGTGATACATTTTTTGAGTTGGTACCGGATAAACCTGAAGCCTGTTAATTGGACTCCTTGTCCTCATCCACGCTCTTAAGTTGATCCAAAGCCATTTGCCTTTCTTCAGGCGTATTGGCATTCATGATGTATCGATCCTCGACGATCACTCTTTCTATCATTTGACCCAAGAGGAACTTTCTCGGAGATTTCCTGCCTGACTCTTGGTAGGCCTTTAGCCTTGGAAGACTGCTTGGCTCATAAATACAAATCAAAGGTTCAGGCATGGCCCTTTCTTTACCTTGGACCACTGTGGCTACATAATTGGGATTTCTTCTCCTCACGAGCCATTCGATTCTTTGCTGGTCCCAAAGAGGTAAATCGCAAGCAAGCACAAGCCATGCTGCTTCCGGGTCGCTCTCCATGGCCCAAATAATCGGAAGAATTGGTCCAAAGGTTTCTAAACGATCCACCATCACCGAAAAGCCTTCGATTTCCTTTTCCCTACAACCAAACTCTTTGGATACATAAACCTCGAGGCCCACATTTTTACACAAATTGGCTAAGTGAATCTGTTGGCTATTTTGGCCATGGTATACCAATTGGGACTTATCTGTTCCCATCCGTGAACTTTTCCCACCCGCTAGAATGAGACTCTTGATGTTGGTTCTACCCGCCATTATCCTTAAATTTAATCATTTAGAGGACTTAATATGCAGATCGTTTCAGCCACTCCCTACCTAAGTAGAGAAGAAAAAAAGGAATTGTTGAGGAAGGATGCCTCCATGGCCTGGACAGGTATTTTGTTCCATTACCTATGGATTGTAGCGGCCTTTGCTTGGGTACATTTTTTCCCTCATCCGCTAACGGTTGTAGGAGCCTTATTTATCCTTGGGGGAAAGCAGTTGGCCTGTGCGATTCTCATGCATGATACCTCTCACCATGCCGTTTTTCCCCATAAAAGAACAAACGACATCGTAGGGCAATGGCTTGGCGCCTACCCTATATTCAACAACATGCTTTCCTACCGTCCTTACCATCAAAAGCACCATATGACCAATGGGTTGGAAGACGATCCAGATCTTTTGCTCACAAGAGGGTATCCCACCAGCAGAAAAAGTATGGGGAGGAAATTTTTCCGAGACCTCAGTGGCCAAACGGGAATCAAGGCACTTTCAGGCTTGATCATGATGCAACTGGGCTATTTGGAGTATAACCTAGGTGGAAAAGTCGAAAGGGTCTCTCAAAAGGATCGTTCATGGAAGGAATTTTGGATCACGTTCAGACAGAATTTGTTGGGCCCTTTGGTTGCCAACCTGATCCTCTTCACCATACTTAGCCTCCTTTCCTCTCCTTGGCTATACCTACTTTGGATAGGAGCCTACTTGACCACTTTTCAATTTTGCTTGAGAGTACGGGCGATGGCAGAACATTCTGTGGTAGAGAACCGAACTGATCCCTACCTCAATACCCGTACGACCAAGGCCAATCCCCTGGAAAGGCTTCTTTTTGCGCCTTACCATGTAAATTATCATGCAGAGCACCACATGCTCATGGGGGTTCCTCCCTATAAACTCCCCCGTATGCACCGGTTATTGAAGGAGCGGAATTTTTATGACAAAGGGGTATTAGCTCCAAACTACCTTTCTGTTATCAAAGGAGCCATTCAAAAATAATTTTATCCTTAGCCGAAGGATGTAGCTCATGGTGGCGTCAAAGGATGTATACCCTCTGATGTTACACGATGAAACAACTTTTACTATTTGCGCTATTATTAGCCGTGATCTCCCTTCATGGCCAAGAAAGCCTACTTATTCGACCTACTTTCCAAGGGAATAGCCTTGTATTGGGTACTCCCTATGAGCTAGCCAATGGAGATACTCTTGAAATCCATAAGCTACGTTTCTACCTGTCAGATGTCCAAGTTTTTCGCGGGGAGGAACTGCTAAGCCGGGGAGTCAAAAAACATATTTTACTCGATGCCTCGAAGCCCGAAAGTTTAGCAATCATCCTTGATAGGCCCATAAAAGGAGGGGCAGATCGTATACAATTCTTGTTAGGAGTAGATAGTCTTACATCGGTGGCTGGAGCCACGGGGGGTGATCTTGACCCTTCTCAAGGGATGTACTGGACTTGGCAAAGTGGATATATTCATTTCAAGCTAGAGGGTACTGCAAGCAGTTCAAAGGCGCGAAAAGGTAGGTTTATGTACCACCTTGGAGGCTATGAAGGCCCTTATGCGGCTCAGCGAACTATCAGCCTTTCTTTTCTTTCTTCTCAATCTGCACAGATCAATCTCTCTATTGACAAGTGGCTAGCAGGAATTGACATCGGTCAAACGGCTCAGGTTATGAGTCCAGGAAAGCTCTCCTCTCAATTGGCTGATCAATTGGCCTCCTGTTTAGACGCAAGCAAGAAATCCCCATGAAGTACCTATTGAGCTTACTTGGGAGTATTTTGCTTGGATTTACGATGGTCCAACTGCTTCCATATGACGTACCGTCCCATTTCCCTAAGCCCCTTTATGAGTTTGCAGAAGGTTCACTCGAAGAGACAAAGGTCCAACTAGGAAGGGCTCTGTTTTATGACCCTCTTTTATCCAAGGATGGTACCATTTCCTGTGCTTCCTGTCATTCTTCCTACAATGGATTTGCCCATACAGATCACGATTTAAGTCATGGCATACATGACATCATTGGGCGAAGGAATGCACCTGCCCTATTCAACCTGGCTTGGCAAGGCTCATTTATGTGGGATGGAGCCGTAAATCACCTCGATATGCAGGCACTGGCTCCCCTCCACGACAGCACAGAAATGGCTTCTGATATCAATTTGGTTATTGAACGATTGAAGGTACATCCTACCTATCCTTCTTTCTTCCAAAAAGCTTTTGGGGATGGAGAGATTACAGGAATGAAGGTTCTCAAGGCATTTTCTCAATTTCAACTTTCTCTTACTTCATGGAATGCGAAATACGACAAAGTAAAAGCTGGTGAAGATACATTCAGCCCACAAGAAGAAGCTGGCTATCAACTCTTTCAACGGCATTGCAATAGTTGCCACACCGAGCCCTTGTTCTCTTCCTACGAATTTGCCAATAATGGTCTCCCGATAGACAAGGACTTGCAGGATATGGGGCGTTATGGGATTACAGGTAATCCGGTTGACAGCCTGGTTTTTAAGATTCCAAGCCTAAGAAATCTCTCCTATACCTACCCCTACATGCATGATGGAAGATTTGAAAAGTTATGGGAGGTGATGAATCATTATGCTAAGGGTGTGCTGCCCTCATCTACCCTATCACCGGAGTTGAAAGGCGGAATACCTTTAAGTTCTCGCGAAAAAGTAGACTTGATTGCGTTCCTCAAAACGCTAGATGACAAGGAATTTGTTTTCGACAAAAGACACCAATTTCCTAGAGATTTTTTCTTCTCACAGAATCAAAACAATCAAAAATAGGCAGGATGATCTTAGGTCAGTCATGCCATCACACACTTGAATGTCAAACATCTAACTCTCTCATCATTATGTTACGAAGATTTACAATAGGGATGGTCTGCTTATTTGCAGTTTATGGGTTATCAGCCCAAACCAATCCAGTGATAACCTCATTTTTGCAGAATACAACCGAAACCGGAAGTTATTATATGGTGGGCAACTCTACCGCCATCAGCAATGGAATTTTGGTCAATTGTCAGCAAGTCGCCTATTCCAATGATTGGGTCTACGTTTCCACACAAGGAGTACCTGCTTATCCTACAGGCCCCTTCCAAGATGGCAACCCCTCCCAAGCCTCTGCACAAAACGCGATCTACCAGCTTCCCCTTAACCCTACTGAGAATATTGGCAATCCATCAGCTACGACCCCTGGCAACATCGGAATCTTCATCAATGGAGTTTCCTTATTTGATTGGAGGGATGGAGTAGCCTGGAATCCACTGACCAATGCGCTTTGTGGTGGGCCTGGCAATCCCATGTGCCCAGGAGGTCCTATGGCCCAGAATGATTGGAACCGAGATGCCATTCCAGCTGAACGGGTTGGCTTTGATTGTTCGAAGGGTCATCCTGCTATGGGAAACTATCATCATCATCAAAATCCTTCTGCCTTCAAACTGGATCTTACCGTAGTGTCTGAAGTTTGTAATCTATACGATGCAGATGGTCTTTACACGCTTGATAGCTCAGCCCATTCTCCACTGATTGGTTTTGCCTATGACGGTTTTCCGATATATGGAGGCTATGGATATGCCAATGCTGACGGTACTGGTGGAATAACGAGGATGAAATCAAGTTACCAGCTAAGAAATATCACATCACGTACTACTGCCCCTGACGGTTCAGCTGTAGATACAGGACCAGACGTAGATGGGACTTATTTCTTAGGCTATTTCAGAGAGGACTATGAATTCGTAGCGCATCCCAATGAGGAAGATTATTTAGATATACACAATGGGAGATTCTGCATTACTCCTGAATACCCCAATGGCATCTACTGTTACTTCGCTACAGTAGACGAAAACTGGAATTCAGCCTATCCATATGTAGTTGGTCCTACTTTTTATGGTAATGTTGTAGGCGGAAACACCAATGCTATTACAGAACCTACCACTACTTATACGCCTACCACGGCCCTTGATCCATACACCTTCTCCCAATTGGACATTAGTGTATTTCCCAATCCAGCATCTGATTTGATCGCCGTTCAAATTGGTGACCTCGTGAAGGAGGACATGGAAGTTGAGTTATTCGATATCACAGGGAGACTCATCGAAGCGAAAACTATTCACAAAGGAAGTACCATTGCCTATTTCGATACCCAAACGCTATATGAAGGCATGTACATGGTGAAGATTTCAAATGGCCAACTCAATAAGGTTCGCAAAATCCTCGTGAAGAGAAATTAATTCTCGTATAGAAAAGTTTTTTTATTCAATTCAATGTAATTGAATGCTTGGTGTCGCTGTCCGTCTTTGACGGGCAGCTTTTTTAACATCCTTTACCCCGGCTTATCGTACCTATGATATACATCCTTCTCATTTCAAGTGTACCCTTAATATTCATCCTACATGAACACTTACAAAGGGCGAAAAGCAGCCATTCAAGCCTATATTAACGCTTACAACCAATTTGATGTTCCTGCTATGCTCCTCCCTCTTTCTGAAGATGTCATTTTTCAGAATTATTCCGGTGGAAATATGAACCTCGAAACCAAGGGGAAGGAAGACTTTCGGCATCAGGCAGAAAATGCCTGCCAATTATTTTCCTCTAGAAATCAAGAGATTACCTTCGATGAAATGACAGATACACAGATTAAAGTCAAGGTCAACTATGAAGGTATACTTGCTCAGGATCTACCCAACTCGCTCAAAAAGGGGGATCAAATAAAGCTTCAGGGAGAATCCATTTTCACCTTTGAGGGAGACTCAATTCAGATGATTCAGGATTTTAGTTAAAATATAGACTAGATATCAAGAGGAAATCAGGAAGTCGTTTGGTAGGCCTGATTTCCTCTTGGTATTTTATGGGTATGTCTACTTACCTCAGAGAATTGGAGAATGAATTTCGACGTGTGGGTGATCCTGCTATTGCCCTTCAGCAGTCAGCTTACATGCGAGATAAGTTTCCCTTCTTCGGTATCAAGTCTGGCCTTCGTCGTGAGGTTCAAAAACCTTTTCTCCAAAAGGAATTTCTCCCTCCCTTACAGGATGCCAGAATCATGGTGAAAGACCTATGGAACAAGCCAGAACGTGAGTTCCATTATTTTGGGCAGGAATTTCTCCAACGATACAAGAAGAAACTAGAAAACGATGACATCAGCCTGATCACATATATGATGACCCATCATTCTTGGTGGGATACCGTAGATTTTATCACCACACAACTAGTTGGCCATTTGTTTCAAACATATCCAGAGCTGAAGGAATCCACTATTCCCTCCTGGATGGCTAGCGGCAATATTTGGTTACAAAGGAGCTGTCTCTTATTTCAAATCAAATACAAGGAAGAAACGGACGAAGAACTCTTAGCAGAACTCATCATTCCCTTGTTGGGGAGCAACGAATTTTTCATCAACAAGGCGATAGGATGGGCATTGAGACAGTATAGTCGCTCCAATCCAGCATGGGTAAGAAGGTTTGTTGAAACTCACCCCTTGCATTCCCTGAGTAAAAAAGAAGCTCTAAGGTTGCTGGCCTAGATTCAACTAAAATTCACATCTTTGAATATGAATGCTCCACTACCCAAGACGATGCGTGCCATCCAGCAAGACGAAGCTGATGGGAAACTCTTTCTCAGAGAGGTCCCTGTCCCACAACCCAAAGAAGGGGAGGTCCTTGTAAAAATACACTGTGCTCCTATCAACCCAACAGACCTTAACGCCCTAAGAGGAATGAGCTATACGGGAGAAAGAACCTATCCCTTTATCCCAGGGATGGAAGGCAGTGGCGTAGTGGTGCAGGCAGGTAAAGGAATGATGGGTTCCTATCTCAAGGGCAAAAAAGTAGCTTGTGCACCCAACATACCAGGTGATGGTTGCTGGGCAGAATATATGCTCACTTCTGCAAGCCGCTGTGTGCCCATTGACAAAAAAATGAGCTTTGAGGAGGGTGCTATGATATTGGTAAATCCTTTGACTGCGCTTGGTTTTTTTGAAATTCTCGAAAAGGAGAACCACAAAGGCATGATCAACCCTGCCGCTGCAAGTGCACTCGGGGGAATGGTGATCCAATTGGCTAAAGAAAAAAATATCCCTGTCATTCACATTGTCCGAAGAGCGGAGCAAATCGACCTAGTCAAAGAAAAAGGAGGGATACATATTCTAAACAGCTCAAGTGATTCCTTCCAAGATGAGCTACATGCCTTGGCTGCTTCGCTACATACCGACCTAATCCTTGATCCCATTGGGGGTGATATGACTTATACCTTGACGGAGGTTGCTCCTATTGGTTCTACTATCTTATTGTATTCCAAGCTTTCTGAAGAGAATTCAACCGTTAATCCAAGAACGCTTCTCAATAAAGATTTACGTATTGAGGGATTCTTTCTATCTAATCACCTAGCGAAAAAGAGTATCTTTCAAAAGCTCCAATTGATCAAAAAGGCGCAAAAACTTGTGGCTGGTCATGCTGGGCAATTTATCCGAGAAAGGCTTCCCCTAGAGGAAGTAAATAGAGCTGTAGATCTCTATCGAAAAGAAATGAGCAAGGGAAAATTTATGCTGGAAGTTGTTTCCGCTTAATGGCCAACTGATAGAAAGTCTCACAAATTAATGATGAACTTAGCCAAAGAATGATGTACCTTTCATTCAGAAACTAGTCTCATGAAATTCTTCCGAAAGCTGTTTGGCACTCCCAAAAAAGAGGAGTCTCCTTCAGGCTTCTTCCTTGTTGCCAGTTTGAACGAAAAAATCATGCCTGTAGACCGAGGAGTTGTCTATGAGGACCCATTGGAACACTATCTTCAGGAAAATGAACTAGGAGAAATCTCTGGAGGGGGAACCATGCAAATGGCCAATGGAGAAATTGAATATGTAGACATCGAAATTCATCTTTTTGATGACCAACCTTCCATGGCTCATGTAGAATTGGTGGTCAAAAAGCTGGAGGAATTAGGAGCTCCCAAAGGTTCTAGGCTAAGAGCGGACTTTCGTAATGAGTCTTATGCTTTTGGACAAAGGGAAGGCATTGGAATATACCTGGATGGTCAAAATCTACCCGATGAAGTCTACCAACAAAGTAATATCAATGACGTGGTTGCTGAGCTTCAACAGGCCATTGGCCAGGAAGGGGAGTTGATCAGATATTGGGAAGGGGCAGAAGAGACAGCCCTGTATTTTTATGGAGATTCCTTTGAAAAAATGAAGCAACAAACCGCCGGTTTCCTTTCCTATTATCCGCTTTGCCAAGGGGCCAGAGTGGTTCAACTGGCCTAACATACCCTCATGAAAGAAAAAGTCCTTGCCTATATTCTACGCCAAAAACATGAGCGATTAGAACTGCTCACCTTTGAACATATTGATTATCCTGATGCGGGTATACAAGTACCGGGTGGTTCTATTGATCCTGGGGAAAGAGCTGAAGCTGCTGTCTTAAGAGAAGTATTTGAAGAAGCTGGCCTAGAGGGATTTGAAAATATGATCTACCTGGGCGTTTCAGAATTCCTTCATCCCAAACGACAAGAGTGGCAAAGAAGGCATTTCTACCAGATGGCCTACACCCAAAACAGTCCAGATACATTTGACTTTATTGTTCAAGGAACGGGATCTGATCATGGCCTAGGTTTCAGGTATCTTTGGAGGTCGCTGGACCAACTTCCTGTATTAGAGGTTCAGCAGGGCGAATTTCTACACTTGTTGAAGGTCAATTAATCTCCATATATTACACTTCTTTCATATATTGAATCATGGAGCCAAGCTATGTAATCATTGCCATTTTACTCTGCCTGGGTGCTTTCCAGGGAATTATCTTCGGCATCATCTTATGGAACAAGGAGCGCCCCAACAGCACTCCCAATCGTTGGTTGGCAGCTATTTTATTTTTCCTTTCCTACAGATTGATTGTTCAGGTGCTTCGGTTATTTGGGATAGGCTATTATGATTTCTGGTATCACATCATGCTGGATTACAGCTGGATCAATGGACCTCTCCTCTTTTTCTATGTCAAAAGCTACTTGGATCCAGATTTTCGATTGGGCAAAAAAGATTGGATTCATTTTTTGCCAGTAGCGATTCAGTTTATCTGTAGCAATTTCGTACGGACACAAAATTTCTTCTGGGATGGAAGCAAGGAAAGCTTGAGTTGGCTAGGATACTGGGGATATTCGATTTGGATGAATTATCCCACCATTTATCTGATAGCTAGTATTTTGATTATTTTCTATTCCTCCCAAGCCCTTTCCCTCTTCAAAACGCCTCCAACTTATATTATTTTTGATGAGAAAAGAGTCACCTGGATCAGACGAATCCTATTGGCCTTTATCGTCTATTTCTCCATCGTCTTTGTACTCTTCTTAGCGGACTTGCTCGTAGTAGATATTTCAGCCTCTGAGTTTGGGAATTATTTCTATTTCACCTCAACTCTTTACTTCCCTTTCTTTATTGGATTGGCTGGACTGACGTATTGGCTGGGGCTCTCTGGTTTTGCACGAAAGGACGAATTGCCCTTCAAACGAAAAACCAGCTTGAGCAAAGAAGAGGAAGATCAGCTCAAAGGAATCGCCTCTCGCTTGGACCATCTCATGGAATCGGAAAAGGCTTTTACAGATCCCGATTTATCTCTTAGCTCATTGGCCGAAAAACTTGATATCAAATCCTATTTATTGACCAAGTGTCTCAAGGAAATCTATGGCAAGAAGTTCAATGACTACATCAATGGCTTGCGTATCGAAGAAGTCAAAAATTTACTTCGCAAGCCAGAAAGTCAAAACTTCACCCTCCTCAGTCTGGCTTTGGACGCAGGCTTCAATTCCAAGTCCTCCTTTAACCGATCGGTGAAAAAGCTTCTCGGTATCTCTCCCAGCGAATTACGAGAGCAGCTCTAGGTCCCGATTCGCTAATTGCGACCTATATGTAAAAAAAAGCAGGGTTCAATTTTACAATTGAAACGACTGGTATAGGCTCAGTACCTAGTTTTGGATCATTCTTTCACCTAAAAAACAAGAATGATGAAAAAAGTAATGATCAGCCTAATCCTCCTTACAGCCTCTTCTTTTGCCTTTGCTCAAGCCCCTGATCCATCCGTTCTACTCGGGAGTTGGAAAATGGACATGAGCCCCGACAATCCTTCTGACAATAACTTCGCTATGATTCGCATCACGAAGGCTTCCGATAACCAAATCAAAGGAGTCTTCTATCGCGAAGGCGTAAAAATCAAAGAAGGAAGATTTACGACACAAATGGGAAAGTTATATGGAGCTGTCGTTTCAGGGGACAATAGCGGAACATACAACAGTACCTTCTACTACAAAGACGGGCAATTATACGGGACAACACATTCTTTGGGAAGGGACTTCCTTTCTGTTTGGACTGCCACCAAAATAAATGAAAGCAAATAAAGCTATCTCCCTACAGCACACCCACATTTCCTTCAAGGGGAGATGTGGGTTTTCTTATGGTCAAACTACTTATTGGCAATAAAAAACCCCATCTTAAAGCTAGTTTGGAATTCAACCTATTTACGTCCTTTTCATCCATTTTCCTTATGAAAAAGCTGTTATTGGTTTTGTTGATGTTGTCATGTTTGACCTCTTTTGCCCAATACCAAATTGGCCTGGTTCCAAGGTCTAGCCCTCAAAAGAGCCTTTCGCAGAAAATCGGGTACACCGACATCAGTGTTACCTATGGAAGTCCCTTGGTAAGAGGAAGAAAAATATGGGGGGATTTGGTACCCTACGATAAGGTGTGGCGAGCAGGTGCCAATGAAGCGACAACCATCGAGGTGAGTCATGATATGTACATTCAGGATCAATTTTTAGCCAAGGGAAAATATGCCTTCTTCATTATCCCTGAAAAGGATCGTGCCTGGGTAGCGGTTTTCAGCAGAAAAAGTGATCAATGGGGCTCTTTCGATTATGTCGAAGAAGAAGATGCCCTTAGAATAGAAGTTGTTCCTCAGCAAACGACCTCCTTTCAAGAGGTACTTACCTACAGTTTGAGCTATTATGGATATGAGCATGGTTGGTTACACCTGTCATGGGAACACATCCACATAGACATTCCCTTCAAAACCCAATATTTTGAACTGTTTCGCCAAGAAGTAGAGAAACGCGCCAAGGCCGCTGCACCTGAGATTGCGTGGATTGTATACCTGCAAGGTGCCGATCATTTATTGAGCAACAATAGGGATTTACGCCTGGCTGATAGCTGGCTGGAAAAGTGTGAGAAGGCAGAAGCAAAGCACAAAAAAGATGCGTGGAACGATCAGTATTATCCTCGTCCCTACATAGAGGGCCATTTGCTTTGGACAAAAGCCAAGTTGCGCGCTGCCCAACACAGATATGAAGAGGCCATTGAGCTTACTCAATCCCTTATAGCTATGGAAAACCCCTTATTCTACCAAAGGGAAAAGGAAGGAGAAAAAATTGACCTACACCAAAAAGAATGGGCCAAGCAGATCACCCAAAAATAAAAGCCAATGAGCAAAGTAGGGAAGGATTATATCATTCAGCAATATGAGGATGGAGCTGAAAATTATGCCAAATACACAACCAACATTGGCTTGTGGTCTTCAGAAAGGCATGTTTTCACCCAATACTTGAGTCATGATGACAAGATACTTGACCTTGGTTGTGGAGCGGGAAGAACCACCTACGGGTTGAGAAAGTTGGGCTATCATAAATTATTGGGAGTAGACCTCACAGCCGGAATGATCAAAAAAGCCAAGATGCTTCATTCTCATTTTGCTACTCAGGTAAATTTTGAGGTAGGAGATGCTACTCAATTGAAACAAGGGGATCATTCCTTCGATGCAGTCATTTTTTCTTTTAATGGACTCATGTCTATTCCTCGGCAAGAAAATAGGCTCAAGGCCATGAAAGAGGTTTATAGAGTCCTCAAAGAAGGAGGAATCTTCATCTTCACGACCCATGATCGAGAAGCGGATACACGATACCTTCCTTTTTGGGAGGAAGAGAAGAAGAAATGGGAAGAAGGCAAACAACGCAAGGATATACATGACTATGGTGATATCATTGTTTATTCTGAAGGGGAAGGGAGAGATATTTTCGTCCACATTACAGACAAAGCTGAGGTAACCTCCATGTTGAAAGAGACCGGCTTCCACTTGATAGAGGAATTTTATCGCCCTGATAGATTTGAGGAAAGTGATGCCGTCAAAGCACATTCCGGCCCTTGCCGTTTCTGGATCGTCAAAAAATAAGGTCATGAACTACGCACCACCCAAGATTGTAGACTTACCCCAACGAGTATTTGTAGGGCTACATACACAAACATCCGCCAGTAAACCCACTACGCCCCAAATGTGGGGGAAATTCATGCCGAGAAAAGGAGAAGTTCCCCATAGAATGGGAGAAGAGGTCTATTCCATTCAGGTATACCCTCCCAATTTGTCCTATGAAAATTTCGACCCCAGCAAAGAATATACCTCATGGGCAGCGCTCGAAGTCAGCCAATTAGGTGAACTCCCAGAAGGCTTTGAAAGTATTCTCATTGAAGCGGGAACCTATGCCTTCTTTGTCCATAAAGGAGCGGTAGATACTTTTCCTCAGTTGATTAGGTGGATTTATGCAGAATGGCTTCCTTCCTCCCCCTATGAAATTGATGATAGAATCCATTTTGAACGATTGGGTGCGAAGTTTTTGGGACCTAGCAATCCAGAATCTGAAGAGGACGTATTCATACCTGTGAAATTGAAAAATATCCCCTCATGAAGACCAAATATGATCTGATTGGGAAGGGCTATAACCAGACCCGAAAGCCCGATCCTTATCTTGCCTCTCGGATGATGGCGCTGCTAGCGCCTAAACAAGAAGGAATATACCTTGACATCGGCTGTGGAACAGGCAATTATACCTGCGTTTTTCAGAAACAGGGATTTAATTTTATCGGAGTAGATCCATCTGCGACTATGTTGGAAAAGGCGAAAGCCAATCAACCTAAGATTCAATGGATACAAGCTCAAGCAGAGTCTATTCCCCTACCCGATCAATATTTCCATGGCATCCTGGGAAGCCTGACTATCCACCATTGGCAAGACCTAACCAAAGCCATGAAGGAGCTGAGAAGAGTCTGCAAAGCTCAATCCAAGTTTGTCCTCTTTACCTCCACTCCTTCTCAGATGGAAGGATACTGGTTGAACCACTACTTCCCCAACATGATGAAGGACTCCATGCTACAAATGCCTTCTTTTGAAGTCATTTCCCAAGCCATGGAAAATGGAGGATGGCAAATTGAGGCTCTTGAAACCTATGACATACAGCCTGACTTAGCAGATCATTTTCTCTACGTAGGCAAAGAACAGCCTGAGCTATATCTTAATCCGGCCATTCGTAGCGGAATTTCCTCCTTTTCCTCCCTTGCCAATCAAAAAGAGGTAGAAAAGGGACTTCGAGAACTGGAAGAAGACATAAAATCAAAAAAAGTTTCAAAAATTATTGAAAGATTTAAACATAATAAGGGGGATTATTTGTTTATCATTGCGCATTGAAATCCTTGATTATGAACTACGAAAAGCACGCGCTGCGCTTAACCAATACATATCCTGCCATTGAGGACTTGAGAAGAAAGGCCAAAAAGCGCCTTCCCTTTGTGGCTTGGGAGTACCTAGAGTCTGGTACAGGAGACGAAAAAGCGGTAGATAGAAATAGAGAAGGACTGGACAAGATTACCTTCATTCCCCAATTTATGAAGGGAGAAATGTCCTTCAACATTGAAACTGAATTATTTGGCAGGAAGTATTCAGCTCCTTTTGGTGTAGCCCCTGTCGGTTTAACGGGCTTAATGTGGCCCAAGGCAGAACAAATGCTTGCCAGAATGGCGGCCAGAAATAAAATTCCTTTTAGCCTAAGTACAGTAGCCACCCAAATACCCGAGGATGTAGGTCCAGAAGTAGGAGACATGGGTTGGTTCCAGTTGTATCCCCCTGAGTCCAACGAGTTAAGAGATAAACTGATCAAAAGGGCCAAGGAAAACAACTTCCATACGCTGATCATCACAGCTGATGTTCCGGTCCCTTCCAGGCGTGAAAGAACCAAGCGTGCAGGCATGAAAATGCCCCCCAAGATTACACCCTATTTTATTTGGCAGGGAATTACCCATCCTTGGTGGTCTTTGGCGACCCTAGCTGCAGGTTTGCCTCGATTGAGGACGGTTGAATCCTACAGCCCTTCCAAGGACCTAGCTACTGTGGCAGATTTCGTTCGCTTCAAATTCAGGGGAAATCTCACTTGGGACTATATCAAAGAAGTCCGAGACATGTGGGATGGTCCCATTATTCTAAAGGGAATTTTACACCCCGAAGATGCAGAGGAGGCCTTAAAAGTTGGAATGGATGGCATCGGCGTTTCTAACCATGGAGGAAGGCAATTCAATGGTGTTCCGGCAGCTATTGATGTTTTACCGGAAATTGTACGTACGGTCAATGGAAGAGCCAAAGTCATTTTTGACAGTGGGATCAGATCGGGATTAGATATCATCAGAGCCCTTTCTTTAGGAGCAGATTTTACCCTATTGGGTAGACCTTTTCTATATGGTGTAGGAGCTTTGGGAGAAATAGGAGGAGATCATGTTACAGCCATTCTCAAGGATGATTTAACCAATAATATGGGACAAATGGGCATCAAAGATCTACAGGAAATTACTCAGTCCATTGAAGTACCCACCTAATCTTTTGCTATCTATCATCCCCAATCCATTAATCCTATGGACTTGAACGTAAGAGAAGCCACCCTAAATGATATCCCACTCATCAATGCCTATTGGCAACAAGCTGATGAAAGCTTTCTGGAAGGAATGGGGGCAGATAAAAGTAAATTGCCCGCTCCTGAGGACTTTGCCCTAATGCTTGGTCAACAGATCGAATCTAGTTATGCAGACAAGAAGGCTTATGCGTTGATTTGGGAAGTGGATCAGGTAGCCATTGGCCACTGCAATGTGAATGACATTATTTTTGGTCAATCCGCCTTTATGCACCTTCATCTGTGGCAAAGCGACAAGAGGAAAAAAGGCATGGGCGCTCAACTCGTACGCATGAGCTTGCCCTTCTTTTTCGACAAATTGGAACTAGAGACCCTATATTGTCAACCCAAATCAGACAATGAGGCTCCAAATAGGACGTTGGCGAAGGTAGGCTTCCACTTTTTACGGAATAGATGGTGCACACCGGGATCTATCAACTTCGAACAGGAGGTAAACCTTTGGGCCTTACCTAAAGAAACTTTTGAGGCTATGTAGCATGATATTCTTCATTGCTCACATATAACAATCAGTATATTTTTGGCAAAATTTTGATCCCACATATGGCATCTTTACTGAATACCGACATAGGCAGACTTCGCCTAATCGCTTTTTTAGAAGGAATTTCCTTACTAGGAATTTTGTTCATCACCATGCCCCTTAAGTATGGACTTCATATAGAAGGCCCTAATATGGCCATGGGTATGAGTCATGGTGTGTTGTTCATCCTGTATGTCCTTGCCGTTCTGATTGTGGTATTCAAATACAAATGGCCCATCAAGCAAACTCTCTTTTCCCTTGCGGCCTCGGTCCTCCCCTTTGGAACCTTCTGGGCAGATAAGAAATACTTCAAACCTGCTGAAGAAGCCTTAAAAAATAGCTAGAAACAGCACCCACTTTCAAAACTTTGAGCCTTCGATGGGGTTTTGTCTTTATGGAGAAGCCCATCATCACAAGTATCGTTAGCTCAGAAGACTTCCTGAACTGGTACTGGCTGAAGGAAGAAATGGTCCTCATGTGCCAACACTTGAACCTCCCTTATTCAGGTAGAAAATTCGAATTACGGGATAGAATTGCCTATGCCCTTGAGCATGAAGGAAAACTTCTTCCAGCTGCCCCTTCTCCCAAAAAGCATTCAAGTTTCAACTGGGCAAAAGAAGAATTAAGCCCTCAAACCATCATCACTGACAATGTATCTTTTGGACCGAATTTCAGAAGGTTCATGAAAGCCCAGATTGGTTCTAAGTTTTCCTGCCATAGCGACTTTATGGATTGGGTAAAGGCAAATCCAGGAAAGACCCTTCAAGATGCTGTCATCAAATGGGTCGAACTGGAGGAGCGTAAAAAAGACCCAAGTTTCAAGCGCGAAATTGCAGCCAATAATATGTTAGCCCAGTATGTCAGGGATTTTATGGCCCATCATCCAGAAAGTACGTTAAAAGAGGTCTTATCGATTTGGAAGAAAAAGAAGAAACTACCTGCAGCAAACGGCTTCATTCGATTTGCACCCGAGGATAGACAGGTACTTGGATAGAATTTTCTTTTTTTGTTGTAAAATCAACCTTATCATATAGAAATAGTACGCTGAAGGGGTATTCTTAACGCCCCAAAAAGGCTGCTCCGCCTTAGGCCTTCGTATCTTCTATGCTCTTTTTCAATCCATTAGACCTTCTGGAATTTTCTTAATCAATCCAGTCGTTTCCTTTGTAGGTTTATCTCCCACTCCTAAGTAGAACTCGCTCCCGAATTGAACAAATTCAGGAAAAAAGGAAAGAATGAGTTCTCCCCAATTAAGCAGTAAGCCATCTTCCACACTCAAGCTAAGGAGGATTACACTATATTCCGGCTTTGTTCTTATGGCAGCTATGGCAGGACTCTACCTTCTTCAATCATCAGGGGAAGAGGAACATGCGGTTGAACTTGTCCATCAAGAACTTAAGGTCAACACGGTCAGTACAAGCGAGGCAAGTTCTCAAGAGATGTTAGAGGCAAAATTGGCTTTCCATATAGATGCGAAGGCGGAAAATCCGCAAATCGGCTGGTCCATTTACCCTGAATTTGAAGCCAAAGAAGCTATCATTGAAAGGTCTTCTGATGGAAAGTCATTTACCAAGGTAGCAAGGGTGGATGTGAGCCGTAGACAGTTCAAGCCCAGGAATTATAAAATTTCGGATTTTCACTTTTTACCTGAGCAGAATAAAGAATTGTTCTACCGTTTGACCAATATCGGTGAGGAGGGAGATACGCTCCAACAAGTAGTTCGTCAAATATCCCTAGAGTAAAGGCGCCAAAAATTAAAAAAGGGACAAGCCGAAGCTCCTCCCTTTCTGTGGTTAGTTATTTCCTATTTCCTGCCTTATATAGCAGCAAAGACTTTTTCAAGAAGAGCCTTGGTGGCTTTGATTCCTTCATCCTCAGAAAGCTCTTTGCCCTCGTACTCAATCCCTACATAGCCTTTGTAACCAGCCTCTTTCACGATCTTCATGAGCTTCATATAGTCCATGTTGGCTTCGTTTCCTTCTTCATCAAATACATTTGATTTGGCACTTACTCCTTTGGCGAAGGGCATAATCTCCTTGGTCCCCTTGTAACGGTCGTATTCATTGGCGCATCCATCAGCCGATCTTTCTATACAGAAGTTACCAAAATCAGGTAGTGTTCCGACATTTTCCATATTTGCCGTGCTGATCACACCTGCCAACCATGATCCATCAGAGGAGTATCCACCGTGATTTTCTACAATTACATTGATCCCTTGAGTAGCACCGTATTCGCCAAGTTTTTTCAATCCCATAGCTGCATTGGCGGCCACTTCTTCTGCCGTTCCTTCTCCCGCAGCATTTACACGAATGGAGTGTGCGCCCAATAACTTGGCGATATCTACCCAGTTGTGGTGGTTTGCTACTGCTTCATTTCTTTTGGCTTCGTCAGCATCTCCAAGGTGTCCCAAGCCGTCGCACATGATGAGGCCGACAGATACCTTAGCATCGTCACAAGCCTGCTTGAATGTCTTCCAATATTCCATGTCTTCAGCTTTGTCCTTGTAAAACTGATTTACCAGCTCTATAGAGTTAATTCCATATCCTGCTGCAATAGAAGGGAAATCATCAGCAGAAAGTGAGCTATCAAAAAATGCCTTATGCAAAGACCATTGTGCAAGGGAGATTTTGAAATCGGGTTCTTTCATTTCTTCTTTCTCGTCAGTAGAAGAGGTAGTGGCAGTTGGCTGACAAGCCATCATGCCAAAAAGCGCGAGGGCTACCGCCCCAATAAGGAAATTTTTCATAAGTAGGAGTAGATTTATGCGTTCGGAATCCCTTTCAAGATTCGATATATCAAACTTAACAGATATTAAAAAACTTTTGGCAAATAGGAAAAATCAGCTGCATCTTCATCAAAGAAAAACCTGATTCAGCTAAATAAGTACCAGAGAATCTGTATGGGTTGATATCCTATCCTCTTGGCTTCAAGATTGGCGAAACTGGCTATATCATTACCTTGGAAGATTTTTTAATTGTCCTTCTAAAGCCATACGGAGGCTTTCTAAACGTATCTTAATTTTTCATACACATCTCCTTCGTTAGAAAAAGATCATTGATTTATCCTACATCTTCCTTTAACCATGATTGAAGTTTTTGCTGCAACATATTCTTCACAGATTCTTCCCATTCTTGTTTCAGCATACTCATTAGCACAATATCCACCCTTCCCTGATCATGAATGGCGGGTAGGAAGCTTCTTAAACGACCTTCTTCAATGGCTCCAATACTTTTGACAGCGGATAGGCTCACACGATTTTCTTCACTTATTCCGAACCCTACCCTTTCCAAGCCCATTTCTTCAAATAAAAATTGACATAACAGGTATTTGCTCGCCTTGTTGACAGCTGTCCCTTGGAAGGGGATTCCAATCCAGCTATGCCCAATTTTTGCATGGCCCAAGGAAAGATTAAGGTCATAGATGCGCGTCATCCCTGCCATTAGATTGGTTCTTGCATCGGTTATGACAAAAGGATATTCTCGGCCATCTTTTTTGGCCAGAAGGGCGGCATCAACATACTTTCGAAAGTTCTCCCTCCCCATCCCTTCCTCAATGAAATAGGTCCAAATAGCTTCTTCTTGTGAAAGTAAAAAGAGGTCCTCTACATGAGTCTCTTCAAAAGGCGAAAGCCTGACCAGTTCATTTTCGAGTATATATGTTTCAGTGAAGTCAAACATAGATCGGCGATAGCTTAGCTATAAAGTTGGTATCAGATATGCAGAATTTCTTCCACCCATCTATCCATTTCGTGAACAATTCTATTGTTACGGTAAGGATGCTAGAACTCAGGAAAGGGGATATAAGAATCATCTCCCTCTATCATGGGAAAACGCTTATTTTTCCAATCTTCCTTTGCTTGTGCTAATCTTTTTTTATCAGAAGAAACAAAGTTCCACATCAGAAAGCGTTCCTCTGGTAAGGGTTCACCCCCAAAAAGTAGAAGATGGGTTCCTGCCTCCAGTTCCAAACAACAGGCTTCATTGGTTTTGCTCACGAGCATTTGCCCCTTCTTGATTTCCTCTCCTTCATCTATGATGCTTCCCTCGACGATCACTATCGCGAGTTCTCCCTTTAATTTGTCAGTAAGGTCAAGGGTCGTATCATGCTCGACGAATACATCCAGCATGAACAAATCGGTAAATCCTTTGAGGGGAGATTCCTTTCCAAAGCCTTTGCCTGCGACCAACTTCAACCTGAGGTTATTTTCCTCCCAAGTCGGAATTTGATTGGCTTTGTAAAAGTCCATCCGTGGCTCCATTTCTTCCAGCTCCTTGGGCAAGGCTACCCAAATTTGATAGCCGTGGAATTCATGCTCCTGACCATCCTTCAGGTGTTCCGGAGTTCGTTCTGTGTGGGTAATCCCTTTTCCTGAGGTCATGAAGCAAACGTCACCTGGCTTGATCAGGGCATGACCTCCTCCACTGTCTCTATGCTCTATTTCTCCCTTGAATAAATAAGTAAGAGTGGACAGCCCAACATGTGGATGTTGATTGACGCCCATGTATTTACCAGGTCCAATTTTCCCTGGCCCCATATGATCGATAAAGGTAAACGGCCCAACCTGTCTTTTTTTTCGAAAAGGAAGAAGTCGTCCCACAAAGAATTTTCCAATTTCCCGTTGGCGCTCGTCGATGATCATCTTGTTGTTGCTCATGGAAGGGAGGTTGATTTAAGTGAGAATGTCATACGTCAATTCGACCATGCCATCCTTGAATGCTTTGACATCTTTCAGATGCAATTGTTGTTCTTCTCCAATGTAATCAAAAAAGAGTCGTCCTTGCCCAAGGATAATAGGCATATAGGAGACGACTAATTCATCTGCTAGTTTTTGCTGAAGAAGTTCTTTTGTGAGCCGAGGACCACCTGCCATCCAGATGCGAGAAAACTGTGATTTGAGTTCTTTCTCAACCACATTTTGCAGGTCTCCCTTTCTGAAAAAGACTGTATCTCTTGTTGAGTCAAGTTCTCTCTTAGTCATCACATAAACGGGCTTGTCTCCATAAGGCCATCCCAGTTCCAAGGCGTGCTCGTAGGTATGCGAACCCATTAGGTAGCCATCAATCCCTTCTAGAAATTCCAAGATATACTCATCGGTAAGCGGAATTCCTCCTTCGTAGACATCTTTTGATTGAAGCCAAGAGACATCCCCATTCTCTTTAGAAATAAAGCCATCGAGACTGGCAACCATATGGATAGTAAGCTTGGACTTTTTCTCTTCCATGAGCGAAGGGATTAGAGGTAATAGGTATAAATAATTTACGAAATGATCTCCCCAAATCTCATCCTTTCCCATCAAGCTTGAGGGAAAACATGTGTGTGTAGATCAATTGACATTTCCCATTCCATTTCCTCACACATTCTCCTATATTTGCTGTCTAACAAAGCATCGCTTACATGTCTACTCCTCAAGTTACTCTTACTGTAGCCGAGCAGCTTGGATTGCTGCCAGATGAATTTGAAAAAATCATCAACATCCTCGGGCGTACCCCCAACTTCACCGAGTTGTCGGTTTACTCCGTCATGTGGTCCGAACACTGTTCCTACAAAAACTCTATTCTTCAGCTAAAAACCCTTCCCAACAAGGGCGAAAAAGTACTGGCCGGAGCAGGAGAAGAGGGAGCTGGACTAATGGACCTAGGAAATGGACTAGGTGTTGCCTTTAAAATTGAATCACACAATCACCCTTCTGCCATTGAGCCCTATCAAGGTGCTGCAACTGGTGTGGGGGGTATTCATAGAGATATTTTCAGCCTAGGAGCAAGACCCATCTGCTCTTTGAATTCATTACGCTTTGGATCACTTGACCTTGCTAAAACGCGGCACCTGCTAAAAGGAGTCGTGAAGGGAATTGGCGATTATGGCAATGCTTTTGGGGTACCTACAGTAGCAGGTGAAGTTTATTTCGATCCTTGCTATAACGTCAATCCTCTTGTGAATGCCATGTCCGTTGGTATCGTAGAAAGAGGCAAAGTCGTAAGTGCAACGGCGGCAGGAGTAGGTAACCCTGTCTTTATTGTGGGTTCTGCTACAGGTAAAGATGGTATCCATGGAGCCACCTTTGCTTCGGAGGATATTTCCGATGAATCTGAAGAAAAACTGCCCTCCGTTCAGGTGGGAGATCCCTTCGCGGAAAAACTTCTCTTAGAAGCCACCCTTGAATCCATCAATACTGGTGCGATTGTAGGGGTACAGGATATGGGGGCAGCAGGAATTACCTGTGCAACCTCTGAAATGGCAGCCAAGGGCGAAGTGGGAATGGACGTCTGGCTCGATAAGGTGCCGATGCGTCAGAGCGACATGCAGCCTTTTGAAATCCTGCTTTCTGAGTCTCAGGAAAGGATGCTATTTGTAGTGGAGAAAGGCAAAGAACAGGCGATCATCGATGTATTGGAAAAATGGGATCTCTTTTACGCCCAAATTGGTGAAGTAACAGAAGGAGATACCTTAAGATATTTTTGGCATGGGGAGGAAATTGGAAATATTCCTGCTCAAAGTCTTGTCTTAGGTGGCGGGGCACCTGTATATGTACGCGAACAAAGGGAGCCTGCTTACTTTGAGGAGATTAGAGCCTTTAGGCCAGAACAAATCTCCATTCCTAGCCATCACGATAAAGTCATCAAATTTTTGCTAGCTCAGCCTAGTATTGCCTCCAAAAGATGGATTACTGAGCAATATGATTCCATGGTGGGCACGGCAACCATGACTACCAATTCGCCAAGCGATGCTGCTGTAGTAAGAATAAGAGGATATAAAGAAGGATTGGCTGTCAGTACCGACTGTAACAGCCGCCACGTATATAGCGATCCCGAAAAAGGATGTGCATTGGCCGTATCTGAAGCTGCCAGAAACCTAGTATGTACGGGTGCAAAGCCACTTGGGGTTACAAATTGCCTGAATTTTGGAAACCCCTACAATCCAGAGGTATACTTCCAGTTTGCACAGGCTATCAAAGGCATGGGCGATGCTTGTCGTATGTTTAACACTCCCGTAACGGGAGGGAATGTTTCTCTATACAATCAGTCGGATGAAGGGCCTGTTTTCCCTACGCCAACAATTGGCATGGTGGGTGTATTGGAAGATGCCAGTAAGGGGCATATGAGCATGGATTTCAAAAAGGAAGGAGATCAAATCTTCCTGATTGGAAAAGCGACCGATGACATGGGTGCTTCTGAATATCTATATGCTTATCACGGGGTCAAAAACAGCCCTGCTCCTTATATCAACCTAGAAGAAGAAAAGGCGCTTCAAGACATGACGCTCCAACTGATCGGAGACCAACTGATTGAGTCTGCCCATGATGTTTCTGATGGGGGATTGATTATCTCTGTCCTAGAATCTGGATTCAATCATGAATTAGGAGCCGAGCTTTCTGTCCCAGACGCTTACAGAAAGGATGGCTTCCTATATGGGGAAGGTGGGGGAAGAATTGTAGTTTCCGTTGCTCAGGATAAGCTAGATGGCTTTATTCATTCCCTTCAAGCAGCCAATTTCCCCTTCCTACACATTGGAGAGGTTGTTGGGAAAGACTTGGTGATTGATGGTGAAACCTTGGATAGCATTGACGCTTACAAAGCCATTCACGCCAATAGCCTTGGTGAAAAATTAGCCTAAAAGACCCACTTAATCGCTGGTTACCATGATTTCAACTCTACGGTTGAGTTCAAGCTCTTTAGGAGTTTTGGCTTGTGGATAGGGCATTTTCTTATCACTAAAGCCCTTGGTCGTCATTCTTTTTGAGTCAATTCCATTGGTTAACAGGTAATTTCTTACTGTTTCTGCTCGCTGAACAGAGAGGGTATATTTGGCATTTTCATCATCTCGGACATTTACTCCATTGACATGGCCCTGAATTTCAATGGTGAGGGCTGGATTTTGTTGCATGATTTCGAGTAACTGCCTAAGTATTGGCCTAGCATATGGAAGAACGGTAGCCCTTCCTCCGTAAAAGTTCAGCTCCTTTAAGACAAAGGTATTTCCAGCTTTGATGGGTGTAAGGTAAATCTTTATCGGTCTTGGCTTCTTTTGCCTGATTCGCGAAAAGGAAACCTGTGTTTTTTCTGGAAAATAGCCTTTTTTCCCGATCGTTAGATTTACCTTTCCTTGATACCTTCTACTTGGCCATTCCATGGCAAACGAACCACTGGTAGGATCACTTAGGGTACGATCCCATGTACTGTCTTTTAGGATAAGCTGGACATCAGCCTCCAAAGGTGCTCGACTCTCTTTGTCATATACTTCCCCAATCAATGCTAGATCAAATCGAAATCGGAAAGTAATCCAATGCCCTTCTCCTCCTCCATATACATTATCCAGCACCAAATAGTATTCTTCCCCTTCCTTTACTTTTACAGGAGGGGCATAAGATTCCCCTGGTCCCTGATGGATATGGCTCTCTTCTGCTCCTCTCAATAAGCCCGTCTGACTCAATACCCGTTTATCGTTACGAGAAATCACAGATCGTAAGGGTGCTACCTCTTTTCTCCGAATGGCCTCACATGGATCTTCCCCTTTGGCCTCAAAAAGGATAAAATCATAGTCATTTAGGGTGTCTTTGGGAAAGATTTCGAACTCCATTACTCCATTCCCCGGTGCCTTAAACACATACCAAACAGTATGATGCTCCCTTCGAAAGTAGTTTTTATCGAAAGCAGGGGCCTGAATTTCTTTCAAATTCCCTCCCCCTTGGGGGGCTACATCAAAAATGGTATAAGATGGCTGATAGGGTAGCTGTATACGTTTGGCTGAAGGGCAATCAGCTGGATTTTGGCCATTGACTAGCAAGGCAACAAACAAGAGGGCAAGCGCAAGAAAGTGTTTCATGTGAAGGAAGCAAATCTATCTCTTTTTAAATGTAGAAATTTTCGACTTATCATACTATTTTATTCTAAAAAAGGCTGCCCTTACGGACAGCCTCCACCTTCAATAGAGCAAAACACACATCTCTATCGCAGGACTTCCAATGCCTTTTCAAGGACCTCATCTTTTCCTGCTAACACATCAGGTCTTCTGTTTTGGATTAAGATATCAGGAGCGATCCCCTTCCCTTCATAGCTGATTCCATTTCCATCTGTCCATTCTCCTACACTTAGGTAGTATCCCCAGCCGTTTGGTAGCTCTCCGGGGTTGGCATTCGAGAAGCCACCTGCAGTTGTATCCCCAATTTGAGTTACCTGAGGCATCACACGCATGGCTAAAAGAAAGGTTTCTCTCGCAGATAGGGTCTGAAGATTGGTTAGCATCACCACTGGTTTTTCATATCGTGTTCCTTCTGGTTCCACAAACCATTGGACCGCGGGTGTGAAGTCATCATGTTCAGGTCCATTCTTGACGCGTGTATTCATGTAATGGTAGGATTGGTCAGCAAAACGAGAGGCTATTCCTTTCCCAGAAACATCTTCTCCGCCAAAACCTCCTCTGATGTCAAATATGAGCCCGGCTGTGGAACCTAATTCTTCCATGACTTCATCAAATTCCTTCTTGGTATCTGATTCATTTAAGGCGAAGTGGTGAATATAGACATAGCCAATATTTCCTTCCATGATCCCATACTCAAACATATTATCGGTTGTCTTAACTTCTGAAAGGTAATTTTCTTGTAAAATGTCTTTATCAAAATCCTGCAAGGTGTCAAGCTTAGCTTTTCGACTTCCGTACCAGATTTCTCTGTCAATATCCATCGGAACCAGCAACACATGAGGATCTTTCAAGGGGCTGAGTAAACTCACACAGGCGTCGAATAATTCTTCCCCACTCATGTCCTCCCGAATATCCTTGCTAAGGGTCGTGTACATGGAATCCCAGTTAATATCCTTTACCATAAATCCGCCATAATGCTGATCGAAGCTATTCCAGAGGGCATCAAATACTCCTTGAGGTGTATTCTCATACTCGGGGGTTAACAGTAGTTGTTCGCAGGAAACGCAACTCAAGACAAGAGCAATCAGGGCAAAAAAAGAGGTGTTACGAAATGTCATGATGGTAGGCTTAGAAGTTGTATTGAATGAAAACTTGATTGGAAAGGAGGCGTACTGGGCCGGGTTCTTGATATCTTAGATATTCTCCATGATAGCCAACTGAGAAATTGCCAGAAGGATGATAGGTCAAGCGAATATCTGGATGCTGAAGTTGATGCAATCCGACTACCTTCCCAGCGGTTTTTACATAGGTGAGGTAATAAGAACTCAACTCTGGTAGATACGCATCTGAGGAATAATTCGGTCGCACCACAAAGGCTAGAAGAGGCAATTGCACGTCTAGGTCTAGATTTCCAGCTCCTACGTCAAATGATCCATGATACATGGCACTTAATCCTGCTTCCGTATAAAACCAATCATCTAATCGAATGCCTGTATAGGTATGCTCGGCCTTCAGAGCTGCTCCTAGAAAATGATGGGGTGCGATTTCCCAACCTATCCCGTAAGAAGCTCGGGCACGGACAAAAGACAAAAGAGGATTGACAGATACATCGAAGGATTCTCTTTCTCCATAGATATCGGGATCCTCAATGATAGTTGCCGTTCTCTGTCCAATATTTACCGGTTGACTATTTCCAATAGATAAGGCAAAGTCGAAGGAAGTAAAGACATCTGATTCTTTTTGGTAGTGGGTTCCTACCTTGATGGCGTGGGCTCTGTACATCAGAGGAGAGCTAAAGGGGTCGTTAATCTGGGCATGATCATAGCCCATGTTGATGGACCATTTTCCCGATGGAGATTGGGCAAAAAGGCCCATGCTGATTCCCAAAAGGGAACATACAACGATTAGGTTTTTCATGTCTAGCGGTGGTTTAGTGTATGTGAATGTTTGACTTCATTCGAGTTAAGGAAAAGAAGATGGGCCGCACGTTGCTTTGGGATCGAATGAATAAAGGGATTCAAGGAATGAAGGAGCTGAATTCAGGATTGACTACGGTTACTGGCATATCTTCCCAGCTAAATTCCCCAACTCATACAGAAAGCAATTTTAACAGTCAGGAAGGATGAATTTGGATAAACTAAAATAGGAGAACAGAGTATTTCATTCTGATTGATTATCATTTTCACAGCCAACTTTCACAAACATGAGAACATTTTTTACCATCCTATTCCTTTCTCTGGCCCTTTCATCCTTTAGTCAATTTGAGGTCAAGGTCAATCCCATAAGCCCTTTTCTTCCGGGCCTCAGCACGGAAGTAGAATTTCTGGTAGGGGATCATATTGGGATTCCTCTTATGGTCGATGTTTTTGAAGAAGGAATATTCTTATCCGCCAGAGGTACCAATACCGAATTTGGGGTAAGAACTGACTATAGAGTTCAATTAGGTACCGGAGTTCGCTATTATTTTTCCTCAGATACCAGAAGTCACAAAGGCGTTTGGCTAGGCTACTACATGAGATTACTAAGCAGGAATTATATTGGTTCTTCTGATTTTGAGGGGCAACGGACATTTTACAATCAGGTCGCCTTTGGTGGACAAATTGGATACAAGCTCCCCTTATCAGATCGTATTTTCTTGGAACTTAGTGCAGGAGCTGGTTATAAAACCCCTCCTTTTGCCCAAGATCAAGAATTGGAGGAATTTGTCAAAAACTCATTTCTGTTAAGTAGTATTCCTCCAAAGGTTCCTGTTTTCGATGCCGAAAGAAACAGGCTTGAATGGGCTGACCAACAAATTGGGGGCTCAAGTCTTCCTGCAGCGCTTGATTTGACGATGCGTGTAACACTCAATTTTAGGTTGGGGGTAAAGTAGGTGATTGATTTGACATACTTTTCCATTCTCATCCTGATAGCCCCATCATAGAGCCAATCATAAATTAAAAAAAGCCAGTCACGCTTAGGTGAACTGGCTCTCCAATAACAAATGACGGCAAGAACGTCTAGGCCTGAAATAGACCTAGTTGATTATGGTTAGATAGAGTATGTCCTGGGTCTTTGATGCGCAGATAGGTGCAAGCCCAATTCTGGAGCTCTTCGCGTGTCTGTGCATGCAATGGCTTTCTGCGGAAGGAAATGGTCAGCCATAATAATTTGTAGGCAAATTCCTTTTCAGCTTTAGATAAATGGGGAAGCAATTGCTCCATCATGGGTACAAATTCTCGGCAGGCGTGAAAAGCTAACCGTAGCCAGGGCCTGGCCTCTTCTCTTCTCCATACATCTTTCCACCTCGACTCTTCCGAGAGGTAATCAGGCCCAGGATGACGGTCGTAATAAAAGTATATTCTTTCTACATGGCTGGCCATAAACAAGAGATATTCCCATACAGGACGTTTATCATACCACCTGTCTCTTAGCAAAATCTGTTGGAGCAACGGGATAGAAGCTAGTCCAACCCAGGTAATGTTACTGTCTTTGAAAAAGCAGTCTGTCCATTGCCCCCAGAAAATTTCCTGATCATACGGATCTTCAGCATTTTTCAATTCCTCATAGACATTCAGGCATTCATTCTCCAATGCTTCTTCGGAGAAACCTGCACGATATCTCAGTCTTTTTGCGCCCACCAATTCAATTGAACCTGTCATTTTTTCCATTTTTCAGCATCAAACTACCTGCAATCTTTCTGTCACCACCTTCTTGCTATTCAGGCTGTCAGGAATTCATCCACACCCAAGGAGAAACGTGGCCTTACACACCACGCTCTCCATTAGCCAAAAAAGCATCAGGATACTTGCGCCTTAAGTGGTGGTCAATGTCACTCACCGTAACACGACCGTCCTTGTCCTCATCCAGTCCAGAATTCTGTTTGTATGAACGGCTTGGTTTGGCAAACAGGGTAAAACACATGTCTGCACCACGCGCCTTGGGGTAAAGAATAGCCAGATACAAATCTGTCAAACCCTTATAATCCCCGTAACGCTCCCGAACCGTTGCTAGGTATTGATAGACATAGTCCATCTGACGAATTGGATCCATCGAGGCCAATTGGTAGGTAGTTGTCCCCAACTCTGCTGCAGTGCCTGGCATAAACTGAATCAAGCCTGTAGCTCCACTTCCCTTGAAGTTTGCAACAGATGGGTTAAACTGAGATTCCTGATCCATCACAGCCAACAACCACTCCTCCTTCACGCCTAGCCTTTGGCTTACTTCCTGAACCTTCTGGTAAAATCCACGAAGATCATAGATGTATTGACTGGCACGATCAGCGAGATAAAAATTAGTTCCTGACTCCTTATAAAAGGATGCAGATAACACGTTCATTCCCGCGTAAGCTTCTGCACTGTGATTGTTGAAAAAATAATGTGTGGTCAGGTTACTCCCTACTACCACTGCAGCCATCACCGCCCAATGCTTAAGGTTAATCTTGGGTACACGAGCCGTTAAAGGACGTGCGGGTGGATGCAAAGGTTCATACTTACCTCTACTCATTTCCATCTCAATTAGGGTATTAAATAATGCGAATGTTGTTAGGATAACGATCACAATTAAGCTATATTTTTTAGCAAAACAAAAGTATATTCTAATTTTTTTATCAAATTACGTGTACATGCTACAATTTTTAGCATAAATACACCTCATTATCAGCCAAATGGCCTTATGAAAAAAATTGCATTTAATGTTGTCCTTTTGACAATGAAATGGGATGTTGCAGTTGCTTTCCCTTTCCTTGCTCGCCATGGAAAGGATTATCTCAAAACTGCAAAGGAATACACTACATGAAGCAATGTACCTCGCACCTGATGATGGTCAGGCCAGCGAACTTTGGTGCCAATCCTCTTACGGCTGCAAGCAATGCCTTCCAACAGGAACTCGAAAGCTCACAAGCTGATGAGGTAAAAAACAAAGCCATTCAGGAATTTGATGCTTTTGTCTCCCTCCTTCGGTCGAAAGGAGTACACGTTACCGTATTTGACGACACAGCTGAGCCTCTCACACCAGATGCCGTCTTTCCAAACAATTGGATCAGCTTTCACCAAAATGGAAAAATCGTCCTTTATCCTATGTTTGCCCCAAATAGAAGGTGGGAAAGAAGAATGGATGTTCCCCATCATTTTGCCAGAGAAGCTAGCGATATCTGGAATTGGGCGGAAGCCATGGAACCTCAATCCTTAATCCTAGAAGGAACAGGTAGCTTGATTTTAGATCGAGTCAACAAAATTGCCTACGCTTGCACCTCCAACAGAACCTCACCCAAGGCTTTTGACTTATGGGCAAAGGAAATGGGGTATAAGGGCTTACTTTTTCAGGCCGTAGATGAGAAGGGCCAAGAAATCTACCATACGAATGTCATGATGTTTCTAGGTAAAGATGTAGCCGTTATTTGCCTAGAATCTATCGCGAACCCTGCCCTTCGTCAAGCTGTTCAAGACAAACTCAAGTCTACAGGACATAAAATTATCGGTATTACATTTGACCAAATGAATGCGTTTGCCGGGAATATGTTGCAAGTAGATAATGTCTCTGATGAGAGCATGATTATCATGTCCCAACGTGCCCATCAATCTCTCACTCCCTTACAACTTGACAACCTTGCCCAACATGCTGAAATTCTTACGATTCCTCTTGATGTTATAGAAACCTATGGAGGTGGATCGGTAAGGTGCATGATGGCAGAAGTATTTTTACCTGAATAAAAAATCTGCTAAGTTACCACTTGGGGCTTAGGCATAGCTCCCTCACACATCACCATTTACTCAAAAACTTCTTACTACCTACATGAAACCCTTTATCAAATCTGAATATGCCCCCCTTGAAATGGTCATGGTTCATACACCTGGTGAAGAACATAGCCAAATGATTCCATGGGAAGGCGATCACGTCCTGATGGGATATTATCCAAGGGTCTATCGTGAGCTCCAAAAGGACCATCGCGACCTCAAGACATTTCTTCAACAACAGATCGGTATTGACAATGTCATTGAAATCTCAGACTTATTGAAGACTGTCTTTGCCAACAACGACTATATGTATCGTTTCCGAATCCTAAAGGATACGCTCTATGGAAACGCCGAAACCTATATTGACCACCTACAGGCTAGGGGCATCAAACTCACCCAATATCCTGCAGAAGAAATCGTAAAAGACCTTATTGAAGGTTACCCCCGAAAGCTTACGCTGAATAACCATAGACTACCCAAGATCATCATCCCACCCAAAAGGGAGTTGATGTGGATGAGAGATTCAGCAGCCACTACTCCTGCGGGCATTGTCATCACCAATATGGCTTCCCCTAGAAGAAAACTGGAAACGACCTTGGTAAGAGCCGCCATCAAGTATCATCCCATGTTTGATGAAGGAAGTATTTTCATGGACATGGTACAGATCATCAGAGATATTCAAGATGATCCTGCCTGGAGTGGCTTGACTGATCACATGCTACTCGAAGGAGGCAATATTATCGTTCTCAATGAGAATTCTCTTGCTATCGGCGTTGGAAGGTATGAAAATCTCTATTCCAACCGGACTACCAGAGCTGCCTTCAATCTACTTGTTCAAAAGCTATTTGAAGCAGATACGGAACAGAAGATTGAGCGTATTTATATGGTAAATGTACCTGATTTGCGTGGTTTCATTCACCTAGATACCGTTTTCAATATGGTTGGCCCTAAATCGGCTATTGCCATGCCATATATATTCGGTCATCCAGATCCTGTCGTGGAGATTAGCCCCAAAGCCGTCCTTCAAAACTTTGTCAAATGGCTAAGAAGAAATGTAGGTGAAAACCGCGCTGACATGAGTAAAATACCTGATCGCTCCATGTTTGAGCATGCGGGCAAAGTGGAAATTTACGATAGAGCCCATATCAAAAAATTAGGACGGGTTGAAAAGACTCCCTTACCTTCCCGCTATTTCCTTGATCAACTATTTGAAGATGGAATTCTTGATCCAGATAAGATCAGTTGGATTGGGGGGCCCTTGAAAGACTACATCACGCCTTATGAACACTTGAAAGTTGCCCTGTTTGAACAACACAACATGGCAGGAAATGTCTTTGCTTTCAAGCCCTATCAGACCATTGCTTACCATAGAAATCCTTTAACTGCTGGAAATCTATTGAAGAACATGCAAAAGCAAGATCCAGATGCCATGGTCCATATGATGTCCTCTAATGAAATCAGAACAGATAATGGAGGCCCTCATTGTCTTACCATGCCTCTGAGGAGGAAAGAATAATGCTACAGATGAGAAGGACATGAGAATTCCTCCTTTGTTCTTTTCCTACAAATAAACAAAATAGGCTGCCCTTCTGGACAGCCTATTTTTGTTAGTATATAAGGTATTTCAAAGATTAATCATCTTCTCTTGCTGGCACTCCTCCGTCTGTATATGGATCATCCGGATCGGCTACTTCTTCAGTCCAGTCAAGCATGTTCGTACGCTTCCAAAGGTTGATCAGCGCTCTTTGCATGTCCAGACCATCGGTCGTACCATTCAGGTCAAGGTCTGTAGCCAATTGACCTGTTTTATTGTAGTTGGTTAGGATCATCTGGATGTCCGGACCGTCTACATTACCTTCACCGAAGGCATCACCTTCAATCAGACCGTACACGCCACTTCCACTACCTAGCTCGAACATAGCAGGATAAGTAGTTGCATTGTATACCTGATGTACATTAGCAGCTTTGGTAAAGTCTACTGTCAAGACACGGCCTAGTTTAGCGGTAGGTACTTGCGTCAATACCCCAAAGTATCCTAGTGTTCTCGCTCCGATGTAGTATTCATTGTCAGGATCAACTGACATTTCAACTAGGCTGGTCAGGTCTGTTCCTACTACGCTTCCGTCTTTCAACAGAAGACCAGCTCTTCGGCTTACCAGGGTAAGGATATTGTCCTTTTTCCTTAGTTCTATCAACACCCAGGTTACCACATCATTCATGACAGGGTGTGTATCGTACACATTGGTAGGAATTTCTTCCGTCCCATTGTAGCCCCACACACCAAATGGTTGTTGACGTGCTAGGAATCTGTAAGGTCCAAGGTTAGGTACCATTTCCCCTGCCGTTAGGTTATAGGCTCCATTTAGCATCAGTTTAGCTGATACCTTTGGTGCGCCAGGACAAACGTCGATGCAGTCATCAAACTCATTTGCGTAAGTCGCATTTCCTGAGAAGTTGCCACTGTAGCTTGTGAAATCGAAGTTGGAATAGATTCCGTACATCCCATTTTCGCCATTGGCTTCCACACCTACTTGAGTCAAGCCAGCGGAAGAAGGATACAAGGTATCTCCACCATAATAGGCAAATCCTGACAGGTAACTCTCATCTGTATTGATGGTGTAGTAATCCCAAGTCGTATGAATGTTGGCATCACCTGAGGCAGCATTTACATACTGGCCTGCTCTGGCAGAGGTATCATTCTTCCACTGATGGAAGTCCATCACAGGATTCAATACCACGTTTGCATAGAACTTCAGGTTAATGTTGTCTTTGTTTTCCAACAAGCCTTCGAGTTTAGCTGATCCATCCGCATAGGTAGTCAACTTACCTTCACCTCCATACCAGATGTACTCATCTGTGGTAGATCCATGGTCAAGACCAGGAAGCTTGATAGAAGTGGTCGTGGTGCTTACATCAAAGGCAGTACACTTCTGACGTACAGTAGGATCAATCTCAATGACGATCATGTTGGACTCTAAGTGCGCATCACAGAAGGTACGCTTAGAACAACGGATGAAGTAAGTGGTCGAAGAAAGATCACCTAGGTAATCCCCTGGATTGATATACTCTTTGTCATCACCTACAGCTCCTGGCACAACCTGCCATAGTGGCGGAGGAAGGTTAGGATTCTGGGTGTAAATCCAATAGTAATCAATCGTCCCACCTGATCCACCAGATGCGGCAGGTCCACCGATCTCCAATGGTGTGTAGGGAGCTGAACATGAAGCCTGGCTACCGTAAATGGTTCCTGGATCCAGGATATTATCGCAGGTGTTACAGTCGTCAATGGTAACACTGATGGTCAATGTTGAATCACATGTAGGCGCACCAGGGTTTTTGTTGTTATTGATGTTCAAGCTCGCACTGTAAGTTCCAGCTGTGGAATAGAATACCTCAACTTTTAAAGCTCTCGTATCGTTGACATTCGCATTAGGCAGTACGTTTCCAGATGGATTATCCGCTCCAGGGAATGACCATGTATAATCAATAGATCTTGATCCCCATGCTTTGCCTTCAAAAGTAACCTTCACGGGTCCACTTGAAGGACAAGTGGTAGGATCGTAGGAAACTGTGATATAAGGCTTGGGCGTATGAGAAACTACTACTGCTGCAATATTTGAGCTTATCCATTCCCCATCACAATCTTTGACCTGACGAATCAACCAGCAAGACTTACTGATTTTTCCACCAAATGGCATATATGGATCAGTTGCTCCTTGCTTCACCCACCAGTTTGAAAGGGGTGCATTAGGATCTTCTGTTACCAACCAACGGTACTCTGGGTTCGCTCCACTAGCATCTCTGATGCTTAAGATGGAGTCTGGATAGAATGGTGCTCCACATAGGTATTGGTCGGGGCCAATTTCGCCTGGATCAGAGCTCCCGCCATTTACTTCATCAACTACCGCGTAGGCTTCTACCTCACAACCAGAAGTATTATCAGTTACAACTAGCTTGTAAGTTCCAGCCTCGGTAACCTGAGCATCCTTAGTAGAAGCAGTGAATCCGTTAGGACCAGTCCATAGATAGTTTACATCCAGATTTTCCTCTACGTACAGGGCAGAAGCAGGAACTTCCTCCTTGGCAATGCCTGGACCTTTCCAAGAGAAGATAATGTTGTCGCCACCATATCTTTCGAAGAAGGTAACTCTTACAGGATATCTACCAGCAGTCAAATTCTGCCAAGCACTAGACTTTTCTACCATGCCGTGTAGGCCATCATTGTCAATGAGCTCTACGCCGTCTAGGTACATTTTAGAACCGTCGTCTGAGTTGGTGTAGAACATGTAGTCTCCATTAGTTGGAATCTCAATGTATCCTGTAAACTCAAGCGCATAAAGATCTCCCTGCTCTTTCATGTCCACATTGACAGTAGATGTAGTTCCTACAGTTTTAGGGGAAAGGGTAGAGAAATCTGGCAATGCAGAAAGCTCACCTGGCTCGTAATATTTGTAAGTAAGTCCATTCGCTGGAGTTGTACTTACGATTGGAGAAAGAGTTCCTCCATTACAATCCAGTTCTGTTCCAGCCAGATCAATATCAATTGCGCATGCCTTAGAACAATCAAGCTCAAAGTAACCTTTGCTCACCTCGCACTGATCATTTCCCCACTTGATGAAGATGTCATATACGCCTTCACCCAAGCTATCAAAGGTATAGATGCCTGAATTGTCCTCTACTTTCGTGTAGTTCAATCCTCCATCTATGCTAAACTTAATGTGAGATCTAGAAGAGACATCGTCAAAGACAAAGGAAATTTTCCCGTTGCTTTCTCCGCAGTCAGGATGAACCAAAGACACCTCAGCCTCTGGAGCCGTTTCATTGTCAATGGATACAGAAACTGTCTCAGTCTTCACACAACCATTTTTGGTTACGGTTACTGTGTAGTCTCCAGACTCAGTAGCTACTACAGACTGATCAGTAGAAGAGAAACCATTAGGCCCTGTCCAGCTGAAGGTAGCAGCGTTGGTATATCCAGTTAGTACATTCGCAGTCAAGGTAACAGGACCACAATTTGGCAGGCTTTCAGATACTGGCTCAAGCAAGTAGTTGAAATCGCTTCCATTGTTGTTAAAGTCTAGGACATAGTTGGTATTGGTGGGCTGTACGCCATTGCTGACTGTAAACCAAGTACTCGCTCCAAAAGCTTCAGAAGCCAAGTCGCCTTGGAAGCCCATCTGGAAGGCAGGACCTGTTCTTGCAATGGTGAAGGAAGCACCAGCAAGTGTTCCTTTACCTGTAAAGGTACCTTCTAGGGTCTCATAGTATGTCCAGTTATCAAGATCCTGATAAGCTAAGCAGTTTTGGTTAGACAACTTAGGACTGTTGACAGGAGCTGTAGTCGCATAATCGCTTACGGTTACGTCTACATCAAACTTAAACTGTCCGTCGACAACGTTGTATACCTCCCCTTGAATCCTGCCAGTTCCATCGGCGTATTCTACCATGGTCGCACCAGGAGAGAAGGCCCAGAATTTCTGGTCTCCACCACTTAGGATATTATCCATCATCGTCTTAAGATACAGGCCTCTGTCAGGATTATTCCAGCAGTTAGCTCCGCTCTTCATGTTGACCAGATCGTACTTTTGCTTGATGCTAGGATTGTTTGAGCTGCTGGAGATGGCTAGCGTCAGATCATTTTCTGTTGCCTTAATCGTCTTCGCACCTAGGTATACTGGACACTCGTTATTGCCCCATCTTACCCATAGCTCGTATGTTCCTGCAGGAAGGTTCTCGAAAGTAGCACTGCCTACGTTGTCTGCAACATAAAGCGGATAAGACTGACCATTATCTTTTGAGAACTCAATATTCGTTCGGCTAGATTCATCGTTGAAGGTGAACGTTATAGAACCATTGTCTAGTCCACAGCTTGCGTCTAGATGGCTAACTGCCACATCAGGCTCGGTAAGAACATTCACCTTGATATCAGCATCTTTCGAACAGCCATTCTTATTTACTGTCAAGTAGTATGTACCCGTTTCAGAAACCAATACTGATCTCTGGGTACTAGCAAAGCCGTTTGGACCTGTCCATGAATAAGTAGCACCATTACCACCACCACTCACGATATCTGCAGTCAATTCTGTGTTTCCACAAACCTTGATATCATTGATGACGGGTACCATTTCAAAGTTAAAGTCATTGGTTGTGCTGTTGCTGAAGTTCAGTGAACCACCACCAGAAGGCTGTGTTCCACCTAGGATATTCAACCATGCACTAACACCATAGGCTTCAGATTTCACATTGGCTTCGAATCCTTGCTGCCAAGATGGTCCCTTGCGGTCGATGTTAACCACAGCTCCCGCCAATGGTCCTTTACCAGTCAAGGTTCCGCTAAATGTTCTGTAGTATTCGAAGTTGGTCGTATCAGTGTATCCCAGACATCCTAAGTTTTGAACTTTAGGGCTCTGAGAAGGAGGAGTATTAGAATAATCAGATGCCGTTACAACAACATCAAACTTATAGGAAGGATCTTGAACGTTAGAAATCTCAACATTCAATTCCGCTGTCCCATTAGCATACATGACAAAACTACCTCCAGGTGTAACTGACCAATATTTTCTGTCGATGCTGTTTGTACCAAGGATATTGTCCATCAAGCCGGACAAGTAAAGCAGCCTAGTAGGCTCAGGCGTACATGTCGCAGTACCTAGGATATCCAAAGGCTCGAATGAGCGAAGAATATTCTGGTCGACAGAACTATTTGAGATATTTAGGGTCAGATCATTGGCACCAGCGATAATAGCAACGTTACCTAGAGAAGTCTCGCAGGTTCCATCACCCCATCTCACATATAGGTCATAAGATCCGTTGGCTACACTGTTGAAGGTAGCAGAACCACTGTTATCACTTACACTCATTGGATATGAGCTTCCTCCATCCATGCTGAATTCAATCGTAGAATAATCAGCATTATCTGGGAATGTAAAGGTGATAGAGCCGTTTGCTCCTGCACAACTTCCGTTGGTAGTTGAAACTGTAGCAGTAGGAGGTGTCAATACTTCCTTCACAATATCATTGGACTCACCCATGTAAACCGTACAGTTTGCACGTCTTGCACAACGACGGAAGTAGGTAGTCTGGGTAATCGTTCCGGGATCGTAAGTCTCGCTGTTTGAGTTTGCGATCATGGTAGCGTTAGACGCATTTGGAAGAATGGGCTCGTGTGCGTAAATCCACACATATTCTATGGCGCCTGTTCCACCAGCAGGAAGAGATACGCTGGTCATAGGGGCTGGATCATAAGCACCACATAGCGACTCATCACCGGTAATTTGACCTCCACTTGTTAAGTTATCACAAGCTGGAACATCATAGGAGATACACACACTCACAGGTACGACTGAGTGTGCTGATCCACCGTCTCCATAGGTACCATCCGCATGGTGAACCAACATGATCTTATCTGCACCATTAGGCAGTGTAGCAGATCCTAAAGACCCTTTCCATTCGGCAGATTTTACATTATCGTCAAGATCGGCAGTATAAGAAGAGGACCATACTTCGGTTCCATTCTTAAAGAAGACCACCTTAAATCTTTCATTGCTTTGGTTAACACCATCTCGGCTATTGTATCCATCCCAAGAAATAACCTCATCTAGGGAAACTTCTACAGCACTATTGAACTGTGAAGGAAGGTTTCCATTGAAAATGGTATACTGGGTAGTTCCGCTTTTCAGTCTTGGGCTTGAAGATACTGAAGTCCCATTAACTGTTACACTCCCTTCCCAATGAAGAGCCTGTCCTGTACAGTTAGGCGAAGAAGGAGGGTTAATCGCATTGGTAGAAGATCCACAGTTGATTTGTACATCGTCAACCATGAAATATTCCCCACTCCAGGAAACATAGGACTTTACAATAACCTGTAAGGTACTTCCGCTAATGTTGTTGACGGTAATAGTCTCAGGCAAATCGCTATTGAAATTGTCTGTACGAGTAGCGAAAAGTACCTGTGCTCCACCATCTACACTGTAGTAGAATTTCAAATAGTCGGCTGATTCTAGATCGCCACCACTTTGAGCTTTCAGAGAAATGTAGGCCGAGCTAGAGCTGCTGATATCTACAATTTCAGAAGACCATACAGCTTCCGACTGTAAGTTCTCAGCATACAGTGTTCCGTTATACACACCATAATAACCAGATCCTCCATAAGTGGTGGACCATGCAGTAGCTCCGTTGTCTGAAGTAGCCCAATTACTTAGGCCGGAGAAACCTTCATTCCAGTTACAGGATGCTGTAGTTACAGGAAGAGGTCCTGAACCCGCAGCATTGTATCCTGCCTGGTAGTTTTGGTTTACTTCAGCAGAACTGAGGGCTTGACTGTACACACCAACAAGGTAAATATCCCCTAGCCATGTACGACCACTGGATAATTCATTTGCGAGTGCGAAAAAGTAGGTTTGATCCCAATGATCAAAGAAACCACTGTTGGTGTTAGACGCAACCATGGCACCATTGACATACATCTTCTGAATTCCGTTTTCCACGGTCATGACCAAGTGTTGAACGGAGGATGTAGAAGGAGAGCCACCCGATAGCGAATTGCTTGTACCATTTGAATTGTTGGTACCAGTTCTTACACGAAGGTTGTAGTCATTTCCAGACTGTCCCATCGTGAAGTTTCTGTATGCCGTATTGGAGGAAAGCGTAACAATTCGCGCTGGACCACTCTGAGATGTATTGGCTGGTTTTACCCAAGCCTCAATGGTCAGCTCATCAGACGAAATACAAGCAGAGGCAATTTTATGCCCGCTCGAAGACGACTTGACGACAGTAGATGAGTTAATTGACAAACCACCGCCTGATATCCAAGAAGTATTGGAAGTGTTGGCGATGCTAAGATCGAGAGCTGAGCTGTAGCCCGAAACGTCATGGACGATCGAGCCCTGCCCTTCTGTAAAGGGGTAAAGAGCGACCAGATTACTGGTTACCCTTCCACTTGGTTGTGCCCATAGGGTTCCACCAATGAGCCACACCAAGGTGGCAAGGAAGAAAGTTGTGTACCTGTTTAACATAGAATTATACCCTAGATTTACTAACAATCAGTATTTATAGTATACAAATAGGAGTGCTAGGTCTGTTCAGACCTTTCACTATGCAACAGGATTAAAGTAGTCCCTCAGGGGGTGAATGAGCTAAAATAACAAGTTAAGAAGAGATCGGTACAGGGTAGACGTACTTAATCTCCAACGCAATTTGATAAAAAAAACCACTCGTGACCAAGTTGTCATTCATGTTCAGCACAAAGATTTTTTAAGAAAAATTTAAACCATTCAGATAAATAATTCGAAAATAAAAATTTACTTATTTACCTATAACCTTACTTCCCTTTTATGCATTTCAATTTCAGAATCTTACCTCTATTCGACCCTGAAATTTTACCACTCGCGCAAAGCAAGGAACAATTAAGTATTTATTAAATAAATATTCAATTAATTAAAATTTATTTCTCCTTTAGACATCTTTTACTGCTTGGTTCCATTTATTACTTAATTCAATTGTCCAAGCAAATCTTCTATTTTTTTCTAAAAATGGGTTGAATGGTAAGTTTTACGGGTTAATCCGCTTGCCAATTATGGGGAATATTAGACCATTTTTGGTAATCCAAGCGCTATATAGTTGAGCCTAGCGTATGAAAAATATATGGGTTTGTTTTCAGCCACATGATGGATTTTTCATATATTTAATTAGTTCTCTCTTGAATAAGCTTATGGCAGATCATTAGCTGCCTACTCACACATTAACCCCAAATTTTTCATGCACGTAAAGACCCCAAAAATGATGCGAATCACTTCTGCTTTGGGCGTGATCTTCGTGGGTTCATTGTTTTCTTGCAATGCCCCTCAGTCCGCTTCAGTTGTAGACAATTCAGCATCCCAAGAGCTGTTGGCTCTCGTTAAGAAAAACGCCAAAAATGACTCCATGAGAGCGCTTAGAGATGAGCAGCTTCTCTCAAAAGTAGATAGCCTGACCAAAGAGCTCAACCAGCTAACTGCCAAAGTGGACGCCATGGATGGAAAGGTAGAAAAGGTGGACCAGACCTTGGCTGCTGCCAACCAAAGACGCGCCCAAGAAAACGCCCTTGCTTTTCAACCCCCTCCACGCACCCGCGGTGAGGAGGATAGCAAGGCCAACAAGCGACTCACCAAGACTAGAGTGAAGGAAGAAACATCCAGCCCAAAGGCAAAAGCCCCTAAGCAAAAAGCAATTCCCATTTCCCAAGAGACCCTTGCAGCATGGGACAATATGGATGGACTTTCTATCACATGCGGAGGAGATGAGATGAACCTAGCTGTACCTTTGAATGAAGTAGCCAGTAGACTCCAATCTCAGAACTTGATGTACAATACCAAGCCATTTTCGGATTGTTCTGGTATTTTCCACCGTGTACTAGATAGCTTGGACAGAAGATGCCCATCACACGCTTTCCCAGATCCAAAAACACATAGAGACTCAAGAAGTATTGGGAAATGGTTTTTGGAAAATGGAACCTTTGTGCAGATCCGTAAGCCAGAGGAATCCGATAAGTACATCAGACCAGGTGCGGTCATGTTTTATATGTCGGGCAGCAAGGATCCCAAAACCATCACCAGCGAAGCCCTATTCAAGCCAGGTGGTATCCGTCATATTGGGGTGGTCGTGGATGTTGAAAAAGATGCAGATGGCCGTGTTACGAAATACACCCTCTTTCATGGAAGGACCACAGGAAAACCTGCTGCAAAAACCAACTACCATGCGCGTAAGCCTTCTAGATCTTCTTACCCAGCTTATGGGAATGGACGCGATCATTGGATTGGCGTGGCACAAATTGCCAGCGACAAAGTGATGGATTAATTCCACATCCAAACGAATATTTTCAAGGGAATGCCGGCAGGTATTCCCTTTTTTATGCTAAAGGTGATCTACTTCTCCCCAGCACATATACTTCATCTGCATAAATTCGTCTAACCCATACTTTGAACCTTCCCTCCCTAATCCACTTTCCTTGATTCCTCCAAATGGGGCAACCGTGGTGGAGATCATACCTGTATTGATGCCCACCATACCATATTCCAATGCTTCAGCTATTCGCCAAATTCTCGCGTAATCCCTTCCAAAGAAGTAGGCAGCCAGACCATAGGGCGTATCATTAGCCATTTGAATGACCTCTTGCTCTGTTTGAAACTTGAAAACAGGTGCTACAGGACCAAAAATTTCCTTGTCAAATAAAAGCATCTCTCGGCTCGCATGGGTAATAAGGGTAGGTTCGAAAATACCTTGATGCTCAATCGTTGTGCTTCCCCCCGTCCTAACCTGACCTCCCTTTGATACAGCATCCTCCACCACCTCTTTGACAGATGATAAGGCTTTGCTTGTAATGAGGGGGCCAATATCCACCCCTTCATCCATTCCATTCCCACAGCTCAAGCCTTGCATGGCGATAGATAGCTTCTCTACAAATTCTTCGTAGATGCCTTCCTGGGCGAAAATTCGATTGGCACAAACGCATGTTTGTCCTGCATTTCTAAACTTTGATGCAATAGCTCCCTTCACTGCCTTGTCGACATCTGCATCATCAAAGACAATAAAAGGTGCATTTCCACCTAACTCTAAGGATACCTTTTTTATGGAATCAGCAGATTGCCTAAGAAGAATTTTTCCAACTGCGGTAGAACCAGTAAAAGAGATTTTTTTGATTTTTGGGTGGGAGCTTAGTTCCCGACCGATAGCGGCAGCATCATTTGTTGTGATAACATTCAATACACCATCTGGGAAGCCTGCTTGTTTACCCAATTCAGCTAGTGCCAAGGCAGAAAGTGGCGTTAATTCTGAGGGTTTGATGACAACTGTGCATCCAGCTGCCAGCGCGGGAGCAACTTTTCGGGTAATCATGGCATGAGGGAAGTTCCATGGCGTAATCGCACCTACCACACCAATAGGCTGCTTGATCACCGTGATCCTTTTATCCCGTCCATGTCCGGGAATCACATCTCCATAAGCTCTCCTTGCTTCCTCCGCAAACCACTCCACAAAACTAGCCCCATAGGCAATTTCTCCCTTGGCTTCTCTTAAGGGTTTTCCTTGTTCGAGGGTTAAAATGGTAGCCAAATCATCCAGGTTCTCTATTTGAAGCTGATACCATTTTTTTAGGATATGACTTCTTTCATGAGCAGCAAGTCGACTCCAGCTTCCAAAGGCTGCTGAAGCTGATTCAATGGCCAGTCGACAATCTTCAACTCCCATGTCTGGTACAGTTCCTACTTTTTTTCCATCAAAAGGATTGATCACATCCAAGGTCTTACTTCGTATGGCATCTACCCATTCTCCCCCGATAAAGGATTGGGATTTGAGGAGGGACTGATTGTTGATTTTTTGCATAAGAGCTGATGTTAGGCCCATTCAATATGCAATTTTTCGAGTCATATTCTTCCCTCCCTTCGACCAAATTCTGGCAAGTCCTTTACTGCTTCAAAGCCGAACGAAGCTTTGCCGTTCTATCCTTTGCCTTCTGTTGACAAGGATTATTATCTTCTATTAGTATTAGGAGGAACATAAACCCATCTTAGGGAGTTTTATAAGTTGTCGTAAGGCTCCTAAGTCTTTTTACAAGAACAGACCATTCAACACAATCATTGCTTTTCTCATCAACTTAGGATAATCTTAATTCAAAGAAAAAATCAACAACGCATGAACGCTAGTCCTCCCTTCATGAAGGATCTATCCCTTCCAGCAGTCGCAGCCCCTATGTTTCTCATTTCTGGTCCCAAGTTGGTCATTGAAACCTGCAAAAGTGGAATCGTCGGTACTTTCCCCGCCTTGAATCACCGCACCACAGAAGGCTTTGATGAATGGTTAACGGAAATCGAAACTGCTTTAGATGGATATAGGCAAGAAAATGGCAAAGCAGCTGCTCCCTATGGTGTGAACCTGATTGTTCATCATTCAAATCCTCGGCTAGAGGCAGATTTAGAAGTCTGTATCAAGCACAAGGTCCCCATCATCATTACCTCGCTAGGTGCAGTGAATGAGGTAATTGATGCAGTTCATAGCTATGGAGGCTTGGTTTTCCATGATGTGATTAACCTAAGGCATGCTACCAAAGCTGCTGCTGCGGGAGTGGATGGATTAATCTGTGTGGCAGCAGGCGCAGGCGGACATGCGGGTACCCTTCACCCCATGCCCTTTATACAAGAAGTGAGGAGCATGTTTGACGGGACGATTTTACTGAGCGGATGTATCAGCAATGGCCAAGATATCGCTTCTGCCATGCAAATGGGCGCTGACCTGGCCTACATGGGGACGCGCTTCATCAATGTAGATGAAAGCAGAGCCGACGAAGGCTACCGTAACATGATCATCGAATCAGGAACACGTGACATCGTATACACAGCCGCTGTTTCAGGTGTTAGCGCCAACTTCCTCCGCCCTAGCCTGGAGGCCATGGGGATCACCCAAGACATGTGGGCCATGAAGGCCAAAGTCGATTTTGGAAATGAATTAGACGCCGCCAAGGCAGAAGCCAAAGCTTGGAAAACCATCTGGTCCGCAGGACATGGCGTCGCTACCATACAGGATTCTATTCCAGTTGCAGAGTTGGCTAATAGACTCAAGAAAGAATTTGTGGAGGCGATTCAAGCGCAGCAGAAGTTGCTGGAACATTATAGCTAGGAGATTGGATAGGTGAGGAAGGCGTCTCTAGGATGCAGCTCCTTCTTAACTCAAGTTATTATGGATTGGGTATAACTAGTGTAGGAATAAAAAAAATCACTTATGACGGTTAAGTCGTAAGTGATTTTTGTTTTTTAGTGATCCCATCAGGACTCGAACCTGAAACCTGCTGCTTAGCGTACCACTACAGTTTTCACTGCTTCTGGAATATTCCAAAATTTGTTGGTCTGGACCATATCTTCACCATTTCAGGTGCAGCACGTATGGCCTCTACGGAACCTCCCTATAATCATCTGCGAAGTTGATTCCTGCAATCTGATTATTCTTTGGAGCTTTTACCCTCAAGCTAATTGTTCTACCGAAGCGACTTGGATTAAAATAATAACACTGATCAGTTTCTGGGCAATAGACACAGACTATATCAATACTATTCTTATCCCATTGAGTGGTTTGAACTCCATTTTTCGTGGAGTAAGATTGCCTGAATGGAATCTCCAAAACTCCTTTGGAGTTTAAAGACCTGGCTTTTACCTGAACCGTTTTGCTACCAGAAGAGTTGGTAATTACCAAATCAAATGGGGCGTGTTCAGTCAACGGAATGGAAACCCAATATCCTTTCTGGTATAAATCAACTTGAGCCTTCAAAACGCCTAAGTCTCCTAATGTTTTCGTATGGTGCTTGTGCATTACAATTCATTTAGGAGACAGAAAGTTTCCTCGGTGTTGGCATATCCTGAGGATGAAGCGTTCACCGATACAGTGCTGTCCACTTTATGAGTTTCTGTTTCCCCATAAAGGCTCCTATTATCTATTAAAGGCAGCTGCTCTATCCAGTTGAGCTATAGGACCAAAAATTTTATCAAAAAGAACGAATATTTCTAAATCGAGGTAGCAGGCTCGAACCAACATACTTTACCAATTTATGTCAATACCGAACTGCTAGCTCTTTGTGTCGAGGTGGCAGGATTCGAACCTGCGACCCCCTGCTCCCAAAGCAGGTGCGCTAACCGGGCTGCGCTACACCTCGTGATTTTTTCAAAGCTGATGCGATAGCCCCGAAATTCCTTCGGGACGCTACACCTCGATGATTTTTGCCTCATTTCTGAGAACGGATGGCAAAAATAGGAACTATTTTTTTGTCTTCCTATACCAAATTGAAAAAGTTGGCAATCGAGTTCAAAAAAATAAGCTAGCAAGAGCTAGCCTAGCGGTGAGGGCGGGATTCGAACCCGCGGTACGGTTGCCCGTACGGCAGTTTAGCAAACTACTGGTATAAGCCACTCACCCACCTCACCGTGGGAACGCAAAGATATGTAATGAAGTTTTTTTCACCAAAGCTTTGCTTGAATAATTTACGGGAAAATCGGATAAGAGTTGAAAGTATTGTTGAAGAGATGATTCTCTCTTCTTCCGAAGCTCATGATTTTGGAGATAAAGCGCTCTTTATGAGACTATTATCATGGATAATATTTTTAAGAAATATCCTTCTTTTTACCTTCATTCTTACAAAAAAAGGTCATCCCCATCTGGGAATGACCACTAAATTCATCACGCAAGATAGGTTAAGTCAACCTACTTCTTCACCATAGGCTTGACTCGAATCTTCAAATCTTTGTAGTGCGCATTCAACCTACCAGAGGAGGTTCTTTTGCCTCTCTTGATCTGCTTGTAAACTTTTCTCAACTCAGCTCTTGCCATGGCACGCACATCAGATTGATCAACGTTGATACGCGTGGTAGGACCACGGAATCCACTTCCACGAGGCTGGTCTTCGGTCATAAGCATATGAAGCCTTTCAACATGAGCACGCTGTAGATTCCTTTTGAACAAATCCGCCCCACTTGGATTCCCCCAAATGCCATTTCTCAAGGAAAGAAACATATCTTCTACCTTGTAAGCATCACTTCCATTCATCACCTCGTTTTCCAACATTCTTGCTAGGCGAGAGAAAGATAGCAGGCTATTCAACGTACGAACCTGCACAGAACGAAGCCTTTCAATGGTTCCTGCAGATTCAAACTTATTCAGATAGTCTCGACGAATCATCCAATCCGGAGTATTGAACAATTGCTGATTAAGAAAGCTTACTGCCTCTGCCTGATGGCCCTTGGGAACATGGGAATAAACAGCCCCTTCCTGATCTGCCGTTTTATAGTTTTCGTACACCCCTCCGACATTGGCGCGAACATGGCCCATGTAGCGGTTGTACTGACCCAAAATTTGACCGTATAATTCTTCTACATCGTCATAGTTCTTTCCATCTTCTGCTGTCCAATCCATGAGATTGTCCATGATCCGTTTTAGGTTTTGGATACCGTAGCTTGAGGACTTCATGGCATTGTCGCCAATATCCTCCGTCTGTGAACTTGGATCTACTGGGTCTCCCTGCTGACGACCAAATCGATACATCACATCATCAGCATGAGACAAAATCCATTCATTCAGGATTTTCTCTTCTTCTTCCGTCGTTTCTACCTCCAACACAGGCTTGTATCCCCATTCAATAGACCATTTGTCATAGATCCCTACATTTGGCATCAAAGAAACGCCTTCATCTCCTGGTTGAGCGACATAATTAAAACGAGCATAGTCCATGATAGAAGGAGCAACACCAAATTTTTGCGTATAGGAAGCAGAACGTAGAGAATCTGTGGGTACACCAGCACTAGAACCCATGTTGTGGGGCAGCCCCAAAGTGTGTCCAACCTCATGTGCGGCGACAAAACGAATCAATTCACCCATTACGGCTTCATCAAACTTCGCCTTCTGCGCATCTGCATTAACAGCTGCTGTCTGCACAAAGAACCAATTTCTCAACAGGTTCATGACATTGTGATACCACATGATATCTGATTCTAGGATTTCACCAGTACGTGGATCGTGAACGTGAGGCCCTTGGGCATTCTGAATAGGCGTTGTAATATATCTGATGACAGAATAACGAACGTCTTCTGGACTCCAGTCGGGATCTTCTTCTTTAGTAGGAGCATCCTTTGCAATGATTCCATTCTTGAATCCAGCAGCTTCAAAGGCAGGCTGCCAATCTTCTACTCCTTGCTTTAGGTATTTTCTCCATTCAACTGGTGTGGCTGGATCGATGTAGTAGGTTATTGGCTTTACTGGCTCTACCAATTCACCTCTTTTGAAGGCTTCCGGATCTTTGGGTTCCAACCTCCAGCGGGTGATATAGGATCTTCTTGCAGCTTTTTGCTCATTTAATCCATAGTCATATTGGTTGATGCGAAAATATCCCACTCGCTCATCAAACATACGTGGACGCATAGGATTCTCTGGCAGAACAATCATAGATTGATTCATCTCTAGCGAAAGGAGATTGGCAGGAGAACGAGAAGGCAATTCACTCGCCTTGTATGTCAAAATGTGTTTTACTTCTACATTTTCAGGAAAGGCCTTCATGGAAGTAATCATAGATCGCGATGGGTCCAAGCCCTTAACTTTAAATCTTCTACGATTTCCATCATTCAAGGCACCAATCATAGGAACATCCTTCTCAAACAAAGAATTTACCTCCACGATATTCCCTGTTGAGTCTGCATTCATGGCTTTGATCTTGAATACTGCCACGATAGGTTCAAAGTTGTTGTTACGCACAGACTCATAAATGGGCTTGTCCATACTTGCTACATTGTTGTACAAGACGGAACGAAGCATCAGTTTGTCGTCTTTTCGCTGCCATCGAATAACCTGCTGGGGACGGGACTTTTGCCCAGCTCCACCAAAGGTTAAGCCATCAACTGTACCCGCAATACGGCTAACAATGAGGATTTCCCTTTCTAACAGTTTGTCGGGTATTTCGAAGTAGTATTTGTCCTTTTGCCTGTAGACTGTAAACAGCCCTTCATCAACCATCATGTCATCCTTCTTGAAGGAAGTGAAACTCATGATGGTATCTTTCTTTCCAAATCCACCTTTGCCTCTTGAGGAAGGCCCCTGCGCCAGAACTTGTCCCAGCATAAAAAGGGATAGGATTATTCCAAATCCTATATAGTTAGTAAGTTTCATATGTAATTCAATTAATGGAATATTTTCAAATAGCAAAATAAGAAAATCAGTCTATGCCCCCACAAGAAGCATTGAAATCTCGATGAATGCCCTCTTTTTTTGGACCATTTTTCCCGTCAGGGGAAAGGGCTAAGTAGAAGTTGTGTATTTTGGTTAAAATTCAAGATTACATGAAAAACTTGCTATACACATTGGTTTGGCTGCCTTTGATGCTCATTAGCATACAAGGTGTAGCCCAGGGACTTCCTACCATTGAAGAAAAGACAAAGGACATGCAGGCCTTTGAGGGATATGTTCCTTTCTATTATGAAGCCTCAACTGGAAAGATTTTCTGGGAGTTGGATAAACTGAATGCGGAGATTTTATATGTAAATGGGCTTTCTGCTGGTTTAGGTTCCAATGATATCGGTCTTGATAGAAAGCAATTGGGAAATACCCGAATCATCAAGTTTGTTCGTTCTGGGCCAAAAATCCTGATGATGCAGCCTAATCTGGATTACCGAGCCATTAGTGATAATCCCGAAGAGGCTAAGTCAGTTGCAGAAGCCTTTGCCTCTTCTGCTCTCTGGGGGTTCAAAGTAGCTGCACAATCAGACGGTAGGGTGCTAGTTGATGCGACTGATTTCCTCCTGCGAGATGCCCATGGTGTTTCGGACAGACTTCGATCTAGTCGCGAGGGTTCATATAAGGTAGACAAAGGTAGATCAGCCATTTATATGGATGCGACCAAAAACTTCCCTAAAAATTCTGAGTTTGATGCCATCATCACTTTCGCTGGACGAGCAGAGGGGAGAAATGTGAGGTCAGTCACCCCTAGTTCAGAGTCTATTACCCTTAGGATGCATCATTCTTTGGTAGAATTGCCCGATAACAATTACCAAGCTAGAAAAACGGACCCAAGAAGCGGGTACTTCGGAATCAGTTATCAAGACTATGCAGTCCCCATTGATCAACCCTTAACTCAGTCCTTTATCAATCGGCATAGATTGGAGAAAAAGAATCCAAAAGCCAAGCGTAGTGAAGCGGTAGAACCCATTGTCTATTATCTGGATCGAGGAACTCCAGAACCCATTCGTTCTGCTTTACTAGAAGGGGCAAGTTGGTGGAATCAAGCTTTTGAAGCGGCGGGCTATATTGATGCTTTTCAGGTAAAAGTTCTTCCTGACGATGCAGATCCTATGGATGTCCGTTACAATGTCATCAATTGGGTGCATCGTTCCACCAGAGGCTGGTCTTATGGCTCTTCTGTTTCTGATCCTAGAACTGGAGAAATCATTAAGGGACATGTTTTGTTGGGCTCTTTACGTGTTAGACAGGATTTCCTCATTGCCCAAGGACTCATTGAAGCGTACAAAAACAAGGGAGAAGGTGATCCAAGAATGATCGAAATGGCCCTTGCTCGCTTGAGACAGCTCTCCGCTCATGAAGTGGGTCATACCCTAGGGCTTGCACACAACTTTGCCGCCAGTGTGAATGATAGAGCATCCGTTATGGATTATCCACATCCTTATTTGAGCATAGATGACCAAGGGAATGTTACCTTCGATGCTGCCTATGAAACCGGAATTGGAGAATGGGACAAGCGAGCCATCATTTTTGGTTATCAGGACTTTCCTGAGGGTACCGACGAAGAAAAAGCCTTACGCAACATCATTGAGGAGACCATTGACATGGGCCTGCTGTATATTTCCGATGACGGAGCGAGAGCAGCCTCTACCGCTCATCCTAGCGCTCATCTTTGGGACAATGGCAAACATGCAGTTGAAGAATTGAATAGGTTAGCTGGCTTAAGACAAAAGGCACTTGCTTCCTTTGGAGAACACAATATTCCAACAGGTACCCCAATGGCTGAATTGGAAAGAGTATTGGTCCCTCTGTATATGTCTCATCGCTACCAAGTAAATGCAGTGAGCAAGATGATTGGGGGAGTCAATTACACCTATAAAGTGAAAGGGGATTCACAAGCCCTGCCGACCGCTGTACCTAAGAAAGAACAGGAAAAAGCACTCAAAGCCCTGCTTTCTACCCTAGATCCAGCCTTTTTAGAAGTACCTGAACACATTCGAAAGATGATTCCTCCTGCTCCGATTGGATATAGAAAAGGGAGGGAGTTCTTTCCCAGTCAAACAGGAAGAGGTTTTGACCTGCTATCTGCGGCGGGAAGTAGTGTAGAGCATACCTTAAATCAATTGCTCCACCCGACCCGACTAGCCAGAGTAGATGAGCAATACTTCGAACAAGGGGGCCTCTCAGTCATGGATATCCTTGATGCTACCTGGGATGCCACCAAAACAAAGCCTGGAGTAGATCCTAATTTGATGGAAGCCCACCTGAGTAGAATGGCGCAGAAGCGAGTATTGGCTCATTTCCTCAACCTTGCCGGAGATAAAAATATTTCCCAAGCGGTAGCAGCCTCCGCCGTTTCCAAGGTGAGACAATTAGAAATCATGTTGAGTACGCGATTGCCCTCAAAAAATTCTCAAGGAAGAATTCACGACCAATATATGGCTGAGCAAATTCGCCAGTTCCGCCTACAACCTGAAGCCTATAACATACCCTCTGCACCCAGAATCCCCGATGGTTCTCCTATTGGCTGTGGACATGTGGGCCATTTTCACTAGGAAGTGTTAGATGTGATTAAGAATTGCCTTAACAAAACGGCCACTTCGTCTGTTGAACAAAATAAAAAACATGGCACACGAATATCTGGCTGTCGGTGCACAAGCACCGGATGTAAAGGTTAAAAATAATGCTGGAGAAGAAGTATCTCTGGCTGACCTAAAAGGAAAGAAAGTTGTGGTATTCTTTTATCCCAAAGCAAATAGCCCCTCTTGTACCAAGGAAGCTGTGAGCTTAAAAGATCACCACAAAGCGCTTCAAGATTTAGGCTATGAAGTGATTGGCGTGAGTCCGGATAAAGAGAAGTCCTTGACCAACTTCATCAACAAACACGAACTTCCTTATACACTTTGGTCTGATCCTGAGAATGAATTGACAGAGGCTTTTGGTGCTTGGGGCGAGAAGAGCATGTATGGCAAGACCTACATGGGCCTTCTTAGAAGTACTTTTTTGATTGACGAAGAAGGCAAGGTGTCTCACGTGATTGAAAAGGTAAAAACCAAGGAGCATGCGCAGCAAATCCTTGCCATGCTGGCAGAAGCTGTTTAAGTCATCCCATATACTGATGAAAAAGGACTGCTGAATCTTTTAGCAGTCCTTTTTTGTATTTATTTTGCTCCAAATAACGACTGTATGCAAACTCCATTAACTTCGAACCTGGCTTCTCTACTCCTTCGGTTGGGATTTGGCCTCTATCTCCTATTGGGACATGGGTGGAGCAAAGTGATCAAGCTTTTCTCTGGTGGTGAAATACAATTCACAGACCTATTTGGTCTCTCCCCCGAATTAAATTTAGGTTTCACTGCCTTTGCTGAGGCCTTTTGTGCCCTCATGGTGGTGATTGGCTTCCGTACTAGGCTTTTTGTATGGCCCATTATTCTGGTGATGTTCGTTATTGTTGCCTTTGTAAAAGTAGATGCAGGTTGGGTAGGTAGCAATTCCAGAGAATTGGCTATGATGTATTTGATTCCCTTTATAGCTATTTTTATCCTAGGCAGTGGCAAATATTCAGTTGACCATTTGCTCGAAAGCCGTAAGATAGTCTGATTTCCTACTACTTATAACCAAGCTTCCAAAAACACATACATTATGTCTGATCTGAGTTCCTTTGAATCCGTCTTTCGGAGAGCCCTACGAAATAGATTCACCTATGAATCGCTGGATTTTGAACGTATTCTTATCATCACTGATATGGAGAAGGAAGAAAGCGATGCATATGCCGATAAAATTCGCTCTTTCCTGCATGCTACTATCAGAAAGGACACCTACCACTTGGAGGTCTGGAACCACGATGACTACAGTCCATGGCCTAGAATGAAGGAAAGAATTCGACAGCATGAAGCTGATCTCCTCATTACCTACAGAATGTTATGGGCTCAAGATATAACCGTCAATAAGAGTTTGGGATCTTATGTAGACCTCCTTTCTCAGGATACAGATTTTCCTGTCTTGGTTACCCCACACCCTAAACTCTACAGCATGGATCATATACTAAAGGAGGAAGGGGCTGTATTAGTAGCAACTGAACATGTTGTAGAGGATGATCGGATGGTCAATTTTGCCTTAAAATTTGCAGTACCTCAGGCTCCCTTGATTCTCGTTCACATAGAGGATGAGGATACCTACAAGTATTATATGAACTCCATTAGGAAGATACCTGAAATTTCTACGGAGGCGGCTGAGACAACCCTGAGGGATCAACTTCTGGCAGACCCGATTCATTATGCGGAGTCCATCACAGAAGTTCTCAAAGAAAAAAGACCAGATATCACGGTCGAAACTTATATCCGTTTTGGGCACTTGGTATCGGCTTACCGAGAACTCCTAGAAAAATATACAGCAGATTTATTGGTGATGAATACCAAGGATGATACCCAATTGGCCATGCATTCGGTCGGTTATTCCTTAGCGGTAGAATTTCGCCAAACACCCGTTTTGTTGCTTTAGGAACAATCCTAAGGGGTAGGTCTAAGGGAGGAATCTTGCCATTGCCAGGTTTCTCCTTTTTTTATGACGACTTGCTCGTTTTTGCTGCGAATGATGGTCATTTTGGCTGAAGATCGAAGGAAAATATGCCCATTTGAAGCAGTCACACTCAAGCTATCCTTCCCATTGACCAAAAACTGAACCTTTCCCTCTTCCAACTGACCCATATTCATTGCCTGCTCTGCACGAGCGGCACGAATTCTATTGTCTAGGATTATCCAATCGGGAGTGGAAAGTGCAGGAATATCCTCTACAGGCTCTGTACTACGGTTAAGAAAAACGGCATATATAGCTGTGAGGAGTAGAAAACCTCCAATAAGCATGGCCACTGTCAAGCTAAAGGTATTGACTTTCTTTTCACTTGGGCTAGAAAGACTGAGGGTGGAAAGTTTACCTTCCAACTTCTGCCATGAATGTTGTGGATCAGGGATTTCGGCCTCAGGGTGAAGCTTTAGTTGTTCCCATAGCTCGCTCATGTGGTCGAAATACATGGCATGCTTTTCATGCTCATCAACCCAATGGCGTAGGTTATTCTCTTCCACCAAATCAATATCCCCTGAAAGATACTTTACAACCAGGTGTTGATACTTTATGTCGGGTACAAAGGCCATGTCCAAAAGTAAGAAAGTAGGAAGAAGGTTCGCAATTTCGAAGGAGATTTGTTGATCAACTTCTTCTCAAAAAGATAGGAGCCAGCATATTTGCCGACTCCTAATGAAAATAATACCTACCTAATAATCTTCTAAGCGACCATCATGAGCACCTTTTCAGGCTCATTGGCCATTTGGCAGTAGTACTGACAAGCCCTGAAATACAAATGAATTCCGATAGAGATGAGGGAAGTGAGGGTGAGGAAGTTGAAGAATGCGAGGTCTTTCATTTTTTCAGGCTTTGCAGAGTGAGCGCAAAAGACCCTCAGCATCAGTCCGGTAGGAGGACCGCACATGGTGATCTTTCATGTATTGGGTTTGTTTTGACCAGAAAAGTAAAAGGTCTACCTCCTGATGCAATTACGAGTTACGAAAGTTTTTTTAAGTCAAAAAGATATAGATACAGAGACCGTTTGATTCGGACAGTCAATGGTTGGATTCACAGGGTAAGTGGTGAGAAGATTCTTCGGGAATGGCCAATTATCCGCCTACATTCTAGGGAAGGAGCTGCGCCATCGCTCCAGAAAGGAGGGCAGACAGGTCATTGATTGTCAGGTCCATACTTTGAGCTGCGTCTTTCAAACTGGATCCTTTCCAAATTACAAGTTCTATGCTTCGTTGCTCCTCAGGGGATAGCTTCTTCACAGCTTTTTCAAGCTCAGAATGCTCGGGAGGGACGACATTACTCTCCACAATCATGTCATCCAGACTCGTTTGCAAAAATTGAAGATGAGATTCTCCGGAGGTGATTTTGCCCTTCTTCTCCCATAAATCGAAAAAAAGTTGATGAATCATGCTTTCCGCATCTTCCTGGGGCACCCCCTTTTCCTTGGCTTGAAGGAAAAGCATACTAAAATAACTTTCGTAGGCCTCTCGCAAGGCCGTGATTTTCCCTTCTGCCAGTTGTTGGTGGAGATCGCGTTCCATAAAATCGAAATTACAGCAAAGTCATTCAACTGCCAAGTTTTATTGCTGACACATTCGTCGCCAATTCTTCGGAAGAATCTGTTTATTTGCATCCTGAATGAATAAGCAGCGATTGATATCCTATATCAAGTTGTTGAGGCCACATCAATATGTCAAGAACCTCACCCTTTTCCTGCCAGCCTTCTTTTCTTTGAGGTTGCTGGAGCAAGAGGTATGGCTTCGAACCTCCGCTGGTGTATTGGGATTTTCATTGGTTGCCAGTGGAGTCTATATCCTGAACGATTATCTCGATATAGAGGCAGATAGGGACCACCCCGTCAAGAAACATCGTCCTTTGGCCGCTGGTGAGGTAAAGAAGTTCAATGCCATTGGGATCATGATGGGACTTTTTGGCTTAGGGATTCCCCTTTTCTATTTCCTTGAGCCCTACGCTTTTTATATGGTTTCTGCTTATGCCTTCATGAATATCCTCTATTCCATTTGGCTGAAGCATATTCCCATCATTGATGTGAGTATAGTCGCGCTCGGCTTTATATTCCGAATTGCTACCGGTGCCTTTTTGGCCTCCCCCTTTATTCCGTTGACCTCATGGATAGTTATCATGATTTACCTAGGGGCGCTTTTTATTGGACTGGCGAAAAGAAGGGAGGATGTAAAACTAGCTGGCGAAGGAAGGGAAACGCGTAAAGCCATAAAGGGATACAACCTTGAATTTATCAATGCAGCGATGGTCATCATGGCCTCTGTTATGATAGTCGCCTACATATCTTATACCCTTGATAAAGACATCCAACAAAAATTCAACTCTGAATACCTTTACGTTACCGTCTTCTTTGTGCTTTTGGGTGTTTTGAGGTACCTCCAGCTTACTTTTGTCGAAGAAAGAAGTGGCAATCCAACACAATTGTTCATCAGAGACCCATTTCTGATCCTAACCTTGTCTGGATGGATTTTGACCTTTGCCTGGCTGATTTATGGATAATCGTAAAACCCCTTCCCTGTTTTCCTTCCAAAATGTCCTGCATCTACTTTTTTCTGCTGGATTCTTCCGGGCCTGAAACGATCTTCGTAGAAAAAGGCCTCATACATAGATTGACTTACCGAATGGTTGGTTTCAATCCCGATTAAGTCCATCAGCTCAAATGGTCCCATACGAAAACCACTGCTCTTGATGAGGCGATCCACAGCAGCAAAATCGGCTGTTTGTTCTTCGACAATTCGTTGGCTTTCCAAGTAAAATTGCCTAGCCACTCGATTGACGATAAAACCCGGCTCATCCTTGGTATGAACAGCTGTTTTATTCAATTTTCTGGAAAAGACTGCGATGGATTCCATAACTTCTTCGGAGGTTGCTACTCCAGAAATAATTTCTACCAACTTCATGATGGGGGCAGGATTGAAGAAATGCAGCCCAATGACACGTTCGGGGCGTTCTAGCCCTGCAGCGATTCTAGTAATAGGAATGGTAGAGGTATTGGAAGCAATGATACAGGAGGGATCATTTTGCCTTTCAATGGGCAACAGTACCTTTTGCTTAAGGTCTAATCTTTCGGGTACGGCTTCAATGATCAGGTCTGCTACCAAATCTTCTGTATCAGTGGAGTACCCCATTCTCACCAGCACCTTATCCTTATCATCCTCTGACATTTTCCCTTTCTCCACAGACTTGGCAAGGAATTTCTTCGAATAGGCATGGGCATTTGCCAAGACATCTTCCTTGATATCGAAGAGCAAACAATCATATCCTGCTCTGGCAACAGTTAAGGCTATCCCTCTTCCCATTACCCCTCCACCAAGGACGGCAACTTTTTTGATCTCGTGCATGAATGTAGTTAGTAGTGTATGTTTCTTAGCATAAGGTGCCTACATCAGGCCCATTCGTCCCAATATACGACGAACTATTTTCTTTCTGGCAGACACATCTTTGTCATCTATGATATCGATGTTGCAGGCGAAGTAATATATATCCTCTCCTTTTTCGAGCCAACCTACCAACCAGCCAATGTCAGGATCTACTTCCGTTCCCCAGCCCGTTTTTCCTCGTAGGACATAATCATCTCCCTTTTCCAAGAATAGAAGTTTCTTAACGGCTCTTATATGTTCTTTTTTGAAGGGTAACTGTTCATGGTAAACCTTCTCCAAGAAATAAATCTGCTCTCTGGCCGTAATTTGAAGGCTATTATTCAGCCAAAACATATCTATATCTGTGGTATCTCGATTGCCATAGCGAATCAAGTCCAGATAATGTTTCATGCTATCCCGTCCTATTCTTCTAGCCATTTCCTGATAGAACCAAACAGCAGATACCGGTAAGGCCGAAGCCATGTTGTGGTCCTGATTCCAAGGTGGAAAGAAACGCACCACTGAATCCCACTTTACGATTTCTGAGGTATCCTTGACCGCGCCTGTTTGTAGGGCAATCAAGGAATTGGGAATTTTGAAGGTAGAAGCAGGCATGAAGGCGGAGTCCATTCTTCCGGGATTGTGAATATGCATTTCCTTGCCAGATTCATCAAACACAATAATTCCGCCTCTAACTCCTAGGCTATCGAACTCTGCTTGCCATTCGGGATGTAAACTATCTCTCCTTATGACACTACAGGAAAAAAAGGTACTTAGGAGGCAAATGGCAATGACAAATAGAATAGGCAATCGCATAATTTTCACTTTTATAAAGGAAATATCGCTTCATCAGCAATGATACTTTTTTCCTAAGTAATATCTGACCAAATTTTCCTTGAATTTGTTTGAAATCACCTTCTATTCGAAATTTTCATGGATCTACTCAGATATCCCATCGGTCAATTTGAAAAACCTGCTACCGTTAGTCCACAGCAGAGAAAGGAATGGCTGGAAAGTATTGCAAATTTCCCCAAAGCTTTCGAAGAAATGGCCTTAAGCCTTAGTCTGGCCAAACTACAGCTTCCTTATCGCCAAGGCGGTTGGACAGCGGAGCAGGTTGTCCATCATGTACCAGACAGCCATATGAATGCTTACCTTAGATTCAAATGGAGCCTTTCCGAAGAAAATCCAATGATCAAGGCCTACGATGAGGTTGCCTTTGCCAACTTAGGGGATTACAGGGATCAAGACATTCAGAATTCACTTGACTTCCTCCATATCCTGCACAAAAGATGGATCAGAACCATGCAGCGTATGAAAGAGGAAGACTGGAAACGAACATACCAGCACCCTCAGGATGGACTTACCTATGTATTAGAAGAGGTGTTGGGGATGTATGTCTGGCATGGGAATCATCACCTAGGCCATTTGAAAATAGTGGCAGAAAAATAAGGAAGGGCAAGGTGACAAACCGGACTCTTCCTTCGTCTAAAGAAGATACCAAGCAAAAAGAGCTAACTATGAGACTACTAATATTTTCCCTTATCTCCCTTTTGAGTCTTTCCTCTATGATGGCTCAATATGAATCGGTCGTGTTGGATTATGAGAAAGGCTATTTCAACAATGGGCAGGCCTTACCCGCCGAATCCAGAATGATATTCTCAGGAGAAATCAACGAAGACATTGCTGCAGTTCAAATATCCCTTTACAAAAAAGGGGGACGAAAACCCTTGTACGAAGTCTCTTGGATCAAGGCAGAAGAGGGAAATGAGGACAATTTCTACCTTCCCTTCAATTACAGATTGCAAAGTAATAGTTCGTATGACTTGCTGTTTACCTACTTCCAGGAATTAAAAAGGAGCGACAAAAAAGACATCATGGAAGACATCATGTCTAAGATTGATTTCTACAACAGTCAATTTATGGAGCTCAAGGAAGGAGAAGTGAAATTGAAAAAGCCAGCAAAGAAATTCAAAGAAGACCTAGACAAGATCTTTCTGGAAGGCTTGGCAGTATACCGCCCAACAGTTGAAGTCAAGACTACCTTCTCCGATTTGGTGGAAGAGCTGGTTTCCAGCCTCGAGAAAGATTCCACCTTCACTTCTATTGACAAATTTGAGGAACTCCTAGAATCTGAGGTTAACCAAGCCTTGCAACGAGATTGGTTGGGAGCGGTGAATGAGCGAAAAATATACGATTACCCAACCGAAAAGAAGGGGGGACAGCTGGCCTTGAATATTGGATATGGTGGCGCCTTGTTGAGTGGAGACCCTGATAATTTCTCCTACGGACAAGCACCCTACATTGGGCTGTCTATCCCATGGAGCAACAGAGCCTATGGCTATGCCTTCTTTAGAAATACCTCTTTGTCAGTAGGTGCCTTTACCCAAAATTTCACCGGCCCACAAAATCAAACCTTCACTGGTCCAGTGTTTAATAGGCCGTACTTTGTAGGCTTAGGCTATAATGTTTTCAAATTCATTCGTATCAATGCAGGAGCAGTAGTTTTGGAAGAAACCACCAATTCTAATGGACAGAGCCTACAATTAGACAGAATTTCGATTCAGCCCTTTATTGGATTAAGCGCAGAATTGAGATTCTCCCTAGGGAATGGCAATTAATCAAAAAGAAAAGGTAGGGTATCTCCTTCACTTGGGATTGTTTAGGCAGTTCATAGATAAACCTACCAGTAGTCAGGTTCACAAGCCATAGGATCCTACCTCCTGTGGCTTTTTTTTTATGTCCCAAACAGCGGAAAGCATATTCAGTTTATGTCATATGCATCCGGTAAGAGCCTATATCCATCAATACCAAAGCTTGCAAAACGAAGAATGGGAGGAGATCCTTCCCTGCCTAGAAAGGAAGGAATACCCTGCTAACCACACCTTACTCCGTGAAGGACAAATTTGTGAGAAACTGTACTTTCTGGAAGAAGGGCTCATTCGCTTTTATACCCTTCGCGATGGGAATGACATCTCCAAGTTTTTCACCCTTCCCTTCTACTGTTTTACTTCTCAGAAAAGCTTGAGTAAGCAAATCCCAAGTCGAGAGCATATTGAAACCCTTGAGCCTAGCATCCTCTGGGAAATGGATGAAAAGAATGCTTTTGGCTTATTGAGGCTAAAAAACTGGAATACCTTTGTTCGGATGCTGATTCAGGAAGTTCAGGATGGAACAGAGGAAATTTTGGAAGAGTTACAGATCGAAACGGCAGAAAGTCGCTATATCAGGATGTTGGAGGAAGAGCCAGCACTTATTCGAAGAGTTCCCTTGAAACACCTTGCCTCCTATTTGGGCATAGCCCCACAAAGCCTCAGCAGAATTAGACGAAAGCTGCTTAACGCATAAGTTAACATAGGTTCAGTAGATCAGCGCAACTAGCTCCTACTTTTGGATGGAATCAATCAATGACTTATGAAAGTAGTATTTAGTTTAATGATCATGATCCTTTTCGCTTCAACCCTTCACGCGCAAGCTGAGCTTCCAACAGACAAAGCGTTTTGGCATACAGAACAAACCAAGGCCAGTCCTAGCACCATTTGGGCGATTTGGATAGATGTCTCCCAATGGAAAAAATGGGATACTGGGCTCCAGGATGCCATGATGGAAGAATCATTTTCGCTGGGAGCCAAGGGAAAAATCACGACACTTGAAGGAAGGAAGGTTAGCTTTAAAGTAGTCGACTTTGAGGAAGGAAAGTCCTACACCTACAAAACATCCCTTCCCTTGGGAGGTCTTTATGTCAAACGATCATGGGAGGAGCGTGATGGCATCACCTATTTTACCCATAGGGTCTGGTTCAAAGGCATCACCGCTGGAATATTTGCCAAGGCATTGGGGGGAGACTTTAGAAAGATGCTTCCAGATGTATTGGCCAACATCAAAGAAATCGCAGAAAAATAAAGAGGAGCCTTAACAATAGGATTTATGATGGTATATCTCATGTACATCGCCAACATTATCGTGGCTGGATGGATCAGCATTAGCTCACTTTTCTTTCCCAAAACGGCCCATTTGACTGTATTTCAAGGAAACTTAGCTTACTCTGAAGCCATCAGATTAGTGGGGGCACTTTGGTGGGCGATTTTCCTTATGTCTGTGTTAGGGCTCTTTTTCCCTGAGAAAATGCGCTTTGTTTTCCTCTTCCAATTGATCTATAAAAGCAGTTGGTTGTTGGTAGCTGCCTTACCAGCTATCCTCCACAAACAGCCCTATCCTTCCGCTATGGCGGCCTTCTTTATGGTTTGGGTGATCCTTTTGCCTTTTGTGATTCCATGGGGCGAATGGTTTACTTGATCAATAACCGTAAGGGTCATACTGTGAGGGTTGATTGTAATAGGGGTCCTGTTGAGGAAGGGGTTCTTCTGCGAATTCTTCCTCTAGGCTCATGAGAATAACAATGATTACTCCTACAATCAACACAACTTTGGCCCACAAGGGTGCCAATCTCCATCGCTCCTTGGTATCCTCGATGTAGTTGCCAGTGGGTACAAAATCCTTCAAGGAGGTCGCCTTCTTGGGGGATTCTGTTTTCGCTTGAGAGTCGGATCTTGGCGGAGATTGAGGCCTGCTTTGGCTGTATGCTTGTGTTGTTTCTTCCTGCTTGGGTCTTGAGGTCTGTTCTTTCTTCGTTGAGGCTGTAGAAGAGGAAGAATAAGCAGAAGAGGAGGGTCTTTCTTTGGGTCTGGTTAACAATTCCTTTGCCTGAGCGATAAAACTTCCGTCTGGGCTGTACCGGTCAATGTATTCCAGCAAAGCACCTTGCCCTCTTTGTGAGGCCCTTTCAAAGGCATCTTTCTCCTCTAGGTAATTCATCCTTTCGATGGCTTGAGAGCGAAAACTCCCCGCAGGATACTTCAGACAATAGGCTTTCATCCTTTCTAAATCATCCTGAAGCTCAGCAATTTTCCATTCTGCTTCTTCTATTTTGGGGCTATTGGGATAGTCCTTGATAAAATTGAGGTAGAGCGAGGCCTGTTGACGAGATATGGCAGAATGCCAATCAGATCGCTCATCGGCCTTAGGATACATAACCAGCTGGCCACTTTGATCCCCTGTCCCATGAATATGGGAGGCTAACGGAAGTTGATCAGCTGATCTAGGTGTATTTTTGATAACGTGATATTCTAAGTCAGCCGCAGCAATGGGACCACTTTCATGCTCCATATATGCCTTAATGGCCGTAAAGAAGGGAGAGTGATTTCCTGCCGAACCGTCTGAAACCACTTCATTGCGCCCTGATGTTAATACCCTGCGGGAAGGAAAAGCTTCCTTAAGCTGCAAAGTCTTAGATACATCTCTGGCGATGAATGAACCCGAAAAGCACGAGTCTATAATCAAATAGATATGGTGTGCCTTGGTGTGCTCTAGGAAATTATTGATTTGGTCGTTAGAGATGCCATCGCGATGAGTTTTTGCACTTTCAACTGGTATCCAGTATCCAACTCCTTTGTGCTTGATGCCATGCCCCGAGTAATAAATAATGAGGTTGTCCTTCTCTGTTAAGTTGTCCGAAAGCTCTTCGAAGCGATCAAGGATATTTGCTCTGGTCGCATCCTGATCATACAATTCGTAGACGTGATTTGATTTGACTTGGTATTTCTCAACCATCAACTGGCGAAAGGTTTCCGCATCTCGACGGGCGTTGTTGAGCTTATTCTGATGCTGATAGTCATTGATCCCAATCACAAAAAGATGATTGCTTCTTTTCTTGGCGATGACAGTTTGTTTCTGCTCAAACTCAAGTGCGCGTTGTAGTTCGTCAGACATAGCGGGGGTCTTTAGTGTGAGTGGATGCTTTTCCTTAAATCTAACGATTTTTAAGAAATCCAAGTATCCCCTGCTGGGCATTTAATTAAAATCTACCAAGCCTTGTGAAGCTTGGCGCATGATAGCACCTGCTAGGCTTAGACAGCTTTCAAACTAATATCCATACTCTTAATCGAATGGGTCAAGGCTCCCATGGACACAAAATTAACGCCCGTTTCGGCATAAGCTCTGACAGTATCCAGCGTAATGCCCCCACTTGCTTCTGTTTCTGCCTGATCTCCAATCAAGTCTACTGCCTGACGCATGGTATCGTAATCGTAGTTGTCCAGCATGATTCGATCTACCCCACCTTCAGCCAAAACCTGACGGACTTCATCAAGATTTCTTGTCTCTACCTCTATTTTCAGATCAAGCCCTTTTTCTTTCAAATAGGTCTTACAGGAACGTATAGCTGGTCCGATTCCACCTGCATAATCCACATGATTATCCTTGATCATCACCATATCATATAGACCAAAACGGTGATTGGTTCCTCCACCAATAGCTACAGCCCACTTCTCAACATGCCGTATTAAGGGAGTTGTTTTGCGTGTATCCAGGACTCGACATGATGTCCCTTCTAAAAGGTCTACTACCTTGCGGGTCATCGTAGCAATACCTGACATTCTTTGCATCAGGTTCAGCAGCAACCGTTCTGCCTGCAGAATAGACCTTGGATCTCCTTCTACGTAAAAGGCTATATCTCCGAATTTCACTTTGGTTCCATCCTTAAGTATAGGCTCTATCTTGAGCTGAGGATCAACAGCTTCTATCACTTTGTAAGCCAATTCTACTCCTGCCAAAACTCCTTCATCCTTGATCAGGCATCTTGCCTTAGCAGTTTTACCAGCTGGGACAGTTGACAAAGAGGTATGGTCTCCATCTCCAATGTCTTCTATCAAAGCTTGTTGGATGATTCGATCTACTTCAGGATGGTTTAGAAAGTCTTTCATGCGTATGGGCTTGCTACTTGATGAAGAGCTAAAAAACACTGTTGTGATGGAAAAAGCAACTTGATGTAACGCCTAAGGGCTTTGGAAAGGAAATAAAAAAAGCGGTCCACTGGGACCGCTTTCTTCCTTATTCTATCCGAAAGCTTATTTCTTCCGGGCAAATCTCATTTCAGTTACTCGACCGGTGGTGAGCTTTATGAAGATATTGACTTCAAATGTTCCTCCTGAGCTTTTGTACTCGCCCAGTGCGTATAATGTACCACTTGCCTCTCCTACATGTAGGGTATTGAACGAGCTAAAGGGGAATTTTGAAAAGAATCTATCCATGACATATTGGGCCTGTGTGCGGCTCAATACCTGGGTTCTTCCTAAGATTACGAGTTCTACTTGTTCTCCAAAAAATCCTGATAGGCGGTCAGCGTCTGTCGTCATCAAACTCTCAACGACTCCGTTCAGCGTAGACTGTGCCGGTTGGCCTTGTGCATTGCTGAAGTTTAGGAACAATAGAAAGCCCAGTAATCCAATTATATAATCTAGTCTCATATTTATTAGAAACCTTGATGGACTCTTGGTTTTAGTTACACTCAAGGAATACCATAACCGTGCCAAAGAAAGCCTTAGAGGGTATTGCAGGGCATAGGTATTAGATATTTGATGATTTTTCACGAAAAATAACGGCTATTAAAGAACTTCAATTTTTACAATTCAGGTCTGCAGAATAACAGAATAGTCTTACCTTTGAACCATGGACACACAAAAACTAATCCTTGTCATCATGGACGGATGGGGTCTTGCTGAAAATGATTCCGTTAGTGCCATCCATGCGGCCCATACTCCTTTCTATGACCATGCTCTTGAACACTTCACCCAATGTAAACTCGAAGCTTCCGGTTTAAGAGTCGGTTTGCCAGCTGGACAAATGGGTAACTCCGAGGTTGGACATATGAACATCGGAGCTGGACGTGTAGTGTATCAGGATCTAGTTCGCATCAACTTGGAATTGGAAGAGGGCAAGTTCGCCCAGAATTCGCAATTCCAGTCTCTCGTTGAATATTGCAAATCCAATTCCAAAGCTGTTCACCTCATGGGACTTTTGTCAGATGGAGGTGTTCACTCCTCCCTTGCTCACCTGCAAGGGATCATCAAAGAGTTAGCTAAATCGGAGGTGGAGAAGGTGTACATTCACTGCTTTACTGACGGAAGGGATACCTCTCCTACAGGAGGTCTCAACTACCTTAAAGCGCTGCAGTCAACTATAAACGAACATGAATGCGGAAAAATTGCCTCTGTTGTAGGCAGATATTTCGCCATGGATCGTGACAAAAGATGGGAAAGAACGCAGAAGGCTTATGACCTCATTGTCAAGGGAATAGGAACTCCATTCTTCTCAGCAGAGGAAGCCATCATCAAATCCTACAACAATGGGGTTACCGATGAATTTGTCGAACCAGCCGTCATCATGGATGATGGAAAGCCAGTAGCCACACTGGAGGAAGGTGATGCAGTCTTCTTTTTCAACTTTCGTACCGATAGAGGCCGCCAGTTGACACAGGCACTCAGTCAGGAAAATTTTCCTGAACAAGGGATGAAAAAATTGGAGCTGAATTATTTTACCATGACTCGCTACGATGAGTCTTTCAAAAACATCAACGTTTTCTACGAAAAAGAACATATCAAAAACGGACTGGGGGAGCACCTTTCTAACATGGGAAAGACCCAAATCCGAATTGCAGAAACGGAGAAGTACCCACACGTTACATTTTTCTTTAATGGAGGAAGGGAAGAACCCATGGAAGGTGAGGAATACCTAATTTGTCCTTCGCCAAAAGTGGCTACCTATGATCTAGCTCCAGAAATGAGCGCACGTGACATACGCGCTAAAATCGTGGAAGCCATGGAAGAAAAGCAGCCAGACTTCATTTGCCTGAACTTCGCCAATCCTGATATGGTAGGCCATACCGGTGTATTTGAAGCCGCGGTCAAAGCTTGCGAGGTAGTAGACGAATGCACCCAGCAAGTAACTGATGCTGCCTTGTCAATGGGATACAAGGTATTGATTACGGCAGATCATGGAAATGCGGATAAATTGCAAAATCAAGATGGAAGCCCACATACAGCCCACACCACTGCCCTTGTTCCGCTGTTTTTAGTAGAAAAGGACAAGCAACACAAGCTGAAAGAAGGTACAGGTAAGCTCGGAGACCTCGCGCCTACCATTCTAACGTTAATGAAGCTTGATATTCCAGAGGAAATGACCGGAGATATTCTGGTAGAAGCAGCTTCCTGACAAGTGGAACTTTCGTTTTTTGTACAATTACACCGAAACCCTCACATGAATAAGACCTATAGCCCAGGATGTAAGAATAATTCGCCTTTGACCAATTTTTTTCGGAGGGCTATAGGATTCCTATCTCCTTTATTAATGATCAGTCTGTTGACAGCCTGTGGGGGTGGCCCTCCATCCTATGACACAACAGATGGGCAGCAATTTTTAGAACAGCTCAAACAAAGCGCCGAGGAGATGAAAAGCTACCAGAAAACCATCAAGGATCTGGATGCCACTACCCTAGCCTCTCAGGATAGTCTCTATCCTCTCGATACCATGAACAAGGCTACTTTTAGCGAGCAATTTCAAGAGGACCTTTCCTATGTCTTTGAGTATTACTACAAGGATAAGGCGCTGGCAGAGTACATGGATACCGTAGTGGTAGGCGATACCCTTATTGCAACTGTAAAGGATGGACAGGAAGGGAAAAGTAAATTGAGGACCCAGAAAATTCTTAAGAACAGCAAGGGCCTCTATTCCTATGTATTTTCTGAGTCCATGAATACAAATTGGCTGTACGACCTGAGCATTACCTCTGAAGTTTGGTTTGATAGTCTTCACCTATACCGACAGCACAAGTTGAAGATGTACAACAAAATTCATCTGTTGAATTCATCTATCCACTCTGAAATAGTGGGCAAAGCAAGCTATTGATATGAATATTCTGGCAGTTTTTATAGGCGGAGGGCTAGGGAGTCTCTGTAGATACGCCATATCCCTTTGGCTGGGTAAGACAGAGGCTGGATTCCCCTTGGCCACTTTGGTTGCGAATATTCTTGCCTGTATTGTCCTTGCCCTTGGCTTTATCCTTCTGGAGAGAAACATAGAGATGTCAAAGCCTATGAAGCTATTTGTACTGACGGGCTTTTGCGGGGGCTTCTCGACCTTTTCGACTTTCAGCATGGAGACATATCTCTTATTGATGGAAGGAAACTGGCCAATGGCTTTGTTGTATGTGGGCCTTTCTATTCTTTCTTGCCTATTGATCATAGGCCTTCTTTTCTACTTTTTCTCCTAATTAATCATGTAAGATTTTTAATTTACCCTTCTTAAAACTTCACCTCCCTGCAAAAAAATATTCGCTTCGGCATGAATATTAATTTCGAAGGATAAAATAATTATTGAGGCCCCTACGTTTTTTTTATACCTTTAATCTGAAGGCTAATCCAAAAGCCTTCATAACCTACCTAATACCCCAAACTCGATGTGCTCCGCCTTACCCCGGCGGGGCCATTTCTTTTTACAGCTATTGTATAATATTAAAGCCGAAATGACAGGATATCATTTCGGCTTTTTTTATAGCTAGAGTTAGTTTGTTTGCCTAACTCATAGAAAGCATGTGTCTTATTGTGGCCATTTGATGGTACAGCCAATCGCTCTAGTAAATGATTTCTCTACCTTTTTACCTTCAAGAAGTAGATCAATTGCATTTGCCAAATAGGTTTCTTCCACTGAACTGGCATCTCTTGCGTTGTCATCAATCGCTCCAATGTAGGCCACTTTTAGTTCCTTCCCTTGCTTTTGAAGGACATAAGCATGAGGCGTACGGGTAGCTCCATAGGTAGCTGCAATTTCAGAAGTTCCATCTACCAAGTATGGGAAGGTAAATCCCTTCTCTTTGGCTCTGATCTTCATGTTGTCAAAAGAATCATCCGGTACTTTGGATACGTCATTTGGATTGATCGCAATGACAGGATATCCCTTTGCAGCATACTTTTTATTCAGTGCGTTGATTCTATCTTCATATTTGATCGCGTATGGGCAATGGTTACAAGTAAAAACTACGATGAAGCCCTTTGCTTCCTCATAATCAGCTAGAGAAACCATGTTACCGTCGATATTTTTCAGGGAAAAATCTCTGGCTACATCTCCTACTTTGTAGCCTTCCTGGGCAAATGTCGCCGCTGCCATGATCAGCACAACAACACTCATCAATACTCTCTTCATGATGTTTAATCTTAATTGGATTGAATAAATCGGTTTATGTAGTTCACAGGCCGGGGCCTGTCGTCAGTTTGCCTTACTTTTTAGGACGATTTTTCAGTACCTCATCCACCCATTCAGATAATTCTTCATAGGTAAAGGACTGCTCTTTAAAGGAGACAATGCCTTCTTCATTGTTCATAATCAAAGTAGCAGGAATCGCCCCTGACCACTCTTCACTAATTTGAGGGATCCAATCGTTTTGTTTAGGATCTGTAAGTACGTAAACAGGTTGAGTAATCTTTCTTCTTTTAACAAATGGCTTGACCATGGGCTCAATCATCTCAGGATCGTCTATGCTAATCAAAACAACCTTAACCTTTTTATCTGCATAAACGCTATCTAGTTTTTGGAAATAAGGTAGCTCTTTCACACACGGCCGACACCAGGTAGCCCAGAAGTTATAGACAAAAAGTGTATCACCCGACGGTTTTTCTAACATGGGCTTCAAAGCCTGAAAGGTCTCTACATGTTGAACCTGTTGACCATACACTAAGCCAATCATCAACTGAAAAAAGAAGAAGAAAAAAGTCTTTCTTAACATGCTCATAGAACTAATTTATTTCTTAATTGGTTACCAAAGTTAACATAAAAGACAAATGCGCAATTTCACCTTAGAAGAGCTCGATTTTAGCCTTCCCAATACGCAAGGAGGACAGAAAAGTCTCCAAGACTACCCTGAATCACAGGCTTTTGTCATTGTTTTTACCTGTAACCATTGTCCCTATGCCATTGCATACGAACAAAGACTGATCAAATTACATAAGATATTGACAGACAAGGGTGTGCCTTTGATTGCCATCAGTTCAAATGACGTCCGCCAATATCCACAGGACTCCTTCGAAAACATGATCCGTAGAGCAGAGGAAAAAGGCTTCCCCTTCCCCTACCTTTATGATGAATCTCAAGAAGTTGCCAAAAACTTTGACGCCAAACGAACTCCACACGCCTTTTTATTGGCCAAAAATTTCGAGGGATTGTGGCAAATTGTGTACAGTGGTGCAATAGACGACAATTATAGAAGTGAACAAAACGTTAAAAAATCTTACCTGCTAGAGGCCACAGAGTCTGTTTTGGCACAAGAGACTGTAAGTCAGTCACATATTGAAGCAGTGGGGTGTACCATAAAGTGGAAGCAGTGACTAAAAAAAAGAACGACCTTCCAAATATTGGATAGTTAACATAAAATATTTTGACCTCCTCAAATAGAACGCTGCAAATATTTTCCTCCACCGAATCTTCTCAGCTCAAAAAGGAAATTTTGAGATGGGGAATGAAACATCCTTTTGTCTGTGTGCTCGACAACTGTGAGCATGAGATAGACCGCTACGGAAAGTACGAGTGGTTGGCTGGATTTTCATCCAAAAGAAATTTCAACTATCGAAATTGGAGTCAAATTCAAGCTTTGAAAGGGTCATGGTTAATGGGAATCCTCCCATATGAACTGAAAGATCAGATTCAAAAACATACTCATACTTCCCAGCCCTCATTTATCCAATTTCCCAGCCTTCCCCTTTTTCAACCCGAACTCGTGTTAGCTATCCCCAGAGGTAGTCATCAAGTCATGGTTCTTGAGGGAGCAGAATCACCCCTGAAGCATGAGTTAGAAGGTTGGCTTAAGGAAGCAAAAGCTAAGGAAGCTCCCCAAAAGAAAATCTGGAACTTCCAGCCTAATTTTAGTCGAAGAAGATACATAGAGACGATCGAACAGCTTCGTGAACACATCAGGCAGGGAGATTCCTATGAAATTAACCTAGCGCAGGCATTCCATGCTGAGGGGAAGCTTGATCGTCCCGATTATTGGTATCACCGCCTAATAGAATTATCTCCTGTTCCTTTTGCAGCCTTTGTCAAGTATGAAGAGCAGTACCTTCTCTGCGCCTCTCCAGAGCGATTCCTACAATTAGATGGACAGACTCTCCGTACGCAGCCTATCAAAGGGACAGCCCCAAGGTCAAGCAATAAGGAGGAAGACGAAGCACACTTCCAGTATTTATCGGGTTCAAAGAAGGAGCAAGCCGAAAATGTGATGATCGTTGACCTATCCAGAAACGATTTATATCGCTCCAGCATTCCTCATACGGTAGAAGTCCCTCATCTTTTCGAGATACAAGCCTTCCCGCAAGTCTACCAAATGGTTTCTACTGTAGAAGGGCAAAAACAGGAAGGACTCGATTGGACAGATATCATGAGCAATACCTTCCCTCCAGGCTCCATGACGGGAGCTCCCAAGCTTAGAACCATGCAATTGATTGATCAATATGAACCCGAAAGTAGAGGCGTTTACGCTGGTTCGGTAGGTTATATCGAGCCAGGAGGAAACTTCGACTGGAACGTCATCATTCGTTCGCTTGTCTATGATGATGCAAGAGAAAGGCTTTCCTATCATGTAGGGGGAGCCATTACATACGACTCCGATCCCGTCAAGGAATATGAAGAGACCCTTCTTAAAGCAACCGCGCTAAGAAGGATTTTTGGGTAATCACCATGATGGTATGTTAATCGAAATCAGTGGTCAACTTGAACCTAAGGATACGCCCATTTCCCCCATCAGCTACATAAAGAATCTGATCGATATAGGCCACAGCTCTGGGTTTATTGAATTGAGTTAAGCCAATCCCCTTTCCGCCAAATGATACGCGAATCACTTTGTCTGAGCTTGACCCAGGTGGTGGATTAACGCCTTCAAATCCCCTTCCTGTAAATTGATAAACGGAATCTCTTGCTTCATCAACTACCCAAAAATAATTGGTTCCATCTCCAGCAACCGTTACATCAACGGGCTTATCAAAACGGAATCCCTCTAACAAGAATCTATCTGAGAGAGAGGTATCCCCCGTCTGGAAAGCCCCCACCTCGAAATTGGAGCCAAAGGGGCCAATCACCTCAACGATTCGCTGTACCTTAAGGGCGTTTGTTGGGCTAATAGAAGTGAAGTAAAAATCTTTACCCTGATCAATAACAGGAGATTGAGGCGGCTGTGCGAAGGTTGCCAAGCCCTGAGGCTGTCGGAAGAAATTACGAAACGTACCGATCTCGGTAACGATAGCCATAGGAGTCAAAAAGACATCTTCTTTGTTGAAGATCAGCAAGGCGTCATCAGGGCCTCCAAATTTCTGTGGGTTGGTATCGGGCCCATTTCTCGTAACGTAATACTCTCCATCTGCCAAGGCAGCTATGCCACGAAAGCGCACAAACTGCTCATTGTCATCAGGTACACCCGTTCTGAAATAAAAGGGATGAACAATCTTATTCTCGATAAAGGCGTTTTCAAGGCCATAGTCTCCCCCTTTATTCAGATCAATTCGATATATGGTAGATAGGGTGAAGTCTCTGTTATTGATCGTGGTATCAAAGGTGCCCACGGCCAATATATCCAAGCTTCTATCTTGAGCGATGCTACTTAGGCCAGGAACAGAATATCTTCCCAACTCGTTGCCTGCTTGATCAAATGAGATGATTTCCTCGCTGACTGAGTCTGCAACATAAATGAGCTCATCCCAACCAGCAATGATGTCCACAGGATACTCCATGTCATCCCAAACGGGCTGAATGGGCACATATGCAACCTCTCGCTGGTCAAATTGTGGCTCATCTAAAAAATCTGTAGAGGTCTTTACCCCAAAAAATCCCTCGCAGCCCATTAGGGTCGTTAGGAAAAGAATGCCTGTTACGTATATGGCAAATTGTTTCATATTCAAGTAGCTAGGAAGCTTAATAACTTAACATTTTATCTGTCCACTGGATTCATCTGAAAGGAAAGGCCTACTCTGTGAACTTGGCCCAGGAAGCGGTGAGGCAAGAAGCCGTAATCCAGCATCAATGGATGGCGGCCCATTCTCATGCGCAGCCCGATACCCGCCGTTGGATAGTCTTGGTCATTTACATTGAGTTGATACCCTACACGAAGGAAAATCAATTTTCTGTATTCATATTCCAGCCCAAAACGCAGGTTCTCTGCATTGTCATTAGGGTGGTTTAACTGGAAAATGGTCGTCAAAGACTGCGTTCCATCTGATTTTTTCCAAGGGACAAGAGAAAGTCCAACCTTAAAGACGGTAGGGGCGGGATATGCTTCGAGTGAAATGGGATCATTGCTGAAATTTTCATCTTGCTCGATGTCTCCATTCAGGCGAGAGTTCGGACCAAAGTTTTGAAGTAATACAGCAAAGCGCAAGTCTTTTACATCCAAGCGGTAGAGGAAACCAATATCTAACACTCCGGTATTGGCAGTCAAGCCCGCTAATTGCTCACGTACATACTTCAGATTGGTTCCCCAAGAGAATCGTTCTGTCAATTGTTTTCCGTAAGAGAGACCAACTGCATAATAATTGGCGAAGAATTGTTCACCTGTTCCCATGGGCTGAAAAACTGTCCTAACCGGCATAGCGCCAGAATTCAAAGAGGAAACGGAAATTCCCATTGTTCCCCACTTGAAGGGTTGATTGGCACTTAGGTAGGCATAATTGATGTCAGCAAACCAAAAAGTATTCGCGGCTGCAATAGAGAAACCATCTAATTCGTCTGTAGCAGCGGGATTAACGAAGGAGGAATAGCCATCACCAGTTAGGACAACATTGGCACCTCCTAATGCTGCTGCACGAGGACTTACTTCCATTTTGAGGAAAGTCAGTCCGGATATACCTGCTCTTTGTCCACCGAGATTAGGAAAAATCTGACCATAGCTTGTCAGAAAACTCAGTGTCATGATCAAAAGAAAAGTAAAAATGCGCATAGGCTGATTCGTCTGGTTTGGATAGAAAATGGGAAATTTGACTGCCTTTTGAATCAAAACTCCTGATCCATTTTCCAGTCGGACAATTTATACATAAGAACGTCGAGGCGCGTAAAGAAATGATTAAACTTAGGAGGAAATCTGAGATTTTTTTGGAGGAGACACATATAAATTCCGTTATTTTATGTGTCCAAAAAGTGAAAGCGAATGGGCAAAGGGCATCATAATCAACTTTATGCCATTTCTAGAAGGATATTTAGTGGGTCTTGCTTTTATTGGATTTTTTGGCCCCGTGTTTTTTACACTCTTGTACAGCACCCTGGAATATGGTTGGAGATCCGGCCTAGCAGTGGTGTTGGGAATTTTTACAGGAGATGTGTTGGGTGTGATGGTTCTTGAATTTTTTGGAATCAAAGATCTTATCATCCAACCACAAAACATGTGGTACATCGGCATTGTCGGTGGGGTCCTGATTATAGCCTTGGGCATCAAATTTTGTTTCCGACCTGGAAGCAAGACAGAAAGCGTGAAGAAGCTCAAAGCAGGGAATTACCTTGGGTTCTACACGCAAGGCTTCCTGATAAACTTCGTTAATCCCTTTTTATTTGCGGTTTGGCTCCTTCTCATGGCAGGAGCGACTAGCACCTATGGAACCGGAACGACCTATTATTGGTTTCTAGCAGGTGTACTGCTAGGCATACCTACACAGGATGCGAGTAAGGTTCTGCTCGCTCATAGAATCAAATATCTGCTAAATTCTACCTGGTTGGGATGGATTTACAGAATTGTTGGGGTAATTTTAGTCGTCTTCGGCGTTTGGCTGATGATCAAAACCAATGAGAATCCTGATATCACCCAATGGGAATCACCGCATCCTACTACATTGAAAGACTCTCCCTAATCGAGCATCCAGAAGGAGGGTACTTTGCCGAAGTCTATCGCTCAGAAGAGGAAATCCCCGAAGAAACACTGCCTGAAAGATACCATGGAAAGCGCTCCTTTTCCACCTCCATTTATTTCCTGATCACTTCTGAAAAATTCTCAGCCTTCCATCAAGTCAATAGCGATGAAGGATGGCATTATTACACAGGAAATGCTCCTATCCACTTGCATACCCTTTCCCCAAAAGGAGAACTCAAGACCATTAAGCTTGGCCCCAATCTCGCCCAAGGAGAGCAATTTCAATACGTTGTACCCGCCAATCACTGGTTTGCGGCTGAAGTTCCTGGAGAAGATACCTTTGCTCTGGTAGGATGTACCGTAGCCCCTGGATTTGACTTTGCGGACTTTGAACTGGCAGAAAGGGAGCCCTTGAAAATCGCTTTTCCAGCACATCAGGGGATCATTTCTCGCTTGACAAGGGTAGACTGAATGATTGCCCCCCTTAGCATAAAAAAGGGCCATCCCTTGCGGAACAGCCCATTTATTCAAAAGGGTTTGTTTACTACTTCAACTCAAACTCAACTTTTTCTTCACCGACCATCACCTCAAACATCCCCTCTTCCAATGTCCATTCGTTTTCGACCCCAATAAAGGACAATTCAGATGGTAGGATGGTAAAGGTCAGGTCCTTGCTTTCACCTGCCATGAGTAGCACTTTATCAAAGGCTCTCAATCTCTTAACAGGAGGAGTAATGCTAGCAACTTTATCCCTCACATATACCATAACAACCTCTTCACCGGCAACTTTACCTGTGTTTTTCACTTTAACAGAAACTTCGATTGGGTCATTTTTGCGATAGGATTTTGCGTTCAGTTTCAAGCCTGAGGTCTCAAAGGTGGTATAACTAAGTCCATGCCCAAATTCAAACTGGGGTGAGAAACCCAAGGGCCCTACCCTATCTGTACCTTTGTGATCATAGACAATAAGGTCATTTGAAGATCTTGGATAAGTAATAGGAAGCTTACCACTAGGATTAATATTGCCAAATAGTAAGTCAGAAATAGCGATTCCTCCCTCATCTCCAGGCAGCAGGGCAATCACGATTCCATCCAATTCCTCTTCAATCATAGATATGATTCTTGGACGCCCTTCGGTCATCACTGCTACCATTGGCTTTCCTGTTTTGGCCAAGGCTTTCACCAATCTCTGTTGGGCCAATGGAAGGTTCATGCTGGGTCTGTCTCCTGGTGTTTCAGTGTAGGACATTTCTCCCAAACAAAGGACAATCACATCGGACTTCTTAGCCGCTTTAACTGCTGCCTTGATGTTAACCTCATCATTGATGGAGGTTCCTTGCACATATTTCACATTGCCTTCCCCGATTTCTGCTTGAATAGCTTGAAGGATATTCTTCTTGCCTTTGGTCTGACGGCTGGCATCATCTCCCTGCCAATTGTGTGTCCAACCCCCATTCAGTGGGATAAGAGAATTAGCCGTTGGTCCTGTAACGAGAACACGGGAAGTTTTTTTCAAAGGCAGTACCTTGTCATTGTTTTTGGCTAATACGAGTGCATCTCTAGCAGCATTCAGACATAGATTTGACCATTCTTCTGCTCCCCAATCTGTGTATTCCATCTTTGGCGTGGGGTTCTCAAACAATCCCAGGCGGAATTTCAAGGTCAGAATTCTCGTAACTGCCTCATCAATACGAGACATGGGTACTTTTCCTTCCTCCACAAGCTCTTTGAGAAGTTTAGGAAACTCAATGTCTACAGGCGTCATGCTCATGTCGATTCCTGCATTGACAGCCATTCGAATGGCATCTTTGTAGTCTTTCGCCACTCCATGTCGTTGATACAGATAATGAATATCCGCCCAGTCAGAAACAGCCAGTCCTTCAAATCCCATGTCTTTACGCAATAGGTCAGTTAGAATGGCCTTGTTGGCGTGAACGGGAATACCATTCATTTCGCCTGAACAGATCATAATGGTTGAGGCCCCTGCATCTACTGCGGCCTGAAAGGTCGGAACGAAATATTCTCTTAGTTGTCTTTCTGGAATCCATGCTTGGGTACGGTCTTTTCCTCTTAAGGTCGTGGAATAGCCAAGGAAGTGCTTCATACAACTGGCCACCTGCGTTTCGTCCTTCAGATCATCGCCTTCGAATCCCTGCACGAAGGCTTCTCCCATTCTACTTGCCAAGAAAACATCTTCTCCGAATGTCTCCCATAGTCTTGGCCAGCGTGCATCACGTCCAATATCCAAAACGGGAGCAAATGTCCAAGGAATATAGGAGGCTCTACACTGGTAGGCTGTCATTTGTGCCAGTTGCTTGGCTAAATTGGGGTCAAACGTAGCAGCCAGCCCAATTTGCTGTGGATGAAGGTTTGCCCCTTCTGTATAGTTGACTCCATGGATCGCATCAATGCCATACAGGACGGGAATACCACTTTCCTTTTCCGTAGTAGCAATGCGCTGAATGGTCGTGATGATCTCTCTCCAATGCTCCAAGGAATATTCATGACCCGAACAGTTAAGGACAGAGCCTACGCGGTATTTGACGAGGGCTTCTCTCAACTTAGCACTATCCAATCTATGTGGATCAGGTACATTATAAGGCTCCCCAACTGATATGACATCCAGGGTGACCTGGGTCATCTCTCCGACCTTATCCATTAGGTCCATTTTAGCTAAAAGCTCCTTGACTTTCTTTGCAATCTCCTGATCTTCAGATGGTATCGCTGGTTCGGGAGTCCAGCCCACAAGCAAAGTAAGTGCTGCCAGGAATCCCAGCAGAAATAAAATTCTACGCATCTCTTTAGTAGTAGGTTGAAATAAGTTGAAATGGTCTACACCTTCTTTCAATGTATAAAAAAGGGCAGAGTAAGCAGTCCTGAAGATAATACGGCATCAATTTGTAAGAAAAAAATACTGAACTACTTTCCTTTCGCAAGCAGAACAAACTGAATGTTGATAAGACATGGATATCCCTTTTTGCTTGCTCTCAAGGGGTTCCTTAATTTAGAGCTATGGATTTCAGGAGTATCATGTCGGATATCAAAGCAGGTAAGATCAAACCTGTTTACTATCTACATGGAGAAGAAGGTTTTTTCATTGACAAGATCGTCAAAGCCCTAGATGAACCCGGCGTCGTCCTGAATCCAGGAGAAGAGTCTTTCAACCGAGAGGTTCTTTATGGACCTGATACCAATATTTCCAAAATTGTAAATGCCTGTCGAAGTTTCCCCATGATGGCCACCCACAGATTGGTGATCCTAAAAGAAGCTCATCGACTCAACAAGGCAGACAATGAAAAACTGACCAAGTACCTAGAACAAGCTGTCGCTTCCACGGTTTTCATCATGGTGTACAAAGACCGTAAAGCAGGCCTAAACAAGGCTGGTGTAGCTGCGGTGAAGAAGGTTGGGGTAGATTTTCATGCCAAGAAACTCTATGAAAGAGATGTACAAGGAGTCGTAGATGGTATGCTAAAGGACAGTGGATTTCAGCTAGAGCCTGGCCTCGCCTCCATCTTGGTTACCAATCTCGGACTCAACCTCAACTTGATCGAGAATGAGCTTGACAAGATGTTCGTTCTCCTCAAAGCCACCAAGCAAAGCAAGCTTAGCAAAGAATTCGTCTACGAAATGATCAATGTAGACAAAGAGTTCAATGTGTTCGAATTGGTCAATGCCCTCAGCCTGAGACAATCCAACAGGGCCCATATGATCATCGATCGGCTTAGTCGAAATACCAAGATCAATCCACCCACCTTAGTTGTCAGCGGTCTTTTTAGGTTTTTCCACCACGTAGCCTTGGTACACAAGTTTCGGTTCCGAGACGCCAATTCTATCAAGGACCAGCTTAAGGTCAACTACTTTCAAGCCAAAGACTACCTTGCTGGTAGCCAGAAATATGATCTTGCTCGCACCTACAGAAACCTTGGTTTTATCGAAGAAACTGATCGCATGCTAAAGGGTATGATCCCCAGCCATATGGATGCTCGGCACCTCTTAAAGACCTTGGTCTGGAAAATCATGTTATAATCGCCTTTTAGCCAACTCCTATCTTACATTTATCGTCATTTCCCTATAAGCAAATCTTCCCTTTGCGAAATCTGTTCATATTTATGTAAGTTCGAGCCACTAAGTAAGATCCTATGAAACGATTCCTACTCTTAACATTTTTGCTGTCTATCAGCTTCTTTGTTTTCGCACAAAATAGCCCGTGGAATGTATCCCTTCAGCTAGGCTATAACGGGTCAAGAGTTAATCCCAGTCCCTACAACTTCAGCATTGATAGTATCTTCAATGCCACCAATACCTTCGATGGAGAAAGTCTTTCTCCTGCCAGATGGGGGCTTGGACCGACAGCCAGCATTGCCTTTCACAGAGGAAGGGCTAGTTTCAGGCTACACAGCCGATTGTTTTTTACCCAATCCAATGCCAACATCATCGAAAATGGTATCACCAATCGCGTTGATGTAAGCTTCTGGGGAGGGTCTATTAGTGGAGAGATTACCTCTCTATTGATTGATATTACCGATTATTTTGGATTCTATGTGGGTGCGGGCATCAGCGGAAACTACTTTGAGTCGGGTTACGCCAATGTTCCTTTAAGCTCCTTTGAACAAGATGACCCTCTGAATATTGCCACCCAAAACTGGCAAGTAGGCTTTAAACTTCATACCCCTTTTAGGGTGATTATTCCAGATGCTCATGTGGGTGTTTCTCTCGAGCCCTATGTGATGGTATTCTTCTCTACCCTAAATTTGGATGATTTCAATACAGGGCTGAATGGGATCTCCCCGAGAGACTTTGTAGATTCGATGGATCACTTTGGAGCCTTGCTATCTGTGATGTTCTTCCTGAATCGATAAGGCGAAAGGAGAATCCTTCAAAAACTGAACAAAAGAGCCATCCCCAAAAGTAGGATGGCTCTTTTGTAAGCTTGATAGGCTTAATTTCTCAAGGCTTATCTCCTTGATAGGCTACTAGGGCAATATATTTCCCATCCTGGCTCATGGCTACCCGATAAAACTTTCCAATTCCAGGTTCGCCAATTTTGCGCCAGTTGGTTCCCTTGTAAGGATCACGAATATAAAGAGCTTCACCATCCCCCATCAGGACCTTGCCATCTGGTGTCCAACAAAAGTCTTCTTGGAAAGGAAGGCTTGGACAGAGCTTTTTGCTTTCTCCACTTGATGGATGCCATGCCATGATAAACCAATTTCCCTCACTTTCCTTTCTGATATAGGTCAAGGTATCTGTCTGCACCTGCTGAATCAGCGTCCTTCCTATGCTTTGGTCGACAACTTTAGGTTTCTGGCGTTTTCTATGAGTCTTTTGTAGGGTGAAAGGATCAGTCAGGATAAACATACCAAGCTTCTTCTTGCCATACCAAGAGTAATAACCGATGCTATCAATCTTAGGCATCAATACCTTCCCAAAGGCATTCTTCTCAATGGGAAAGTACCATAACCTCTGCTTGTTATCCTCCTCAACTGTAACTACAGAAAAGTGCTTGCCCTTCGGCATGACCTTGGGGGAATATTCACTACGTTTTTTGGTTTCAGTCAGGCGGGTAGAGGTTCCGCTTTGAATATTGTAGCGATACACATCTGTCTGGCCTTTGCTATCAGCAGATACGTATAAAATTCCTTGGTTATCTGGCATAAAAAAGGGCTGGTTGTCATAGCCTTTTCTCGGCGTGATATTTTTCGCCTGAGAAAGGGAATAGGAATCTCCCTCCTGAGATACTTTGATAAGATAAATATCTGTTTCAGGCTGGGCAGATAAGAGACCGATTCCCAAGCCTGTGATCAGCAATAGCAGTCGTTTCATAATGAAAGCGATTATAAATGGATATGTTGGTTTATGTTCAGTTGAAGCAACTTAACAAGATCAAGGGAAAAAGCCATTATCAGCCTGCTCTCATAGCTTCATCTTATCTGCTGATAGATAAAAACCTGTGGTTCATAGAGTATACCATATTTGAGTCAACCCAGATAGGCTTATTTACATCTATTAATTTGTAAATTTTGATGAAAGGGAATAGTCGAGAGACTATTTCACATTTAACCGTCCATAAAATCCACTTATGAAACTGACTATCAACAACCTGTCCAAGACCTACCCAAATGGGGTAAAGGCCTTGCAGCATGTCAACCTGGAAATCTCTACCGGGATGTTTGGTTTGTTGGGACCTAATGGGGCAGGAAAATCTACGCTCATGCGTACCCTGGCCACCTTACAGGAAGCTGACGAAGGGAGCATCACCCTCGGCGAAATAGATGTACTCCGCCAAAAAGATGAAGTAAGAAAGATCCTAGGTTACCTCCCACAGGAATTTGGAGTCTATCCCAAAATTCCTGCTGATACCTTACTCGACCATTTGGCGGTTTTAAAAGGAATCACCAATACCAAAGAGAGAAAGGAAGTTGTAAAAGCACTTCTCAACAAAACTAATCTGTGGCAGCATAGAAAAAAGAACCTAGGTACTTACTCTGGCGGCATGCGCCAACGCTTTGGTATCGCTCAAGCCCTCTTAGCCAACCCCAAATTGATCATTGTAGATGAACCTACTGCAGGCCTTGACCCCGGGGAAAGAAATCGCTTCCACAATTTACTGGTCGAGCTTGGGGAAGAATCTATCGTCATCCTTTCCACCCACATTGTAGATGATGTAAAAGAGCTATGTACAGCCATGGCGGTCATCAACGAGGGACAAATCCTCATGACAGGGAATCCTTTGGATGCCATAGGCAAGCTAGAAGGAAAGGTATGGAGCAAGTCAGTTGACAAGAGCCAGGTGGCTAGCCTTCAACAACAGTTCCATGTTATTTCTAATAAAATGATAGCAGGGAAACCAGAAATCCATGTCATCAGTGATACCCAACCTGCAGAAGGTTTTGTATCCACTACCCCCGATCTGGAGGATGTTTACTTCTCTCACATTTTTGCCAAAAAACAAGCCGTAACCGCCTAAGCCCTCAGTTATGATTGGAAATATCATTCGTTTCGAACTCAAGTACAGGGCCAAGCGTCCTGATACCTATATCTACTCGGCAGTGATGCTTTTGCTATGTTTTCTGGCGATTTACGTAGAAAACGTCAGCATTGGAGGAGCTTCCGGTCAATTGAAAGACGATGCCTCATTCATCGTTACCTTTCAGATGCTGATTATGTCTGTCCTGAGTATGTTTTTTGGCTCCGCTGTCATGGGGGTACCAGTGCTCAGAGATTATGACCACATGACCTACTCCATGATGTTTACAGCACCTATCAAGAAGCATGAATACATCATAGGTCGTTTTTTGGGATCACTCATCATCCTATTGATTATTCTGGCTTGTATCCCTTTGGGCTTACTGCTGGGAAGGATTTTTAGTGTCGCTCTCCCTTGGCCTGGCAGTGATACAGGTAGGTTCCTAGATCAATTACATTTAGAATTTTATTGGAGAGGATTTTGGATATTCCTGCTCCCTAATGCGCTGTTCAGTGGGGCCATTTTCTTTATGGGAGGAACCTTAAGTAAAAAGCTTCTATTTGTCTTTGTACAAGGTGTAGGCTTATTGACCCTATACCTGATGGCCGGTCAATTGCTTCAAAACATCGACAATAGAGAATTAGCCTCTCTATTAGATCCCTTTGGACTAGCGACCTTTCGACTGGAAACCCAGTATTGGTCTCTTGCTCAGCAGAATTACCAGCCAGTAGCTTTTGCTGGTAATATCATGTGGAACCGTATTCTTTGGTCTAGCATTGGCTTACTATTCTTAGGATTGACCTATTTCTTCTTCAAAGTTTCTCCCCCTTCCTCTAATTCAAGGAAGAAAAAGAAGAAACTCGAAGCTTCTAATGACAGCTTACCTATGCCAGGAAAGCTAGCCCTGACCTTTAGCGGGTTTCAGGTTCAATTCCAACGTCTGCTTGCCTTGACAAGATTGTATTATAGGGAGATTGTTCGAGCAACACCTTTCCTTGGGATTACGATTCTTGGGTTCATTTACATGATGGTGGCCTCCATCAATATCAATGAAGTCTTTGGAAATGCCACTTACCCCACCACCTACCTGATTCTTGAATTCTTGGAAGGTTTTGATCTCTTCTTCTTTATCATCGTGGTATTCTACAGTGGTGAATTGATTTGGAGGGAAAGGGATATCAGGATGAATCAAATCTACGATACACTTCCCGTTCCTGATGCTCTAGGCTTAGTTAGTAAGTTTCTGGCGTTTGTCTTTGTGCACATAACCCTACTGCTTGGATTGATGCTAATGGGCATGTTGATCCAAACCATGAACGGCTACACGAATTACGAAATTGGGATCTATTTGACGACCCTGTTTACGACAAGGTTGAGTTGGCTGGTACTGTTTACCTTACTTGCCTTCTTCTTACAGGTAATGATCAACCATAAATTTTTGGCGCATGGAATGTTGATTCTCTTTTTCATCACCCTAGGTATTTTGGGGAATATTGGACTAGAACACTCACTTTTCCAATTCGGTAGTGGAAGATTGGAGTCCTACTCAGATATGAATGTCTTCGATGATTCTTTCCTGGGTTGGTCATGGTTCAAAGGATATTGGTTTGCCTTCTGTATGATTCTCTTTGGCATTGCGGTGGCTTTCTCGGTCAGAGGGACTGATACTATTCTGAAGACAAGGGCCAAATTGGCAAGTATGCGCTTTGTAAGACCACTTTTGATCTTCTCCCTTTCAGCTATGGTGCTCTTTGTTTCTAGTGGATTCTACATCTACTACAATACCAATGTCATAAACGAGTATCGGACATCAGATGCGCAGGAGGATATACAGGAGAAATACGAACGTGAATTGAAACAGTTTGAATACCTCAACCAGCCGAAAATTGTTGAGACCAATGTGAAGGTTGATCTCTTTCCAAAAGACAGAGACTATAAGGTTAATGGGTATTACATCCTAAAAAATCGTTCTCAGGAGCCGATAAAGGATATCCATGTTCAGATTGGAGGAGCACAAGCGGATATGACCTATGAGGACCTTGAGTTTGTGATGCTGGATTCCATTGGAGGGACGGACTTTAAGGTGAAGAACTTTTATGAGGATTTTGACTATGGAATATTCACCCTTCCTCGTGCCCTTCAGCCTGGGGATAGCGTCAAAATGATCTTCAGGGGGCATTACGATACCAAAGGATTCAAGGTGGAAGGAGATAGGAACAACCAAATCGTTCGAAATGGTACCTTCTTCAATAACTCCAACTTCCCTATCCTTGGTTATCAATCAAACTTTGAACTCTTCAGCGATGATGAGCGCAAAAAGCGTGGTTTACCTGAGAAGGAAAGAAGCCTTGAAAAGAATGACCCAAGAGGACTAACGGAAGGACAATTATCCAACAGAACGCGCTTTGAAATCATCATGAGTACCACACCAGATCAGATTGCGATCGCTCCCGGATATCTACAGCGAAAGTGGACGGAAAATGGACGTTCTTACTACCATTACAAAATGGATGCTCCCATTTTCAACTTCTATTCCATGATATCTGCACGATATACGATTAAGGAGGATTTTTGGGTAAATCCTGTTGGAGATACAGTCAAACTTGAGATTTATTATCACAAGGGGCATGAGTACAATCTTGACCGCATGATGCAAGGAATGAGAAACTCATTGGAATACTTCTCAGATAAATTCTCCCTCTATCAATATCGTCAGATGCGTATCATGGAGTTCCCACGGTATTCTTCCTTTGCACAATCATTTGCTAATACAGTACCTTTTTCCGAAGGCATTGGATTCATTTTGGACGCGGATGAAAGCGAGGTTGATGTATCCTATTATGTCACATCCCATGAGATGGCGCACCAATGGTGGGGGCATCAGGTCTGCCCAGCCAATGTAAAAGGAGGAAGCATGATTGTAGAGAGCCTGGCTCAGTACTCAGCCCTTATGTTGATGAAACAGGAATACTCAACTGAGGAGATGCAGAAATTCCTCAAGCTAGAGTTAGATAGATACCTCAGTGGTAGAAGGAACGAGCGCAAGAAAGAACAGGCCATTGTCGATGTGGAGAATCAGCAATACATCCACTATGGAAAGGGCTCTTTGTTGTTCTATGCATTACAGGACTATATCTCCGAGGACAGTGTCAATTTGGCCTTAAGACGATTTGTAAATGACTGGGCGTATAGAGAGGATACCTTCCCTAACACAGATCATTTTATGTCTTATATCTATGAGGTTACGCCGGACACAATGGTTTCCTTCGTCAAGGATATGTTTGAAGATATTACCTTCTACGAGAACAAGACGCTGGAAGCCACTGCCAAGCAAGAAGGAGAAAATTATCAGGTGAACATGACCTTCCTTTCTGAAAAATCGAAGGCGGATAGCCTGGGAACAGAAAGCCCTGTAATCTTGAATGACTGGATTTATGTAGGTGTCTATGGAGAAAATGCGAGTGGGGAAGACAGTTTGATGTATTATCAACGTCATTTGTTCCAGAATGATACCACCGAACTAAGCCTTGCAGTAGGGGCTAAACCTACTAGAGTTGGAATCGACCCTATCAATATCCTAATTGATAAGCATCCTAATGACAACCGCAAAAAAGTAGAGCTTGAATAAATGAAAAAGACAGGAGGCTAGCTCATAAGCAAGGGCCTCCTGATTACATGTATTTTGAATCAAAAAAAGCCGCCCCATATGGGACGGCTTTTTTATTTATCACAACACTATTCTTAGTACCCAGGGTTCTGAGTTAGGCTAGAGTTGTTGTCAAGCTCACGCTGTGGTACAGGCCAAACCAGGTTATCAGATCCTGTTGGGTTACCCTGTACAGGAAGCTGAAGACGGTTTAGGTCATGTAGACGGTTTCCTTCGAAGCAAAGCTCTACACGACGCTCAAGTACGATCGCATCGATCAGAGCCTGGTCGTCAGCAAAGTCAGCCACTTCATAAGAAACGATTCCGCTGATGTCAGCAGCATCTCCGTTGGCATCTCTACCTACGATAGCACGGTTACGGATTTGGTTTAGCAAAGCAACAGCTTCAGCCTTGTCTCCTCCATTACGTACGATACACTCAGCTTGCATCAGGATGTACTCAGCTAGACGGTGAACAGGAGCATTGTCTGCATTGTTCACGAAGTCTTCGTACTTCTCGATGTTTACACCACCTGAATCAGCGAACGTACCGCCATCAGAAGTCAGGGTAGATAGACGCTGGTCAACATAAGTGAATCCAGCACCAGTCAACTCATCAAGCTGAGACTGAGGTACGATCTTGAAGAAACCATTGTTGATTAGGTCTTGGCTTACGATTACATCACCTCCACGTCCTTGTACGTGGTGGAAGGTAGGAAGAGAACCGTTTACACCTGGGTTATCCTGAGAGTTGTGGAACAACTCGTAGATAGACTCAGAAGAACCTTCGTTTGTGAAGAATTCAGCAGGAGTAGCCGTCAAAGCAAATCCTCCGTCGATCAACTGAGTAGCGAAACCAGAAGCAGCAACATAGTCTCTCTGCTGGAACGCAATCTCAGCAAGGTAAGCAATAGCACCCCACTTAGTAGCACGACCTAGTAGGTTCGTTTCAGGAAGTAGGTTAGAAGCTTCTGTCAGGTCAGAAATGGCCTGGTCGTAGATGGCTTCAACAGTAGCTCTAGCTGGGAAAGATGCTGGGTCAGAAGTATCGAACGTAGTGAAGGTCGCATTCAAGACCAAAGGAATACCTAGGTCAGAGCTGGAAGACTCGCTGTATGGCTTACCGAAGTAACGTACCATTTCGAAGTAAACAGCACCTCTGATGAATAATGCTTCACCACGGATACGGTCTCCGTTTGCAGCAATATCTGCATCTTCAACACCGTCGATCTGAGACAACAGGATGTTCGCATCGTTGATGGCTACATATCCTTCTCTCCATAGCTCAGTTACTTCTCCATTAAGAGGAGTCTGGTCTAGGTTAGAGATGTCGATGAAGGTAGTAAAGGATCCTCTCCAAGTACCGTTGTCAGACATGATATCTGGTACCATGGTTAGGTTACAACCCATCAAGTCTGATCCAGATAGGCCATTATAAGCACCTACTAGGGCAGTTTCAAGGTCTTGTGTGGTAGAGTATACCTCCTCTGCAGACAAAGACTGCTGAGGCTCTACGCTTAGGAAGTTGCTACAAGCTGAAAACAGGAATGATGCAGCAACCAAGATATATAATGATGTTTTTCTCATTGTTTCTTGTTTTAACTAATACTCGTTAATGATTCACTGATTGCTTACAGTCCTAGTGTTAGACCACCAGTAATAGTTCTCGCCTGAGGACGGCTGAAGAAGATATCACCAGAGAAAGCGCTACCAATAGCATCACCATTCGCCTCTGGGTCAAGACCACCATAGCTAGTCCAAGTAAGAAGATTCTGTCCCTGGAAGAATACAGTCAAGCTATTTCCTTTCAACCACTTAGAAGGTAGGGTGTAGGCAAGTCTTACGTTCTTCAGACGTAGGAAAGAAGCATCCTCAAGGTAACGAGAAGAGTGCTGGTTACCATTTGTCTGGAACAAACGAGCTTCAGGTACATTCGTATCCGTATTATCAGGTGTCCAAGCATCAAGCTGATCACGAGTCTGGTTCCAGATAGAAGTCATGTTTCTAGCAACGAAACGTCCTTCGTTTCTGTACAGATCGTTTCCAACAGAGTACTGGAACAAAATGCTCAACTCAAAACCTTTGTAAGAAAGGTCAGTGAAGAATCCACCGAAGTAATCAGGGAATGGACTTCCAACGATAGAGCGGTTAGCTGTACTGTATCCACTCGTAGTAGAATCAGTTAATACCTCATCACCAGGGGTAATTTCTTCACCATTTGGATCCTCAGCAATTTCGAAGAACAAGGCATCACCATTCTCTGGATCTACGCCCGCATAGCTAACCATGTAGAACGCACCAATTGGCTGTCCTTCACGAATGATCTGGCGACCGTTGATGATTACATCTGGCTCTCCATCACCGTCGTTGTCAGGCATAGACAATACCTCGTTGCGGATGGTAGAGATGTTTCCTCCGATAGACCACTTGAAGTCTTTTGTTCTGATCACGTCAACTTCCAATTCAAACTCGATACCGCTGTTTCCAACAGAACCAATGTTAGAAGTGATACTTCCGAATCCAGACGTCCAAGGTAGAGGTACTGCAAACAATAGATCAGTAGATACTTTGTTGAAGTAACCCAAAGAACCAGAAACTCTGTTGTTGATCAATCCGAACTCAAGAGCAACGTCTAGCTGTGTAGCTCTCTCCCAAGTAAGCTGAGTATTACCCAACTGAGAAATCTGGTAACCAGGAATCAAACCATAGTCTCTACCGAAAGAAGCAAGACCACGAGAAGCAAAGTTTCCAATCTCAGCGTTACCAGTCAAACCGTAGCTGGCACGTAGTTTTAGGAAGTTTACGATATCACTATTAGCCAAGAAATCTTCGTTAGATACAACCCATCCTGCAGAAACAGCTGGGAAGAATCCGTAACGCGTATCAGATCCGAAACGAGAAGAACCGTTGTAAGATCCAATTAGAGATAGAAGGTACTTGTTGTCATATCCGTAGTTTACACGTAGGAAGTTGTTCTGGAAGGCGAAGATCGTACCAGAACCACCACCACCAGTAATTTCAGCTGCAGAGTTCAATGTCAATAGACGGTCATCTGCAAAGGTGTTACCGTTTACGAAACTCTCACGGAAATCGTAACGCTGGAACTGAAGACCTGCAGTTACATCAAGTCCATGAAGACCGAACGTTTGCTTGTAGCTGAAAATGTTGTTCCAGTTGTAGTTCAATACCAACTCAGACTCTGCAGAAGCAGTACCGATTGGGAAACCGTCCGTAGTAATAGATGATCTCTTAGTAGTCTCAAAAGTTTGAGCTAGCTCTACACCAAATTCAGTTCTGAAAGTAAAACCATCAAATGGCTTGAACTCACCGTATACAGATGTCAACGTTTGGTCAGTGATCAATGTCTGATCCTGTCCTACTAGGTTAGAGTAAGGAGTACCGTTGAATGCCTGATACTGGTTGTTTTCACCAGCGTCAAAGATTGGGTTTCCATCATCATCCTGAGCTTCTACTACAGGAGCAGCAAGTGCAGCATACGTCCAAGGAGAAGCAACGTTGTTGTCCTCATTCTGACGGAAGTTTACTGTACGAGTTGGGGAGATGTTCATTCCGATTTTCAACCAGTCATTTACACGCTGATCGATGTTTGCACGGAAAGCATAACGCTTCAAGTTAGTGGTGGCTGTAAAGCCATCCTGATCTCTGTAGGTACCAGAAAGATAGAAGCTTGTTCCACCAGTAGAACCAGATACAGAAGCATTCACTTCCTGTAGGGTTCCCGTTTGGATGATCAGATCCTGCCATCTTGCATCAGGCTGAGATCCTTCAGTCAGTGCTAGGTTAGAACCTAGTACAGAAGCGTTAGTTGCTGGGTCATACCAGTCTTCTCTTGTCAAACCAATTTGGTTGAAAAGACCCTCACCTGCCTGGTTCCATAGCTGAGCATATTCGTTTCCGCTCAATAGGTCCCAAGTCTTAGTTGCGTCAGTAACACCAGCATAGTAGTTGATCTGAACTCTAGGACGTCCTTGCTGACCACGCTTAGTAGTAATCAATACTACACCGTTAGTCGCACGCGCACCAAATACAGCAGTAGCAGCTGCATCTTTCAAGATCTCAATAGAAGCAATGTCATTTGGATTGATGTTTACCAATGGGTTGGTACCAGGACCACCCAGAGCTGCACCACCCTGACCTTCTACAGGAATACCGTCGATTACGTACAACGGCTGGTTGTTTGCGTTGATGGAAGAGATACCACGTACACGTACGTTGATACCTGATCCTAGTGTACCAGAGTTAGAGTTGATGTTTACACCAGCAACACGTCCCTGGATTGCCTGCTCAAAGTTAGGCACAGGTACGTTCGCAATTTCATCAGCGTCTACTCTTGCAATAGAGGAAGTCAGGGTTCTACGAGCCTGTGTACCATAACCTGTTACGACTACTTCGTCTAACTCAAGAAAGTCAGTCTTCAGTGTAACATTGATAGTGGAACGGCCATTAACAGCCTCCTCAGTAGTAAGTTTTCCAACGAATGAATAAATAAGGACAGGGTTGTCGCCGGATACGTCCAGGCTGTACACACCTTTAGAGTTGGTGAAAGCACCAGTCGTGGTACCCTTTACGACTACAGCAACGCCTTCAACGGTATTTCCGTCCTGGTCAGTTACTGTACCGCTTACACGGCTTTGCGCCCAAGAGATGCCAACGACGAATAGCATCATGCTGAGCACGAGTAAGATTCGTTTCATAGATAAAGCTTTAGTTTGACGTAAAAAAACAAAGTTACAGAGCTAATTAATTAGTCCGTAAAAAGAACTATATGATCAATTCTGTGCATTTGCAGAAGGTGAATTTATATACATTCACCCTAATGACCAAAGAAAAAATGCACATGTATAAAAATTCCCATATTTATATTATTCCATATGTAAGTATTAATATGGAAAAACATATTGTTAATTAATGGACTGAAAGTCAGTGACTTAAGATCCACATTTTCCCTTATTCCCCCGCTACATTTCAATGCTAATGGACGTTAGTTTGCCTCTATTTTTTTGAGACTTCAGGTCCATACCTTCTCATTTTCAAATGTTTAGCTATTGGTACACGCCTGCTTATCACACAGGCGACACTTCCACTAACGTAACAATATTCAATAAGGAGTGCTGGGGTCGTGTAACAAATCCGACATGTTAGAAAATAGCAAACCTGCCCATGTTCTCCTCGACTTAAGCTCAATCAAAAAAAAGCCCGCCAAAATCATAAAATTTTGGCGGGCTCCTAAAGAAAATAGGTAAGGATAGATTCTATTTTGTGGCATCCATATGCTCCACTAGCAGTTTGAGATCTTTGCCAGATTTCAATTTGATTTTATTATCCTTGATATAGGCTACACTACCCTTATCCAATTTATTGAATAAGGCCAGTGCTTCTTTTTTCTTCTTCGGAATACGAATAACCTCTTTGTTGTAAATCAGGAAATAAGCCTGACTCTTTACAAACTTATCATTCCTACTCCCTGCATCATGGGTAGCTACATAATTAGACTTCAACAACTCTGTTTCCATTTTCCCAATCAAAGAGTAAGTTTCCCCTTCTCTGATCAATTCAAAAAAACCTAATTGATAGGTATTTACGCCTAGGTACTCATTGATATCAACAAAATATCTTTTTTCACCTTTATCCATCAGGAAGAAATCCTTGATCAATGTACCTGGTAGCACCTTCACCGAATCATTATACTTAATGTCAAGGTTATGATTGACGACATCGTACTTTAACAAATAACCTGTGAGCTTGACCCCGCCCTTGGTATGGATCTCTCCCATTTTCCAATTGTCTAGCCAATAGGTTGTATTAATAGGATCTTTAGAAGATAGGTCAAAAACATTAAATGCCTCTCCAGAATAACCGTTCCCACTTCCCACATTAAGCATAGGATTCGCGCGCTGGGCCATTCCATGAAATGAGGTGAGAAGAAAAAGGATAATCAAAACCCCTGAAAGATGTGTTTTACTCATCATTGTTTGGTCTGTTGTAGGTAAGGAAAATTATTACACGTTGGGAACTACAAAGATAGAATCCCTATCCGAATTTGTAAATCTGTTTTTCAAGAAAGCTCCTTTTACAGAAGGGCTAGTCCAATAAGGCTATCGTAGGCAGGAAGGTAAATATAGATTACCAAGCCTATAAGAAGGGAAATCTTTAATGTCTTTTTCATGGGTTGGTAGATGGGTTATGGGGAAAACCGTGTGATGATCGCTCATCATAAGGTATAAAATGAGAGAAAGGCCCAAATGGGCCTTTCTCTTCTAATTTATCGTTGCATTCAAATCCATTATTCGAATGCCCATACTTCAGTGTCTAGCAGGTCAGCTCCCTGAGAAGCAACTGCTGCATTCCAAGAATCAGCATTCAACTGGTTCTCAGAAGAAGGGTACAACCAACGACGTGGAATACCACCAGAAGGATTCAAACCACCTGTTCCATTTGCGTCAGGAGTCAGGGAAGGATATCCAGTACGGCGGAAGTTTGTCCAAGACTGCTGGAAAGCAACACCATAATAAGCATCATATGCTTCTAGGATGATTTTTTCTAGCTTTTCTTCAACTGTAGAAAGACCCGCCAGTGTACCATTATCGGTAACATAAGTAGCTCCGTCAACTCCATTAGCTTCCATAGAAGCAGTCATACCAGCTTGTAGGGCAGTTTCGATATCAGCATCAGAAGCACCAGTCCATAGTAGCGCTTCAGCTTCGATGAACTTCAACTCCACATAAGAGATCAATGGAATGGCAGATGCATTCTGAGCCCAAGTCAAAGCAGTGTTTGCACCACTGTGGAAAGACTGAGAGTCAGTGTGAACATAAGCAGTGAATCGAGGATCACCATTGTCAATCAGCTTCTGTACGAATACAGGAGACATAACAAGAGTGTTAGGACGCTCGATACCGAACTTAGCCAAAGGATTGTTACCAATCTGGTTGTCCTCATACTGGAAGTCAGGCTCACCGTCAGCGCTTGCGAAAGCATTTCCAAGAGCTGCAAGAGCTGCAGTGGCAGCAGAAGCGCCATTTCTCTTAGTCAGGTGCATGTGGTAACGTGCCTTTAGGGCATAAGCTGTAGCAATCCAGCTAGCAGCATCACCACCAAAGATCAAGTCATCAGCACCAGGTCCACCAGCAACAGCAGAACGACTCATCAATTCGATACCTTCGTCTAGCAGTGCCTGAACACCAGCGTAAACGCTTTCCTGTGCATCATAAGCAGGACTAAGGTTGTCGATACCCTGAAGTGCTTCAGAGAATGGAATATCACCAAACATAGAAGTAGCCATTCCATACTCATTCGCCTGAATGATTTTGGCAATCCCTTCGTAGTAAGGCTGTCCTTCAGCTTGTGCTTTGTCAATGATAGACTTACAGTCTTTCAAGACACCAGCGTAAAGACCAGTTCTCCAGTAGTTGTTGAAGGTGATCTCAGGGATATTGTACTGTGTGTACGCTACCTGCTGAGCGTCGAATCCTTCGAATTGCTGCATAACAATGCCCGAAATACGAGCAGGGTTACCAGACTGGTTGTATGCTGCCTGAGATAGCATAGAAGGCATAATCAGGCTCAAACTTACGTCAGAAAGACGTGTTGGGTCAATATTGGTTTCTGCCAGATCGCAGGAGCTTAGAAACATCGTTAAGCTAAGTCCTACAACGGAGATGATATAAAATATTTTTTTCATGTTAATTTCAATCTGATGATTAGAAGGTAACGCGAATGCTACCACCAAAGCTTCTGGTGTTAGGCATGTTAAAGTAGTCCAAACCAAATCCGTTAGAAGAACCAGTTAGGTTAGTTTCAGGGTCGATACCTGGGTAGTCAGTCTGCAACCATAGGTTACGTCCTGAGAATGTCAAGGTGATGTCTCCAGCATTCAGCGCGTTAGTTACACTCTTAGGAAGAGAGTAAGAAACAGTCAACTCACGTAGACGAATCCAAGAAGTATCGAAGATGCTCATCTCAGTGATACCACCGAATCCGTAGCGAATCCAGTAATTTCCACCCAATCCGTTTGCAGGATCAGCATAAGCAACCTCAGTTGTGTTAGGCGTTCCATCAGCTTTCACACCTTCGAAGATGGTCGTTTCGTTACGTAGGTCTTCAGTTTCTTTGGAAGTACCGAAGTAGTTGATTACACCACAAGTACCACACCACATATCACCACCCTGACGAATGTCAAGAAGGGCAGAAACAGATAGTCCCTTGAACGTAAAGGTATTTCTAATACCTGCTAGCCAATCTGGGTTTGGATCACCAAATACACGAGTCTGACCATCCTGTAGCGGCCATCCATCATCTCCAATGATCATGTTACCGTTATCATCTCTCTGGAAACCAGATCCGAAGATCGCACCGTAAGGCTCACCTACTACTGCTCTAGAAGAAGTAGACGTAAATCCAGCAAGACCAATCTGAGTAATTCCTTCAGCCAAAGAGTCAACAGTGTTCTCGTAAGTTGTGAAGTTCACATCAAGATTCCACTCGAAGTCTTTGGTACGAACCGGTGTAGAATTCAGTACAATCTCCCATCCTCTGTTAGAGATAGTGGCAGCGTTCTGAACAACAGACGTAAATCCAGTTGGAGCAGGAAGATCAACAGATACTACAACGTCTCTAGAAGTAGAGCTATAGTAGGTTACATCCAGTCCTAAACGACCTGTGAAGAACTTCAACTCACCACCTAATTCCAAAGTAGTAGTTGTCTCAGGTCCAAGTAGAGAGTTACCCAAAGCAGAGCTCAACTCAAACGCGTTTGTTCCAAATACAGGATAAGATAGTCCTGAGATAAATCCATCACCACCAGAGAAGGCAGATCCGAAGTAGTTGGCTGTAGCGTATGCAAATGGAGCATCGTTACCTACCTGTCCCCAAGAAGCACGTAGCTTAGCATAAGGAAGGATTGGGTTTTCGCTCATTCCCAATAGCTCAGTAATCGCAAATCCAGCAGAAACAGCAGGATAGAAGATACTGTTGTTCTCAGGTCCTAGTGTAGAAGACCAGTCTTGTCTGGCAGATACGTTCAAGAACAGGAAGTTGTCGTAAGAGAAGTTCGCCGTTCCGAATACACCAACAAGCTCTCTCTGGAAGATACCTTCGCCAGCCTGAATGTCAGTAGCATTAGAAATGTGGTAGAAGTCAGGAGCAGCAAGGGTCGTACCAGTAGAAGACTGAGTAATAACTCTTGTATTGAAGTAGTTATGACCTACTGTAGCGTTTACATTCACTTTAGATCCGAAGTTCTTGTTAAACTGAATCAAGAAGTCAGAGTTCAAGTCAGTAGAAGAACGGAAAGAGTTGTAAACCTCACCTACAGACCATCCTGGGTTGATGTCAAATGCACCATTACGACGGTCAGTAAAGAAGTCAGTTCCTAACTTATAGCTAATGTTCAACCAATCAGTCAATTCATACTTCAAAGAAGCATATCCGATTACGCGGTTTACATCATCAGTAAATGGGTTCTTGTTAATGGTCCAGTATGGGTTGTCATATACACCATAACGGTAAGAACGCTGGTCTCCGTTGGCCAACTCAAAAGCTGCCTTATCAGTAGGATCAGCAGATCCTGCACCATTGTTACCATTGTCAAAGGTTGGAGTCGTTCTCAAAAGACCCAACATGATACCATCTAGGTTAGATCCACGCTGGATACGGTAACCACCAGAGTTAATGAAGTTTGCAGACATCTCTGCAGTCAACTTCTCAGTGATTTTAGTTCCGGCCTTAACTTTAAACGTGTTTCTGTTGAAAGTCGCATTAGGAACAATACCTGTAGAAGCTAGACGACCAGCAGACAGGTAGTAAGTAGAACGTCCGTTTCCACCAGAAACAGATGCATTTAGGTCAAGCGTGTTACCATCTACGAAGAAATCGTATGGGTCATAAGAATTGGCAGGAACACCATTTCCTTGTCCTCTTGGAACAAGCGCACCGTTTACGTCGAATGGGTAATCAGTAGCACCATCGTACTCCAAGTCAGCAATAGCGGGTCCCCAAGAGAATCCTTCGAAAGTGAATGGATCACGGTAAGTAGGAACACCACTTACAGGACGTCCCTGAGCAAAAGTTGTCTGACGCTCTGGGAACTTATTTGCACGGTCTACTGTGTAAGAAGCAGAAACTGTAATTCTTGGCTTACCAGACTTACCAGACTTAGTGGTAATGATCACTGCACCGTTTGCAGCACGGATACCATAAAGAGCTGTTGCAGCTGCACCTTTCAATACAGATAGAGACTCGATATCGTTAGGGTTGATATCAATAGCACGGTTAGACTGGTCTACACCAGCAACACCATTACCGGACTCAGAGTTATCAATAGGTACACCGTCCACTACGAATAGAGGAGAGTTTGAACCATTAATTGATACAGATCCACGAATACGGATGTTTGCAGATGATCCTGGAGAACCAGAAGAGCTAACGACAGTAACACCAGCAACTTTAGAGTTAAGGGCGTTTACGAGGTTAGTCTCACGAGCGTTAACGATGTCATCGGCTTTTACATTTTGGATGGAGTATCCAAGTGAGCGGCGGTTAGCCTCAAGACCTACAGCCGTAACAACGACTTCGTCAATGGCCAGGAAGTCTGGCTCTAGGCTAACGTTGATGGTAGAACGACCTCCGATTGTTTCTTCTACGGTCTTTTTACCAAGGAAAGTGAAAAGAAGGGTAGTGTTTCCTTCAGGAACTTCTAGAGAATACTTACCATCATTGTCAGTAAACATCCCGATTGTCGTTCCTTTGATCAAGACGGCTACACCCTGAATAGGCTCACCGGATTCTGCATCAGTCACAGATCCGTTTACCTTAGATTGGGCAAAAGCTATCCCGACCATCAGCCCAAGCAGGGCGAGAGTCAGTAATACTCTTTTCATAGATAAAGCTTTAGTTTGACGTTAGTGTAACTTAAAAAAGAACGAAAATCCGCTGTATGGGCGCTTTAGGAATATCCCATACGTTAACGGTCTGTTAATTTAGGGAGAAAAAATGAGCTATCAAATGTCACCCCGAATTAGTAACGATAAAAAATCTTAAAAAGAGTGCTCGATAAAATTAAATAATTCACAAAAACAGATACCTTTTATTGCAAAAAATCAAATTTTGATTTGATCATATTTTGAAATTTCTATCATTCCTTAAATTTCACGTAGCATTCTCATTATAATTTCTTCCTATAAATAAATGTAGATTCATTCATGTAATATTTTCCTCCATGAACCCTCTAAAACTGCTCATTTCGGCCTTTTTTATGTCAATATTGCTATCCTGCGAGCCCAAAATCGTAAGTTTTGACGACCCAGATTTGCCACAAATTTGCCGAAATCAATTAGAAGAAAAAGGCAAGGTGTATGAGGCAAATAGCAAGATTTACTTGAAGGGTGGAGATTCCACGAATTGGGATTTTGATATTACAAATTGGAGCCTAAAAATTTGCAACATTAAAGACTATGGATTGGATCGGGAAGATTTCCCCGCTTTGATTTCTCCTCTGTATACGCCTATTTCAGAAATTCCCAACGCCTTTCCCTCTACAGAAAAACTGTTGTACCTACATTCTTCTGAAGAACTCAAAGTATACCCCTATACGACCATGACGGCTCATGAAGCCATCAATGAATACGTAGAGGGTGAACCTATCATGATTGCCTACTGCTATCTGGCTGATTTGGCAGCTGTATACACACGAACCTATTGCGAGAAAGAATTGACATTTGCCTTAACGGGGTATACCTACGCAGATCCAGGTGAATGGGAAGGTTTGGATGGTTTTCTCCTCTGGGACAGAGAGACAGAAAGTATTTGGTGGCCCTTGATTGACCTCGCAGTTTCGGGTCCTATGAAAGATACTCGTCTTAAGAAATATGACCAACAAAAATGGGGCTATGGTACATGGGGAGATATGCTACAAGATCATCCAGAAGCCTTGGTCCTTCAATCCGAACCCGATTGGAAACTAGACAAAACCATCCACCGATTAGGTTGTGAGGATCTAGATTGCTGTCCATGATATCCTGCTACCCCTACCTATTTGGAATGGCAAATAAAAAAGGAAAGTGCCTCACAGCACTTTCCCTTGCTTTATCTATGAAAAATGAAAACTAAATACTAGTTCATGTCCCAGAAAAGCTTGTCTTCGAAGCTATCCCCATTGGGGTACTTCGCCTTAACAGCATCCAGGTTCTCCCCGTTAAGAGAAGCCTCAGTTACAGGATAGGTGTAACGCTTTGGTGTCTCGATACCAGCTTGAGCAGCAATGTTCAGAGTAGGAGCATCATATAGCCTCCAAGTGGACCATGCTTCAAATCCCTGATCGTACATCGCAATCCACTTCTGTGTACCGATTTTCTCTTTCCAGTCTCCAGCAGCTGTTCCATATGAAACAGATTCCTGCGCCAGATAGGCATCCGCATCAGCCGTACTTCCACCCCACTCTAGAATAGAAGAGGTAATCCCGGTAGTATAGTTCTCAGCAGCATCGCCTGCACCAGTCCAACCACGTTCCGCAGCATCAGCCAACAAGAAGGCCACCTCTGTATATCCCAACATTGTGTGAGAGAAGGTAGGATCTAGCTGCATCTCACCAGGGTGAGAGAATGCATTGTAGTTGTTGTTGTCTCCGTAGACACCACCTCTATATACCTGCTCTCCGCTTAGGGTATCTAGATAGGTATCTTTGTAGAAACCGGAAACTCTAGGATCACTCAACTCATTCAGCTTGTCCACCATGGTGTTGGCAGCAATAAAGTCGGAACGTCCAGACTGAATCAAGTCTACCCATAGAGGGTTGGTGTGAGGCGTAGCAGACTGGTATCCCAACTCGAAGTCATCAGAGCTAGACTCCAACAAACCAGAAGCGATGGCAGCTTCACCAGCAGCCTTGGAAGCAGCAGCATCTTCGTCAGCCATACGAACGGCCATACGTAGCTTCAAAGAGTTGGCAAACTTCTTCCAAGCATCTGCGCTTCCGCCATAAACCAAGTCAAAGGAACCAAAACCACTGTCTCCACTCAGGCTTGAGATGGCAGCATCCAATCGAGTCATTAAGCTGGTGTAGATTTCCTTGTCATCGTCATAGGAAGGTGTTACATCATCTGCATCACCAGTATTTCCTAGTGCTTCTGTATAAGGGATATCACCAAAGATATCTACCAATACATGCCAGGCATATACACTCATGACCTCTACAATAGCCAACTGATTGGCCTTCTGAGCAGCAGGAGTTACCTCATCAGCTTCAATCAGCTTTTTGGCATCATCCAGGTCTCTCAAGACCGTAGCATAAATCGTATTCCATGCACGGCCATTTACATCACGCTCCACCAATTGGTAATTAGACTCATCAGCGTAAGTTGTCTGAGCCCATTGCTGTGCCCATAGACGGAAGTTGTTCACATTTACATTGGTACTTGCCATGAAATCAAACATAGAGTATGTACCGTTGGCGAATAGGGAGCCTGCTTCTACGCTTTCAGCTACCTTACCATTTACGTTTAGCTCAGTTAGATCCTGACAAGCAGTCAGTGTCAATGCAGCCAAACAGATTACTAATATCTTTTTCATTTGATTTAATTCTCTTATTAGACTGAATTAGAATTTGATACCAAGGTTGAATCCGTACTCTCTTACCATTGGGTAAGCACCAGACTGGTATCCCTGGATGTTACCAGCAGATAGACCCGCTTCAGGATCTGTGTAAGGAGCATTTTTGCTGATGATCCAAAGGTTACGACCAATCAACGAAATACTAAGTCCCTTCAATGGAGTTTTTTCAACGATAGAACGTGGGATGTTGTAAGACAAGTTTACCTCTCTCAGTTTGATGAAGGAAGCGTCATGTACATGGTATGCATTAGGCGCATAAACATATCCCAAAGAAGAGTATACATCAGAAGAGTAGAAGGCTTCTTCGTTCACAGTACCACCAGAAATAGGAGCGCCTGTTTCTGGGTCGTTTCCACTTTGTACCACAGCACCATCGATGAAGATCCCTCCACCATCACCAGGAAGATCACGAACAGGGTTTCCTTCGCTGTTTGTTCCAGCAGTGAAGTCATAAATACCTGTTGCATAACCGTACCATGTATCAAGAGAGAAGAATTGTCCTCCTTGCTGCATGTCAATCAAGAAGCTTAGGCTAAGGTCCTTGAATCTGAAGGTATTGTTGATTCCCATCTTCCAATCAGGCTGGATATTTCCAATAACCTCAGGAGAAGTAGTCTTGCGGTAACGTACACCAGTATTCCAATGAGGATATACAATCGGCGAACCATCAGTGTGGTAAACGTAGTTCGTTCCCCAGATAGAACCATAAGGCTCACCTACTGTCGCATTAATGGTAATACCACCTTGTACAGAAGCAAGCTGTAGGTTTTCCTGATCGCCAAAAAGTTCAATTACCTTGTTGACGTTTCTAAACCAGTTCACAGCAATATCCCACTGGAATCCACCAGCCTTTACAGGAGTAGCTCTCAACGTAGCTTCAAGACCTTTGTTGTTGATCTGGCCCGCGTTCAGATACTTAGCGGTGAAACCATTAGCACCCGTTGTAGTAACAGGAATCAGCTGATTAAATGTGTTAGAGTTGTAGGCAGTTACATCAAGACCTAAACGATTCTCAAAGAAAGCTAACTCAACACCCACCTCAGAAGAAACCGTATTTTCAGGCTTCAAGTTAGGATTGTTCTTCGTACCAGGGGCAGATGCCAAAGGAGTTCCATTAAATGGAGTACCAAGGTTATAGAAGTCCTCAAGAATGGCGAATCCTGCAGAGTTCCCAACTTGGGCATAATTAGCTCTTAGCTTTCCGAATGTAAAGGCTCCATCTGTGTTCATCAGCTCTGAGAAAACAAAAGTCAAAGAGGCAGATGGGTAGAAATATGCATTCTCACCAGCTGGAAGTGTGGAAGAAACATCGTAACGCCCTGTTACATCAAGATAGAGCATGCGCTGGAAGCCAGCTGTAAATCTCGCATAGTATCCATCAACTCCTATAACAGACTCGATCTCAGTAGGAGCATTGATTGGATTGACAGAGTTAGACAGAGAGTATAATCCAGGTACAACCAATCCTCCATTGGTAGCAGCGAATACACTGTTTCTAGATGTACGACGGTTGTTGTACCCAACCAATCCACTTAAACTTAGGTCCTCATTGGCACCAAAGTACTTCTCTGCAGAAAGAATCAGGTCGAGGTTGTTTTCAGCAAAGTTCAAGTTGTAACGGGAGTAACTTGGCACATCAATTCCGCCCACTGCCTTACGCTCCTCTTGAAGGTGAGCATAACGGTCGGTAGACATACGTCCTAAGAAGCTCAACCAATCAGTGATTTTCCAATCCATCTGAACATTACCAAAGAAACGATTACGCTCGTCCGTAGGAACGTTTTCGTAAGCGTTAAAGTAATAGTTATCGAAGTAATGAGGTACTGTAGCTCTGTTCGGATCTAATGGACCATAGGGGTTCCATGAGATGTTCTTTCCAGTTTGCTCATAAGCATAAAGCTGATCCGCCATAGAAGTAGCAGTAGAATACCACTGACGGAAAGATTGGTTAGGGTTACGGTTGTCATAACCTGTTCCATAACGACCTCTACCTTCTGTGATGATATAGTTCATCGTAGAAGAGATCTTTAGATTTGGATGAAGCTTGTATCCAGCAGCCAAGTTTGCAGTATTTCGCTTGATCTGAGAATTAGGAACGATTCCTTTCTGATCGAAGTTGGTGTAACTCAGACGGAAATTTCCATCCTCATTTCCACCTTCCATTGATACAGAGGTATTCAAGGTTCTCATTGTCTCATAAAACTCAGAAGCATCATCTTCCGCAGCTACATTAGGGAAAGTCTGTCCATACCACTCAGGAATCTCTGGGTAGTAAGAACGCCAGTCGTAAGCCTGTACACTCGGGTCAAACGCAGGCCCAAATGAAGCATCTTCGTATACAGCTTGAGAAAGCACCGATCCGTTTCCGAAGTCATAGTACTCATACCCATTTTCTGCATACCAACCCTGAATGGTAGAGTATCCAGGACCGTACTCTTTTTGATAAGTTGGGAAAGTCGTTCTGTCAATAGAACCCATCGTCAGGCCACTATTTACAGAGATTCCCAATCCTTTTCTGCGTGTACCTTTTTTGGTAGTAATCTGCACTACGCCATTTGCGGCACGAGATCCGTAAAGCGCCGTTGCAGCAGCACCTTTTAGTACGTTGATAGACTCGATGTCCTCTGGGTTGATGTCCATGGAGAAGTTTCCGAAGTCATATCCACCTCGTCCAGTAGTCTGACCACCAGAATTTGTGCGGCTATTGCTGATCGGAATACCATCTACAACAAACAATGCCTGGTTGTTGTTGGTCAAAGACTTGTAACCACGGATGATCACATTGGCAGAACCACCAAGGGTACTGGAACGCTTGATATCAACACCCGCAATCTTACCAGAAAGAGAGTTAATAAAGTTGACATCTTTTACCTTGGTTACTTCATCACCGCCTACTTCCTGTGTAGCATACCCAAGAGATTTTTTCTCACGGGAAATACCCAATGCAGTTACAACAACTTCATCAAGTGTTACATCCGAAGTAGCCATGGTGATGGCTAAGCTTGAACCAGTGATAGCCTGTTCCATCGTAGCACGCCCTACCATGGTCAACACCAAAGTATTGGCACTCTCAGGAACTTCTAACGAGAAGCTACCAGCATTGTCAGTGAAGGTTCCCATAGTTGTACCTTTAATCAGTACAGCTACACCCTCCAAAGGATCACCAGCCTCGTCGACGACTTTACCGGTAACCTTTGATTGGGCCCATGCCATCGTAGACAAGAGCATCCCAACCATTAGAAAGGATAAGAATCTTTTCATAATAGACTTAAAATTGAATTAAGTTTGGTTAATAGTTAGTGGGAAAAGAACGATTCATATAATTTTTCATACCATTGAAAATCAAGAGAATAAGTCCCCATGTAACTTTGTAGACATAGCTATTCTAGGGGCCTTTTCAAGCCCAATGCGATAAGATTAAGTAGTAGGGGACAAAGGAAATACATGGCCTGTCAATCAACCTATCATACTGATTGAAGTATCGCCTATTGACATTTTTTTATCAGATGATACTCACCAAGTCCCTGGAATAAGGAATCACCCTTATTATGTTGAGAGTAGTTATTGAATACAAAACACTGTATCGGGTCATGTACAAAAATACATTAACATATAATCATACATTAATTGATACATATGCAAAATTAATATTTTGTATAAGAATCAAAAATCAAGGAATGCTAATTATCATCCATTTCAGGGCAAATAATCCCTGTCTCGTACATTACATTTTGTCAAAAAATCAGATAAATGACTGATTGCCAATACTCAGTATGAATTAATTTTTGTCAGACCCGAGACAGCTTTTTAGCAACTTTTTGCACATACTTCCTCATCTACATTCTCCCAACAATATCGTTTTGTTAAGGATACTATTATCCTTGCCTTGCCTAATAATCTCCCCTTATTCTAAAGAAAAGGGCACAAGGTTTCAGCTAGAATTAAGATAATTGTATCTTATGGTAAGCAAAGAGGCAGCTTTCTTTTCTGCCCATCATTCTTTCTGTATATTTGGGTTAAAATTTATTTGCATGAGTTGGTTCAAAAGAGCGAAAGACAACATCCAGACGAGGACGGAGGATAAAAATAATACACCTGAGGGGCTGTGGGAGAAGTGTCCAAACTGCAAAAAGGCCCTTCAAACCAAAGGTCTTCAACAGAACATGTATGTGTGCATGCACTGTGGGCATCACTTAAGAATTGGAAGTGAAGCCTATTTTAGCATCATCTTCGACGAGGGAGAATACACAGAACTATCTTCGACGGTATTGTCTGGGGATCCTCTAGAATTTGAGGACACCAAAAAATATACAAGCAGAATCAAGGCAACCCAGCAGAAAAGTGGGTTGGTTGATTCCATCAGAACTGCCCACGGTCGTGTCCATGGTCATCCTCTGATGATCGCTGCGATGGATTTCCGTTTCATCGGTGGTAGTATGGGTTCTGTAGTAGGTGAAAAAACTGCCAGAGCCATAGATTATTGCCTAGAGCATAGCATGCCCTTTATGATCATCTCCAAAAGTGGGGGTGCCAGGATGATGGAAGGCGCTTTAAGTTTGATGCAAATGGCCAAAATCAGCGCCAAGTTATCTCAGTTAGCCGAGAAGAAGATTCCATATATATCCTTGCTGACAGATCCGACCACCGGAGGAGTAACGGCAAGTTTTGCCATGTTGGGCGACCTTAATATAGCCGAGCCTAATGCCTTGATTGGTTTTGCAGGACCAAGAGTAATCAAGGAAACCATCGGCCGAGATCTTCCCGAAGGCTTCCAGCGCTCTGAGTTCTTACTGGAGCACGGCTTCCTTGATTTCATCGTAGACAGAAAAGAATTGAAAGATAAACTTCATTCTGTGATTTCCATGTTGGCTCAGCCTTCCCGTCCGTAAGACAAGAAATCATATGGATACATAAAAAATCCCTCGCTATCAGTGATAGCGAGGGATTTTTTGTGGCCTGTATAGGTCCTAGATGTGAGACGTTAGTTTGTCTTTCAATACTCCCTTAGGAGCTGCACCAACGTGTCTCTCTACTTCAACTCCGTTTTTGAATACCAACAGAGTTGGGATGCTCATCACACCATACTTTGAAGAAGTCTGAATGTTGGCATCAACATCCAATTTACCGATCACTGCCTGGCCGTCAAGTTCTTCGGCCATTTCGTTTACGATCGGAGCAATAGCGCGACAAGGTCCGCACCATGTAGCCCAAAAGTCAACCAGAACTGGTTTGTCTGATTTAAGGACTACTTCCTCAAAGTTAGTATCTGTAATCTCAATAGGTTTTGCCATAACAAAAAAAATAAGTCTGTTTCTTTTTAACGTGAAGATTGTGAATTGGTTTAGGCTAGCAACAGACGCGCTACCTCCCCCTTACCTTTTCAAATTTATACAAATATACCTGCTAACGCAGGCCATTTTTATCGGCTCAGAGACAATTTCGCCTCTCGAAAGAATAACTTGTTCTCTAAATAATCATTTTCCTACACATAATATTCTGCCGATTTACCCACAGCTTGTGAATTCTTGATTTCCAGCTGCCTGATAGACAATTATTTAATTCACATAAAAAAATAATCGCATATCGTTTTTTACACCAAAACAATATTTATATAACCCAAGTGCTCATTTTTTGTCCAATCCCGAAGCTTTTGGCCTGGTAATTGCACTTTTGGTCATGACTACAATTTATTAATAATCAACGTTCTTAACCCCCGATATTCAATGATGAATACAAACCAACCACTAAACTCCCCTTGCTCTCCTGACATCATCATCTGGCCTTACTAAGGTTATCCTAAGAGTCCCCTCCACACAGATGATATTGATCCTGAGGATGGATGAGCTTCAACCAAAGAACATTCGTTTACACAGAACGCATATAAAGGGAAGCCGCAAGGTTTCCCTTCTTTCATTCGGCCTTTCCTTCTTTCCTCAAATAAGATAAAGTCCCAGCTACAATGCCCAGAACAGGCCCAAGGAACCATCCCAAATAAGGAATAAACATCAACAGCAGAAAGGGTATCCCATTTCCTATGGATAGTCCTCTGTTTTTTCTGGCAAAGGCAACTGAATCCGAAAGACTCACTCTTCTTCTATCAAGCATAGCGTCCATGTTCCCAAATCCCGCATAAAAAGAAGAGATCAAAAAGATGAGGGCGGTAGTTATCAGGCTTCCAATTCCAGGCACAAAAAGGCCCACCACAGTCAGCGCCAAGGTCCAGAATAATTCTCTAAATAGATTTCGGAATACGATTTTGAGTCCACGCACAATGCTACTCATGGTCTCCTTCCCCGTCATAGGTGCTGCAAGTGCGCCCGTTTCTTTGAGTTCCACTTGCTCTGACAATCCTCCTAAAAATGGGGCGAGCGCAATGATAACGATGTATCGAAACATCAATACATTGAGGATCAAGGACAATAGCCATCCTAAAATCTCTCCGATCCAGCTTTCAGAAATCCAGCTAGTAACGTTACAAAGGCTATCGTGTCCCCACCAGCCTTGAGGATAAATGCCACAAATCCCATTAAACAAGGCATCAACCAAATATCCTCCTACAAACCCAAGTACAGAAAAAACCAGTATCCCTACTCCAAGTCCTACAAAACCTGGAATCATGGCCTGTCGCCATAGGTTGTGCCGATTGATCGCTCCTAAGGCACGGAAATAATCAACGAAGCCATTGAATAATCCTATCATAGTTGGTCTGTGAATAAAAAGACGACAAAAAAATCGGTATGAGAACATGAGGTCCAGCTGTTTCCACATCCGCGGTTAAATCAGCCTTCCTCTCATTTCCTCATACCGATGCAGAAAAAATAAGTCTTACAATCTGAAAGGAATTAACTCCTCCACTTTGTCTGTTTTGATTTTCAACTCATAACGACCTGCTTTCATGCTCTTGGTCTTCAGGATAGCCTTACTTCCTTTTACCTTAAGCACACTCTTGGGAAGGTCAATATGCTCTCCTTTTTGACGAATGGAGATATTCTCGATCTTCTGTCCTTCTGCAGGAACAAATTTAATTTTCGTTGCAGTCTTAGTAATCTGAGTTACAGGATTTTTAGTGTAACGAGGTCTTCTCGTGATCACAGGTCTTCCGGGTGCATCTCCTGTCTTATTTACTTTACCACGTACTGGCTTTTCAGCTTGGGCAATGGTCATTTCATACAGGTTAGAACCTGATTTCATTAGTGAGTCAGCTTTCACCAAGTCAGGAATACCATAGCCATACTCATTGTCAGGAAGGCCAGCCTGATCACCAGACATCCTTGTAGCCTGAATCAAGTTCATAGGCTCAGCATCAGGATTAGCATGCATCAGGCATGCCATAAATCCAGCCATCAATGGACCAGAGAAAGAAGTACCGCTAGAGTTACCTTGACGGTTATTCGGACGCCAAATAGCCGTGTAACTTCCCATCGCCATTACATCAGGCTTGATACGGCCATCTGCTGTAGGCCCGAAAGAAGAAAAGCCTGATTTTTTCTCATACTTGTCCACGGATCCTACACATAGTACACTGTCCGCATCACAAGGAGCAGCAATGTAGTGCCAAGAGTTACGTCCTTCGTTACCCGCTGAAATGGTACATAATATTCCTTTAGAAGCAGCTAAATCAACCGCTCTGGTTACAATTGCCTTGTCTCCATCTAGGTCTTGGTAGGTATAGCTTCCAATCCCATCATCGAACTTGGTGTATCCAAGAGAAGCGTGAAGGATATCGACGCCTACAGAATCACACCACTCTACAGCTCTTAAGAAGTTGTATTCCTCCACCTGTGTTTCTGAGCGAGAATCCTCCGTGCGACATAGCACAAAAGAGGCATCAGGAGCTGTCCCAATCAATTTACCAGGCACATCTGTTCCGATACAAGACATTACGTTCGTTCCATGAGAGCTCTGGTGATAGACAAACTCATCATTTTCTACAAAATCATAGGTAGCAATCACTCGGCCTTCCTTTCTGATCTTATCAAATGCCTTGATGGAATCCACACCTGGAAAACCTGCATCTAAAATGGCAATTCGCACTCCTTTTCCTCTGAAGCCTTTGGCGTGGAAGGCAGGAACATTGATCATATCTACCTGGGTTTGGCCTTTTCCATATTCATCACCCATCACCTGACTAAGCTCAGCAATGTCAAGGATGTTTTCTTCATAGGCATTTGCAACAAAGCTGGCGCAAGGACGAATCCCTTTGACAAAAGAAAGGCTCTCCAAGTAGTCAAGATCACAAGCATTTGCATGTACAGCAACTGCATTGATCCATCGAGAAGTACTCAATACTTCAATTCCACTTTCTTCGATTGCATGTACATAAGAAGATTCTACTGGTACATCTGCCATGTTAAAGCTGATGTTTTTCTCTTTTCTTAAGGCTAGCGCCTGAGGAGAAAAGTTTTCCGCAACCTGGTTTAGCTTGTGTGTGGCTTGCTCTCCTTTATCGGACAACATGACCCAATAAGCCGACTGCGCATATGTGGCCATTGTAAAACATACCATCAGGCACGTTACAAATAGGTTTCGCATGATAATGATTTTATGACTGAACAAAAGATTTATTACGTTTTATGTACTATGGGTTGAATTCCTCCCATCTTGATTTGGCCCTTCACTTCATCAAACAAGCCGAACCACTCCCCCTCCCTAATCAAGGAATTTAAATTGCAAAGCTTTGCCTAATTTTCCTTCTCAATTCGCAGATTATTTGCCACCATAGGTATTTTTCCCTTTGTAACAAATAAGACAGGAATTTTAACCCGAAAGATGTCTGGCCCATCCTCTACAACCACCTCTTCCTGTGAAAGCAATTGATACCTAGCCTTAATATTTTGTAAGCCTTTCCCTGTAGAAGTCACAAGCAAGTCCTTCCTCTGGAGATTATTTTCTACCACCACAAAGCGATTATCCTCAAGATAAATCCTTACTGTCAATGGCTTAGCTTGTGAAATAATATTATGCTTGCTCGCATTCTCCATGAGCATTTGAAGAGCCAATGGAGGAACAAACATATCCTGTCGGGCTATTACCTCTTGAGATACGATTAAGTTATCCCCATGACGAATGTCTTGCAAAAACAAATAGGCCTCCAAACACTCTAACTCTTCTGCTAATGTAACCACCTGCTCGTCAGAATATTCTAGGATATATCTGTACATCTGGGACAACTTCTTAATAAAAGCAGCAGACTGATCGGCGTCCTTGTAGACCAAACTTGTCAGCACGTTCAAGCTATTGAATAAAAAATGAGGATTCAATTGGGCCTTCAATGAGGCAAAGCGAGAATCCAATTGTTCTTGCTTAAGTTTTTCTAGTCTAATGGCCGCATCTCGCCAGAATAACAAAAACTGTCTGGCATGAAGGGTAAGCGAAATGATACTCGTAACAATGAGGGAGATAATGATCGTGGAATACACTCCTCTTGATACATCTTGCCATTCTAGGTCTGTCGAAACAACGAACACAACCCAGTACATACTGACAGTGATCAAGGTGGAATAAATAACCGAAGCAGCGATTCCGAGTAAGGCTCTTTTGGCAGGCTGCTCTACCCAAGTTACGTATTTGCTGATGACATCATTTAACCTGCCGTTCCCTTCAAATAGTAATACGGTCAATAAGAAAGTATAAAATAGCGTGTCCAACCGTTCACCAAAGTTGGAAAAACACCTAGGACACAAGAGGAAATATATCCCAATTGTAATGGAACAATAGACAACGGTTTTACGCAACAATTTCCAACTCACAGGATTCATGAAATCAATCTACTGATGTAAGAATACCAGGCCTATAATATAAGAAAATGTTGGTGTCTAAAAGTTCATTTCCAGAGAATTGAGGGTAGATTATTCAGAAGAGATGATCTTTTAAATCAAGGAAAAAATCCTTAAGATTGCCCTCCTTCTCAATTGGGACTACTTCCACCCTACATCCATCCGTTAAATGATTGTTGTCTGTCATCCACACTTCATCGAAAGGAAGTGAAACATTCCCTAACCTTTATTTGCCATGCCACATTTGTCTCAACGTGCGTCCTTCATCCCTGCATCCCCCATTCGGAAATTGGCTCCCTATGCAGAAGCGGCAAAGGCAGCAGGCAAGCATATTTACCATTTGAACATCGGTCAACCTGATCTCGAAACCCCCAAAACCTATTGGGAGGCCATCCGCCAAGGAGAATCCAAGGTCCTGGCATATGGCTCCTCTGCAGGAGAAAAACCACTTCGTTTGGCGATATCCGATTACTACAAACGAATTGGGATTGAAATGCCTGCTGATCATATTCTGATCACTACCGGAGCTTCTGAGGCCTTAAATTTCATTTTCTCCGTCTGCCTCGATCCTGGCGATCAAATTATTGTACCTGAACCCTTTTATGCCAATTACCATTCCTATGCGGCTTTTATGTATACCCAGGTCCAACCCATTGGAACGGATATAGACAATCACTTTGCCCTTCCTCCTGTAGAGGCATTCGAAGCGGCTATTCAGCCCAGGACCAAAGCCATTATGATTTGTAACCCCAATAATCCTACTGGGGTGATGTATGGAAAGGAAGAATTAGAAGGTCTGCTAGCACTCGCCAAAAAGTATGGGCTGTATTTGATTGCAGATGAGGTGTATCGTGAATTCTCCTATGCCGATTTTCCTCATCATTCTTGCCTGCAGCTAGAAGGAGGCGAGGAACATGTCATTGTTATTGATTCCATTTCCAAACGATTTTCGGCTTGTGGAGCCCGCGTAGGCTGTTTGCTTACCCATAATCAGGAAATTCTGGATGCTGTATTGCGACTTGCTCAAAGTCGTCTTTGTCCTCCTACCTTGGGTCAGATTGGTGCCGAAGCCTTATACAGACTGCCAGTCAGCTACTTCGAAGAAGTTTCCGCTGAATACCTAAAAAGAAGAAATACACTGGTTTCTCTGCTTCGGGACATCCCTGGGGTCATGGTGCCAGAGGTCAACGGAGCCTTTTATGCCATGGTAAAACTACCCGTGGAGAATAGTGAAGATTTCTGCCGCTGGATGTTAGAAGAGTTTTCCTATGAAAATTCAACCGTTATGATGGCTCCAGGTTCTGGCTTTTATATCAACCCCAGAAAGGGAAAAAATGAAGTTAGAATTGCCTATGTACTGAAGGAAGAAGACCTAAAAAAGGCGATCAAATGTCTTGCTGAAGGGCTCCGAGCCTATGAAAGCAGAAACAAAGCGCATATACCGGCCTAAATTCCCCCTAGCCAAAACTTTTTCTGTTTTTCAGGCTTATTCCCTTTATTTCCTAAAGAATGGCAGGACTCTATCTTCATATACCTTTTTGCAGAAAAGCCTGTATTTACTGCGATTTCCATTTCTCTACCTCCTTATCGAGGAAGGAGGAAATGGTAGAGGCCATTTGCCTAGAACTTGAAAGAAGAAAAGATTTTTTTGGGCAGACAAAAGAACTCAATAGCATTTACTTCGGTGGGGGAACCCCTTCAGTTCTGTCAAGAGCAGAACTAGAAAAGATATTTCATACCATCCATACCTGCTGGCATGTGCGTGAGGGAGCAGAAATCACCTTAGAAGCCAATCCAGATGATTTGGATCAGGCTTACCTTAAGGAATTAAGCAAAACTCCTGTCAATCGCTTGAGTATTGGGATCCAATCTTTTGATGAAGAAGTATTGCAATGGATGAACCGAAGCCATTCAGCTCAACAAGCACTAAGATGTATTCCAATGGCCCAAGATGCGGGCTTTGAGAACCTAACCATGGACCTCATTCTTGGCATTCCAGGCCAGTCCGCCTCGCGATTGGGTCAAAATATTCAGCGGCTTATTGACTTTGAGGTTCCTCACGCTTCTGTATATACCCTGACTGTGGAAGAAAAAACAGCCTTAGCTCATCAAGTTAAAAAGGGCATGGTGAAGGTGCAGGCTGACGAAGTCTATGAGGAGCGCTTCAAACTTGCGCATCAGCTGTTGGAAGATGGGGGTTTTCTGCATTATGAACTATCCAATTATGCCAAAGAGGGCTGGCAAGCCCAACATAATTCCTCTTATTGGAATGGAGCTCCTTACCTTGGAGTAGGCCCTTCCGCCCATTCCTTTAATGGTCATACCAGGTCTTGGAATATCGCCAATAACGCCCAATATCTCCGCAAGTTAAGTGAAAAAGGAAAGGCCGTTGAAGATCAGGAAAAACTGAGTCCAGAAGATCTTTACCATGAATATCTAATGACTCACCTAAGAAAGGCAGAGGGTATTTCAGTGTCCTATATCGAGGCACATTTTATGCAGAATTGGGAACAAAAATTCTTTCAGAAATTAACAGAATGGCTACAATCTGGCCATTTGATCAAGGAGGGGGATCGTATCTTTTGCAGCTTAGATGGATGGATTGTTTCTGATCAAATTATCAGTGATTTTTTCCTTTAGGCGAATGGGGAAATTCTTTTACCCCATCATTCGTTTCACAGGGTTTCCCTTCATACCGAAATTGTGCTAAATTTGCCCCTTGAAATATCCCTAGGATAGGGATTTCATCATGGAACTAACCATCACTTTATGAGCCAGGGCAACGCCGACAATACGTTTAGCTTATTATTTCTCTTTGATGTCATCCGAAAATACCTACTCTATATCGCTGGAGTAGTCGTTTTGGCATGTATCATTGCCTTCGTATTGACTCTTCCATTCTTCTATCCTCCAGAGTATAAATCCTCGGCCATTATCTATCCTACCAGCCCGGAAAGATATGATCTGGCTACACTCTTTCACTACGAACCAGATATCTATGTATTCGGTCAGTCCAAAGAGGCGGAAAAGTTGGTGAGTATTGCAGAGATGAGAAAGCTGAAGCTAGAGATCATCGACTCCTTGAATCTTTGGCCACTCTATGGGGTTGACAAATGGAACGATGAATCTCCTGAACACTATGCCTTATTGGCATATGACGGCTATATCAGCGTTGGTAGAATATCTGGCGATGGGGTTGAAATAACCGCACTAGACATGGATCCCCAACGTGCTGCTGATATCGTAAACCTGGTGGCAGACAAAATAGATCTCTATAACCGTAAGATGTACACCGAGAATAAAAATGGAATTCTTGAAATGTATGAAGATGGTATCTATGAGATTGAAAGGAGAATGTGGATCCTCTCAGATAGTGCCAGAAAGGTTCGCAAACAATACGGCGTATTCAGATCCCTGACCCAAACGGAAAGAATGATAGAAGCTGCCATCGCAGCTGAAGGAGAATATGCCCAAGCTTTTGGTGAATTAGAAGAATCCAGACGCTTAGGAGCAGGGCGATCAACCTCCAAGAGAATAGAACTGGCTGGACTTGAAAACAAAGTAAAAGCCCTTACCACCAATGAAACCAACTCCTCCCTTAACCTAGAAAAATTTAGGGAAGGTATCGACAGAATCATGACACTGGAAGAGCAGATTACACGCCTTTCAGAAGAACTGGGCAATAACAAGAAAAAGGTAGAATACCTTAAAATGATGGGGACAACCAATTTCAGCTCTATTATGATGCCGGAAAGAGCCCTTCCCTCAGATAAAAAAGCTCGACCTGTCAGATGGATGATTCTCCTGACAACCTTTATGATTGCTACCCTTGTAGCTATTTTAGGTGCTGCCTTGATCGACAAAATCACGGAAATCTCTGAGAACAAAACAGAAGAGGAGATGGAGCCTACAGAGGCAAAAGTAGATACAGAAGCTGACAACAAAGCCTCTGAAGAGAAGAATGAATCAGCATCCTAAGATCGCCCTAACCTTAGTCTTATGATTTCCAATTGGCTTGCCAAAGTTCCCATGAAAACCTGGAGGTGGATATTACTCGCCTTCCTGGCCTTCATGACATTGGCTGGTGTAGCCATTGCCGTCAGATTCAGGCTGAATATTCTGTATGGGATTCCACTAGCCGTTGTGGTCCTTCTTGCCATCATAAATAACTTCAAGGATGTATGGTTCTTAATGGTATTCTGCATTCCTTGGTCAGTACAGTATGAAATAGGAACTGGCAATGCCATGGATTTCTTCTCTGAGCCTTTTATGCTCCTTTTCCTCTTGGTGTTTTTCGTTCAACTTTTATCGGGCCGACAATTCAGCCTCAAGGGAAAAATCTACACCTTCCACTTTCTCATATTCCTACTGCTATTTTGGACCTTTTTTACAACTGTTACCTCTCATTATTTCTTTAGGTCCTTCAAATTTTTCTTATCCAAATTGTGGTACTTGGCTGCTTTCGTCTACATCGCAGATAGGGTTATCCAACGTCCCAAAGATATGAAAAGGCTGTTTTGGGCCTTTGCGCTGCCCCTAACCGCAGTGGTCATCATCATCACCCTTAAACATGCTGCCGAAAGCTTTTCATTTGAGACTGCCCATAATATCCCCTACCCTATTTTTGCCAATGGAGTGGCCTATTCAGCTACGCTTGCCTTGTTTATCCCTTGGCTATTCCTAGCAAGAAGATGGTACACAGTTAAGAGTTTAGAATGGTATTTTTTAACAGCCGCAGTGGTCTTAGTGGCCTTTGGTATTCTCTTCGCCTACAAAAGAGGAGGATGGCTGATCACCCTCTCCTTACCTGTCATCTATATTCTGATCCAAAGAAAGGTCTTCGATAAGCTCGTCTATGGGGGAGTAGGGGTAGTGATTATCGCAGTGGCCTTCCTCTTGTACAATAACAACTATTATTATTTAGCGCCAGACTACAAAAAGACCATATGGCACGAAGGAGACCTTGAAGGACACTTAAACGCGACCCTGCAAGGAACGGAGATTTCTGCAGCAGAACGATTCTATCGGTGGGTAGCTGCCAAAAATATGATTCAGGATATGCCTTTGGTGGGTTCGGGTCCCTCTACCTTCAATCAGGTATACCAAAATTATGCGGATGGGGCATTTGCAACCTATGTAAGTGACAATCCCGAACAATCGACTACACATAATTACTTCCTGATGACCTTTGCCGAACAAGGATTTCCAGGTGGCTTATTGTTTGCAGGTAACCTGCAA
>JBCBVV010000020.1:0-102522 GCA_039817415.1 Bacteroidota bacterium
GCAGGAACCCATAGCATTACGGCTAGCCCAAACATGACGTATTTCATGGATACCTACAGCAATACCCAAACTCCCCCTGTTTCGGTATTGAGAAATAACAAGGGAAAGGCAATCAAAGAATTGGTAAACAACCAACGCGTTGCAGATAAAGTTGCTAGGCATGGATTGAGAGAGCCTGAGTTTTTCAACTTCGCCTACTCCCCTACCTACCGTGGAGACGCGCAAGAAGAGGTTCAGCTAAATGGATACATGATCAAACCCGCTGATTTCAATGACTCAGTTGAATACCCCGTTCTGATGTTTGTATATGGAGGTCCTGGAAGCCAGAAGGTCATGAACAAGTGGGGGCATGGAGATTACTTCAACTACATGTGGTATCAAATGCTCGCTCAGAAGGGATACATTGTCGCCTGTGTAGATAATAGAGGAACGGGGGGAAGAGGAAGAGACTTTCGTGCGAGTACCTATGGAAACCTCGGCAGGCTTGAGACACTAGACCAAATTGCTGCCGCCAAGTACTTGGGAGCCCTTCCTTACATAGACAAAAAGCGTATTGGAATTTGGGGATGGTCTTATGGAGGATACATGACCTCCTTATGTCTGACTAAAGGCAATGGCGCCTTCAAAGCTGGAATCGCCGTAGCGCCTGTAACCAACTGGAGGTTTTATGATACCATCTACACAGAAAGGTACCTGAAAAAGCCTCAGGACAATCCAAGAGGATACGACCAAAACTCTCCCATTAATTTTGCCGATCAGCTAAAGGGCAATCTCCTTCTGGTACACGGAACAGGGGATGACAATGTCCATTTCCAAAATACGGTAGAATTCATCAATGCATTAATCGGCTACAACAAGGACTTCGACATGATGATCTATCCCAATAGAAATCATGGTATATATGGAGGTAATACTCGCTACCATCTATACAAGAAGATGACAAATTTTGTCTTGGAAAAATTGTAATTCTGGTCAAAAACGAACATGAAAAAAAGCCCTTCCTGCCTGAGTAGGAAGGGCTTTTTTTGTCTCCTTGTATGGGTAATACCTGATGAGGAATAGAAAAAAATCAACCATAGATGATTTATTTCACAATCACAGATAGTTCTAGTTAACAGATATAAATATTTACTAAAATAATCTGTAATTTTTATTCGAATATTCAATTAACACATAACACTAGAACTCATGACGGAAAAAATGGAGAAGGTCGACTTCCTTAACCCCTCAGGAAAGGCGACCGTTAAGATCAATGGTACAACAGGAAATATTGCAGCCGGTGGAGAAGGAGCAGAAGGAGACATCAACCTTTTGGATGGCGATGGCAATCATGTCATGCATATTGACGGAGGAGATGCCAATATTCATTTTGGGGGACATGGGCATAATGCAGACATCCGCATGATGAATGCCGAAAAGAAAGTTACCCTTCACCTAGATGGAGGAACTGGCAATATCATGGCAGGAGGAAATGGAAGCGAGGGCGACATTGGCTTAAGGAATGCAGCGGGGAAACAAACCATACACCTAGATGGAGGTGAAGGGAACATCAACATGGGAGGTCAAGGCTCAAATGGGGATATACGTTTGATGGATTCTGATACCCAGATGAGCATTCATCTAGACGGAGGAACAGGAAATATTACCTGCGGAGGGGGAGGACATGATGGCGATCTTATGCTGACTACTTCAGATGGAAAAACAAGGGTTGAACTAGAAGGGCATGAGGGCCAGATCAAGGCTTTCAATGGAGCGGGAAGCATCACCTTCCATGTAAGTGGCAAATCAGGCTCTGTTACCGTTGGAGGAGGCGCATCAGATGGTGAAGTATTTGTCGTCAATACAAGAGGAGAAAAAACGGTCGAAATAGATGGTGGGGAAGGAACGATCAAGATCAACGGAAGTCAGGTTCAAGCGGCTGACTTTGTTTTTGAGAAGGATTATCCTCTCATGAAGCTTGAGGAAGTAGCCCACTACATTTCTACCCACAAACACCTTCCTCATGTACCTTCAGAGGCTGAAATTAAAGCAAATGGCCTAGACCTGAATACCTTCTCGATGACCCTTCTTCAAAAAGTAGAGGAACTGACGCTCTACACGCTGGAACTAAAGAAAGAAATCGAGCAGCTTAAAAAGCAGTCTTAGGCAAGAAACTCAAGTAGTAACTAGAAAAAACACAGGGCGAGATGGCAATTCCTTCTCGCCTTTTTACATTTCATTCCGTAGAAAAATACCCCATTCACGAAGGAAAAATCGCAGGTTGGATATATTTTTGGACATCATTGCGCAATATGTCTAAAAAATTAATCACTTCGATTTGCTTACCTTTTCAGTTATTTCTAGATTTGTCCTATAAAGCATACAATATAGATGACTAAAATTCTAATCATTGATGACGAGGAGGTAATCCGCATGACCCTTCAAGAGATCCTGGAATATGAGGATTATAAGGTGGAATGCGCCTCTGACGGGAAGGAAGGCCTTGAAATGTTACTGGCAAATTCTTACAACGCCGTTATTTGCGACATCAAAATGCCCAAGATGAATGGTTTGGAGCTACTCGCCTCAGCGGTGGAGCAAAAACCAGATACTCCCATCATCATGATTTCGGGACATGGCGATATTGAGACAGCAGTGGACGCGACCAAGAAAGGAGCCTACGACTTCCTTCAGAAGCCACCAGATCTTAATCGCCTTTTGCTTACTGTCAGAAATGCCATCGAAAAAAAGGATTTGGTCGTCGAAACCAAGAAGCTTAAGCGCAAAATCACCAAGGTTCGCCCCATCATCGGGAAGTCCTCTGTGATGGAAAAGGTCCAGGAAACTATCGACCGAGTTGCGACGACCGATGCGCGTGTTTTGATTACCGGCTCCAACGGTACAGGAAAAGAACTCGTGGCCAAGTGGATACACGAGAAGAGCAGCAGAGCAACAGGGCCTATGATTGAGGTAAACTGTGCCGCCATCCCTTCTGAGCTGATCGAAAGTGAACTTTTCGGGCATGAAAAAGGCTCCTTTACAGGTGCCTACAAGCAACGAATTGGTAAATTCGAACAAGCCAATGGAGGAACACTTTTCCTCGATGAGATTGGAGACATGAGCTTAAGTGCACAAGCCAAAGTACTCAGAGCCCTACAAGAAAATCGCATCAACCGCATTGGTTCCGACAAACAAATCAATGTGGATGTTCGCATTATCGCAGCGACAAATAAGGACCTTCTTTACGAAATTGAACAGAATAATTTCCGAGAAGACCTTTACCATAGATTGAGTGTCATCTTGATCCATGTTCCTCCTTTGAAGGATAGGAGAGATGACATCCCTTTGATTGCCAACTCATTCCTCAATGAGATTTCAAACGAATATGGCATGTCCGACCTGGCGATCACCAAGGATGCCATGGAAGAGCTTCAAAAACTCGACTGGACAGGGAATGTAAGAGAGTTGAGAAACGTAGTAGAACGCTTGGCGATCCTCAGTAAAGGAGTTATCACAGCTACAGAAGTACACGATTACGCCATTCCACGAAGAAGAAAGGCTAGTTCTACTTCCGTATTTGATGATTATGATCGATTCCAGGAATTCAAGGATCATATTGAAAAACAATTTATCCTAAGAAAACTGGAATTGAATAGCTGGAATATCTCAAAGACCGCAGAGGTTTTGGATATCCAAAGAAGCCATTTGTACAACAAAATGGAAAAATTTGGAATCAAGCGAGACAGTTAGGAAATGAAGGGAAGAAGATTCCGAACTCGAACAATGGATACGTTGGTTTTTAAATAGTAGTAGCCATTTTTTAAAAGGAGCATATGATATGCTCCTTTTCCTTTTCAGATCCATTTCTTATCATCTATTAAAGAAAGCTCAGTATGTCAGCCTGTTCCCCTACCCCTTTGATCAGAAAGCTTGGAATCAAGGAAGGAAACAGCATCTTCCTTCATCAATCCCCAACATCTTATTTCGAGTGGCTTGGTCCCTTGCCCCCTCATATCGAACTTCTAGAAAGCTGCGAAAAGGAATCTCTCGATTTTATCCATGCCTTCTTCACAGCAAAACAGGACTTAGAAGAACAATTGCCTTCTTTAAAAGCTGGATTGAAGCCTAATGCCATGGTTTGGATTTCCTGGCCAAAGGGAAAATCAGGGGTAGAGACTGATCTCAACAGAGATATTATTAGAGAAATGGGCCTAGGGGCGGGCTTGGTAGATGTAAAGGTAGCCTCAGTGAATGAGATATGGTCAGGCTTGAAATTTGTCTACCGATTGGTTGATCGAAAATAGATCATTTCCCCCTTCCTTCCACAATGACAATCAAGGTATAAAAGAGGATTTTCAGGTCAAGCAGAAGGGATATGTTTTCGATATAGAGGATATCAAACTTGAGACGTTCGACCATTTCTTCCACCGTAGATGCATAGCCATATTTTACCTGCCCCCAAGAGGTAATACCCGGCTTTACTTTGTGAAGATGCTTATAATGAGGGGCATGCTTAATGATTTGGTCGATGTAAAACTGCCGTTCGGGCCTTGGCCCCACGATACTCATCTCTCCTTTTAGGACATTCCAAAACTGTGGCAATTCGTCCAGCCTCAATTTTCGCAGCCAAAGCCCCACTTTGGTGATCCGTGGATCATTGTCGCTAGATAGTGCTGGCCCCATTTTCTCAGCGTCCACATACATGGAACGGAATTTATAAATGGTAAATGGCACCCCTTTCTTCCCTATTCTTTCTTGAGAAAAGAATATAGGCCCCTTAGAATCCATTTTTACGAGTATGCTCAATAGCAAATAAACAGGTGAGAGAATGGTAAGGGCAAACAAAGAAGCCACGATATCAAATAGGCGTTTACCCCCCCTTTGCCAAGGATTCATGACCCTTGGAAAGATATCGATTAAAGGCTCCCCAAGGATATGAGATACCTTTACACTTCCATAAATGTAGTCATACACTCCGGGCACAACCTTAATTTGGGCAAAGGTCTCTTCGCATTGATCAATGACAATAGAAACATCGTCAATTTCATCCTTTTCCAAGGCAATTATGACCTCCTCTATCCTATGGTTTCGAATGATCTTTTCCAATTCGTCCAAATTGCCTAAATGAGGAAGCACCCCATCAAATCTATTATGTCCATTTGGGTTCATGGCGGTCACATAGCCTACGAAATCATATCCTAGCGATCTCCTAGACTTATCCAACTCCTCGAAAATCCTCCAAGCAGAGTCCTGATGTCCTATGAGCAAGGTGGGAAAGCCAAACTTTCTTTTGCGAATTCTTAGGTTGGTTACAGAAGTGATGATCAGTCGAATAAGGGCGACCGATCCAAACTGTAAGCCCATGTAAATCAGTAGGAGTGCTCGCTGTTTACTAGGTTTTTGTGTGGGGTTAATAGGTGGTGTGGGATCGTCTAAAAAGATGAGGAAGAAGATGATGACCACACCTACGAGTGAGTATTTAAAAACTTGGACAAACTCTTGTAACCTGGACCTACGGAGGGGGTTAGAATATAGACCGCCTGTAGCATATAAGATTGTCCAATAAATTGCAATGACGGAAGCATTGATAAACTGCTGCACATCGAGATATCCATATCCCTCTAGCGTCTCTCGCCTAAAATAGGCAAAAGCTAGCCACACCAGGTAGGAAACTACCAAGTCTGACATTAGGTATATGAGGCTCTGGACCTGCTTTTTATTCATTAGCGAAAGTGCAGGATTCTAAAGTTATCAATCATAATAGTCCCTGTTCCAATTGAATCCGAATTGGGGAACTGACTTGTGGCACGAATATAAGGAGTGAAAAGGGCAGTCCCAATAACAGAACGTACTGATTGATTAACATGCAGGTAAGCTGTGCGCCACTCACCGTTTGAATTGAAGAAGTTGGTTCTAATATCTCCTGTTTCACCGTTTCCAACCACTGTGTAGAACAGACCTGGGGAAAAGGTTACATCGCTTTTATAGGTAATTTCCATCCATACATCATTGGCACCTTGCTGTGGAAGGGGAATCGCCGAGGTTCCTATCGCCAACAAATTATATGAAGTCTTGGTAAAAGTAGCCTTGAGCCCTACTCGACCTTGAAAAGCTGCCTCTCCTGATTTTCTGAAAAGAGTGCCATTAGGTCCATCATAAAAATCTGATAGATTGCTAGAACCCGTTTCAAATTCTTCATTGAAGGCAAAGTTTATGACTGTGTCTGCAGATAAGAATTCGAATGTGGGGTTGATTTCAATGGTATCCAAGGGAGAGGCATTGGATACATCTACCGCTATTCCTCGCCAAAATGGATAAGGAAGTCGAAAATCAGAAAATCCATTTTCCCATACTCCTGCATTGACAAAAACTCGATTTTCTCCTTCTTCTGGGATCAGCGGAACCACATTAGGAACCTGAAACACACCTAGGTTATTGGCATTATGACTCATCCAGAAATCCTTGATGGCTATATCTGAGGTAAATCCATCCTCGCTCAATTTCACCTTTCCTTGACCAAGCTTTAGGTAAATAGGGGCGCCTGGCTCCTCTCCTTGTCTACAGCCACCCAATATGAGGGAAAGTATGATGGCTCCAAGTATGATCGAAAATCTCATGTTTACCTGATTTTAATCCTACAAATCTAGGGCTTATTTCTCAGCAAAAAATGCCAATTGAAAGGGAGAAAATTAGAAAAATGCGTTGACCAGATTGTATGTACCCCAAGCAAGCAAGTAGGCCAGTAGGGTAAGGTAAATCAACATAACCCATGTCCAAGTCCAGCCTGCTTCCTTTTTCGTTACAGCCAGTGTACTCATACACTGCATGGATATCGCATAGAATATTAATAACGAAAGTACAGTGGCTAGGGTGTACACAGGATTACCCGTTCGAGGATCTTTTTGTTGTTGAAGGGTTTCCACCAGGCTTAATCTTGCTCGTTTTTGTTCCTCTTCCCCATCTAGGGCTTCTGGATCTGCCCTTTGGTAAATGATGCTCATGGTGCCTACAAATACCTCACGTGCGGCAAAGGAAGCGATCAGACTGATTCCAATTTTCCAATCGTACCCCAAGGGTCTGATGGCAGGCTCAATCGCACGACCCAGAATACCAGCATAGGAAGAATCTAGTTTGGCAGCAGCCATCTTCTGGTTCAGTTCAGCCTTTAACTCTGGAGAATCGCTTTGTGCAATTGCAGCCTTGTATTGCTTATCAATGGCATCCATGCTACTGGAGGGACCATAGGCCAATAACAACCATAAGATTATACTAATCGCTAGAATGATTTGTCCCGCTTCTCTTATGAAGGTCCAGCTCTTCTGCCACACGGTTAGTCCCACGTTCTTCCAACCAGGAATCTGGTAGGCAGGAAGCTCCATGACAAAGAGGTTATTAGAATTATGCTTAAGTATCTTCTTGAAAACCCAGGCAACAATAAGGGCCAAGATAAATCCTAGAAAATACATCCCCATCATGATGACGCCCCTGAGATCAAACAAGCCTAAGACCTTTTGTGCAGGGACAAACATGGCGATGAGCAAGGTGTAAACCGGAATTCTAGCCGAACAGGAAATCAAGGGAGTCACCATGATGGTAATCAATCTCTCTTTCCTGTGTACAATGCTGCGAGTCATCATAATCGAAGGGATCGCACAAGCCATACCTCCCATGAGAGGAATAACAGACCTTCCACTAAAACCAAAAGGTCTCATGATCCTGTCCATAATAAAAACTACCCTGGCCATGTAGCCAGAATCCTCTAGTATGGCAAAGAAGAAGAACAAAAAGGCGATTTGTGGAATAAAGACGATGATCCCCCCCAACCCTGCAATGATACCTTCTGACAATAAATCCGTTAGGAAATGGGCTGGCAAAGTCGAGGCTACCCATTCTTGTAAAGAACCAAAACCAGCCTCAATCCACTCCATTGGATAGGTTGCCCACACAAAGATGGACTGGAAAATCAGGAGTAAAATCCCTAGGAATATCACATAGCCCAAAATAGGATGGGTCAACCAGTAATCCAGCCTTTCTGTCAACCTCTCTCTAAAATTTGGAGGAGGCATCAAGACTTCCTGCATATAGGTCTCGGCTCGATCTAGCCTTACCAGCAATTCATTGGAAATCAACTGCCTGGAGGCTTCCTCATCTATCTTGGCCCCATCTCTCATCTTGATGACATCTTCCTTTGACAGCTTCTGGGTAGGGTGTGCCTCAAGTAATATCTGGTAAGCGAAGTAATCAGATTGTGTGGGAAGCTGTTCTTTGATAGGATCAAGTGAGCGTAAAAAGCCTGGGGGGAGGTTCATGAAGGGGGCCCGACTCGCATTTGCCTTTGACAGGCTGCTCTTCAGTTCGTTTATGCCTTCACCTGTTTTAGCAGAAACACCGATCACTGGTATTTCTAACAGGTTTTGGAGTTTGGCCAAGTCAAGACGACTCCCATCGCTCTTCAATTGATCAATCATATTGACCGCGAGAACGACAGGAAAACCCATGTCCTGAATTTGCATACAGAGCATCAACCCTCTCCTCAACTGATTGGCATCTGCAATCAACAACACAATATCCGGATGGTCTGGATGCCCTACCTCTTTGAGTATATCTGTGGTTACTTCTTCATCTTCGGCTTGCGGGTAAACCGAGTTTGTTCCGGGTAAGTCTATCAATCGATAACGCTTTTTCCCGACCTTCAAGGCAGCGCTTTTCCTTTCCACCGTTACTCCGGGGAAATTTCCGACTCGCTGATTGAGACCGGTAAGCACATTAAATAAGGTGGTTTTTCCGCTATTTGGATGGCCGACTAGGGCGACGACCTGCTGATTCTCTGCGGTTCTTACTTCTTCCTGATCCATATAGAGGCGGCATCCCGTTTCCTAAGGGTAACTTTGGTACGATTCACCATGATGGAAAGTGGATCCTGCAAGGGCGCAGCTCCAGTAAACTTACATTCGTCCCCTTCTGTAATCCCCAACTGCAACAAGGCCAACTTAAGCTCCTCATTATCAATCTTCTCGATAAAGCCAGCTTGCCCTTTCTTCAGCTTATGAAGCTGGGAAAGATGAAGCATTGTGGGTGAATATGGACGAGCAAATAATACCATGGCGATTTTCAAGCCTCCAATAATAAGAAAAAAATCAATTATTTAGAATTGATCTAATTAGAAACAAAAATAATGAACAGCGATTCTTAGACCAATACCTGCATTTAGGTAAATAATTAGTCTCCCTACCTAAAATTAGGTAGACGATGCTACTCTACCCTTTTTGAACACGCCTAATTTGGGAAAAGTAGGAGATCTAGCCCACCTGTATAAATCAATTTAAGGGTTGAGAATTCTCAGCACGACTTCCTTGCCACTCAGTTCTTCCTTGAGCTGCTGATAAACATGGAGGTAGGTTGACTCGCTATTCAGCAACCAGCCCTCCTCTACCCTTTCTCCCACTAGAACATTGCCGTAAGCTAGGGCAGGATCATTGCCTGCCATTAGGTAAGGAAATGCAAGGTGATCAACCTCTTTGATCCAGATCATCCCTTCATGGATCTCCGGGTATTTGAAGTGATAGGTGGTATGTTGGCCCCCTTCTTTCCTGAGTTCCATTTTGTAATCCGACTCTGGTATAGATCCTTGGTCGGGGAAAGCAGGGCTTGGTGTAGGTCCTTCGAGGGTGGTGGCTATTTCTCTATCCTTCCAGATCAATTTTCCTTCGGTGTAAGAATCAGTAGTCTTGGTTCGTTGTAGGGTCAAAAACTCTTTCCCATTCAGGTCTAGGCGCTTTACTTCTCCCATTGGAGACTGGGGTTTTTCCTCTTCTATTGGGTCAAGGTCAATAATCAGTCCCTTTTCTTTTGTATTTTGCGAGGAATTATCCGAAGATGGAAGGAATTTGGAGAATAGACGCTTAAAAAATGACCACATAGGAACAGTTTTTTTCAAGTATAAGGAATATTTTCAATTTTAGGGGCGTGTCTGATAGTCAAGTATTTTGCTATAGAGGGACAACTTAAAAAAGATAGAACAACATCTTAATCAGATAATGTCAAAAAAGCGCATAAACATTGCTTCAGGAACAATTTGGGAAGACCAAGTGGGATATTCCAGAGCGGTAAGGGTTGGAAACATAGTTGAGGTAGCCGGTACCACAGCTATGGACGGAGATGAAGTAATGTTTCACTCTGATGCCTATCAACAGGCTCAATACATCTTGCTCAAAATCCAACAAGCCCTTTTAGATGCTGGCTCTAACATGGAACATGTAGTAAGAACCAGAATATATACCACAGACATGAGCCATTCTGAAGAAATTGGGAAAGCCCATGTGGAATTTTTTGCTACCATTAAGCCAGCAGCTACCATGGTAGAAGTCTATTCCTTGATACAAGAAGGATTGGTTGTAGAAATTGAGGCTACCGCTATCATCCCAGAAGATGATTAATCCCAGAAAAATTGGTAAATCGTTGTTTGTAGGTATACCTCCCCTTTGTCCAAACGAGTAGAAGGGAAATCAGGTCTGTTGGGTGAATCGGGGAAATGCTGTGCTTCCAGACAAAAGGCAGAATAGGGCTCATAGACCTGCCCATACTTCCCTTTCACATTCGATAGAAAATTTGCCGTATACAATTGAACAGCCGGTTCAGTTGTCTTTACCTTCATCCTATTTCCAGTCTCAGGATCGGATACTTCTGCGATCAACTTTAATTCCCCCTTCCAATCATTGGCGACAAAGGATCGATCAAAGCCATTGCCAAAAGTCAATTGCTCATGTTCTTGCTCTAGTCGTTCTCCTAAACTGGCCGGCTTTCTAAAATCAAAAGGAGTACCCTCCACTTCCATCAATGCATTCTGTAGCGGTATACCGTCTTCACCTGCGGCAACAATTTTATCGCAATACAGGCTCATCTTATGGGCCTTGATATCTCCCTTGCCTGACAGGTTGAAATAGCCATGATGGGTAAGGTTTACGATGGTAGGCTGGTCAGTTTCTGCTCGGTAGGAAAGACTTAATTCATTTTCATCGTTCAAGGCGTAAATTAATTCTGCCTTCAGCTTACCTGGAAATCCCATTTCACCATCTGGGCTCAGATAGGTCAACTTCAATTTGTTCCCCTCTTCGTCAGAAATATCTGCTGCTTTCCAAAGTTTTTTGTCAAAACCTTCCGATCCGCCATGGAGTTGATGAGGAGCCTGGTTAGCTGGCAAATCATAGGTTTTTCCATCCAACCTAAAAGAAGCCTGCGCAATTCTATTTCCATACCTCCCAATGATGGTATTCATAAAGGGATGATCGGACAAACAGCCTTCTAGTGTGTCAAAGCCCCAGATAACATCTACCTTACCTTTTGAAGTGGGCAGGAAAATACTCGTTAGGGTCGCGCCATAGTTGGTGATGTTTACTTCCATTCCCTTTGAGTTGGTAAGGGAAAAGAGGTCTACCTGACGGCCATCTGGCAATGTTCCAAAGTGCTTTTTTATCATAGTCATGGGCTATTCGTCGGATGATTCAGAAGGCTGATCCTGCTTTACTTTGTTAAATACTGGAATAAATCTTTCCAATCCCAGCATTCCTCCTATGCAGAGTAGGCAAATCACAGCTTTACCTGTAAAGGCGATGAAAGAGCCTTCGGAAGGGCCAATCTGTTGATTCAGTAAGAATCCTATCACAAAAATTCCTCCATAGAGCAGCGCTCGACCAATTTTGTATGGAATAGGATAATATTTCTGCCCAATCACATAGACCATGATACTCATGACGACGTAACAAATGAGTGTGGCCCATGCAGAAGCATAATACCCATAGCTAGGAATAAATAGGAAGTTACCTACCAAGGTTATTGTCGCTCCAACACCGGTAAATAAAATGGCAAAGCGTACCTGCTTGGTAATCTTATACCAGATAGACATGTTGAGATAGGCTCCACTGAATACGTAGGCCATAAGAAGAATAGGGACAATGGTCAATCCACTCCAATATCTCTCATCGATGAAGGTGAATCGTGTTAAGCCCCAAAAGTTAAAACTGACAATTTCTTTGCTAAAGGAACCTATGACCAAAAAACCAATCAGAGCCGCTACAATGAAATAATGAAAGATTTTGGCAAAGGTCTGAGGGGAATCCTTGTCTTTGGATCGATTGAAGAAAAAGGGCTCTGCCGCATATCGGAAGGCCTGAATGGCCAAACTAATTAAGACTGCTACCCTGTAATTGGCTGCATAAATACCGTTCATTTCTTCCCCAGTTCTCGCCACACCTTCAAATGGTTTTCCATCAGGCCATAGAAGTGGAATAGTGGCTCGATCAAAGGTCTCATTCATGATACCAGCAAAACCTGCGATCATAATAAAAAAGGCATACCCAAGCATGCTTCTGAGGAGTTTCCAATCAGGTCTGAAGCTTGAAGGCAGATTCCCAATCAGTCCAAAACCAAATTTGACAGCAGAGGCCGCCACATTTGCAATGAATACGTAGGTGAGTCCTAATTCAAGAACAATGATAAAGATGTAATTCAGGACAATATTGACAACTACACTGGAAAGTAGGACGCTGACAAACCTCCCTGCTTTTTCCTCCTGACGAAGTTTGGCCAATGGAAGGGCACATAAGCCATCCATGAATATGACCGTCCCCAATAATAAAATCCAGTTTCCCCTACCCTCATATCCCAAAGAAGAGGCAATGGCTTCATTAAAGAATAGAATAAAAATCAAAAAAAGACTAGCCAGAAAAGCTACCCAAATGAATGCTTGGGAATAAATTTTCTTCTTCTCCTCGCTGTCTTGAATGAATCGAAAAAAGGTTGTTTCCATTCCGAAAGTGATCACAATATTGATCATTGCAATGAAAGCATATACCTGCCCAAATATTCCGAAGTCAGCTTTAGAAATATGCTCCGCCCCTGATAGCCATGGCGTTAGCAGGAGATTAATTACCTTAATCAGAATGTTGCCTACCCCATAGATCAAGGTTTGAGAGGCAAGCTTTTTCAATCCACTCATAAAGGAGATGTGCGTTGTTTCGTCGGTAAATGTAGGGATAGATTTTGAACCATACCGAGAGTTCAGGTAAAAGTTACGTTTTCCTTGGTAGAAGAGACAAATGGAAGATTATTAGCCTAATTCTCATCCATGCGCGACAAATCCTTTGCTACATTCTTTTTTCTCTTGCTACTGGTCTTGAGCGGGATCTGGGTCTACAGATTCACCAGTGAACATGACGAGGTTGCCCAGGCAGATATTGCCAGTCTTCATTCACATGACTTGTATGCTTCTAATAAATGTCAGGCGATCTTCCATTTTCACAATCAGTCAAAATGGAAGATAAAAGTCGATTTATCCGAATCTCAGGTAAGTATTGTATCAGGAAAATGGAGAAGTTTGTTCTTCGATGTTGGTGGAGATGCCCTCTGCTCTACCCAAGAGGTGACTATTCCAGCCGGAGAAAAGGTCGAAATTGAAAGCTGCGAACTGAAGCTAAACTGTAGTGTGAGTCGGAAATTTAGGTTCCAAATGCATACAGATGATGATAGAGCCGAAGATCAAGCCCTAGAATTTGTACAAGAAACAGATTTCCAATCTGGGCATGATTTCATCGTTCCCATTAGTCTTCCGAATTAGGGTTACTTTTTGAGAATTTCGATCGCTTTTAGCTTTTTCTCAGGCCCCATAATGCCGAGAATATATCTACCGTTAGGCAAACTATCAGGTTTTAGGTAGATCGTGTTTTCGCCTTCTTTTGATTGGATTAATTCACTGACAATGACCTTTCCATCATCTTTGAAATACTCCATGGTAATTGGCAGATCGCGGTTGCAGGTATAGGAAATCTTGATGCTATCCTTAAAGGGATTTGGATAAGCACTGATCAGTTTGATTCCATCGTCCTCGGGATTAAATGAAACCTCCTTTGATTCTGAGTAATAAGCTTTGCCTGCAGGAGTTACGACCTTTACCCTGTAGTAAGAAAGTCCAGGAAGTGGTTTCAAATCAGAAAAACTATAGGTAATAGGAATGTGGCTATTCTTACTTGCCCCTATGCTACCTATACTCTCATAAATCTGACCATTATGGCTTCTCTCAATGAAAAAATAAGTGGTATTCTTTTCAAATTGAGTTGTCCATTCTAACAAAATGATAGTTCCCCCTTTAATCTTGGCCTCAAAATTTTTAAAAACTGATGTAGTGCTGTCCTGCTGAGAATCCGATAGGCTAAATTGGGCTTGAGGTTGTTCGAGCGAGACAAAGGATATATGAAAAAATGAGAGAGAGATCATGAGACCTATATATATCCACTTCATAAGGCAATTGCTTTTATTTCCTGCATAAATAATTCAATAACAAAATTATTTATAGACGCCGAATATAAAACTCGAATTCTGCTAGAAGTTTACATTCCCAAGAACAAATACAACAATCATTAAAATATATTATTTAAAATACTATATAAAATTTGTAATGTTATTTTTCATTAATAATCGTGTGGGCATCAAATAGATTGCTCTCTAGTTTTAGGCCAGAATAATTATGCTATACACGCGAAATGAAAAAAGTCATTCTGCTAACCTTGGTTCTACTATCCTGCCTATCCTCCTTTGGAACAGGAGAAGCCTCCACATATTTTGAGATATTCGTCCCGCCCAATAACGACAGAGCTAATCGTCATGTTGTTGTAGTGATTACAGCCCTATATGATAGCACTTTCTTTGAGCTAATTGACGACGATGCAGATGGGGATGATGATGACTCAGCCTCGGGTTGGTTAAACGCCGGGCAATCCTACATCCAATATATAAAGGATGGTGCCGTCAATGACGATGCTCCCCCTAGAGGCGGCCAAAGGAGATCTTCTAAGCAAGATGGAGACTTTTTCATCATAAAAACCAGCAAATTGGTTTTCGCTTCCCAGTCCACCAATTCTGATTGGCAGCATGACTGGGTGCCTGCCACCAACAAAACTTCCAAGGGAACAAAATTCATTGTTTTCTCCCCGCCGACTTCTTTCTCTCCTCGAGATTTAAATGTCTTTGCATATGAGGATTCTACAGTAGTTACGATCAAGTCGATACACACCTCTACAACGACTTCCACTGGCTACACACAGGTTGATATTAGCAATGCAAATATTTTGGTCCAGCGAGAAATCAATGTAGGACAAGACATCATTTTCTACCATACTGATGGAAGAAATATCATGCAATCAGGTGGAACTTACCTGATCGAGACCAACAAACCTGTTACTGTCCAATATGGTGCCTTATGGGGAAATGCCCGTGATGGAGGAGGATTCGTACCTTCTGAAAATGGCTCTTCTTCTGGCGAACTATTTTACTTTGGAGTCCCCTATCAAGCTCGAAGAGAGCAAGAAATTCGGGTAGTTAGCTGGGAGGACTCGACAGAAATATTTCTAGATAAATTTGTCAATAATTCTTGGCAAGAAGTAGAAAACTGGACACTTGATCGCCTTAAGGCAGGAGAATGGATTTCTTATTCAGGGAATCATGCAGGGGTATTCAGGTTAAGAAGCTCCGAAGGGAAACCTATTTCGGTATCTGAGGCCAACTGGCTAGAGACAGGAAGACCAGGGACCTCTGACATTGCCTCAATGGTTTCTTCACAGGATGGAACCTCAGCAGGGAAGTCATTCTTAGTCTACATGTCACCTCCAGGAAAGGAAAACGATGTAACCATTCCGGGTACCACGGATCGATACAGCTTTGGTAGCCATGCGTATTTGTTTGCACGAAAGACAGCCCAAGTTACCGTCGTAGACGCCTTTACCAATGGACAAAAAATCAATAGAACCTATACGGTTCCAGCAGGTAGATATATCGATTGTTTTCTTGATTTAAATGAATGGAACAGTATTTACAATGGAAATGGAAATCCAAACAGCGGACCAGAGAGACCGTATTTGTTGATCACATCTGACAAACCTATATCTGTTTTTGCCACCAATTTCAACGACAATTGGATGAGCTATTTCGGGACCTCACAGACACAGGATTTCAAATTGGAAGGGACGACCTCTGTTGAGCAATCAGAGCCAGGAGACTCGGTAGTTGTCAAAGGAGATCTGATTTTACAAGGTGATAGCTTAACCAATCCTGATTTAACGGTAGTTGTTGGAGATGGAGCAGAAGTAGTATCATGTAACTTTGTGAATGAAACAGAAGAAATAACTTATGAGGGAGATATAAACCCAACTCCAAAAGGAGAAACAATCGTTACGTTTGACAGCATCCCAGGCCTATCACCCGATAATACCTATTACACAGAAACGGAACTGATCGTAAATGGCAATGAAAATGATGGCGATCCTATATTAGACAATACCGTCATTTCTGTAGAGACGGTAGTTTCTGGGGAAGTTGACTCCGCCTTCCAACAAGCTTCAAGCTCAAACGGAGTTACCGTAAATACAGATAACTATGCGCCCAAAATATTCTTCCGTATTCAGGATGGAAGTCATCTCACAGGAACCAACAACTCTCAATTGGGCTTGGCGCTTGGCGATTATAATGGAGATGGTCTGCTGGATATCTTCATGGGAAGTTACGATAGTGGAGAACCAGATTTACTATACGCCAACAATGGAGATAGATCCTTTAGCTTAGTCGATACTGGGGCCATCGCCTCCAACATTGGTTCTTCGGTCGGAGGAAGTTGGGGAGATATGGACAATGATGGAGACCTTGATCTATTTGTTTCTAGAATTGGAGAGGCCAATGTCTTGTATAAAAATCTGGGAAGAGGTCGATTTGAGGAGATGGAAGTAGAGGAAATTTACCGATTTAACGGACACTGTTACAACGCAAGTTGGATCGACTACGACAACAACGGCTTACTTGATATTTACGTCTCTGACTTCCTGTCCAACAGGCCCAACATCCTTTTCCGCAACATGGGTGATGGCGAATTTGACAGAATTGAAACGGCTTTACCAGGAAATGGCTCTACGATCGGAGCAGGATGGTGTGATTATGACAATGACGGTGACATGGACCTTTTTGCTCCCAATGGAAATGGAGAGGACAATTTTCTCTATAGAAATAATGGTAATGGAAGATTCGTACGTGTCAATACAGGAGAAATCGTCAATGACGGAGGAAATTCGGCTGGATGCAGTTGGGTGGATTACGACAATGATGGAGACTTTGACCTCTACGTTACCAATTCGGAGAGACAAGCTAATTTCCTTTACCAAAACAATGGAGATGGCACCTTTACAAGAATTACAGAAGGAGCCATTGCCAATGACCAAGACAGATCTCAGGGCTCTACTTGGGGAGACTTTGACAATGACGGAGACCTAGACCTCTATGTCACCAACAGTTCAGAAGAGACCAGACGCTTGTACATGAACAATGGGGATGGAACCTTTAACAGCGACGTAGTAGAGCCGGTAACAAGAGATGGAAGCTTCTCCTTAGGGACAGCAACAGGGGACTTGGATAATGATGGAGACCTGGATGTTTTGGTGGCCAATCACTTCGAGAACCCTAACCAGTATTACACCAACAATGGAAATGAGAATAACTGGATTCAGGTTCGTCTGGTCGGTACCAATTCCAACCGATTGGGTATTGGAGCCCAAATCAGACTTAAATCCAGCATAAACGGGGAGACCGTTAGGCAGATGCGTCAAGTAACAGGTCAAAGTGGTGGGGGAGCCAATGCTCAAAATCCACTAATTGCCCACTTTGGCCTAGGAGATGCCAGTGTAGTTGATACCATAGAGGTAAGATGGCCCTCAGGCTACAGGCAATTTGTCAGCAACATCAGTGTCAACCAACGTTATGAAATCGTTGAGGAACAAGGTATTCTGGTTATCGGACGAATTTTTATGGATGCGGATAGCTCTTGTTCACTTACCTCCCCAGATATTGGAATTCCCAACCAAAAGGTACTCATCAACCCTGGTGAAATTGTGGCCTTAACCGACAGCCTAGGAATATATAAGGCTTACTTACAAGAAGGGGAATACACCCTTAACCAAATGAAGCATCCAGCATGGACGCAGCTGTGCCCCACAGAAGAGTCTGGTTTCGACTTAACGGTAGTTGAAGGAGGTGGTAATGCGTCTCCACGCTATACCAAGCATAGTCCGATAGAAAATTGCTCATGGGGATGTACAGCTAGTATTGAGGGAAATCAGAACCTCACTATTAATCCAGGAGAGCAAATATGTGTAGAGGAAGGGTCCACTGTAAATGGAACTATAACTTTCAACAATGGGGGTACTTTGGTTATCTGTGGAACGGCCAATTTGACAAATATCAACTTCAACGGAAATGGGGCTGGCTTGATTATTCTAGGAGAATCGGGCTCACTAAGCATTCCCAGCCTGAACCTCAACAGTACCGATGCTGTGCTGGTCAACTATTCCTCCAACCTCACCATCACAAATGGATTGAGTTTACAGGGTAAGTTCGAAAACTATGGGGATGTTGCCTTCACCCAGTTAAACATCAATACCAACGCAATCCTATTGAATGCAGGTACTCTTTCCATTACGGGTGACCTAAACAACAATGCACTGATCACCAATTATGGAGACATAAGCGTCAACGGAACCCTTAACAATAATGGAAACAGCACCTTTGATAACTTCTGTCAGTTAAGCGTAGGGAACAACCTCAATCAAAATGGGGATATGAGGCACTCAGGTTACCTAGAGGTAGAAAATGATCTGAATATCAATGGGAATAGTTTAAATGAACTCCGAAAAGGCTCCAAAATCGTTACTGGAAACCTGACAGTTAATGGAGACATCAATGGACCAAATGAGTCTGGAGCCAGCATTGAAGTGAGTGGAACAACGACCATCAATGGCGGCACGGTTCTCTATGGCCATTTCGATATATGTGATGCCAATGGAATTGAAACCATGTATGGGGCCTTAACGGACCATGTTACGACCGATTGCGACTTGACGATTGAGGGAATTCCTTGTGACAATGGCCTAGGAGAAAGTGTCTATGAGGGATACGACTTTGCCAACAGACCCAACTGTATCAATTCAGAGTTATCCGTTAGCTTGGCGACACAAGACCTTAGAAGAGGTTTTGAGAATGATTACTTGGTTAGGGTCAGCAACAATGGAGGGGGTATCGCAGAGGAATATACCCTGAGAATCCTCATGGACGAAAATCTTGTTCCGACCAGATCTCAGCCTGAGTGGACCAGAAGAACAAAGGTAGACTCAACCTTTATCATGGAATGGGATCTTGGTCCCATCAATCCGCTAGAAGTAAAGACGGTTACCCTGACCGACTCTGTTTCTAGATTGGCAGTATTGGGTAAGTTTGTAGAGGTAACTGCGGAAATTGACATCATTGCCAACGAATGTGATACCTTGAACAACACCTACACTTCAGTAGATGAGATTGTAGGATCTTATGACCCGAATGACAAGCAGGTATGGCCTAAAGGAGCAGGAAAAGGAGGATATATCCGTGTAGAAGATACCCTGACCTATAAAATCCGATTCCAGAATGTAGGGTCCTTCTTCGCTAGCCGCGTGGTCATCTATGATACCTTATCCAGATTCCTCGACTTAAGTTCCTTTGAACCAGGCGCGATGAGCCATGAAGGTTCTGTTACCGTATCAGAGGACGGAATTGCGGTCTTCAAATTTGACAACATTTTCCTACCAGATAGTGCATCTGATGAAGAAGGTAGTCAAGGCTTTGTGATGTTTAAAATCGCTCCTAAACCCAACCTGGTCCACGGGGATACCATCCTAAACCGTGCAGGGATTCAGTTTGACTTCAACGAGCATATCATCACCAACTACGTTCAGAATGTCATCACAGACAGACTTACGCTAGAGGACGATTATTTCATGAAAGTCGTAGCCTTTCCCAATCCGGTTCGAGATGAATCAACCATCATGATTTCAGATAGGGATAACCAGGTCTTACCGATTCCTTTAGCGTCAGTAAAGATCTTGACCACTACAGGAATTGAGATGCAAAAATGGACCAAGCCAGAAGCGACTTCTGTAATAATCAGGAAACAGGACTACAGACCTGGAACTTACATTATCATGGCAGAAGATATTTACCAGTATGTATACATAGGTCGCTTTGTCATAGAGTAAAGCAACAGATGAAAATTAATTCAGAATCACCCATTTGTTTTCGGATGAAAACAAATGGGTGATTTTGATATTTTTCTAAATGATGTATTATTTATCTTTGATAATATATAATTTAAAAACTAAATGCTTAAGCGAATAATACTCAATTGCCTGATTCTTGTTTTTGGTTTATGGTCCCACTCCTATGCCCAGGTGTCAGATGAAATTCAGGTAACGGCTGCATTTTCTTCTTACATCACCCTAAACGTAACCTCTGGGGCGAATATCAGCTTTGAAGTAAAGAGTTTGGGGGATTACACTGGAGGGATGTCAAGCCCTTACAATTATTTCTCCCTATTTGAGGTGGCTTCCAGTTTGGATTTCAAGGTAGACTTGAGTGCCACCAATTTCGACGATGGCAATGGGAATCTTCTTGATGCCAGAAACTTTGGTTTTAGGCTTTCAGATGAAGGGGAAAACAAAGTCAATGTCAATCACCTGCTATTGGGTGCTGGTAATAGCCCTTCAGAGTTAGCTCTCTTGGGAACAAACCAGGAAATCATCACCTCCTACAACCAAGGAAACGCAGGAGGACCTCAAAAAAATGCCTTTAAAATCCAGTTTGAGCTGGGTACACCTGCCACAAGGAATATCAGCGGCCTTCCTAGGCTATTGGATCAGAATATTGTTCCCGGAGCCTATGTAGGAACCGTTACCCTGACTGCAAGCGCAATGCCCTAATCAAAACTTGAACAAATAGACATATGGAAGATTCACCTAAAAATAAAAATCAACTCTCTCCCTCGGTTAAAGTCACCAGAAAAGCCTGGAAACCCGTATCGATTGGTTTTTTGGCAGCTGTTATCCTCTATATAGCCAACAACCTTGGCGGCAAGGATCTGGGAAGGCTCGAAGGATACCCTTGGAGAATGCTCATTAAGGTAAATGAGGAATTTGTGGCAGGCGACCAGACCCTGGCAGATTTTCCTGTTTTGCTTGAACTAGAATTAGAAGACTTAAAGTCTGTCGCTCATGGAGGAAAGGTTAGCAGTTCCAAGGGGGAAGATATTCGCTTCACCAATGACGTAGGAGCTACTCCCCTTCCTTATCGCATTAAAAGCTACGATCCCAAATCTGGAAAACTTACTGCCTGGGTAGGAGTAGATAGCTTATATGCGAATAAACCCTCTTATTTCTTTATCTATTTTGGGAAGGAAAATGCCACCACACAATTGGAGTTTTCCTACGAAGGATATCCCTTTAAAGGTTTTTTCATGGACGGAGGAAAGGCCAAACAAGCTAAGAAAGCCAAGGATTATTCGTCTGCCTGGATAGAAACGGAAATGAACAACCAGGATCCAGAAAAGGCCTTCATTGGGGTTGGGCCAGTAGATGAACTCGATACCGAAAAAAAGGTAAACTACGGTTACTTTCGTGCGAATTTGAAGGGAGGAAAGTTGATTTTGATAGAATGGTCTGCGGATAAGGAAATCAACAACAAATATTTCTTTGTCGAGCGGAGCCAGGATGGACGGTTTTACGAGTCAATGGGCAAACTAGCAGGCGGAGGAAACAATAATTTTACGTTGCGATACAGCTATTCTGATTCTAAGCCCTTTGAAGGAGGTGGCCTTTATCGCCTCAAGCAGGTACAGAAGAACGGTTCATTTATCTATACAGAACCTATATCTACAGCCTATGACTTGGCAGACAAGGGTATACAGATCAAGGATATCAGTCCCAATCCCTTCAATGACTTTTTTGTAGCTGAGTTTGAGGCCAGTAAGGAACAGCAAGCCGAAATCATCATCTATAACGGAAAAGGAGAGACCATCGAAAACCACAGAATCAAGGTAAAGAAGGGCGCCAATAATTTCATCTTTAAAGATGTGTACGATCTTCCTAAGGGCCCCTATGTCTTTTCGCTACAAGGAGAGGATCAAAAGTTAAAGATAAAAGAAGTTAAAAAGACCTACGACAGGGTCTCCGCTAGATAAGACAGCATTTTTCATATTCATTCTTCCAGGCCATCCTTGCAGTAGGATGGTCTTTTTTTGTGTAGGTAGATTCTTAAAAAGTATATACCTGCTCATCTGGAGGTTGGATAACTTCATGGTAGCAGCCGTCCGCTGTCTGAAATGGCAAATAGAAAAAGAACCTAATGAGCAAGTTTGGAACGTCTGGAATTGAGATTCCTCCTAATCTTGATAGGAGCTTTGAGCCTAAGATTGCTCCCAATCAATCTCGTTTACCAAGTGAATGGCATCCATGATAATCTCTTTGTTAGCTAAGGGAGATGAATAACTTCCCCTACAAAAGCCCAGACAAAGGCATCTCTACCACTCTCAGCTCTCGCCTTTAGCCATTTCTAGAATCAAGGATATAATCCCAGAGGAAATTATAGCCCAACTGAACCAACCACCGGAACTTCAATACCTGATCGTCTGGATAGATTGTCTCAAGGCCAGGGCAAACGCCCACTTGATCAACAGACCATTTATATGGCTGTGGCTGAGAATCGATGGAAAGAAGGAGGCCTTAGCATGTGGATAGGGAATCTGAGCCAGTTGGCTTCTACATGAGGGTGTTAACAGACCTTAGCGTCAGAGGGATTGAATAATCCGGATCACTGAAATTAAGAAACTATATGAGTTGCATTGGAGAATAGGGACTAATTCGATGGCACTAAATACCCTTTCGCCATCATCACATAGAGAGGTCAATAAGAGGAGTTGACCACCTTAATTAACTTCCATGCATAGATTAGGAAAATCATCAACCCTACAATTTGATCGAGCACCTAAACAGGAAGATCAGAAAGTACTCCAAGAACAAGATGTCTTTCCCTGCAGACAAAGCCTTGAAAAATGAGCCTATCTGCCAATTTTTTTGAGACCATAAAAAAAGGGCCATCCCGAATAAATCAGGATGGCCCTTATATTTTCTACACCAAATTATGGCATAGCGCTAGCAGTCAATGTAACTGTAGAAGCGTAAGTAGCAGGAGCAACGTTCTGGTCAAGTAGACGAGGAAGACCGCTCTTAGCACGTACAGCAGCAGTACCTAGCTCAAACTTCAACTGGTAAGCGTTCTGAGAAGCATCACCAGCGTTTCCTTCTCCTGTAGAAGTAACTACCTCAGTATTGTTACCAAGAAGAGCATACTCAGAAGGGCTGGAAGAAGCACCAAGCAAAAGGTGGTTAGTTCCAACAACATGAGAACCAGCGTCGGAGATGGTGTAACCAAAGTTGTTAGCGTTCAGGATGTTACCGTTTCCGTCGTCAAATGGAGTCGCGGTAAGGTCAACCTTGAAGTTTACAGAAGAATTAACTACAAACTTTGAGTTGTAAGCAGTAGGATCAGAAAGACCGTCCGTGTAATCTTCCAAAGAAGCTACTGTGAATGCGATGTTGTCTCCTTCTGTAACGGCAAGGTCAATAGAAGAGCTGAATGCAGCGGAAATCTGAATCTCGTCAGAGGTCTGAGCGAAAGCAGATGCGCTAATAAATACTAGCAAGAAAGCGAAAAAAGTGTTTTTGAAAACTCTCATAGAGCTTAAATTTAATTATATGAGATAACCAACTAATTTATGATATCGTAAATTTATGAAGTTGTAATTTATTAGCTATTCACGCCTCCCTATAAACCTTACAATTGTATAGAGTTAAGATAACTAGAATGCCAACCCTAGGTATAATTTACTATATATCAAGCAGTTAACTATTTACACATATCCGAAATATTATGCCTACATAAGTAACTTTTTGTTGTATACCCCTTCAATTTTCAAGCAAAAACGCTGTTTTGAGACATTTTAGATCGATTATTGACAAATTCTTGATTAATACATTTCAAAACATAAAATTTACAGCATCAATTATTCTTATCAGCGAATAAATTTATTTTACTTAAGTACTAAACATGAAGTTTATTAAATCCTTAATTATTCTTGCAATTGCTCTTTGTGGATTTACCACTCTTTTCGCTCAGGGTCTAGAGATTTCTCCAGTACGTCTGGATTTCGCTTTGGAGCCTGGTTCAAATCAAGCACAAACTGTTACCGTTAAGAACACGTCAAACAAGCCTTCTATCTACACATTGACTGCTGCTGACTGGAGCCTTGATGAGCAAGGAAACCTTATCCGTCAAGAGGCTGGACAGAATCCAAACTCTTGTTCTGAGTGGTTGACTTTCACGCCTGCTCTTGTTGAGCTTGAAGCTAATGGTTCTGCTGATGTAACTGTAACTATCAATGTACCTGCTGGACAGGCTGCCACTAAGTGGTCTTTGGCTTACATTACGCTACAAAAGGAGCAGGAAGCTCCACAGGCTGACAAGGATCTTGCCATGGGTATCGAAGTAAGCCAGGCTGTTGGTGTATTCGTAACACAGTCTCCTCGTTCTAACGACAACGCTGCTGCTGCCCTTACTGAGTTCAAAGAAGACGGAACTACTGAAGAAGGTGCACGTAAGTTCGTTGTGAAGACTGAAAACAAAGGAGAAAAGATTCTTGATTGTAACATGTACATGGTTATCTCTAACCTAGAGACAGCCGAAGAGACTAAGCTTGATCCAATTACATTCCGTATCCTTCCAGAAGGTGTACGCGCTGGTGAATTGGCTCTTCCTAAGGACTTGGCTGCAGGTTCATATATGGTAGCTGCTATCCTAGACTATGGTCCAAACTACCCTATGTCAGGTAAGCAGATCCAGATCGAAGTAAAATAAGACGAAAGTATCCTACATATACATCCCCTCTTCTCCCTGAGATGAGGGGATGTAAATTTTACACGAATAATGAATAGTATAAAAATATACAATATCCTATCTTGAAATTAATAGCGGTATATATTTTTTGATCAGCCGAATAATGCCATGAGAAAAACGCTCCATTTCACCATTTTTTTCTTGATCAGTATTCCATTTTTACAAGCACAGGATGTCCTATTTGCCACCCAAGGCATGTACGTTACCGAAAATGCCAAGGCACAAGAGGAGGTCAGAACCTGGTACGACAAGGAAACTGACGAACTCAAAGAGGTCTATCTCGTCCGTACAAGCCCAATGGGAAAACTACGCCATGGACGCTATGAACTCTTCTTCCAGTCTGGAAGGCTTTGGCAAAAAGGAAGCTACAGCGATGGAGAATTGTCTGGTCTTTGGCAGATCTACCATGAAAACGGCATGATGAAGCAAGAAATTAACTTCATCAACGGACACAAGGTTGGCGCCTTTAAGACCTTCCATTCCATCAATGGGGCAGTGAAAGAAGAAGGAAGTTTTCTGTTTGATGAAGTTCACGGAGAAGTAAAAATGTACTACCCAAATGGGACCATCAAAGAAATCGCCTATTACAACAAAGGAATTTTGGATGGAGAAGTCTTAGACTACCATGAGGACGGCAAACTTCTCCAAAAGCTATACTACAACAATGGAAACATCGACGGACCCATCGAAAAATACTACCCCAATGGCCATATCCAAGAAAGAGGATACAAAGTAGGTGAGGAATATGATGGCCACTTCATCGGCTATTATAAAAACTACGAAGACGGTGCCAAACACAAAATGTGCTTCTACAAAGACGGAATGCTCGAAGGAGAATATTTAGGATTCTACCCAGAAGGACAAGTAAGCCAGAAATGCTACTACAAAGCCAATAAACTTGATTCGACCTGGACGGAGTTCTATGAAAATGGAGAGAAGAAGCTAGAAGGAGACTACGAAGATAACGTCAGAGTGGGGACTTGGCAGTTCTTCTACGAAGATGGAACCTTGTACTTAGAAGGTGAATACAACAACGATCGCAAGTTTCAGGGTACTTGGATGGCCTATCATCCCAATGGAAACAAAAAGCAAGACGGAAGCTATGAAAACGGGCTTGCTGAAGGAGCTTGGACCTTCTATTATGAAGATGGTAGTCTCAAGCGTACCGGATTTTATAAAAACGATAAGCCCGACGGAGAGTGGAAGGAATACTATGAAGGGGGTACCCAACTAAAAATGGAAGGAATCTATTCCATGGGAACAAAGAATGGAATATTCATTTCATATGACGAAGAGGGAAATGTAGTTGTCAAGGAAACCTATGAAAACGGCATAAAAAAATAAGGTTGTTAGCTAGAAAATGTGAAAGCCCATTCTTCTTTCGTAGGAGAATGGGCTTTAGAGATTCTTGCTTATGCTTATGCTTATGGCATTGACCTACGATCTTTCTTTTAGAAATTTTCTTGTATCATCTTTTCTGAGCCTAAGCCCCTGAAGGATATTTTTCCCTGCCAGGACCACATACAGCCAAGCCTTTCTCCATCTGTTTCCTGGTAACATGATATGCATATGCCAGCCCTTTACCCTTCTAGCACTATGACCGCTGTAGATCAGGGTGTAAGCATGGCTCTTTCCAATCCGCTCTCTGCTTAACTCTTCTGCGAATTGTAAAGCTAAATTGAATATTTCTAGGGTTTCCTGGGGATTGGGCTCGCCCTGGGTCTTGGGAAAGGAAAGCAAAAAGTAATTCGGAAGAATGTGTTTCTTGATTTCAATCAGGACGACTTTTTGACCACTGCTTAGATGCTTCTCCTTGAGAGATTTCATAGATTCATGGCTGATAGAGAATGGCTAGTAAAATATTCCTTCTCACCTTCTTTACCTAAGGAAGAGAAAAATAGTGATGGTGTCAATCTACTTTAATTGAAGCTAATGCTACGTCCTTTTTCTTTAAAATGGAAGCCAATTTCATAGCGGCTTTTCCCTTCCTCCGATTTTAGGACTTGTTCCTGACCAATTAACTCAAACTTCTTTCCCAACACATTTTTCATGCTGATTTTGTATTCCTCTGAGTAAGGAACCGTTACCATATAGGAACCATTTGAGGAAGTCAGGGCATAATGAAGATCTCCATTTTGGTCCTCAACAGTAACCCGTATGTTGGCTGGGGTTATCCCAAATAAGCGGGAATATTTATCACGAGTTATTTTGACCTTCCCGACGATATTTACACTCTTGGAGTAAGGGACCAGAATCTTTTTATGCTGATTGAGGACAACCTCTAGGTTAAATCCCTGTAGGTTGGCAAAATCAGTCATCATAAATAACTCCTCCAATTCAATCAGGTAGGTCCCTTGTGGGGCCTTTAAGAGTTCAGCCATTCCCTTTTCATTGGACATGATGTTGGGTGGCTTAAATTTGATGATTTGAGGTCCCTGATCTGTCATAACAGGGTCTTTGGCTCGCTCCACCTTCACCAAGACATTGGCAATCCCTTCTTCCCCCTTCTCTCGCTCTTTGTTTCCATTTGCATCTTTGAAGAAGGATAATTGAATGTTGTAGAATTTGACTCTAGGCTGGTCAAAATCGAATACCTTCTTCGCTCCAGCATTCACCGAAACCATGTTGGCAATGGAAAAGGCCCCACCTCTCCCACTATTCTTCTTCTTTTTGCTCAAGAAGTCTTTAATCGTTGATCCCAATCCCAAGTTAAAGGACCAACCATTGTCAAACTGATAATCAGCCTTGGCAGTCAATTTTAGGTCAGCTACCTGTTCATTGATCCTGTAATCCAGGTTTGCATCGCTGTAAAAACTGAATTTTTCATCTGCGCTTTCATAGGAATAATTCAATTGGGCCTTCAAACTCTGGGCATAAATCCCTCCTTCTGCCTCATCAAAAAAGACGTTGTTCATACCCTGTTTCAAGCCATAATCGTACACTGTGTTAAATCCCAGATTACGATACTGTGCCCTAATTCCTGCCTTGGCAAAATAATACATGGGGTTCTTGACCTCGTCGGTAAGGTTGGTTCGAGTTAGGTGGGTTGCCCCAGCAGCAATCATAGGAGCGAAGTACTTTTCGTTTTCATTGTTGATTTTAAACTTCGTTCCCAGTCCCAATTTGTAAGTCCGCTGTCCCGTAAAAAACTCACCTCCCATGGTTTCATTCTTAGTCCTGTTCATCTGGTCATCAATCGATGCGCCCAAGGCCAGTTTTCCCAAGGTAACATTGTAGGCAGCTCTCAGGTTGGAAGTGCTTTGATGGCCTATCTTGATGGTTTCTCCTGTTTCCAACTCATTGGTCATCAAGGTTTGAATCTTATTGTAGGAAATCCCAATTCTTCCTGCATTTTCAAAGGCATAATCTGCCCCTGCATTAAGCTTGAGGCCCCCTGCATCTCCATTGGCTAGGTTTTGGCTTCCATAAGTAGTACTGGCCTTGATTTTAAGGTTGTCCTTGCTATAGTTGTAATCTAATCTGCCACCAAATCCGTTGAGGTTGTCGGTATTTCTCCCTATTTCTGACTGGCTGGTAAATACCCCAGAAGCAGCAATACGTGCATTTTCTCCAATACGGGCATTGAATCCTGCCGTCGGAGCCACCGTATTGAAACCTTTGGTAGGATCGTTCTTGTAGGTAAATCCACTGGATAAAGAGAGCCGTTCATTTACCTTAGAATCAAAAGTCGTCGCCAATCCCCAACCTGCAGAGTTGACGTTTTTAACCAGAGTCAAACCCAAGCGCATCTTTTTGTTATCGCTATCCTGACCAAAGCCTTTGTCAATTTTAAGACCACGACCACTCACGGAAATTCCGTTCCCCCCCGAGACATCCCCAACAGAAAATCGGTAATTGGGCGTAGAGTAAGTCGCATACATCCTTGCCTTGGTCCAAAGAAGGTCCTTTGCGTCTAGCGGTTTGTTCGACATGAGGTTAGCAGCTGTTTCAAAACGATAACTCAAATCTCTATCCCCCTTTAACAAAATTGTGCCATATGCCGCAAAGTTGGTAGAAGCATCCTCCCCCAATCCCCCTTGATTGGTACTGATGATCAAGGGAGCCAAATCCTCCTTTAATTCCTTCCGAAACTCATCGTCTAACACATCAAATGAAATACCCAGCTCTTGATCGACTGTATCAAAGGGACTAGAAGCAGTCGCAATAATCTTCAAGTCAGCCGGTTCAGGTGAGAACCCCTTACACCGCACATCAATTACAACCACTGTATCTGTAGAAGGAATAACAGGTACCTTCATTTTGATCTTTCCCAACTTGGCTAATGGACTTTCCAGCTTGGCTCCTAGCCTAAATTCCAACTCTATGACCTCTGCACAGTTACCAGAGTTTTTCAACTTGAAGCCTAATTCTGTGAAGTTATCACTGTTATCCCCTACAAAGATTTTACTTCTAGGTGTCGTAAAGAGCCATTTACAGTTTTGCTCGTAGACAACTTGGGTTTTGATCAGAGCTGCCACCAATTCCTCGCCAGACTCTTCAGAAACACGCGCCTGTATCGGATATTCAACCCCTCCGTTTACGTCAGTCGGAAAGGCGATTCTCACAGGCATGAACTTTTTCTTCCCAGGCTGAATTTCGATTACACCATCATCCCCCGGCTGCAAAAGCAGGTTACAGCGCTCTGGATAGGAAAATCTAACCTTAATCTTTTGCGGCTGGTCTGTAGGATTTTCAATCTTTAGTACATTAAAAAACATAACCCCCGATGGAAGCGTCTCTGCCTTCTTTACAAAGGTGGCTTTCAGGGGATAATTTCCGACAGATTCCCCTTCTTGGCTTTCATTTCCATTTCCACTTCCATCTGAATTCTTTCCAGCTTCTCCATCTTTTTTTTGCTCATCTCCTGGCCGCTGTTTGAAAATTTCAGTGTCTACTACCTGTGCCATAAAGAAGGAGGGCATGAAAAAGAGAGACAACAGCACCATCCATTTCCTGATAGGAATGGTCTGTTTCCATCTATGTTCTCCCTTGTACCTCATATTCGTGTCTAGTTCCCTAGTTTGAGGGACCATTACAGCAATTGGCAGCTGTTGATTGCACAGCTATTGTATTTTCATCATAAATTAATCACCAAGAATAAATTTTCAATAGCTGAATTATTTATATCAAGACATCTACAAGCAATTTTATCAACTAATTTTGGGAGGAACCTTTCATTAACAATGATGAACATCTTGTTGATGAATAGGTCAAGGGGACAGGATAGTATAGATGTAATTATATTTCACAACTTGTATTTTTTCAAACAAGATATATACAAAAATTGAGGCATCATTCTAACTATTTAAACATGAGATATATTGTATTAGCTTCATTCCTTGTAAGCCTGGTGTTTTTGGCGGGCTGTGCTGACAAAAAAGAAACAACCACAACCGACGCAGCAGCCTTTGTCCAATTTGGCTCTCAGCAGTGGGAGAAGAGCAACTTTGGTTGCGATCCAAACAAAGCACCATGTGCTACGGTAAAGCTAGACTACCCTCAAGCCATTTTTGGGGATGACGATGTAAAAGCCGCTATCAACGGTAAAATCAAAAATTATGTCATGCAGTCTATTGTCATGGCAGGAGGAAAAGAGGGAAGTAACATTGAGGAACTTGCCCTAAATATCCTAGACAACCATGGAAGCGAGGAAGAGAAGAATTTGAAAGTATTCGGGAACGTCATGTTCAGAAGCCATAACATGGTGAAGATCGAGATGTCTTCATTCGATGACAAAGGAGAGAAGGACGATGAGATCAACAGAACCCTATTCACCTTCAACCTCAAGGATGGTAAATTAGTGTCTGAAACAGTTCTTCAGAACGGAACAGTAACCAAAGCTAATATCTCGATGAACTAGGATCTTCGGAAAGATAAAAGATGGAAGACAAATAGGCTCCGGTTGGGGCCTATTTTTTTTACCATTCAGTCAAATAATCACACGATTGAGGATGTAACATTTGATTCAAAAAGTGAATTTTACTTCTTTTGCAATGTACTTAAGAGCAAGATAGCAAGCAAAACGAGATAACATATAGTAGATATTCGCTGAAAGAATTATTTGAGAAACCAACTGAAATCCACTTTCCAATGAAGGTGGATTTCTTTTTTGGCTGAATGTCATAGAGATATCTGGTAGATTTGTAAAAATCCCTCTAAATTGTGCGGAAGCATAATTGATCCTGATGGGATCATGCCTGTTTTATTGCTAGATACATACTAACTGATAATATTTTCATGAAAGAAGTATTCATTGTTTCGGCTGTACGTACCCCCATCGGAAGTTTTGGTGGTATGCTTAGCGGATTCTCAGCCACAGAACTGGGATCCTTCGCCATCAAGGGCGCCCTAGAAGAGGCTGGTGTTCAAGCTGACCAAGTTCAGGAGGTTCTGATGGGAAATGTTGTTTCGGCTAATCTGGGCCAGGCACCCGCCAGGCAAGCAGCCATTTTTGCAGGTATTCCTCAACATGTACCTGCCACCACAGTCAACAAAGTGTGTTCCTCTGGAATCAAGTCTGTTATGTTTGCTGCCCAGTCTATCATGACGGGCATGAATGAGCTTGTGGTAGCTGGCGGAATGGAATCCATGAGCAATATCCCTTACTACATACCTAAAGCAAGGTTTGGATATAAATTTGGAGGTGCTGAATTGGTAGATGGGATGCAGAAAGATGGGTTAGTTGATGTCTACAATCAATTTGCCATGGGGGTTTGTGCGGATAGAACGGCAGAGAAGTATGGCTTCTCTCGAGAAGAGCAAGATGCCTATGCCATTTCTTCCTACAAAAGGTCTGCTGCTGCGACAGAAAGTGGAGCCCTGAAGGAAGAAATCATTCCAGTCTCTATTCCTCAAAGAAAAAAGGATCCCATCCTGATGACAGAGGACGAAGAGTTCAAGAAGGTCAAGTTTGAGAAAATCCCTTCCCTTCGACCTGCCTTCAACAAAGACGGAACCGTTACCGCTGCCAATGCCTCTACCATTAATGATGGAGCCTCGGCGATTGTACTGGCAAGCAAGGAAATGGTCGAAAAATTAGGTTTAAAGCCAGTCGCAAAAATTCTGTCTTTCGCTGATGCAGCCCATGAGCCAGAATGGTTTACGACAGCTCCTACGAAAGCGGCACCTATTGCCTTGAAACGAGCGGGACTAACCATGGACGATATTGATTACTTGGAGGTAAATGAAGCCTTCTCTGTAGTTGTTATGGCCTTCAACAAGGAAATGAATGTGAATCCTGACAAAGTAAACGTACACGGAGGGGCGGTCTCTCTCGGACACCCACTGGGTGCATCTGGCGCCAGAATCCTCACTACCCTAAATGGCGTACTTGCTGCCCGTCAGGGAAGCTTAGGATTAGCAGCTATCTGTAATGGGGGCGGAGGCGCATCCTCGATGGTCATCGAAAAATTGTAAGCAATCTGCTTAAATCATAATTGTCCGTTTCAGTCTTTTCTGGAACGGACTTTTTTTATCCAACATGATAATTATCATCCTCACTTATCCAGTTGTATCATTATTTTCATCTACTTATAAAACGACCTCCTGAAGAATTCCTTTAGGGATTTGGAGGCTCTTTTCTTATATTAATACGTACGAGCCAATCGCCTTGCCTAGCTTTCCTGAGTACTTATGACAAATGCAGTTGTTACCTCCACTGGTGCCTATTTACCCGAAAGGAAAATCCCTAATTCTTATTTCGATAAGCTACTAGATACAGACGTGTCCACCTGGCTCGAAGAAAAGATGTCCATCTACAACCGCCATTGGTGCGGAGAAGGAGAATCTACAGCCGATTTATGTGTCAAGGCCGCAGAAATAGCCCTCCAACGAGCAGGATTGGTTGCAAGAGACCTTGATTTAATCATTGTCGCCACAGATACGCCCGAATATCTCACTCCGTCTACCGCTGCAGTCGTGCAATACAGGCTTGGAGCTGGGCATGCAGGGACATTCGATCTCAACTCTGCCTGTGCGGGCTTTGTAACAGGCTTGGATGTAGCAGGGAAATACATTCGGACAGATAATCGCTATACCAACGTCCTCGTCATTGGGGTGTATGTCATCAGTCCATTCCTGAATAAAGAAGATAAAAAAACGGTAACGCTCTTTGCTGATGGCGCTGGTGCCATTATCCTGAGTGCAGAAGAAAACTCGCAAAGAGGCTATATCGATAGTGAATTGGTTACACTAGGCCAATATCACGATGGAATGGGCATCTACGGAGGGGGAGCTAAAAATCCTCCCTCTGCCAATATGTATGCAAACAAAGACTATACCCTCAAAATTAACTATCGTCTCCCGCCCGAACTCAACATTCAAATGTGGACGACCATGTCAAGGAACCTATTGAGAAGAAACGAACTGAAACCAGAGGATATCCAACAGTACTTCTTCACCCAGATCAATATTAACAGTATTCACGGGACCTTGGAAAACCTAAAATTACCCAGCGAAAGAGGACACACCGTGATGCAGAATTATGGCTATACGGGTTCTGCCTGTATTCCTATTGCCTTCAACGATGCAGTTGAAAAAGGCAAGGTGCAACGCGGTGATACCTGCTTTATGCTGGGTTCTGGTAGCGGCCTAACTTTTGGCTCGATTGCGTTCAAATACTAATTTGTGCTGTAGGGCTTGGACCTTTCCAAGTGATTAATTGTTCTTCAAGTAGTTAGGACGGGTGTTAGACTTGTTTTGTGGGCGCTTGCGTACATTGAAGCCCATAGATACCCCAATCATCCAGTCATTGACGTTCATTGGGGAGGCAAATATGTTGACAGGAATGTTCAAGTATCCTGAACGGAAGGTTTTTCCAAAGGAGAATAGCCATCTTGTATAAACCTCCGCATTTCCACGTGTATCCAATTGCTTGACGACAGGGAATGGGTAAGGAATAAGGTTTCCATCGTTGTCGAATCGCTCAAATTCAGTCGTTCTGACCCAGTCTCCACTTTCGTTAAAGAAGCCTTCCGCAACTCTTCTCATCGAGACCGACGCACCTAGTCCAAATTCAAACCCGGACTTGCTATCTCTAAAGCCCATCAAGGCTACTCCACTTGGGATGAAGAGAGATTTCTCCAAACCACTCACAAATCCCATCAGTTCAATAAGTCCCTGAAAGTTTCCTGCACTCATGTACTGGATCTCGTGCTGGTAGCCAAACTGCGTCATGTATGGGGCCGTTCCAAAACCACCTTCTGTACGGGAAGCAGACATTCTTCTTCCAACATCCCCGGTAAACCATGCGCCTCCTAATCGAGGGCCATTGTTTAGAAAAGCAGAAGATGGAGCGGTGGACATCGTATTGTAATAAGCGAGATTTGCTTCCAATACATCATTTTTCTCAAACTCAAACAGGTCAGCCACTGATAGCTCAACCATTTCCTGAAGGGCAATGGGGCTGTTGACATATTCCTTGATACTTGATTTTACAAATCTCTTTTGTTTGGCGTCATAAATTCTAAGGGTAAGTATGATCTTCTCACCAATCAATTCTACCGTTCCGGTTACCATTTGATCTGCCATCAATCTATCGGCAGCACGTTGAAGACATTTTTGGGAATAACAACTATCCCCCATGATTCCACTACCCTGCAAAAGATCCATGATGTCATATCTGCCAATGATATCATGCTGGCTTTCTTTCTGAATGGCCAATCGCAAAATATTGGTGATGGTCTCTGGATTACCTGGAATCTCAATGACATCCATGCTCAATACTCCAATTCGCTTGACTGATGAAGTTGAAGGCTTATCCTGCGCAAATGAAATCTGCAGTCCTAGTAAGGCAATAATAAAAATCGTTAGCTGTCTCATGGAAAAAGTATTTTTGTTGACCTCAAATTGGTCATTTCCCATGAGCCTAAATTTGAATAATCGCCCCTCAGTTATTATGCAGAAGGATTATTTGCTAGCAGAGCAAACTGGAAAGTGTAAATTGGCAAAAAATACCAATGCACTCTTTTAATTGAGATAAATGGGGATTTTTGCCAATTATACTTTAAGATTTCTCAAAAAGAACCAATGATTTCTTCACCAAGGAAGATCGAGTACCTGAAAGTTGAGCCTTCTGATGAGCGTTTCATTCAGCTGGTTAAAGAGCTGGATTCCTATCTGGCCATTACAGACGGGGAGGATCATCATTTCTATAATCAATACAATCAACTAGATAAGATCGATGCTGTCATCCTAGCGCTGTATGAAGGAGAAGTGGCAGCCTGCGGTGCATTGAGAAAATTTGAAGGAAAAACAGTCGAAATCAAGCGAATGTACGTTCGTCCACCCATGAGAAGAAAGGGCCTTGCAAGCGGTATTCTTACCCAATTGGAAGAGCTGGCATCCACTTTGGGATTTGATAGGTGTATTTTAGAAACGGGCATTAATCAGAAAGAGGCGCTAAAGCTTTACCCTGCAAATGGCTATCAGGTCATTCCCAACTACGGACCATACACCCATGTCGAAGCCAGTACCTGCATGGAAAAGTGGCTATAATTGCCAAATAATCAAATTATCCTGCCGCCTAATAGACATTCATGCTAACTTTTAGGCCTATTTAGGATTTTATATCCAATCTCCTTATTTGCGCCTTGTTTTTACACTAACCCATTTTACTCATGAAGAGACTAATATTTTCTCTCATCGTCCTAGCGGCTTTATTCACAGCCTGCGAAACCCCTTTGTCTAAATCAGAGTTAATCTCGACTGATCCATGGAAACTATCAGGTGTAAGTACTACTGATGGAGACCAGGATTTGGCTGAGCTGCTGGAAGCCGTTTTAAGTATTGCTACCTTATCCTATGATGCTGGAGGAACATATTCCTTTGCTTTCCCTGATAGTACTTTTGAAGATATCAATGGAACATGGAACTTCAACAGCGATGAAACGCAAATTACCCTTAGTGAACCTGGAGAGGAAGATTTGGTATACACCATCCTTACCCTCACGGAAGAGACACTCTCTTATTCGTTTACCGATTCTACTGGTACTTACACAGAAACCTACATTCACTAAAAAAGAAGCCCCGATTGTCAGTCGGGGCTTTTTTCATATTGCTTTTTGGGTGTTGGCGGCCTCCATAAGCTTTTGCTTCAAACTCGCCAAGTCATCGGATAGCCCAACCGGATAGGTAGAATCTTCCCGGATATAGTCCTTAAAGGCGGATAATTGTTCCAAGGCCTTTCCTCTACTTTGGTGAATAGAAGGTACCGTGTACACTTGCTTGCCCTGATCAAAAATCTTTTCCATCACCTCTTTCCTTTCCATTCCGTCCATACTTATCCTATTTCCTTCAAAGGAGGTAAAGGATCTTGTTTCCCACCCCCATTCTTCCTGATAAATCACATCTCCAACCATCTTTCCATGGAGGAAATGGCGCATGACACGCTGCATACCTGGATTGGAAACTTTGATCGCTTGTTCGGACAATTTGATTTTATACTGCCATTCTCCCTCTTGATCTCGAATCGCAGCTAGTTTGTAGACGCCCCCCAAGGCAGCCTGGTCATAGGAAGTCGCGAGTCGAGTCCCAACTCCCCAAATGGAGATTTTAGCGCCCTTTTCTTTCAATTCTTTGATCCTGTATTCATCCAGGTCATTACTAGCGACAATTTGTGCTTTGGGAAATCCAGCCTCATCTAGAAGTTGGCGGCTTTTGATACTTAGTTCAGCCAAATCCCCAGAATCCAATCGAATACCAGCCATTTCATACCCCTTTTCTCTCAAACTCTTCCCCACCCTAATGGCTTTTTTAACGCCTTCTACCGTATCGAAGGTATCTACCAGAAATACACAGTTATTGGGCATAGCTTGCGCATAAGCTTCAAAAGACTCCCGTTCTGAAGGGAAAGACATCACCCAGGAATGGGCATGAGTTCCTTTTACAGGAATGTCATATAGTTTTCCAGCCAATACGTTGGAAGTCGCATGACAACCACCAATGTAAGCTGCACGGCTGGCAGATAAACCGCCATCAGGTCCTTGGGCCCTTCTTAAGCCAAACTCTAAGACAGTATCCCCTTCTGCAGCCTGACATATGCGGGAAGACTTGGTGGCGATTAGCGTCTGAAAGTTGAGGATGTTCAGCAAGGGTGTCTCCAATATTTGAGCCTGAACAATGGGCCCTTTGATTCGAAGAATGGGCTCATGGGGAAAAACGAGGCTCCCTTCGGGAACCGCCATTACTTCACAACAAAATTTCATCTCTAAGAGATATTGGAGAAAGGCCTCTCCAAATAAATTCTTCCCATCATTTCCCTTCAATCCTCTTAGGAATTCAATGTCCTCCTCCTCAAAACCAAAATTTTTCATCAATTCAATTGCCTTAGCAAGGCCAGCTGCAATCGCATAATTTCCCTTATAAGGGTTTTTCCTGAAAAATAGATGAAAAACTGCCTCTCGATCGGCCATTCCCTGCTTCCAGTACCCATAAGACATGGTCAATTGATAAAGGTCGGTAAGCAGGCTATAATTGCGTGTAGGTCTCATGGCAAATTAATTTTTGTATTATTTACACAAATATATACGGAGACAAAAAAATCAGGTTACTTCGAACCTGATTTTAAATAATCTTTATGTTATTTCACCTGAAAGGGTTTGGCGTACAATTCGAAGCCTTTTTTGTCTTCGAGAATGAGCCAATAAGTACCTTTTATCCAGTTAAGGACTGAGAGTTGATGTTCAAGAATTTGATGATCAGCCTTCAATCTTTGTTGTTCTAATACTCTGCCATTAAGGTCTATTACTTTTAGGCTGTATTCGCCTTTTTGAACATTCAGAAAAGTAGCTTTCAACATATCCTGACTAGGATTCGGAAAAATACTCAGTTCGACCCTTGGTCCCATGTCCATATTGATTTCTCTGACATCGGAATAGGAGAAAGTCCCATCAACATCCAATTGCCTAAGGCGATAGTATATTTTCTGTCCCTTGGCAGCTTTATCCAGGAAGGAGTAGCTTGTGTTGTTGGAGGTATTACCCTTGCTTTCCACCTCGCCAATACCTTGGAATAGGACTCCATCTTGGCTCTTTTCTACCTGAAAAAAGGCATTATTCGTTTCTCGAGCGGTCGTCCACGACAAGTCAACTGATTCATAGCCCATCTGGCTCACTTCGAAGGAGAGCCATTCTACAGGATAGGTAATGGAACTGATGGTGGATACCTCAATGCTTATTTCGTTTCCTACTTCGTCATAGACATGGGTATGGTGAAAAACCTCACGTCCCCCCACATAGAAATCTGTATCTAATCCTTCGGTAAATTTCCCAAAGGTAATACTCATAATTTCCTGAAGGGTTCCATCATTAACCAAGGTAAAAGCACTGCCAGAAGCCCGATTGAGGCTGTTTTGGTAAAATAAAGTATAATTCAACCTAGCCCCATTGATAAAGAGAAAATCTCGCTCCACAGGCGGATTGATTGATGAGTCCACATAGACATAGGGCTGCGTCAAAGCTAGCCTAGCATTTGAATTTTCTGACTGGAAGGATTCTTCAAATTTATCAAAACGTATCTGGGGGGCATAACTCTGAAGGGAATCATATATCACTCCAAATTGTACCTCTGATAATTTAATATCTCTGCCAGATGCATTGTAGGCATACAACTTTACTTCATCATGATCCAGCTTGGACAAGACCTGAAAATACAGGCTTATATCCTGAGAAATGCACGACAAACTAACAATGGCAAGGACTCCAAATAGTAGATGTCTTTTCAAGGATTGAGAAGCTTAGAGGTTCATAAACAGCTTATTTTCAGCCGTCTAATATTTAAATATAAGGAAACTTATTACTCCCAAATCTAAGTTTATTCACCCAGCTTTCAAAATGACTTATTACGAACCATGGAATGGCCAAACCCAAGATCATTATCCTAGAAAGATTTCCTTAGACATAAACAGGGCCAATTATCTCTATTGGATAACTGACCCTTATCTGTGCCTGTAATATGCTTTATTTTAAGACTATTTTTCTGGAATAAACCTGAGCTGGTGCCTTAATGGTCGCTACGTATATACCGGCAGCAAGTGCCTGTGTATTGACTTGAGTTCTGTATTCATCTTGGGAAACGAAGGCATCTTCACGCCAAACCTCTTTCCCTTGAAGATCTCTTAAACTCATGCTGATATCCCCAGCTGACTTCATGACGACATTGACAAAAAGCTGATCTGCCTCTTGGTACCAGCGAAAATCAGGTGTCCAGTCGTTTGACAGAATGCTAGTAGTCAAGTCCTCCGAGATGGTAAGATCATTTGTGTAAATAAAATCATCTTTGTTTCCATTTGTGCCACTAGCAGAGTTGAAAGCAGCATATACAGTAACATCGCCTGAACCTGCTGTGGGAGCCTCCCAATTAACAGTCCAAAGCAGAGAATCAACTCCTGCGGTTCCTATATCCGTATGCACAACATAATCTCTTCCAGCCCCTGAAACAGACTGAGTGTTATCCGTATCGGTGATGACAAGGTTTCCAATAGACCCACTGGTGGAAGCAGAATATACCATCCCTTCGAATCCAAATTTAGAGAATCCACTTTCCTTAACTTTGAAAGTCAGGGTATAGGTTTCTCCTGGCATATAACCAGTGGCCGGCACATCAGAGTCAATTAAAGTGGTCCCTGAACCTGAGTTTAAGTCAAAACTATTATGACAGCTCACCTGGCAAGTAGATTCACCAGGCGCACCAGATCTGCCCGCTGGAGGGCCACCAGTAAAGGAAATGAGTTGTGAGCTAAAGCATAGTAGAATACCAGCTGTAACCCCCATGATGGTAAATTTTCTGTTCATCGCGTTTTTGGTTTTTAGTAAGTAAAAGGAATGGCCCATAAGAATGGACCTGTAGACATGAGCCTTCCTAGATATGACTTAAGAAAGCCAATTTGGTTCAAGACATCGAAGTGATTTTATAATATCCCCATAAATGGGGAGGGAAGGGAAAAGACATAAAAGGAGAAAAAAGTCAAATTTCTCCATAAACTCCCAGGCCAAACAAGGCAAAATCGTATTTGACAGGGTCTTCGGGGCAGTACATCTTTAGATTCTGGGTCAGTTCGCTTGCGGCCTTCCAGTCATTTTGTTTTCGTTGCAACAAGCCAATTTTCCGAGCGACATTTCCTGTATGCACATCCAAGGGGCAGACCAAAAGTGAAGCTGGAATCTTTTTCCAAATACCAAAGTCTACTCCTTGCTTATCATCACGAACCATCCATCTTAGAAACATATTTAGACGTTTGGCTGAAGAGCCCTTAGCAGGATTGGCAAGGTGTTTATGCGTTCTTTTTGGAAAATCTTCTCGTGAAGAAAGCATATTCCTTGCATGGACAATGGCATGAAAAACAGAATCATCCCCTGTCTTTAGCCCTTCGACAAAAATCTGTTCAAGTCCTCCATCTTCCTGATAAACCTTTCTCAAGCCAAGGACAATGGCTCGGGCATCAATGGAATTGAAGGTTCTGTGAACGAAGCCTTCCAACCTTCTTAATTCTGCTTCATTGGCATGCATCACATACTCATAAGGCGCATGGTCCATACGAGCCATGAGGGCAGTAGCATTTTTGATAATAGTTACGCGTTGTCCCCAAGCAATGACAGCGGAAAAGAGGCCACTAATTTCAATATCTTCCTTCTGGCTGTACATATGTGGGATTTGAACAGGATCATCTTCCACAAAACCTGGTTTGTTGTATTGGACATACTTTTGGTCAAGAAGGGCTTGAATATCAAAATCTTTCACAGGGAGTTGGAGAGCTAGGCGGGTTAGACGATAGGAGAATCCTCCTCTTTGTGTGGAGAAATATCTGCATGCATTTTCATCGCACGTTGGGCCAGGATGATTCCTACAACCAGAGAAGCGAAGGAAAACAAGGCCAAAAGGCCATTTCCAAGAAATAAGAAATAATCATAGAGTCCATGAAGCAGAATAGCCGCAAGAAGCCCTTTCATGCGCTCGAGGAAAGGATGCTGATTTCCAACTCTAAACTTGGCCCTTCCCATAAAATACCCCATGATGACACCAAAGGTAGCGTGGGCAGGAACAGCTGTAAACATACGGACTAGTCCAGTCTCGAACCCATTTACTTCAGGGTTAAAAATGTACAGTATGTTCTCGATGGCAGCAAATCCCAGGGCGACAGCAGAGCCATACATGATACCATCATAGGGCTCATCAAATTCCTTATGCGGATAGTTATACCAGCGCATCACAAGGTATTTTACCCATTCTTCAGAGAATGCAACGACAAAAAAGGCATAAATGGCGATGGTGGTGGGCGTACCGTGTATGCTAGCTTGAAAAAGATTGGCGAGGAATTCTCCTAGGATGATAACAGGATATGCGCATGCTACCCCCAATAAGAAGGTAATAACAAGATATTTTAGGGGCTCCCGCTCGTATTCGTCCTTTAGGTAAATATAGGTCAAGAAAAACAAGATAGGAGCAAGCGCAATAGCCAGCAACTCCACCATTTCCATGTGCTGAAGATACACAATTCTACATACTTCAAATCATATAGGGTCCACAAAAACCTGATGCAGGGACTATTCCTATAGATTCACGAGCTTTCTGCTTAACTGCTTTCCCTGCTTATCGGTAATTTTGAGTACATACATACCTTTGGGGAAATGCGAGACATCATACCTTTGAGTGCCCCTTCCCTCATGACGAGACCGCAATAAGCTTTTCCCTTGTAGGTCAATTACTTCCATACCATAGCCGGTCGGATCTCCTCCTTCGATGTCAAGAATAAGTTCTTGGGAGCTAAATTTTGCCCAAACCGGTAGCTGTAAATACAAACTTCCGCGATTCAACCTAGCCCCTTTCATTTCCAGTTCGAGAACTACCGGAAGGTGATCCGACAGCTGTTTAATAGCCAGACAAACAGAACCATTAACCACACTAATGGATCCACAGTCTAGTTGATCGTTGTAATCGTCTCCATCATTGCCATAGGCTAAGTAGGAATTGGCGACATAGGCTATGCCATTTTCATTGTTCATGATGGCGTTATTCGGAAGAATAAAATCGAATCTATCATCAAGGCCTCCTGAGACTCCACAATCGCTACTAAAGGTCCTTGGGGACTGTGTCATTACTGCAGGAGTTGAGGAACCCCATCCTCCTTGTAGGCCTAATGGATCAACCATGGTAACAGCCGCAGAGCGTGTCGCCACCAACTCCTGAAAGGCATTTTCACTTGCCGAACCAATATTGAGATCCCCTGCTACCATGACATTTTCACCCTGAGCATTATTTGTTACCCAATTCATCATGTCCTGAGCGGCTGTCCATCGAGCATTGATGTCTGAGGCTCCACTACCCGCCTTTAAATGAGCTGCAATCACATTCAGGTAGGTCGTATCGGGTTTGACCAAGGTGGGTTTGAAGAAAAGACGGTAAATATTGATGTCTCGGATGGCGGTGGAAGGAAGAACGGTATTGCTCTCCAAGCCAAACAAGTCAGCATTGTAGAAAATTTGGTTGACAATACTCCCACCCCCGAAATTCGTAAAATTGGCGTACTCAACATTCCCATTGAATGTAAAAGAGAGATTTACGATTCCGGCAGCATAAGGCACTGCAGGAAAAATCTCATTTACTACCAAAATATCTGGTTGGTAGGCATTCAATACCGTTTCCAGCCAATCATACTTCTGATTGATCGTAACCCCATCACAGTCTCCGAATTTGAGAAGATTGTATTGCATCACACGAACCGTGTAAGTGGAGTCCTGTGCATACAGGCTAAAGGTAAGGGTAGTCAGCAACAAGGCTAGCAATAGGTTTTTCATTCCTAAATCAGAATTTTGGTTGAGGTAATCGAAGGGATAAAATTGAGCTTTTGTATCTTCTCTTCCAACATCCTACGTATTTTTAAAAGAAATCTTGTTCGGAAATTAATTCTTTATGATTTCTTTCCGTAAAAAGCGTTAAACCCTATATATATCCCATTTCAACCTAGCCTAGAAACCATGACGAAGAAATCCCTCCTTCTTTTGCTTTTGCTCATCCCAGGAAGTTTTCTGTTAGCCCAAGATGAATTCCCAGAAGTTGATGCCAGCCAATATGACAAAGTCTATCCGTTGTACAATGGAATCGCCAGAGTGAGACTCGATGGCAAACAGGGCTTTATCAGCAAAACAGGCCAGGTCATTATTCCCCTTATGTATGAGAAGGCTGGAAATTTCCATCAAGGAAGGGCTTGGGTAGTCTTGGGGGGTAAATATGGATTGATTTCGAATCGCGGAGAACTTGTCTTGCCTTTTGAATATGATAAGATTTCAGACTTTGTGGAAGGATTGGCATTGGCGACAAAGGAAAATCGCTGGGGGTTGATCAATCCCTTGGGTGAAGAAATTATCCCACTGGAATACGACCAAGCCTTTAAGGTATCAGAAGGCAGAGTTCTCGTTCAGAAAAATGGTAAGTATGGCTTCCTCAATACACAAGGAGAACGCATAACAGAAATGGAATTTGACAGGGCATGGCCATTTTTCAAAGGCAAAGCCAAAGTTGAAAATGCAGGAAAGTCCTACTACATCGGAAAATCTGGTGTCTGCGTCCAAGATTGCCCATAGGAAAGCACCTCAGACATTTCAGGATGTTCTTTCCTGGAACACATTATACTTGAACTCAACCTTCTTTTCTCATGTCTTTGATTTCTCTTAAGAATCGAGCACTTTCTTCTAATTGTTTGTCAGGAAAGCGAATCAAGAAGAAGACGATGATCATACCCACCACAGCTGCTCCCAAGGAATAATGAATCCAAAAATCCCCCAAGGCAAACAAACTCATGGTTGTAAAGTGCTTGACTACTACTGCGATAAAGGGAAAGGAAAATAAGGGTATGGCAACCAATAAGGAGAGTGTATCCCATCTTCTCAACCTCCTCATATTTTCTACCATCTGCTGCGTCTCTAGCACGGAACGACTGTTGTTGATTCGTTCGATGGTGATCATTTGATACACATTGAGCGCCACATCTGATCCCATGAGGATGATCAGGATCAAGGAGGAAAGCATGAATGGCAAGTCGAAAAAGTGGTCAACGAAAAAATCCATCAAGAAAAATAGGAAGGGAATGGTCACGAGCAACTCAAACCAAACTGTCCGATTGATCCCAATAAGGGATTGATTGATCTTATTCACGCTTACTTCATTAAGTAGGTCTTTGTTGATATTGAGGGCGTTTTCCAAAGGCTGGTCGACCTCATTCCATATATTTTTTAGTTCCTCGAAATTCATTTTTGTTGTTTTTGTGGGTTAAGGTTGCTGCTTAGTTTCTGCTTGATCCGATGAATCTTGCTTGATACGTTGGTGGCGGATAGCCCCATGACCTCTGCGATTTCTGCATGCTTGAATCCTTCCAAAACCATCAACATAATGGCCTTATCGAGGGGAGGGAGTTTCTCAATGGCCTTGTAAAGAAGCTCAAGGCGTTCCTGCTGTAGGTTATCCTCCCAATCCACGGATATCATATCCTCTTTAAGAAGCTGGATATTCTTGGATCGTTTTCCTTTTTTTCGCAGAAAAGAGATAGAAACATTCAGCGCGATCCGGTAAATCCAGGTAGAATAGGCATACTCCTTTTTGTAGGAAGGAAAAGCTTTCCATAGCTGCAGGACAATCTCCTGAAACAAATCCTTTCTTTCCTCTTTCTCAGGAAAATAGGCTCCAGATATTTTGAAAATCAGCTTTTTATGATCTTCCAATACCTCCAGGAACTCGTCTTCTGATGTAAGTGATGGTTTCAATGTCTATGATTGATTTTTGTCCTATTATTCGCAGCAGAAATAAAAATATCACAGTTCCCCTTTTTTTTCTTTCCCTTTTGATTTCCAAACAAGGATCAGTGGCTCACCTTCCATTTATCATACAAAAATTAGCACATATGTTTTTATCTTCCTCTCACACTAATTTTTGATGGTCCATTTGCTTATGAAACGAATACAATTATTTGAGTTTGAAGATTTTGAGTGGCTCCCTACATGGATGCGTACAGCCATGACCAACGTCATCGTTGTCCTCCATGGATTATTGGGAATACCAGATGTACTGAGCAAATTGGTAGCTCAGGCCCTTCAACAAAGTGGCCAGAAAAAAATTGTGGATATGGGGTCGGGCTCCGGTGGGGCCATGCCTGCCGTGATGGAAAAACTGGCTCAGGATGAAGCAACCAAAGATGTTGAGATTTTGCTCACTGATCTCTACCCCAACCCTGAGTTTATTGAAAAATTTAACCAGGATCAATCTGATCAAATTAGCTATAGCACAGATTCATTAGATGCGACCAATCTGTCTCAGGCACCTGAGGGCCTTAAAACCATGGTAAATAGCTTCCACCATATGCCTCCAGACAAAGCCAAAGGCATTCTTCAAACAGCCCATGATAACAAGCAGCCCCTTCTGATTTATGAAATGGCAGAAAACAATATTCCAACCGTAGCATGGTGGATATTTCTGCCGCTGGGCTTGGTCATCGTATTTGTCATGGCCTTGTTCCTTACCCCTTTTTCAAAACCCACGCCAAAACAATTGTTGTTTACTTATTTGATCCCCATCATTCCCATCTTCTACGCATGGGATGGGCAAGCTTCCCTCCCCAGAATGTATACCTTTGATGACATTGACCAACTATTAGAGGGACTTGAGGATGAAGGCTATAGGTGGGAAAAAGGACAAGCACTGAAGGAGGACGGAAAGCCTCTAGGATATTATGTTATGGGGATGCCTGCTTAACTTCTTACATAAGAATATTCCATAAAAAAAGGGGCCATCAGCATCAGGCCCCTTTCTCATATCTCTTTCTTTCCTAGAATTCCGCGCTTTTGGGCGCTCTTGGGAAAGGAATCACATCTCTGATGTTGCCCATTCCTGTTACGAACTGGATGATACGTTCGAAGCCCATTCCGAAGCCAGCGTGTGGAGCCGTTCCGAATTTCCTCAGATCCATGTACCACCATAGTTCCTCTTCTGGAATCTCCATTTCCTCCATACGCTTGACCAAGCGGTCCATGCGCTCCTCACGCTGAGAGCCACCGACTACCTCCCCAATACCAGGGAAGAGGATGTCCATGGCAGCTACGGTCTTACCATCTTCATTTTGTCGCATGTAGAAGGCCTTGATGTCAAGCGGATAATCTGTAACGATTACAGGCTTTTTGAATTCCTTCTCTACCAGATAACGCTCATGCTCAGACTGAAGGTCTTTGCCCCACTCTACCGGATATTGAAACTTCTTCTTTTTATAAGGCTTAGAGTTTCTTAGGATCTCAATGGCTCTTGTATAGGTGATTCTTTCGAAATCATTTTCAAGAACGAATTCAAGCGTCTCCATCAATCCCATGGGACGACGAAGTTCAGCCTTCATATTTTTCTCCTCATTCTGGATACGCTTATCCAAGAATTCAAGGTCTTCTCTATTGTTCTCTACTGCATAGCGGATGATGTACTTGAGGAAGTCCTCCGCCATATCCATGTCATCCTTCAGGTCGAAAAAGGCTACCTCAGGTTCGATCATCCAGAACTCTGCCAAGTGACGTGTCGTGTTAGAATTTTCGGCACGGAAGGTAGGCCCAAAGGTATATACTTTGCCAAGTGCCATAGCCCCTGTTTCAGCTTGAAGCTGTCCTGAAACAGTCAAGTTAGTTGCCTTTCCAAAGAAGTCTTCCTTGAAGTTAATCTCACCATCTTCTGTTTTAGGCGCCCCCTCAAAAGGAAGTGTACTTACGCGAAACATCTCACCCGCACCTTCAGCATCGGAACCTGTGATGATAGGGGTATGCATGTAATAATAGCCATTGTCATTGAAGTACTTATGAATGGCAAAGGCCATGGCATGGCGAATTCTGAACACAGCCGAGAAAGTTGAAGTACGCATACGGAGGTGTGCTTTTTCGCGTAAAAACTCCAAGCTATGCTTCTTAGGCTGAATAGGGTATGCCTCTGGATCAGATTCTCCAAGAATTTCCAGTTTTTCAGCCACTACCTCCACTTTTTGTCCCTTCCCTTGAGACTCCACCAATTTTCCTTCCACGGCTACTGCGGCGCCAGTGTTTATTTTCTTCAACAGAGACTCATCCAGATTATCGAAATCCACTACTACTTGCAGATTATTGATGGTAGATCCGTCGTTCAGGGCAATGAAGCGATTTGAACGGAAGGTCTTTACCCACCCTTTTACCAGCACCGACTGATCGGTGGGTTCTGTTTGAAGCAATGATTTGATTTCGATACGTTCCATGATAGGAGTTGTCAATATTTAGTGTTTAAATCGAGCGCAAATTTAGCGGATTATGTATAACAATGAAATGGATTGTGTGGATAGAGAGAGCAAGCTCATTATATAACACAAAACAGGACACTGATTCAGTGCCCTGTTTGGCTTTCGTTGTTAGCGAAATATACTTTCGAAGCGGAAATACAAGGGAAAATTATTCCTCCACTATGACAAAAACGTCTTCCCCAGCCTTCTTCATGTAGTACTTTTCTCTGACATACTGCTCAAGGGCTTCGTCGTCGCTAAACAAGCGGGCTTTCTCATAATCAAGTTCCTTGATGGACTCCTTATAGTATTGGATGTCCTTGGTATACTCAGAGATTTGCTTGTCTACCTTCTTCTGGGAGAGGAGATTATAACGATCAAACACCAGCATCCATACCAAGGCAATCGCCAAAACGATAAAGTATTTCGTTCCTGCCGCTTGTCTTAGTCTTTGAAACAGTCTTCCGAAAAATGCTGCTGATTGATTCATTTCAATTGCAAAACTATTAATTAGGTAAATATATGTATTTATGAACTTGCCGTCAAAATAATATACTTAATGTTTACGGAACCTACATAAAAAGTTGGCATTGTATTGGCGACGTTTTTTTTACAAACAGCGCAAACTTATTGCCCAAATAAGCATAATCCTTGGATAATCTCGTTAGATATTTACTCTTTGGTAATAATCCAAATAAAGAATCATGAGGTTTCAAATTATTTCCATCATTGTATTTCTTGGCCTTTTCACTCAAATAGGCTACGCTCAAAAGCCCAAAAACAACAAAAAATTCAACGACAAGAAAGGGCATACTTTCTCCGATAATTTTTTCACCATCAAACCTGACACCATTAAGTACAGAAATGGCCATGTCTATATTGGTGGGGTGGTCAACCAACAACTCGAAGGAAGAGGGATGCTATTTAGCCCTTATGGAGATACCCTCTACATTGGGGAATTCCGTGCCGGAAAAAAAGAAGGCTACGGCCGATACTACTTCAAGAAAGGCAATGTTTACAATGGCCAGTGGAGAGATAATCACATGCATGGGCAAGGAAGCATGCGATTCTTATCTGGAGACTATTACGAGGGAGAATGGCGTTTGGACCAACGTCATGGCAAAGGAACCTACCGCTATGCAGATGGATCTGTATACGAAGGTGAATTTGTGGAAGGAATTGTTCAAGGCCATGGTCAGTTGATCAAAGGAGAAACGTCCTACACAGGGGATTGGCTAAAAGGCCTCAAGCATGGACAAGGATATTTGATCATGTCCAGTTCAGACCAATATGAAGAATACAGAGGGGGATTCAACCTCGGGAACTATCATGGAAAAGGCTTCTGGAAGCACACCAAGGACAATATCACCACCATTTATGAAGGAGAATGGAAAAACGGTCATCGTATCGGAGAAGGGGTATACAACATCAATGGAAAAGTGATGAAAGGAACCTGGCAGGAAGATGCGTGTACAGGAGAAGGGATGTCAACTACTTCGGAGGGTACCTACAAAGGAAAATTCAAGAGAGGATTCTACGAAGGAGTTGGGAAAATGGAATATACCAATGGAAATGTCTACGAAGGGGATTTTGTAAGAGGGAGAAAGCAAGGATTTGGGAAAATCGTCTTCAAAAAGTCAGGAAATGTATATGAAGGAAGTTGGTATATGGATAAGCCTAATGGCCACGGAAAAATGACGTATGCAAGCGGCAAATCCGTTATCGGTCAATTTAGAGATGGAAAATTCGTCGGAAACGGCAAGAAATAAAGCCTACTCAAGGCATAAAAAAACACGGCTTCCATGGAGCCGTGTTTTTTTTCTTTTTGAGCGTCTGCCCTTTAATCAAATGAAGCTGGCCCCAAAATAAACCCAATTCCACCATTGAAGCTATTTCCTCCTTGCATCTCAGGGAATAACAAGCCCGCAACATTCGGAGCCTGAAAGTACGCTTGCACATGATTTCCTTTTATACGAAAATCTCCTGTCCCCATAAGTCCAAATCCCCATCCATCTAGCCCGCCGATATAAGCATTGACACCTATTTCAAGGCTAGAGCTTATCTTGCGCATATAAGTGATGGCGGCCATATAAGTCGACTGACCAATTTGATTAGGACCTACATATCCACTCAAAGACAAAGCCAATCTATCTTGATCAGAAAGTGCATACACTCCACCCAGATGAACCTGAGCAGGTAACATGATACGTCGATTGCCACTTAGGGTATCTGGAATCAATAGAGCCACTAAACTATCTGCTCCCGTCAATTCTGTACCATCCAGTAACTGAGTCAAATTGAGTACTTCTATCCCTTCATAAACAAGGTCGACATCGTTTTCATATATCTCCCCTTCCCAATTGATCAAGCCTAAATCCTGCACAGAAGCCTGAATTTGGAGTTTTTTATTGACATCATAAGCAAGTCCCAAATCCAAGGCTCCTCCTATCCCATTGTTTCCACTTCCGTTGGCATTCATGAAATTGTAATTGCCATTAAAGGAAATTGACTCCCCTAACGAGCCAGTCAAGGTGGTAAAATCCAGATCTTCTAGCCTTAGCATTTGCTGGCCTAACAGGAGTTTTGCCCTGATGCCCGCATGCCATTTTTTACTGTGGTAAGCTGTTCCAAGTCCAATGTGATTGTAGGTCCAAGTGTAAGCCATTACATCTTGGTCCTGCAATTGCTGCCCTGCGTAAGCCTTGTTTCCAAAAAGAACGAGGCCAAGCGTAGTAGGTTCATTCAGCCTAAAATAGGCAGATTGGCTACTCCCATAAGTCAGTGCGAGGTGCATCCCTGTGGCTTTATTCACCTTGAAACTAAGCATACCTTCCCCCCTTAGTCCAAGCTTAAATAAATTTGGAGAACCACTCTCCATATCATTTAGAATAGCTTGCTTATCAGCTTCTGTAAGGGTCTGATCGGCAATGAATAAGCTATTTCTGGATAGTGTGTTGGAGGCAACGGTGTAGGCAAAGTCTCCCCCCATCATGACCCTTGAGGCTGTGTCCCAGCCAATAAAGGCAGGTTGGATGAGGCCTGCTGTAGCCTGATGAGGCTGAAACCGAAGGAAAAGCTGGCTTTGTGCCAATATAGATGATGAAGCCAGGATAATACCCGCCCAAAGCATTATGATATATTTCATGCGAATGATCTTCAATCGAAATTAGTTAGATAGAGAATAAGAGAAGTCCCCTACCAGTTTGGCACTCAGGGAATAATTGCTGTAGATGGGTACGTTTTGACCATCTGGCTTGGTATTCATGACAAATCGAAACGCCAACTTCCTCCCTCTATCGAGCAGATCATTCAACTCATCAATGTCAAGGCTTTGACTAAGCTCTGAAACAGAAGCCGTAAGGAGTACTCCGTTCTGGTCTACTTCCGATGCCTGAAAAATATCACCATTGGCCAAGTCTCTGACCACATTCCCATTTTCGTCTATTACCGTCGCAAATACCTCCACTTCGAAAGGGAAGTCATTGGTGATGATCAGCTTCAACCCTCCTGCCGTTACACCGTCTATCTCAAGCATTTCAGTCTCGAAATCAACTGTATCTACAAAAACCAAATTCTCTACCAGTCCCTTTAAGGGAAGCTTAAAGTCCAACAAAACATCCAAGGCACTCGCATCGGTGATGAAATTGTCCAAACGGGTACGATCTCCATTGGGATTGGTCTCTAGTTCAACATCGTAGGATACTAAATCAGCAAGAGAAGAGATAAAAGTATTGATATTACTATTTTCAGGAGTAAGGGCCAGAACCGTTTCCATGGTAACATTGGTATCCGGTAAAGCTGGTGCCTTAACAGTTAAAGGGCCTGCAACCAAATCACTATTGGCTAGCCGTACACGATCATTATTGACAGAATTAGAGGCAGTGAAGTTCTTTACTGTTAACTCAGAAGGTAAACCAATGCTATTGGCCAATATGATATCCGCTGAGGCATCGGAAAACTGAATTTTATCTACATCCAGTTCATTAAACACCGAAATGGCTTCTTCTCCACTAAAAGAGAGTTTGGTGTTTCCAATATACCCCTCTAGGTAAATGGGCTCCAGGCTTTCTAAGGCAAAATCGACCTTTACACTATCCGATTGTTCTAGCGTAACCAATTTTCCAGAAAACACGGTAGAAACTGTAATTCGTTCTAACAAGGTATTTACGTTGTCCCCTTCTCCTGTAAGGTCCATGGTAAATCCATTCAAGGAAACTACCTCAGATTTGGTAGACGTACCACCAGGTGGTGCGGGGGGCATTTTAACGATGATACTAGGTGTATTTCCCTCATCATCTACAGCATTAGGCAGTTCATATTCAAAGAGGATGGTATCTTCGACTGTACTTACTGCATCGGCTCGTATTTGTCCAGCGCTAACCACCAGTTTGGTCAATGCGACATCTTCAAAATCTCCCGTAAAGACGTACGTTCTTTCAGTAACTGTATCCACTATGGTTTGGGCGGGGAATATGGCCGTTGCTGTCTCGGCCTTCAAATTACGGGCGATCAATCGGATTTCAATAAAGTCGTTGGTATCAATAGGAACGAGTGCATCTGCTCCCACATCTAAATTTTCCAATTGACCAGCCAGACTGCTTTCAATTTCCTTTCCATCAAGAGGATAGGTTCTCGTCTCTTCGGTACCTTTGGCAATTGTTTCAAATGTATCCCTCAGAATTTCCGTAGCCAGATTGGCATTCTCGATGCTGAAAATCACATTGGTAAGGTTCAATGGGAAATTATTTTCAATGGTTAGCACCAAGTCCCCATCCGAAAGAACAGCAGACTCAAAAAAATCGCTGGCATCAATCGTGATAGCATCAGAGGAAAGCCCATTTATGCCAGGAAAAAAGAAAAGGGTATTTCCCTGGTTAAGGAGAATAATCTGGCCGATTTGCTGATCTGCTGGGTCTGAACTGGCTAACAACTGCCTGGCCAATTGGCCTAAGGAAATCTGCGTCGTAATGGTATCGCTGCTCAGGTTAAGGGTGTCAAGAGAAATCGCGAAGTCTCTTACTGTATCTGGAATCTCGATCAGATCCTGAATTTCTAGGCTCAGAACTGTATCCCGATAAACGAGGTTCAACAATTGATCGCTTCCAAGCTCGAAAGCTGAGCTATCAGTGATGACATCCCAAATGGTTAAGCTTGTGAAAGCTACAGGAGCGACGATATCTGCCTCCCAATCCACATTTTTGAAGGGTTGTAGCTGACATCCAGCTAGTCCTATCAGTGCTACCAAAAAGATTCGGTATATATTCTTCATAATCATAGTTAATCTCCTTCCTAACGTCTGCCCATCTGAGAAGAGGTTCGATTAATTAATACCCTAACGAAAAAAATAGACTTACTCGTACGAAATTTAATTGCATCATATGCGAATTCTTTTTCAAAAAGAACCCATCTCACACCTATTTCCCTATCAATCTGTCTATCCGTAAAAAATTATCCCAATACATTTCTTTTGTCATTCCCTCATACGGTATAACCTGATGTCGATATTGATACATCTGGATTTGATTGACTGCCAAAGCGGCAAACAACATCACGAAAACAAGCCATCTCTGCCAGTTCTGAGATAAGCCCTTTAAGCCAAGTCCCAAAAGAATAGCAAAACAAGCATAGTAATCGATCACAGGCCTGTAACCAAAGCTTCCCCCATAGTACCAATTGCTCCAACAAGACAAGATGTACATCAGCAACACAAAAAATAGCGTCCAACTCAGCCATTCTACTCGCCTTTCTTCCCACAAATAAAAAGACCCCAAGAAGTACGCCAAAAGCAAAACCGGGGTATACACAAAAAGCCCCTTTTTATAACTCCAGAGACTTTGCCAAAAGTGAGGGTTGAGGAAGTTAAATCCCTCATCTGGATAAGAATAGACCAAAATATTACCCGTCTGTATGTAGTAGATTCCTAATTGGACACTGATCATCCCTCCTACCAATCCAACAGCTCCTAACCAATTTGCCCAGGAGATATGTTGAATCGACTTCCATAAAGGCCCCATTCCGCCGGCAAGAAAGGGAAGAAAACCAAGGATTAGTCCATTCACAGGTCGTAGAATGAGAATAACTCCAAAAAACCAAGCCGCCCACAAAAAAGAGCCGCTCTCCTCATAAAGAAAGAACCGCTTGCAAGCATATAGAAAAAGGGTTATTAAACTAAAATTAAAGACATGAGACATCATGGGTTCTTCCACGACGTACATGTTCAGGTTGGTGGCAAAAGTAAAGACCAAAACAACCCATACTTGATGGAGGGAAGACACTTGATACAAGGCCAAGAGTTTCATCAAAAAGATCATTCCCAATACCAGATAGCATATGGTCCCAATATGAACAGCCTGCACATAAGGTCTAGCATACCCATCTGTTTCCGTCCCGCTCAGACCCGCCCACACATGACCTAACAAATAGAAAGGGGTTTGCAAAAAGGCTACGCCACAGAAATACTTATTGACGTATTTTCCTTTCTCTCCTCGGCGATAATCATAGAAATAGTTGGGCGTATAGTATTTCCCCTGCTCCATCTCTTCAAAATGACCGAAATTCAAGTCCTGATAGATGAAGGTTGCAGGCAAGTAGGCATAATATCCCTTCCCATCAGATGCAACGATGGAATTCCAGCTTTTGGGATTCCAATTCAGGTTTGCAGAAACCCAAATCACAACCACCAGTCCAAGCAAAAGGATGATATGATGCCAGATTTTCCCCAATTATTGAAGTATTAGCTTACCTGAGGCAGTTCCTAATTTCCAGAGATATAGCCCCCTAGGAAGATTACCTAAGGCTATACTTGCCTGATTACCTTCAATCTTTTGTTGAAAGACAAGTCTTCCTTGGCTATCCAATAGATAAAATTCACCTCCGGTTTGTTCCCTCATGTCAAGGCGAATAAGGTCGCTTGCTGGATTGGGGTATAGCAAGATTTCTTGTGAGGGCGATGGGTCGATCACTGTAGCAGGATCAAACTCATAGGCTCCTATGTCTGTGGTCGTGTTAAAGATTCTGGGAAATCCTCTCTGGTCAAATTCTGCGGCGGTATCGTTATTTCCTGCATCGATCGCCGGACTTCCTGTTTGAAGCCTATGTGTGAGAGTTGGGCCTTCATAATTCCCCAATGGATCCAATAAAGGATTCACACCAAAAATATCTCCGGGTTCACGGATAAAGAGGCTGCTCCCCAAACTGTCCTGAATCAGGTTATGGCCATTCGAAGCAATGATATCCCCCCCCAAGTCATTCTCTCCTGCCTGTGCTTGGTTCAAAGCAATAATTGTATTGGTTACATCTACTGATCCCCCAACACTCTTAATGCCACCACCTTTGTTCGCTGCCGTATTCTGAACGACCGTACAATGGAATAGCAGAACTGTTGCCAAATCCCCCAAGAATCGATTATCTATAGCCCCCCCATCAAGGTCTAGGGCTTCATTCCCACTGAAAGTACAGTTATTGAATTGGGCAATGGCACTTCTTCCTCCACTGCTGTAGTTTCCAATGGCTCCTCCACTGGTTGCCTTGTTCTCGGAAAATGTACACCCTCTGGCTACTAGGCTACCTTGATTGCGGATAGCTCCCCCACCAAATAATTCTGGATGCCCGTGTTGAAGACCCAGGTTTTGAAGAGAAAGGGAACCCGAAGGAGTGATGTCAAATAATCTCAAACTATCTCCTCCATCAAAGCGTACAGGCATGCTAGGATTTCCCTCTATGGATATGGCTTGTTCAATGACAAGCGTAGACTGAAAATCAATCCTTCCCGTTACACTTCCGAAGGAGAGCGTATCTCCATCACAAGCGAGGGCAATGGCCAACCTCAGCGAACCAAAGCCATTGTCATTGGTATTGGCAATTTGAAGGTCTGCTTCAGCATTTCGTTCGTGTGCTCCCAAATCAGCCAACCCAATGCGAGCTTGGCCTTTTTGATCTTCTAGTAGTGGATCATTAGGATCGCCCGCATCTACTGCAGGACTTAAACAACCCAAGCCATGGGTAGGCAAATCCCCAAAAAAAGCAAGGTCCGTTAACAACGGATCTACATCCAAGGAGTCTGTCGGATCCGCCACCCAAGGTTCATTGCCTAGCGTTTTGATGATATTTCGGCCCCTTGAGACAAGAGAGCCACTGATATCCACCCCTCCAATGGCCTCATTATCGGCAATGATACAGTTCGACATGCGAATGGCAGCAAAACGAATATTGGCGAGTCCTCCCCCTACTCTAGAAGTGTTTTGAGCAAAAGTACAATGGTTGAATTCGACATCTGTTCCTCCAGATATGTTTCCCACCGTACAAAAGCCTCCCCCTAGTATCCCTGATGAGTTTCCTGAAAAGGTAGAATTGGATACCCTCAAAAACCCTCCAGGTGATTCTCGAACATCCATATAAACTGCCCCACCAGCTTCATCAATCATTACAGGATTGTTATCTGAAGCGCTGGCCAGGTTATTGATAAAAGCACAATTGGAGATTTCCACAGTCCCTATAGAATCACTGCTATTGAGTATGCTAATGGCACCTCCGATCGTCGCACGATTTCCATCAAACAATACCCTATTCAACTTCATATTCCCTAGGCACTTGATGGAGCCTCCATCTGAAAATCCTCCACCTGCTTTGGGACTATTTGAAATGAAGGTACTGAAATCGCCATTTCTCAACGTAAAACCGGATAGTTCAAAGGAAGTAGAGTCATCCACAAAAAAGTGCCTCACACCAGCTTTCCCAAGCAGGGTATTCTGGCTGACTCCCATTCCTTGGATGTACACATCCTTGATGATCACCAACTGTGAATCTAATTGAATATCACCATTGATCATGAGGAGAATGGTATCGCCCGGATTGGCTAGTTCAATGGCTTCTCGCAAGCTACCAGACCCAGCATCTGCCAGTGAACTAACGGGAAGTGTTCCAGCTTGAAGGTCAATACATGTGGTCAGGAGGGAAATCAGGAGAAAAACAGGAGGAAGAATATATTTCATGTCATTTTATTTCACTCGAAAGATAGAAAGTTTCACACAAAGGCTGCTTGATCGCAGTGAGACTTTCTATTCTCCCTAACGAAAATAGGGGGTGAAGATGATGCATGAACAAAAAAAATCCGTCCAAGGGACGGATTCATTTCTTTGGTTACAGTAAGTGAGGTGAATTACTTACTGTCCTTTAGGAAGTCCTTTACCATGTCGGTAGGAACAATGTCTTCTTTATAAGTGTAAGCACCTGTTTCGGGGTTCTTGATGCAACGAACAACCTTGGTAAAGGTCTTAGACTTACTTTTATCGCGGTAACCTGCTACTGTTTTCTTTGCCATGACAAATCAGATTATTTGATTTCCTTATGTACAGTGTACCTTCTCAAAATAGGGTTGTATTTCTTCAACTCCATACGAGATGGTGTATTTTTTCTGTTCTTAGTCGTTATGTAACGAGAGGTACCAGGCATACCTGAGTCTTTGTGCTCGGTGCACTCCAAAATCACCTGGATTCTATTCGCTTTGCTTTTCTTAGCCATGATTACTGGTTTTCTCTCAAAATGGAAGGCAAAAGTAGCGATATTTTTTCAAAAAATCGAGAAAAGGCCACAAACTTTTCAAGAAAAATTCAAACCTCCCATTCCTAAACAAAATAAAACAGATCAAGGAATTGTCGGCGGAAAATTTCAAACTTCTAAAGTAATTATTGTTCTGAATCCGTAGTTTAGAACCTACACAAGAAAACCACCCTATGAGCAATCAAAATTTCCTACGAGGAGGCCACCGAATTGAACTCAAAAAAGAAGAAAGATATTTCACCACCATCATCGAAGACAATGAGACTCAGGAAAGGGTCCGTTCGATACAAGGCGTTCAATCCATCAATAAAATCCACGGGAAGTATTATAAGGTTCAGGTAGATCCCAACCAGAGAGATTCTGCTATGGATATGATCCGTTCCCAACAGTTTAGAGGGATTGCTCATCATGCTTATCATCCCAATCAGGATCAAACCACTAGGTATTATTTAACCGAACAAATCATCATCCAGTTCAAGGAAGAGGTGGAATTGGCCAGAAAAAACGAAATCCTCGAAGCTCATAAGCTAAAATTCAAAAAGAAATTTAAAACAACAGATACCTATTTGGTTCAAGTAACGGGGAGCACCAACATGAATCCTGTGAAATGCAGCAACCTCATGAATGAATATGAAGAGGTAACCTATGCAGAACCCAATTTGATCAACCGTTTTCAGACTCAATTGGCTCCTGCGGATGTCCTTTATGAAGAACAGTGGCATTTGAGTGCGCAGGAAGATATCCAGTTGGTAGAAGGGGCAGATGTCAATGCATTAGAAGCATGGGAGGTAACGAAGGGAAATAGGGATGTTGTGGTGGCCATTATTGATGATGGATTTGATATCAATCACCCAGACCTTAGTGGAGAAGGAAAGATTGTTCAACCCAAAGACTTCTATGATGGGGATGACAACCCCGAACCTGAAGCGAGCGTGGGAGACTACCATGGTACTCCTTGTGCAGGTGTGGCAGTAGGAGAAGAAAACCAAGAAGGGATAGTCGGTATCGCACCTGAGTGTGCATGGATGCCCATTCGTTTCAATCTGGCAGCAGAAGATCAGGAATTATGGGAGATTTTTGACTTTGCCTCGCGACATGCAGATGTTATTTCTTGCAGTTGGGGACCGGTCCCAGTTTTCGCCCCTCTCTCTCAACTCCTATATGACAAGTTTTCAGAAATCTCCCAAAGCGGTGGGAGAAGAGGAAAGGGTGCACTCATCCTATTTGCAGCTGGAAACTACAATGCCCCCATCAACGCGCCTGATAATTCCGCCTTCGATTGGTTCATTCCAGCTTATGGCCTACAACGTACCACAGGTCCCATCCTCAATGGCAATGCAGACCATCCTGATGTAGTAGCCGTGGCCGCATCTACTTCTCTCAATAAAAAAGCAGCTTACAGCAATTGGGGAAAGGAAATATCCGTTGCGGCTCCCAGTTCTAATTTCCATCCCATAGACTCCCAAGCCTTCTTACCTGGAAGATCCATCTTTACGACAGACAACGAAAGTACGGGGCAAGGCTTCACCCCAAACAGTAGATATACAGATCAATTTGGGGGAACTTCCAGTGCTTGTCCATTGGCGGCTGGCGTAGCGGCCCTCATCATCGCAGCGAACCCTGAGCTTACGGCCAGCCAGGTCAAGCAAATCATGGAAGAAACAGCTGATAAAATTGTCGACGAAGATCCAGATGTCGTGTTGGGAAATGAGCTAGGTACATACGATGAAAGTGGGCATTCTGAATGGTTTGGGTATGGAAAACTAAACGCTGGCGCAGCTGTAAGGCTAGCCCTTGAAACAGAGGGATCCTTATTGAGCTCCCCCGCCCCAGTCGCTACCATCCAGTCCTTTGAAGGAGAACTTTCCATTTTAGGCGCAGAAAAGGTCTTCTCTTTCGACCTGACCCAAGATGTTCGTATTCTGTTAGAAGGGCCAGACTCTGAGGACTCTGAGGACTTTGACCTTTATTTGAAAAAAGGAAGCAAACCTACCATTACCAACTATGATCGCCGATCTACAGACTTAGGATCAAACGAGGTGCTGGAGCTGATCAACCAAGAGCCAGGAACCTACTTCGTCATGGTCAAGTCCTATAGAGGTAGAGGTTCCTTTAGCCTGAAGATTGTTCCGTTGGCAAGTAACGCATGAGTAACATAACCTACAGACGGGCTCAACAAGGCGATGCAGACCGAATTGCCCACCTTCACATTGAAAGCTGGCGTATCCATTACAAGGATATTTGGCCAGCTGAATTTCTGGCAGGACCTGTTGAGGAAGATAGGATAAGCCTTTGGCGTAGTAGAATGGCTGAAAACCGCCTAGATAGAAGGGTCATGTTGGCTGAATCTGACGGACAATTGTGTGGTTTTGCCTGTACGGTGCTCAATCATGACCCTGCATGGGGTGCCCTACTCGATAACATCCACGTTTCCGTTGACTTTCAAGGCAAACAAATTGGTAGTTATCTCATGAAGGATGCTGCAAAATGGATCCTTCAACAAGGACCTGATTCTGGTTTGTATTTATGGGTACTAGAGGGAAACGATGGAGCCATTGGCTACTACGAGAAAATGGGAGGCAAACGAAAAGACCGTAAGCATGATGATATTCCCACTGGTGGAAACAGTTGGGTATGGCGGTACCATTGGGAAAAGGTGGAGTCTCTGCTAGAAAGGTGATATACAATGGATGCAAAAGCGCCCTTCCCTGTAGGTGATAAGGGGAAGGCCAAGCGATTTTCTATCCATAATTCCTCGAACCAAAAATTGCACTGCCTACCCTAATCATCGTGCTTCCTTCTTCGATGGCAATTTCAAAATCCCCCGACATTCCCATGGATAGCTCATTCAGTTCGATTCTATCGTGAGAGATGGAAGCGAATTTCTCTTTGGCGGTTCTGAGACTTCCAAATTGACTCCTCAGAATCGTTTCATCGTCCGTAAACTCAGCCATTCCCATGAGTCCTTTAATCCGAACGTTAGGATATTGATCAAGGGAAGTAAGGATGTCCGATACATCAGCTTCCTCCAAACCGTGTTTATTCTCTTCACCTGAGATATTCATTTGAAGCAGGCAATCGATGATCCGTTCGTTTTTTACAGCCTGTTTGGAGATTTCGGCTAATAGCCTAGCCGTGTCTACAGAATGAATCAAATGGACCCAGCCAGCAATGTATTTCACCTTATTCCGTTGTAGGGTGCCTATGACATGCCATTGTGCATCAGGTAGTTCAGGCTGCTTTTCCCGAACCTCTTGAACCTTATTTTCACCGAAATCAAGCTGTCCAGCTTCAAAAGCATCATGAATCAGGCTCATAGGCTTGGTTTTGGATACTGCAATCAAGGTAATGTCTGCAGGATCTCTATCGGCTTTTTCTGCGGCAAGTTGAATTCTTTGCTGAATGGACGAAAGGTTATCTGATATGGAGCTCACGTGTCAGTGGGTAGTTTTGATTAAAACTGTAGAAACGCCGGCAAATTGAAAAAGTTAAGATAAAAGAGCAAAAGCTTTCTAATCGTCCTTGACAAACCCGTCGAAGGACTTCATCGATGAGAAACGTATTTTTCAGCCCTGGTTAACTGAAGCAATTCCTCAAAATGTTCCCAAACATGCGGGTCAAAGTCCCCAGCCTTAGCATTTTCTATGACTTGAGCTTCCGAACTGGCTCCAGCAGCAATGGTTGAAACAGCTTCATGTGCTTTGACAAAGGCAAGCGCGATAACAGCCGGACTGAGTTCAGATGAAGACCATTCCGCGATGCGTTGTTGAATAGCCGTTACTTCCTCTTCAGAATGGCCTAGCATTTCCATGGGTTCCTTCCCAATGAGAAAACCTTTGGCCACGCCTCCTCTAACGATGACTCCAATTCCTCGTTCATGGAGATAACCAAGGGTAAATTCTTCAGGTCTTCTGTCCAGTAAGGAGTACTGGGTCATCACAGAGACCATTTTGGATCTGTTTCCCCATTCGCGAATGGTATTAGGGCGAATGGAAGAGATACCGTAATGTCTAATGTGTCCTTCTTGTTTGAGTTCTTCAAAAGCCTCAATGGTTTCGGAAATAGGGTCTTGTAAGGTTCCCCCGTGCAATTGATAGAGGTCTATGTAGTCGGTTTTTAGCCTTTTGAGAGAATGGTGAACCGACTCCTTTATGTAGGCTTTTGAGGGATTCCATTCCCATCCTACTTGCCCCGTGATTCTTTGGTTGCCAACCTTGGTGGCAATGATAACTTTGTCTCTTCGACCCTCAAAAGCTTTTCCCAAGGATATTTCATTTTCTCCCCCATCATATAGGTCAGCGGTATCGAAAAAGTTGATTCCATGGTCCATGGCACAATGCAATATCCTCGCATTTTGCTGGTGGTCTAGCCCTAAGGACATGCATCCCAAGCCAATCACGCTTACTTCCAAATCCGAATTGCCTAATTGGCGATATTGCATACGTATAAAATTGCTAATACAGGAAAGATGTCCCACCCATTAAAGTACAGCAAGTGGTTTTTGTTAGGTAAATGAACAATCTAACATAGTGTCATTCTTGAATTTAACTTCATTATAGCCTTCAATCGCATAATTTGGCTATTTTATCGGAGAAGAGGAGAAAGAAAAGATGATTACAGTTGCCCAGGTAAAGAAAGTAGAGCAGTATCTCGAAAAATATGCTTCCACTTTTCCATTTAGCGGAAGCTTGATTCTATCTGAATCAGGCAAACCTTTGGTGGAATTTGCCAACGGACTGGCAGATCGATCTTTTGAGGTTCCCGTGGACAAGCTTACTCGCTTCCCTGTCGCCTCACTTTCCAAGGCATTCACCTGTATGGCTATTCTCCTCCTTCAGCAAGAACAAAAGCTGAATATTCAGGCTGCAGCTAATAAGTACCTCCCTTCCCACATAAGAGTTGATGGGAGGATTACGCTGCATCATTTGATGTCCCATACCTCCGGTCTGCCAGATTACAAACTTGAACCGGGTGAAAATCTGGCCCACCTATTTGCAACTCCCCTTTCCCGAGACATCTGGGTACCCACTTTTCTGTCCTTTCCCCCTATGTTTGAGCCAGGTACATCCTATGCCTACTGCAATCCGGGGTATTATCTGTTGGGAATAGTTATCGAAGAAGTTTCAGGTCAGTCCTTTGGAGATTTCCTACATGACAGAATTTTCCAGAAACTGGGAATGGGCCAATCCTCTATTGATGATCCAAAGGCGATCATTCCCAATCGTGCACAACCCTATGAGCTTCAGAACAAAACCTATGTAAGGGCTCCCTTCACTGATGCGAGTAACTTTTATCCCCAAGGAGGCATCATTTCGAATATTGGGGATTTGAATACATGGATGATTGCGCTTCAGGAGAATCAGCTATTGAACAAGGAATGGCAGGCCTCCATGTTTAAGCCCTATATGTTTAGCAGTCCCAACAAGGAAATCAGTTATGGCTATGGGTGGCATATTCTAGTTCGACACGGTCGCATTACCTATGGACATGGTGGCTATCACTGGGGGTATAGATCACATGCAGAACACTACCCCAACGAAAATATCAGCCTCTTTATCCTGAGCAACAATGGATTCCAGGAAGTCATGAAGCTAAGTGATGCCATTACCACCTACATATTTGGAGGCAAGCTGAAAATGCCCACCAAACCAAGAAGTAAAAAAATTGATGTCCAACCCTATTTGGGTAGATATGAGTCAGGTTCCTTTGCCATTGAACTAAAACAGGAGAAGAAGAAATACTGGATGAAATGGGGAAAAGAGGTAGCCTGGGAAGTCTATCCCATTGATGAAGGCCTCTTTCATCATGCCCTAATCGACGAATCCTACCGAATCCGAAGCATGGAAGACGGAAGTATGGTCCTCGCAGGCTGCAAAAAGGTAAGCTAAATCTAGGAGTACAACTAATGCTTTATTCCAGTATGATGAATATCATCCTACAAAAGTTGCATATACAACTACTTATCTCCTTTATTGTATCTAATAACAACCATATGATCACCAACCATTATGATAGAAATCGGATACATTGCCCTGACCCTTGTCGTTGCTGTCTTGCTGATATGGGCCTTCGCTAGCGGGCAACAGAAGATGGGAACTTCAAATTCGCTTACCAATCGAAGGACTCTAAGTGTAGCATTAGGCATAAGCCTTTGGTTGATTTACGCGGCTATTTTGGGGTTCTCGGGCTTCCTACAAGACTTTAGTTTACCACCGAGGGTAGCTCTTTTTCTCATTATCCCCATGTTTGTATTTACTGGAGTGGTTCTTTATCGAAACCGAGAAAGCAAGATGCTTGAGGCCATTCCTTTATCTTGGCCTATCTACTTTCAGAGTTTTAGGATACTGGTGGAACTCTTACTCTGGAGAAGTTGGAAAATTGGTGTGGTACCCTACCACGTTACCTTTGAGGGCTTCAATTTTGATGTTTTTGTAGGGATATCTGCTGTTTTGATGGGCTTGGCAGTCTTTCAGTTCAAATGGCTTGGACAAAGATCCTTACTGATCTGGAACTACTTAGGCTTGTTTATCCTTGGAACGGTGGTAGCTACTTTCATGACAATTGTTTTTTTCCCTGCCATATGGGGGGAAAGTAGCAGTCCCATGAGTCCTGAATTTGGAAGCTTCCCCTTTGTCTATGTAGCTGGCTTTTTGATGCCTACTGCGGTGTTTGTCCATATATTCTCCCTTCTTCAACTTAGAAAGCGGGTATAAAAAAAGCCTGTGTGAAAAGATTTTTTCACACAGGCTAAGCTCTTTTAGGATGGCACTTAGGACTTTTTACCACCAAACCTCATCAAATAGGCTTTGATAAATTCACTTAGTCCACCATCCATAAAATCTTGGACATTTCCCGTCTTTAACTCAGTCCGAAGGTCCTTGATTTGTTTGTAGGGATGGAATACATAATTGCGAATTTGAGAGCCCCACTCAATGGCTTGTTTGTCCGCCTCAGACTCTGCAATAGCAGCTCTTCTTTTCTCTAGTTCCAAATCATACAGTTTGGATTTGAGCAATTGAAAGGCTTTTTCTTTGTTTCTAAGCTGAGATCTTTCTGTCTGTGAGAAAATGGTAATTCCAGTCGGAATATGCTTCACACGCACGGCCGTTTCTACCTTGTTTACATTCTGTCCCCCTTTACCAGATGAATGGGTAGTAGCCACTTCCACTTCTGCCATGTTGATCTCGACATCGATCGTATCATCTACTAAGGGTCTTACATCTACAGAAGCAAAGGTAGTTTGCCGCTTCCCTTGGGCATTGAATGGAGAAATACGGACCATTCTATGAACGCCCTTTTCGCCTTTCAGATATCCGTAGGCGAAGGAACCGTCAATTTCCATCTCGACATTTTTATAGCCGGCAGTTTCGCCATGTACCTCATTGATGATGGTAGCTTTATAGCCGTTTTTTTCGGCGTACATGAGGTACATCCTCCGCATCATGCTTACCCAGTCCTGAGATTCAGTCCCACCTGCACCTGAGTTAATCTCAAGAATACAGCTCAGTCGATCCTCTTCTTTGTCCAGCATTTGCTGAAACTCCAGGTCTTCAATGGCCTGTAAGGAGGCATCATGGGAAGCGTTTACCTCTTCTTCTGTCCCTTCTCCTTCTTTGAAAAATTCAAAGAGAACTTCCAGTTCGCCTAATTGATCTTCGATCTTGTTGTAGGCGTCGGTCCATACTTTTAGGTTGGAGATCTCTTTCATGACTTTCTGGGCTTCCTCAGGATGCTCCCAAAAGTCGGGTTGGCGTGTAATCGCCTCTTTATCTTCTATCTCTGCAAGTTTTCTATCTATGTCAAAGATAGTCCTTCAACGCCACCGAGCGTTTTTGAAGGCCTCTTAATTGATCCGGTGTCATAGGATGAAATTATAATTTTGTGGGAGGACAAAAATAAGCCACTAGGCCTAGGATACAAATATATTTGTGGGAATTACGAGTTTAAGCTTAATAGGGTTTTTCCTTTGGCTACAAAACATAAAAACGCCATCCTAAAAGAATGGCGCCTTGTATCTGTACGTTATTTTTCTTAAAACTTGATCACCCTAGACATGGCACGAGAGGAGGTAATTTTGACAAAGTCCTCCTTACGAATGACATACTTACCTTTATCCTTGTTTCCCTTGAACGTGGTTTTCCTCAGGGGTTGGTGAGCCACTACACGGTGCCCATCTTTATTAGTCGCCACTACGGTGAGGTAGGCAAAATGCTCATCTACACAGCCTCTACGGAAATAACAAGCATTTTTCTCATTCCAGAATCCAGCCAAGACGACATCCTCTGTAGAAAGAAACACACGTGCATTTTCCTTGGTGTATGGTTTGATGTCTACCCATATCTTGGGATCATGACGATGCTTGCGGCTATTGGGAACCATCTTCTGAATGGCAACTCCTCGCGAATCGTCTAGGTCTATTTCATAGTAGGAGGCTTGAGAAGTGGAATCGAATGCTGGCGTTTTGTAAGTAGACTGCCATGCAAAGCCCGTGCTATCCTTACCAAAAATCGCATAGTAAATCCTTTTTTCAGCATCCTGTTCATTCACAGGCATTCTCAATTTCATACAGGAGTCCTGAAGCTTAAGAGGCTTACCTTTTCCATCGACAACCTTGACTATCACCATCCCGTCTGTTTCCAAACAGTCTCCGTCGATATCCATGGTAACCACCTCGTTCAGAAGAAATTCTTTTCGTGTGTAAATGGATTGTACCTGAACAGAAATGTCATCTCCAATTTTATCTAGACAACAAGGGCCTAGGACAACTTCTACTCCATTTTCGGCCTCAATGACCTTGCTTTCTTGTGAACAATCTACCTCTGCTACTTTGCCTAGGTCTTCCACTTCTATTTCTGCTAAACTATCCTCTTTGGCCAGTTGATCTCCCCGGCTTTGTTGAGCACGGATAGCCATTTTCATTTCATAGGTGAAGTGAAGGATCGCTACTCTTCGGTTCTGACTTCTTCCCATTTCCGTTTCGTTGGAAGCTAATGGAACAGCATTTCCGACTCCCTCTACGCGCGTGATCGCATCTTCTCCTACTCCACTCTTAACCAATAACCCGCGAACGGACATGGCTCTTTCGTAGGACAGCTTTTTGTTGTATTCAATGGTACCACGGTCATCTGTATAGCCAAGAAGGGCGAATGAGTCTTCTTTTTGAAAGGCCATTTCATTTAACCAGGTAAATAATCTGTCTTGTTGTTCGCTTTGAACATCAGTTGAGTTGGTGGCAAAGAATACATTTAAAGTATCCTGAGCCTTTAGTTGATGTGTGGCAAAAACCAGCCACATCACAAGAGCTCCCATCACAATTAGTGAAGAGGGGAGTTTCAATAGGCGATAGTTAGGATATGAACAAAACATAAGTTGTTGTGTGTTTTGAGTGTATGGGCAAGAAGTATTTGGGGATACTTGTACTTGATTACGTAATATCTCAGAAAAATGATTCTTTAAAGAACGATATTTTTCGACTAATGAGGAAATTACATTCAACTGTACATTTAGAATTCCCGATTCTTCCCGATCCACTCGGATTCCATTTTCATACGAATAAAAAAAAGAACGACGGACATACATGTCCGAGTCAACATGAATGCGTACGGTAATTGGAATGTATACTAAAGTGTAGAGCAAGGAGAGGACTGCCTTTATTCTTGCATGCTCATTCTCAGTCTATTCTGAGAAAAAGAAAAAAATAAGGTAATTTCTACAGCACTTTAATGCGCTATTGCGTCTGACAGGAAAAGCCCGTTTGATGGACCCCAAAATCATCCGCATGACAGATGAGCATCTCGTCGAAGGCTGCCAGAAAGAAGATAGGCAGAGTCAGCGGCATTTGTACGAAAAGTATTTTGAAACGATGACATTCGTGTGTTATCGGTATGCAAAAGATGCTGATACGGCAAGTGATCTTGTACATGAGGGGTTTATCAAAGTTTTTAAAAGTATTAAGTCATTTAAAAGCAAGGGTTCGTTAGAGGGTTGGATCAGGAGAATCATGGTCAATGTTTGTTTGGACCATCTCAGAAAGCAAAAAAAATTTCAAGGCGATCTTCCCATTTCAGAGGCAGAAGGAAAAAGCATAGATGACGAAGCGATCAGTAATCTTCAGGCAGAGTATATACTGGAGAAGATTAGAGAACTTCCAGATCCCCTGCGTACGGTATTTAACTTATATGTAGTAGAAGGCTATCCACATAAGGAGATCGCCGCTCAAATGGGCTTTGGGGCATCTACATCAAGGGCATATTTGACAGAGGCTAGAAAAATTTTAAGAAAAAAATTGGGTTCAAATTTTCAGCGTGAAAGGAGGGTAAATCATGGATAAAAGGGATCAACTCATCCGGAATAAGGTGAGAGAAGCACGCCCCTTTTCCCCTCAGGCAAATTGGGGTAAAATGGAAAAGATGCTGCTGGAAGATGCAGTAGCATCTGGTAAAGAATCAAAAAAACGAGGTAAGTGGGTTCTCCTCTTGGGCTTTGCAGCTGGTTTTGTCACCTGCCTGGTCTTAGGGTTTGCTTGGTACTCCCTTCAATCCCAACAGCAAGATTTGAGAGCAGGTTCAATGGCCAACACTGTTCAACAAGAAACTTCTCCTTCTTCCACCATTCAACATCAACCTAATCATACGTCAGGTACATCAACACCGCATTCATTAGAGTCAGCAACAACACAAAGCGTTACCCATACAGAACAACCCAAACAAGCATCTTCTTTTATTCCCCCTACAGCTAATTCAGCTGAGAACACAGCAGAAGCGGCCGGACAATCATCAGACAGATTGCCCTCAACCCATTCTGCATCTCCCTTTACAACAAACAAACACACTTTTTCTTCAAAGGGAGACAACATTCAAGGGGTGGAAGCGAATCAAACTCAGCAGGCAAAACAGCTGAAATCAGTTGAGGAACTTGCGCAGATTCCTTCCAACAGCGCAGGCGAGCAAACGGCCCAAGAACCAAGTAGTAAACACCTAGGTTCTCAATCACTTGCTCTTCCTCATCAAAAGGATGGGAGAACAGGACTTGATTTGCTCGCCCTCAATGGAATGGAAATCGTGCTAGATGAAGGTTCAATTGTCCACCATTCAAATGAAATTTCTCCTATTCCTTTTCCGGATGCTTCTTTGAAGGCGCAAGAGAAAAAATGGAGAGCAGGTATGTATATTTCAGGCCTGATCCAGCCATATGTAGGTATATCACCAGTCTCAATTAACAACAATCCGCTGGTGTATAGATGGCACCCTAGTATCAGGGCAACTGTCATTAGGACACTCAATCGACAACTGGAAGTGGAAGCTAGTCTAGGAACGGACGATGCGTTCTATTATGAAGGATATCTTCCTTCAGGAGCTGCTTTGTCTAGGGCCTTACCAGATGGCGGCAATTCTGCCATCATGGTCATAGGCACCAATTACTGGTTGGAGGTAGGGGCCAGATGGAAACCTTTTAAGGAACGCTTTTCCCGCATTCAACCTTACGTGAAGGGGGCTGTTGCTGCTGTAAATGGTCGGTATGATTACCTACAAATTTTCAACCTAGACATTACCTCATTGCCTGAGGCCAACAAAAGCTCAAGGTTGAGAGCAAGGAGCAACCTAGATTACTTTTCCTCCAATCCTTATTTGGTCAATAATAGCGACTATGTGAGTGGAACGAGCTTCTCCTTTTCTCCTGCTGAATACCAACTGGATTATCAGGTACAAAATAACTTGAGCACCAGCCTTAAATCAAACCAAATTTCCTTTAGTTTAGGTGTAGGAGCTGAAATTCCTGTTGGAGAAAAATGGGCCATTGATGTACAAGCGGAAGGTCTTTCACGCCTGTTACCTGGCCAATCTCAGCTGTCCTATGTATATCAATTAGAATCTGATGTTGAGGTAGCACTTTCACAAGGTCCCTTCGTCCAAAACAGGAGTAGGTTTACATTTGGAAGGCTTACAATCGGCTTAAACCGCAAATTCTAGGCTACTCAAATTCAAATCCATCGCAGGATTCGATTTCAAAGAGAGGATTGCACCAAGCACCTCCCTCTGGAGCCTCTATCCGATAGTTAGAAGGGAATCTTGGGTCTGGAATGTAATAGTCTGTACTGATAAACTGTGCCCCGCTCGATCGGGCAGCTCGATATCGGCTAAAGTCTCCTACTCTAGCTTCTTTGGTTCCTGCATCAGCTCTGGTCCTCACCAAGTACCCCTTCCGAACATTTTGTTGGATCGCAGCCTGATCTTTTGTAGGATTATTCATGATCATGAAGGCTGAATGAGGCTTTCCAGGACGAGAATTGACAAAGAGCAAACGACCTGTTAGGGAAGGGTGTCCCTCCAAATAAGTTGAAATTTGACGGCCTTCAGGAGCAGCATCTAGCACAAACAGGAATTTGTTCCTAGCCTTGTCGAGATTGGGCCAGTTTTGGGCTAATACTGCCTCTTCTAGGGTCTGGTATGTTCCTCTAATATCATCTGGGACAATTAAGCGCTCTTTCCCAAATACTTCCAAAATCTCCTGATCAAGTGAATCCATGGCCGCTGCCCCAAATGCTAAAGGTTGGGTAAAGTTGAATCCAGCTCTGGAAATGCCACTTTCTTTTAGGTTAAGGGTGATGACGACGGGAAGATGGCCTCTATTCTCCTTCGACCAGTCCAATATGTTTTCCAAACAATCCTGAAAAATCAAACAATGGCTTCGAAAATCAATGTCCTGAATGTGAAAAACCTTCATTCCTTTGGCAGAGAGCTCATCATTTCGATTGTATAAAAGAGGCTTGATGCCTTTACTCTTGAGCAGTAGGTTTCCCAACGGATCGGTATATCTTCCTCCTTCAGGATCATGAAATACATCCAACTCCAATTGACGCAAGCGCAAATCCAACTGATCCTTTAGGGGAGCATGACGATAATCCAGCGAATAGGCAAGCGTAGAATCCTGCATGGCAATCATGTCCAGCAAAGGCTCCTCAATAGGCTTTTTGTAGGAATTGTGGCTTCCTATAAGCTGAATTTGATTGATCTTAAGGGAGGAAGGATCTTTGGGGGTGCTTTCACAGGCTGAAACTAGCATGCCTAACACACACAACAAAGCAGAAAATCTAAGCATAGAGGCGAAACAATTTTTGCCAAGTTCTAATTTTTGGATCAAAAAGTAAAAGAAGCCAGCCTCCTATATGCACCCAAAAACACAAAAAGAGACAAACTAGGTCTGCCTCTTTTTTGATAAATGTATCTTCAAATATCTCCTGTAAAGGGACTAATTATCTTCTTCTCTAGGTCGGTATCGAACCGCCACAGAACTACTTGCTCCCATATTAGAAGTGAGAACGAATACAGATCTCTTAATCCCGTCATTGATAGCGATAGAGGCAGTATTAGGGGGAATTTTACCAAGGTTATGCGCGTAGAGAATCAATTGATTATCCTCTTCACTGAGGCGAACATAAAAATCCTGCTTTCTATACTTCAGTTTTACGGAATTGATCACCCAGGTGCCATTCAGGTTCATGGAGACAATATCGCCATCTTTCTTATTGTGATCCCATAGGCTAATGGTTAAGTCTTTGGAAGCAACTTCAATGATTCTAGTAGGAGGAGTAACGGGTCTTCCTTCCAACTCGGTCATAGTTTGAGAAGGGGGTAAAATCGGCTCATCTTCATCTGCTCTAGTAGGTACAGGTTCTGGCTCAGGACGAGGTTCGGGGCGAACGACAGGACGGGGCCTTGGAGTAGCACTTGCGATGGGAGGTTGAGGGTTTCTAGGTGGATTCTTCCATCCTTTTCCTTCAAAAGACCAGCTTAAAATTTCGTGTCGGGCTTTTCCACCTCCTGTAGAGGCTGTTAAACCCATCCAGGCTTGTCCTCTTTTGAGGCTAATAATTTGATCAATTTTCAGGTAGGCATCTAAGACAGGGGTATTCATGTCATCCATCATCACCTTCATTCTCCCGCGCTTGTAGGCAATTCTTACCTTGTGCACCTCTCCCGATTTGAGGGAAGGAAGGGCGTGATTCATGGCGATAGATGCATCGTTTTTGTGAGAATTGGGCATGTTCCGACGGGTCTGGATGCTGACATGATGGTCTGAGCCTTCATTGTTGTCAAAGGCATCAAATTCAATGGCGAGGCTATTGGATATTCCGGCATAGCCTATCCCTTCACCGTCTTCTCCCAACTGAACAGGATTTTCGTTGGTATGCATAACCAATACTACTCCATCAGCTCCGCCTTTGCATTTGCAAGGTTTAGAGATTCTGAACTCAAATTCGGTAGTAAACTCATCTTCCACAGGAAGCATGCGCTCACTGTACCAAAGGGCACCTTTTTGCCAATTGATGTCATCCACCAATTGTGCCTGCGGACCAGGAGCGTAAGCATTCCCTACAAAGGATAGCTCTGGCTGATTTTGAAATTGATCGAAGGAGAAGCCTCTAAATTTTCCAGATCTTTGGGCATGAAGCTGAAAAATGAGGCCTAATAAGATGAAAGTCAGTGTGTATGGTTTCATGATATATCTTTTGATGAATGACAATCAAGATACCCATAAGGTGCTTGGATTAGAGAAAAATCCAAAGGGATTAGCAATTTTAGACGATCAAAAAGAATGGATAATAAGTCTCTGAATGTGAATGTCTTTACCCAAAGACAACCCTATTTTCGAAAAGTCAACTTTGACTTCCTTTCCTATTTTCGCCCATACCTTCTCTTAGAGACTGTTTAGGTGATGATGTCTAATGGTTTGGTTGTCTTCCAATTTCCTCTGGTAAAATCCGGAAAGGGTTGTGGAGCTCCCCCACTCATGACAGATCTTTCACTTAAAGGGGAAACCGCAGACCAAAGGGCTCCTTCATACACATTTTGATCCAGTGGCCAGCCATTCCTCAGACACTCAATGATGCGGTACATCATGATGCCATCCATCCCTCCATGCCCGCTTCCTTTGGCTTCCTCATTGAGTCTTTTGTACAAGGGATGGTCATATTTCTGATAGACTTTTGCTAAATCATCTCCCTGAACCCATCGATGATGACTCTTGGTTATGCCTTCTACCCCACCCTCAAGCGCCACACGAGTTGGAAAACCTGCCAAGGTGCCTTTGGTACCCTGAACCAGGTTCAACCTAGAATAAGGTCTAGGACTGGTTTCATCCCATTGAACCATAATTGTCCTTCCCAATTGAGTTTTGATGATGGAGGTGTTCAAATCTCCCCCCTTAAAATCCAAGGTATTCCATTTGTGCTCCTCCGGATAATTAGCCTCTGCAAAAGAGGCCCTTCCTAATGCAGGGGTGGAGAAGGAAACAATACTATGAAACATGTCATCTGTACGCGCAATGTTCATATACTGAGCGACGGGCCCTAGACCATGGGTTGGATACAGATTGCCATTCCTCTTTGCATAATGATGGGTTCGCCAAAACCCAGTTCCCCTTTCTTCATGCTCCATCTGCCACCTAAGTTCGTGGATGTATGCCGCCTCCGCATGGAGCAATTCTCCCAAGACCTTCTGACGGCACATGTTTAAAAACATCAATTCCTGTCGGTTGTAATTGACATTTTCCATCATCATGGCATGTTTCTGATATTTCTCCGCCGTGTCTACGATTTCCCATAAATCACTGAGCGTTGTTGCCATGGGCACCTCGACAAAGGCATGTGCCCCAGCCTTTATGGAGGCTATGACCATGGGTGCATGATTCTCCCAGTTGGTGGCGATAAATACTGCATCTGGTTTCACTTCCTCCAACATCAGCCTCCACTTCTCCTCACCACCGTGATAGATTTTCACATTTTTATGCCTCTGCCCAGCACCAATCTCTTCGGCCTTGCTTTTCCACTTCTCTACATTATCCTTATATAAATCACTGACAGCTACAATCTCCGTTCCCTCCAGCCCAGCTGCAAAAGACAAATGATCCCCTCCTCGGAAGCCTAATCCAATGAAGGCTAACCTTATTTTCTGGTGAGGCGGAGCGGCAAAACCACCTAAATATTCTCCCTGTGGTGCTTCAGGAATGGGGAGGGACGCTTCTAGAGAGGATAGCGGACTAACTGCCAAAGCAGCACCAGTCAGGGATGTTTTCTTGAGAAAATCTCTTCTGTCAAGGCTTTTCATGAGCAAAGAATAAATGGATACATACTCCGGTATTTGCCAGAGCAATGATCAATCTAAGGATTAATCCCTTATTTTTGGGCCTCAATTGACTAAAAATTCTAGCTCAAATTCCCTAGTTTACCCCTATGAAAATACTTGCAGCCTTAAAAAAACTGCTACTTACTTTCTCTCGAATATCATTCATTCTTCTCATCATTTGTAGTCTCCTTTCCTCCATGGGAGACCAACCTTACTGGCTTGGCCTCTTTAGCCACTTTAAGTTTCACCTTTTTCTTTTTACGATTCCTTTTCTGCTTTTTTTCACCTTGGTTAGGAAATGGATTTGGATGATCTTAGCACTGGCTTTGCTTTTCCTCAATAGCCTCCCTCTTGTTCCCTATTATGTTCCAGCCAACATTCCGGATAAAGTTACCCCTTCCATTTCTATCCTCTCACACAATGTCAAATTCACCAATGAAGCCTACAAAACAGAACGCAACTTTATTCTCGAACAAGATCCAGATATCCTTGTGTTACTCGAATTTACACCCAGTTGGTATGATTCGATGGCCATTGTTTGGAAACAATATCCGCATAGAAGGGTAATTGCCAGAAGTGATTTTTTTGGAGGCATGCTGGCCAGCAAATATCCACTTGAGGAACCGGCTGCCCGTTGGTTTGGACCGATGGATGTCCCCTCCATCACAGCAAATGTTCATCATCCTTTAGGAGACGTTCATGTCATTGCTTGTCATCCCCCATCTCCTCCCGATACGCATGACATTCACCTTAGGAACCTTTTGATGGATTCTATGTCTGTGTATATCCAGAATCAGGACCTTCCTGTCATCGTCGCTGGCGACTTGAATAATACCCCTTTCCATCCAGCTTTTAGGTCTTTCATCAAATCGTCTGGCTTAAGAGATGCCCGCAAAGGGTTTGGCTACCTTCCTACTTGGCCAAAACAGCTGGGATTATTGAAGATTCCACTAGATTTTTTCCTTGTTTCAGATAAAATCGAAGTGAGAGATTTTGAAGTCCACCACCGAGGCTTCTCTGATCATGACCCGATTTCAGGGAAATTTACTTTGAAACCTAAATTTTAGAAGAAAAAGTATAAGCCATTTGAACAAGCTCAGTATGGATTAGTTCCAAAAAGAAACATCAATCTTTCATGGAAGTAATCAAAGGCAAACATATCCTTGTTGTAGGTGCTAGCGGAGGCATTGGGGAAGAAACGGCTAAGCTCCTTCATCAATCGGGTGCGGTTTTATATCTAGCAGCGAGAAACAGACTCAAATTACAAGAAGTTGGTCAAGCACTTGACGTGCCAGCTGAACGCATGTTCGAAATGGACTTTGATCGTCCCAAAACAGTCGAACAAACAGCTCAGGCCGTTCATCAACTGGTTCCTCAAATAGACATTCTCATCAACGCAGCAGGAATTGGCATTATTAAACCCCTTGAAAACCTAAGTTTACAGGATTTTCAAGCTACCCTCAATGCAAACCTAACTGGTCCCTTTCTGTTATTCAAGCACTTTATCCCAGCCATGAAGGCAGCCAAAAAGGGATTTGTAATCAATATCCCTGGTGTCCTAGGAAAAACCCCTATGGCGGGAGCCTCTGCCTATGCTGCCTCAAAATATGGCCTAAACGGAATGTTAAAGTCGATTCGTGAGGAATTGAGAAGGACACAAATCAGAATCACCAACCTTTACCTTGGTGGGGTGGACAGCCCCTTCTGGGATGAAATCGACCTAAGGGTTCAGCGGGATAAATTTATCACAGCCAAAGAGGCAGCCAGAGCAGTTTGGTTCCTTTGTCAGCAGCCAAGTTCAGGTGTGGTCTCCGAAATGGTCATACAGCCATTTAATCATCAGGCTATCTAGGACAATCAGGATGAGGGAGAGTCATCCCTTTTACTCATCAATATCATCCGCTTTTCAAGAAATTATTTCTATTCTTGTCTAAGCCTGGCCTGCTTCGAAAGAAAATTTCACAATTTCCCTTTCTAAGCAGGCTACTTATTGTTTGTTTGTTCATCTATTTTCAGGGCATAAATATTTATGAGAAAAATAATTGGCATTACAGGACTGACCATGCTCATGATCCTCCTCATGGGAGCAGCTGGATTTGCACAATCTCCTCTACAAAAACTGAGAGGAATGGTGTACACGTCTAGTAGCCTTCAACCCATTGAGGGGGCGGAAATCGCAGTGAGGCCACATAAAAGTAATGAGGCATTCACAAAAGCTACTACCAAAGCCGATGGAACCTATGAACTTACTGACCTAAGTCCAGGTAGGTACACGATTAAGGCCAAAAAGAAAGGCTTCATCGAATTTGTGATCTCCGACTACCAAATCAGTTCGGGAAAAGAAGCGATTGTAGATTTTGCCTTGGAGACAACGGTATTTGAAGGAGAAACGGTGAATATTACCCAACGAAATGAACGAGAATTCATCCGTCCTAGCGTCCACCTGCTCAAGGTTGAGGATACTAAGAGGTTTGCAGCCAGCTTCTTAGATCCTGCTCGTGTAACCGTCTCCTTACCCGGTGTTGTCAACACAGACAATCAATCCAACAACCTTGTGATCAGGGGCAATAGTCCCAATGGGGTAAAATGGCGCCTTGAAGGGGTAGAAGTAGCCAATCCCAATCACCTTCCTAATGCTGGAACTTTTTCCGACCGAATCAGCCTAAGTGGTGGGGGTCAAAACATCCTCAGTACCCAGCTCATGGACAACTCCATATTTACAAAAGGCGCTTTTGAGGCGGAATATGGAAACGCACTTTCAGGTGTCTTCGACATGAGACTACGTGCAGGAAATAACCAAAATAGAGAATATACCCTACAAGCTGGTTTAATTGGGGTAGATCTTGCTGCAGAAGGCCCTTTCTCCAAAAATAGCAAGGCGTCCTACTTGGCCAACTACCGATATTCATTCACGGGCCTATTAGCCACGATGGGGGTAACCTTTGGAGGAGAGGATATTCGCTTCCAAGATTTCTCCTTTAACCTCAACTTCCCAACAGAGAAGGCCGGCACCTTCACACTATTTGGTGTGGGTGGATTGAGTACCAATGTGTTTACAGGAGCGAGATCAGATTCTGCTATTGAGACAGGGAAGGATCGATTTGACATTGATTTTTCCTCACGTGTCGGGGCGGTAGGAGCTACCCACCAAATCAGCCTTGGAACTCGATCAAACCTAAGATCTGTTTTGGTCCTTTCCGGCATTAGCAGTTCGCGCTCTGGAAAATTGATCACTGATTTTGACCAAGAACCCATAGAGGTAGAAAGAGATGAATTGACGCAATCTTATTTGAGTTTCAACTCAACCCTTTCTCACCAGATTTCCAATAAAGCATATTTGAAAACGGGACTTTTCTTCACTCAACAATTTAACCGCATCCAGAGTACTTTTGATGCTGGATTCACAGGCAATCCTGTTACTAGGGTGGAGAATGAAGGAAGTACTTCTTTGATAGAACCCTTTGTCAGCTTCCAGTATCGTCCCACAGTTCAGTTTCAGCTAAATGCAGGTTTGCATGGGCAATACCTAACGCTAAATGGAGCCTTCGCGCTTGAACCCAGACTTAACCTACATTTTTCTCCGAATGAAAAGCATGGTCTGAGCCTTGCTTATGGCCTACATAGCCAGCAGCAATTCCCTCAGATTTACTATACACGCCTGAATACTACTGCTGAAGGGAGCTTCCCCAACAGAGACCTAGATTTCACCAGGGCTCATCATATCGTATTAAACTATCAATTCCGTCCAAATGAGGATTGGTTATTCAAAGTAGAGCCTTATTACCAGCAGCTATTCAATGTACCAGTTGTTCCTGACGTCAATCGTCATATTTCCCTCATCAATTTGATTGAAGGCTATGTAACAGATTCTTTGGTCAATACGGGAAGCGGAAGAAATTACGGGATAGAGGTCATGGCACAGAAGTACCTTTCAGATAAGTTCTACACCCTTGTCAGCGGATCTCTGTACGAAGCTAAGTTTACCGCATTTGATGGGGTGGAAAGAGATAGCCGATTCAATGGAAATTATGCGGTATCTGCAACCATGGGCTACGAAAATGAGCGAGTTACCCAAAAAGGAAAAGAAAAGATATTTGGGGTCAACCTAAGAATCGTTCAGGTGGGTGGCTTCTTATTACAACCCGTAGATACCGCCGCCTCGATTGAGCAACAAACTACAGTTTATGATCAAACACAAGGCTTTACTGAAAGACTTGACGACCTGTTTCGCGTGGATTTAGGAATCAGTTTCAAGCGGAATAAGGAAAATAAGACGCGTACCTTCAGCATTGACATGCAGAACCTAACCAATAATCAGCCTGTCGCCTTTAGGGTGTTTGATGTGGCTGAACAGAAGGTGGTAGATCGCCTGAGGTTCGGCTTGTTCCCTGTTATTTCCTATAGATTGGAGTTCTAGATAGGTACAAGAGATGTATAAAGAAGGGGAGGCTATTAGGTCTCCCTTTTATTTTTCAATCAGCCCATAAAGACGATTGTTACCCGGCCACATTTCCAAGCGGATTTCACTTGTCCATAAGGGGAGTCGAGATGGATTCCAGATATAAGCTTTTACCGTAACGGCGGTTTCTGGTTTCTTATAGTAGAATAGGGTATGATGGAAGCGTTGTACCTGATGAGCCCATGTCCATTGGGATAAGGTATCTGTAAAATATAGCAGGGGAATGGCCCTCCTGTAAACTTCTACACTATCTTTTTCCATGCTGAGAACCAAGCTCGCATCATTGCTTTCTGGCATGTAAAAATCTGCCGATAACCATAGCTGACTCGATACCCAATCTTCCCCCAAAGAATCCATCACAAATTCCACGGAAGGCCCAAATTCCTCTATTCTTTCCGCCTGCCTGCCCATTACCTTAAAACTAGTATCAATCTTGTCGGCGAATTGGGTGATAGTTTGAAGGGGCAATAGCTCCTCTTTACCTTCAGCTTCTGTAGATAAGCCATAGAACTCAGATACTACATAGTCTTTTTTACGCTTCACGTAAGGAAAAAATTCTTTGGCTACGGCCACATACTCTAATTGTATGGGACTGCTTACCCAAGAAATGGCAAAAAAGGGATCGTCAATGGCTTCCAATTTTTTCCTAAAGGCAGGGTAAGATACTTGTTCCCCCAACTGGTAAGTGGGCTTCCATCCAAGTTGCCTAAAGGTGATTTCTTTATAAGCCGTATCATTCTGGATCATCATATGAGTCAAGCTATCCTGCTGGTTCACTTCTTCCCATTGCTGATGATCTTTTACTACCTGCAGATTCCCTCTTTCCATGCTCATGGCAAAATGCCTTCTTTCGAGTAGAAGAGAAGAAGTGCCGATGGTCATGAGCCCTACTAAAAGCATCAATTGAATACGTGGCTGAATAGAAGGGAGGAAGGAAGCTGCGAATAACAACAAGAAAGGAAGGGCAAAATACATTGACCCAGCATGTAGAACGGGATTTACCCAAATAGAATAAAGAAAACCGATCAGTAGAGGTAGAAAAAATCCCATGCCCATGAGTCTACGAAAGGGCCTTTGAAGATTGTCCAATTTAAATTTTTGGGAGAGGCCCAACATCCAACCAAAAAGGATAGTCAGGCCCATGATCCAAGAATGGTGCAGCAAGTATTGTAAATATCCTCTCAAAAAGCCCCAATCGGGACTTCCTAGCCATCCTCCAATTCCTCCTTTTTGAATTTGAGCCAGAAAGATTCCCATGTGTGGCAGATACAAGACCAAGATGGCAAGCGCTGCTAGTGCGTAGGGAGTTCGGTCCTTTCCTTTCACCCAAAACCAGCCCATCAAATAGACCAGAATCACTTGAAGCCCTGCGAAGTAATGCGTGTAAGTGGCCATCACAGCAGCAAACACAAAACCGATCAAATATTTCCATTTTCCTTCTCCCTCAGCCCTCCAAAAAGAGTATCCAAACCAAAGCATGAGCAAGACAAAAAATAGGCCCGGTGGATAAGGACGAATTTGAATACCGAAGAAAACCGGATACTGCAGAAAGGCGAATAGGGAAGCTGCAAATAAGCCCGCCGTTTCGTGAAACATGTTTTTCCCTAGGAGGAAAATCATGAAAACGGATAGAATGGAAAGAAGAACAAAGGGAAGTCTTAACAGAAGGGTATGATCACCCACCATTCCATACCAAATGTAAAGGAAGGATTGGACGCCAGCAGGATGCCCGTCGGGCTTGATTCCCTTTTCTACCAATTCTCCATAAGAATCGTAGGCCAGGCGAGAAATTGCGCTCAACTCATCATTATACAAGGGAATATTACCCAGCTGGTATAAACGCAGGAAACTAGCTAAGGAAAGAATTAGGATGAGAGGCAAGAGCCAGGTTGAAGAGCGCATGGAAAGGACTGTTAAAAAACACCAAAGCAGGGACAACTTGAGATTGTCCCTGCTTCGTAAGTTAATAATTATGCTTCGGAGATAAGGACTTTAGTGATTTTATCCCCCTGACGAATATCGTCTACGATGTCTACCCCTTCTACAACTTTTCCGAATACGGTGTGGTTGCGATCAAGGTGTGCTGTTCCTGCTCTGCTGTGGCAAATGAAGAACTGGGATCCTCCAGTATTTCTACCTGCGTGTGCCATAGAAAGAACACCACGGTCATGGTACTGGTTCTCACCATCCAACTCACAGTCAATGGTGTAGCCAGGACCACCATTTCCAATTCCATTGGGGCAGCCGCCCTGAATTACAAAGTTAGGGATGACACGGTGGAAGGTAAGTCCATCGTAAAATCCCTCTTTAGATAGCTTTACAAAATTTGCTACGGTATTAGGTGCATCTTTTTCGAAGAATTCTACCTTCATGATACCTTTCTCCGTATGGATTTCTGCTTTTGTCATGATTCATTCAATTTGGATGCAAATAAACCAAAAAGACAAATGGAATTCAATGACTTAGACTAGCTGACCCTATCACGCTTGCTCATCAAATTAACACGCTTGAAAATTCTCACATCTTCGCATAGGAGATCATGATATATTAGGGGTAAAGCTATCGACCCATGAAAAATTTTACCCTCATTGCCTTTTGTTTAGCACTATCACTATTCCTGCTTTCATGCAGTGGAAGCTACCTGACCATTCAGCCAAAATACTCCAGCTTCGATGATGCAAAGATCGTCGATGAAGTACAACTCTTTTACGGGCAGACAGTCTTGCATGACAACAATGGCGGTGCCATTGCCAGAAATGCCTTTGAAAAGGATATTGAATTGAGATATATCCAAGTCTCCAATCATGGAATAGAATCTATGACTTTGGGAAGGGATTACTTGATAACCAGAGGCGGAGAACCCATCCAGCTCTTAACAAATGAGCAGGCTTATGATGCCCTCAGGTCGGATAATTCAGGGACCTTTCTAGCAGTTGCATGTACCCCTCTCCTTGCCTTTACCGTGGATGAAGAAGAGGATGAAATTTCAGAACCAGTCCCACCAGCCGTATTGGCTATAGGCCCTTTCGTATCAATCTTCGGTTTCCTTGGCCAATCAAGTTCCAACCATTCTTTTAAAAGAAAACTAAAATCCCATAACCTAGAAGGCCGGACTATTTTCCCAGGTGAAACCATGAGAGGTATCATCTGTTTTACCGCGAGAAAACGAGGAGAAATTAGCATGCAACGTATGGGCAATTATTGAACCTGATGCGTTCAAAGAAAGGCTCATTTAGTTTGAGCCAGAAAAATCCTACAAGAGGATTCTTTAGGGAGATTCTTTCGTAAGGGCTATTCTATAAAGGAATTCAGCAAGATGGAGGAAGCCACATTAACTTTTACTTCTTTCAAACCTCTTACGGTAAGCTTTAAAGAAATCCTCCGCCTCAGGGTATTCAATTAACTTACCATTCTCGATCTCGAATACCATTCCAGGAAAATTTCGAATGAGGCTATATTCATGGGTGGCCATGAGGATGGTCGTACCTGAATTATTGATTTGCTTCATCAATTTCATCAGGTGGAAAGAGGCTTGAGGATCGAGGTTGCCAGTGGGCTCATCGGCTATCAGTAGGACGGGTTCATTTATCAAGGCGCGCGCAATGGAAATTCGCTGTTGTTGGCCACCAGAGAGGGTATGTGGGCGGTCATGTGCTTTACCTGTCATACCTACTTGCATCAGGACTTCACTGGTCCTTTTCTTGATAAGCGCATTTTTCCTCCAACCCGTCGCCTTGAGGGCGAATTGAATATTTTGCGAAACTGAACGATCAGGCAGTAACTGATAATCTTGAAAAACAATTCCCAGGCTCCGGCGCAACTGGGGAAGGGTTTTGTGATTGACTTGCCCTACATTCATAGAACCTAGGGAAATATTTCCTTCCTTCATTTTCAAGTCCCCATAAATGAGTTTTAGCAAGCTAGATTTTCCGACACCGGTCCTCCCTACGAGATAGGCAAAGTCACCCTTTTGGAGGTGCATATTTACCTTATCAAGAATAGTTTGCCCACCTAGTTCAAGGCTCACGCTATTTAGGTTGAGTACGATGTCGCTCATAGTGGGGAATGTACGTTAGGAGATTTCTACTTTTTCCAGCTTTCCATAATCTGTCATTTCATCGATGACATGTTGTAGTTGTGAGGCGATGTCTTCATCCTTCACCACCTTTAACAACCTTTCCTTTCTCCCCGGACGGAAATATCCGATCAGGGTCAGGTCTTCATCTCTAAGCTGAATATAGTCTGGAATTTTGGCTTTGCCCTTCACTTTCATCAAATAGAATACTTTCATCGGAATCTGTATTATAGGTTTTCGAAGAAGTATTTGTCAATTTTCTGTGCCTCAGAATAATATACATACAAGATTTCTCTTGGAGTGGTAGTCACTAGGTTTCCGTAAGAAGTCCTAATGGTCCATTTGTTGATTGGCTTCCCATTTTTGTAGGCTCCTTTCAACAAGAGTTTTCCTTTTTCATTGTATTGCTCGTAAGCTCCATTTCTGACATCCTGAATGTAGGAGATTTTTTCCCTGAGTATTTCTCCCTTGTCAAAGTAGTAGGAAGCTACCTTTTCTTTCAATCCTTTCTTGTAGAACTCCTCCAACAACAATTTGCCTTTTTTGGTGTATTCGCGCTTGGCGCCATCCTTTTTGTTGTTGGTATAATCTGTTTCTGCCTTTACTTGTCCATTCCGGTAATACTCTACAGACTGACCATTCCTCTCCCCTTTTGCCATAGGAACGGTTTTGAGGAGTTCTCCTCCGTAGGAATAGTAATACTTGGTGGTGTCCTCTACGACATTGTCAACATAGGTCTTGGTATTCCAGATGTCTCCATTTTTACGATAGGTCTTCATGACACCGTTTTTGATGCCCTTTGACATATTGCATGGAACGACTGTTCGGATGGTTTCGCCATCTTCGTAATAAGTAATGCAGTTCCCGTACTTATCTCCACATGAGGCGAGGAGTAAGAAAAGGCTTATTAAACCAATAATGTGGGTATGAGTCATGCTTGTCTATTCTTTGATATTCCTATATGGAATTACTTCCGTTATAGGGATCAAAGTTAGCAGGCAAAACGATGGACAGCAATAAATAAAGAAGAATTGTCATTGGTGCGAAGGGCGGAATGAACAATCCTGCCACAAAAGCGAATCTTACAAGGGATACGGAAGCTCCTGTGTATTCTGAAATTCCACCAGCAACACCGGCGAATACTCTATTGGCTCGAGATCTTTTTAGAATTCTTCTGCCCGAAGCGTTTGTGGTTGCAAAGCTACGGTTTCGCTGTCTGTAACGCTCTCTAGCTTGCTGTCTAGAAGCATCTTTGGTCGTAGATCTACTTTCTCTCGTGCGTGTATTTTGGGTGGTCGGCTTTGTCTTGCGATAGACATTCAAGGCTGGGAAGTTCAATTCCTTTCTACGGAATACAAGGTTGATCATCTTGATCAATCCATACCCCAAGGCACCAATACCAACTGCTGGTAGGAAAACCTCGAGCATTCGAAGAATGACAGGTGAGGGAAAGAAACTGGATAATACAGCTCCTACCAAAATGGATGCACCTGCGACAAAGGCCATTAAGCCAGCTGAACCCAGCTTGTTATTTTGATCTTTTTCTTCCTCCTCTTCCATGCTGCGGATCTTATCAATGTCGTCGTACATCAATGATGTATCGAAGTCATCTGAAAAGGATCTGCTACCACTTCTATTTCTTTCTCTGGCCATATATGTGTATACAAAAAGTATCTTTTCCTGAAATAATCGGAGACCATGATCTCCTTTAAACAATACGAATAAAATTCGAGAAGTTTTCACCAATTACAAAAGAAGCATTACCTTTTCTTGCTTCTTTTATCATCATCCGGCGAATTATATGAAATTTTCGTCATTTGAAATCTTTACCGTCTCTGGAAGCTCTAGAATCCAGTGCTCAAATGTCAAAGGCTGTACCAAAGGTTTCAGCCATTCCACAAACTGCTGAGGATTCATCTTAAGAGCTCCTAAGCTCCACACCCTTTCTTGTACCTGCCCATCAGGATTGACTATATTTTTGACAGCCTGAATTTCCTTGAAGGGTTCTACATGCTTGTCTCGAACAATTCTGTTAGCCTTTTTATACAAGTTTGCCGTGAAGTTTGATGTCTTTACCTTCAATGCAGCAGCTGAGCGAGAGAGCGTATCCGAAATATTGTCATCGATATATCCCCTTAGCTCCTCAATCTTATCTAGAATCTCAGTTTCTAGTTCAATGAATCGCTCATCATCCCACAACCTTGGCGTATACATGCGATTGATTTCATGCATACCCTTGATAATGTCTTGTTTATACAGTCCCAAAGCTTCCCATTTGCTTTGCAAAATGGTGGGAAACAAAGTAGCTGAAAAACGGGGCAAGACAACAGGAAAGTTTTCTCCTGCTGCGTCAAATACTCCCTTCAACTGCATCCAATAGGACAATTCACCCCATCCACCGAAGTAGGCGAGGTTAGGTAAAATCGTCTCCTGATATAAGGGCCTCAAGCTTACATTGGGGCTGAACTTTTCTGGCGAATGAGCAATCATGGCTTGCATGTCTTGCTTGGTCCAGCTCAGTTCTCTATCAACTGCCTGAAATTCGCCATCCTCCCAGGTAATTCTGTTTCGGCCTTCTTCATCCAAATAGAAGAGATTAATCTCTCTGGGATGAATCTGCAATTTGTAACCTGCGCCTTCCAATTCTCGGGAGGTCTTTCCCACTGCCTCAAAGGCCATTTGGTCAAACAACTCTCTCTTAAGAACGGGTTGAAACAAGGCTTTTAACTCAGGATGAGAGGCATCTAGAATAACCAAACCGTATTTTCCCAATAAGTGATGGAAAAAATATCGATAGGCTTCTGCTAGGGTTTTCCCTTCTTGCCAAGCCTCTTTGAGCGCGCCTTCAAAATTAGACGGAATCAAAGAACGAATGGATTCCTCTAACACATGGGAGCCAGTATCTGATGAAAAACTACCCGTGTAGGTTTTTTTGTCACCGAAACCCTCATAGAAGTGATTGATTTCTTCAAAGTCATGGTCTTCGGTATGAATCCAAAATATGGGAACAACATGCTTGTCGGGGTATTGATTGCTCAAGTCTTCTGCCAATCTAATGGCACTCATAACCTTGTACACAGTGAATAAGGGTCCCCCCATCAAACCCAACTGGTGCCCCGTTGTTACGGTATAAGTATGGTCGTTCAGCAGGCTATCAATATTGTATTGTACTGGTACATCCAGAACTAAGCCTTCATATTGTTCGATAAGGGCCTGATGCAACACAGCTCTTTTGTCAGATGAAAAAGACTTATCTGACATGACCTTAGCAAAATCTGGCGATTGAATGGGATAAGAATAAAAGGGCCTAAGGGCTTCATGCCCGGATAGGTAGTCAGATTTGATATTTCGGCTGGACATCCGCTGAGAGGTTTGAGTCAGATCGTTAGTAGCTCCTGTTTAGAAAGCTTGAAAGGCTTGTTTTACAAGGAATAAGGAATAGAAAATGTTTGGTACATCTGAAAGGAATCTACCCATTCCCCTTTATCCCATTTTCAAAACAAGACAATAAACAACAGCTTTACCGTCAGAAAAGCTACAATTTATCCTGCTAAGTTAGCAGACGGATTGAACTTTCCCTTGGAAATGAATCTACAGAAAGGAAAAAAGGCAAAACTGGCAAATAACCAAAGCGCGTCTAGGAAGACGTTTGTCTGTTTCTCAAACGATAAATGAGGTTATCTGTCAAATATAGGATTCCTAGGACCAATAAGAAGAAGGGACCCATGACTTCCGGTGCCCAGATGATCAATCCGCCTAGGATTCCTAACACTGTCCCCAAATACTGGATATACAACAACTGTTCGTTGGTTGCCTCCCAGATCATTTGCTCCAATCTACTTTCATCAAAATGGGCCATTTGCTTGGCCAGTAAGTCCGTGATGTCAATTCGATCCAACAACTGAATAAAGAGGTCCATGATCTGTTCTTCTGTATTCTTCTTGTTGTCTTGTATGTAGCTGACGGCATTCTCAAGCTGGTCTTCCGTTTTTTCTATGATTTGCTGGGTCAGTTTTGGAATTTCTTCAGCGATTTTGTCAATCGCCTCCTCATACTTTTCCTTGTTCATCCTCTTGTAGGTCTGAAGGATAAAGCGTTCCATTCCTTTATTCAGGTTTTCTTCCAGTCGCTGATCAACGATGACTCGAATCTGCTCTCGAACATCCCCTCTTTGGGAAAAGTCCTCTATAGACTTATAGACCCAATCTTTGAGTTCGGTGCGCAAGTCATGGTCTTCTATCATGCCTACTGCTCCATCTAGGGCGAGGTCATTGATTCTCTTGACAAGGCCAGTATCCTCTACTCTCTTTCGTATCAACTCTTGGCTAAGGATATGCTTGTGAAGCCCTTGGGCCAGTGTATATATGATTCTATCCTTTTGGGAAGGGATCAATCCTTGGCCCCAAACGGGTCTTTTCTGAACCGGGCGGAATAGCATCCTGATGGCGATGTAATTTGTCCCATATCCAATCAATCCACTGACCGAAAGCGTTTTACTGATGTCGATCAGAATTTTATTTTGGGCATAAAAGGTGGAAAGATTAGCAGCGAATTCCTCGCCAAAAATCCCTCCAAGCTTTGTCATCAAGATTACCCCAAAAGTTAGGGTAAATATCCCCGCACAAAGCCATGGACTCATCCTCAGGAGAATCAGCACCAATTGCTTTCTAAAAGGGAGTTTGAATTGGTTGAAAGAATCCTGTTGTTCAGTAGGCTCCCCACTTCCCAACAAAGATTCGAAGGGGAAGTGGCGCTGAACATACATTTTGAAAGAGCCCATGACTCCTTCTTCTGCTTGATTTTCTATGGTAGATTTTCCTTGTTCCATATGATGTCAAAAAGATAGCTTGTTGCTATCAAAGGTTGGGAGTAGCTTCAGGATCGTTTTCTCAAAATATGATCTTTATACGACTTAAGACTATGCGGGGGTTATAAATTTTCATTCTCTCAACACCCAGCTCTCTCCCTCTTGCTCAAATAAGAAGGCCAAGGACCATTTGGGAAAGATCCACCTAAGATAGTCTTTGCCTCTGATTGATGCCTTTTCTTCTTTTGGCTCCCCATAAAGTACAAAAACCTTACCTCGATCGGTTTCCCATCCTTCCTTCTCTCCTTCCTGATATCGTTTATTGGCCTCGTATATTTTTTTAAAATAGTTTTCCATCTCGGTTTGAGCCGATTTACCATATAATTTTTCCCAGGTCCTGAAAAATTCTACCTTCTTCACCACGGCAGTATCTTTGGCTTTCAAATAGGCAATCCTTTCAGCAGAAGAGACATATTTGAGCATGTCAATTGACTGATCCAGGTCCTTATAAATCATATTCTGAATGTTACCTCCCCGGACAAAACTCAATTTCTCAAGCGTACGTTCAGATCCAGATTCTACCATGATCCAAATGCTGTAGGTCCCAGCTTGTAGGAGTGTCAAGTCAAGTGTGTCTTTGAAAAATATCTTGGATTTCCCCTGAGGAGGAATGGCCAGATTTTTCTGTTTGATTGATTCATACACTTTCGTAACCCCTGGATCGTCTTCGGCTTTTTCTTGTAGGAGGAAGGCTTTGAGCTTCAGCATACTATTTCCTGAGGGATAGAGATAAATCCCATAGTGAAGAATTTCCTGATCGACATTGATGATGGTCTCGGTTACAGGTCGCTTGAGCAGGGCAGCTTCCGAATCCTCAAATGACATCAGCAGATCAGAGGATTGTAGCCCATTGGATTCAGGAATGAAAAAGGGCTCTTCCAATTGCAATAGCGTATGAGATTCTGTCTGGATGTCCGTAATATCGACGTCCAAGGCATACTGAAAATTAACAGGAAGGGATATATCTATGAAAAAAGTCTCGGGCCCATAGGCTGAAATCTTGACTTCTTTCTGAAGAATCAAGGGGGCAAACAAAGTGGGATCAAGGTTAAAGTCACCCACCATTTGCCGAGTACCTAGGACAAGGGGCTTTCTTTCTGCTCGACGTGCTCCTACCCTAATTTTCACCGGGATATAATTTGCCTCTCTTTTCAGGGGACGAACGGCTATTTCAAGGCGATAGGTTTTGGCTAGCTCACTTTGTGGCTGATATCCCAAATAGATCCTTGTATTATTTTTGGGTAGTTGGATGTACTTCACATCCAAATTCCACTGACCTTTCACCGGGGAAAGGAAGCATACAAAAATAGCGACAAGAAGTAGGCATTTTGACCAAAAAGATGGGAGAGATACCCTCATGCGAATCATGTTGATGGTTGACCAATCCATAGAAGATTGTCAGATGAAAATAGAGGGAATATCTCAAAAATGGTAATGCGCCTTAAAGTTAACTTAGGCTAATTCGCCCATCAGGTCATATTCCATGGCATCTGTGATCCTTACCTGGTAGAACTCGCCAGTTTGAAGGTCCATATCTGTCCGTATTAACACTTCATTATCCACCTCAGGCGAATCAAACTCAGTCCTGCCTACATAATAGTTTTCTTCTTTTCGGTCGATGATGGTTTTGTAGACTTTACCCACCTTGGCACGGTTTAGCTCAAAGGAAATACCCTGCTGAAGTTCCATGACTTCATCCTGTCGACGCTGTTTGTCCTCATCGCTTACCTCATCTTCGAAGATATTACCTGCATGTGTGTTTTCCTCGTGGGAATAGGTAAAGACTCCCAATCGGTCAAATTTAGCTTCGGCGATAAACTCGAGGAGCTCTTGGTGATCTTCTTCTGTTTCTCCTGGGTGTCCTACCAGCATGGTGGTTCTGATAGCAAGCCCAGGAACTTCTTCCCTGATTTTTTTGACAAGATCCAGGGTTCTCTTTTTGTTAATTCCTCTTCTCATGGCTTTCAGCACATTGTCAGAAATATGCTGCAAGGGCATGTCGAGGTAGTTACAAATTTTATCATTGTCCCGCATAATGGGGAGCACTTCTACGGGGAATCCTGATGGATAAGCATAATGCAAACGAATCCAATCTAGCCCTTCGACCTCGGTTAAGGCAGTTAGTAAGTCATCTAATCTTCTTTTGCCATATAGATCTAATCCATAATAGGTCAGGTCTTGGGCGATGAGCATAATTTCACGTACTCCTTTGGAAACAAGGAAGCGCGCTTCATCTTGTAGCATTTCAATGCTTCTGGAATTGTGTTTTCCTCTCATCAGCGGAATGGCACAGAAGCTACAAGGGCGATTACAGCCTTCTGCAATTTTTAGGTAGGCATAGTGGCTGTCCGTAGTGGTCTGACGCTCTCCAATCAGCTCTTTTTTGTAATCGGCTCCAAGATACTCTACCAGATCAGGCATGTCCTGTGTTCCAAACCAAGCATCCACCTCAGGTATCTCTACTTTTAGCTCATCTTTGTAGCGCTGCGAAAGGCAACCTGTAACCACCACTTTCTCGACCTCACCTCTGCTCTTTCTGTCTACAAAATCGAGAATTGTATTTACTGACTCTTCTTTAGCCTTGTCGATGAAGCCACAGGTATTGATGACCACCGTACGGCTATCAATGTCGGCCTCATGTGTTGCCTCCATGCCATTGCCATGGAGCTGAGAGAGCAAACGCTCGGAATCAACCAGGTTTTTGGAACAACCCAGAGTGATGAGATTTATATTGTTTTGCAGGCGTTTTTCCTGCTTGAATACATTTGTATGCATAAGTTATTGCGTAGAGACACTCATACTGTGTCTGCCGTAAATTGTTTGGGCTGTGTACTGAGTAGGCGGATTATTTTACCCCTTCAAACATCGAGTCAATAAATTCTTTTGGATCAAACACCTGAAGATCTTCGATTCCCTCTCCTACTCCAATGAACTTCACCGGAATTTTGAAAAGGTCGGAAACCCCAATTACAACCCCTCCTTTTGCCGTTCCATCCAACTTCGTCAACGCCAAGGCAGACACATCTGTCGCTTCGGTAAAGGCGGTGGCTTGAGAAATAGCATTTTGCCCCGTTGAAGCATCCAACACAAGCAGGACTTCGTGAGGAGCTCCTTCTTGTACTTTGCTCATCGAACGCTTGATTTTTCCAAGCTCTAGCATCAGATTTTTCTTGGTTTGCAGTCTTCCAGCCGTATCTACAATGACAACATCATAGCCTTCTTTGTAGCCTTTTTCGACGGTTTCATAGGCTACTGCTGAGGGGTCTGTATTCATTCCTTTGGAATGGAAGTCCGTTCCAACTCTATCCGCCCAAAGCTTCAATTGATCCACAGCTGCTGCACGGAATGTATCCCCAGCACCTAATAGGACTTTTTTACCCTGCTTGTGGAATCTATAGGCAAGTTTTCCGATGGTGGTAGTTTTGCCTACCCCATTTACCCCGACCACCATGATGACATAGGGAACCTTCTTATCTCCTTCTTTTACCAAAGGGACATCAAAATAATCTCTCGAGTCAGGGTGATTTTCCAGAATCATTTCCTGAATCTCATCCTTGAGTAGGTAATCTAGTTCGTTGGAGCTTGTGTATTTATCGGAAGAGACTCGTTTTTCGATTCTCTCAATGATTTTAATGGTGGTTTTTACGCCTACATCACTGGTAATCAATACTTCCTCCACATCGTCAAGGACATCATCATCAATCTTCCCCTTCCCAATAATGGCTTTCCCCAGCTTGGCAAAGAAGCCTTGCCTGGTCTTTTCAAGCCCTTTGTTTAGTTTGTCCTTGTTTTCCTTTTTCTTAAAAAAATTCAGCATGTGCGTATGGCTTTACTTTAAGGCCCACAAATATACGAAAAAGGACGAATTAGGATAGTTGATATTCAGCCAGATCCGTCCCCGCCCAATTCCTTTTCATAAACCAGTATATCCCCCGGTTGACAATGCAGTTCTCTGCAGATAGCTTCCAAGGTGGAAAAGCGTATCGCCCTCACATGTCCCTTCTTCAAGAGAGACAGATTTTTCAGCGATATACCTACTTTCTTCGATAAGGCAGTCAGGCTTACTTTCTGTTTGGCCAGTTCTACATCAAGTTTGACGATTATGGGCATGAATTTAGTGTTCCGGGAAAAGAAAAATCGAAAAGTAGAATTAGACAGTTTGTTCTTCAAGGGATTGCAATTCGGTTCCTTTACGAAAGACTTCGGACAGAACCCACAGGAGTCCTGCCATGAAAAAAGCTGTAAAATCAATTGAAAGACTGGGCCCCTGTATACTTGCTAGGCTACTTCCAATTTCAAACTTATCTACAAAGATAAGCCCAACCATAAACCCCATCATAGTTTTATAAAAAGAGAGCATCAACACTAATAGAGCTATGCGTTGTAGGTAAATAGCATTCTTAGGCAGGAAGGGATAGGGAGCATCTAAAGATTCCAATATCCTGTTGAGGTAGTACAAAATTCCTCCAACAATGGTAAGATATAGGATACCTATAAGGTTGATGAATAAAGAAAGCCACCTTCCTTTTGGCATGACTTCCAGTTCTGCCTCCTTGACTTCTATATCATGTGCAAGCAAATCTGGATCAAGACTATTAACCTTAAGCATCTGAAATGGAATGTTCATTTTCAGAGGAATCTCCCAGCTGGCCTGGTATTGTTCAGGCAAAAAATTCAATGACCTGCCTACTCCTAGGCCCAATAGATAAAGCATCAAGAGGATAATCCCGATCATGGCTACCTTCAGAAGGGTGGAAAGCATGTTTAACATATCATTATAATATTTACCCTAAAAGTAAATTTATTTACGATAAAAGTAAAATTTATCTTCTTTTCCGTAGATATCATCCTCTATGCATGTTCTCTTAAGGGTTCCTTATAAGAATGGCGATAAACAAGCTGTACCCGAAAAGCGTTTGATTTTCATTGATTTAAACAGAATTCAACATGCAAGTTCAAGCCATTTTCATCAGCATTTTAATCATGGGAATTATTTCAGGTGGAGCCAAGATAGAACTCGGAGGATCTGACGACTTAAGATATTGGTTTATTACCAATGACGGCGTCATGGGAGGACTTTCGAGAGGGAATATCAAGGAGAACAAAAACAGTTTGACATTTTATGGAAACATCTCTCTTGAAAACAATGGAGGCTTTTCCAGGGTCCAGCGTCAGATGCAGCATAAAGATCTCTCAGCCTTCAAAGGCATCAAGGTGAAATTAAAAGGAGATGGTAGGAAATACGACTTTACGCTGGAGAAGCATAACAATTATGTGGGTCCGACTTTCCGAAAAAGTTTTGTGGCGGAGGAGAAGTGGAAAACCTACTATTTCGCTTTTGATGAATTTGATGAGAGTTTCTTTGGGAGAAAAATGGGAAGAAAACTATCTGAGTGGAATGATATTCAGCGAATTGGTGTCATTCTGGCAGATAAGAAACCTGGCCCCTTTGAAATCGAAATAGATTGGATCGACTTTGAGTAGTTGAATTTTATTAGTGGATATTTTAAGAGCATCGCAATAAATAAATTAATATCTTTCCATTTGAGTAATTAAGTGTCTGACATAGTCAAAATTGTTGATTCCCATTCTCTACATTGGCAACTGTTAGGGAAATGGGTCTACAAAATAGTATCAATCATATATGCGTTAGAATAGCGTATTACATTCTCCTAATCCTCCATCTCATTCCAAAGATTCACCCCTTTACACGCCAAAGATGAAGAAACTCTACCTACTATGTTTGATCAGCCTGTGTGCCACGGCTGTTTTAGCTCAAGATTCTGAAACACTTTTCTCACTCGAACAGCGCCCTACGGACCTAAGATTTATTGAGAACAAAGGCCAGTGGACAGACCAACTGGAGTATTTGGCCAAGTTTGTAGGAGGTACAGCTTTGTACGAAAAAGGAAAGATTATCTACGATTTTTATGAATTGCCGCTTGAGGATCACCACCTCAAACACATTGTCAATCACGACCACAATTCTAAGGAGGTGATCATGCATCATGCGGTATTTGTACATTTCGATGGAGCTAATCCTAATCCTAGCATAAGCCATGAGTGGAAATACCCTGAATACCACAACTATTTTATAGGAAAGGATCGATCTAAATGGAAAGGTCATGTAAATTTATTTGGCCAGATCGGCTACGAGGACCTTTATGATGGGATTGACATGAGGGTTTATGGAGAAGGTGATGTAATGAAGTATGATTTTCTCGTAGCAGCCGGTGCAGATCCTTCCAAGATTCAACTTCGTTATGAAGGAACCAGCTTCATGGAGCTTAACGAAGGCGTGTTGCACCTCACTACTTCTCTTGGAGAAATTTGGGAAAAGAAACCTATTGCCTTTCAGATGGTGGGAGGGGAAAAGAAAGAAGTTACAGTAAGGTTTGTCTTGGAGGATAAAACGCTGAGCTACGAATTCCCAAATGGATATGACACCAGCAAAGAATTGTTGATAGACCCTGTCTTGGTTTTTGCTTCTCATTCGGGTTCTACTTCAGATAATTGGGGATTTACAGCTACCTATGACTCTTTGGGAAATGCTTACGGTGGGGGAATTGCCCTAGGCACCACTGTGGGAGGAACCAATTATCCAGCTACTCCCGGTGCGTATGATACACAAGCGAATGGGTCTACAGATATTGGTTTGTCAAAGTTCTCCGACGATGGTTCCAGCCTCTTGTATGCCACCTACTTAGGAGGGTCTATGACAGACTTTCCACACAGTTTGATTGTCAACAACCTGAATCAGCTGATTGTATTTGGATATACTACTTCATCTGACTTTCCTACGAGTACAGGGGCTTTTGACAATACCATTGGTGGAACTTCTGATATTTATATTGCAAGATTTTCTGAAGATGGGAGTACGCTAATTGCCTCCACCTATGTAGGAGGATCTGATATAGATGGGCAGAACACTACTGGGCTTGCCTTCAATTATGGAGATGCTTCACGTGGGGAAGTGATCGTTGATGCCAATGACAATATTCTTGTAGGGAGTATTACCGCTTCGACTGATTTCCCTACAACTACCCCTACCATGCAAGGGGCCTATAACGGTGGCGCCTCAGATGGGGTCATTTTCCAATTAACACCGGACCTAAGCACCATGACCTGGGCTACCTATTTTGGAGGTTCTAGTGCTGATGCCGTGTACTCCTTGAAAAAGGCGGATACAGGCGAGATTTTCGCTGTGGGGGGAACATCTAGCTTAGACCTTGATGTAACAGGTCCAGCCGTACAAACGACTTATCAGGGTGGTAATTATGATGGATTCATCATCAGAATGCCTTCTACTGCCACAGCCCTACTTTCTGCTACTTACTTAGGAACTGCTGATGATGATCAGGCTTATTTGCTTGACCTTGACAATGCTGGAGATGTGTATGTAACTGGTCAATCTATTGGAGGAACTTGGCCCGTAGTTGCACCAACCAGTGGGCCGATGTATTCCAATGCAGGAGCGGAACAGTTTATTATCAAGATGCCTTCCAGTATGAATAGCATCCTTTGGTCGACTACCATTGGTACGGGTGCGACAGGACAAAGTGTTCTATCCCCTACCGCTTTTCAGGTGGATGAATGTGGGCGGATTTATGTGGCAGGATGGGGAGATACAGACAGCCTTGAAATCACCTTGGATGCCATTCAAAGTACAACGGACGGAGATGACTTCTACCTTGCCGTTTACGAAGAAAACATGACGGGATTAGCTTTTGGGACATACTTTGGAGGTTCACAGGAATGGGAGCATGTAGATGGTGGGACCGCACGCTTTGACAAACGCGGCGTGGTATATCAGGCAGTCTGTGCAAGTTGTGGGGGGAGTGGAACCTTCCCAGGTACACCTGGAGCCTACAGTCCTACTACAGGTGTGGGTGGATTATTTGGAGGATGTAACTTGGCAGTGTTCAAAATCAACTTGGAGACCTTCAACATCAATGCAGATTTCAACATCATAGATTCTATGGGTACTCCTCTAGCAAATGCAGGTTGTGCACCCTTATCTGTTGAGTTCTTAAACCTGACGACCAATACACCTACTATTTCGGGTTACGCCTACACATGGGAATTTGGCATACCAGGTCAGACATCAACTGATTTTCAGCCCACTTATACCTACAACACGGCTGGGGTCTATCAAGTACGATTGATTGTAGAAGATACCGTCGGATGCCGACTTCCAGATACCGTTATTCAACAGGTAACCGTCTTCCCCAATCCGACAGTAGATGCGGGTTTGGATACAGCTATTTGTGTGGGAGATACCATTCTCCTCTCTGGTAATTCTTCTTCTGCTGGAATCTATCGCTGGACACCAAGTGCCGCCATTATTAATCCAGATACTGCCCTTCAGAATGTCCCAATTACCACGACCATTAATCAGACCTATATCGTAAGGCTCATTGACAACAATGGTTGCCAGGCAATTGACAGTGTAACCGTTAGTGTGGAACCAACGGGTACGTTCTCAACCTACAGCGATACCGTAGGCTGTTATGGTGGGGATTTCCAATTAAATGTGGATGCACCTTGGGCTAGTACGATCATTTGGACATCTTCCAATCCTGCTGTGGGCTTGAACGATCCTTCCCTTGCCAATCCGATCATACCCAATCTTCTTCAACCAACGATTTTGACAGTCGAGATGGCCAACTCAATTGGCTGTACAGAAACGGCAAGTTTCGAATTGACGGTATCAGGTGATTCCATTTTTCAAGATACCTCCATTTGTGAAGGAGAATCCGTACAATTATCACTCGCCCCTGCGGTAGTATACCGTTGGAGCCCTTTCCAAACACTAGATGATCCCGAATCGGCGACTCCAATTGCTTCTCCTTTAGATAGTACCTTGTATACAGTAACTGCTACTACCGCAGAAGGATGTGAAGTATATGGTGAATGGTTCGTAGAAGTATTCCCAACACCTGTAGTAGATGCAGGGGTAGACTCTTCCTTCTGTATTGGGGATGGAATTACCCTTCTCGCAAGTGGGAACGGAACTCCTAGCTGGAGCCCAGCTTTGGGACTAGATAATCCTGATATATACCAGCCATTTGCCAATCCAACTGCAAGCCAGACCTATCAACTGGTCGTAGAGAGTGGCTTTGGTTGTGCGGATTCTGATCAGGTAAGTATCCTAGTCAATAACTTGCCAAATGTAGACGCAGGAACAGGAGCTACTATTTGTGATGGAGACAGCCTTACCCTTTCTGCCAGCGGAGCATTTTCATACCAATGGGATGTTTCTACCGACTTGGTCAGTCTGGATCAGGCTTCTACCGTAGCCATTCCAGTTTCAGGTCCTGTTACCTATTTCGTTACCGGTACAGATATAAATGGCTGTGTGAACAGGGATTCTGTTACCGTAGAATTGATAGACATACCTCTAACTACCTTGGTTTATGACCATGATTGTGAAACCAGTGGCTTCAATCTATTTGCATCTGGTGGCTCGGACTATGTTTGGAATACAGGAGATACAGGGCCGAATCAGTTCTACGCCCCTACAGATACGACAACCTATACAGTTAGGGCTGTAAATGGTGCTTGTGAAGGACAGGAGGAATCAGTTACCCTTGATCCCAATCCCCTAAATCCCCTTTCAGCCTTTGAGGTCGATGTAAATGAAGGCTTTGCTCCCTATGAAGTACAAACCACCAACCTATCTCAGAATTATGAATCTCTGGTTTGGATCAATCCGTTCACGGCCAATAGATATGACGAAAATCCTTTGTTCAGCATACCCATTCGTGGAACCCATGAAATCAAATTAATCGTTACATCCTCTCTTGGGTGTATAGATTCCAGCTCAGTCTTTGTTTCTGCAAGTCTGGTAGCCATTGACGTTCCATCTGCCTTTAGCCCCAATTTGGATGGCTATAACGACGATTTCTTTATCAAGTCAGTAGGAATGGAAAGCCTTCAAGTCTCTATTTTCAATCGTTGGGGACAAAGAGTCTTCCAATCTGATGAATTAGATTTTCAATGGGATGGCAATGGTCCACGAGGTCCTGTAGTTGAAGGAGTGTATGTCTACAAAATCGAAGCTGTCGGGCGAAACGGCAATATATATGAAAGAGTAGGAACCGTTACGGTGATTCGCTAGGAAATACATATTGTTGCTATATACAGAAAGCCGATGAGTCAACTTGATTCATCGGTTTTTCCATAAAAAATACCCTCAGCTCGGACAAGCTAAGGGTACGCACAAACCATTACTGAAACACTACCTAAAACTAATAAGCCACTATTACTTTACTACTATGAACATGAAAAGCTATTTTGCTGCTTTTCATCCCTATAAGGCATGCCTCCAAAAAATGTACTGCCCCAAAGAGAAAAAAAGTAAAAAATTTTCTCAATGGGGCAATAAACACCTAATTATCAAGCACTTGTTATCTATCCTTTTTTTAATTTTCCTCGAAGGGAAGGAGCCTTTCTTTCAAAACAGACGGAAAAGTCTGAAAAATCAAGGGAGATTTACCTGGAGCATTCTCAGGTATACCTAAAAGAAGAAATTACAATCGACAGGGAAAAGCATAATCTAGGAAACGGAAGGGAACACCTATTTTCCGGCTTCTACCTTCATATATAGGATATAGAACCTGATTATTCCCCTGAACGATGATGCCCTATTCTAAGGGAAATATAGCTGAAAAGAATCCATTGTTTAAAGCCCAACCTGGATCGGAGGTGGTAACCTGATCATCTATCAAGGTCGCAAAAAACTCCCCTTCTAGTATGGCAATCTCCAGTCCAGCAGGAGATTCTTCACGTCTCACTCGATTGATATTCAAACTCCCTCCTAATCCGCTTGCTGAAAAAGTGGCATTGGCAATCCCCGCAGATTGGGCAAAAGACAAGGAAGCAGATCTGCCCTGACTTGTCCAGTCATTGGTCAGAAAAAAGCCTTCCCACCAACCTAAAGGTGTATCTAAGGAGTAAGTTCCTGAAAGTGATTGGCTAAGCAGAGGTTCGTCTCTTAGAAATCCTTTAGTAAATGTGAGTCTCAATTCATAATCCACCGTACTAGAACTATCCGTCGCTAAAAAAACAGCTGTAGCTGATAAATAGACGGAATCTTTGCTGGTGGTATCCTGGCTAAACACACAACTATCTTGAATACCTGAGCATACCTCCTGTATCATGAAAGGCACTAGCTCACGGTCATCGTTGAGAATATTAACCAATTCGACGCTTGCAAATCCCTCAGGCACCAAAAGAGCTTCTGACTCTGGATTAAATGTACAAGATGAAGCCAATAATATAATGATGAAGTATGACCACTTTCGCATGGTAAAAATTCTGTTTTCCTTAATGACGAATGTTAAGATGGATGTGCTACCCAATATACTGATGAATACTGCTTGCATAAAAGAAGAGAGAACAGAATACACTGTTCTCTCTTTACATACGATTAGTTTCTCAATTTAGCCTATTTTCTAGTTCTCCGTTGCAGGACGTGGGAAGAACTCATGAACAATATCTCCAGCTCTGTCAATCGGCACTTCACTTAGACGACCCAAGCGACGCAGGTCAACCCATCTATGGGCCTCTCCAAATAGAGAATAGCGACGTTGATTCACCACTTCATTCAGAAGGGAGGCATCGTCTAGTCCACCAGCGTACTCAGCAAGACCTGCTGCGGTTCTCACGACATTGATAGCTGCTGCAGCTTCATCATTGTTTGTCCCAATGTTTGCTTCAGCATAGATCAGGATCAGCTCCTCGTTTCTGATGATTGGGAAAGAGGAAGTATTGGAAGCAATATTCTGAACCTGTACATCCCCTGACAAGCCAGCAAGTGTAACTGGGACACCGATAGCGTCAGGATCTAGAGGAGTTGTTTTGGCACTAACCCTCGTATCGCCCATTTCTGCATCTGCAACCCAAGTAGGGTGTGCGATATACAGATCCTGATTTGGAATGTAGAACATCGGATTAGGAATGTCGTTACCTCCAATATTATAGGCATGGTAAGCACCTGCATCTAAAGCAGCTGTTAAGCTAAAGAAAGACTGATTCAAAGCGGCCAAAGCATCTGCTTTGTTGTCTTGGTAAAGGGACACCCTAGCGGCAATGGCTCTGTTAAACTGCCCAAAGCCTGCGGCGGTATTCAATCCATATTGACCAAATCCTCCAGACATGTCAAAAACAAACTCCCCCCCATCCAGCAGGCCAAAAGCCTCATCTAGTAGAGAGCGAATACCAGCAAGACCTTCTTCATAGGTTACATATGCCCCTAGGTTATCAGGATCTTCTACGGCATCAGCCAGGCGAATTCCCTGCGAAAACTGGCGGTTTGCGACCAATAATAAGGCATATGCCTGCATGGTTTTGGCATAACCAATCAATCCATCCTGCTGCGCCTGTGTCAAAGAAGCAGAGCTATTAGGTACTGATTCAATCAACACCTGTGCATTTTTCACCGCTCTGTATCGAGCTGCAAAGGATCGAGTCGTCAAGAAACCAAAATTATCCAATGGGGCTCCTTGTTCGCCCAAAAGCTCACCTGTGTAACGAGGATCAACACCATTTAGGTCCCAATACTCACGTCCCACAATGCTCACAACCTGAACATAAAACTCAAGATCACGACGCATAACTGCTTCTAGACCATTTGCCAATAGCTGGATATCAGCTAGGGTAGCTCCGTCCAACAGACTTTCAACTGTAGGTCCATTGGGGTTTGGAATCTCCTCGATGTTACAGGAAGTGAATGTCAAAGTCATTCCTGTCAGAAGGGAGATGAATAGAATTCCAATTTTATTCAATTTCATAATTTTCATCATTTAAATGTCTTCCGACGGATTAGAAATTAGCTGTTACGTGGAAGTAAAAACGTCTAGTAGAAGGGTATGGAGTTACCTCTACATTGTTGGCCAATACATTGTTACCAAAGTTGGACACCTCAGGATCGTAAGAGTTGTAGGTAAAGAAGTTCAATAGATTTCTTCCAGATACACCTACTTTCAGTCCCATCACATCATTGAAGGCAGAACGAGGAATGTTGTAGAACAATCCAATCTCACGTAATCTTAGGTAAGACGCATCTTCAATCCATGGGCTGGTATCTCCTGCAAACCAAGAGTTCAATCTGAAGGGTCCGTTTGGTGTTACTCCTTCTGGATCAAGCGTCAAATCGTCGTAGTCCCAAGTAAGCTGTCCCAGGTCATACAATAGTGTAGACAGGTTGATACCGTCGCCACCTTGCTTCCAGTGGAAAAGGAAATTCAGATCAAAGCCTTTGTAACTCAATGTATTGTTCAACGACATATCAAAGTCAGCCTGTGCATTTCCATAAACAGCAAAGCCATCTCCTTCTGGGTCAAGGTCAGAACAATCTGCATTTTCGCAATCGTCTGGGTTGATAGTTCCCACAATCTGTGTAGCAGACATACCTTCTTCAATTCTAAAGGTACCTAGTGAAGCAGCAAATCCACCAATGTTAAAGGCAGGTACATCAAGACGAGTAACAGTATTGCGGTTTCTCCACCATCTTACATTTACATTCCAGGTAAAGTCTTTGGTTCTGGCAGCTAGGGCATTTAAACCTAGCTCAATCCCGCGATTTTCCAATGCTCCTCCATTGATGGCCTCACTAGAAAAACCAGAAGATGTCGGAAGCTGTGCATTCAGGAGAAGATCGTCGATAGTCTTGATATAGTAGGTAATATCAAGGGTGATTCTGTTGTCTAAGAATCCTAAGTCTGTACCAAATTCAAGCTCAGACTGTCTCTCAGGCGTGATTCCTGGGTTACCCAAAAGACCTGAAGTCTGAATACCTGGAAGCCCCCCAATTTGAGAAGGTGCCAGGATATTGGTGAATTTAGAACCAAAGGTTGGGAAACGGCTGGACTCACCATAAGCGGCACGTAGTTTAACATTAGATACTCCACTTACACTCCAGAAATCAAATTCGTGTAGGTTAATGGCCATATTAGCCTTAGGATAGAGGAACAATTCGTTTGGATCTCCATTGTTGGAGGACTTATCCGCACGAACACCTACGGTTGCTATGATTCTGTCTTGCCAGTTAAATTCTTCCTGAATAAACAATCCTTTATCCTGCTGAATAGAACGAATCTGCTCAATACTCTGGTTACTGGCCTGATCGAGGTTTGTCTGTGAACCGTTCAAATCAGTCGCAGTAGCAATGATTGTATTCTGATTGAAATCCAATTGCTGTACACCAACCTGAGTACGGAAACTTACGCCTTCAGTAGGATACAAATTGTAAATCAGATATGCCTCCAGGTTAGAGTTGGTATTATTCGTTCTACCCCCAATTGATACACCACCCAAAGAGGCAGGATCGCGATAGAAAGAAAGATTAGGCGAGAAATAACCTGTTGTACGCAAACTATACTGGTCTAATCCCCCACGAAGGAAGAGCTTTACCTGATTCTTGTCATTCTGGAATACGCGAATAGATGCTTGCGCACCTCCAATAAATCGATTAATATTCTCTCTGTTGGTGATCTGATTTACAGTTTCCAACAAGTTTGAGCCAACAGTAGGGACAGCTGGGTAGTTTCCATCTTCATCGGGGAATAGGTTGAACCATGGCTGGGTGAAGGCTTGTGCATACCCAATCGTTGTATTGGTATTACCATTGTTAAATAGACCTCTGTCAGATTCGGAGTTCACATAGTTGGTGGAAACGTTGATCTCCAACCAGTCAGTTAGACGCTGATCCACATTTACACGGATAGATGCTTTTTCATAACCTGTGTTGTCTACAATTCCATCTTCCGATTTGTAAGTACCCCCTACAAAGAAAGACGTCTTGGCATTACCTCCACTAAATTCTGCTCTCGTAGTAGACAAAAGCCCCGTACGGTTATACAGCTCAGCTTCATAATCATTGATCCCATTTTGAGCCACAAGGTCTACAGCATTTTGACCAAACTCTCCCAAAATGTCTACATTATCCCAATCACGGCTTCCAAGTAGGCGAATGGGGCGGGTAAATCCGGTGGTTTGTGCCAATTTTACCTTGGTACGACCAGAACGACCTTTCTTGGTGTTAATAATCACTACCCCACCTGCAGCACGCGCACCATAGATAGCCGCAGCAGACGCACCTTTCAAAATTTCAATTTTATCAATGTCCTCAGGGTCAAGGTCTGCAATACGGTTAGAAGCATCATCCTGGTTGGTAGATGCATTTCCACCACCTGCTGCTGCTGTTACGATATTAGTTCCCAAGGAAATGGTGGAATTGTCCAAGTAAACACCATCCACAATAAACAGCGGCTGCTGATCACCAAAGATCGAGGTTACCCCTCTCAAACGAATCGACATCCCTCCACCGGGCGCACCTGAGTTGGCTCGGATCTCAGCACCTTTGAATTTTCCATACAACGCACCGTCCATGGTAGGCTGGCTGGTTACTCCTGTCAAAGCACTCGCATCAATCTGGTCTACAGAGTTGGCGAGATTTGATCGCTTTACAGAGGTAGCAAGACCTGTTACCACTACCTCATCTAAGGTAGTTTCAAGATCCTGTAACGTAATGCTCAACTTACCAGAGTTGGCATTGACTTCTTTTTCAAGTGTCGAGAAGCCAAAGTAGGCTATCAGGAGGGTGGCGGACTCGGAAGGAACACGCAGAGAGAACCCACCATTCTCATCTGTAAGTACCCCTAGCGCAGTACCTTTTACAGCCACAGTAGCACCGATCACCGGATCACCATTGCTGTCTTTTACATCACCGCTAGCAGTGAATTGTGCCCATGCTGTACCTGCATAGAGCATGCCCGCCGCAAGTAGCAGCAGCATTTTTGTAGCAAATCTGTTCATAGAGTTAGTAGTTTGAATTCACAAACAAAAAATAGAAAATCAGAAATATATTAATTTACATATCTGTATTTTTCTACTTATCTTAACTTAACATTAAGAAATAATAAATGGTTTACAAAAATGAAATTCTTGCTATAAGAGAAATCTGATAATATGTCCGTCTGAAGATTCCTACCGCCTATATCAACGAATGGGGCTTTCGACTAGTAGCTTATGACGTATGTAGAATTCGCAAATACTCCGAAAATCGCAGTATTTGCCTACAAAAAGAGGCTTTTTTGACCATGAGCGAATTTCACCCTGAAAAACACGACGTTCGCATTTTTAGTGATATGATAAACAATTACATTATTGCGATATGAACCCCAAAATATTTTGTATCAAAATGGGTAGATTATTTAAATAATAATCTCTTAGTAAGGAGAAACATTCATTTCATTTGGTGGTACTTATTTATCTGTATGATTTCTAGCCTTCCTTGATCAACATCCTGTTCATACTGAGAGACGGTTTAGAATTATCATTTTTAGTTTACAG
>JBCBVV010000021.1:0-98461 GCA_039817415.1 Bacteroidota bacterium
TTTTTACATTCAGATAATAATCTTTTTTATTCGTTTTTGATAGCTTCAAGCTGAGCTTTCAGAGAGTCCAAAGTCGTTCTGGCTTCCTCTACTTTCTGTGTCATTTCGTCTACCTTCCCTACCATTTGTTCCTGCTTCAACTCATTTTCCTGCATCTCTTTGGTGAGTTTCTCGTGGGCTTTTTTCAAATCCTCCTGCTCTTTTACAAGTTTTCCTTTAGCCTTTTCCTGATCCATCAGTTCCTCCTGCTGTGAATTGATCTTTTCCATCATAGCCATGATTCTGGCCCCCTTATCAAGGTTATAAAGAAATCGCTTAGCTGCTTCAATCTCCTGTGGGAATTTCAGCGAACTGATAAAGTTGTCATTTCCAAGTGATAGGAACATATGTACTTGATTCATGTCCTTCCCAATCGGATCAATTCGGAAATAATAATCCATCTTGGCAGAAGAAATCTCAGGATAAATCACGCCTTCAAAAACGAACATTCCTTTTCTCCCCTTCTTTGACTTCACCCTCGCTACTTCTAGAAACTTGGCTTCGATAGAAGATTTCACTGCCTCGGGATCGTTTGCCGTTTTCCATGCTACACCGTTCGCGGTTGGAGATACCTTCTTGTCAAACTTAAATTTACCCTCAAACGTCTCCTGGGCAAATAGTCCGCTTCCTAACAAACAAAAAATGGCGAGTGTAATAATCTTATTCATGACAGTATAATTTCAAGATTTGTGTTCTTTAGATTATGAAATGGGAGGAAGAGTCACCTTTTCAAATAGATTACTGGCTTCTCCCATAAATGTATAATGACCTCGTAAACAGAATAATCATCAAGGGCAGAAAGGCTACATTCATATCTTGAAGGCCAACAAGCCAAGCAAATAGTGCCCAAACAATCAAACCTGCAGAAACGAGAAAATATTGTCCTACCCATGGAGCAGGTTTTCTTTTGATGAACCAGGCCATCACAACATGGGGGAAAAACAGCCAAAGAATATTATAGTTCCAAGCTGTAGAGGTATGCTCTGTGGCAAACCAGGCTAAAAACAAAATTAGGCCTGCTATACCGGTCAGAAAATATAAGATACGTTCAAACCAAAATCCGCTTTTGACTTGATGTCCTTGCCATACCGTAAGCATACCGATCAATATCATCAGAAGTGATGTAATCAATAGCGGCTGGACAAACCATGGGCTTGGCTCAATGGGGGGCTGACCTTCGTAGATGTCATTTCGTTTCTTAACCAATGGCCTCAGTTGGCCATCTTTCCCCCTGATTTGTGCCTTGTCAAAGTAGACAGCCAAATAATCTGGTAGAAAGCTGGCCTGTTTATTTGTAGGGTGGGCATCATTTACAGAGCCCAAAATTAGATCTATCCCAAAAGCAGTCCACTCTCTTCCCACCAAATAAGGATCCTGTAACTGTTCTCGGAAGGAAAGCTCAAACTTTTCGTCAGCTTTATCCCATACCATGCTATCCTTTAGCACGTAATCCAGCATGTCATATACTCGAGTTGCGCAGTTATCGTAGGTGAAGTCGTAAAGGTAATTCCTGAATTCAGGCTGGTAATTATGGCGCAAGAAATTATATATGCGCTGAACCTGTGAGGGGGTAAGATCGAAAGTCTGAGAGAAATAAGATCGCTTGAAATAATGATAGACATATTCAAACCGGCGGAAGGTCTCTGTCTCAAGCCTGTAAATTAACCTCCCCTTGATGAAATTCACATAGAACTCCATTTCCTTACCAGGCTGGAAGTCAAAGGTTCCATAATTATACACCTGAGAAACCTTCGTCCCAGGATCATATACCCAGATTCCTGTATGGCCAAATGCAGAATATAGCTCTGCACCAGGAGCAACGGTCAGTAGCGAAATGGTCGCTGATGGGGACAGCTTTTCCGGCAGTGTTTTTTTGGCAAAAAGAGAACAGGAAAAAGTACCAAGTAGCAGGAGAATTCCAAGGCGAAGTTTCATAAGCATGGTGGTATGAAACAAATATAGCACTTAGTAGGAAAAGGATATTAGCTTTTTGGTGGAGAAAAGCGCTCAAGTTTCGCCTCCTCTGGAATTTCATCAACACCAGCAAACATCTTCTGGACCAACAAACGAGAACAGTAGGGTCCTAGCAATATACCCTTGGTCCCAAAACCTCCAATGGCATGCACAAAGGAATGAAGTGGATGTGTGCCCACAACAGGCCTACGATTAGGGGTGGTGGGTCTTATGCCCGCTTTTTGCTCCAAGACTTTATATGGAATACGAATCGCCTTTCTGATGAAGGATTCAATCTCCTGCCTACCCTCTTCTGTAGGAAAAGGATGCTCAAACGAATTTTGGTAGGTAGAGCCGACTATATATTGGTGATTCCCTTGGGAAATCATGTAGATTTTCTTCGAAAGGGTAAAGGGAAGCTCAGCCCCTTCTAATTGAATGCGTAAAATTTCTCCTTTATTGGGTATGATCTTTATTTCTGGGAAAAAGGGATTGTCTCCCAGTTTTGGGCCTTGGGCAAATACGATCTGATCGAAGCTTACAAGCATCCCATCCCGTTCTATTTTTCGTTTTTCCAGCTCAATTTGCTCGTAGCCTAGTTCCCAAGGAAATATATTCACTCCTTCTTGCTCATCAAGCCATTGATGGGCTGCCTGTATAAACCCGACTGTATCGACCCAACCACAAGGAAGAATTTTAATGCCACCAAAGGGATTTTCTATGATATCCTCGTGAATAGGATCCTCGAAAAAGGTGACCAAATGAGCAAAATCTGGATCTACCGATCGGCTCGTCCACTTGTTGTACTCTTCATAGGTCTTAAACGGACGATAAATCAGAGAGGGATGAACATATTGTTTCAAATGAGCAATACCTTCCTGCCCAAAGAAGTCATCAATTTCTTGTAATAGCCTATCTGCCAACCATGATTTGGCTCCAAAACGCCCTGTAATCACATTGTACATCCCTGCAGCCACCATGGAAGCAGTATGCGCCTCCCTTCTGTCAAACAAGCTCACCTGATGCCCAGCTATGACCAATCTCAAGGCCATAAAAGTGCCTGCCAAGCCGCCTCCAACGACAACAATATGTTGTTGATCCTTCATTTATTTATTCATCTCTTCCCAAACAATGGCAGCAGCACGCTCTGAAGCTCCTTCTCTTCCCAGCTTTTCCCAAAGCTCATCATAATCAAGCTTCAATCTCTCCGCATGATCCGCCTCCATTAGCTTCCTTATAGCTCCTTCCGTTTGTTTGGCTGTATAGTCATGTTGAATGAGTTCTTCCACGGCCTTTCGCCCCAAAATAAGGTTGACGAGGGAAATAAAATTAACCTGCACCAGCCTCTTTCCAATGGCATAGGAAATAGGGGAGCCTTTGTAAACGACCACTTCGGGTACTTTAAACAAGGCTGTTTCAAGGGTCGCTGTTCCGGAAGTAACCACAGCATAGTCAGCCATGCTCAATAATTCGTAAGTCTTATTCATCCAGATTTCCACCTCATAACCCGTGGTAAATCCTTCGTAAAATGACTTCACTCGACTTGGAGCACCAGCAATCACAAATCTATGATCCGGAAATTGAGGGATCAGTTGTAACATGTCGGGTAGCATCCTAGAAATCTCCTGTTTTCTAGACCCTGGCAATAAGGCTATAACGGATTTCTTATCCGATTTTTGGACTTCAGGCTCTTGAATCACGTCCAGTAATGGATGACCTACAAAGTCGACTTCTAGGCCTTCTTTTTGATAAAATTCTTTTTCAAAGGGGAGAATGACCATCATCCGATCCGTAAACTCTTTGATGGTTTTTACTCGATTCTTTTTCCATGCCCATACCTGAGGAGAAATATAGAATACAACCGGGATCCCGAGTTTTTTAATGAATTTGGCGATTCGAAGGTTGAACCCAGGATAGTCTACGAGGAGAACAGCATCAGGCTGAAATTCTTGTATATCGGCTTCTACCTTCCTGAATAATTGACGGATGGTAGATAGATTAGACACGACTTCTACGAAGCCCATGAAATTGATATCCCGAACGTGGGCCAATAACATCATTCCCGCTTCGGCCATGCAATCTCCTCCCACTCCTCTCACTTCAAGTTGAGGATCTTTTGTGTGAAGGGCTTTTAGAAGATTTCCAGCATGAAGGTCTCCAGAATCTTCTCCTGCGATGGCAAATAATTTCATGTATGGCTGGATTGTATCTGGGGATGAAGGTAAAAAAAAAGCCCGTCATAAGACGGGCCATACAAACACGTTAGCCAAAAGGACTCTTTATATCAAATGTACAATAGTACGATATGTCAATTTTTACGACGTTGGCTCTTTTTAAAACGAATGAAATCACTTTCAGGTTTTCGATCTGACTGTCTTTCACGTCTTTTAGGCCGCTGGGGTCGCTCTCCTGTCTTCATGGACAGACTTATTCGCTTTCTTGCAACTTCCACACCAATAACTTTCACTTGCACCTTTTGATGCACTTTTACTACCTCAGTGGGATGTTTTACAAAGCGATCTGCCATTTGACTCAGGTGAACCAATCCATCTTGATGCACACCTACATCTACAAATGCACCAAAATCGGTGATATTTGTAATGATGCCAGGTAGAACCATTCCGATTCTCAAATCGCCAATCTCATTGATGCCTTCAGCGAACTGAAACATCTCAAATTTCTCTCTAGGATCTCGTCCAGGCTTAGCCAACTCCTCCATGATGTCTTGCAGGGTAGGAAGACCAACGGATTCTGAAACATATTGCTTCAGGTTGATTTTCTTTCTAAGCTGCTCATCTTCTATCAAATCCTGCACACTGACTCCTAAATCCTTCGCCATTTTTACAACAATGTGATAAGACTCAGGGTGAACAGCACTTGCATCCAGTGGATTTTTAGCTTGACGGATTCTCAGGAATCCAGCTGCTTGCTCATATGCTTTAGGACCCAGACGGGGCACCTTTAATATTTCCTTACGTGAAGAGAACGGACCGTTTTCGTCTCGGTATTTAACAATATTCTCTGCTAAAGAAGGTCCCAAACCAGACACATAGGTCAACAATTGTTTGGAAGCTGTGTTTACCTCAACGCCAACTTTATTTACGCAACTAATTACGGTATCATCGAGGGTCTTTTTCAATAAGTTTTGATCCACATCATGTTGATATTGTCCAACACCGATGGATTTTGGATCAATTTTCACCAACTCAGCCAAGGGGTCCATCAGTCTACGCCCAATGGAGACTGCTCCTCGAACCGTAACATCGTGATTAGGAAATTCCTCTCTAGCTGCAGTTGAAGCTGAATAAATGGATGCTCCACTTTCATTAACCATCACAATGGCTACATGAGCGGGCAACCCAATTTCTCTTAACCAACTTTCTGATTCTCTTCCCGCCGTACCATTCCCTACAGCGATTACCTCAATTTTATATTTATCCACAAGATGCATCACAGTCGCTGAAGCTTGTGCAGTTTGACGCTGTGGGGGATGTGGATAGATGGCCGTATTCTCTAATAACTGTCCCTCAGAACTTAGACAAACCAACTTACAACCGGTCCTGAAACCAGGGTCAAGCGCCATTACTGCCTTTCTTCCCAAAGGAGCTGCCAGTAACAATTGCCTTAAGTTCTCAGCAAAGACATTTACCGCTTCTACATCTGCTTTATCCTTGGTGTGAATTCTGGTTTCTGTTTCCAAAGATGGCCCCATTAACCTCTTATAAGAATCCTCAATGGCTTCCTTTACCAAAGGAGCTGAACTACTTTTCCCTTTGACGAATTGGTACTCAAGGGCATAAACAGCATCCTCTTCCTCTGGACGCATATTCAAAGAAAGGATCATTTCTTTCTCCCCTCTTCTTAGAGCTAATAATCTATGTGAGGGAATTCTTTCAATTGGCTCGTTGAACTCAAAGTAATCTTTGTACTTAGCCCCTTCTTCTTCTTTTCCTTTGATCACCTTCGCACTAATCGTCCCTCTTTTCATAAAAATATTACGAACCCTAGAACGAGCATCCTTGTCTTCATTGACCCACTCAGCGATAATATCTTTGGCTCCTTTGATCGCTTCTTGCACATCCACTACCCCTTTCTCTTCGTTCACAAAGGCTTTGGCTTCTTCCACAGGATCAAAGCTTTGATTTTGTTCAAATAAAGACTTTGCCAATGGCTCCAGGCCCTTTTCACGCGCAATGGTCGCCTTTGTTCTTCTCTTTGGTTTATAGGGTAGATAAATATCTTCCAACTCACTCATGGTCGCTGCTTCAAGAACTGAAGCCTTCAATTCATCCGTCAACAACTCCCTCTCTTCAAGAGACTTAAGGATGGCTTCCTTTCTCTTTTCTAGCGCTGTCAATTGTTCTGACCTATCCCTAATGGAAGTTAACTGTACCTCATCTAGTGTACCCGTTGCTTCCTTTCTATACCTGGCCATGAAAGGAATAGTCGCTCCTTCCCCTAACATTTTCAAGGTGGCAGCCACCTGAAAGCGCTGCAGGTTCAACTCCTTTGCTATGATATCTACCTGAGAATTACTCATGCTTTTTCTCGTGGTTTTTTCCTAAAGGTAGTTAGCAATGAAATTTTTTAGCGAATAATTTTATCCACGCCTACGTAGGGATTCTTTTCCACACTCCTTCAAGGCGGTGGATAGCCTTACTTCTCAGCTTGAAACACTGGATTCATTCGAACCACACCTTTCCCTGGCAATTCCACATAGTATTCTGTTCCGTAAGGATTTCCAGGCTTGAAAAAATCAGTCGAGATAATCTGTGCCCCAGATGTAAACGCTGCTTCAGCACGCTTTTTGTCATTTACCTTCGCTTCATAAGTCTCGATATCAGATCGGCTACGGACCAAATATCCCTGCTTGACATATTCCTTAATCTCATCCTGCCTGACAATAGCATTGTCCAACAATAAAAAAGCAGACTTGGGTGTACCTGGTGTCGAACGAACAAACATCATCCTTCCTTCTAAAGAGGGTCTCCCCTTCCAATAAAGAGAGGCCGCATTTTCGTCAATCGCAGGTAACATGAGGAACACAAACTTACCTCTAGCGTCTTTCAATAAAGGCCAATTTTGGGCGAGAACTCCCTCCTCAAGGGTTTTAAAATTTCCTCTCACATCATCTGGTATAATGAGCTTATTGCGCCCCAATCCTTGTAGGAGTTCCTTGTCTAAGGCCTCAAATGCCAATGAGTCAAAAGGAATCACCTCTGTGGGTTGAGGAAATATGGGTAAGCCTTGCTGCTTGATCTCAAGGAGAATAAAAACGGGGATATGATCTGGATGTGTATCTGACCATGCCTTTAATTCACCCAAGCAATCCTGAAAAGTTGGGCAATGGCTTCTAAAGTCAAAATCAGGGATATGTAAAACCTTATACCCAGGTTTTGCCATACCCGTCGTATCATGCGGCAGAAAATCCTCAGCTCCCTTTGTTTGGAGGAAGCGATAAGAAGCGGGTTCGGCAAATCTATTTCCCGTCGGATCATAAAACACATCTATCTCCAAACTTCTCATACCCGCTTCCAACTGTTCCCCTAATGCGGGATGATCATATGCCAGGGCTTCCCGCATCGGAACTTTATTGGGATGATACTCATCATACTCTGCTCTTTGTTCCTCCGTCATACCTTCCAATCTGGCGGCCAGCATGGGTTCGAGAACCCTTGAGACGTAGGACATCACTTGTGTATCGATAGGTTGGGCATAACTATTATGGGTACCCAAGACCTGTATTTGATTGATTTTCACATCGGGATTTTCTTCCAAAAAGGAGCGATGGCTTTTTGGTGAAGAATCGCAGCCAAATAAGCAAGCGACAAGGAAAATCGTGAGAGCGGGTTTCAGAGCTGAGACAAACATAGCTTGAAGAAAAGGGTGGCAAATAGTTTTACCTAAGGTCAAAAAATAGCTTGAGCTCAGAAATAAGTTGGAAAAAACTTTCTGTTAAATCGTACCAAAAAAGGCGTGCGATTCGCATCGCACGCCCTGAGTATTCACAACTTATTGAAGTCGTGGGGTTATTTAGATAGGATTATTCTTTGGACCTTGATGCCTTGGGTCGTATTCACTTTCAGCAAATACACACCGTTGGGCTGTCCACTCATGTCAATTTGGTTGTTAGTCGATCTTCTCACTTCATTTCCAAGCATATCGAAGACCTGTGCGCTCTTCAACTGCCCCTCCAATACCTTTAGGTTGAAGATACCAGTAGCTGGGTTAGGATATACCTCAAGCCCATATGCTTCCAAACCACTTACAGATTGAGGCTCCGCGATGGTGTTGGTAACCGTATTGGTGATAATAGGAGCGTTGTAGTCGAAGTAAATGGCAGCTGTATTGCTGAAGCTTTCCAATGGACTCAACGTACCGTTGTGTTTCACAATAAAGGTGAAGAATCCTTGGCTTCCGTCAGGATCTGAAGCTGAGTCTGGAAGGTTGATGTTTTCAAACGTTACTTCCAGGATGTTGTTTTCAAGCGTCATTTTGTAAGCATGACTAGCTGACACAGGCTTGATACTAGCTGCTAAGAGATTAGAATGGATCGTATCTCTTAATACCACAAACTCTGCTGGAAAATTACCTGTATTTTGGAAGCGGATGGTATACTTCATGATATCCTCTTCTGGCTCAATGTAGCCTTCAGGACCTTCACCAGCTGGACTTACTTGCTTGTCATTAGGATCATAAGAACCTACAACTATGGTTGAATACTGGTCAATGTTGTTGGCTGGAAGAATGTCATTGGTAACAGGCCCTACCTCACCATAGATATCGATCGTTGTACCAATCTGTACCGTAGGAGCAATAGAACCTACAACAGTATAGTTTTCGGCTCTTCCGGGCAGTAAGTTGGAGAATGACCAGATAGCTGAACGTGTTACAGGGTCATAGTTTACCGCTTGTGGAGTAGAGCTTTGATAGGTAACCAAAGGATCATGCGTAAAGCTCACAAGGCCGCTCATCGGAATAGAACCAAAGTTTCTAGCATAGATGTAGTAAAAGTGGTTAAATCCTGGGCGAATGGGACCATTCGTAACAAAGACAGACAAATCAATCACAGTACTGTCAGCGGTAAGGGCAAAGTCCAATCCACCTACACTGTTGTTGACGATTGTAGCTGTGTGGCTCCCAGATGCAGGACAAGATGGGCTTGAATAAGGGAAGGAAAAGGTTGACAAGGAAACATCATACGTTCCAGATGGCACATCAAATTCGTAGTTCCCAGCCGAGTCAATGTTGGTGAATGCTTGATTGTTGTTCAGTTTCACCCATCCTCCATCAACATAGAAGTCATTTCCATCGAGGACACAGTTCCCATTAAAGTCCCAGAATACACGTCCACTGATGGTATACGTACAGCTATCAGCTACTTGTACAAAAGCTACTTCTCTATCCGCACAGCCTGTGGCATCGGTAACGACAACTGAATATCCACCAACAGACAAACTGTCGATTGAGCTGGTCGTTTCTCCGTTGGACCAAAGATAAGTGTAAGGAGCTTGTCCGCCACTCACAATAACTTCAAGTGAACCTCCATCGCCAGAGCAATCTGCAAAGGTCGAATCGAAATATACTTCCAGTCGATTAGACTCAAGAACAATGACCTCATCGAACGTACAAGAGTTATCGGATATGGAAACAATGTAAGTTCCCGCAGTTAGGTTTGTTCTGTCTTCTGTGGTAGAACCATCATTCCAAAGGAAACTGACAGGTCCATCACTTCCTGTTATGGTGATGTCGATAGCACCAGTACTGTCATTTTCACATTCTACAGAATCGGTAACAAGGGAATATTGAAGTTGGCCTACTTCATTCACAGTAAAGGTATCGGTTACAGAGCACTGGCCGAAGAAGCTATTTCCGTAGTAGTAGGTTACTGAATAATCACCAGCTGCTAGGCCAGAGATGGTTGAAGAAGAGTCTCCCGTAGACCATTGCAAATAGCCAAATAACTGAGGGTTTCCATTTGAAGGACTTACATCAATGACCCCATTGTTTTGTCCACAAGTGGCATCCGTAATCACCTCGTTGAATACAGGAGCTGCAAAGATGTCTACTGTTTGAGTAAGGGAATCCTTACATAGAGGATCTTCAAAAACAACAGCCTTAATCGTGTACGTACCCGTTTGGGTCATATCAAAATTTGGGTTCACATCATTCGAAGTGGATACAGCACCGTTGGGAGCCGTTAGTGTCCATTCATAATTGACGATTCCTGTGGTTGTATCAAGTCTTGCAAACCAAGTATAAAAATCTGGTCCACAGTTAAGTTGAGTAGTTTCCAACTGAAATACATTGGGACCACCGACGGCGATCCAAGGCCACATGTTCCCAGTAACTGTTCCCCCTCCCATCAAGCCAATGGTAACAGAAACAGGATAGGTTCCATCTACATTAAAGGTAGTAGTCGGGTTAGGAACTGTACTCGTCGTTCCGTTTCCAAAGTTCCATAGATAGGAAACAGGTGTTCCAGTAGAAAGAGTGGCGGAAAAGGTCGTTGTAAAAGGTGCGCAGCCTGCAGAGTCGGTTGCGGAAATGGTTACATTCTGTGCTTGGGACATTCCCAGACAAAATATAACTGCCGTGAGGGCTAGTAGAATTCGTTTCATGATGATTTTTTGTTGGTTGAAAAGGAGGAATGCTGCGCAAGTCATTCTTTGTGTATGAGGACACGAAGGACATGGGCTTAAAGGTTGGGTTGAGTGATACTTTTTTTAAAATATCCTAAAATCATTGCTAAAATACCCTATTTATCAAGCTGTTTCCGATTTTTTATGCCAAGCTGACGAAGTTTCTCTGCTCGGGAAGCCAGACTACCTTGCCCATCTTTGAGTTTCAAAAATGCATCTCTGTAATGCTTTCCAGCCTTGTCAATACTATTCCCTACCCTTTCCATTTCCTCCACGAAACCAACAAATTTGTCATAAAGGGCTCCTCCCTGACGAGCAATCTCCTGCGCATGTGCATTTTGCTGCTCTAATTTCCACAGAGAAGCGACCGTTCGGAGGGTGGCTGAAAGGGTCGTAGGTCCAACCAAGATGATTTTTCTATCCCAAGCCAGGGAAAAGAGATCGGATTTTGCCTGTAGAGCTAAGTTAAAGGCGGGTTCCACAGGCATAAATAACAATACAAATTCAGGACTGCTTAGGCCCTCTATATCTTCATAGGCCTTCTCACTCAATTGTTTTACATGCGTCAATACAGCCTCCACATGTTGTTTGAGTAGCTTTTCTTTCACCTGACTGCCTTCGGAATGAACAAACTTCTCGTAGGCTACCAGCGATACTTTGGAGTCTATGATCAAGTGCTTGTTGTCCGGTAGGCAAACAATGACATCTGGTTGAAGGCGTCTCCCGTCAGGCCCTTTTAGGTCCATGTCTTTTCCTTGTACTACAAACTCGTGGCCTTCTCTTAGTCCACTTCCTTCCAGTATCCGGACCAAGATCATTTCTCCCCAGTTCCCTTGGAATTTTTTGTCTCCTTTGAGCGCTCGGGTTAGGTTACGAGCCTCTTCACTCATTTGGAGGTTGAGGCTAACAAGTTTTTCTATTTCTTTTTGAAGGGTAAATCGTTCCCTTGCTTCTTGCTGATAGGTATTTTCAACTCTTTTCTCGAATGCTTCAATTCGATCTTTCAAGGGCTGGAGAAGATGATGCAGTTGAAATTGGTTGTCGGTAGCCAGTTTTTGGCTATTCTTTTCCATGATACCTCTGGCGAGGTTTTCGAATTCTAAACGGAATTGCTGCTGGAGTTGACCAAGATCCCCTTGCCTAACTTCCATTTGGGTACTGAGTTGGCTGTAGGATTCCTTCATCCTGCTAAGCTCACTCGTCAGGTCTAATATCTGGGATTGAAAATCAATTTGCTCTGACTTTGCTATCCTAATTTGCTCGTCCTGCTTGGCAAGTTGCTGTTGAAGGCTTTCCTTTTCAGTTTCAGCCTTGGTCCTGGACAAATCTGTTTTGGCAACCACTTTCTGAAAAAACAGATAGCTTATCAAGCTCCCAATCACCAAGCCTATCACTGCACATAAAACGCCTATCAACCAGATTTCCATAGTTTTTTCCAAAGAGGGGAAAACGACAAATTGGCTTTTTACCTGAATGATATCTGAGGTAAAAAGCCAATCCGACGAAAATCATATATAATGGGATTTTCCTCTCAGGTGACTCAAATTAGTATTTTCGATCGAAATATCTAATTTTTATAGCAACTACGATCCTTTTTAGTATCCATTAAGAGCTAGCTTCTTCTTCTTGCTCTGCCTCAATGGCTTCTACATCATAAGGCACAAAGACAAATTGCTGGACTTCTGGTGTTATGATAAAGATACAGGCGCGTTCCAAGGGATCGTCATAGGCTTTTTGGAAATCTTTTACCTTTTCTTTGGTGATTATTTCGCGCTTGAGAAATTCCTCCAATAAGGATGCATAAAAGAACCAGTTCAGAGAAACCTCATCACGGTCAAATACCTGCCGGCCGAAGTTGATGATTTCCTGCGCGACGACGAAAATAGGATATTCGGATATACCTTCTTCAATAACTGAATGGGCGATGGTTTTCAGATCTGCTCCTACATGGGCCATGTCATTTCTGACAGACTCCAAGACAAGCGGATTGATTTCTTCGTTCATAAACAAATAGAATTGAGTGCTTGAATGCACTTAAACGTAGCTTATTCCCAATAGTTCAGGTCTTTGTTCCTTCGCTTCTTTGCCTTATCCACGATATACCTGAGCATTTGAACCGCAGCCAGTGGATCAAGACTTGCAGTAGGTAGTAAGGTCTTGTTTTGATAATAATTGTAGTAACGCTGTCTAGCAACCATCAAACGTTCATTCCCATCAATGGGGAGAGAGGCCATAATGGAATGTAGAATCCCAGCATCTAAGTTTTCCCTCGCCCTAGAGGCCAATGAATTCGGGTCGGCGTCCATGTTAAGGACTGCCGTACGAATCTCTTCAGGCGTATCATATGGGAAGATCACCACAGGATCTAGGTAGAATGTATCCCTGTAGAGATAATTGACTACATAGATATATTGGGTTTTACTCCCTTTGTAATTATCGAGGTAATCTTTGATGATCAATTTGCTGTCCCGGTAGCCAATGTGCCCAAAGTAAAGGGTGTCATTTACATTTACGGGAAGGGAGTAATATCCTTCTTCAGAAGTAAGTGCTCCATTTCGAGTATGATTGATCGTAACCCTGACATAGGGAATGGGTTTCATGCTATCGGCATCAACCACGATGCCCGAAAACTGATAGATTTCATCCTCTTCTTGAGCAAAAGAGGGAATGGCTGTTATCAGGATCAGCCCCAATAGGAGCAAAGAATACTTCATACAGATCAATATAATAAAACAAACACTCTCTGAAAATGACTTACGCCAACGCGAGCTATGGGTTTTCTAATCCTTGGGAAGTTAGGCGCTTTTTTCAGAAAACCGCTGTAGATCAAAGTTGTTCGACGGCTTTCCTACACAAAATACCTTGTGAGTTCTTAATTTAGATGTAATCAAAGGTCCTGTAAGTTGCATTACCTTTCTCTTTTCCTAAAAATAGTTCATGAAGCGCTACACAAATGTTCAAATCCCGACTTCAGAGCACTCTTTTGGCTATGATCATGCTCTCCTCACGATGGGTTCATGTTTTGCAGAAAGTATGGGAAAGAGGCTTGAAAACCGAAAATTTAAGGTTCTAAACAACCCATTAGGAATTGCTTATAATCCACTTTCCCTTTTTCGCTTGTTGGAAATCATCATAGGAAACCACAAACCTACGATTTTACAACATGAACAACTCGGCTATTATTTCAGCTTTGATTTACATAGCCAGTGGATCATGCAACGTGAAGAAACATTTGAAAAAGGGCTTCAACAAAGACGGGAGTCTACCTTGAGACACCTTCGGGAATGTAGCCATCTCATCCTTACCTTCGGAACGGCTCATGTGTACCAATTAGCATCAGACCAACAACTGGTGAACAATTGCCACAAATATCCGGGCCATCGTTTTCATCGTGAGATGTTAAAACCAGAAGCCATTGTAGAAGGCTTTCAACAAATCAGGTCCCAGCTCTTGGCTATTAATCCCAATCTAACCATCATTCTCACCCTTAGCCCAATCAGACACATTAGAGACGGCCTAAGCACCAATAGTTTGAGTAAAAGTATCTTGAGATATGCGATTGAGAGCTGTAGTCAGGAGGAGAATGTGATTTATTTTCCTTCCTACGAGATCATGCTGGATGAATTACGCGATTATCGCTATTACGAGAAGGACCTCATTCACCCTAATGAACAAGGCGAATCATATATTTGGGAGAGATTCAAGGATACTTTTCTTGAAGAAGGCAGCAACAAATTGATGGAGGAATGGGAAAAATTAAAGCGGGAATTTGATCACAAACCCCTACATAATTGGAGTCCTTCCTACTACACTTTCATGGAAAAGCTTATAGAGAAGCTCGAAAAGCTCCAAAAAAAAGGAATAAATTTAGAGGAAGAAATAGGGGCTGTAAGGCTCAGAATGAAGATTTGGGAGAAAAATTACGGTTCAAGGCAAAAAAAATAGGATGCCTTGGCATCCATTTGTCAAAAGCTGGCGTTATCCAGACAGTGAACCAAACTACTACATAGGGGATCAGGCATTACTGCTGGATCCTCTTTTTTTTGTCACAGCATGATCAAAAGGCTCACCATCCTCTACATCCTCTTGTTGCTTCTGATTTTAGTTCTCGTTGATACTGGCAACCACAAGCAAATCTATTGGTTAGTCAAGAAAATCCCCTTTGGCGATAAAATCGGACATTTTCTCTTGATGGGAACCCTGTCCTTCTTCGTCAACATGGCCCTTAACCTTCGTTCCTTTCACCTATGGGGAAGGGACATTCTGTTAGGGACAAGCCTCCTCTTCCTCATTTTTACGCTGGAAGAACTTAGCCAGGGATTTTTACCTCATAGAACCTTATCTGTTCAAGACTGGATAGCCAACACACTCGGCATTGTGCTGGCGGGCATGTTGGCTAAACGTCTTTATCCAAGATTTACTCGTTCAAGTTCCAGTTATACGCCCGATAACTAACGGCTGCCTGATCTGAAATCTCTTTGGTACTATACTTTTTCAAAAAGGCTACTACCCCACCATTAGATGTAAAATCGTCCTTATACCAATCGAAGATTTTTGAAATCTGAACAGCGTCTTTGGATAGGGAATTTGCTACCATATTGTTGACAAAGGCACGGCTTTGCTTTTCAAGCTGGCTATTTAGCTTGGAAGCTGTAAAGGCTTCGTTTAACAGCTTAGGGCAAGATTTAGCTGCACAGTTTACAGCAAAGTGAATCCTAGCATCTTTGTAGGTAGGTCTGATGATCTGGTTTTCGATTTGATTCAGGCTATATGAAGCGCCTGCTAACTTGATAAATTTTGTATCCCAGGGCTTATCCAACTTAGTAATACTGCCAAGCGGATAATTCTCCAAAATAAGCTTTACCGTAAAAGCGTTATAAGCATTGATCCAATAAGCCATGGATGCGTTTCGTCCCCAAGAAGATTGAGGGGTAGCTTTGGCTAACAAAGCGATGTACTGGTCTAGTTTAGCTTCCTCGTTTTTCAGGCCTTTATAATTGACCTTACCCGAAGAAGTAACATATTTTTTCAAAAGGCCATCCCATATTTGATGAGAAGGTGCAGCAGAAGGGCTATCCGCAACGTTTTCATAACCCATTAGGTCGTTATAAGGAAGAAAGGCTCCTGCGATAAGAATTAAAGTAGACAGGAGGAATATTTTTGAAAACTTCATGTTGATTCGAAATTATTGTCATTATTTGATACCCAAAAAATAGGGCTTCCATCACAGAAGTTGTCTGGGAATTGACAAGATCCCCATTTTTGGTTACCTAATTCATTTTACATCAAACCTCAATGCAGATGCGTAATTTTACTCTTACTCTATTAACTGGCGTCGTAACGCTCTTGCTGGCGGTCTGGTCGCTTCCTTCACTAGGACAGTGTACACCTGACCCTCAGTATACCAGCACAGGATTCTTTCCTGCTGTATTGCCAGTATCATGTGAAAACCAACCTTACAATACGACTTTAACTGTCGTCATTCCGCTGGATACGGTTCTCACTATCTCAAACCCTTTTCCGTTAACTGTAAATGTTACCATTGACTCAATCGTTGTCAATGCCATTACAGATTTGCCACCGGGTATAACCTTTGACTGTAATCCTACTTCTTGCGCATTGCCAGGGGGGGCAGCCAGTTGTATTCAACTTAGTGGCACACCTACCACAGCGGGATCCTACCTGGTAGACATCGATGCCAATCTTCACGTCTCTTTTGGAGGTTCGCCTTTTGTCTTTCCAACAGTATTGACAGATACGCTGGAAATGGTTGTAAATCCTGGTTTGGTAGCTAGTTTGGCCACAACTGATGCGGCTTGTGGGGCTTCGGATGGAACTGCCAAAGTCAATGTTACCTCAACTACTGGCCCATTTACCTTTGACTGGTCTACAGGTGCCATGACGGATAGCATTGGTGGGCTGGCTTCAGGTGCTTACACAGTTAGTGTTACGGATACTAATGGGTGTATGGTTATGTTAACAGCTACCATTGGTTCTTCGGCAGGAGATGTAGCGATTGATTCGGCAGGATCTACTGTAGCATGGACTGGCTGTGCGGAGGACGATGGAGGAAATATCACCCTAGTTGCCACAGGTACCAATGGGCCTCTGACATACTCGTGGTCAAATAATACGAGCATGCAAAACCTGATGGGGGTTGGAGCAGGGACCTACTCTGTTACGGTTACTGACCAATCAGGATGTACCGATGTCGAGACCTTTACCATTGATGCCCCTGCTTCACTTGCTATTGCACAAATGGGCGCCGTTACAGATGTAAGCTGTAATGGAGGAGCTGATGGCGCTGCTGCTGTTATGGCATCAGGAGGGCAAGGAAACCTTAGCTACCTATGGGGAACACCTCAAATGGAAACCTCTACGGCCGTTACTGGACTTTCTGCGGGTACCTTCCCCGTCAGTGTAACCGATGAATTGGGCTGTAGCAAGTCTGTAGATGTAACCATTGCTGAGCCAACTGCCATTGCAGTTACTTTTGATGTGATGGATGAAACCAATGCAGGAGCGAGCGATGGATCTGCCATGGCAAACGTTTCAGGAGGAACACCTCCCTATACCCTAAGCTGGGATACAGGAGCTGACAGCGCCAATTTGGTTGACTTGGGCCCTGGAATCTATGTTCTAACCATCACAGATGACAACGGATGTGTCCTGACCGATTCCGCCACCATCATGCAAGGACCTGATGCCATCATTGGATTGGAGAACATTGCCTTCCTAAATGTATATCCCAACCCTTCAACAGCAAACTTTACCGTAGACCTAGAGCTGAGCAAGGCAGAGAATGTTAGCATGAGACTGGTGAATCTTCACGGACAGGTTGTATGGAGAAAGACTTTCGGTACAGCAGCCCTGATTCAGGAGAATGTTAGTATTGACCAAACTGGTATCTACCTATTAGAAGTAGAGGCTGGAAGTCAGCGTCATGCGATGAAGGTATTGATCAAATAACAATAGAAGGCGATTGCCTCATGTAAAAAACGCGATCCTGGGTAAGGATCGCGTTTTTTATTCCTTTCGAGTTTACTTGTGTTTATCGTCCTAGGCTCATCTGCCATGTAATCCGAGCATCAAGGGAATCCTGCCTTAAAATATCCCAAACCCTAAACTCTGAGACATGTCGCCAAATCTGCTGAGAGCGACGATTCTCCAGAATCTGGAAGTTATAAGAGGTCTTTTCCCCATAGTTATCCTGTTCAAAATCGAAGGTTAATTCTACGAAGTTGTCCATTACTTCCCAACGGAAACTATCTCCAACAACGGGTTCGGTTTTACCATATTCCTCTCCGCTATCCCAGAATCCTCGGCCATTATCTAAAAAGACAATGGCCCCTCTATCAGAAGTATCAAGACTGGAAATAAGAGACTGATCTCTGCTTTCTTCGAAAATCACCCGTTTGACCTCCCAATTGGCATCAGTAGCAGGAAGAATTCTGTCTAGATTGGCTTCACAGGAAAGGATCACACATGCTAGCAACAGGCTATATATCCATTTCATATCGGTCTTTTCTTCCAATATCGTAGCTATACATAGCCTTTTCAAGTTTCACCATTAGAATTAGCATGATCTGACGATGTGACTTGCCTCAGGCGTTATTTTTTCTAAACTTCCGACCTACCAAAAATTGCTTGTTTTCCTGCCCATGAAAAAAATAGTTGTACTAACAGGATCTGGCATTAGTGCCGAGAGTGGACTGAAAACCTTCCGAGATTCTGGAGGCTTATGGGAGGGCTTTAAGGTTGAAGAAGTAGCCTCTCCACAAGGGTTTCAAGCCAACCCTGAAAGGGTATTAGAATTTTACAACCAAAGAAGAAAGCAGGCCCAAGAAGCCCTTCCTAATGCCGGTCATGAAGCCCTAGTGAAGTTGGAACAGGCTTACGAAGTTTTCATCGTTACCCAAAATGTAGATGATCTTCATGAAAGAGCTGGTTCTAGTCAGGTCCTCCACCTCCATGGGCAATTGAATAAAGCTAGATCTGTCGTGAACGAAGACTGTATTTGTGAGATGGAGGGAGATATCAAGATCGGAGATCTAGGCGAAGATGGACACCAATTGCGACCGCATATCGTGTGGTTTGGCGAATCTGTACCTATGATGGAGGAAGCTGCTATACTTTCTTCTATCGCTGATATTTTCGTCATCATTGGCACTTCTCTCAGCGTTTATCCTGCAAATGGTTTGGTAAACTTTGTTTCGGAGGAGGCGGACATCTACTTGGTGGATCCAGTCGTCCCTGCCTACGCCTTACCGACTTCCGTTAATTTTTTCCAACATAAAGCTTCGGTGGGTGTTCCCCTTTTGGTAGAACAGCTACTGAAAGATATTTCCCCCGCTGACACATCACCTCAATCATAAATCAATCGTATTCATGAATAAACCTCCAAGAATACTTGTCTCTAATGACGATGGAATCCATGCTCCGGGTATAGCTGCCCTGGTGGAAGTAGCATCTGAATTCGGAGAAGTTATCACGGTAGCCCCCCTCTACGCACAAAGTGGAATGGGACACGCCATTAGCTTAAGCAAACCCCTTAGAATTAAGGAACACGATATATTCCCCAACATCAAATCTTACTCTGTCAATGGAACACCTGCTGATTGCGTGAAACTTGCCACGGGGGTATTGATGGACGTACAACCAGACTTGATTGTATCCGGAATCAACCATGGATATAATTCTTCCGTCAGCTCTATTTACTCTGGGACCTTATCTGCGGCCCGTGAAGGAGCCATTCAAGGCATTCCCTCCATTGGATTCTCTCTAGGTGATTTTAGCCATGAAGCTGATATGAGTGCCGCCAAGGTCGCTGCCAGAGCTGTTCTTGAAAAAGCTATAGCGCACCAGCTTCGCCCTGGTCAGTTGCTGAATGTCAACGTTCCCTACCTTCCTATTGAGGAAATAAAAGGAATTAAGATCGTAAGAATGGCCATGGGTAGATGGGTAGAAGAATTTGCAGAACGAGTAGATCCCTATGGAAGAAAATATTACTGGCTAACAGGTAATTTTTCCCTTCAAGACGAGGGCGAAGACACAGACATCCATGCTTTGGAAGATGGATATGTATCTGTTACTCCCATGACACACGATTTGACGCAGTATCAAGAGATTGCGCCATTGACCCAATGGCATTTTGAGCTAAAAAAATAGCGACTATATCAATCTCTATATATGCAAAATGAAAGGGCTGCCCTATTTAGGACAGCCTTTTTTATACCATAAAAGTTCAGTTCTAGTCTTACTTCACAGCCACCATTTGTGTCCAGCTATGAAGATCACTCTTGACTCTCAATACATAGTTACCGGCATTGAGTTTCTCACGAGGTATCTTATAAAATGACTCTCTTCCGCTGGTTCTGAATACCACTTTCCCGCTGATGTCCACCAAATCGAGTCGAATCTCCAACAAGTCAGGATTCTCAAGTTCTACCTGAAGGAAATCTGTAAATGGATTCGGGAATGCTTTTACGGAAAGATCGAAGAAACTATGGTTTCCAAATCTCTTACGGTTCAACAAGCTATCCATAGGCGTTGCCACCGCAGGTTTGGGTTCAGTGATCTCAAATGGGTTTTCATACAAGGGATCCTTGATGAAGTATGGGTCTGTCAAGGTCAACAGGAAAGCTTTCAAAGCATCCTTTTCATAGGCTGTAAGATCGAGTTTTATAGGATCGTTGTCTCCATTCCACTCTCTTAGTTCATGAGAAAGTGCAGGATTATCCTTTATACCAGAGTTGTAATGTTCAATTACTTCTTCAATCGTTTTGAACCTTCCATCGTGCATGTATGGAGCTGTTAGTTCAATATTTCTTAGGGAAGGTGCCTTGAACAAGCCCATATCCCACGCATTTCCAGTTACTCCACCAAGACCTTGATCTTCTGAATTATCTGCGTTCAAGCCGTTGTTGGATGGCATGAAACTAGCAAAGTGAGGGACAGCGTGGCAGTTGACGCAACGATTTTCGATGAATACGTTAAACCCGTCATTTTCAATCTGAGTGAAATCATTAAAAGGTGGCCAAGTAGTACCCTGAGCTTCGGCAGCTAGGTCGAACTTACTGTTCTTGCCAATCATCGAACGAACAAACTGTCCGATTGCAGCTGTAATTCTTTCTTCACTAATGTTCGCATTGCCAAAAGCGTCGGCAAATAATCCTGGATAAAAATCGGTTTCCTGTAGGCGATCAATTACCTCAGAAAACTTCATCCCCATTTCAACTTCACTGGTAACGGCCAGTTTTACCTGATCTTTCAACACATCTGCGGATGCATCCCAGAAAAATCTTTGGATAGGCTGCATACGTGCATTGGTAAGTCCCATAGACTGACGTGTCGTCAACTCGCCATCAAATCCCTCTGAAAATTTTGCTGAGTCTGTAAATGCAAGAGATTGGTCGTGGCAGGAAGCACAAGAAATCTCAAGATTTTTGGAAAGACGTGTGTCATAGAAAAGTACTCTTCCCAGTCTCGCCCCTGCATTGGTGATGCTATTGTCAACTGGATTGTATTGATCTCCGTGATCCTGAAGGAAGGAAGGCAAGTTGGGATTGCGGTACTCGTAGGGAGTTTCAGGTAAGACTGGAGAAGGGCCACTGTTAGTTACTCTTGCCTCAGTCAAGGTGCCATAGCTGGTAGGCATAAAAGGCACCGCAGCAAATAGCAGGACTATAGCCATCAGTGCGAATGGGATAAAAATTTTCTTCATGGTATAAAGCCGGTTACGTGTATGTGTAAAGGTCTAGTTCGTATAAAGATAATTATAATTTTCAGACGCATCCTAAGTAAAAAACGCTACCTATTTTTCGGTTTTGGGATTTTTTACCAAAACGCTGACAAGTCAACTCTCTCTTTTTCAAGGAAGTTTTCCTCAATAGACTTTTTCTATCCTTTGATTAATCGGCTGGTCTTACACGCTTGAAGGACGTTTATACGTCAATGGCTCTATAAGCCTGCATACAAAACTCAACACATTCCTTCATATAATCCGCCCCAAAATCAAAGGCAATTCCTGCTCGTTCATAGATTTCAGGAATTGGGCGTGTATAGCCAAGCTTCAGTGCTTCCAAATAGTTAGTTAGTCCTTGTTCTGGGTTCTCACGATAGTTTTTCCAGACGCCAAAGGCTCCTAGCTGAGCAATGGCATATTCGATGTAGTAGAAGGGATATTCGAAAATGTGTATCTGCTTGAGCCACATGCGCTCTAGATAATAGTCCAGCCCTTCCCAGCTAACTTCCTCTCCATGAAAACGGGCATAGAACTCCTTCCACTTCATATATCTCTCTTCACGGCTATGGTCAGGATGATCATAAACCCACTGTTGGAAAGCATCTACTGTTGCAATCCATGGAAATAGTGAAATACATCTTCTCAATTGACGCTTCTGAGCACGCTTCATGGCATGTTCATCATCATAAAATACCTTATACCCCTCCAGACAAAGCAATTCCATTGAGTGAGAAGCCAATTCTGCTACCTCCGCAGGAGTGGATTTTACGGCGCCTATCGGCAAGTCCCTTGTTAAGAAAGTATGGACTGCATGCCCACTTTCGTGGAACATCGTGACGACATCGGCTTGTGTACCAGATGCATTCATGAAGATGAATGGAATACCTGACTCCATCAAAGGGTAGTTGTATCCACCGGGAGCTTTACCGACACGGCTATCCAGATCAAGAAAGCCCTTGTCATGCATAATCTCGATCATCTCCCCTAGTTCGGGGCGAAGGTCTTTCAATGCCGTAACCGTTCCTTTTCTAAGTTCCTCTCCTCCATGGAAAGGGGAAAGGGGTTCCTGTCCATATATATCAACGCCTCCATCCCAAGGTCTGAGTTCATCTAATCCAAGTCTTTCCTTTCGCTCTTTGGCAAATTCCTGCATGACAGGTTTTACCACTGTTTCTACCGCTTCATGAAATGCTTTGGTATCCGCAGGGGTGTAATCAAAACGCCCCATACTTTCAAACTTGTATTGGGTATAGGAGGAATAACCTGCATTCTTGGCCATCGAATGGCGTAGTTCAACCAATTTATCGAAGACTTCCTCCAATTTATCCGCGTCCTCAGCTCTTCTTTTGTTGACTTTTTCCCATATCAATTCTCTCAACGAACGGTCTCCGCTCTCCAAATATTTGGATGCCTGCTGAAGGGTAAGGGTTTGGCCATCATGCTCAATGGTCATGGCTCCATTAAGTGCGCCGAACTGCCTACTCGTATTTTGAGCCTCCATGGACAATGCCACATTTTCTTCACGGAAGAGTTCAATGTTTCTTTTGACAGATCGAACATAAGTCAGATAAGGCTCCTGTGGAAGTTGACCGAAAAAGGGGCTTGCGGCCATTTTTCTATTCAACTTATCCTCATAGGTAGAGAGGTGAGGAAAAATGTCATTTAGGAATGTCTGATAAGCCTGCTGTTTTTCTTCATTGGCTGTATCACATGTCATTCCTATGTATCTCCAGGCAAAATCCTCAGAAACAACGGCATCCAACTCGCTTCTATCTTGAAGGAAGGCCATAAGTTTGTCTGCGGAATCTAATTCTGCTTCCTCTAACTTCTTCAAATAAGGTTCAAGTGCTTCCCATGTAGTAATGGAAAAATCTGAGGGAAGGAATTGTCGTGCTTGCTTTCTGTCTGTAAGCTGCAAATACTCTTTCATAAGATCCGGTCGTGTGAGATAGGATAATTGTTGTGAATGACCTGTAGAAGTGTCTTCAGAAACCTTTGCGATCAAATTACGGTTTTCGTTTTCAATTCCCTATGTGAGAAAAAGAAAAAACCCAGCGAATCTCACGACTCACTGGGCAAACTGTAGCTTTTTGTAAAAATTTCCCTAACACTCATGCACAATATGATGACCTACACCTTATTTACCATGGAAAAAAAAGTAAGATAGTAACGCAAAAAGTAGATAAAAACAGGGAGAAAACTACCCCTTAATGGTAATATTTAACAGAAAGACACAGGCATAATTTATTGAATATCAAATATTTAAAAAAATAACCTATCTAAGGAAGCTGGTAAATAATCATGCCTTTTTGTCTCCTTTTCGAATAAATAATAATTTGTCCATATAAGCCTTCACAGGCTTTTCGAACTATTCTATGTGGCAACTTTGTAATTGGGTGAGGTGGATCGTATCCGAAAATTGTATTTTTCTTTCTCTAAAACTGAAATGAGGTATTTGAAATATTACCTCGATGCCTTTCACGTAAAAGGGCCTAATCGATCTCTGGAACTCATCAAACTACTCGAAAAAAATCCAGATATCTCCAACCATGACATGGCAGAGCGCCTGTATGGGAATCCTAAATCAAAGGCCTTTAGCATGCTTAAGGCCCGCCTATATACCAGAATGCTAGAGACCATTTCCCTCAGCATCAACTTCCAAAACAATCCAGAAATCAAGGATGATCCCGATTCTTACCATACCATTGAGGATCAAAAAAATCTCTTTTTCGCCAACCTACTCAAAAGAAGAGGCCAAAGAGAATTGGCTCTGGATATGTACGAACGAGTATACAAATCTTCTTTACAGCGAGGAAAACCAGAAACTCGATTAGAGGCCTTGGTTGGGATGGGCTCTACCATCAAAGACCCACAACTATACCAAAGAACCATCCTCCCCCACATTGAAGAAGCCAAACAGGAGTACCTAACAGATTTGGATGCGATCAAACACTTTGACGCCCATCGACTTCAAAGAGCGGGAAAGACTTCGGTTCGCGAAGAGGAGCTTTCTAAATTGGAAGAGGCCTTTCAAGAAATAGAAAGCCGCTTGGATGATTTTCCTGCTCCCCGTGCCATGTATTTGTATCATCTGCTCAGGATTGATTACCATTTCCAAAAAGAGGATTTCAAACTATCCAGGAAACATCTGGCCAGCCTAAGAGAACTATTTGACACATATCCTGGTCTAGGATCAAAAAATCGCCTTGGGGTCCAATATATCAAACTTGCTGCCATCGAGACCATGACATTCCATTACCAAGAAGGTTATGAGAGTGCCTCCAAAGCTCAGGCGTTTTTCAAGCCGCATAGACACAATTATTTGGTTTCGCTGATCTACAAAAGTTTTGCCTCTGTCTTTCTCGGAAAACTAGATGCCTGCCTAGAAGAAATTAATGCTTTTGAAGAATACCGGAATTTCCATAAGGAAATGGAGTATGACGTTATGGTTTATGTAAAAGCCTGTATTCTATACATGAAAGGTGAGCTCAAAGAAGCGTACAATGTTCTTACCAGCATGAATAGCCTGATGCATGACAAGGAAGGCTGGAATGTAGGGCTACGCATTTTTGAAATTCTCCTGCTTATTGAGCGTGATTTGAAGGACCTTGTTCCCAATAAATTAGATAGCCTCAGAAAGCATCTCTCCAAGTATGAGGTAGAAGATAGAATGAATATCATCTACAAAATCTTGGTTATGCTAGAGCGGAAGAACTACAATTTCGCCTTGACCCTGGGTGAAATGGATGAGGAAATGGAGAAATTAAAAGTTGATCTACCTTGGACGCCCATGAACCATGAGATTATCCGTTTTGACACCTGGTTTGAGCAAAGGGTATAAGAATCAACCTAATTTTCCACTCGGCAAAACTTTGATCAGCCAGACTCAGTGTTATGCTGTTCATTTATTTACTTGCTTTTCGCATAACCCAAGTTGTATGAAAAACGTCTTGCCCCTTGTTCTTGTCCTTTTGCTTAACATCTCCTTTGCACAAGATGCTAGTCTCAATCCTAGCATTGAAAAATGGACTGTTATTTCTCCTGAAGGGGTAAGCCTTCGATCACGCCCAAGCAATGAAGGGGAAATGTTAGGGACGATTCCATATAATACCATAGTCAACCAGCTTTCTGACTCTCTACGACCAGATACCCTTAAGATGCATCGTCCTTACGATGGCATCAGTCAACTAGAATTTTATTATCAAGAAACAGGCTATTGGGTTGAAGTCCAATGGGGCCAATTATCAGGCTACATCTTCAGTTTGTATGTATTCCCAGGAGAATATGTCTTTCAGTCCTATGAAGAACAGGGTGAATATTCGCTGATATTTCCTGGGGGAACTTGCCTATCTCGTGTTGATTATTCCCCTAAGAAGAATTGGTATGGCGTTTATCATCGTTATGGGGTCACCTTTATCAAATCAATTAGGACGACTTGTCATTCAAGGCTCGATGGAGCAGCCATTATTGATGTATCTGCAGAAGATTCTAACGGATTGCTGTTCATGATCGGGAGCAAAAAGAAAATGGAAAGCCGAAGGCTAAATTATGCCAACTTCCAATCCTTTAATACACATGGTTCCGCCCTACCAGAGCCAGCATACAAAGGCTTAAGGCTCATAAGCAGCGAGACCGGATATCGAAGGGTGGAAATGTTGAGAGGAAGCCAAAAATGGGAGGTTGATTTAACCTCCATCAACATTGCAGGCAGACAAACCTTCGGCATCATTACGGAGTGGATCAAATGGGAAGGAGACCTTGACGGAGATGGAAAGTTGGATTATATCATCGGAGGCGGGGAGAATCCTTCTCTCACCTACCTTTTCCTAAGCTCTCAGGCAGGTTCCCGCGAAATGCCGAAAGCCGTAGCCGTCTGGCGAATGCCATTTTGTTAAAATTCTATTGGGGAGCAAAACTCTGCAAGTGAGAAATTTTACAGGCATCTCCCCTTAGCTCCTAGTCTCTTATTTCAAACTAAACTCATGAAGAGCCTGTAGCTACAAAGAATGCGCCTCATTGCTATTAGCAAGCTTTGACGACCTAGAATCAACTTCTCAATGTCAGATTTTTCTTAACTTATGACAGATTTTCATATGATCTAATATTCATGGGAAGAAGAAAAAGAGAAAAGCAGAAAAAGAGTACCCGGGAACGTATGGCCAGTTTCAAAATTCATGGCATGGTGTACCTTGGTGTCAACCTATTTTTCTGGGGAATTTGGGCAGCTGATGGGGGACATAGTCACGATATGTGGCCTATGTATCCTGGTATGGCTTGGGGACTAGGCCTTTTTCTACATTATGTGGGAGGTGTTTTAGGCCCAAAGTGGCGTGAGGATGCTCGATTAGCAGATCAACGTGAAAAGGGATATCAGTCCACACAAGAAGACCCTTATTTTTCTAGTGAATATTCCATGGACGAACAGCCAGAAAGGTCCAAAAGAGATAGAGAAGACTGGGACGGGATAGATGTAAGTATTCATGATGTGGATGATTAATCGCTTTATTCCTCCATCGATCCTTCTTCCACTTTATAAAATTCTGTATCAACGAGCTCTCCTTTAGGATTGTACCATTTCCACAAGCCCGCTGGCTTCCCCAATACAAATTTCCCTTCCCAAGCTAGGTCTCCATTCGTATTGTAGTGCTTCCAGATCCCATCCTTGAGGCTATCTAATTCAAAACTGTTGGGATCATCTTTGATGCGCCCCAAACTATCTACTCCACCCGAGCGCCAATAACGGGTATAGCGGTAAACATTCGCTGAATCTTCTATCCATTCTTCAAGCTTGCCCCCTGAAGAATCGTAGTAAAAATCCTTCCTTAATGTCCCTTCTTCTAGTTGTTGATTTGTCCATTTTCCGATTGGCTTTCCATCGGCATAAGTTCCTCTTTGAATAAGAGCACCTTTTTCATTCCAGGAGGCGTATGTGCCCTCCAATTGTTCATGGTCATTAAACTCTACTTCAAGTTGTAGCTGGCCATTCTCAAAATAGGAGGTACATCGGCCAAATTTCTTACCCAGCTTATAGAATCCTTTGAATTTGATCTCGCCATTTGGATGGTAATCCTTCCATTCTCCATCCTTCTTACCCAAAACCATTTCTCCTTCAGCTAGCAATTGACCCAATTCGTCATATTGCCAGATTTTATAGCGCCCTTCTTCCCTATCGTAATTGGGGGAATAGAATCGCTTTTCTTTGACCTGGCCATTCTGCCAATAGGTCTGTACTACATTGGGATCTTGGCAAGCCATCAGACTTACGGCCAATAGGAGGAGAGAGAGTGTTATGTAGTTCATGGGTATGTGTGCTTTATTACTTCTACAAGGAAAATAGATGAAACCCTACCCCTAACATTCCAGTTAGACAAGCTAAAATCCTGTGTTTTAGTATGACAGATGACCCTTCCCTGTTTAAAATAATGGGGAATTAACTGTACATTTGCACCAACTACACATTATTTGTTCCTCACATTCAAGCTAAATAAATCAGTCCTGTATGCAACAGCAGACTCCGTATAAGCCTACCCACAAAGTTCGTATCGTTACAGCCGCCTCGCTTTTTGATGGACATGATGCTGCCATCAACATCATGCGACGCATCATTCAGGCATCTGGAGCAGAGGTAATCCACCTTGGACATAACCGCTCCGTTAAAGAAATTGTCGATACCGCTATTCAGGAAGATGCACAGGCAATCGCCATCACATCCTATCAGGGAGGGCATGTAGAATTCTTCAAGTATATGCACGATCTGCTACAGGAGAATCACTGCGGTCATATCAAAATCTTCGGAGGTGGAGGTGGAACCATCTTACCAACTGAGATTGAGGAACTGCATGCTTATGGCATTACACGCATTTACTCTCCTGATGACGGCAGAGAAATGGGGCTTCAGGGCATGATCAATGATTTGCTACAGCAATCAGACTACCCTACTGGTAAATTCGAATTGGATCGCTGGAAATCCGCTCTTCAGAAAACTTATGGAAATGTAGGCGGAGACGCCAGTACAGGGATTTTACATCAGGTGAGGGAAAAGATTTCTTCTCGTTCAATTGCTCGTTTGATTTCTGCAGTAGAAAATACCCCCGAACTGGTTCAACCTATCATGGACGATGTTCATGAGCGTATGAAGGGACTGACCATGCCTCCGATTTTGGGTATTACTGGAACAGGTGGAGCGGGAAAATCTTCTTTGGTAGACGAATTGGTTCGTCGCTTTCTGATGGACTTCAAGGACAAGCACATTGCTGTAGTTTCTGTTGACCCTTCGAAGAGAAAAACAGGGGGTGCCTTGCTTGGTGATAGAATTAGAATGAACTCGGTCTACAATGACCGTGTCTATATGCGCTCATTGGCTACACGCCAGTCCAACCTAGCTTTGTCCAAGCACATTCCAGAGGTGCTGAATATCCTTAAGGCCTCTCAGTTTGACCTGATCATATTGGAAACCTCTGGAATCGGGCAGTCAGATACAGAAATCATCGATTATTCCGATATGGCTTTGTATGTGATGACTCCTGAGTATGGGGCAGCAACCCAGCTGGAGAAAATTGACATGCTGGACTATGCCGACATCATTGCCTTGAATAAGTTTGACAAAAGAGGAGCCTTAGATGCCCTTCGCGATGTACGCAAACAATACCAGCGTAACAATGGCCTTTGGAATGAAGCTGTAGATTCCATGCCGGTATTTGGCACGATCGCCTCTCAGTTCAATGACCCCGGAATGAATCGCCTCTATACAGAGGTGATGAATATGTTGGCCAACAAGACTCATACTGACCTCAAAACAAACTGGTTGGCTGATGACGAGCCTTCTCAGAAAATCTATATCATTCCTCCCAAGCGTGTTCGCTACTTATCTGAAATTTCTGAGTCCATTCGCGATTACAACGATTGGGCAGAGGAGCAAGCGGCCATTGCACAGAAGCTATTTGGCCTCAAAAAATCAATAGAAACCCTTCAAGAGTCCGACATTGAGGACAAAGATCGTCTGATCAAGGGACTCGAGGAAAGCTATGAGCAAATCGCCCTTCGCCTACAAAAGCCCAATCAAGTACTACTTGAAAACTGGAAGGCCAAAAAAGAGGCTTACGCAAGTGATGAATTTGTCTACCAAGTTAGGAACAAAGAAATCAGGGTAGATGCTTATGTAGAAACCCTGTCGAGAAATAAAATCCCGAAGGTCATTCTTCCGAAATACGAAGCCTGGGGTGAGATTTTACAATGGGCTTTACAGGAAAATGTGCCTGGAGAATTTCCATATACCTCTGGTGTCTTCCCATTCAAGCGTGAAGGAGAAGACCCAACGCGTATGTTTGCAGGAGAAGGGGGACCAGAGCGTACCAACAAACGCTTCCATTATGTGTCCCTAGGCATGCCAGCTAAGCGTTTGTCGACCGCTTTCGACTCGGTTACGCTTTATGGCGAGGACCCTGACCACAGACCTGATATTTATGGAAAAATAGGAAACTCAGGCGTATCGGTTTGTTCGCTGGATGATGCCAAAAAGCTCTATTCTGGCTTCAATCTTTGTGATCCTCGCACGTCTGTTTCTATGACGATTAATGGCCCTGCTGCTACAGTTTTGGCCTTTTTCCTGAATGCTGCCATAGACCAACAATGCGAGTTCTACATCAAGGAACATGGGCTTGAAGCTGAGGTAGAAGCGAAAATTGCCCAGATTTATTTCGGCAAGGAAAGACCGCGCTATGAAGGCGAGTTGCCAGAAGGAAATGATGGACTTGGCTTGATGCTCCTAGGGGTAACAGGTGATCAAGTCCTTCCGATGGATGTCTACCAGAAAATCAAGGCAGAGGCTTTGTCTAAGGTTCGTGGAACCGTTCAGGCAGATATTCTGAAGGAGGATCAAGCTCAGAATACGTGTATTTTCTCCACCGAATTCTCCCTAAAGCTCATGGGGGATGTACAGGAATACTTCATCGATCACAACGTCCGTAACTTCTACTCTGTTTCCATCTCTGGATACCACATTGCAGAAGCTGGGGCCAATCCTATTACCCAATTGGCCTTTACTTTGGCGAATGGCTTCACCTTCCTGGAGTATTATGCCAGCCGTGGAATGGACATCGATAAGTTTGCCCCTAACTTCTCCTTCTTCTTCTCCAATGGAGTTGACCCAGAATATGCAGTTATTGGCCGTGTAGCGAGAAGAATCTGGTCTAAGGCGTTGAAATTGAAATACAAGGCAAGTAGTCGCGCTCAGAAGTTGAAGTATCACATTCAGACTTCCGGCCGTTCACTACACGCTCAGGAGATCAACTTCAACGACATCCGAACGACCTTACAGGCTCTGTATGCGATTTATGACAATTGCAATTCCCTTCATACCAATGCTTACGATGAGGCCATTACGACTCCAACCGAGGAATCCGTTCGTCGTGCCATTGCAATTCAGTTGATCATCAACCGTGAATTAGGCCTAGCCAAAAACCAAAATCCCCTTCAAGGTTCCTTTATCATTGAGGAATTGACGGATTTGGTGGAGGAAGCAGTCATGATGGAGTTTGATCGCATCACCGAAAGAGGAGGTGTTCTAGGTGCTATGGAAACTATGTACCAGCGTGGAAAAATTCAGGAGGAAAGCCTCTACTATGAGCAGTTGAAGCACTCTGGTCAAATGCCCATCATTGGCGTCAATACCTTCTTATCGGATGAAGGTTCCCCCACCGTTTTGCCGAAGGAAGTGATTCGTTCGACCGAGGAGGAGAAGAATTATCAGATCAATAATAAACTCTCCATTCAGGCAAGAAATACAGAGAAATCGCAGGAAGCCGTTCAGCGCTTGCAACACGCAGCCGTCAGTAACATGAATATCTTCGAGGGCTTGATGGAAGCTGTAAAGAGATTGACACTCGGTGAAATCACGAATAGTCTTTACGAGGTGGGTGGACAATATAGAAGGAATATGTAGGGAACGGTGATATCATTTCCACCTGATTTATCGTATTTTGATGAAAATGATAAGCAAATGCCAATCACACAATTAAGTCAACTTGACCTAAATAGAACCTATACCTATGCTGATTATTTAACTTGGCAGGTAAAGGACAGGCTTGAATTGCTTAGGGGAAAGATTTCCCTTATGTCCCCTGCTCCTAACCTCAATCATCAAAAAATCGTAGGGAATCTATTCATTTATATTGGCCAATTTCTTCTAAAAAAACCATGTCACGCATTTGTTGCACCATTTGATGTAAGACTTCCCAGAATTGATAGTTCTGAGGGTGAAGCTATTTATACTGTCGTTCAACCAGATATATGTGTCATTTGCGATGAAAATAAATTGGATCAGCAAGGCTGTAAAGGAGCACCTGATTTAGTCGTCGAAGTACTTTCTCCGGGAAATACTCATAAGGAAATGAGAGAGAAATACGGGCTGTACGAAGAGGCAGGTGTTCATGAATATTGGCTTGTTGATCCTACCCATCTGATTGTTACCAGATATATTCGTAATGAAGAAGGAATATTCATTGGAAAACAACCCTTGACTGACCAAGATACACTGGATACGCCCCTTCTTCCTGGATTGACAATTGACTTAAAGGATGTATTTGGTTGAATAATTGATTTCCTTCTTTTTACGATTTCTAGAGCTGGATTTAAATCGATCAAACCATTGAGATCCAAATAATTAACTTTGTCTAATACATACTAGATTTTCTAATGATTTGCTGAACTGGCTGAAGGTCCGAAGCTTGCTATTCTCCATCATAAGCACTCCCCATTACCCCAACCCCCAACCTCCGCATAAACTCAAAACCCACTTCATCATACTCATACTCACCATCATTGTAGATTTCATTTTCATTTACCCGAATGGTGGCTGCTAGTAGGCATTCTTTCCCTGTTTTTTCGTCTATGATGTAGGCGCCATCGGTTATGAAGCCATAGGCGATCCCTATTTTATTGTAAATTTTTATATGCTCAGGTATGGGCTTTTTCCTAGATCCAAACACCAAGAACTTGCAGTAAGAATCCCACTCCTTCAAGTCTGGATAGGCGGGTTCCTCACTCTCTCCTGGAAGCATTCTCATGTGTCTGCGAAGGAAGGCGAAATCCTCTTCTGTCAAATCAAAACTTTTCCCTTCCGGCATAGAGGCAGGAAACATCACAAACTTGACCATGTCATGCAGATCCTGGAGGCAAAAGAAGTTTTTATAGGTAAAATCAAAGGGTTCATGGATCAAACTATCCCCTTGTGTGTAGCCCTTCCCTTGCTCCTGTTCCTTCAATTCCCATGCTGGATAAAAGCGAGAATAGCGCTCAGGCAATTCATACACGGGTTCATCTTCGTGCAAAAAGGTAATCGGATTGGCTAATCGATTGCCCAACGTATCAAAGCCAGAAATTGCCAAGCGATGCAGGATTCTAGTTCGGCTAAAGCCCTTCTCTTGAAGTTTTTCGTTGATATAGCCTTGTCCCAAAAACTCATACAGCCTATTGAAAGCATCATTATCACTTACAATCAGGATTTTCTTGATGTAATGGGCAATCGTAGGCAAACGATCAGCCTTGGTCGAATCCTCCTTCACGGCTGTTTGTGGAGCTGTTGCAGCGCCTGTTAACATAGGTGAATGGATCGACAGATTTGGAATATCTAATTGATTAATGCGCTCCATTGCCAACAGAGAGGCTGGCAACTTAACCGTAGAGGCAGGATAATAATATCGGTCGGCATCCACCCCATATGAATAGGAGGCAAAGGTAGGATTCCCAGCACTGTCCCTTTCAATGGGAGTATAAATGATTTGAATCTTATACTCAGGCTTATTCACCATATCCCATAGGATTGGATCTTGCCGCAACATCGTCTCTAGAGGATCATATGATTGTTGGGGCTGGCAGGAAATCATGAATAGGAGTAGGATAGGAAGAAGGTATTTCATGTGGAAAGGACTTTTGAAAGAGATTGAAAATAGCTGGAATTGAGGTGATTGAGTATCCTATTTGGAATGCTAGTTTTTGAGGGGGAGACAAGCTACAACTTCCCTTCCTCCACCAACCAATCATAACAATCCTTCACACCATATCGCCAGTCCTTCGAGCTATAACCCAGTTCTTTTAAGGCCTTTTCATTGGAAAAACGATAGTCTTTACGGGTCATAAAATCTGCTACCTCTGGCGTAATCGTTGGCTCAACGCCCTTGATGGAGGCTGAGAGCAGAGAAGCTTGAGCAAATACCTTCAACAAAAAGCGCGGAGCTTCAGAAGGAAACTTTTCAAGCCCCATCAACTGCGCCATTTCTTTCACCAAATCAATCTGCCGTCCGTTTTCTCCTCCAAGGATGTAATTATGCCCATTCTGTCCCTTGTCTACGGCCAGGATATGGGCGTTTACCACATCATCTACATGAACAAAATTATTCCCTCCAGCTGGAACGGCCGGAACTTCGCCATTCTTCAAGGCAAAAAACATTTGGGCCCAAGTGCCTGCATCATACCTTCCAACCACAGCAGCAGGATTGATCACAACGACTTTCATACCATGTTCCATCCCCTTTTTGGCGATCTCCTCTCCTTTCAGCTTTGTCCTCTCGTAGTTTAGAATGGATGTATGGCCCCGTTTAGGCGTCTCTTCTGTGGTCAATCCACTTACGGGGCCCCAAGCAGCAATACTAGAGGTGTGAATAAAAGTTTTTACCCCTTTTGCCAAGGCTACATCTACCATATGTTGAGTGCCTGCTACGTTGATCTCCGTCTGCCGGTCGTTGTACTTAGACCACATATTGGTATCTCCCGCTACGTGGAATACAACTTCAGTTCCTTGTGGAATGGCAGTTTCCAAGGAGGCCTTATCCGTAATCGACCCTTCTACCAAATCAATGGGCAAATCCTTGATATACGTCAAATTTGAGGTAGGTCGGTGGAGAACCGTTAGTTTCCAATCTTCCTTCAGGAGGGCTTTGATCAAATTGATTCCTACAAATCCGGTTCCTCCAGTGATGAAAGCAGTACGAGCCATGGTAGATGTATTTTACAGAAAGTTAGATATTTTGGCGGAGATTCCATCTTAATTCCCACAGGATGAAGCAAACCTACATACGCCTAGCAACCGTCGAAGACGCAGCAGTCATTTCTCTCCTGGCCAGAATCACCTTTGATCAAACATTTGGTCATCTATTTACAGACCGTCAGGACTTGATGGACTATTTTGACAGGACGTTTTCAGTACCCAAGATTGAATCTAGCTTAGGCAGGGACAGCAATCTTTTCTGGCTGGCCTTTCACGATCAACTACCCGTTGGATATGCCAAGCTGAAACTAGATTCCCCTACTCCATTTTTGCCGAGAGACCAAGTTTGTCAACTACAGAAGATCTATGTATTAAAGGATTTCCTCTCCCTGAAGATTGGTTTTCAACTTCAGGAAATCCTTCTCCAAACAGCCATCGACAAAGGTTATACCTATACATGGCTATCCGTTTTACACTCAAATGAACGGGCCATTCGTTTTTATGAGAAAACAGGTTTTTCAAAGCTTGGGACACATGGGTATAGCATTGGGCAGGAGGACTTTACCTTTTTTGCTATGGGGAGAGAGATAAATCCTTCGCGAGCTTCCGATGGACCGAATTAATTGAGGAAAGGTGATCACATCTTTACATTTTTCTGAATAGGGAACTATCCGTATGTTTAGAATAGGAGGGATTCAATTATCAACAATTTATCCCAACTCATTCTTTATCAATCCCAAAAGGCCTAAATTACGTATTCCCTTTAAGTCAGGCTCATAATTTCATTCTTCTCATGTTTATAGAAATAAATTCCGCACATGCACAATCAGGCTGGATAGAAGTAGTCTGCGGAAGTATGTTTTCGGGTAAAACGGAAGAGTTAATCCGCCGAATGAGAAGAGCCCAAATTGCAAATCAGTCCGTAGAGATTTTTAAGCCCTCCGTCGATACGCGATACAGTGAAGATCGTGTCGTTTCCCACAATCAAAACTCTATCCCTTCTACGCCTGTTTCCTCCTCACAGCAAATTCCTTTATTGGCCTCAGGTGTTGATGTGGTTGGGATAGACGAAGCGCAGTTTTTCGACATGGGCATAGTGGATGTGGTAGACGAATTGGCGAATAGCGGAATCAGAGTTATCATCGCAGGATTGGACATGGACTTTTCAGGCAAACCCTTCGGCCCCATGCCAGCCTTACTTGCCAAAGCCGAGTTTGTGACAAAGGTTCATGCCATTTGTCAGGTCTGTGGTAGCCTTGCCAATTATTCCTATCGCTTAAATCCTGACAATTCACAGGTTCTTTTGGGTGAAAAAGATGCCTACGAGCCCAGATGCCGAAAATGTTTCCTAGAAGGAGAAAACGCACAATCTCACCATAATCACAACGGAAAAAAACACCATCGCGGGACACCTCCCCTTTCCTCCGGAGGAAGTTTTAGCCAAGACTTGTAGATATATGCAGCATTCTATATAAGCTCACCGTTTTACCCTAAAAGAGGTAGAAGTTTTCCTATATTTACAGCAGAAACTAACTGTATGAATCATCGTTTTTGGAGCAGAATGCGCGCTATGCTGCTAAGCCTCCTCCTTTTTCCTTCCCTTTTTGCCCAAACACCAGAGCAGGAAGCCATTTATGCTGATCTCGTCAGTGTAGGGACAGGCTTCGATATTCCTTGGGACCTCGAGTATTGGGGAAATGACACCTTGCTATTTACCCAACGGGCAGGGCAAATCATGCGCTTAGATATCAATTCGGGGATGGCAGATACCCTTTTCAATATTCCCGATGTTGCCAGCCTCCAACACTCCGGCTTGATGGGAATGGAATTACACCCTCAATGGCCGGCCATCAAAGAGGTATTCATTGTTTACGCCTATTACAATGCAACCTTCTCAGTTTTACTGAGGGTAGAAAAATTAAGTTATGATGCTGCAAATGATAGGTTAGTCTCTGCTAGCATTGTCAAAGAAGAAATTCCAGGTGCAGCCACCACGACAGGGGCTAGGATGATGGCAGTAGACAGCATGCTTTACTTGACTACGGGAGACATCAATCTGGGAACGGTTTCACAAGATACAGCCTCATTGAATGGAAAAATTCTAAGGTATAAACTGGATGGAAGCATTCCTGCTGACAATCCTTTTCAAGGGAGCCCAGTTTATAGCATGGGCCATAGAAATCCACAAGGAATAGCCATGGCAGCAGACGGTTCCATTTTTTCCTGCGAACATGGAGCTTCTGCCAATGATGAACTCAATAAGATTGAAGCAGGAAGGAATTATGGGTGGCCGCAGGTCTCTGGATTTTGTGAAGGATCAATAGCCTGTCAAACCTTAAATGCAAAAGAGCCACTGGCCGTTTGGTCTCCTCCTATTGCCCCAGGCGCTCTTGCTTATGCCGATACCGTACAGGTCCTGACCAATAGCCTGTTAATGACAGGCCTCCGCGGCAAAGCCTTGTACGCAATCAAACTGAATGCTGCCCGAGATACCATAGAAAGCGTTGATACCCTCATCATCAGAAATGGTTTGGTTCCAGGAAGGTTAAGGGATGTACTGGTTACACCCGGTCCCGATAGCCGCATATTTGTTACCACTTCAAATAATGAAGGCCAAAATCAGCCTAATCCTGGAGATGACCAGATTTATGAGGTATTTACCGGGAGATTAACCTCCAAGACCGAGCTAAGCCTATCACAAGCACCTAAAGTATTTTTGGATGAAGACATATTGCAGATTCGGTCTGAACATGCGTTTAAGTCCTCCACAAGCCTGAAAATATTTGATTTTCAAGGTAAATTGGTCAAGAATCAAGTATTAAAGCCAATACAAACCCACCATTTGATTCCTCTCACAACCCTCCCTGACGGCATTTATCTCGTTAGGATCAATAGCCGCGATCAACAATTTTCCTACAAAATCTACCTGACACATTGATGAAACATCTAACGCTCTATTTAATTTTCACCCTCTTCACTTTGATAAGTATGGCCCAATTGCCTTTGCCAATTGACACCATCACGGTAGGAGGAACCCAAATTGAGGTAAGAATCGTTGCCCAAAACAGAGTTATTCCCTGGGATTTGGCTTGGGCGTCTGATGGCTGGCTGTGGTTTTCTGAAAGGAATGGGAATGTCATCCGGACCCGACCAGAAAATGGTTACATCGAACAGGTTTTCCATATTGAGGAGTCTTTCGAATCCCCAGAAAACTCAGGCTTACATGCCTTGGCCCTTCACCCAAATTTTCCCGAAACTCCGTACATATATGTGCATTTTACCTACACTTGGGATGCGTCCAGAGTGGTGCGGTATACCTTCGATGAGGCGAATCTTACCCTAACAGATCGCTTTGTCATACAGGATTCCATCTGGGGCTCCAGCTCTCACAATGGCTCACGAATTGTTTTCTCACCAGAGGGGGACAAGATGTTTGTAGCCATGGGAGATGGTTATCAAGCAGAACGTGCACAGGACTATAATGACTTAAATGGTGCCATTCTAAGATATAACCTCGATGGGAGTATTCCTGAGGACAATCCTTTCCCAGGTTCAGCCGTCTGGTCATACGGACACAGAAATCCGCAGGGATTGGTATTTGGGACCAATGGGCTGTTGTATAGCACAGAGCACGGCACGTCCAACCATGACGAAATCAATGTCATTGAAAAAGGAAGAAACTATGGCTGGCCCATTGTAGAGGGGATTTGCAACACACCACCAGAGGAATTTCTATGTGAACAAGAAAACATCCGTGCGCCGATCTATGATTATGAATGGACATGGGCAGTATGTGGAATGGCCTATTACGACCATCCTGCCATACCCGAATGGAGAAATAAACTACTTGTTACCAGCTTGAAAGGCGGAGACGGAGCTTCTGGCCAACGTCTTCAACTCTTTCATCTTAAATCTACTGGTATCGTAGTGGACAGCGTTTGGGACTATTTCGCTAATACCTTTGGAAGGCTGAGAGATGTGATGACTACCCCTGACGGACGCATCTTTTTCTGTACCTCCAATCAGGAAATCAATGGGGATAACGTCAGGAAGCCCAATGATGATGTTATCGTAGAGCTAAGGAATGTAGAGCTTGATTACAGCACCCCTCCAGTTGGACAGAATCCTATTGACTTCATGCAGTTGGGACCTATCCCCGCTCTTGATGTTCTTTACCTCAGACTTCCTTTCTACAAAGGGCTGGCTCAGTTGGAACTGACCGACCTCAGAGGAACGAAAGTCTGGGCAAGTGAGGTTGAATTTTTCGGCGCAAGGGTACCTATCGAAAAAGGCGAGTTTGGGCCAGGCTTGTATTGGCTAAGAATTGAGCTGGAAGATGGTTCCTCAGCTATCAGAAAGGTGATTTTCAATTAAACATTGAAAGGTATATATTAGGAAAGCAAGCTATTCTGATGAAGGATAGCTTGCTTTTTTTATCTACTGGAAATTGTGTGTTTATGTCAAAGCTTAAAACGGCTCCTAATGACCAAAGCGTAGAAGCATTCCTGAATACAGTCCAACAGGATCAAAAACGAAGGGACGCTTTTGAACTCCTGGCCCTTATGGAAGAACTAACCGGAGAAAAGCCAAGGATGTGGGGGAATAGTATTGTAGGGTTCGGCTCGTATCACTACAAATATGATTCAGGTAGAGAAGGAGAATGGTTCTTAACGGGCTTTTCACCTAGAAAAACGAGCTTTACCCTCTATGTAATGTCTGGGCTTGAAAGTGTAGAAGAAAAGTTGGAAAAATTAGGAAAACATAAACAGGGTAAGTCCTGCTTATATGTAAATAAGCTCGCAGACATCGACCTGACGGTATTAGAAGATATGATCAAGGATTCCATTGCTCACCTTAAGCATAGATATGGCGCCTAATTGACTCTTTTTATCAAAAGGTTCTTCTTATTTTCCTAACAATTGGAGGTATTTTTATGTAGTTTATCAAAACCACTTACCCGATTAACGGAAAGCCACCCAATCATACGTATCACTGTGAAATTACAGTCCTTATTCACTCTGTTGAATAGGTAATTGATCATTTTGTAAACCAGACCTAAACGCAAATACATATGAAGCTTCGGCTCTTCATACTAAGCCTAACAGTTTTTCTGTTCTCCCAAAGCAAGGCTCAGTCTCCTTCTACCTTCAGCATTGACAAAAGTTGGATCAAGGTAGAAGCAGAGCACCTGCAGGTATATGCTCCTGATAATCATAAGGTAGCCGCTAATAAAATTGCCCGAATGGCAGAGTTGGCGAGGTATGACCTGGGCTTACTATTTGATTATCGCCCAACGGGCAAATACAAGATTCTGTACTTCCCTTCAGCGGAAGCCCTACAATACAGCCAGCTAAACTGGAAAGAAAGTATCCGTGTCCCTGGTAAAATTGACTATCCAAGAGGATATGGGGTTGTCGTCCAATCCGAAAATAGCTTGGACTTATACCAGGAAGTCAGAAAGGCTATGGCAGGATTGATACTGGAAGAATTTTCAAATGGGAATCGATTCAGTACAGTCGTTCAAAAAGAACTCCTTCTCTATGAATCAGATTGGTTCCTCAAAGGATTGGAGGCCTATGCCTCTACAGGATGGACCTATGAAGATGAACGTATGCTATCTTCAGTTATAGGAGAAGATTTTGTTTCTATGGCGATCGAAGGAGATGGCCCCATCCACGAGGTTCTAAGAAAATCTATCTGGCACTTTATCGTGCATGAATACGGCAAGCAAAAAATATCTGAGATTGTTTACCTCGTCAATATTTCTCACTCCATTGAGTCTGGTGTTATTTCCGTTCTGGGAATTACGCTCAATACCCTGACTTTAAGATGGGAAAGATACCTTAAAAGCCGCATGCAGAGCCTGACCAATGGAAGGTTTAAATTGGGCGATTATGGTTCATCCGTTGAGATTCCTTTACCAAAAGGATATACCGTTGCTGGCATGGACCTCGATGCCTCCTCCAGTAAGGTTGCTGTTGTCCTGAATCATTTGGGGCAAATGGAGGTCAAATGGTATGATCTCCAGGAAAGAGTATGGGAAAGCACCCCCATTCATTACGGATATAAAGAAAACGAAGCCGAGAAGCTAAGTTACCAGGTCCCTATAGCTTGGCATCCTTCCGGTAATAAACTGCTGGCCCCCGTGTGGACCAAAGGAGTGTATCAATTGGCCCAGTACGATTTCGAATCAAAAGAACTTACCTACAGAGATTTACCAGGAAAGATCAGCCGAATCTTTAGCATGGAATACTCTCACGACGGAAATCGTTTGGTTTTATCCGCCCTCAACAACGGCAAGACAGATATTTTCATAGGCCCCTCCAAGGAAGGAAAATTGAAAGCCATGACAACCGATGGCTATGATAATATTGATCCAAAATGGAGCAAGGACGATCAGACCATTTTCTTTGCGAGTAACAGACCTGGAAATGGAGACATGAGTTATCCTTCCCAGCTTAATTCCTATGCCAATAACTTTGACATTTATCAGCTTATATTGACCCGGGATACCTCGCTGGTGGCTCCTATTACCCAAACTCCTCATATCAATGAAAGGCTTCCTCAGCCCGATAGGACCAACGATATTTGGTACATTTCTGATAGATCAGGTATCCAAAACCTGGAGAAAACCAATCCTTACACCAATAAAACCTCTCCGCTTACCAACTTTGGGCAAGGGATAGAGCATCAGGTGCTAAGGAAGAATTCATTGCTGGTTTCTATCCTGATGGAAGGGGAACAATCCCTTTTCCTTCTAGGTAAAGGCCAATTGGGCGAAGATCAATATCCCGAACCTACCATCCTTCGACTGGAAGAAGATTCTCGCAGAAGGATCTTGGAACAAAAACAAAGGCTTCTACTCGAACAGGAGGAAGCCATGAAAAACCAAGAGGCGCAAGAAGAGGAGGAGGTCGTCCAGACTGAACCAGAAACGCCCATTGAAGAAGCCCAACCAAAAGAAAAGAAAAAGGCTGTTCGCTACTACATCTTTGACGATGAGGAAGAGCCGTATGAAGTGAGAAAGGCTGATCGCAACGACCTAAAGGAAGAGCGAAAAACGAAGAAGAGCCGCACGCCGACTACCGTCTTTGGCAATACGCCACAACCTAAACTCGAGGACCTTAAGATTTCTAGAGCGCGCGGCATGGATACACCATGGAAGGTAGATCATTTGGGAATCAACACCTTCTATGATCCCATTTCTACATTCGGGCTTAAATTTGATATGGGCTTCTCGGACCTGAGTGGAAACCATGAACTCAATGCCACCTGGACGCCTTTCATTCGTTTAAGGGTTTCCCCAAGAGATCATATTGTGAAGGCGGATTATGCCTACAAAAAGAATAGAATCAATTTTGTAGCGGATGCTGGTCTGACAACCCGTTATGTTTGGATTCAGGATGTTTCCACCTCATTAGACTCCTTGATTTTCCGTTATAATAAGGTATTTGGGCATGTAGGAGGAAGACTTCCCCTTGGATCAAAATCCTTTGTAGAAGCCAGAACAGGACTATTTTACTTAGACCGACTTGACCAGCGGTTGACGCGATTGCTTTTGTTGAATGATAGAGCTACGCTTCTCCATGGAAACATCAACGCTGCTTACAACAACGTAAAGGAAAAAGATGGATTCCAATTAAGTGGATTGAAGGCTGAAGCTTCTGCTGATTATTATTTCGCATTGAATCAGGGGCAACAGGACTTTTATAGGATAAAAGCGGACCTAAATTACTACCGACCCTTGGTAGAAAATGTAGTGCTAGCCCTAAGGCTTTCCGGAGCCTTTACCACCCCAAGGTCTATTTCGCAGTTTTATCTGGGAGGGGTCCCAGGCCAACTTCATACACCAATTGTTTTTCAACGTAGGGAGGAAAATCGTATCAACGGGAATACAGTTGATACTGCGCTATATGCCATGCATTTCGCGGAATTCATTACCCCTATGCGTGGCTTCAATTATAACACCAGAGCAGGTTCTCGTTATGTAGTCGCCAATGCTGAACTTAGAATTCCCATTTCAAGGCTGCTGAGGTATTCGCTCCAGCCTTCCTCACTCTACAATGTTGAAATTATCCCCTTCATTGATGCAGGAACAGTCTGGACGGAAGGAAATCCATTTTCTCAAAGGAAACCTACCGATACGCAGTTTATCACAAATGGGAATGTAACCATCAAGCTACAGACCTTGAAGAGTCCCTTCCTGATAGGGATGGGAACGGGTCTAAGAATCAATCTACTAAGTTGGTCAGCTAGGTTTGATCTGGCTTGGGGACTTGATGACTTCACCTTACAAAGTCCACAGTTGACGACTTCGGTTAGCAAGAACTTCTAGCAGCGCTTTTGCTTGAGTTGAAAAGAAGGTATGACGTTTGAGATGATTCATGAAGCAGGAGAACTCTTGCTAATTGACGGTCTCGTACATCATACCTTTTTTCATGTACCTGCATATTTACCATATTTGCTACATGAATACGAGGACCTTGATTTTGATGGCGACCTTATTGATTCTGGGTGCAGCCTACTTTTTGTTTTTTTATGGGAAGGGAAATACTTCCTTCGGCTTCGATGACACAAATTTCTCGATAGAGGACACTGCCTCTGTTGATCAAATATACCTTACCAGAGTGATCAAGGGTGAGGAAAAGCTTCAATTGCGCCTCAAACAACAAGGTGATAATTGGGAGATAAATGAGAAATATGCCGCCTTTCAACCTAGAGTTATCCAACTTCTCTCTACGGTTCATCGGATGCGAGTAAGAGAAGGCTTAAGCGAAGCCGCACAGGCAAGTGGCCTAAAATTCATGGATGCCCTTCATACTCGACTTGATTTATATGCTAAGGGGAAGTTGATAAAGAGTATTCTAGTGGGTACCCAAACCAAGGATGCAAAGGGAACTGTCATGATGCTCAATGGAGCCAATACACCCTATGTCCTAGAAATTCCGGGGATTCAGTCTTATCTCAATGTGTACTTCCCTATGGAACTGGATATTTGGCGTGAGAACCTTCTTTTTAATGGAAAGCGCGACCTTATCAAGGCCATTCACATTGCATATGATTCCTTACCTGAAGTGCGAAACCTCGACCTCCTCAATCTCGATCAATCGCCCATTCCACAGGATGGTGGATTCCACAAAAGCAGTTCTCTTGAGGCCTATCTTACCTTGTTCAAGGGGAAGGTATTCGCAGAAACTTTTGCGACCATTCCCTATCCCAACAAACTAGGGGAATTAAAAAGTAGAACCGCAGACATCACGTTTGGGATCGACTATGTGGACGGAAGCAGTCGGACAGTACATCTTTACAACCGCCCTGAAAATCTCAACAACTACTTCGCCTGGATAGAGGGTCAGGAGGAGTTGCTTACGGTTCAGCGGTTCGTAATGGATAAGTTTCTACAGGAAAAGGCTGATTTTCTTAATGATTAATTGCCCATAAGACAATATTCAGACCCATTTGCAAAGCCCTTTGGCGTACATCCTGCGGATCGTTGTGCACATTTACATCTTCCCAACCATCTCCTAAGTCACATTCGTAGGTGTAATAGCAAACCACCCGATTTTCATAAATCATAGCTAGCCCTTGTGGTGGTTTTTTGTCGTGCTCATGAACTTTGGGAAGACCCTTGGAGAAATCAAAGTGCTGATGGTAAATGTTATGGGTGAAGGGTAATTCAACCCATTCAAGGTCAGGAAATACCTTTTTCATTTCTCGTCGGACATATTTATCCATGCCGTAGTTATCATCTATATGCAAAAAACCACCTGAAATCAGGTATAGCCTTAAGTTACGTGCTTCTGCATCTGTAAAGCTGACATTACCGTGGCCTGTCATGTAGACATATGGATATTGAAAAATCTGAGAACCACTGGCTTCGACCACATCCTCTTGGCTAGCAATTTTCGTGGTAGAATTCTGATTGATAAAACGAATCAGATTGGGCAAAGAGCTTGGATTTGCATACCAATCTCCTCCACCCTCATATTTTAATTTGGCTATCTTAAAGTGAAAAGGCTCACTTTGGGCAAAAACGGAGGCCGAAATGGCCCAGATCATTACAAATCCTACTAGATATCTCATATCTTAAAAACGAAATTTCACTTTAGGTGTTCTTATCTGATGGCGGCTTTCAATCAAATTGTGCAATCAAAACAGTAAAAACAACATGATCCATCCAAACACCTTTACCTTTCTCAACGAATTAAAGGAACATAATGTAAAAGAGTGGTTCGATGAGAATAGAGGTCGATATCAGGAAGCTAGGAAAAATGTAATTGATGTAGTGGACGACATCATTGATGGAATAATTGACTTTGACGATAGCCTACGAGGAATAGACCCCAAAAAGTGCCTATTCCGCATCAATCGGGATGTTCGTTTCTCTGCCAACAAAGACCCTTATAAGACGAATTTTGGTGCAAGTATCGCCAAAGGAGGAAAAAAGTCAGGCTATGCAGGCTATTACGTCAACATAGATCCTTCAGGATGCTTTGCAGGAGGTGGATTCTACATGCCGCCTTCCCCGGTATTAAAAAAAATCCGTGAATACATTGACCTGAATGGAGAGAGATTGGAGGAAATCATCCAAGAAGAGAAGTTCGTCAAAACCTTTAGAGACATTGATAGAGGACCAGAATTAAAAACTGCCCCAAAAGGATTTCCCAAGGATCATCCACATATCCATCTTTTGAGGAAGAAAAGCTTCACTGCTATCAATAGCTTTAGCTCCAAGGATTTCCAAAAGAAAAACATGGTAGACGAAGTTGTCGAAACTTTTGAAGCTTTGGCCCCCTTTGTTCACTTCCTGAATGACGCCATGGATAATTCCTAAAGAAGCATATGCTAATGGCCAGTGAATAGAAATCCATATCTGCTGGCCATTACTGTTTCAACTATACAAAACACCCAATACCTAGCCCATCAACTCCTAGAGACTGTTTAGGTATATCATTTGTAGTTTACAGCTAGGACGTTAAGGTTCTGAGGCAGTATTTTTTTTGAGCTTTAGTGGGGCTAACGGGAGAAAAAAGTGCAAACTCAGGTTCTTGAAAGACAACTGTAAACAAGAGGAATAATTCTTAAACAGTCTCTTAGTCAAAAACAGCTATTTTTCCTTCATCGCTCTTCCCCCAAGAGGAAAAAAGAAAGATTAAAATCTCCAGCTCTAAGGATAATATTGAGTTTACTAAGGGACTAAAATACGTCTAAGTCATTCAAATACAATTCCTTACAAGTCAGATCTACTTAAAAAGCTATCTAGCTCTTTATATATTTTCCTATCATTTGTATCCTTTTATATGTGATCTATCTTATTGGTATATCTAAACTTTGGAATTATATTGTGGTAGAACCCTTTCTATTAAAACTACATCAACTTAACAACATGAAAATCAAAGCTACCCTCTTATTGATCTTCTCACTGTTGCTTTCTCTCTCTATGACTGCAGCTGGTGGCCCTGGTGGCAAGACTTCACTATTTTCTTTTGATGAGAAAGAAGCTGATGCAGCTGTTTCCCATTTGACTGAAATCGAGCAAATCGTTAAGGAAGAGAACCTTACCCTAGAGGAGCTTGAAGCCAACCACACTGAACTATTGGCAGAGCATACGCTTTTAGACAGCTCTATGCGTGGACCTATGGATGAGCTTCCTGGCAACATTCCTCCATTTGTTTGGGGATTCTGCTTGGGCTTGATCGGTGTATTGATCGTTTACCTGGTTACTGATGACAACCAGCAGACTCAGAAATCATTGCTGGGATGTCTGGTAGGTAGCCTTGTTGGTGGTCTTATTTATGGTGCTTCTGCCCTATTGACGGTACAGTAAGAAATAATTCAAAACGAATGAAGAGGTGGTTTCGATCACCTCTTTTTATTTACCTCCCTATGAAAGGCAAATTTCTCCCAATCTACCTCTTGTTAGCTACCCTTTGGTTATTGGGATATGGTCAACTATCGGCCCAGTATTATCATCGACTGGAAGCCGACTTCACCATCAAAGAAAACATCAACGACTCTACCTCCAGTTTGGTCATTGGCAAAGCCTTCTATGATACCTACAATCAAAAGCTAGTTTACGACCTAAGTTTTCCAGCGAAAGAAGTCTGGGTGTTTCAGGATAGTTTACTCTACAAGGAATCTGCAGATACTTCTAGCATGAGATGGAGCGATCCCTCAGCTGTCATTTGGTCGATCTACCACCTTAGCCTTACCAACCAACTTGCAAATTTTGGTCTGTCAGATTCCCTTTTCGAAATATCAAATGTAGAAAAGGAAGAAGATATGGTCATCACGACCTATAGTCCGCTCACTCCCTTTGATAAATTCATGGGTCCTATCATGCTCGCCAAGAAGGGAAAACTGTTAGATGGAATAGTCTTCGTAGACCCTCAGGGCAGATTGGTCTCCAAACAATTCTACAGAAAATACAATACGATGGGAGGCCTCCCTTTCCCTGGCAAAATGATCCAAATTACTTACCCAGAGGGTACAGCCAGATATCGTATCACTGAATTTGAAAATGTTCAATTCAATCAAGCCGATCATGAAAATTGGTACAATTATCCTATGCCTGATCCTCTTGATTGGAGCAGGGAGAATGGCCCCATTGCTGGCGCAAAGCCAAAGTGAAATGCAAGAAATGGCCAAGCTATTCCCACTTAAAGAGCAGAAAAAAACCAAGTGGGCCGTAGCCAAAAACAACTCAAACGAAATTGAATGGGTCTTTTCAACAGGATTCCTCGCCTATAAATCCTTTGTATCCTCTCAGGATGGCACACATTGTACTTTTCATCCCAGTTGCTCTGTATATGCCCTAGAATCTATCAAAAAGAACGGAGCGATTATAGGTGCCATGGATACGTTCGATAGGCTGGTACGATGTAATGGACTAAGCCCTGAGTGGTACCCATTCGACAGAAAAAAGAAGCTCCTCATCGACAAACCTTAACTTCTTTCTTCCCCCCTTTGCTATGAAATGTTTATGTGCTTTCCTATTTCTTCTTAGCTGTTCCTGTACCATCTGGGCACAGCAGAAGGAAAATATCTACGATGAGGATCACTCTATTAGATTTGCGGGTCATCTCTTTCAACGAAAGGATTTTGCCATGGCAGCAGGAGAGTACGAGCATGTGCTATTTTTCCAGCCTAAGGATAGTTTCTTCCACCATCGTTTGTTGATCTCGTATCTAAAATCTTCTCAGTTCAATACTGGCATAAAGCGTGGAAACGAATTGTATCCCTCCCTTACTAGCATGCCCCCGGATATTGCCTTCACCCTAGGCAAGACTTATCTCATGGCAGAGCGTTATGAGGCGTTGACATACTTATTTCTTGGGGAGAAAAGTAGCCTAAAGCCTTCAGATAAAGCTTATCTCAGCATAGGCAATAACCTAATCAATCGAAATTGGGAAGAGGCCCAGAGCATATTTTCCCAACAAGACCCCAAGAGTAAAATCGCAGAGCTATATCGCCCTATCGTTCAAAGAACTGAATCCGTGGCCTACAAAAAAGCTTGGGTTGGAGGAGTTCTATCCGCCATCATCCCTGGCACAGGCAAGATATACGCCAAGCAATGGAAGGATGGCGTCATTGGTCTCTTGTTTGTAGGATCTCTCGCCTTTAGTACCTACAGACAGTTTAATCGAGGTGGAACAGATAATTGGCTAACCTTTGTCTATGGTGGATTGACCCTAGGCTTTTATGCGGGAAATGTTTTCGGATCGTGGAAGGCAGTTAAGCGATACAATCAAAGGATTGACAATGAAATTATCCAGCAAACAAAAGCTCGTATTTATTCTCGCCTTTAGCCTATTGGGATTAAGGGCTTGGAGCCAGTCATTGCAGGAAAGCTTTGAACTGGCTGCACATTATGTACAAATCAGTCAATTTGAATTAGCTGCTGAGACCTACGAAAGAATCCTATTTTTCGATCAAAATAACACCTATCGATCCAGATGTTTTGATCAACTGGCTGGCTGCTACATTGCATTAGGCGAATGGGAAAAAGCATTAACTCAGCTGAATTTTGCCTATTACCAACAGACCACGCAAAAAGGAAGAAATCAAATTCAATTCCGTCTCATAGTTACCTATCTCCTAAGTGGAAAACCTCAATCAGCTAAAGAGGAAATCCTCATTCTGGAGGATGACCTTTCTGAAGAAGAAACCGATAGATTCCATTATTACGCTGGCATTACTTATTTCTCACTTGAGGACTTTGCCAATTCCAAAGCCCATTTCGAAGCCTACCTTGGAGAAGAATCAACCCCCTTAAGAGATGAGTTAGACAATATTTTTCTGAGAAATGAGAAAGTATCCCGTATCAATCCTAAAAGAGCCCGCCGCATGAGTCAGTTCCTTCCAGGCTTGGGACAGGCTTATGCAGGAAATGCAAAAGATGCGATCAATAGTCTCTTACTGACGGGTGGTTTGTTGACACTTACTGTTTATGTCGGCATAAACGTCAGTATTTTCGACGCGATACTGGCTGTCTGGCCTTGGTTTTACCGATATTATCAAGGTGGGTACAAGCGTTCAGAGCTCATGGCCTTTAACAAAAAAGAAAGAAAAAGAGCAGAAATTTATCAGGAGCTCCTACAGCTATTGGCGCGCAGATAAGCGCTGAGCCGCCCTCCAATGGATTGCTTTCCAGTCTTATGGGTACTATTTTAAACGAATTCAAAATATCTAATCTATATGAAATATACTGTAGCGATGGCCACACTCTTAAGTGCCATGTGGATGCAGATTGCAGCTCATACCTATACGTACACCTTAACGTGGCTTGAGCCTCATACCAAGACCTTTGTTATTGATGTAAAAGCAAATGCGGACGAAGGAGCGTATACAGATTTTGCCATTCCGGCTTGGAGACCAGGTCGATATTACCTGCAAGATTACTCCGCCGCTGTTTCAAACTTCAGCGCAAAAAGCGGAGCAAAAACCCAACTCAATTGGAGGAAAATCAACAAAGATACCTGGAGAGTATTTCATGGAGACCAAGAAGTAGATGACATAACCATTTCCTATCACTACTTCGCCAATAACCAGGACGCAGGCTCTAGCTATTTGTCAATAGATCAGGTGTACTTTAATCCCGTAAATTTATTCATGTACAAGCCAGGCCAACTAGATGGCGATGTAGAATTGAACATTCCAAATCTGGACCTAAACTGGAAAAGAGCTACAGCTTTGACTCAAACGGATAACCAAAGGGTATTCACTGCGAAGTCCTTTCACGAATTTGCGGATAGTCCAACGGTGTTTTCCTCTAAAATGAAGCAGTTGAGCTTTGAAGATCAAGGAACCACAATTTACATACACGTTCAGGGGAATTATCAGGGAGATGAAGCAGCAGACCAAGGTCTTATCGAATTACTACAAACCATCTGTGCTGAACAAGCTGCCATTTTTGGGGGATATCCGATGAAAGAATTCCACTTTATCTATCGACTCCTACCCTATAATATCAGCCATGGGGTAGAGCATATGTACTCTACCTCTATCGCCTATCCAGAGTTAGCCACACGAAATAAAGTCGCCCTGGTAAGTAAGTTCAAAGGAACCTCCACTCATGAGTTTTGGCACGTTTGGAATGTGAAACGCATTCGACCTGAAGCCATGTGGCCATATGATTACAGCCAACCTCAGTATACTTCCTTGCACTGGTTTACAGAAGGGGTTACCAGCTATTATACTTCCCTCACCCTGATACGGACCCAATATTACGATCAGGATCAGTTCTTACGGATTCTTTCTAGAGACATTCAAAGCCTTGAGAACAACTATGCTACTAAAGTAGTCTCTCCATCTCAAATGAGCTTTGACAGTTGGTTGAGCAGATCGCCTTATGGCATGGCCCACACCAACGTATCCTACTATTCGGCGGGTTCTCGCCTGGGCCTTATCCTTGATTTGAGGATCCGAGCACAGACCAAAGGAGAAAAATCACTTGATGATGTTTTCCGCTACTTGTATAAAACCTATTACGCCCAGGATAAGGGGGTACCAGAGGATGGTGTGCAAGATGCGATCGAAAGCATTACAGGGGAATCATGGAAGGATTTTTTTGATAAGCATGTTCATGGCACCGAATCTTTGGACTATAAAAAAATCCTGAAGCCTTTTGGCTTGGAGCTTACCATTGCTGAGACGGAAGAACCAGGCACGAGAGGCATTGGAATCATTTCTGCTGAAAACACCTCTCAAGGGCTTTACATCAAGCGACTCCATAGATCGGGAGATGCATTTCTGGATGGATTAGCAGAGGGGAATCTGATTCTGGAAATCGACGGCCAGTCGTTTGGCCGAATTGATTTCGACGACTATCTCAACCAAAACAAAGGGAAAAATATTGAGCTACAAGTTTTCGCCGATGGAGAAATTCGCACGGTGAACATTGCTTATAATGGACGATTTGTTCCATCTACTTACGAACTAAAACGCGTAAAAAAGCCTTCCAAAAAGCAGGAGAGCTTGTTTTTAGACTGGGTGTCCTCTAAGGTGAAGTCCTGAAAGAACCTTGATGAAGCCATGTGTTTAAAATATTTTAATGTCTTCATACGACAATAAGACAGATGACATTTTCAACCCTTTGGGACAAATGGAGTCTTTAAGTCAAACAAAAAATATTTACGCAATATGTTCAGCTTTATAGGAGGTATCATCGGATTCATCTGGTTAATCATCACCCTAGGTGTACTATACAACATTTGGGTGGAGAGCAAGTTGGAAACAAGCTCCAAACTTTTGTGGACAATAGGAATTTTCATCCTTCCCTTTCTAGGCCCGCTGGGCTGGATCTTGTTTGGAGAGCGTACAGGCAACATGGCCTGATATAAATTAGAGTAGATTAGATTGATGTATAAATAAAGGCCCTTGACGTTTTATCAGGGCCTTTTCCTTATTTTTTACCTATTGCTGGCTTATTAGGGCTTCTTGATCAATGCCTTGATCTCTGTGGTCATGATTTCTACCCATCTCCTATACATCTCACCAGAAGGGTGCAGTCCATCTGAAGCGACCAAGTCAGCATTGTCTTTTGCCTCTCTTGAAATTGGGGTAATATCGATGAATGGAATACCGCGTTGTTCGCATACGCCTTTTGCATAGGCGTTGTACTCATCCAATTCTTTGGCGATCTTATCTGTATCGCGGCTTTGCCCAAAAGGTGTTACACCGTAATCCGGGATAGAAACCACAAATACCTTGTCAGTTCGTCCTCTTGCCTTCTCAATCGCTGTATCTAATAGTTCTACAAATTCTGTTTCATATTGGCTAAAGGGATATCCTCTAAATTGGTTGTTGACCCCAATTAGAAGGGATACAATAGAATAATCATTATCGGGATTCTGGGCAGCTATGGCGGACTGAAGTTCATCAGTGGTCCAACCTGTACGAGCGATAATCTTTGGATTACCCACAGCGAAGGCAGTATCCTTGTTCAAAGCCTCTGCCAATAGCACTGGCCATCTTTCGACTATGGGGACACTTTCTCCAATTGTATAGGAATCTCCCAGCGCCAAATAGGAAGTTTCGATAGGGGCCTGCGGTTCACTAGGAATATCAGGATCTTCCGTATTCCCTTCTGGATTACAGCCAAAAAGGCAGAGGAGAAGCAGAATTGTCAGACCCATACGGTACATAATGTCTTTTTTTAGGATTGGCATCATTTCGGTAATTAAACAGTTGGATTGATGTTGAAACTGTAAAATGAACCTTCTGGTTCAAAATATTTCTGCTTTTCAGTCGACCTCTCAAGGAGACACACTACTTCAAATCCGAATCAAATGGATTCACAAACATATACATCTTACCAAACACTTCTTTTCCCAATTGCCTATAACATGTTGGGCTCCCAGGGTGATGCTGAAGATTTGGTACAGGAAACTCTCATCAAATGGCTGGATGTCGACCATGCTAAGGTAGACAACCCTAAGGCGTATCTGGTGAGAACATTGGTAAATAAATGTCTGAATTTTCTGAGAGACAGAAAAAGAGAGACTCTAGTGGGGGAACCTGAGACTTCCCCTCAAGAAGCTATCCATATTCCGTTTCGAGTAGAACATGGATTTAGCCTATCCATGAGTCTCCAAATGATGTTGGGTAAACTTTCACCTATGGAAAGGGCAGTATTTCTATTGAAGGACGTCTTTACCTATTCACATAAAGAAATCGCTGAAATCCTCAGCATCACAGAGGAGAACTGCCGTCAGATTTTAGTAAGGGCCAGAAGGCACCTCCAAAAAGACAAACAAAGGTTTCAGGTCGTTCCAGACCATCACGAGGAATTCCTTCAGATTTTCATGGAAGTTATTGAAGGAGACGATTTGGGGCACTTATTAGAATTACTAAAAGAAGACATTGAACTAGAGGTTATCAAGCCTGCTGCCAGTTTGATCAGAAAGGGAAGAGTGAAGGTTGGGGAATATCTCCACCTTCATCAAGCCAAAGGTCTACGAGCCAAAGTCGAACTGATCAACGGCATCCCAACCCTCGTATGGTACCAAGGCAACAAGGTCGTTTTCAAGGCAGAAACGCACTGGGAAGGAAGTGAAATTAAAAATATCCGTCTTGAAGAACTTTATTTGCCAGAAGGAATCAGATGGAGGAAGACGACCTCTCTGCCTGTAAATTGACCATTGAGGAAAAAAATCAGCGGCACCCCACATCTTTTTAAAAGTTCCCTTACCTTTATCTTACCCACTTAAAAGCACGTCATTTCTTAAATCATCATTTTAAGAACATGATGCGATCGTTTATCCTGTTTTTCTCCCTTCTCTGGATACTTACTATTTTCTTCCCTTCAACCTCCATAGCAGGTCAGGTGAATAGTGCCCTTGAAACAGCACCTTCTATCACTGAGCTTGCAATTTCCTCATCCAGACCCATCAAGCCCAAAAAGAAAAAGAAGAAGAAAAAAAAGAAAGGGAGGAAGAAGAAAGTAAAGGTAAAAAAGACACCTAAGGAGAGAGTTGCCAAGGAGAAGGAAGCCAAAGAACCAAAAGTCCGTAAGGCCAAAAAAGGCTTCTGGATATTTGGGAAGGAGCCTCTTACAATAGTGGGTCTCGCATTAACTGTAGGAGGGATTTTCTTTTGGCCTTTGGTGCCTTTCGGCGTCTTGCTCATTCTCTACGGATTTATGCGTGCCAAGGCCAATCCCGATGAATTTCCAGAAAAACGCTTTTATAAATTTTCATTGATTTTAGCCATTCTGGTACCTGTTTACGCCTTTTTAGTGAATCTTATTCTCCACGGTTCAGTAGAGGCATAAAAAAATCGTCCCGAAAAGATTTATTCGGGACGATTGTGTTTTTTCCTGAAAAGGATTAGCTGGCAAAGCTAAACAGGTCAAGCACAACAGCAAGTGCATGAACCACAGCTAAAAGCCCCAAAATACCTAATCCAATAAAGAAGAATGCACCGGATAGCAGAATCAAGACCAATGAAATCCAGAAGTCAGTTGTGATTTCCTGCTGGTAGTACCAGATTCCTAGTGGTGGAATCAAGATAGCCAAAATGATCGCCAAGATATCAGCTTCAAAAGGCTTTTTAGCATCTTTTTTCTTGAAGATTGATTTCCATGCGGCCTTTCTAACAGCTTTACGAAGCGCTTTCTTCTGTGCTTTTACTTCTTTCTTACTGGGGGCAGACATCTCAGTAGCCGTTTCCATCGCAGTATTTGCTTCCGTAGCAAAAGAAGGAATAGCTAGTCCAAGGGTAGCAAACATCATGAAAATAATGTACAGCTTGTTCATAATCGGTTGTTTTAAAATAGTTGACTGTAGTTTTACTTGTAAAGTATAATAAGCAAAACGAAAACATGTAAAGACATATTTTCGACTTGCTCTAAATTCAAGGATCGAAGAGTAATATAGGAAAAACCATCATTTTGATCTTTTCTACTTATTATTCAGCTGTGGAAAATGATCAAAGGGTGTCCATTGAGCAGACGATTATTGCGACTGGATTTCATGCTTCCAAAGCTCTTTTCCATCCTTGTCAAAGAATCGGAATACCAGACTTCTCTTTTTTCGCTCCCCATTGATTTCCATAGTTCCAAAGTTTCTGATACCTACATGAGAACCTGCCACACGGGTAGCATTTGGCTCAGCAGAAGCATCATGAGAACCTGAAGTCAAGGGAGAAACTGTAAAATCATACACCTTGATTCCTTTTTTCTCCCATAAAGACAGCTCAGAATGGTGACGGTCGCCTGAAAGGAAAATAACATTCTTAATTCCTTCTTTGGCGATGGTATTAAGTAGGTATTTTCTCTCCTTAGGTGCTAGGTTTACCAGGTTCTCATATTTCTCAACCGTGTTCAATACCTGCCCACCAATCATGACAAACTTGAATTTTGCCCGAGAACTGATCAAAGCATCTATGAGCCATTCCAATTGATCCTCGCCAATGACTTCACGATCAGTGGTTTTCTTATTATTGGGCGTTCTAAAATACCTATTGTCAACCATGAAGAAATCACAGTCTCCCCAAGTGAAAAATGAAGTAGTTCCTTTTTTCCCGTCTACCCCATAGGTTGGATTACCCCAGAACATTTTGAATACGTCAAGGGCAACATCCTTCATGATGTAGGTTCTATCGCTATTATTGGGTCCATAATCGTGATCATCCCAAATCGCATAATTGGCCGTTCCTCCTAGAAGTGCCTGCATTTCTTTGGTATGGCGAGTATGGGTATAGCGATGAACAATCCCCGTCTTAGAGTAAAAATCAGCTTCTCTCAGGTAAGTATTGTCCCCTAACCATAGCATCATATCAGGCTTTGATTCAGCAATGGAGTTAAAGATTTCATAATCGCCGCCGTAGGGCTTACCGGGACGGTCATAGCGCTCTTCAGCGATGAATACGCAACTCCCTAAAGCAATTTTCATGCTGGGTGGGTCAGTTCTATATTGCCATAATGGCGGAGTCTTGAAGCTAAGAGGATAGGGACGTGTAGCTTCCTGACCATTGATAAAAAGCTTGTAGGAATAAGTATTTCCTGGCTGCACCTGATCCGCAACAAGGTGAGCAGTGTAAGCTGAATTTTGTCCAGTCTGGACTATACCCGTCCGAGTTTTTGTTTCAGGTTTTCCCGCTATCTGATACTCAAAATAAACCTGGGCTGGGCCATTGGTCTGAACCCACAACAGCGCTTCTCGCATATCTGTGTATCCCACCATAGGACCGGATAACAGCAAATCATTACCCGCTTGCTGAGTTTGCGCCTGCGAAAGATGAAGGAGAAAAGATAAGCCCACCATCCAGACCGAAAGAATTCTCATGTTTAGTATCATTTAAAAAAATGGAAAATGTCAGTTTCGGTTGGAATATAGAGGATTTACCCTTCCCTAGTTTAAAGGAATGGTTAAATATTCGAGGAATAGCCAAAGTCATATCCGATCGGATACTAGCCCATGAAGTTGGAGATCAATTGATGAAAATGATGAACAGCAGGTTCCATTTTTACCGAATACCTTCCCTTGTGATACAACCTTGATTTGATCCCAGCCTGAACAGCTTCCACAACCGCTTCATCCTCCATCTCTGTCATATGGAGTAAGTCCTGTGAACGAGGATCAAATAGCTCCTCCTTCCATAAGAAAGTTTCAAACCGGATTCGAGTCTTTTCAGTCGAAACTGGTTCAATTAAGTTGAGCGACAGTCCCCAAGGATAAAAGTTGAGCATGATGTTGGGAAACATCCAAAAGTAGAAGGCACGAATTCTCTTTGGCGCATCAGGATGGTCCTTTGGTAAGTCAAATACAACCTCATCAGGTTTACCTACCCCCAACTGAAGGTTGCAGTAATCATACATTTCGTACGAATAGTCCGAGTAACTCAAGGATGCACTCAAACCAGGATGGACATAGGGTAAATGGAATCCCTCTAGGTAATTGTCTACATACAAAGCCCAATGTGCATTTACCTCATACAAGCGAGAATGCTCAGGGGAATATTTAAATGTATCGAGGGGCATCCAGCCCACACGATCCATGATAGGTTTGATATAACTATCAAAATCCAACACAGGCTCAAGTGAGGTAAATAGCAAATCTCCCAAGGTATGAAGGCTTAAGGAAGGCAAATGATCTGCTTCAGAGGGAAAATTTTTCACCTGGTCAAATTCAGGCATAGACCTCATCTTACCATCTAAGTTAAACCTACGTCCGTGGTACTTACACACGACATGTTTACATGGCCCAGCTTCATGGATCAATAAGTTTCCCCTGTGGGTACATACATTAGAAAGGCAATGTAGTTTATCCTCTTTGTCTCTCGAAAGAATGAGAGGTTCATTCAAAAAGCCCTGAAGGAGACTAAAAGGTTGGACATGGCCGCTTGCAGGTGTCAGGCTATTCATTCCGATACACTGCCATGTTTTGGTAAAAATCTTGTCCTTACTCTGATCAAAAAGATGCTGGTCCTTATAAAATTCCGATGGCAGGGTGGATGCCTGGGTGATATCTTTGTCTACAGACAAATCAATACGGCTCATACAACAACAAATTTGACGTGCTTAATAATCGTTTTCGGGATCAAAATTAGAAGAAATTCGTAATCTCCACATGACGGACTATGCAATTTTTAATTTTCCTGCTTTCTTGGGCCTTCTTTTGAAAGATTCTTCCTATGAAAATCATTGATACCCACTCACATTTGTATAGCAATAAGTTTGACAAGGACCTCCGAGATGTCATTTCGCGAGCGCAGGATGTTCTTGAGGCAGTTTTTCTCCCTAACATCAGCAGAGAGAGTATTGATGCAATGCTTCAATTGACGGCAAAGGATACATCTTTCTTCTTCCCCATGATGGGTCTACACCCTTGCGATGTAAAAGAAAACTGGGAAGAGGAATTGGCTCACCTCAAGTCGTACTTGGAACAAGAAAATCACCCCTTTGTAGGCATAGGAGAAACAGGCCTTGATCTTTATTGGGACAAATCCACCCTTGCGTGGCAAAAAGAGGCATTAATCGAGCAAATAAAATGGGCTAAAGAATACAAACTCCCCATTATTCTACATGCCAGAGATGCCATTGACGAAACAGCAGATGTCATTGAAGCTCATTTAGACGAAAACCTAAAAGGAATCTTCCATTGTTTTGATGGAAATACCGCACAGGCTCAACGCATACAAAGTTTTGGCACGTTCAAGCTTGGCTTGGGAGGAATTCTAACCTACAGAAAAGACGTTATGCAAATGGTCGCGGATATGCCCTTAGATTTGATGGTATTAGAAACCGATAGCCCCTACCTTCCCCCCGTTCCTCACAGGAAAGACAAACCAAGAAGAAACGAAAGCAGTTACACAAAGTACGTGGCACAAAAATTAGCCGAATTAAAAGGTGTCACGTATGAGGAGGTAGCAAGTGTCACCAATCAGAACGCCCTTGAATTATTTGACCGGGCTAAGGTCGCCTTGTAAGCTAAATATTAAATCTTTCGGGAAGCTTGCTCAGTTTCAGAAAGATAGCTTTCGCAGATCAGGGCCAGTCTGTTTTTTCAGGGGATTTATTGTACATTATATATTATGAATCAGTACATGGCAGAGGTGTATTTGCCTCACGTGATCCCTCAGGACCTGATCAATTTGATTCCTGCCCAACGGGCGCAAGTGAATAAATTATTTGAGGATGGTTCGCTAAAATCCTACAGCTTGGCTTGGGACAGATCACGATTGTGGGTGGTATTAGTGGCAGAGTCTGAACACAAGGCATTTGATATTTTGGATACCATGCCCATCATGCCCTATTGTAATGCGGAGGTCTATCAGTTGATGTTCAACGACATGGCTTCCCACGAACTGCCACGTCTATCCTTGAATTAAATCCTATGTCTGAAGCAATAGCCACCATTCAGCTACAGCAAGTAGACCAACTTGCAGCTGTTCCAGAAGATCAATTACAATGGTTGATTGAACACTCAGAGCTTATCCAATTAAAGCCAGGCGATCCTTTGTTTATTCCGGGCCAGCCTAGTGATTACCTATATATCCTCCTGAGTGGCCGAATTAGAATTTGGCTTGGAGCAGGAAATGAAACGCGTGAATTGGCCAGAATAGAAGCAGGTTCCATTACAGGAAATCTTCCCTATTCACGTGTCCAGTCAGCCTTAGCCAATAGTGCAGCACTTGTAGATTCTCAAGTTCTGCGTACCCATAAAGACCATTTCCGAGAGATGATCCGCGATCATTTCGAACTGACCCGAGCTTTTGTTCATGAGATGAACAATCGGATTAGGAATTTCACCACCCTTCAGCAACAAAATGAAAAGCTAGTCTCTCTGGGGAAATTATCCGCAGGTCTTGCCCACGAATTGAATAACCCTGCTTCGGCCTTGGTCAGAACGGCTAGAGCCTTGAAAAGCCACCTTTCCTATCTTCCTGAAAACTTCAAAAAGGTGATGATGATCCGTATGGAGGAAGAGGAAGTGGATGCAGTCAATGAGGTAATGGCACAAAAGATGGCAGCAGGCATGGTGGGTGAAATGACCTTGATGGAACGTACAGACAAGGAAGATGATTTTCGCGATTGGATGGAAGACAATGACCTAGATGATGACGATGAACTCATCGAAAATCTTGTCGAATTTGGCTTCACGCCAGAGGACCTGGAGCGCATCCAAGAACAAACACCTGATAGAAATATCCAAGCAGTCATCAAGTGGGTTGGAGACAACCTGACCACTGAGCGTATGGTGGAAGAACTGGAAGATGCCTCTAAGCGCATCTCCGAATTGGTAGGCTCTATCAAGTCCTACACCCATATGGACCAAACACAAGATCGACAGTTGGTTGATGTCCATGAAGGCCTGAAAAATACCATCGTCATCCTGAAGCATAAACTAAAAAGAAATGGGATTAAGCTGGATAAAGACATTGATTTATCTATCCCAAGGATACCAGCCTACCCTGGAGAGCTGAATCAAATATGGACCAATTTGATTGATAATGCTTTAGATGCAATGGACGAAAGGGGGGGTACGTTGACGGTTAGAACAGGTATGGATGGACCTTGCGTCAAAGTCCAGATCCAAGATTCTGGAAAAGGGATTCCAGCTGATGTCCTTCCGCGTATATTCGATCCCTTCTTTACCACCAAACCTATGGGAAAAGGAACAGGCTTAGGGTTGGATGTTGTACAAAAGTTAGTCCTTCACCACGGTGCGGATATTTCCGTAGAATCTGAACCAGGGAAAACAACCTTTACCCTACTCTTTAGAGTCGATTAAGGAATAAATAAAAACGATAAACCGTAAAGGAAATGGCCCAAGGGGATCATTTCCTTTTTTTTTGAAAAATACTTTGTCTATAAATTATCAATCCTCAACACATACTATTTGATGAATAAACGTTAAATTGCTTATTACCAAGTTAAAAAATCGGGATTACGATGGAATTCCCCCATTTTCCCTCCATAATCTTTCATCTTTTATGTCGTTTTGGGCCTGCAAAACAAATTTGTTGTTCATGATCCTGACTTGCCTTCAGGTATCAATCTGTTTTGCCCAACAAGATGATATTGAGTCTCTTGAAAAAGTGCTGGATAGGAAGCGAGATCCAAAAGGTAAGGCAGAAACGCTCTTACAATTGGCAAGGTTGAATATGGATGTGGATCAGGACAAGGCCCTCGCTTATGCAGAAAAATCACTCGAACTTGGAAAAGAATTAAACGACATCGTTCACCAAGGGAAATCCCTTTACATCAAGGCTAGAACGTTTTACAACCAAAGAGAATATAATGAGGCGCTTCTTATGTACGAAGAGGCCATCCCCTATTTTAAAAATGAAATAATAGATAAATTCCGGGCTGATTGCTATCAGGACATGGGGAATATTTATTTTTTCAAGGGTCGTTATCCAAGAGCTATTTATTATTATCAAAAGGCTTTTGAAATTGCCAATAAACTCAACCTTTTGGAAGATCAGGCAGCCCTACAGTTTAATATGGCTCTCGCTAGCAATCGGACCGGTGAATTTATTGAGGCTATTCCCTATTACGAGAAAGCGCTGGCCATTTGTCAGTCTTGCGATTGCCGCCTCAAAAAGCTAAACAAGTACATCACTAGTTTTGCCACTCTTCTTCTCAATTTAGCTGAGTATGACAAAGTTGATTCTCTTGTTAAGATTGGGCTTGATTTATCTGTAGAGAAAAAGGATACGATAAATATTCTAGCAAATACCATTTTATTGGCAAATTCTAAGTTTTTTAAAGGGGACTTAGTTTCAGCCTATGAGTATAATTTTAGCGCCCAAAACCTAGCTAGGACTGCACGAGACTCTTCCATTCTAGGGATTTCATTACACAATATCGCGCTCATTATGAGCGAAATTGGAGATTTTGAGCGAGCAGATTCTTCTTTTCATGAAGCCCTTCGAATTCGAGAATTACGATCTGACAAAAGAGGTGTTTTCGCCACCAAATCAGGGGTTGGAGTCATGTATATGGAGATGGGAAAATGGGAAGCGTCAACCCAAATCTTTTCCGAACTCGAATCCAAACTAGACCAAATATCTGAGAAAGAAGTTCAAGCATACGTCCTAAATAACCTAGCCGCTATTGCCTTACATGACAACCGCCTACTTGAAGCAGAAAACTATTCGAATCAAACCATCCAGTTGGGAGGAAAAATCCAGCAGCTTGTACGGGTTCAAGATGCCAAAACTACCCTAGCTGAGGTTTATCTCAGGCAAGACAAAGCACCGGAAGCTGAAAAACTTTTGAGGGAAATCCTCTCTTGGGCAAAAGGAAAAGGAAAACTTTCCTATCAAAAAGAAGTCCTCCCTCTACTATCTTCAGCCTGCGATAAGCAAGGCAAAAAAGTTGCCGCTCTTTCCTACTGGAAAGCCTATCAGGATGTACAGGAAAAGATTGATGAACAACATTTGAAGCAAGATATCATCAGAAAGACCTTAGATTATCAGATGGTCGCGCGAGGAGAAAAAAACAAGGCAATACAAATTCAGGAAAAAACCGAACTCAACTTCAAAATCAAGGACCAAAGGTCAATCCTCTATGTACTCATTGGTGTAATCGTGCTAGCTGGCATCCTGGTTTTTCTCCTTCTTTGGCAGGGAGGAAAGAGAAGACATACTAATCATCTCCTTTCAGAACAAAACAAAGTTATTTCTAAGCAGAAGGAAGAAATCCTTAGCCTTAACCAGAACCTAGAACTAAAGGTTAAGGAACGGACCAGAACCCTCGCCAAACGAAATGAACAACTTAAGTCCTTTGCCTTCATGAATTCCCATAAAGTGAGAGCTCCCTTATCAAATATTTTGGGAATTTTCCAGATGATCAGGGAGGATGGATTTCACGACAAGGAAGAAGAACAAGCATTTATTGAAATGGCTGAAACATCAGCAAAGGAACTCGATAGGGTCATCAGGATGATTAATCAGAAACTTTCCGAGGAAGAAGAAAACCAGGAAGGAATCTAAGAGAGAAATGAAAAAATCCACTTCAGCCAATCTGAAGTGGATTTTTTATATGTCTCGATTAACAACCTAGCTTTTAATTTTCCGAAAATATCTTCGGTGCCGCAGCCTTGATCTCATTGCTGGCAAAGTCGCTGTATTTCTGGAAGTTCTCGCTGAATAGTTTAGCTAGTTCTTGCGCCTTTTTGTCATAAGCTACCTTATCAGCCCACGTATTTCTAGGATTTAATACCTCTGAAGGCACATTGGGAACCGAAGTTGGCGTAGAGAGATTAAATACTGGATCACTCACATAATCTACTCCTTTCAACCAGCCATTGAGGGCGGCTGTAATCATAGCTCTGGTAAACTTCAACTTGATCCTTGATCCCACACCATAAGGTCCACCAGTCCATCCGGTATTAACTAGCCAAACTGTAGTTTCGTAGGTTCTGATTTTTTCTCCTAACATCTCTGCATATCGGGTTGGATGTAGCGGAAGAAAAGGTTCTCCAAAACAAGATGAGAACACTGCTTGAGGTTCGTCAATCCCTTCCTCAGTACCGGCAATCTTGGCTGTATACCCAGAAATGAATTGATACATCGCCTGCTCAGGGCTTAACCTTGAAATCGGAGGCAACACACCAAAAGCGTCACATGTCAAAAAGAAAATGTTCTTAGGTACCTCTCCCATAGAGGGCTTCATGATGTTGTTGATGTGATGAATCGGATAGGAAACTCTAATATTCTGGGTAATAGAGTCATCCTTGAAGTTCAACCTACGAGACCTGGGATAGAACTTCATGTTTTCCACAATGGCACCATGCTTCACGGCATTCCATATATCTGGTTCTTTCTCGGGTGTCAGGTCAATAGTCTTGGCATAGCAGCCTCCTTCTATGTTGAATACACCATCTTTGGTCCATCCATGCTCATCATCACCGATTAGCTTACGCTCAGGGTCAGCCGAAAGTGTGGTCTTACCTGTTCCTGATAAACCAAAGAAAATTGCGGTATCGCTCTTCCGGCCTACGTTTGCAGAACAATGCATAGAGAGTACTCCCTCCATTGGAAGAACATAATTCATCACGGTAAAGATCCCTTTCTTGATCTCTCCTGTATAACCTGATCCGCCAATAAGGATGACCTTGCGTGTGAAGTTGATGATGGTGAAGTTCTCTTGACGTGTACCATCAGTTTGGGGATCAGCAAAGAATCCTCTTGCCGCGATAATGGTCCACTCAGGCTGGAAGTTCTCCAAATCTTCTTCCTCAGGTCTGATAAACATGTTGTTGACAAACATATTCGCCCAGGGAAGGGTGTTGATTACACGAACATTTAGCCTGTAGTTAGGATCTGCCCCTGCATATACATCTCTAATAAAGAGCTCCTTCTCCTGAAGGTAGGATTGCATTTTGGCTAGAATTCGTTCGTATTTGTCTACTTCGATAGGTTGATTGATGTCTCCCCACCAGATGGTATTTTCTGTATTGACATCTTTGACAACGAATTTGTCTTTGGGGGATCTTCCGGTAAACTTACCTGTGTGTACTAACAAGGCACCATTGTCGCAAAGCTCTCCTATTCCTCGAATAAGAGACATCTCCAGTAAGGCTGCCGGTGATAAATTCCAATACTGTTTCCCAGTATTCTTTAATCCTACAGAATCAAGCCCTACTTTTGGGACAATCTCGGTATAACTCATGTACGTAAATTATTTAGCAATTAAGAGGTAAAGCGAATATTGCACAAAAAACGAATTTTCGCTACTTGAGCAAATGATATTTGTTTGTCTTAAACATACAATCCGCAAGCAACAAGCCAAAAAATATCGGCATCTAAAATTACTTGTCTTAGATGTACTAAGTTTTCAGTTAAAATTTTGTTAGACAGGTAAGTAAAAGACTACTTTTCAAGTATATTCTCTTTGTAATGAAAATTTGCCATGTACATATTCTTTGGGAATTTGACTTCTGATAATGAGGCAATATTAGGAGCAGAGGAAAGCAGGCATGCTATTAAGGTGCTTAGAAAGCAGCCAGGTGATGAGATCTACTTTACAGAAGGCAAGGGTACTTTGTATAAAGGAACCATTGACTCCCAAAGCAAAACCGAGACTCACATCTCTATTCTTGCCTCCTTTCCCTCATATGGAGAGCATGCCTTTCATATTCGTATGGCAGTTTCTCCTTTAAGGCTAAAAGATCGCTTTGAATGGATGATCGAAAAGGCAGTTGAGCTGGGAGTGAATGAGATTGTTCCCCTTCAATGTAAAAGAACCGATCCATTTAAAGCCAAATACAAAGATGAGAGAATCAAAACGCTCATGATGGCTGCCCTCAAACAGTGCAAACGAACGCAATTCCCAGAACTCCATCCTTTGACACCTATAAACGATTGGTTAAAACAGGACATCAAGGGAGCAAAGTTTATCGGTTGGTGTGAAGAGGACACCCAAGCCATTCAGGATTTTTCTACCAACATCCAGCAAGAAAATGAGCTTACTTTCCTCATCGGTCCCGAGGGCGACTTCACCGACGAAGAAGTAGAGATGGCCCGACAGGCTGATTTTATTCCCATATCGCTTGGGGAAAACAGACTGCGTACCGAAACGGCTGCCATTTTTGGATTGTCCATCTTCAAGCTGATTAAGGGCTATTAAATCTTTACCAAGAATCAACGGAAACATGATGTAACAATCAGTAGAGATTGGCCACTGAATTTAAGGGAATTACCTTTTAACTTTCGAATTGTCGGGTATGTACATACCTATTGACCATTGAGATCGTTATTGTTTGTACAGGGTAATAAAATCCCAAACTTAATGGACTGTATTGCCCCCTACTTTATCAGGCCCATGAAAAACCTTCATTACCTGTTACTTCTCACCCTATTGATTATACCCTCAGCAAGTTGGGGGCAGGGAAAAGGTGGCCCCCTTCGCGTAAGCCTTGGGTGGACAGGTATGATCTACAAAGGAGATCTGACACTCAACGAAGGGCAATATGCTAGAATGTACCCCGGTGGGAATCTAGCCCTGCAATTTGCCAATCACCGTAAGTTTAGAATGCGGTTTAATGCAGGCTTCGGAAAAGTCGTAGAACAGGTCGATCAAATCTCAAAGCTTTACGACAACAATCGCATCACCAATAGCTACTTTGAAACCAACCTATTCTACATTGACTTAAGGCTGATGAGATATTTTTGGAGAAAGGGACCTATTCATCCTTATGTAGGTATTGGCCCTTCTCTTCTATTCTTTAATCCTCGCGACGCTGAAGGAAATTTTCTTATAGACAATATTTTCACAAGAGAAGCCGGAGAGGAGTATGCTACCACTATTTTTGTGTGGCCAGCAACGCTTGGCTTTTCTGTTCCTGTAAGTAAGCGTCTCTCCATTTCCACAGAGTACGTGTACCGACTGAATGTTTCAGATTACATCGACAACATCGGCATACTGGGAGAAGATCCGGGTAAAGATCAACTTCATACCGTTCAGGTTAGCGTTGATATCAATCTGATTGGTAAGCCTATTGAAAGCAAACCTAGCTCTCCACCTCAAGTTAGACCAGATGTGCTCGCAGTAGCAGATGAACGGGACAATACTTCTCGTGAAGGTCGTCTAAGGAATAAAAAGGTTAAGAAGAGCCAAGGGATTGCCCAGCAGGACCTGGTGTTACAAGAGATTGACTATATCCTGTATCAGGAGGAAGAGCGTATATATAGAATTCCCCGCGGAGAAGTATTTTTCGGAGATGAGAGCCTCATCAATGAAGAATTAGAAAAGGAGTACTATGGGGAATTGAAGGAAGTAGCCTTATCTAACAAATGGTACCGTTCCATCAAATTGAACAACACGCTCGCCATATCTGCCCTTTGTCGTCAATATAGACTGAGTCCAGAAGAATGGAAGCAGTTGAATCCAAGCTTAGCTGACCCTGTTCTCGAAGGAAAAGATTTCCTCGTTCCTGATTATGAAAGAGCAGAAAATTCTCTAAAAAATTAACGACTCACAATTGCTGCCATACCACGGTATGGCTGTCGGGTGAATAAAAAAGGAAATCACCTTCCACAAAAAAGCTGTCTAACATCAGCTTCTCACATGCAGCTTCTCCCAAAATTTCCCATTGCTTGTTGGCTTTATCCCAGGACATCCAACTACTCTTAAGGTCCTTCCCTATTTCGCCTTGGTATAGCTGAAGGTATGCTTGATGCTCGTTCTCCCAACATGCCATCTGATACACAGGAGTTATGCCTTGTACTTGTTCAAGCTTTTGTTTCCAATTGTCAAATATCGCTGAGGACTCAAGGTGAAGGGATGGAAAATGCCGAATTTCGTCTCTTACTTCTTGTAAAGGGATACTGACCTCTTTATCAGTTTGCTGGCCATTCTCCCAATTGAGGACTTGTCCATCCTCTAGCTGAATTCCCTCAACAAAAGTCTGTGCCATGACAGCATCTTCTCTGGACCAAAGCAATTTACCTGTCAAGAGGTCTATGGCGTAGACCCCTTTATGATTTGGAAGACCCTCCTTTTCATAGCCATGTAGGAGGGCAACTTGGCCAAATATCTCTAAAAGGCCTACCCACCAAGCGGGAATCTCTTCAGATGGGAGAATATCCATTTTCCCTTTTAACAAGCTTCCAACGGCATAATAAACCTGCCGTTCTTGCTTATTGCGCAATTCACATACAAGGATACCAGATTTCGAATCAGGCATCACTTTCCATAGGATGTCCTCAAATCTGTGCAAGAACATGGCGAAAGCGAGTTAAATGACAAAAATTCTAACCAAATCTAACATTTATCATGATCTCGGGGGATATTATAACAAAAATCATATGTAAACCCCACAAATTTTAACCCCCTGATTATTAGATAGATACATGATAGACTTTTCATATTGTTCAAGTAATTCAAACAAAAAGCTTACACAAATATAGCAATTTATATGTCCTATTTACCCAAAGTAATTATTGTAATAATATGATATTCAATATGTTATATTAAAAGATGTTCTAACATTATTTCTTCCTATCACTTGTTCGCTTTAATTTTTTTGTTTAGCTTGTATTCACAATAGTTAAACAAAATGTTTTGGAAATAATCGGAACATCTTGTTAATTGCAATTGTACTTTCAATAAATTCCATAAGTTATGACAACGATAGAGTTTAACAAGGCAGTAGTAGATCTTCACCAATCTCTCAAGCCCATAGCATACAAACTTACCCGCGATAACGAGGAAGCGAATGACCTTATTCAGGAGACACTGTTGAAGGCAATTGCGAATCGCGAGAAATTTACTGATGGCACTAACCTCAAAGCATGGCTTTACACCATCATGAAGAATACATTTATTACTAACTACCACAGATTGGTTAAGCGTAAGACTTTCATTGATACCACTGATAACTTGCACTTTATCAACTCATCCAAGCACATCACAGAGAATGCTGCTGGGAACAAGCTTGCCATGGATGAGATCAACACAGCGATCAAGGACTTGAGCTACGAATACAAGACACCATTTTTGATGCATTTCAAGGGGTATAAGTACTTTGAAATTGCTGACATTTTGAATATTCCTATTGGTACTGTGAAGAACAGAATTCACATTGCTAGAAAAGAATTAAAAGGAAAGTTGAAGAGTTACTCAAAGGCTTAACTAAAGTCAGATTTTGTTAAACTCTTTTCACTATATATAAAACATCTCATTCGTTTTGTCGGTTTTGCTTATATCTTTGTTTAAGTAAGCGCCCGAAGAATGAGAGTTTAAGAAAGTACTACATTCTAAAGGCCATCACATTTTTGTGAATGGCTTTTTTTTGCGCAAAACCGTTATCCTTAATCTACTTTTGTCATGAGTACTCACCACATACCCATGCAGCTATATAGTTCCACCTGCATGGAATGTAGCAAAGTCATCACGCAGCGATATAGCACCTCGTTTACCTTGGGGATCAAAACCCTCAACAAGAGGTTCCATCCATCCATTTATGCGATATATGGATTTGTAAGAGCCGCGGATGAGATTGTGGATACCTTCCATAATTACGACAAGGAATTTTTGTTAGAGCAGTTTCGCCAGGATACTTACCAGGCGATTGAAAAAGGCATCAGCCTAAACCCTGTCCTACATTCCTTCCAGCAGGTAGTCAATGAATTTAACATTGAGCGCGAGTTGATCGATGCCTTTCTTCATAGCATGGAAATGGACTTACATGATCAAAACTACAATCAGTCTTTGTACGAGGAATATATCTATGGATCGGCTGAAGTAGTAGGCCTCATGTGCCTTCGCGTATTTGTAGAGGGGGATGATGCTAGATATCAAAGTTTGCGCGAATCTGCCAGGAGCCTAGGAGCTGCCTTCCAAAAGGTGAATTTCCTGAGAGATATGAAATCTGACTTCAAGGATAGAGGAAGAGTTTACTTCCCGGGGGTCGACTTCACCCAATTCGATGATGAAGCCAAGAAAAAGATTGAGGATGACATTCAGCGAGATTTTGACCACGCGCTGGAAGGAATCCAAAGCCTACCTGAAGGAGCGAGAAATGGAGTCTATTTGGCCTACAAATACTATCTGAAACTCTTCAAGAAAATCAGCAAGCTTCCGCCATCTAGGATTTTGCAGGAAAGGATCCGAATTCCAGATCCAGAAAAGATGGTGATCTTGTTTGGAACAGTTGTAAAGCAGCAGTTTAGTTTCTTCTAAACCCTCATGCAAGGCATAACTGAGATAAGATCATTTTACAGGGAAGCTGTTGACTCCTCCAGAAAGTCGAGCAAGCTATGGGCAGACCTTAGCAAACTCGAACCCAAGGAAGGGATTCATTTAGCCTACCAAGCCTCTGCCAGAGCGCTCATGGCCAATCACGAATGGAATCCTTTGACCAAATTATCCCTTTTGAAAGAAGCTATGGGTTTGTTTCAAAAGGCTGTAGACAAGGACCCCCATAACATTGAAATCAGATTCCTGCGTTTTGCCATACAACATCACACGCCAGATGCCTTACAATTGAGTAAACACCTCAATGAAGACAGAGATACTTTTGTAAAGTATGCCAAAGACTATGCAAGCTTTGACTTGAAAGGTGAGCACATGTACGCTTTTCTGAGCTTCCTCAAAAAAAGTAGACGATTCAGCAAAGAACAAATCAACCAAATAGAATCTGTTATCTGACCAAACTATGGGCATATACACCTATTTATTGCTAAATATTGGCACCCTTTTCGGACCCATGATCCTATCCTTCGACAAGAAGGTAGCTTATTTTAGAAACTGGATGGCGCTGTTTCCCGCCATTGCTATCGTAGGGGCCATTTTCCTGATTTGGGATGAATGGTTTACTGAAATGGGAGTCTGGGGGTTCAATGGCGATTACCTTATTGGTATTTATGGATTCAGTCTTCCGCTAGAAGAATGGCTTTTCTTTTTGACGGTACCCTATGCCTGTGTGTTTATTTATGCTTGCTTACAGGCTTATATAAGCAAAGATATATTTGCCCCCATTGCCCGACCTTTTTTCATCATTCTTATGCTGACCTTATTGGTTCTGGGCATATTAAACTTCGAACGAATCTATACAGCAGTAACTTTCATTGCGCTTTCTATCTGGATTGCCCTTAACCTATTTGTTTGGAAGACGCCCTATATGGGAAGGTTTCTCTTGGCTTATCTAATTGGTCTCCTACCCTTTGTGATGGTAAATGGTGTGTTGACAGCACTACCAGTAGTTTGGTACAACGACTTGGAGAATCTGGGCCTCAGACTTGGGTCTATTCCGGTAGAGGATACTATGTATATGATGCTCTTGTTGCTGATGAATATCAATATCTATGAATGGATTCTTTCCCGTCGTAACAGGTCGTCTCTGGAGATGGTTTCAAGCAAAGCCAGCTAAGCCGCTGCAGCTTCAAGCTACAATTGACCAGGGTTCGGGCTTCTGTTTTGGAGTTGTCTATGCTGTGGAAATGGCTGAAGACATCCTCAAGGCAGAAGGGAAACTCTATTGCCTTGGAGATATTGTCCACAATGACGAAGAAGTTCGCAGGCTAGAAAATATGGGGCTCATTGTGATCAACCACCAACAAATGGCCCATCTCCACAATGAGAAAGTCCTGATTCGAGCACATGGAGAACCCCCTTCTACGTATAGAATGGCCATGGACAACAACCTTCAACTTATTGATGCGTCTTGTCCCGTCATCTTAAAATTACAGCAAAGAATTCGCCTTTCTCATGATAAGGGAGAACACATCCTGATCTATGGCAAAAAGGATCACGCTGAAGTAGTAGGGTTGAAAGGACAAACAAATGGCGAAGCCACTGTGTTTCTTGAGGCCGATGAGCTGAAATCTGAGGATTTACCAACTGAGGTTACTTTGTATTCTCAGACTACCAAAAACAAAGCTCGCTTTCGCACAGTTGCTAATGAAATAGAAAAACTTGGGGTCAAAGTGAAGGCCCATGACACCATCTGCCGACAAGTATCGCACAGGGATCATGAGCTCAGATTTTTTGTCCAGCAGTTTGATAAAATAATTTTTGTTGCAGGCAGGAAGTCCTCTAATGGAAAAATGCTTTTTGGTGTATGCAAGGCGGCAAACTCTGCTACCTATTTTGTCTCAACCGTTGAAGAAGTCAAAAAAGACTGGTTTGATGCTGGGGATAAGGTGGGTATCTGCGGTGCGACTAGTACTCCCCAATGGCTCATGGAGGACATCAAAACCATGATCCAATCTTGGTAGTGGATATTTCCAGCCCTTATTTCGAGACGCGATATGATAATCTTACAAAACACCCTGATCATCCTTGCGACCTTCTTTTTGATGGAATTCGCAGCATGGGCTTTGCATAAATACATCATGCATGGATTTTTGTGGACCTTACATCACGATCATCACAATCCGACTGGCCACCATTTTGAGAAAAATGATTCCTTCCTTCTCATTTTTGCCGTTCCGAGTGCCTTATTGATGTATTATGGATTGTCGGGAGGCGGTGTGCATGATTTCAGGGTATGGATTGGTGTTGGGATTGCGGTTTATGGCTTCATCTACTTTGTGGTTCATGATGTTTTTATCCATCAGCGATTCAAGGCCTTTAAGAGAAGCAAAAATCCTTATTTACTGGCAATCAGAAAAGCGCATAAAATCCACCACAAATATCTGGAGAAGGAAGATGGCGAATGCTTCGGTATGTTGCTAGTACCTTGGAAATACTATAGGGATGCTTGGGCTTACACCAAAAAATTGAAGGCAGGAAAATAAATGGAGCAAGTCATAAAAAAATGGACTAACCATCCACAAACAGGTGTCAGAATAGGCATTACGGTCATTGTTCTATGGGCCGTTACGCTGATATACAATGTGTCGACTCCCATCAATTGGTACTCTCCGCTAACGTACCTGATGGTTTTTGTTCAGGCACATCTATTCACAGGACTGTTTATCACCGCTCATGATGCGATGCATGGGGCTGTTGCTCCTAAGAATCATACACTGAATAATGCCATTGGAAGAATAGCATCCTTCTTGTTTGTCTTCAATTCCTATGACAAATTGAAGCCTAAGCACTATGATCATCACAAGCATGCAGGAACAGAACATGATCCAGATTTCCATAATGGGAATCCCAATTTTTTCCGTTGGTACTTCGACTTTCTCAAAGAATATATTTCTTGGAAGCAGATCCTACTGGCAGCCCTCTTTCACAACTTCTGTAAATTTGTTCTAGGTGCGCATGAAATCAATATGGTAGTCTTCTGGATCATTCCTTCTATCATGGGAACCTTCCAGCTATTTTATTTTGGAACTTTTATCCCTCACATGGGAGAACACCAAAATAAGCACAATGCCAGAAGTCAAGGAAAGAACCACCTTTGGGCCTTTCTAAGCTGCTACTTCTTCGGCTATCATTTTGAACATCACGATTCTCCCAGGACTCCCTGGTGGAAGCTTTGGGAACTCAAGTAGAAAGGGATTTATCCATCCAACAACTTAATGCCAAGGCTTAAAAGGTGATTTTTCATCTCTTCAGCCTTGGTTTTGTCTTTTATGGCAACCGTATCCCTACTGCGACCATTTTTCAGGCGAAGGGACAACTGACTATTGCCAAATCTCTTTTTGAACTTCAAGCCTTCAATCTCAGATAGTAAGATCGTTTTTTGGGTAGTCTTCTTGAGGGCAAGCCACAGGATAACACCCAAACATACGACCCCCACACCTATCCACACATATTCTAGGGCCAGATTCCCTACTCCGTCATTTAATCGGTAAATATTGACAAAGCTATTGAAAAGATTTACGCCCATCAGGAAGTAAATCGCCATATACTGGTTTCTGATATTGTCATCAATCACCAATTCCTGGCTGCTCTCATTAAAATGGATTTTCATCGTGTTTCTGATTGTTGATCCCTTAGAATCAATATTCAAGAGCTTGAAATTTGCAGATAAATTTATATTAAAAGCAAAAATCATTATTTTAGGGTTGCTTTTCCCACCAATTTTGAAGCATTCTTAGATATTCCCCCAATATGACAAATTGGTATAGGGTCGGCCTATCCTATATAAGCACGATCTTCCTTTTATCCCTAGGACTTTTTGATATTGCCTATTCTCAAACTGATCAACTTCCCTTAAGCAAATCTGATCTCCTTGCTGCCCTTGACTCTATTTCCGAGACAGGAGGTATAGCTGATTCTGCTCAATTTGAAAAAGTCGACTTACTTAGGAAAACCGCCAAAGAATTAGACTATACCTATGGGGAAGGTTACGCTCTTTTGTGTAAGGGACTGCTTTTTGATCGTAATTATGTACTTGATAGCTCGATATATTATGCCAAAAAATCTCTCCCTTATCTAGAGGAAGATATGGAGGGGGATGAATCCTGGCTTGCCAATTACCTTGCGGCACGAACAAGTCTAAGACAGGACAAACTAGATTCCGCCTGGAAATATATTCAGGTTTGTACTTCGTTGACATTGGCAAAAGGAGGGGACAAAAAGGCTGCCGACCTAGCTCTTCAAAAAGGTGCCTATTATTATCAAAAAGTTGAACTAGGTAGGTCGGTAGAACAATTTCGCCTCGCCGGTCAAAAATATAAGCTCTTGCAAGACACCATGAATTGGGCCAGTAGCCTGATCAATACAGGTGCAGTTCTTACTAGGATCAGAGATTGGAAAGGATCCATGAAGGAATATCAGCAGGCAAAGGAGCTCTTTAAAGCCATGGGTAATTCGGATCGTTCTGCCACCCTTATGTCAAATATTGGGCTCATTTACTCCGAAACTGACAAGCCCGAACAGGCCATTGAAGCTTTCCGTACCTCCTTGGCTGAGAAGGTAAGGCGAAAGGATGTCAGAGGACAAGTCTATACTAAAATTTTCATGGCACGGCACTTTGATGATTACAATCAGGTAGATAGTGCGCTCGTTTATTTCGAAAAAGCCCTAGCTCAGGCCAAAGAAATACAATCAGAAGCAAGGTTTGCTTACGTATATGGTCCTTATAGCAAGACCTTGCAGAAAGCAGGGAGGATTGAAGAGGCCAAAAAATATGGTTTAAAGGGCTACAAATGGGCCAAAGAGCATCAAGAAATGGACTATTTTTATAGCATCTCTGCAAGTCTCGCGATGATTTACGAAAAGGAGGGAAACTATAAATCGGCCTATACCTATTTTTCTCCTGTGATTACGGTGCTGGATTCCCTCCTAGAAAATCAAATGCAAACCGAATTCTATAAAAAGGAAATTACCTATTTAGAAGCCCAGCAAGCCCTAAAAGATCAAGTCGCTTCACAAGAACTCAGCCTAAAGGAAAAATCCCTATCCAGCCAAAGACTTCAATTGATCCTATTGGCGCTAGCCCTCATGTTGGCTCTGTCAGTAGCCTTCGCCTTGGTCTTTTTTTATAGAAAGAGTCAAAAGCATAATCAAGAGTTGAGTGAGGCTAATTCTCTTATCCAAGTTCAGGCAGATAAGCTGCAAAGTCAAAAACACGAGTTGGAATACATGGTGAACGAGTTAAACCTAAACTCGCTTCGCCAAAAGGAAACCATACAGTATCTGGAAAATTTTGCTGCGGTAGCCGCACATGACTTGAAGGCCCCATTGAGGCTAAACAACAACTTCCTACAAGTACTGGAAAGAAAAACTGTAGGCAAACTCGAGAAAAATGAAAAAGAAATTTTCAGTCTCATTTCATCCAACAACACCCAGTTAGGTAGCATGATTGATGATTTGTTGGAACTCTCGAAATTGGAATACAACCTTCCACCCGTCAAAGAAATACAACTATCATCTGTCATCTCGAAGGTCAAAGCTAATTTATTTATGATGATCCAAGAATCTGGGGCAGAAATAAGCTACCCAGCGGATTGCACAAAAGTTTGGGGCCATGAAACTCTTCTGATGCAATTGTTCCAGAACTTGTTGACAAATTCTATGATTTATAGAAAAGAAGGACAGGCTCCTCATATTTCTATCCATTTTTCGTCTTCTACCTCTCAGGTTCATTTTATCGAAGTGCTTGTTAAAGACAATGGACGGGGAATAGAAAAGGAATGTATTCCTCAGCTGTTTGACCTCTTTTCGGGTGATTCTCAATCAACTGGATCAGGCATAGGATTGGCAACTTGCAAAAAAATCGTCGAGAAGTATGGGGGAAAAATCTGGATTACCTCCGAATTGGGAATAGGAACCCAAGTACACTTTACTTTGCCGCACCTAAGTATGTAAAGAAGTTTCCAGGCCTATTTTGAATCTTCGAAGGGAATGAAGAATTTATTGACAAATTCTGGAACATGAACCTCTTTTATCCATTTGCTATCTGGCTAACTCTAAATCTGAGAACCCTTTGGATGATGTTTTGGGACAAAAGAGTAGCCGTCAACAATGGAGAGGGGAAGAAAAAGCAAAGGTCGAGAACTCCAGAAAATACACTACTCCTCAATTCCCTACTATTTGGATTTGGAGGAATAGGGGCTGGGATGCTCCTTTTTCGACACAAGATCAGAAAAACCAAATTTCTTATCCTGGTTCCCTTAACCGCTATTGTCAACATTGCTGCATACTACTATCTCAAACAAGCTCTCGAGACCACAGGCATGGAATTTACGTGGAGTATTCCCGGATAAGCCAAGTCTATTCTTTTTGATGGAGGTCATCGTAAGTCTTCCGACTGATGTAATACAAGAGTAGTTCTACAGGGTCATTGGGTAGGTTGATACGTTTTTGGAAGCCCATACCTAGCTTCTCCATGAGTTTTCGAGAGGCTATGTTTTCTTCTACCGTAATCCCACTTATTTCACTTGCCTCAAAATCCTCAAAACCAGCCCGCATCATTTCCTTTGCAGCTTCTGTTCCATACCCCTTTCCCTCAAAAGCAGGCAAATAGGCAAATCCAATATCCAAGCCTTCTACTCCTTCCCTATCGTACAATCCACAAAATCCCATTTTTACCTGGTCTTCTTTTCGAATGACGGTAAAATTTGAATAGCCAAGTCGATCTTGTTGGGGTTTGATCCTGGTCAGAATATATTCTTCCGCCTGTTCAATCGTATGAACAGCCCGGTCTCCAATAAACTGTAGCCATTTTGGTGTATTGAGGACTTTTAACAAAAAGGAGGCATCCTCCAGATTTGTAGGCCTTAAGATTAGTCGTTCAGTTTCGAAAAAGTGGTGAGGTTCCATAGAGGAAAAGATAAGAATATGTTGAATGTTAAATTTAACCCCATAAAAAAAGGCAGGACCATAGATCCTACCTTTGATTTTATCTTTGCCTCGAGATTATTTCTCCGTCTCATAGTAATTCCAAACTTCATCTGAGAACAAGTCAGGAAGAGCCGCCTTCAATCCAGCCTTTTGTTCCATAAATGTCCATGTATTGCCATAAGCTGGATCTTTGATTCCAAACATGACACTATTGGCCTTACACACAAACTTTCTGGCTTCCTTGTCCCACTCTACATTGTCCTCTCCATACATGTTGGCGTAAATCTGGTAGGTAAATTCGTCTGCATCAAAAGAGTCTTCGTCCTCTTCATCTACTTCCTCTTTTTCTCCCTTTAGCTGAATATCCATTATCATGGTATAGGAAATAAGGCTGTAAAAGGCCTCTCCAATTTTTTTGGGTTCCTCTATGTCAACAATCTTGGGGTCCTTTATCGTAATGCTAACTTCTTCACTTTCGAAAGCTCCGTCCATCTGCTTCTTCAGCGCATCTTTAGGAACATATTCGAAAAATTTAGGAAACATAAAGTCTACAGTCTTAACTAGGTCTCCCTCGTTTAGCAAGGCCATGTATCCTTCAAGTACGCCTTTCAATTCTGTCTTCTGGCCTTGAGCGAAGCTTGTCAAAGACAGAACTACTGCAACTACAAAAACAAATGATTTCTTCATCATGGTTATTAAAAATAAAAAATAAAGTCTCAGGTTAGATGTACCAAATTGCCCATGCCATCAACACCAATTGTATGGGAAAACGAGCATAGAGCGTCCACAAAGGAATTTTCATTCCGAGCCCTTTCTCCTTTAGCATATAAGTGTGGACTGGCAATACAGCTATAAGTAACAGAAGGATACCAATAGCTGCATAACTTCTGGTGGCAGGGATTAGCAAGCCAATTCCTCCTAGTATTTCGCAAATTCCTACAAAAAGGTTCAATTCTTTTTTCCACTTTTTGGCGAAGGGAGGCATGACCTTTCCGTAAAATCGTGGCCAAATAAAATGACTACTTCCCGCAAAAAGATAAAATGCAGCCATGAGGTAAAGTAAAATGGTCTTAGGTTCCATAGCGTTTTATCTCAGGTCATAGGTTATCAATACCCACTCCCTTCCCTCTTCGGAGGTATAGGTTTTGATATGCTGAAAATCTAGTTTTTCATGGGCACGAAGAGAACGAGTATTTCTGGCATCAATTTCCGTGATTAGAAAGGCAAAATATGGTTTTACCTGAAGAATCAATTCATCGTATAAGCCTTTAAAAACTCCCTTCCCACGGTAATCTTTGTCTATGCAAACCTGCCCCATGACACAATAAGGACTTTCGGCAAGTTCTTGTTCCATGTAAATGCTGGCATTGATTGCCTTGAACATGGGAACTAAAATAGGAATGGTATTTTCCAGGGAGCGTTCCATAATCAACGCATAACCCACAACTTTATCGCCGTCCAAAGCAATGGCATGCTGAAATTCTTCATTCATTAATGCCAACAGCTCCAAATCGTGCTTGACCGTCACGAATCCTTCTCGAGCTGCTTCCTCTTCAGAAACAGATTCTGCTAAGTTTTTCTCCTGCAAATCAAGAATTTGCTGAAGATGATTTTCTGTAGAAGCTAGTGTATAAGTAACAGCCACTTTATTCCTTGTTTGTAATGACCATAAAAAGCGCAATAAGCCCAGCCAATGTTAAAATGCCAAACCCCATAAGGAATAAAAAGTTCTCACCCTCTAGACCAGTCTCTCGATAGGTATAACCCGTTGCGAGGCAAAATGCTCCTACTACTCCCAAATAAATGGGAATCCTCATTCTTCTCTTGTTCATAAACTTTCTTTTAACCTCCAAGGTGGAAATTTTCTATTTGCTCCACCGTAGTAGAGGATAATCTGATTTCTGTAAGGATCTTTCAGACTTGCCTCTCTCCACAACCAACTCATATCAGTGGGTTCGCTCTCAAACGCGATCCCCTCCTTTTTGAGTCTCGCGACCTCCTCATCAAGGTTTTCAGACTCAAAATACACATGAATTCCCTCTCCTCTTGGTAATTTCTCTACTTGATGGATGGAAAAGGTACTTTCCCCATCGGGGCATTCGAATCTTGCATAATGAGGATGTGAATGTACAATCAACTTTAGTCCCAACTTCTGGTAGAAGGGAATGGACTTAGACAAATCCATAGAAGGAACCGTGATTTGATTGAGATTCATATGGGATGTATGACTTACTGGTAATCCTCGTGCAAGAAGGCACCCAATTCAGATTTAGCAATCACTGATCTTGGCATCCCTATGGCATAGGGTCCTACTTCATAAGAGTCAAAATTGAAAGAGATTGAGTCTCCTTTCAAGTTGAATCCATAGTCATATTTCCCTCTTAGCTCCGCATAATCATCTGGAAAATGCTGATTGATAAGCTTGATGAGAGAAAGAGAATCTTCCTCAGTAGGTAGGTTAAAGATATCCTTAAACTCAAGTAAGCGGTTTTCCTTTTTGCTGAAATTATACTCCAGATAACTGTGAACAGGATGCGCAGCTCCAGCCATCATCGTAGATTCGTAGATACGATAGGAGACCACTGGTCCATCAAACTCAATTTCCTCTGTTTCGACCCAAAGTCCTGAAGTGGATATGTCTTCGTCCAACATATCCTCATCCATCATGTTTTTGAGCTCAGCCCGGTATTTCCGCATCATGGATTGGATCTCGTGTTCCACGATTGAATCCAAAGAGGGTAAGCCAATTTGAGGATAGGAAATGACACCTGTTAAGGTTGGATTTTTGAAATCTAAAGAGTCTGTAAAAACGCTCAGGCTAAGAACACTTTCTTTTTCAGGTTTGGCAGCTACGGAATCTGTGGAGACTTCTTCCTTTCCTTTATCAGAATTATCTGGAGTAGCTTTTTGGCAGGAAATACAAAAAATGAGCAAGCAAAAAATAGGAATATATCTCATAATAGTACGTTCACTTATGGGCGGTAGGTTCCTCTAAATACATTAACGCCTTTCGGTAATGGATTACCGGAAGAACGACGAAAAGACACCACCTGGCCTGAATGCCATAGCGCATCGGCAATGGGACCATTGATCATGTTCCAAAAAGGGAATTCACTTTTGTTCTCGCCGCGTTGGAAAATTATTTTGAGCTCTTCCATTTCTTTGGCGGACTTACCACGGTAGTTTTTGGCGGCCTTGTCTAGGTACTCAAGTGTCGCTTTACGCTTTTCTGCATAGGTGAGGCCTTCATCGTTATTCCCTGAGTTGGCCTGGTTAAGAGAAGCATTATAAATCGTTCTGGAAAGACCCAAAATATGATCTATCGTCTCGCCACAACTTCGGGCTTCCGGAGTGGGGCGGTAGGCAAAGTCCTTATCTCTTAGCCCTTCTGTCGCCCAATAATATCGAAAACCCAATCCTTCTACCGATCTGGCGATCATACTCCCAGGACCATAATCGGTTGGTGCTTCAGGAATTTCGCGAAGAGGCAATTCTGCATGTTCCTGTGAATAAACACTCATGGTCAAGCAAATAAATAGCGTAAAAAGTAGATTCCTTAGGATCATCACGAGTAGGCATTTTCTGAAAGGTATGAAAAATACAAAACTCCCTACAAGCCTATATAGATATTTAGAGTTCTTTGTTAACTTATGTTGTCTTAAATATTTACATGCTATTTTAATAGCCCACATTCAGCAAGACCTAGCAAAGAAGCCTTCCAAGAAGAAAAAGAAACGCAAGAGTAAAAAGTAAAATCAAGGCCAGTCCAATTTGGATTGGCCTTGATTTTAAGTCCCATACAAACCGACTGGTCGGTTTTAACTATTTTTCTTATATTAGAATACATGAACAAGCTATAAATGGCCAAAGAGGGGAAAAATCGCATACTGGAAGCATCGTTTCGCTTATTTCTTCAAAAGGGATATAAGGGAGTGAGCATGAAGGATATACAAGAGGCAACAGCCTTATCAAAGGGTGCCATTTATCATCACTTTGCCAGTAAGTATGATATTTATCTGGCTGTCATGGAAAATCACCTCCTAGCTCTTTTGAAACAGGCGGCAGGAGGAGAGCATCAAGAGTTGTCTTTTGAAGATCAAATTCGAGCGCGCTACCAACTTCTGATCAGCCTAATGGATTATGTAGAGGAGATCACTGAGGAAGGTTATCCCATTAGGAATTACTTTCTTTTTCAGTTGGAGGGTGAGCGTGACGGGGCCATTCGTCAGCAAATCCAAGGGGCCATGGATATGTACCGTCAGGGATCACACACATTGGTAAAAGATGCTCAACAGAAGGGCCACATTAGAGCAGATATTTCAGCCCATATTATTGCACAGCAATTGATGGGAATGATAGAAGGTCTGGCCATTCATCACTCCTCACTGGAGAAAAACAGCAAAGAATTTTTGACTACTACATATGAAGAGGTAATCGGAAGCTATCTCAAGCTGATCAAGGCTTAAGAAGCAGCTTATTCCCCTCTTCACAATACCCAAAAGGATGAAAAACTGGGCAGAAAATCTGGAATGGCAGCCCTCATCGATCGCCTATCCTGAATCCGAGGAGGCAATTCAACAATGGGTTGAGCGAGCAGCCAACGAGCGCAAAAGTGTTAGAGTAATCGGAACAGGTCATTCCTTTACGGCTTTGTGCAAGACGGATGAAATTCTGATGAGTCTGGATAAGTACCAAGGCCTTATTTCTGTAGACAAGGAAAAGTGTCAAGCAACTGTCAAGGCTGGTACCAAACTTAAGCTTCTCGGAGAACTCCTCTTTCTGGAGGGAATGGCCATGGAAAACCTAGGGGATATCGATGTACAATCGATTGCTGGGACTATCAGCACAGGTACACACGGAACGGGAAGAGAATTCGGAACCATCAGTACCCAAGTCATTGCCCTGAGTTTTGTAAATGGAAAAGGGGAATTGGTAACCTGCTCACCTCAGGATAAGCCCGAGCTTTTCAAAGCTGCTCAAGTCTCTATGGGTTTACTCGGTGTCATTACCTCCATTACCCTACAATGTGTCCCCAGCTACAAACTCCTTCTCAACTACCGTCAGGAGAAAATGAAGGATGTACGCGCTACTTTGGATGAACGTAATCGGAACAATCGGAATTTTGAGTACTACTGGATTCCTTACACCGATACTGCCTGGACCAAGACGAGCAACATCGCAGAAGAGGGTGAGCCTGATAAGGTAGGCTTTGTGCATTACTGGACAGAATATGTACTCGAAAACTATGTGTTCAAAGTATTCTGCGAACTTGCAAGGGCATTTCCTTCCCAAAACAAACTCGTTTCGAAAATCACTGCTGCTAGTATCAGCAATGTCGACAAACTTTATCATAGCCATAAGATTTACGCTACGGTTCGTCTGGTAAAGTTTACCGAGATGGAATACAACATTCCAGCAGATGCTTATGATGAAGTTTGGAAAGAGTTGACAAAGGCAGTCAATTCAGGGAAGTATAACATCCATTTTCCGATTGAGAACAGGTGGGTCAAGGGAGACGATATTTATATGAGCCCTGCCTTTGGACGGGATTCTGCCTACATCGCCTGCCATGTTTACAACAAAAAAGACAATAAGGCCTATTTCAAAGATATGGAAGCTATTTTCAGAGCACATGGAGGAAGACCTCATTGGGGAAAAATGAACAGCCTCGATGGTGAAGATGTCATGACACTTTATCCAGAATTTGAGCGATTCAATGCCTTCCGCAGGGAACATGATCCTGACGGCATCTTCCTAAGTCCCTATATGAAGCGATTGATGGGGATTACAAAAAACTCAGTAGCGATCTAAGCACATCTTGACATGGAAGAAAAGACGTACTTCGGTCAACTCAACGAAATGCTCAGAGCGAGGGAAAGGGCCCTTCCCTGCCTCCTGCTAGACCTAGATCGTGTTGATAAGAATGTAGCACTCCTAAGGTCTCAACTTAGGCCTGATGCACATTTCCGAATCGTTGTCAAATCTCTTCCCTCCCCAGAATTGATTCAGTATCTGATGGAAAAGGGGCATACCGACAAGCTCATGGTCTTCCACCAGCCATTTCTGACAGATTTAGCGGCTAGGCTAGACCATCAGGCAGATGTTTTGCTCGGGAAGCCTTTGCCGATTAAAACAGCAGACTACTTTTTCAAGTATTTGCCTCCATCCAGCCAAGGTTTTCATCCCTTTAAGCAAATACAATGGTTGGTCGACACAAGTGAAAGAGTGCTTCAATATATTGAGTTGGCTAAGAAATTGGGACAAAAACTCCGCCTTAACCTTGAACTGGACATTGGGCTACGAAGGGGTGGTTTTAATAGCTTAGAATCGCTACGTACTGGCCTGGAAATTATACAGCAGAACCTAGAATGGGTAGAACTAAGTGGGTTTATGGGCTATGACCCACATGTCGTTAACATACCGAGCATGATCATGAGCCAGACCAAGGCGCTGCGATTAGCCAACTCCTTCTACCAAGAGGCAAAGATGATGGTAAGGCAAGCTTTTCCCAGCATCTGGAAGGAAGATTTATGTTTCAACGGGGCAGGAAGTCCCACATTCCCTTTGCATCAATCAGCGGATTCTCCCCTAAATGACCTATCAGCAGGTTCTTGTCTTGTGATGCCCGCTGGTTTTGACATCGCCAGCCTACAAGGCTATCTAGCTGCGAGTTTTATAGCTACCCCTGTTTTGAAGAAATTCAAGGGAACTACCATTCCCGGTTTGGAGCGGGTAAAAGGGGTGTTAAACATGGTATCAAAGGAGAATATGCAGTCATTTTTCCTGTATGGAGGATATTGGAAAGCCCAATACTGGTATCCAAAAGGACTCAAGCAAAATGAGATTTTTGGCCCCTCTACCAATCAAACTATGGTGAATGCGCCTCTAACGGCCAAGCTTGATGTAGATGATTTTGTCTTCCTTCGTCCCAAACAAAGTGAATTTGTCTTCCTCCACTTTGGCGAGATTCTTCCCATACGAGAAGGGCAATTTTTGGCCCCCTGGTCTCTCCTTAACAACAGATAAAAACAGCTTTAGCTTACAGGAAATTCTGGCAATTCGAATCTTTTCCTTATATAGCTTGATACAAAGATGAGATCATGAACATACCCAAGCTTGATGAGATGGTGGCTTCCGCCATGGACTTTACAGAAAAGGTTACCACTAAATGGAATGCTCGTTTGGCGGGCAGCCAGGCATGTTTGGAATGTGCTGACCACTTGGAAGAAGAATTCTCAACCTTTTGCGATTCTACTCATCATCAGGAATTTTCTGTCCATCCTGGAGCCTTCTTGGGTTATATTAGGATTAACATCGTGATTTATTTCATGGCCCTGATTGCCTTGTACTTCAATCAAACGCTATGGGCAGTCATTTTATCCAGTTTGGCTTTCTTGATTACGGCACTTGAGTTTTTTGTCTACAAGGAATTTGTGGATCCTCTTTTCCCAAAGAAAAAGGGTAAAAATATTGTCGGTACCATTGAACCTGATAAAGAAGTTAAGCAGCAGGTCATCATCAGCGCACATCATGACAGTGCGCACATATTCAATTTTCTGGCAAAAAATCCTAAAACCTATATTCGAAATGTAATTTTGGGTACTTCATCACAATTGGCTATGCTAATATTCAGCTGGCTTCTCCTGGGCATGGAGTTTTTTAATGCAGAATCCGACATTCTGTATTGGGTACTTACTACGGTACTATCAGTTTCGGGTATTTTTGCTGCTCAGATGTGGTTTTTTTATGACAAAGAAGGTACACCAGGAGCTGGGGACAATATGATCTGTACAGCTATTGCCATGGAAGTAGGAAAGTATTTTGCCCATCAGAAAAAGGAAGGAAATGGCCTACAGCATACTCGAGTGATCGTAGCGAGTTGGGATGCAGAAGAATGTGGTTTAAGAGGAGCGAGAGCCTATTCTCAGGTCAATAAAGACCAATTGCTAGCTACCAAGACCTACAACTTCAACCTTGAATGCATGTATGATCATGAGGAAATGGCTCTTCTTACCTCTGATCTCAATGGCTTCGTCCAATTGTCTCCAGCGATGATTGATGAATGTCTTCAAATCTCTCAGGATAACCAATTGGAGGTGGACACCCTTGCCTTTCCCTTCTTGGCAGGAGGAACAGATGCCGCAGAATTCTCCAAAATTGGGGTAGAAGCCACTACCCTGGCAGCCATGAACTGGCTCAGGAAAGAAGGCGATGTAGCCTATCATACCTTGAGAGATACGATCGATGCAGTAGATGAAATAGCCGTTAGCAGAAGCATTAGCTTGGGAATTCATTATATTATTGGCAGAGAAAAAGCCATGCTCCCCGAGCAAGTATCATAGTCTTCGCCCTTATATCCAGAATTATTTGCCCATGAGGATTCTTTCCCTTTTGCTGCTCCTGACATTTTCCCTCCTTTCAGGCTGCCGTGAAAACCTTTATACTCCCGAACAAAACAAGGAAACACGTGCCATGGTAAAGGAACTCCACGAACTCGTTCAAAACGGAGATCCTGATCAGTATTACCATTGGAACAAAAAATTGGCGGAGAAATACCTCAAACTTGCCAAAAATGGGGACAAGAACAACCGCTACAAAAACTGGCTCAGCTACCTAAGAGAAAGCCTGTACGCAGGAGAGACGGAAGCTTGTATCAAAGAAATCACCAACTTTCTAGATGCCTTAAAGCTGCCTTATGAAAACATCATCAACTCTGTTAACAAACCCCTATTTGAGATTCTTGCACTTGCTTACTTGAGAAAGGGTGAACAGGACAATTGCTTAAACAATCACACCCCTCAATCCTGCATTCTTCCCTTGCAATCAGAAGGCTTCCACTTAGATGAAACTGGTTCTCGTAAGGCCATTGAGATGTATGAAATTCTCCTTCGTAAATATCCCAATCCGACCTACCAATGGCTGCTCAATGTGGCTTACATGACATTGGGAGAATATCCAGAGAAGGTTCCCAGGCAATACTTGCTGGATATTCCCTCCTCTTATGAGCAAGATAGCTTCCCCGCTTTCAATGAAATTGCCATGTCAGTCGGTCTTTCTGTAGACGGCTTATCTGGTGGAGTTTGTATTGATGATTTCAATGGAGATGAACTATTGGATGTATTCATGACTTCCTATGGCATGGAGGACAACGTGAGACTCTTCCTTTATCAGGCAGGAACAGGCTATTTCGAAACTACCCAAACGGCAGGGCTTAAGGGAATTACAAGCGGACTGAACTGTATCCATGCAGATTATGACAATGATGGGTGGATGGATATCTTAATTCTAAGGGGGGGATGGTTGAACCAGGGTGGAAGTCATCCTAATTCTCTCCTTAGGAATACAGGAAATGGGGTTTTTCAAGATGTTACTCGATCAGCTGGAATCCTTTCTTACCATCCTACCCAAACCGCATGCTGGGCAGACTTCGACCAAGATGGACACTTGGATGTATTCATAGGGAATGAAAGTACGGAGGATGATCCGCATCCATGCGAGCTTTACCATAATAATGGCGATGGCACCTTCTCTGAGGTAGCTGAGCAATATGGCCTTGGAAATATCAACACCTACGTAAAAGGAGTAGTTTGGGGAGATATCGACAATGATGGCTGGAAGGACCTGTACATTTCCGTTTTGGGCGGAAATAACCTCCTATTTCACAACCAGAAGGGGAAGTTTAAAGAAATAGGAAAGAAGGCAGGAGTTTCTACTCCTTTTATGAGTTTTCCTTGTTGGTTTTGGGATGTCAACAATGATGGGTATGAGGATATTTTCGTCAGTGCTTACGATATCCGCTTCCAAAATAACCTAGCGGGAGAATATGCCAAAGAAATTCAAAACATGGGAGTCCCCTCTGAAAAGCCCAAGCTCTATATCAATAATGGAGACTTGACCTTCAGGGAAGCTGCCAGCGAATATGGACTGGACAAAACCATGTATGCCATGGGTTCCAATTTTGGAGACCTTGACAACGATGGGTTTCTTGATTTTTACGTAGGCACAGGTGCCCCCGACCCTAGCACCATTGTTCCCAACAGGATGTTTAGGAATGTAGGTGGGGAAAGATTTGAAGAAGTTACTTCTGCAGGGAATTTTGGGCATATCCAGAAAGGACATGGCGTTGCCTTTGCTGACCTAGATGCTGATGGAGATCAGGATATTTATGTTGTCATGGGGGGTGCATATGAAGGAGACAACTTCACCAACATTCTCTATGAAAATCCTGGATTCGACAACAACTGGATCAGCGTGAAACTCTTGGGTAAACAATCAAACTCCTATGGATTAGGCGCCAATCTCGTTTTGACGCTAAATGATGGGAGAGAGGTCTTCAGAACAGTAGGCACTGGAGGTTCTTTTGGTTCATCGCCCTATTCCTCCACGACCATAGGAATAGGTCAAGCAGATACCGTTAGCCAGCTGGTCGTCATCTGGCCTTCAGGCAAAAGGCAAAACTTTCAAGACCTCAAACAAGGATATGAATATGTCATCGAAGAGAGAATAAATGAGACATTCCAACAGCGGCCTTTTTCTGCTCCTTTCACCCTAACTGGTCAAGCTACTCATCACCATCATCAGTAGTGTCAGGCAGCTTCCACAAGGGATCAGTATATAGAACTAGGAGCAGAAAGTCTTTTGATGCCCATTCCTCGAAAACTATACTTGTCCCCATAAACCTGTTTTCTTGAATAGTCTGGAGAAGTACAGATTTTCCTTCGAAAGAGTAGGGAAAACCAGGCTACTACCCATTTAGAATAAAAAGACACCCATGAAATACTATTGTATCCTTGCTTTGGCTTGCCTTTTCTTCTCTTGTGAATTAGAATCTATTGATCTGAAGGAGGAGGTCTCCCTTCCTAGTCCCGAACCTAGGGTCATCACCATCGAACATTTCTTTATGGACGAAAGCGAAATCACCTCTAGCGAGTGGAAGGATTTTTACTACGAATTTGTGGAAAATGATAGTTTAACAAGGAATTTGGAAGAAATCGAGTCAAATTTTGAGTGAGTTGTGGGAAAAAAGGAAAGAAGGCGTTTAATTTGGGCCTGTAAAAATTTCTGCTCGACTTAAGCAACCCGTTTCATGATCCGCCCACTGCTGATGACCTTGATAGCTGTCCTGGCCTTTTCTTGCCAGAGCAGTGTCCAAAGCACAGACTTTACACCTCCCGGCTCCTTTACCAATGGAGTCGAAGGACCTGCGACGGATCAGCAGGGAAACATCTACGCTGTAAATTTCAAAAAACAGGGGACCATAGGAAAAATCACACCTGATGGGGAATCCTCCATTTTTCTAAGCCTACCTGAAGGGAGCATTGGAAATGGAATCAGATTTGGTGATAGCAGTCAGATGTTCATCGCCGACTATACCCAGCATATCATTTGGGAAGTTGATATCACGAATATGGATATGGCGATCTTCGCCCATGACTCTACCGCGAATCAACCTAATGACCTAGCCATTTCCCCAAACAGAGTCCTCTATGCCAGCGATCCGAACTGGGCGGATAGTACGGGTAAACTTTGGAAAATCAGCTTAGCCAACGGCTTCGAATTGCTAGAAGAGCAGATGGGAACCACCAACGGGATTGAGGTCAGCCCTAATGGCCAAAAACTATATGTCAATGAATCCATCCAGCGCAACATTTGGATGTATGACATTGCGGATGATGGTTCAGTGAGCAATAAGCAATTGTTCCACGCCTTCGAGGACTTTGGATTGGATGGTATGCGCTGTGATAAAGATGGGAATATCTATGTCTGCCGATACGGCAAAGGAGTAGTTGCCGTCTTGTCTCCCCAAGGAGAACTCATCAAGGAACTTAAACTCATCGGAGAAAAGCCTACCAACATCACCTTTAGCCCTGATTACAGCATGGCCTACATTACTATGCAGGATAGAGGATGTCTGGAAAGAGTGAAACTCTAATCCCCATCATGGACCTCCAACCTCGTCTTGAAAACGAACTTATCTTGCTTCGCCCCCTTAAAGACCGTGATTTTGAAGCCCTTTTTCGTGCCGCACAAGATCCTTTGATTTGGGAACAGCACCCTGCCTACAATCGCTACCAAAGAGAAGCCTTTACCCTATTCTTTCAGCAAGCAATTGAGTCCCAAAGGGCCTTTGCCATCATCGACAAAAAAACAAAGACGATTATAGGATCAAGTCGATACAACCTACTCCATCAAACAGAGCAAGTAATTGAGATTGGATGGACTTTCTTGGCCCGAACCTACTGGGGTGGTGTGTACAACAAAGCCCTCAAGCAGCTAATGCTAGATCATATCTTCCAATATGTTGAGGCAGTCGTTTTCTATATAGCTTCGGAAAACAAGCGCTCTCAAGCTGCCAGCCTAAAACTTGGCGCGAAGGAAGTTAGTCTTACCACATATCCCTACCTTAAGAAGGAAGGGATACACAATGGAATCTTTTTGTTGTCAAAAGAAGATTGGATAGATCGCCCAAGCGATTTATAAGAGGCTTACTAATTCGCCCAATAATCCACCACAAATACCTTCTCCAAATGAGGCTGTAAACTCTTTACAAAGGCTTGATGCTGTGGGTGTGGCGTATATACTTTATCTCTATCCTCCTCTGAGGCGAAAGTAACCAGATAGCAATGGGTAAAATCCTGGTGAAAATTCTCAGGACTATCATTCATCCCCCATTCGAAATCCTGAATTTGAGGAATAGCAGCTGGCAAAGCCAAGAAAGCAGCGTGTAGCTTTTCTACCTCCGCTTTGGGAGCATCATCCTTGAACTTAAACAAGACTACATGTCTCAATACCTTCTTGTCTTCCATAGATTTCTCCATCTTTTTGGCAGTCTCCTGCGCCATGGCTCCGACAAGCAGGCAAACCAGTAGACTGATCGTTAATACAATTCTTTTCATTGGAAAGTTGTTGTTGATAGGAGTAAACAACTCAATTTTCAGGAAAAATATGGTAGGGAATTAGCGTGCTTTTGAACAATATTGATCAATGCACCTCTTTATTCGATATCCCCAACCATTTATCAATTCTCTTATCCTTACTTTTGTGCAAGGGATTGTCCTTAAAAACACTAAACTCTTTCATTCGCAACAGGCATTACGATTTGCCTCATGCACAATCATTATATCTATGAAATTATCATTTAGCCTTCTAGTTCTTCTCTTTACCTTAGCGCTACCCACTCAGGCTCAGGTCAATGAATGGTATCAATACAAATCAGAAGAGTTCGGCTACAGCATTTCCTTCCCAGGCGAACCAGAAGCTATGGATCAAAAGGTACCTTCCGCTATTGGCGAACTTACGTTAAACATCCAGTATTTTGCGGAGACCAATGAGGGCGCAGAAAACTTCATGTACATGACCAACTGTACCACTTATCCTGATGGAGCCCTTAACCTAAGTGATTCAACCGGAAAAAAGGACTTTTTTGATGGAGCTGTAAATGGGGCAACAACCAATGTAAATGGCGAACTGATTTCTCAGAAAAAAATCATGCTAGATGGACATGAAGGCCGTGAAATGATGGTAGAGATTCAGGAAGGGACTGTTGTTGTTCTGGCACGTCTTTATCTTGTAGGCAACCGCATGTACATGCTTCAGACCATGACCCAAAAAGGGAATGAAAACAACAAAATCACCAAGGAATTCATGGATTCCTTCAAGTTTATCAAGAAATAATTGACTACTCATGTTAATGAAAGGCCGAATTCTCCAAAGAGTTCGGTTTTTTTACGTTAGAGGCCTATTGACCTCCAACCTTTTGCTTATAGGTTGGCTAGTTACGTTTGAAGAATGTCCAAATAACAAAACGAAAACAGGGAGGTTTTAAGCTAAAGGCATTTTTTAGTTCCTATGGTAAAAACCGAGAATTTCGAAAAAGTTGAGGTTACTTCTAAAGAAGAACTACGAGACTGGCTTGAACAACATCATAACCAGGAGAAGAGCATCTGGTTAGTTACCTACAAAAAGCATATTGAAGACAAATATGTATCGGTTTCAGAGATACTGGATGAAATCCTTTGCGTAGGCTGGATAGATGGGGTCAGAAGAAAACTTGACCTAGATCGCACCATGCAACTGATTGGTCCCAGAAAGGCCCAGCATTGGACCAAAACCTACAAAGACAGAGCAGCAAAACTGGAAGAAAAAGGGAGGATGAAAGAAGCCGGAAGGGCTGCTATTCGCCTTTCAAAGGAAAATGGGCTATGGACCTTCATGGATGATGTCGATGCCTTGTTAAAGCCAGATGATCTTATCAAGGCCCTTGAAGAACATCCACCTGCTATGACATTTTTCAATGGAATGGGTGATTCCTCCAAAAGATTCGTCCTGCGCTGGATCAAATTGGCCAAAACAGAAAAGACCAGAGCCAAGAGAATCCTTCAAACTGCAGAATTGGCTCAACAAGGAAAAAAGATTCCCGGAATATAAGCGCTCTTTCTGGTGTTATTGTAAGCTTCGTATTTCCTTGGCCAAGGCACGCATGATTCCCCTGGATGAAGGATCAAAAACCCAATTGGTATCAAACTGCTCTATCACTTCTGCATTGGCATCATCGTGTAGGGTAAGACTATGAAACTGTGTCCCGTTATTTTGCTGGTGATACCCTATTCTATCCAGAATCTCATCCTCGATTTTGTACATGATAAAATCCGAAATCACCAAAACATCTGCATCGCGGTAGGATTCACTTTGTAGTTGTCGCAAAGATTCATGCAAAGCCATTGTAATGTCCGTTCCTCCATGGAATGACATTCTCAGGAAATCAGCAATTTCATCCAATGACCTTCCAATATCATAGAGATCAATAGTCTGGATATTGGTCGAAAAGTTAATAAGATATGCCCTCCTGTTATCTTTGGCTGCCATTTTTAGGATAGCAAAGCACAATACTTTCGCAATATGCTCCGGCGTTCCATGCATGGAATCAGACGTATCTACACAAATGATAAAGGGCCCTTTTTCTTTGAGCTTGGTTCGAAGATTGGTCTCGGTAAACTGATCCTCACTGGTGATCAATTGTTTGTCTTGATATTGGAAAGTTTGCAAGCTTTTGTCTGCAAATTTCTTAAGAAATATACTCTCCGTTTCGCTATCGCTCAAGAGGCCTATTTCAGACGAGATGAGGTTATTCAGATCATCACTTTCGTGGACACCTACAATTTCAGTCTTGTTTTCATTGTCAATCTCCCACTCTTTTCTCACTACGACCCTTTCATATTCCTCTTCTTCTGTGATAATCTCGGCCTCCCGCATTTGTCCCAAAAGATCTGCCAATTCTCTGACAGAATCCTCCTTCTGAAGCAGGTCGTCATACTTCTCCAACAAATCGAAACTGGTATCCTTCCACAACTCTCTCGACATGTCCCAATATTTGCCTACATATTCGCCAAAAGGAGAAATCAAATCGTATAGCTTTTGATACTCATCCGCCTTCTTATCCAGTAGGTCTTTAAAGTCCTCCGCCTCTTCTTCCAATTTCCCTAACTGGAATTCCAATAGTTTGCTGCTCAACAAAGCATCCCATTGTGCCAACAAATCATTGATCACCTCATTGAGCTCATCTACCTCTTCCTTATTCAAATCTTCGTAGGATCTGTTTTGCAGGATAACCTCTATCTTCTGGCGATGAAAACCCGCATCCAATTCATCCTTTTCATAGGCATTGGTGAGAAAATTGATGATGTAGGACCACCTTGCGACAAAATCTCTCAGGGGCATGACAGATGCCGCATTCAACCGCTGGGTTTCATCCTCGAACGGGTTCTTCTCCCGTATTTTGCCATAGGTTTTTCGAAGCCAATACAAGGTATCCGATGCTACTTGCAACCTTAGGCCTTCTCTTTCCTGAATCAATTGGGTAAGCAGACCATCTGCAAATAATTTGTCTAGTGCGCGGGTAAAGTATCTGTAATAATTGTCATTGAGATCAGGGGGAATGGGGCTTTCGAGGCCAAGTTTTTGTTGGAGATATTGAACCAAATACTTTCTAGTTTTGGCATCCAGAATGGCTCCAAATTCAACAAATCGCTCAAATTCCTCTTCTAATTTTTCCTGTGCGACGGTCATAGGCTTTCGTAGGCATATCTGGCTTTCTCCAATCTCAATTTCAGACCACGTAGGTTCTCTCTTACTTCACCTAAATTCGCCATGACGATATCTGCCATCTTGGCTGGCACAAATACATTTTTCCGCAAATGGGCGAATTCTTCTGGAGTGTCCTCAGATAGTCTTTCTTGTTGTGAAACGATATAGTCCAAGAGCTTATCATATCGCTCATTCCAATGGGCTGCAACTAACTTATGCGGCTTTTTGTAGATCACTTCCTTTTTCTCTACCTGATGGCACTCCAGGTCATACTGGTACTCGATAGAGTTGTGAACAATGTCGATGGAATGAGCACGTTGTGATTTTTTCATGCTCAATCTATGTCGTAAGACTTGGTCCTTATCAAAGACATTGACGATCTGAAAGTCTGTTGTATTAAGATTGGTATACTCAGAAATCTTGATCAACTCGCCTTGGAACTGCTTTTCTTTCTGCAAAATGTGGTAGAAAAGGTCCTGAACAGGAAGTAGCCTATCCTCTGCCTGTACGCGTTTGATTCTAGTCTCTTCTTCTACCTCTTGCTCAAATTGAGCGACCTCTTTTCTCAACATATTGAGATTGATAGAGATCGAATAACCATGCTTACGAATGGTCTCACTAACAATTTCCTGAATTTCATTGAGTTGAGAAGGATGTCCCCACAAGGCATGAACCATGAGGAAACAATCCATTAAATCCACTTGAGAACGTCCATTAAGAAAAGCGGAGGTTCGAAGCAATCGGACGATTTTCTTCCAGCGTCGATCGTAAATATGCAGGGAAGGAGTCTCTTTATTGGGCTTGGCGTTCTCCTGCTCAATTTTGGCGCGAATCACCTGTATGCTATTCAAGACCTCGTTGGGCACTTCTATCTGGTCAATGGTAGCACTCCAGTTTGCCAGTTCATCTTGCCCGATCTTAGTTTCGCGACTCAGATGATCCACATAAACATCTTGGGTATCCGTGATCATGTCCAAGAAGTTTCTCTTATCCTGTATGCCCCCCATTTCATAGCGAACCAACAGCCGGTCCCACAAAGGAGAAAAGCTTTCCCGAGTGGGAGGCAATTCGTTGGAGGCAGTAATGATTGCTTTGATATCTACCTGAATTTCCTGCTCTCCATTTCGATAAATCTTCTCATTCAAAATGGTTAGAAGGGCATTTTGAATAGCAGAACCCGACTTCCAAATTTCATCCAGAAAGACAATGTTAGCACCGGGTAAATACTTATCTGTTATCCTTTCGTATTTGTCTTCTTCCTTGAGTTTCTTGATGGAAACCGGCCCAAATATCTCATCAGGTGTGGAGAATTTACTCATCAGGTATTCGAAAGAAGTTCCATCTCGGAAGGCATATTTCAGCCTTCTGGCGATCAAACTTTTGCCTACACCGGGAGGGCCCAAAAGAAATATACTTTCGCCCGCAATGGCACTCAATAAGGCTAGTTTCATGGCTTCTTCGCGCTCATATAAGCCTTCAGTCAAGCCATCCAACAAGGAAACAACTCTGCTTCGAATATCTATCGTAGTGGAATTCATATACTGGTTTGGCAAGATGCTTCTTGAAAAAACATCTCTGTTTTCATTTTATCTTCCAACCCAAAAACAAGGGATTGGTTCGTTGAATAATAGATTATCCAAAATGGTGTTTACCTAGCTTCACAAGTTGGATCAGATAAGGACCAAAGGTATCCATATTGGTAAGATAAAGAGTCCGGCTATGATACTCACCTCCAGTACGAAAGCTAAGGAACATGATTCGTTCAGATTGACTTTCACGCTCCTCTCTCACCTGTTCGATATCTTTCCAGGGAATAAGCCCATACTTTTCCTGTACCAATTCTAGTCCGCTTTGATTCAATATCAATTGGGGTTCCTTTTTTTGAATGGCCTTTATCCTTTGGGGCAGGGTCATATGCTCATTGTACTTGAAGGGGACAGCATAAAAAATAATACCAGCTATCAAGAGTGCTAGTGCAAAGTAGAATTCTGGCTTTCCTACCTCAATAAATAGCATACCCAACAAGCCAAAGGCAGGAACAATGGCCATGAGCAAAGTCCCAGATAGAATTTTCAAGGATGATTGGTAGACTATCTTTTCTTCTTGTAAGAATGTTTCTTTTTCTTCCAGACGAGAAAGAAGCAACTCCCATTTTTGTTTTCCTTTCGAGGAGGCGAAAAACGTATTGGCAAAAAAGGCCTCCATCCCTTTAGCTTCTGGATTAGGCATGATAAACCAGCCTATCGCTTTGGCTTGTAAATCAATCGGATCATTTACTTTTGAAAAGGCCCAAATTCGCCAGGGATGAAAGGACATCATCCACCATAAGGTGCCTAGAATTCCTCCTATCAACAAGCCTCCAAAGAAAACGGCCGGCTCAGGAATGGGAAACTCCATGTCGGTATTCTCCAGTAAGAAGGCTACCGACCCCACTGTTCCGAAAAAAAGAAAGGCTGCTGGAAATACGACAAGCAAAAAACCAACCCTTGTTGCCTTCTTAGTAGAGATATAGGACATAGAATACTGTTAAGGTTTTGCAAAATAGAACCTGAGCGACAAAGTGAAGAAGGAAATTCCATCAATTTCTGGAAAAAGATCAAAGTATGAGTAACATGAATAAGAAAATTGCATTCCTGGTCATGGCTGTATTCGCCTTATTGTCCATTTCCCTCTTGGTAGGGATGAAATCCTCAGAGGAGCCACTCTCAGAAACTACAGATACCTCATTCGCTGTGGTGGAATTATTCACCTCCCAAGGCTGTTCTAGTTGCCCTCCAGCAGATAGACTACTCACCCAAATCCTTAAAGAAGCAGAATCTACTGGCAAACAGATAATTCCCCTTTCTTTTCATGTGGATTACTGGAATTATTTAGGGTGGAAGGACCCCTATTCTTCTTCAGCTTATTCGGTTAGGCAAAGAACCTACGCGCAGAAACTTCAATCTGGAGTTTACACGCCTCAAATGGTCTTCAATGGGAGTGAAGAATGTGTAGGCTCGAATAAATACAAAGTGGAATCACTGATCACAAAGGTTCGCCAGAAACAATTGACTCATGACATAGAATTTGAGATGGTCTACATGAAGGAGGTCAATGCATGGCGGGTTGATTATGAGGTCAAGGGTCATGAAAAGACTGACAAACTCAACGTTGCGCTGGTTGAAAGAAACATCGAAACACAAGTCAAACGAGGAGAAAACCATGGTAGAAAACTCCATCACGAGAATGTGGTCAGGAAATTTCATGTCCTAGATCTCAAGGATGCCAAAGGAAGCGTCGTACTAGATCTACCCAAGGACTTCAAGAAAAAGGATGGTTATGTCTATCTCTACAGCCAAGATGGGAGAAGTTGGGCGGTAGAAGGAGCTGCCAGAAAGAAATTGATATAAAGAGATTTTCCCTTTCAAATAGCAAATAGAGGCGTACTTCGGTACGTCTTTTTTTATACATCTTGATCAAAGATACCGTCAAAAAACACATTAACACTTTTTAATATGAAAATATTTTAAAATATTTTCACTCGTGCTGTCCAATCCTTCTTTTTCCGTTCGACATAAGCACAAAACCATTATTCACATCAAAACAACAAAAAGATGAACGAATTCATGATGATTTTCCGCCACGTACCTGTAGCTGATTATGTTCCTTCTCCGGAAGCTATCCAGGAAAGTATTAAAACATGGCAGGATTGGATTGGCGGCATTGCCGCTCAGGGTAAATTTGTAAGTACCAATCAACTGTCTGATGTGGGAAAAACTGTTATGCCAGATAAAGTTGTAACCGATGGTCCTTACGCAGAAATCAAAGAAATCGTAGGCGGCTACATGATTGTCAAGGCTGAACAGATGGATGAGGCCATTGAAATGGCCAAAGGATGCCCTATCTTTTCATACGGAGGCCATGTAGAAGTAAGGCTGATCAATGAAATTCCTTCTTAATGGATCAGAAGGATCAACTTTCATCCAAAGAGGCGTTGGAAACAACGTCTCTTCTTCCTTCTCTTTTTCGAAGCGAGTTTGCCAAAATTACAGCAGTCATCACAAAGACTTTTGGCTTACAAAGATTAGAGGAGGCGGAGGACCTGGTAAGCGAAACCTTTCTGCTTGCAGCAGAAAACTGGAAACTGAAAGGCATTCCTGATAACCCTCAGGCCTGGCTATACGCTGTTGCCAAAAACAAAGCCAAAGATTACCTCAGAAGAAGGCAACTCTTCGACCAGAAAATCACCCCCAATCTCCAACACAATCGACTTGACTCTCATGAACTGGACTTGTCTTTACACGCTATACAGGACAGTCAGCTTCAAATGATCTTCGCCGTTTGTCATCCTGTTCTTCCCTCTGAATCACAAATTGGACTAGCCTTGCGCATCCTATGTGGCTTAGGAATAGAAGAGATTGCCCAAGCTTTCCTGACCAGCAAAGAGACCATCAACAAACGGCTGTATAGAGCGCGGGAAAAATTGAGGAAGGAGAACATACAGATGGAAATGCCTGCAGCTGACGAAACTGATGCACGCCTTGACAATGTATTAAGCACAATCTATCTGCTATTCAATGAAGGATATTATGCCCACGATCAGGTAAAAAGCATTCGAAGGGACCTTTGTTTGGAGGCGATTCGCTTGTGTCTTCTCCTGCTCCAACATCCTAACTTCAACAAGCCGAGAGTGGCAGCATTATTGGCACTGATGTGCTTTCATAGCTCCCGCTTTGAAGCTAGAATCAATGAGGAAGACCAAATTATCTTGTATGATGACCAGGATCGTTCTTTGTGGAATCAAGAGTTGATTGACAAAGGCAACGAGTTTCTCAATCTGTCTGCAAGAGGAGATCAGGTAAGTTCGTATCACCTTGAAGCTATGATTGCCTGGTGGCATTGTCAGGAACAAGAAAGTGAGGAGAAGTGGGAGTCCATTCTTCAAATTTACAACCGCCTTCTGCAGGTGAACTATACCCCCATAGCTGCCCTAAACAGAACCTACGCCCTTGCAAAAGCGAGAGGAGAAAAGATAGCGCTAGAAGAGGCAAAAAAGCTTGACCTTCAAAAATCTCCGCTATATCATGTTTTATTGGGCGATCTAAGTGTGCAGATCAATGTTCAGGAGGCAGAAATGCATTATACAGATGCCTTGAAACTAGCAAGTAGTCCACATGAACAGGAAGTTATCCAACAAAAAATGGAGAACCTAAGAAAAGAAAAAGGGACGAAATAGGGTACAAAGCGTAAAAGGAAACAATTGATTGTTTCCCCACGAAATGCTGGTACGTAATTGATTTCCAGAAAAGAAGAAGCTGTCTTTCTCTAGGAAAGGCCGTTTACGTAACGAGTAAGTTTCCCCTTAAGGTTAGAAGCGTTTTTCTTATGGATGATGTTAGCCTTAGCTACTTTGTCTACCATAGAAATCACTTTTGGAAGCATTTCTTCTGCTTGAGATTTGTCAGTAGTGGCACGAAGACGCTTTACGTATGTACGCATAGTAGTCTTCTTGTAACGGTTGCGAAGACGACGTGTAGCACTCTGACGAATGCGTTTTTTAGCTGATTTGTGGTGAGCCATTTTGTGAAATTAGTTTGCTTCTTCTTTTAGAATTGGACCGCAAATATACTGAATAATTTTTACATCACAAGCTTTGAGTAATGAGTTTTATAAAGCTTCTTTGATAAAGGAATCCTACACCACTTGACAAGCCCCTATCCATGAGTTTTCGACTGACCTTTACCATTGGCGAACAATCGTACGAAATAGGTAACATACATGACATTTCCATTCCCCTTTCATTCAATGGCCCTCAGCCCAACACCTACGGCGTCCCAACGGCCCAATCCAAACCCTATGAAGGTCAGGGTTTTATAGGAGACGTCAAGCAGGGGGGTAGCTGTAACTTTGAACAATACACTTTCATCCCTCACTGCAATGGAACACATACCGAAGGTGCTGGACATTTAACCGCTTCCACCCTCCCCATCCATCATATCCTGAAAGAAAGCTTTTTTCCTGCTACCCTTATTTCGGTCCCCTTAACAGACATCCAGCATTCACCAGATAGCTACCAACCCAGCTTAGAGAAGAAGGATCGTTTTGTAGACAGAAAAGCCTTAGAAATAGCACTAGAAGGTATTTCAGACCAATGGCTACAAGCATTGGTGATTCGAACCCTTCCAAACTCCGAGGAAAAAAAAGAGAGGAATTACATGAAAGGGACCTGTCCATTCTTCTCAAATGAAGCCATGGAATTTATTAGAGAGAAAAAAATTCAACACCTATTGATGGATTTTCCTTCTGTCGATCGTTTGTTTGATGAGGGACGCCTGAGCAACCATAGGATTTTTTGGGGCATGCCGACATCGGGACATATGCTGCCTCAGGAAAATGACCAAGGCAAAACCCTTACGGAAATGGTCTTCGTTGCAGATCATATCGGGGATGGACACTACCTTCTGGAAATTCAACTAGCCGCATTTATGTCAGATGCAAGTCCAAGTAGACCCCGACTTCTTACATGGGAAAATACCTGATTTTTGTAATGAGTGTTTTTTTTGAAAACCTAATTATAAAATTTTAGTATATTTCATGTAAGAAAACTGTAGCAAGATACCAACCCAAACTAGCCATCCGTACATCTATGTGAAAAAACCGTAGATGGTTTCCCGATGCCCCCTAAAGGATACCGATAATCATTTTTTACCTGTTTAAAGGTGCATTCCATTGTGAATGACGTAATGAACTATTATCAATGTTATCCAAATCAATCGACTTCCAAACCGTAATCGATCTATCGCCATGTCCGATGGTTCTCATTACAGAGCAAGGAATGATTCATTTGGATAACATTGATAATAGTTCATTACGTCATTCACAATGGAATGCACCTTTAA
>JBCBVV010000022.1:0-94181 GCA_039817415.1 Bacteroidota bacterium
CATATTGTATCGGCCTTTTTTTATACAAACAACATGTTTTTTACCACTTGTTTCTTTTTATTTTTCTCTTGTTCAGAGGAGGCTTCAGTTAGCCGGATTTCCCAGGGACCCTGATCCCATGAAAGGCTCCAAACGCCCCACATATGGTCTCTACCATTGTATTCTCCCTTATACCTTACAGTATGCTGGCCAAGGTATTGCTTAACCATGAATACGTCATTATTGTCTTCAAGGGTACCTTCAAAGGTAAACGTACCCACCACATCAAATCCTGAGCCTGAAATCTTGTTGCCATCTATGGTTACCATCAGACCTTTCATGTCATGACGGCCAACAAAATTTTGCTCCCACCAGCCTGTACACTTTTGTTGATCCATTGTTTTCCTTATTAGTCAAAGAATGAACAGAATCTACCTTTCGTTTATAAAAGATACAGGAAGATTCTTTAATTTCCTTCTTTTTTCGAAATATTTATGCCTATTCTCAAACATCGGTTCAGACGTGCATATTCGAAGGCCTCATTGATCCTTTCAAGTGTAAATTCCTTCTCAATGAGTTGGGTTAGGTCCCAGTTGTCCCTGGTAGAGATGAGAAATTGGATGGCCTCCTGCAAATCCTCGCCTGAGTAATTGTGCAATCCTTTTAGGGTGATGATTTTTCTTACGACTTGTTCTGCATTTAGTTGTACGGCTTCTTGAGGAAAAACAGATCCAACCCAAACCATGATGCCACCTATTCTGAGCAAATCAATTCCTTGCTCAATGGCGGATTTATCTCCACTCATTTCGAGGATAATATCTATTCCTCGATCATGGGTTTGTTTAAGAATTTCTGTTTTCAGTTGCTCGCCATCTTTGGGGACAATAAAGGTGTGGTGGGCTCCCATTGACGTGGCTAGTTTTAACCTAGATTCATGTTTATCGGTGATGAAGACTTGAGAGGCACCCAAATAGCGCGCGTAGGCGACCGCTGTAATCCCTAAACCACCAGCGCCAGTAATGAGGATGGATTTCCCTTTTGTTTGTCCAGCTAATCTAAATGCGGCGGCTGTGGTAGCAGTGGCACAATTGGCAGGGCTGAGTAATTGGGCAGGAATGTCTTTGGGTAATTTGACCACTTTGCTGCCTGGGGCCAAATAGCAATGTCTGGCAAAGCCACCACTGAGGGGATATTGGCTATCTGTCCTTTCATGGCCATATTTGAATAGGCTCTCACACTTTTGGGGAATGTTATCCTCACAATAAAAACAGTGATCACATGAAGCTGCGATTGCCCAGCTGACTCGATCCCCTAGTGCTAGAGGCTCTCCATTCATATCATGAGGAGGATTTGTTGAAGGAAGGGCGACAATTTCACCAATCATTTCATGACCCAAAACGCCCGGTACTGGAACCTTCCTTTTGCCAAAAACAGAATGCAGATCTGAGCCGCAAATACTCGCATATTCAAGTTCTACGATGGCTTCATTCTCTTCTGGAGGGTGAAGGGGGAAGCTTGTCCATATCAATGGCTTTCCAACCTCATGGAAAACCATGGCTTGAGATGTCTTAGGTAGATCCATAAAAAAAGGTTAGCTAATTTTAGCTAACCTTTTTCAATCTTTTATTTCTAATCGCTAGAATCTATTCTGAAGCATGACGATGAACTCTTTGACCACATCATCTTCCCTATTTAGCTTGTCGTTGTTTAGTACAAACTTCTCAAGGATATCCTGAATCTCGTCGGCATTGTTGGCATTGTTTACCTTGTCAACGATGATTCTGAAGCGGACATTGTTGCCTTCAAATACCTTTTGTACATACTGATACTGCTTGTGGATGGGGATTTCATCCAATTTGATTTTGCCTTTAGTCGTATCAGATTCAGGCTGAGCAGTGGTATTATCTGAGAATCGATCTGCAACTGTTTTGGAGCGCTGGTTGACCATGTCAAGAACCGAGGTCTTCGATTCTGGCGGAGTCTTCTTTTCTGCTTCAGGTTCTTTGTTAAACCTGTCCAAAACAGATGAGTTTGGATCATTCTTAGCAACAGGTGTAGGAGGTGTAATGTCTACCTTGGGTTCTTCCTCATTTGGTGTCCAAGTAACTTTTCCATTTCCGTTGCTATGCACGTCATTGAAAGAAGGAGTTGCTGGCTTTTCCTTTTCCTCAACAACTGGGGGAGGAGTGGATGTTCCGTTGGAAGAAACTTGTTCAGAAGGAGTGGCTATTTCTTCCTCTTCATCGTCATCCAGGTCAAAAAAGTTGTTGCCTGAATTCATGTCATCAAAGAAACTGCTTTTCAGCTTTCGCTCTTCCTCTTCTTTTCTTTTTCTGTCAGCCTCTTCCTGCTCTCTTCTCAGACGTTCGGCTTCAGCTGCCTTGCGGGCCTCTTCTTCCTTGCGACGTTGCTCTTCCTCTTTTTGTCTTTTTTCTTCAGCAATACGTCTTTGCTCCTCTTCAGCTCTTCTTTTCTCTTCGAGGGCTTTTCGCTTTTCGGCTTCCTCTTTTTCCCTTTTGGCACGCTCTGCTTCTTCGTTTGCCTTTCTGGCTTCGTCATCAACTTGCGTGATGGTTTTTCCCGTCAGGTCTTTGAAAAGTTCATCTCGGTATTGTTCGAAAGTCTGGCCAGACTTCTTGTTATATACCTCAACAGCCTTTTTCATTTTCACAAAGAAAATATCCTTCTCAACGGTATCGATGTTGTTTTTGGTGTAGTATCGCAGGATACTGTTGACGACAAAATCGAGGTCTGAGAAGAATTGGGCGTATCGGCTGTAAACTTCCAAAGGAATTTTATCTGCTTGTGCGAAGAAGAAGCTATCGAAGGTCTCGTTTGGATCGAGGAGTAGCTTCAGGTTGTTGTAAACGGCTCGCTTGAGCAGAGGCTGGAAGTCAGCTTCTGATACAGAAATATTTTGTGAGATCTGATTTCTCAGGATCTGGATGGTCTGTTTAATATCCTTGTTTTCAAGGTTGAAATAAGGATGATATAGTTTATTGATCTGCATTTCCCAGATTTGGTAAATCTGAAAGATCAAAAACTTATTAACCTGCTGGTGATCAGCAAAGGATTTGAGAGACTCTCCATCAATTTGCCCTTTGTCGAAAAAGTGTCTGGCAAGAAGGCGGGCACTAACCTCTTGAGCAAGTTCATTGAGTTTTTCTTCAGGAAGAGTGATTTTTCTCATGCTGTGTCTTTCTGAACCGCCGAAGCAGTCATTCGGCTAAATATAAGTGTTTTGTTAACGAAAGAAAATTTCACTGAGTGTTATACTTTCCTAACCGTTAACCTCTGGGTTTGGGAATTTTCAGTACGGCTAAATCTACTGACCTTCATACGAAAAACCCCCTTCGATAGTTATGAACTGTTAGTTTAATGACTTGAAATAAAGAAACTTAGGCCTAAAGTTCCTAGACATTTCTGTTTCTTATTCAACAAGTTTCTTCAAAATAAACCTCACGACTGCAAACAATATTTGAATTTTTAGATTAAATTGAAATTGTGATTGCTTACAGGCATTTATGGTTTGTGTGCCTTCTGGTATGCTTCTCCTGTGATAATACAAAGCCATCCTATTCCTGGGAGCAGGTTCCTGTTGGTGATTTATACACCATTGAACTTCCCGATTTGCTCGTACCCGGCTACGATATGCACGACTACGCAGGACTTCAGTACTACAGTCTTGAAGATAACCTTTATGTGCTAGGAATAGAGGATGCCAAAGAAAATCTTGGGGAGATAAAACGGAAACGATTGAAACTAAAAGGATATTTTAGTTTTGTCGAACAAACCGTTTTGCAACCAGTAGATACGTTCAAACGAGAGTCTACTGAAACTATTAGCCTGAGTGATGATTCTCGCGCCCTTATCAAAGACTACTACGCCAACAGTAAGTTGTTTGGATGGAATCCACTTTTTTACAGAATCGGCGTCTACGAAAATCCCGACTACTTCGTCCAATTGGTGATTTGGCTTCCTTATGAAGACCACTGTGAAATCATGCCCATGTTGGATAGTATCACTCAGTCGATCAAGTTCCTGCCTACTTTAGAATAACAAAATTCCTGACAGCAGGTTCTCCTCTCCTTTTACCAAAGCAAATTCCTTGCTACTTTTGGCTTTTTCTTGAAGAATCTTATGAAATTATCAGATTTAACGGCGATTGGTCCGCTGGATGGCCGATACAGAAAGCGACTTGCGCCACTTGCTGCCTATTTCTCAGAGATGGCACTCATTCGATACCGAATCCTCGTTGAAATCGAATATTTTATCCATCTTTCCCAAAGCCCCATCTCTCAGCTTGCCCCTCTTCAGGAAAATGAGCAAGAAAAACTGCGAAATATATACCTCAATTTTACAGCCGAACAAGCAGAAGCTGTTAAGGAAATTGAAAAGACAACCAATCACGATGTAAAGGCAGTTGAGTACTTTATTAAATCCCAAATCGAATCTGGAGATTTTCCTTCTTCTATTACCGACAAACTTGAGTTCATTCACTTTGGATTGACCTCCCAGGATATCAACAATACGGCTACTCCTCTTATGCTGAAGGAGTTTTTGGAAGGACTGTTCATCCCTCAACTGGATGAGGTCATTGCCATCCTTCACGAACAAGCAAGAGAGTGGAAAGACATTCCTATGTTAGCCCGTACGCATGGACAGCCTGCTTCTCCTACCACACTAGGGAAAGAGTTTGAAGTCTTTGTCAAGAGGCTGTCTAATCAACTAGACGAATTGAAAGCGCTAGAAATTCCTGGGAAGTTTGGAGGAGCCACGGGTAATATGAATGCCCATTACATAGCCTATCCTGAAGTAGATTGGGAGATGTTTGCTCAGTCTTTCGTAGAGGATGTCCTAGGGTTGAAGCGTTCTTATCCTTCTACTCAAATCGATCATTATGATGGATTGGCAAGGATATTTGACAACCTCCGTAGGATCAATACCATTATGATTGATCTTTGCCAAGACGTTTGGATTTACATCAGCATGGAGTACTTCCGTCAAAAGGTGAAAGCTGGAGAAGTAGGATCTTCCGCCATGCCACACAAAGTAAACCCTATTGATTTTGAGAATGCAGAAGGAAATTCAGGTTTGAGTAGTGCCCTCCTTGAGTTTTTGAGTAGGAAACTTCCTGTATCCCGCCTTCAAAGGGATTTGACGGATTCAACTGTATTGAGAAATCTCGGATTGGCGGTTGGTTATGCCTATCTGGCTCAACTGTCCCTGAAAAAAGGACTAGGAAAACTTCTGCTAAATGAGTCGGCCATTGAGCGTGATCTCGAAAAGAATTGGGCGGTATTGGCTGAGGCCATTCAGACTATTTTGAGGAGGGAGCAATTCCCTAAGCCCTATGAAGCCTTAAAGAATTTGACCAGAGGAAATGCAACGGTTAATGCTCAAACGCTTCTTGAATTTGTCAATGGGCTAGATGTGAAAGAAGAAATCAAGGAAGAATTGAGAAGACTAAGCCCTTCCACATACGTTGGAAATGCGAGTGATCAAGTCTAAGATAATAAGCAATAAAAAAGGGCCTTACTCGCAGTAAGGCCCTGTTTTAATGATCTGAAAGGTTAGATTCTACTCTGGTAGGTGTAAAGCTGATAATATTTTCCTCGCTTGGCGATCAGTTCATCGTGCGTTCCCCTTTCCAAAATTTTTCCTTCATCAATGACCAAAATCTGGTCTGCTTTTCTGATCGTGCTCAATCTGTGTGCAATTACGAAGGTCGTTTTGTCTTTCATCAATTCTTCCAAAGATTGCTGGATGAAGGTTTCTGAAATAGTATCCAAATTGGAAGTTGCCTCATCGAGAACCAATACCCTTGGATTAGAAAGAATCGCTCTTGCAATGGCGATACGTTGTCTTTGACCCCCAGAAAGCTTCACTCCTCGCTCTCCAATCAAGGTGTCTAGCCCTTCCTCAAATCTATCAGTAAATTCGCTTACATAAGCTCCATCTACAGCCTGTTTTAACTCTTCCTCCGTTGCATCAGGACGAGAAAAGAGGATATTATCACGAATTGTCCCTTCGAAGAGAAAATCGTCCTGCAAGACCACGCCCAACTGTTTACGGAAGCTGTCGAGGGTAACTTTGGTCAAGTCCTGCCCATCCACCATGATAAGGCCACTGTCTGGTGTTAGGAAAGTTGCTGCCAATCCAGCCAAGGTCGTTTTACCTGAACCAGAGCTTCCAACCAAGGCAGTTACTGAACCCGCAGGCGCTTCAAAACTTACCCCATGTAAGACCTCCTTATCATCCTCATAGGAGAAACGAACTTCCTTGAAGGAGAAATTCCCCTCAATAGGACCGATTTCAACGGTGCGGTTGGGATCATCTATTTCTCTTGGTGTATCAAGCAGCTCACGCGTTCTATCTAATCCAGCTAAGGATTCCGTCAACTGGCTGCCAATGTTTCCCAACTGTAAAATCGGGAAGGAAAGGAAAGCCAACATGGAAACAAAAGAGATCAATTCACCTGGGGCAAGGGTGCCAGCCTGTACTTCCTGGCTACCAAACCAAAAGATCAGGATGGTCAGCACTCCAGCAATTCCTCCTCCAAGGGCCTGTACTGCTGCTGTGGTGGTCAGGGAGCTTTTTATATTTTCGAATAGGCGAATGACTCCTTTGCGGAATACATTTACCTCTTGTTGTTCTGCATGGAATCCCTTGATCACACGAACTCCTCCCATGGATTCTGTTAGACGGCCCGTTACATCTGCTTGAATCTTTCCTCTTTCTCGGAAAATAGGTCGAATTCGCCCAAAAGCAACGGTTGAAATAACTGCGAACAAGGCCAGAGGGACCAAGGATAATAGCGTCAATTTCCACGACCAGTAAACTAAAATTGTAAAGGCGACAATGGCAGAAAGCACCCCACCTATGAGCTGGGTAAATCCTGTTCCTACGAGGTTCCGAACCCCTTCAACATCTGTCATGATCCGAGACACAAGATCTCCCGACTTGGTATTGTCGAAATAGCTAATGGGAAGGTTCATCACGTGTTGTTGAACCCGAGATCTTAGCTCTGCAATTAGATACTGGCCAGCGACACTTAACAACCTGGTTAGGGCGAAGGAAGAAATGGACTGAATCAGGATGGCGACTCCAAGGCCTGACACGACCCAACTCAATAGCTCCCAGTTTACGTCAAATCCTCCTCCCGCTTGTTGGCTGAGGACGTCATCAAATAAATACTTAGGTGCCAGGGGAAGTGCTAAGCTGGCTGCTCGGTTGATGAGGACTAACAACAAACCGAGTAGGAGCATGCCCCTTCTTGGATAAATGATTTCTTGGTAGGCATAACGAAGGCTTACACCTGTATATGGATTCTTTTTCTTGGCCATAATGGGATGGTATGTATGGATATCTGATTACAGACAGCTAAAGGAAGCAAAAAGTGACAGTCAATTTGTTATCAGCTTGTTAAGGTTGTCGGATGAAATGCCTTCTAAATTGTTTTCCCCAAGGAAATCTAACTTGTCTTCGACTTGACGACTTGGAAGGATTCCAGAGAAAAGTACCGTCTTTTGTGTAACTTGATCCTAGGGTTTGACGAATGCTACATTAGACCCAATTGGTATTACCCATATCTTCCCTTCCTTCCAGAATAAGTAAAACATATGCATACCCTATTCAAATACGTTGGATTTTTCCTTGGAATGGGCATTTTTATGCTCACCGCTCAGGCTGCTGAGATTAACTTTATTTATGACAATTTTGAAGAAGCTGCTACCAAGGCCAAGGAAGAGCGCAAGCTCATCTTCGTAGATGCTTTTGCCGTATGGTGTGGCCCTTGTAAGATGATGGATCGCAATACCTTCCATAATTCTCAAGTGGCTGAATTTTTCAACGATAATTTTATCAACCTCAAAATTGACGTGGAAAAGGGGCAAGGCCCCGCCTTCTCAGAAAAGTATGACGTCACGGCCATGCCTACACTGCTCTTTATCAACTACAAAGGAGAGCTGATCAAACGGGATTTAGGGTACAAAAGTCCACGAGATCTCATGCGTTTGGCAAAATCTGCCAATTCGCCAGAGAATAACCAGGATCAATTTGAATTGGCTTATTTGGAAGGAAGTAATGATCCCGAAATCCTCTTTAACTACGCCATTAATCAATCAAAAAGAGGGGAAAACTTCGCCGAGGCAGCTACTAAATATTTCAATACTCAAGCAGAGAAAAGCTTACTGAAAGAGGAAAGAAATTGGCAAGCGATCCAACTTCTAACGACAGACTTCAAGAGCCGCGAATTCACCTTCCTACTTGAGAAAATGTCCAAATTCTCTAAGAAATATGGAGACAAAGCTGTTCAGGATAAGGTAACCAGTGTGCTAGAAGGAGTGGTAAGAACAGCTGCCAAGGAGAATGCTGAGGCTGACTACAAATTAGCCTATTCAGCCGCCAAAGAATATATAGATGACAATGGTCTCAGCGCACAGCGGCTAAAAATGCTTTATGCAGAAACGGCTGCAGAGTGGGATATTTATGGCCAGCAGGCTGCATATTATTTCCAAAATTATATGGTAACCTCTCCCAAGGAGTTGTCTAAGGCTGCTTGGCTATTCTACAAAAATATAGATGACCCCCAGATGCTCGCGAAGGCCATTGGTTGGGCGAAGCAATCTGTTGCGATTGATAATGAATACTACAACAACAAGGCCCTAGCTTACCTGCTATACAAATCAGGAAAATACCAGGAAGCAAGAAAAGCCGCCTACAAAACCCTCAAGATCGCTGAGCTTCGGGACCTTGATCTTTCAGAAATGAGAGACTTGTTGAGTAAAATCGAAGAAGGATAAGAACCCTATTTGGAGAGAAGATTATTCCTTTCTTAATAGGTTAAACAGATCACTTTTTAACTGATCTGGAGATTGAACGTGGATTGCGTGAAGCCCAACAGCCTTTGCGCCTTCCACATTTTTTTTGTTGTCGTCCATGAAAACAGCCTTGGCAGGATCGACCTTGTACCTATCAAATAGGATATGATAAATCTGCGCATCTGGCTTAACAACTCCTTCATAGCCTGAAACGACAATTCCTTCAAACCAGCTCATAAAAGGATAAGTATCCTGCGCCCACTGCCAGGATTCGGCTGGCCAATTGGTAAGGGCCAGTAGGCGATATTCTTTAGATGCGACAAAGCTCTTTAGTAGTTCCACTGTTTCATCTATCGCTCCATCAAATTGCTCTGTATACCTGCCGTAATAAGCCTCAATTTCAGTTTTCCAGTCAGGATGTTTGGCTAGGAGCTCAGCTGTCGCATCGGCAAAACTACGCCCTTTGTCCTGTTCGAGATTCCATGAATAAGGAGTGATATGTTTGATGAACCACTCGATTTTTTCCTCGTCGGAGAAAATTTTACGATATAGGTATCTGACATTCCAGTCTACAAGGACACCTCCTAAATCGAAGACAAGCGTATCTATTTGAGCCATGAATTATTTTGTTACCACAATTTTCTGGCTTAAGATACCATCTTCTGTTTTGATTTCAAGAAGGTAAATCCCAGCTGGTAGCTGGGCAACATCAAAGCTGATTTGCTGTCTTGTTGGAAGGTTCTTTTGATCGATTGTTTTCCCCAAGGTATTGATCAGACTAACCTTTGCTTCAAGGCTACTTTCTAGTTCTGCCTTGACGAATAGCTGTGAAGAAGCAGGGTTCGGGAAAACCATGTATTTGCCAATGAGTGGAGATTCTATAGCATCAGGCCCGACAAGAATGAGTTCTGAATAGGTATCAGTTCCACATTTATTGGTTACCGTAAGGGTCACTTGGTAGGTTCCTGCAGCAGTAAAGCTATGGTTAGGGCTGGGTTGATTGCTAGTTGTTCCGTCTCCAAATAGCCATTGATAGGTAGCACATTCTGAACATTGCCCATCAAAATTTAGAGTTAGCCCATTGTTGGCAAAGGTGAAGTCAGCTACAGGAGGATCTAGTACTGAGATTTCGATGGAATCTCTAGTTTTACATCCATTGATTCCTTCTACTTCCACCCAATATATTCCAGCCTGGATCACTTGTGTCAAAGTATCCATATCTCCATTACTCCACATGTAGGTATTGTAGCCTGAGGGTACGCTGAGTTCGATGGCTCTTGTACTGCAAATGGTGGTATCCTTGCCAAGTGCTATATCGGGAGAGCCCAAAACAGGAATGGAAGTACTATTGGAGCCAATAGGTGTTCCATTTAAACCGAAAACGTTGGCCTCATAGACTACACCATCCTCAGGAGAGAGTTGCCAGGTAGCGCCTGTATCAGGGTTTGGTCCCCAGTTGATAATGACTGAGCCTGGATTCGGGATGTTGGTACTGAGTTCGACTAGTTCATTGCTACAGAGTGTATCACCCGAAGGCGTTCTATTGATATCAAAGTCAATGGTGATAGGGAAATTCACGTTGATTAGGCTTTTGCCACACATTTCAAATACAGTATCTTGAATGGCCAATTGAATGTTACCTAATTCGTCCATAGATATGGCAGGCTGAATTTTTAGGAGAAAGTCAGTGTCATAACGCGACCCCACCTGACAATCGTCAGAGGAAACAACTTGGATGGTTCTGTTGGTGGGTGAACCCACAAAGCCAAAAGTAGCATTGGAAACTCTGAAGCACTCTACGGGCTTTGAAAAGGTAACGGTAATTTCATCTAATGTCGGCATGTCCATTACCGCAGTAGCCTCTATGTCATTGTTGTCAAACAACTTGGCAGTTGATTTCCCGAAATCAATGGTATAGCCTTCTTGAAAGACATTATAAGAGCTCACATAAAGCAAGAAGGTTTCTCCAATTTCTGCTGGTATACAGGAGGTGTGTTGAAAGCCACATAGGCCATTAATTTCTCCATCTGCGCCTGTAATCCCATTGCAAGGGCCAATGTTGGTAATGAAGTTACACCTTACTTCAAGGCTTGAATCTAGTTTGATATCGGCACAAGTAGCGTTTGTCAGGTTAAATACTGAGAAGTCGAGGTCTTGAGCAGGATTGTCAGGGGTAATGGTAAAGCAGATATTTCCAGCACCCAGAACATGGATCATATACCATGCACCATTTCTTTCTCCTCTATCTAGGCAAGATCCCACGCTATCGATTTCAGTTGCGTTTAATCCTTTTCCCTGATAGGAGACAGGTTCATAGTAAATTGTGTCGCAAATAGGAATGGCATTAATACAGTCTTGCTGCGGTTGGTTGGGGGCCAACTGTGCCTGTAGGGGGAGCAGGCTAAGCGAAAAAGCGCAGCATACAAGGCAAGACAGAAATTTCTTCATGATAGGAGTGTTTGTATGTGAAGATTCTATCGGACGGTCAGAAGATAGAATAAACATTCATTCGTCAAAAATACAAACGGCTGACCATCTTTTTTATTAAAATGAGGCCAGCCGTTTTAAGTAAAATATTTTAATTCGAAAAAGCGAATCAATTATTTTTCCATATCTGCTTCAAGAATCTCTGCTATATCTAAGATTTCCACTTCCTCCTCTTTGTTCATTTTCTTGATTCCGTCATTGAACATGACCATACAGAATGGACAGGCTGCGGCTAATACTTTGGCCCCTGTAGCCACGGCCTCTTCAGTTCTTTCGAGGTTTACTTCTTTGTTTCCTTTCTCTGCATCTTTAAATACTTGGGCACCTCCGCCACCGCAGCATAATCCTTTTGTGCGGCATCTTTTCATTTCGGTCAAGTCCGCATCAAGTGCTTCTAGGACTTTTCTAGGTGCTTCGTAAATATCGTTGGCTCTACCGAGATAGCAGGAGTCATGGAAAGTTATTTTTCGGCCCTTGAATGAACCCCCTTCCTTGATCTTCAATTTGCCTTGATCGATCAGTTCTTGCAAAAAGGTAGAGTGGTGGATGACTTCATAATTACCTCCTAAAGATGGGTATTCATTTTTGATTGTGTTGAAACAATGCGGACATGCAGTAATAATCTTTTTGACATTGTACATGTTCATCAACTCAATATTCTGCATGGCCTGCATCTGGAAGAGGAATTCATTTCCTGCTCTCTTAGCTGGATCGCCGGTACACGTTTCTTCGGGGCCCAATACAGCATAATCAATGTTGAGGGCATTCAGAATTTTGGCAAAAGCCTGCGTTACTCTTTGGTATCTGCTATCGAATGAGCCTGCGCATCCTACCCAAAACAGGTATTCTGGCGTTTTATTTTCAGCGGCCATATCGGCCATAGTTTTTACAGCTGGCATAGTTTATATTTTGTTACGGTAGGATTCTTAGTTGTCCAATTCTTCTGCCCACTTAAAGCGGTCAGCAGCTGGCATAGCCCAAGGTGCTCCGTTATTTTCTACATTGTTAAACATGATTCCCCATTCTTCCGGCATAGATGTTTCCTCCATAACCAGGTACTGACGAAGGGGTAAAATGATGTCAAGATGATTGATATTGACTGGACAAGATTCTACACAAGCATTACAAGTTGTACAGGCTCTCAGTTCCTCCTCAGAAATGTGGTGTTCACTCAGCAGTACGTGCTGTGCCACTTCTTCTGCACCCTCAACTCCATTAGAAGACTCCAATACGCCTTCCTCATTGGGGGTGAGTTTATATTTCTGTATTTCTTCAAGACGGTCTCGTACATCCATGACAACCTTTCTGGGAGATAATTTTTTCCCGGTAAGGTTAGCAGGACAGACAGATGTGCATCGACCACATTCTGTACAGGTATAGGCATCCATCAAGGACTTCCAGCCAAGGTCGGTAACATCTCTTGCGCCAAACCTTTTGGGATCATCAGGGCTTTCCTGCGGGGTGTAAGAAGGATCTAGGATAGCTTTCATCTCCTCGGTAACCTGTCCTAGGTTGTCTACTTTCCCTTGAGGAATCAGCCCTACATTCGAAAAGTATACATTAGGGAAGGCCAAAAGGACATGGAAATGCTTGGAAATAGGTAGGTAAATCAGGAATGCCAGGACGGTCATGAGGTGTCCCCACCACCCAATTCTTTCGATGTGTTCAAGGGTAGCTGTGTCCATTCCCCCAAATAGTGCTGGACCTACAAATTGACTGACTGCAAAGCCAAAGGAACCTGTTGCACCATGCTCAATTCCGGTAGCATGCGTATGCCCTTGATTATACAATACCTCGTCAGCTCCATTCATCATGAAGATGCATACAATCAAGACAATTTCCAGGTATAAGATGATGTTGCCGTCTAGCTTAGGCCAGCCATTCATTTCTGGCTTGACGAAGCGAGGAATCTTCAATAGGTTTCTTCGAGCAAGGAAAATAAGGGTGCCTACAAACGCTAAGACAGAAAGAACCTCAATCAAAGAGATGATAAAGGTATAGAATCCTCCTAGTAGAGGACGGAAGAACCTGTGAAAACCGCCTACTCCATCGATGATGATCTCAATCAGCTCTACCTGAGTAAACAAGAAAGCAACATAAATGAAGAGGTGAAAAATAGCCGGAATCCAGCGCTTGAACATCTTTTGCTGACCGAGCGCAACAAGGGTCATTTGGCGGAAACGCTCTCCCTGTCTGTCAGAACGATCATCCGGTCTTCCTAATTGAATGGCCTGGCGGATTTTGTTGGCTTGCAAGGCAAATATGCCGAAACCAGCTCCAAACACCAGTATGAATGCAATTTGACTGATCATAGTATTCCTTTATAGTCCTTCAACACTCAATATTAAAGGATTCAATCTAATTAAATGGTATGCATGCATAACAAAAATAAGGAATATGGCTTTCAGGGACAATAGGGGGGTAAGAACTATTGGCAATTTGGAACAAATCTAAATTACGCCATGCATGGAATCCGAGTGAGTAAGTAGGATATGAGGCTTTTGAATAAAAAAGGCCTGAACAAACGTCCAGACCTCATATGGTTTAACAAGGGGAATTTTATTTTTCGTCGATGTCATGGACTTGAACGTCCACTCCATTCCAATCTTCTGTGTTACTTCTTCTTCGCCTTCTCGGGGCAGGATCTACTTGATCCTCCATTCTATATTCGCTGGAGATAAATTCCTCCTCAGGTTCAGGGGAATAAGCATAAGAAGTTTCCTCTATGTTCCCTCCCCATCTTGGTGAAAGAACCGCTCCAACATAGTGGAAGAACAATCCCATGCCCCATCCCATCATTGGCCACAAAGGCCACGGATAACCTGATCCTGACATCAACCAGGTAAACCAGTTGAAGCCAATGACACCTAGGTAAACCATGGCGTGAACTTTAAAACCTTTGACACGTTGGCGATAGGATTCTTTGCTCATTTTATGTTTTCTCCGAGACATGTATGGTATTGAGTGATAGTTTTACTTAAGAGACGAGCTTTTTTGCCATTAGTTTAAGATACCAAATCGGAATCGGGCGAACAAAAGGATTTTTCTTATGTTTCGCATCTTTAGCAGATTGTATGTAGATATGAAATTCGGCAAGCTATCAGATATATCGGGAGTGAATTTTTCCCTTCCCCCTGTCAATGAAAATACCTTGAAAAGATTAGGTGGAGCCTCTGCAAGGGGTAAGTTTAAAGCTTATGTAGGGCTATCCCGTTGGGCCAGTAAAGATTGGCTAGGTCAATTGTTTCCTCCTAAGACAAAGCAAGCAGATTACCTGCATTTCTATTCTCAATCCTTCAATACGATTGAACTGAATACTACCCATTACCGCATTCCGAAGATGGAGCAGGTAGAAAAATGGGTTGATCAGGCAGCAGAGGGCTTTGTGTTTTGTCCTAAGATTCCCCAAACGATTTCCCACTACAGGAAAATGATCAATAGCGATACAGAGATTGAGATGTTTGTGGAAGCAATTCGGCTATTTGGAGACAAAATGGGATGTAGTTTTGTGCAGATGCATGAATCTTTCGGCCCTTCTCAGATGGAAAATCTGAAGGATTTTGTCAGAAAATGGCCTGAAGATGTGCCCATTTCCTTTGAGTTTCGCCATCCAGATTGGTTTGAGGAGCAGCAAACGTTCCCAGAGGTACTGGATATCCTTTCTTCCAAGGGATTTGGAATGGTTACTACCGACGTTTCAGGCCGAAGAGATGTCCTTCATACTGACCTGACGAACAAGACCGCCATGATCCGCCTGGTTGGAAATTCACTCCATCCAACCGATTACAATCGCTTCGATCAGTGGTTAGAAAGACTAGCCCTTTGGGTAGATAATGGATTGGAGGAATTATACATCTTCCCTCACGAGCCTGAAGATCCGAAGGCTTCTGACTATGGTAAGTATATGATCGAAGGGCTTAACAAGGAGTTTGGCTTGGGATTGACTATCCCTGGTATTCCTGACGAAAGCGCCGGTCAAATGTCTTTGTTTTAACAGCTGGGGCGAAGGTGAGAACAAAATGCACACTCAGCTTCTTGAAAGATAACTGTAAACAAGAAGTATAATCTTAAACAGTCTCTTAGATCTAAGCGAAACTGATGAGTAGCTCCCCTTTTTCTACCGATGCCTTGGGCTGAACCAAAATTTCCTTGACTACTCCATCACCAGGCGATTTGATGACATTTTCCATTTTCATGGCCTCTAGAATTAAGAGAGGTTCGCCTTTTAGGACTTCCTGGCCCACTTCAACAGAAACGGAGTGAATCAAACCAGGCATAGGAGCCTTTAGGCTATCCATTTTCTTTACCAGGGCGTTTTCCATCCCTAACTGCTTGAGCATTCTTTCAATTCGGGAAACCAATTTGACCTGACCTTTTTTGCCATTGATACTCAACTCAACCGTCTTGGCATCTTGGTCAATCTTATGGACGAAAATGTCATAGGATTTGCCCTCATGAATCACATGGAACAATTGTGGATTGACTTGCTGGAAATCTGCGGATAGTGATTGGCCATTGACCAGTTCTTCTCCTTGCTGGTTTTCCAGTTTGAAAAGAAAGGATTCTATGAAAGCTTCTGTCATGAGGAAAGACGTTTTTCGTAGCTATTAATGATACCTACAGCCCTTTAGCTCAGTAATTAAGCTTCTGCTTCTTTATTCTTGCCAAAAGTGGGGAAGCTATCTGGCTTCTTCTCTCTATCAAATGTGATCAACAAGACAGGCAAGAAAATAAGGTTGCTAAACATGGCAATACCAAGTGTCATGGAGGTGAGCAATCCAAGAGCCTGAGTGCCGCCGAAGTTTGATGCGGTAAAGGAAACGAAGCCAGCAAAAAGGATTAACGAGGTATATATCATACTCACTCCTGTATCCTTGAAGGAGTTTGATACCGCTGCACGAATGGGATCTCCCATGTTACGTGCTAGCCTGTATCGGGCCAGGAAGTGAATCGAGTCATCTACTGCAATGCCAAAGGCGACTCCAAATACGAGAGCTGTACTTGGTTTCAAGGCAATACCTGCAAATCCCATGACGCCTGCTACCATCAGTAAGGGAAGAAGGTTAGGGATGAGAGAAATGATCACCATTCGGAAAGATTGAAACAAAACTCCCATTAGAATGGCAATGATACCAAAGGCTAAGGCCAAGGACTGAAGGAGATTTCCTACCAGCTGCTCATTGGCTTTCACGAAGATTCGAGTCGTACCCGTAACATAGGTATCGTATTTTTCTGGAGGAAAGACCGCATCTAGGTCCTTTTGTACCGAATCAACCAGCTCATCCATCTTGAGCGATCCTATATCTCTTACAGAAGCAGAGACACGGGTAATTTGGAAGGTGGAGTCAGTTAGGTTTTTGGAGAAGGTCAATTCTTCAAATAGCCCAGTATTCCTGACATAATCTGCAATGAAGTTGTATTCATTTCTAGTCGGCAGATCATATTCCTCTCTACCTCCTTCAAAGAAGGCTTGGCGGAAGAATTTTGCGAAGTCAGCGACGCTGATACTTCTGGAGATATCATTATAGGTGTGAAGGCTATCTTGAAATTGAGAGAGCTTCTGGAGAATGCGTCTCTTCGTAACCTGTCGTGGTTTCTTTGTGTCAATCAGGATTTCAATGGGGAAGGCACCGTTGAATTCGTCTTCGATATATTTTAAGTCAGAAACCACATTACTTGTCTGAGGAATATCATCAGCCATGTAGGCGACGGGTTCTACCAGTGTCATTCCATAAATGGAAAGAGCCAAAAGAAGGAGGACAGTATTAAATACACTCCATCTTCTATTTTTGGCAATTTTGTCAAGCGATCCAATGGCGATGGCCAGGCCCTTGCGTTGAAGGTGTTTGGTTTGACCTGGAGTGGGGGGAGGTAAAAAGCTAAATACGATTGGGATCAGAAGGAGAGAAATAAAGAAAGCAGCTACGACACTCAAACTCGCTACGATACCAAATTCTCTCAGAGGAGCTACATCTGTAATCGCCAATACGCCAAAACCAATGGCAGTAGTTGCATTGGTCATAACGGTTACAATCCCAATTTTCTCAACCACCAGAATCAATGATTTCATTTTGTTTCTGGTGCGGAGGTATTCTATGTGGTATTTGGTGATCAGGTAAACGCTATTGGGGATGGTGATAACCGTAATCAATGCGGGGATGATACCTGTGATCAAGCTAATTTTGAAGCCAAATATGCCGATGAGTCCAATTGAGAAGATAATCACACAGCCTACTACCAGCATCGGGAAGATCATGGTATAAAGGGAGCGGAAGAATAACAAAAGGGTAATGGCCGTAATGATCAAGGCAATTCCGAGGAAGAGAACCAATTCGTCTCGTACACTTTCATGGAAGGTGGCTCGAATGATAGGAAGCCCAGCATATCTTACTTTGACACCATATTCTTTGGAAAACTCCTCAATAGGACCTTTCATGCCATTTACAATCGCTACCTTTTCGTCGGTATTCATACGATCGGGGTCCAATGAAATGGCCATTAGGGTGGTTTTGGCCGAATCGTTTTGAAGGAGACCATCATAGAAAGCCAGATTTCTCAGGCGATTGGTTAGGCTATCAAGTTCTTGTTGGGATTCAGGGCGGCGGGAAACGAGTGGAGTTAATCTAAAGCTGGCAGGAGAGTCTACACGTTCGATATCGTAAAGCTTTGTTAAGCTTACAACTGATCTGATGGCATCACCATCTTCCAGCTCTTCTGTCAAATCATAGAGGGAATTGTAGACATCCAGCTTTGTGAAGTCTGCATCCATTGAAACCACAACTACATTGGCATCGTCGCCAAAGTGCTGTTGAAGTTTTTCGTACCCTTCCAAAACGGGGTCATCCGTGAGGATCAATTGTGAAAAGGCTTGAACTAATTCTGTACCCCTTTGGGTATACATGAAGAACGTTACAAGACCAATTACAATGAGGATCGGAATACGTGCCCGAATGATGGAAGTTGCTATCGTTTGCCAACCCGTGTTCATAAGCCGCAAATCTAGAATATTTTTAGGTCAAGGTCAGCCTTTTTCCATTTATTTATTTTGCTAAATGCCAAAGAAATAGCATGATTTTCGTTTGTTCTCATGTTAATCAGCATCATTGGTGCTCTGAAGGTAAATATCCACTCTTCTGTTGATGGCATTGATCTCTCCGGAACGATAGGCAATTTTGGGCTTAAAATTCCCTCTTCCTGTCGCGGCAATCATGTGGGGGTAGACACCTCGTGCTGCCAGAAATCTGGCTACAGCATTGGCTCTTGCCGTACTTAACTCCCACGAATCGATGACATCGGGACGGTTTTGTGCTTCGTTTTCATCGGCATGCCCTTCTACCAAAATCAAGTATTTAGAGGAGTTTTTAAGGCTATCCGCCATGAGTTCAAGTCTTTGGCGTAGGGTGGGACTGAGTTCGGAACTCCCAATCTGAAACTCTACCTCCTTTTCCGTCATGGGAATGACCCTTCCCTTTTTCACTTGGGCTACTTTGTCCGGATATCTGCGGTGAGCCATGAAATCTCCTGGTTCTGGCTCATTGATAGCGGTAAGTTCATTGGCCTTTAAGCTCTTGTCAATTTTGGGAAGAATCTGGTTGATATAACTTTGGTATTTCCTATTGAGCCTAATCTCAGCTTGTAAAACGTGGTTAAGGGAGTCAATGACAAAATCCGGATTCCTTCCTGATCCTCCTCCCAAAACGGAACAGGATGACATCCATACACAAATCCCCATCGTAATCAGCATCATTCCTCCCGTTAGGCGAAAAGCTGATGTTGCTGTCTTTTCCATCTTATTTGCTGTTGTGTAATGTGAAGTTGACTCTCCCATGAATCATCATGATGCAAGGAGCTTTATAGAAATGGACATCTTCCTACCAAATTACAGGAAAATCCAAGTTCCTTTGCTTAAGTCTCTTATGGTCAAAACGTTATTCAAGGCGGAAATTACAGAAAAATATGGAGTATTATGGAGCCTTTGAGCCTTCTAAGATAAAGTTTCCCGTTTCCGAAAGAATCTGTATGAGATGTAAGCTAAATAATTGAATTCATCTGCTTGCGGTTTCATTTCCTGCTTATTCCTATTAATTTCCCTACCTAAATTTTTTTCAATGGCATTAAATATCGACTTGCTGAAGCAACTCTGTCTAGTTCCTGGACCTCCAGGGGGAGAAGAACCTGTACGTCAAATGATTCTTAAGGAAATTGAAGGGCTGGTAGACGAGTGCAGCCTAGATAACATGGGCAATATCATTGCTGTAAAAAAGGGGAAAGCTCCTAAAAAAGTAATGGTGGCCGCTCACATGGATGAAATCTCCTTTATCATTACACATATTGACAAACAGGGTTTTGCTCGTTTCCATACATTGGGAGGCTTCGATCCTAAGACATTTACCGCTCAACGCGTAATTGTACATGGAAAAGAAGATCTGGTTGGTGTGATGGGATCTAAGCCTATTCACCTGATGACAGCAGAGGAAAGAAATAAGGCGCCTAAAAAACAGGACTACTTTATTGATTTTGGAATGCCTGGCAATAGGGTAAAGGACATCATTCGTGTAGGGGATAAGGTTACCCGTGAAAGGGACTTTATCGAACTAGGCGATTGTGTGTCAACCAAGTCGCTAGACAACCGAATTTCTGTTTTTATCTTGATTGAAGTACTCAAGAAAATGAGCCAACCAGCTTATGATTTCTATGCAGTCTTCACGGTGCAAGAAGAAATTGGGCTAAGGGGGGCACAAATTGCTGCGAGACAAATCAATCCCGATTTTGGATTTGGATTGGATACCACTATCGCCAATGACCTACCATCCGCTGCTGAGCATGAATACATTACCCAACTAGGAAAGGGGACAGCTGTAAAGATCATGGATTCTTCCGTGGTAACTGACAGCAGAATGGTCCGCTTCATGGAGTCTTTAGCTGAAAAGTACAGTATTCCTCATCAGCGAGAAATCCTGACCGGAGGAGGCACTGATACTGCCATGGTTCAAAGAGGAGGAGATGGCGCTATAGCAGGTTGTGTTTCCATTCCTACAAGGCATATCCACTCTGTGGTTGAGATATGCCACAAAGTTGATATACAGGCTTCCATTGACCTTTTGCAGAAATGTGTGGAGGAAATGGACCGATTTGACTATGCCTGGTCATAGGAGTTGGGCGATTGTACTCGCCATGTTCCACCCTTATTTTTCCCAACATGAAAGAATTACAAGAAGCGCTAGATTTTATTCGCAGACAATATAAAGGAGAGGATCCAGAGATCGGGATCATTTTAGGAACTGGACTAGGTGCCTTGAGTGAACAAATCGATCAAGAGAAGGTCATTCCCTATAATTTTATACCTCATTTTCCCATTTCCACCGTAGAAAGCCATTTCGGGAAATTAATTTTTGGGAAGCTGGGAGGGAAGCGTGTGGTAGCCATGCAAGGTAGGATGCACTACTATGAAGGATACCAAATGCATGAAATTACCTTCCCAATTCGTGTGATGAAGCTATTGGGAATCCATACCCTCTTCTTATCTGGAGCTGCTGGTGGCGTTAACCTCAGTTACAAAAATGGGGACTTGGTTGTGATTCATGATCATATCAACTTACAAACTTCCAATCCTCTCATTGGACCTAACCTGAACGAGCTTGGGCCTCGTTTTCCAGACATGAGCAAGCCCTACGATAGAAGTTTGGTCGAAAAGGCCCTGAAAGTTGGGAAAGAGAAGGGATATGCCATCCATAAGGGAGTATATGCAGCAGTTACTGGCCCCAATTTAGAAACTCCAGCTGAATACAGATTCCTGGGAATCATCGGGGCCGATTTAGTTGGGATGTCAACTGTTCCCGAGGTATTGGTGGCCCGTCATATGGACCTCTGTGTATGTGCGATTTCAGTTATCACTGATGAATGTGATCCTGACAACCTACGAGAGTTCTCCTTGGATGAGGTCATTGAGATTGCCAATCAGGCCGAACCTAAGCTGACGGATATGTTTCTGACCCTTATCAAGGAGTTGGATCGCTAATAACCTTAGATTTTATAGCTAAAGGACGCCTCCATTTTCTGAAAAATTGGAGGCAAATTTCATTCAGAGACGGTTTAAGATTTATACTTCTTGTTTACAGTTGTCTTTCAAGAACCTGAGTTTTCATTTTTTCTCACCTTAGCTCCACTAAAGTTTAAAAAAAATACTGCCTCAGAACCTTAACATCCTGCCTGTAAACTAAACATGATAGCCCTAAACAGTCTCTTATTAAGAATTCCATTTCCGTGGAAGCAACCTTTTCCCCAAATTGTGGCCACTTTTGATGGAATGTTAGCCTTCATGTACCTATTTGCCAGAAGAATATCTTTGTTACTCATCCTAGGGGGAATGATTTTTCCTCTTCAGGCTCAGGTATTGACCGGGCGAGATGGGGATCAGGTAAACTTCCCGGATGATCCAGGTTTTCAGGGGATTAATTTGTCCTTAGATTCCACTAGAAGGGATTCCTCCCTAAAAAAGAAAGACATCAAGCCTGATGTGAAGTCCTATGATCGGCAGGCCTTTTTTGAGCATCTTCCCTTTCAATTTCCTGTTCAAAGAAGGTTAGATAATCAACATTTGTATGATGAACTCCATGTGGTCGAGGGCTTTGTTCAAAGTCTTGGGCAAACGGGCAAACCTTATCAGATTTGGCGAGACGGAATTAAGGAGCAGTATCTCCTCCTGGATGTTTACCGAGACCCTATTCTGAATAAATATCAGCATTATATGATTGATGCTGAGCACAAAGCCAAATTTTACGATACCAAGACTCCCTATGTCAATGTGCAATACATGCAGGGGCCAGATCGCTTGCAGGTAACAGATGTAACTGTTTCCAGGAACATTACACCCAATTGGAATGGGACTTTTTTCATTCAAAGGATGCTCTCAGAATCGGCTTACAGGGAAATGCTGACAGACCACGTGAATCTCTATCTTTCGAGCAACTACCATGGGTTCAATGATCGATACCATGCATATGGAGTTGTTACCTACAATCAGTTTAGTGATGGGATCAATGGAGGGGTACCTAGAGATACAAACAATGCCAATTATGTCTTTCGGGAAGGGGATTTGATCAAGGACTCTTCTGTTTTGTTTTCGATTTATACCGGTCGAACCGATAATGTGGAATATAACTCCCTGTTTTTTAAGGGAACGCAGGCGCCTTTATTGGCTTCCGCTCTTAGGCAGAATCGCTTTATACAAGGCTATCTAGACCATTTTTATGATCTCATTCCAGAATCCGATAGTGCCAAAATCAAAAACCGACTGACACTCAGGAATAAGATTCTTTGGGAAACGAGTAGGATGACCTTTGCAGATGAATCTATTGGTGTCTCTGCGCTGAGTAGTAACCTCATTCCTGTTTATCCCACTCTCGCAACTGATTCGACAGATATTTATGAGAACTGGTTAAGCAGGAGATTTAATATTGCGGGACTCCTCAGTTACTCCCTACAAACAAGGGGGGGCTTTCAAGTAAACCTGAATGGAGGAATCAATTATCAAGTGCTGCAATTTGTCAAGGACACTACCTTAGCAACCCAAAATAGCACGGACCAGATTGTGAATGGGAGTATAGTATTTCCTATTGGGATTGTGAAAGGGCATATCCGACAGCGCATATCCGACAGGTTTTCAGCAGAAAGAGACATTAACATTACAGCAGATTTACAGCCGTGGGCGCAAGTTCCTTTGTATAAAATTCATCCTCGTTTCGCTAGGAAGGATACGGCCAATGAAATTCCCAAACCTGACTCCCTCGCCCTATATCGTCCTGTGAGTCTACAGGGCAGTTTTATGCTAAGGGACATGAATCCCTCTATGTTTCAGGCCTTCTTTGTGGGGGATTCTGGCAATGCTTACATACCTAATCCCAGCCTTGGCAACCAGTTACTCACCCATGCTGATGTATCTCTTCGCTATGATTTTCCGGTGAAATTGGGTTTGCAGGATACGTTGGTCCCTATGTACTTGAAGGTAAGAGGATTTCTAAGTAGGGTAGACAATCCGATTTATTATGACCAGGCCTTTCAGGTCGTTCAGGACAATGAGAATTCCTTCAATTGGCTGGGGATAGAAACGGCCTTTCGTCTGAGATTTTGGCGAAAATTTTACTTCGAAACCAATTTTACGTATCAATTTGAAACTGCTGCTGCGGATAATCTCCAAACTCGGCTACAGGAACAGTCAGCTCCCAATTGGTACGGGAAGTCCTTTCTCTATTATGAAAACAAAAATATAAGTTTCGGAGAGCAATTTAGAATTGGGCTTGATGCCCATTATTTCGGACCCTTCGCAGGCCAAACCTTAGACCCAATTTCTTCCGAGTATTTTGCTACCAATTATGAGATGAGTCCCTTTGTAAACATAGGGGCTTACGCAGCCATTAAGTTGAGGGGAGTTTATCTATGGGGAAGGGTACAGCAGGCGACTGAAGGCGTATTTACGAATGGATATTTCACCACACCCTTCTATCCTATGTTGGAGCGGGCCATTACCTTTGGGGTAAATTGGAGTTTCTACAATTAAAAAACACCTGCCATGAGACAGGTGCTACTCATTATTATTTCAAATAAAATTAGGCTCTGCTGGTCAGATCATTGATGATTTGAGCCTGACGTTGTACCTGAGCCTTTAATTCCTCAACCTGACTGAGGATGTCATTGAGGCTAATTCCGTTGAGAATGAGGTCTCCAGTTTCGGCGTCTAGATGTGCGGTCAATTGACCTTCTGCATTGACCATTCTGAGGTCTCCATTGCTCCCATTTCCTCCTAAAACCGCATTTCCATTGCCTCCGTCAAGGTGAACGGTTGTGTATCCCCCTTTATTTAAGAGGTCAATATCTCCTTCGGTACCATTTCCTCCGTAGATGCCGTTTCCATTGCCACCATCTAGATGGATAGTAAGTCCTCCTTCATCATTCATCAGGCGAACGTCAGCGTTGCTTCCGTTTCCGCCAGCGTTCAGGTTGCCGTCCCCGCCATCAATATGGATGGTCTGCTGTCCTTCTTCGTTTTTTAGAACAAGGTCTCCTTCTGCTCCTCCGCCTCCAAGGTGTAGGTTGGCAGCTACACCATCCATGCCACCGGTAACTGTTCCTGATTCATTTGCAAGGGTAAATGATCTAACTAAACTTGCCATAACGTCGAGTAGTTTTTGATTATTGGAGTGAAAAGTTGATTGTCAATTTGATGGGTGAGGCCCTGCCTAAAGTAACACAAATCGATAGCTGTAGCTGTTAAGAAATCATTAGCCTTTTCACACATGTTAGGGGGGAAGGGAAGGAGAAAGAGATCCTTAATGATAATTGCGGTTATCTTCCCAAACGCGCCATTTGTCATTTATTTTTTTGAAGAGAAGGTTTCGAATACGCTTCTGCGGACCATAAATGGGATGGAAGAAATTGACGGGGAAGACATAGGCAGCTTCTGCAAAGGTTCCTGTGGAATTTACCCAAAAGAAAATAGCTTCTGTTTCGGCAATGGGGATAGGATTTTTCTCTTCAAGGGCCAAGACATTGCCGTAGCAACCCATCCTGAGCATTTTTTCCTTGATATCTTCAAAGGAGATACTTTTTCCTGGTATGAGATGGAAGCTTTTTCCGTCAAAGGAATAGCCTTTTGCGCTGCCATCAGGATTGAAGACAAAGGAGAGCTTTTGACCTTGAATGTTTCCCTGGAAAATGTCCTTTTCAACCTTGCCAGATATGTCAATGGATTTCCCGCCTGAAAACTTTATACGAAAGGAAAGGATGTCATCCTTGAGTTTTCTTTTTTGAATGGTTCCAATACGACCATTCCACTCCACACCTACATGTGCATGGATCATCATAGCTTGTAGACCTGACCACCTTTTGGTAGCAAAGGTCAAGTTGGGAAGAAGAATGATTGTGAAAATTAGAAAGGCGCGTATCATGCTTAATTTGACTTGGCCATTTCATGAATTGTCTGGGTAAATCCTGGAATTTTAAAAATCCCTAAACATTTCCTACGCAATACCCATTCCAGAAAGTGGAAATTATAGCTCGGCAGTAATATTATGATGTATGCTTATTGTCTGCTTAATGTAACGTCCGTTCGCATACCGGATCTGGCGACATATTTCATGCCTCTATAGGGAGGTCTTTTGGCAATATCTAGCTTCCCATTCCATATGACTTTTATATTATATTTTCCTGGAGGCAATGGGGGAAGAATACATACAGGTTGGCCAAATTCATCTACAATCGGCTTAATCGTCTTTTGATATTTGTGATTGCTAATGAGCAATAGAATCATATTGCACTCTCTGCACCTAGGTAAAAAGACCTTACTGGCCAAGGAAGCATTTTTTACGGAAGGAATTGTCGAAGGTCTTGTCCTTTTTGGTTTGCGTTCCTTTTTCCTTTTGGATCGGCTTTCTCGTTCTTTCTTGACCTTTCTTTTGGGTTCAACAGGCTCTTTCTTGATGCCAGCAGCCACAGCTACTGGTGCTACTTCTACTTTGCTCCCTTCTCGGTGGTAAAAATAGGACAGTTGGTCTACCTTTTTGGTCAATGTATTCGCGACCTGGCTTTGTAGCATCATGACATCATACTTACCCGTGGGCTTGAGGTAAAGCTTGTAAAACTCATTCTTTTCAGGGTTGGTAATCCCTGTGTAAAAATGTATTTGGCCTGCTTCATTAACTGGATCAGCCTTACGTTTGCCTAACAAACAACCCTCCTTATCCTTTGTGCAGGGAATGAAAAATGAGATATCCGCATAGGGATCTCCTTTGATATACGAAATGGTGATTTTGGAGAAAGGATTGAGAGAGTCCATCGGAACCCAGGTATCTACATACCATTCTCCGGTCTGGGCAAGTTTACAGAGTGGGATAAACAGAATAATAGTAAGAATGAGCAATTTCAATTGCATGGTAGAAGGGCTAAGTAGGTATAGTCGTTTTGCAAATTATTACATATGAATTGACCAATTAAGAAAATGTGATATCTGCCTGAATGTAAGTTTCATTGAATTAAAATAAAAGCGGAATGGATTATCAAGTCCATTCCGCGTTAAATAAGGATTTAAGTCTCTGTTTACCAGTTAGGTTTGATCATGAATGTCATTTTTTGATTTCCCAAAAAGAAGAATCGTGAAGATTCTACGATGTTGGTGTAACCTTTCCAACTGGTATAATATTGATCTCGATGATGATGCCATACCTTATCCCAATAGCGGTAAGGGCAAGAGCCGTCATGGTCAAGAACTTTGGTCGTTTTACAGTTTTTTCCTCCCCAATCGATCCTTGTCAGGGTGCTAGTTGTTTCGAAGAAGGTGTGGGTCGCCTTCATAGTTGACTCCTTTCCGTAGGTGGCACTAGCCTTAATGGTAGATCCCCCCTTCCACTTTTTGAGGAATCCCCCAATTGTTCCAGCATAATAGTTGATGTATCGAGCACCGAATACCGCCTTTGCCCCAGCATCTCGCCAGGCAATGTTCATATTGGAACCCCAGCAATTGGTTTGGAAAACCATCCTGATAGGAAATTTTCTATAGCCTCTTATCGGACACAAAGCCTTGGTTAGGTCATTTGCGGTTACGAGTCCATCTGTTTTCCAGTTTAGTTTTGGGTTTTTTCCGTGATTGCTACTCTTTTGAAGGCTGATGCCATATCGACTGCCATGGGTGATGATAAACACGTCAATATAATAACCTTCTGAGGCGAGCTGAATAAGGTAGCGGTATAAGTTGAACTCGGTGGCAGCAGCTTTTACATCAGGTTGAGGAAGGTCTTTCCCATAAGGGACATTGGTGAGCAAAACCGATTTGCTATAGCCTTTGATCATCTCCTCTTCTTGAACGTAGGCTTGTTGAAGCAAACGGACAAAGTCAGGATCATCATTGTAGAAGACAATCAATGAAGCTTTTTTGGTAGGGGTCGGAAAGGTCCCATTCTGTGGGCCATAACAATTCCTCTTTGTATGTGGACCTTGGTGGGGGGTTCTAAATCGAATGACTTCTGTCCATCCTCTCAACCAATTTTTGGTTTCAAAGGTAATTTCCCCTAAGTCTCCATCAGCTTTGATCTTACGGTGAAGCACCCTATTGTCTAATTCGTTTTTAAACATCAAATGAAGGCTTCTCCCATTGTAGAATGGCTTGGCCATGGTCCATCCCTTTTTAAAGTCCTTGCTAAATCTGAGATCCTTGAAGGTCCCATTTCCGAATCTTCGTATTTCAGTTTTTCCATTATTCTTATCCATAGAGATCAGATATAGATACTGTCCCATTTGATAGGTATCCAGACTGGTCATGCGTCGAGTGAGGGTGAAATATTTCTTTTTGGCCTCTATGAATTTTCCGCCAGCGGTAAGTGGGATGGTCATCGCAGAACCCGTAGAGGTTTTGTATGCGAGCAAGTAGGTCGTCTGATCTTTGGTTCTGAAAAAGTGAAATTGGTCGTAGTCTCCTCTGGTTCCTTTTTGGGTAGAATACCCCATCTTTCCTTCCTTGGTAAGCTGTTTCACTTCGTAGGCCCATTTTCCATTGTTCATCTTTCTGAGGGTCATGATGCGAAAACTGCTCCCTTGAGAAGCACGGAAAGGGAGAGCGTATTCGAATAGTTTTTTTCTATCATCGACTTTTTCCCCTAGGGTTCCATTGTCATTGATTTTATTGATGACGACTCGATTCGATTTGGAAAAGTTTTTCCCAACTTTGGTATTCCGCACAAGGTATCGTCTCCATTTACCGTTTTCATCCTTTACCTGAAACACATGGAATTCATGGAACCTTGTGCTGCGATATCCCTCGTCGACTTTCGTTCCTGGGGTGCTTTTTCCGTTGACATTAAAGGTTCGTGTGAATCCATTGTCAGCATTGTAGAGCATGATGAATTCAGCTCCTTTGGCTGTAAAACAACCTATTAGGAGGAGGGATAGAAGAATATGTTTCATGCTTCTTTACTTATTGTTGAGGGTTAGGGTAGTCGAACGGCCAGAAACGGCTTTCAAAGATCTTGATTCATAAGGAGGATTGCCCGGCATGTCCATTTTTCCAGCCCAAATAACCTGCACACGATATGTACCTGGAGGAAGGGCAGGAATTTTAGCTACTCCTCGTTTTTGTGAATCCAGAACGGGCTTGATCACTTCTTTTGTCTTTCCTCCGCTAAGGTATACCCTATATAGATGGCAGTCTTTGCAGTTAGGTAAGATTACTTTGGATGGTTTGGAGTAGTTGGGTCTGGGATTTTTGGAAGGGATTGATCCCGTCTTGCTATTAGATTTCCCTTTCTTAACAGAGGTGGAGGGTCTTGGCTTGGGCCCTGGACTGTTATCAGGCAACTCAATTTTTTCACCTGTGATAACAAATTCTTTGGGGGTAGGAACCACAGATTTACTTTTTCTAGAAAAGGTCAAGGTCTTATTGGACTTCTCCTGAGTTTGGGTATTGACGATTTGTGTCTCGATCATCAAAAGTCCTGAATTGCCCCTTGGCATAATGGTCATTCTATAGCCTTTGTTGGACTTGGCGATCACAAATTTGGTGGTCAAGACGACTCCATCGGCTTTTTTGACGACTTTGACTTGCTTGGAAATAATGTTACAAGGATGCTTCTGACCGGGGCATATATCATGAAAAACAGCCTTTAATTGACCTGCTTGGCTTCCAGTAGAAATCTCAACTTTCTGGAAGATATTTCTGGAACTGCTGGAAACCCATGTTCCTTTGTACCAATTGACGTCTTGTGCCAAAAGGGTGAACGGAAGTAATAAGAGGGCAAAGAGAATGGTTGGTTTAGCGTTCATCGTGTATTGCTTTATGTGATTTCTCCATGAGTCGGAGATAGGGCAACTCAATCAACACATGAGCATGCCTTCATAAAAGATAACGATGTTTTAGAGGAAAATTTGAATTCGGGATTTGTCTATTCCCGAACAGGCTCTACCATGATTACGCGCTCTCGGTCAACGGCTACCATACCAGGGGGATCGCCCTTTCTTTTGCGAATGTATTTTCTAGGAGTGTAAAGGACAGGGACTAAGGTGTCCGTTTTCCTTTTAGAATAGAAGGCGGCTAACTGAGCAGCATATTCAAGTACCTCCTCTGGAAGGTCTTTTCCTGCTCTGTGCCTGATCACTACATGAGATCCACTTACATCTTTGGCGTGCAGCCAAGTATCGTTTTTGTTCGCAAATTTAAAGCTCAGCTCGTCATTGTTTCTGGCATTTTTCCCTACAAATATCTCATAGCCAGATTTTTTGAAGTGTCTGAACGGGGATTTTTCAACTTCCGCTTCCTTCATCTCTCTTCGAAACCTCTTGTTAAAGGTCTTCATGTTTTTGAGCTCTATGGGGTCAAAGCCCATTTGGCCAAATTCAATATCAGCAGGATGGGGCAATTGCCGAAAGGCTTCATAATCTTCCTCCGCCTGAAGGAACTTATTCTCAATATCCTCTAGTTGTTCCTTTAAATAAAGTAGCCTCGACCGGCGGGTTTTGTGTTTGTCGTAATACCTTTTGGCATTTTCCTGTGGATTCAGTTTTGGGTCCAGTTTGATCGTAATGGTCTCATCCTTGTAGAAGTCAAAGAGGCTAACTTTTTTGGCGTTGGCTTCCATGGCGTGTAGGTTGGCCATGATGATGTGCCCGATTTCTTCTGGATTTCGCTCGTTTTCGAGTTGCTCAATATTTTTGAGATAGGATTCGTAGACCTTTTTATACTTTTTAAGAGGTTTGGAGATTTCCCTGTCTACTGCTTTGAACTGAATTTTATAGGAGCTTTGCTGGAAAGTGTACTTGAGCCATTGTTGGAGAGCTTGTTCGACTCCTTTGATCCTTTGTTGAGGAAGGTCTGGGGAGGGAGGGAAGAGGTAGAATTTGATCTTTTCTTTTTCCTTGACAATGAAGTAGGTATCGTCCTTATATTCTTGTAACAATGATCGAAAAGCTTCAGGAAAATCTTTTCCCTGCTCCATCATGGACAGCACTCTTTTCGCAGCGTATTTCTCATAAATAGGAGAAATCATTTTGAGACGCTCAACAATGGCTTTTTCATTTGTTTCAAGAGCTTCTGACTCCAGTTCAGGTGAATAGGGCCCTTCAGCCTCCTCGAAATGCCAATCTTCTTCCTTCTGTTTATTAAATACATCTATAATTTCCCCCTTTCTTCTGAGCATGATATTGGCTTTGAGGCCATGCATTTTGAAAATCAATTCATGCTGGTTGCTAAAATGCATGATGAGAATCCTTTCAAAAGGGACGACAGTAATATTTTCTAATCGTAGCTCAATTGCATCAGGGAAGAGATTAACCACATTTTTGCGGGCCTTGGAATAGGATGGAAGGGCTACCAGAAAAGTCTGTGGTGTATGACATCCCACTCGTAAATAGGTGCCTTCCAGTTCTAGTATCAGCTCATTTTTGTTTTGGGAAAAGGCAGAGAGAATGCGTTCACCTTTGTGGCGTTGGAGAAGAAGTTCTCCTAATCGAACCAATGTATAATGATGAAAGTGCATGATGTAGGTGGCCGCTCAACGAAAGAATGGGTGCTTTGGGATGATACCGAGGGGTAAAGATGAACCTTATCTCCTAACGAAAAAAGTCAAGTTAGGGTTTGAGATAATTATTCTAACTTTGGTGTATGAAACAGAAGGAAGAGCAGGGACCCTTGATTCTTATGATGGAAACGGCCACAAATGTGGGTTCCGTTGGATTGTATGCAGGCGAAGAATGTTTAGGGCATGTGGATATCAGAAAGGGTAGGTTACACGCCAAATTATTGCTTCCGTTGGTTAAAGATCTCCTGCAAAAACTGTCTGTTTCTCCCGCGGATTTGGCAGCAATAGCGGTGAGCAAAGGACCTGGTTCTTACACGGGTCTACGTGTAGGCGTATCTACAGCGAAAGGGCTGTGCATGGCCTTGGATAAACCCTTGATGTCCCTGAATAGCTTGGAAGTCTTGGCATGGCAGGTTGAGGAAGTGGCCCGAAAATTAAACGCCTTTGTAGCTCCCATGATAGATGCAAGGAGAATGGAAGTGTATACGGCCCTTTATTCCCCTTCTATGACCAAAGTGGAGGAGATTCATGCGCACATTCTTGACGAACATTCCTTTCAAGAGCCATTAAGTAAGGAGAAAATCATCTTTGTAGGGGATGGGGCTGCTAAGGCAGAATCTCTCTTTTCTTCTCATCCTAATGCTTTGGTCCTAAAAGAAGTCCTTTCTTCTACATCATCATTAGGGAAACCGCTCAATTCTAAACTTCAGGAGAATCAATTTGAGGACCTTGTAACCTTTGAACCTTTTTATTTGAAGGATTTCGTAGCCACCAAACCCAAGGATAGGTTAAAGGAAACTCGCTGAGAATGAATAGATGGGGTGTATAGGAAACCCTAGCCCATAATACTACCCCCAAAGACCAGTAGCATCTGCATCATTCCAGCCCCAAGTCCAAGCAGGGCCCCTACAAGGATTAATTTCCACTCATCTTTTTGGAATACAGGTCTCAGGAAACTGACAAATTCTGTAGGTCCTAAGCCTTGCATACGGGATTTTAAGGTGTGCTCTATGTCCAGCGCCTCTTCAGCATAGCCGAAGATATGCTTGATGGAGCGCGGCAATTCATCGACGAAACGTTGGGCAATCTGATTCTTGACTTTAACGTATTTTTTGGTGCCTTGGGTAAGCTGGAATAGAGGTTTGGACATACCTGCAATTTCATCAATGGCCTTTTTAACCTGAAGCTGAACCATATGCATAAGTCGTTCAGAAGTAGGACCATTGATCATTTTCTGGAAGATTTGTTCCGATGTCAAAATCCGTTGAGCGACGATCTTAGCATACTCTTCTGCCACTTCCATCTGTCTTTTGATAAAGAGTCCTTGGATGGTAAACATGCCGATTTTTCTAGGACGTAGAGGAACAAAGATCATTCTTAGGGCCAAGTAGTTGGTTGCCCATCCCACCAATAAGCCTGCAAAAGGAAGGGTCCATGCGGCTAACTCTTGGGATACCCCCATGCCGAGTTGGAGAAAAAGGAACAGTCCCATTTGAAGCAAGCCAAAGAGGAAGCCAAAGTATAGGCCAGATCGTTCAATAAACCTGAACTCCTTGTCACCCACCCGAAGGAATATCTGGTTGAGCAGTTCTCTATCGGTTTCGAGGGCCTCGATCACCATGGCTTTTAAGTCGAAGAGGTCGGTGATATTGACCTTTATGTCTTCCATGAGCTTTTCTACCGCTACAGGTAGGCCAAGGGACATGCGCTGGTAAATGGTATTCTTGATGAGGTTAGGCGCGGATTCCCAAATGACCGGAGCTTCCTTTTCCATTACCTCTCCTACAATCTCAATAGATAGCCTATTGAGCGCAGGTTCCATTTCTTCGGCAACACGTTCTGGATCAATCTGTTCGAAGCGATCTTCGATGGTAATGAGTTTCTCGGTAAGGAGATCAACCGCCTTACCCGCCATTTCTCCAGCTTTATTAGGAATAATTCCTTGCCAGCCAATGAAGCCTACCCCTATAAATTCAAGTGGGTAGAAGGTCATTTTTAAGGCGATTACATTGGTAGCCCAGCCTACAATCGCAGAGATAATAGGGATGGAAGCATACTTCCAGAAATCAGCCGAAGAAACAACTTCAAGAAGGTATTCCCACATATGGAGGGTCAAATGGTGTTTTGTTTGTGCAAACTAAGAAAAACTGCCCAAAATGTTGAGTAGAAGGGAAATTGAGTGATAGGAAGAAGGGGAGTAGAGGTATAAAAAAATCCCGACCAATGGGCCGGGATTGCAAAAGCATATCTTGTGTAGACCTTAGTCCACCTCAAGGCGGATTTCAGTAGAATCTCCAGTATCTCTCAACCAAAACTCAGACTGAGTTAGTCGAAGGATCTCGAATTCAAGATTTCTTGGTACTGGGATAATTGTATTAGAAGTAAGGTCTAGTTCGAAGATGGTCTCATCATTGTCTAGGTCCCATGTTCCGGTGTAGTTAATGGGTACTTCTAGCAATTCTAGGATAACATCGGCTTCTTTGTCATCCTCGAAGGAGAATGCAGCTTCATCCCATGCGTCGGTAACATCATTACCTGCGCTATCAGTTGCAGAAACAACTTCCCAATCCTGAGCAACACGGGCCGTAGCAGATTGCAAGCTCACAAAAGGCCCTTCCGGATATTTACAGCTAGAAAGACCGGCTGCTATCAGGATACTCAAACATACTGTTACGAAAGTTTTGCGTGTCATAAAGTTAATAGTTGGTTTTACTTTCCACTTAGAAACGATGATGGGGATAATTTAGTGTCTGTCGTACCAAGGACAATGATCAAAATCAGGGGTTGCATGACAAATATTTGTTGAAATTCTTGATAATCAGCATGTATATTTGAATCGCTCTCCTCTATTGTTTTTCAAATTGCGCCTTTCTATTTTGCGCGCGCTGAAACACATGTATTTTTTCACCTCAACAATAGATTTATGGCAATTAAAGTCGGCATCAATGGTTTTGGTCGTATTGGCCGCCTGGTTTTTCGTGCATTACTCGACAGACCTGATGTAGAGATCGTAAAGATCAACGATCTGACTGACAACAGAACGCTTGCTCAGCTCTTGAAATTTGACTCTATCCACGGAAAGTTTCAGGGAACTGTTTCTTTCGATGATGAGTCTCTGACTGTGAATGGCCAGCGTATTTTGGCGAGTTCTGAGAGAAATCCTGAAGATTTGGGTTGGGGAGATCTCGGAGTAGACGTAGTAGTTGAATCTACTGGTGTCTTCCGTACCCGTGAAAAAGCCGGTCTTCACCTGAATGCTGGTGCCAAGAAAGTAGTTATCTCTGCTCCTGCAAAAGGTGAAGTAGATGCTACTGTAGTATTAGGTGTGAACGATGACGTTCTGACAGCTGATATGAAGGTAATCTCCAATGCTTCTTGTACCACCAACTGCTTGGCTCCTATGGCCAAGGTGTTGAATGACAAATTTGGAATCCAGAGTGGCTTCATGACCACCATCCACGCATATACAGCTGATCAGCGTATCCAAGACGCTCCTCACTCTGACCTGCGTCGTGCTCGTGCCGCTGCAGTAAACATCGTACCCACCACAACGGGTGCTGCTGTTGCTGTAGGATTGGTTCTTCCTGAATTGAAAGGAAAACTCGACGGAATCGCCGCTCGTGTGCCTGTACCAGATGGTTCTTTGACTGACCTTACTGTCATCCTTGATAAGGTTGTTACAGCTGAGGAAGTAAATGCAGCTATGAAGGAAGCTTCTGAGACTTACATGAAAGGTATTCTTGAGTACTCCGAAGATCCATTGGTAAGTACTGACATCGTTGGAAACCCACACTCTAACATCTTCGACGCCCCTATGACCAAGGTTATGGGGAATATGGTAAAAGTCGTAGGATGGTATGACAATGAGTGGGGATACTCTAGCCGTGTAGCGGATCTTTTGGTTAAAATGGCCAAGCTTTCCTAAGACACTTGATAAGTTTTATGATACCATAGGGGGACAAGTAATTGTTCCCCTATTTTTTTATAGTTAAGTGTCTCATTTGTCCAGAAAAATATTCGACTTTCTCTTCCAAAAACTTAAAAGGCGATGTGAGAGCTGTAAATGTATTTGTTCCCGAATAGGTAGAGTTGGAAATACTAACCTAAGGCTCTTTTTTGATTGAGGGTATTTTGTTTCCTTGTTCGTAGGATAGCATCTAGGCTTGAATTGATCAGATGAACATTTATTTAGACAAGTAAAGATAAAAGTACGCATACGTGCATATTCCTTTTTATCCCTATACCATGAAAATAGAATTCGTACAGTACAGAGTATTTCCGACGGAGGGAGATTTAGAGGACTTCCTCCATCTTGTGAAAAAAAAGAACATCCCTTACAAATTAGAGAAATTTGCATCTGCAGCAGATAGTACCTTTCTAGGTCAAGCGGCCGCTAAGGAGTTTATTCTTAAAATACCGATTTCTAGGGTTGATGAGCTCAATCGTTTCCTAGAAAAAGAAGCCGAGGAATTCTTCCCCAGTTTATCCCGCGATTATTTTATGTTTCAGTCATCTAACGAAGAGTTGTTAGAGATCCTTAAAAACCCCAGAGATTGGGGAATCGAAAATGTAGTTTACGCAGGAAAAATCCTTGAGGAGCGAAACATTGGCTTTTCCCTTTCTTCCATTAAGGAGGAAGTTCGTCAACGTGAGATTGAGTTTGAAAAACCGGTTAAAGCAAATTCTGCTCTTATTTGGATGGGCTACCTTTTTTTACCCTTTTCCTATGTCATGGGTGAATCTTATGCAGGGACCCTTAGTATTTTCATTGGATTTTACCTATTCGTTACCAAAAAGAACAATTCAAAGGGCGAGTCCTTTCCTGCCTTTGATGAAAGAAGCCGATTGCATGGTAAAATCTTAATTGGGCTAGGGATTCTATTCTGGATTCTTACAAATCTCTGGTATTATGTCCTTTCGAGATACTTTTTTAATTAAAACTACCTTTGAGCCAATGGGAAGTTGGGGGTGCTCCATCCAGACTGATATTGTATAAGGAACAGCTTGTTGTTCGAAACTGAGAACTGGTGGAGGTTGGTCGATTGGAAATTCTGGGGGAGAGCAGTGGGATTTGATGGATTGCTCAAACCGATGAAAGGCTAAAAAAAAGAAGCACGCAACAATACGGTGGTTCCAAAACTGCCATTTGGCTGTCTCTTTCACGTATTGTTGCGTACAAAATATGAGGTTTAATCAGACCTAGAGGTCTTCAATCTTATCCATGTTGGCATCTCCCCACAGCGCCTCCAATCGATAAAAATCTCTTGTATCTTTTTGGAAGACGTGGACAACTACATTGACATAGTCAAGTAGGACCCATTCACCTGCGGTCAGACCTTCTTTGTTAATGGGTTTTTCAGAACCTTCTTCGCGGATGACATCCATAACAGACTCTGCCAGTGAACTTACGTGTCTGTCGGAAGTTCCTGTACAAATGACAAAATAATCCGTAATGGCACCATCCACCTCGCGGAGGTCCATCCTGACAATATTCTTTCCTTTCAGGTCCTGCAGGCCTTTGATCGCTAGATCAGTCAGAGATTTTGCATCGAGTGCGAGTTTAGTCATTCAAACAAATTAGGGTTGATAAAAGTAATTGTAGAAATTTGAGGGGTTTATCTTTCTCCTCTTATAATCAAATATAACAGAATCTTTTATTCGAATACATGTCACGTTTTCCCCAGTATGTTCCCGAGGAACTCAAAAGCCTTCGATTAAGTGATTTTCACTATGAGCTGCCTTCAGAAAGAATAGCCAAATTTCCCTTGGAAAAAAGAGACGATTCTCAGCTGTTGGTCTATAAAGGGGGAGATATTCGTCATGAGCGCTTTTACTCCCTTGCAGATCAGTTGCCAGAAAATGGGATATTAGTTTTCAACAATACTCGAGTAGTAAAGGCACGCATGTATTTCCAGCGAGCTACGGGAGCAACGATAGAAATTCTATTGCTTTCTCCTACCCAACCACACGATATACAGATGGCTTTGCAGGCAAATGAGGAGGGGTGTTGGCATTGTGTGGTTGGTAATAAGAAACGTTGGAAAGAGAATGAGGTTTTAGAATTGCCCTTAAAAATTGAAGGGAAAGCAGAAACTATTCGAGCCTCTTGGGTTAATAAGGCTGATAATGAGGTCCGATTGAGTTGGACAGGTGAAATGGCCTTTAGCCAAATATTGGAACATATCGGAAATTTACCCCTTCCTCCCTATTTGAACAGAGAAGCGAACGACAAGGACCTTCATCAGTACCAGACCATTTATGCCAAACAAGAAGGAGCCGTAGCCGCACCGACCGCTGGCCTTCATTTTACCCAAGAAGTTCTTGGCTCTTTACAAGACAAAGGCATTAGAACGACAGAGGTAACCCTGCATGTTGGGGCAGGAACCTTCCTTCCCGTCAAGGAAGAAGAAGTCGCCGCTCATAATATGCATGAAGAGCAAGTCGTCCTTCAACTGGATCAATTGAAGTTTCTTTTAGATGAAAAGGGTTCCGTGATTCCCGTCGGAACAACTGCCATGCGATTTTTAGAAAGTATCTATTTCCTAGGGGTAAAGATTATCGAAGGGAAGGTAGAGGATTGTCAGCAGCCCTTTCATGTGGGGAGTTATGAACCCTACCAAGCGGAAAAATCGTGGCCTTCTGCCAAAGAAGCCATACAGGCTATCATCAACCTGATGGAGAAAAAAGGCATCACTCGCTGGATAGGGGAAACGCAGATTTACATCCTCCCGTCCTATGAATTTAGAATGTGTAGAGGCATCATTACGAATTTTCATATGCCCGAAACTACCCTAATGCTCCTCGTAGCCGCCTTGGTTGGAGAGGATTGGAAAAGGATTTATCAGGAAGCCATGAAAAATGGATATCGCTTTCTGAGTTATGGAGACAGTTCTCTGTTGCTACCGAATTTACCTACTTAATTAGGTCCATGGCCTTGTCAACTTCCTCTACAGGCAGTTTACATACTTTGTCTTGGCATACATAAATGAAGGTGGCTCCAGGGACAAGCTTATGTTGTAGAAGTTCTAGTTTGCCTTCTTCTTTGCCTCCTAGCAGAAAGACACCTGCATGGTATTCCTCGTTCCATGAACGAGCAAAAGATGCTGCCTGATCCCCTACCATGGCAACTTCATAGGGTGTATGAACAAAACGATTGAGTAACAAGCCATAATTCGCGAAATAGGGTCCAGCCCCTTTCATTTGAGGAAGGGCTTGTGCTAGGATTTGTTCAGCTTTTTCAAGGTAATCACCCTTATAGAGATAAGTTCCGAGGGCAAACAAGCCCCTTCCAAAAGAAGAATTTGAAGAAGGAATGACATTGTCTTGTATTTCTCTGGAACGGGCAATCAAACTGGGGTCTTCGTCTGAGGTGTAGAAGAAGGTTCCCGTCTCCTTGTCATAAAAATGTGTGAGGGCATATTCCATCAATGCCTCCGCCTCGAATAGCCATTTTTCATCGAAAGTTGCCTGGTACAAAGCAATAAAAGCCTCTATGGTCAAGCTGTAATCGTCTGCAAATCCATTGATGGTAGATACTTCGTCCTTGAAATTACGATTAAGCCCTCCGTCTTTTCTTTTGGCCTTTTCGAGGATAAAGGAGGCGTTTTTTAGGGCAGCTTCAAGATAAGTTTGTTCTCCCAACGCTTGATAAGCATCCACATACCCCCTCAGCATAAGGGCATTCCAGGAAGTCAGGATTTTATCATCCAGACCTGGGCGGATTCGACTGTCCCTAGCCGCTAATAGAATTTCTTTAGATGCTGCTATGCTAGATTGAGCTTCTGGCAGGTCGATCTTAAGCTTAGCTGCCACTTCTTTTAAGTCTTCCTTTTTGAGAAGGATGTTTTTTCCTTCCCAGTTCCCTCTGCCTGAGATATTGTAGTAGGACTTGAAGAGTTCGGATTTATCTCCTAATAGACTGTCAATTTCGTTTTCTTCCCACACGTAGAATTTCCCTTCTTCACCATCGCTATCGGCATCTAAAGAAGAGTAAAACCCTCCATTTTTATGAGTCATTTCACGCGCTACCCATTCGGTGATTTCCTTTACCGCCGTCTTGAAAGAAGGATTTTTGGTCATTTGGTAAGCCTTAGCATATAGACTGACTAACTGTCCATTGTCGTACATCATTTTCTCGAAGTGGGGTACTTTCCAATTGGGATCAGTAGAATAGCGGGCAAATCCTCCTCCAAGCTGATCGTAAATTCCTCCATCCAACATTTCCTTCAGGGTAGTTGTAACGGCCGATAATGCTTCTTGGTCGCCTGAATAGTAGTGATGTTCAAGTAAATACTGCCATACAATAGGCATCGGAAACTTCATTCTGTTGTTCAAGCCTCCTCTTTTTGTATCTATTTGAGAGATCAGGCTGTTGTAAAGGGAAGTTGTTTGGGAGGTCGTATAGCTTGAAGGCCTGGGGGCCAATTCAGCAAAGTTCATTCTGCTGATTCCCCTAGAGATGCTTTCAGCGTTTTTTTCGACTTCTTCTGGTTGTTTGTCCCTTACATCTTTGAAAAAATTGAGGACTCTTTTCCACTCTCCAGTCGGATAATAAGTGCCTGCAAAGATGGGGCGCCCATCTGGAAGGGCTATTGCATTTAAGGGCCAACCTCCCCTTTGATTGATCAACATAGCAGCATCCATGTAAATTTGATCAATGTCTGGTCTTTCTTCTCGGTCGATCTTGATGGAGACAAAGTTGTCATTCATGAGGCGTGCGACAGAAGTATCCTCAAAGGATTCATGCTCCATAACATGACACCAATGGCAAGCTGCATACCCGATGCTGATGATCAGGAGTTTGTCTTCCTTTTTGGCTTTTTCAAGGGCTTCTTCTCCCCACGGATACCAATTGACTGGATTGTGGGCATGCTGAAGCAAATAGGGGCTACTGGTGTGGATGAGTTGATTGGTGAAGGCATGCTCTCCTTTGTCCATAGACTGGCGGGTCTTGTTGTTACAAGATAGGAGTAGAAGGGTGGACAGGAGCAGAAGGAATCGCCTTTTCATAGGGAATAATTTGTATGAAGATACTGGGAAAATTACTTTACCAAACCATCAAAAACCGTTTTTATGAAAGTCTATACACCTATCTTAGTTTTCGTCCTCTTGGGCTCCATGGTATTGGGATGTTCCTCCTCAGCGAAGTTAAGCCGGAATAGCAAGGACAAAGAGCTAAATGCTGTTTACAATTTGATGCAAGGCACTTTTTCTAGCAGGGAGCAAGCAGCATCCGACACTAGTTTTTTCGACATTAACCTCGTCATGTATCCTATTTGGGAGAATCGAAAAGATGCCAAATGGCTCTATGTAGAACAAGCCGTAACACGATTTATTGACAGGCCTTATCGCCAGCGTGTCTATCGTTTGAGTTTGACAGAAGATGGCTTGGTAGAGAGTCGTGTTTATGCCCTACCTAATCCCTCAACCTATATCCACGCCTGGGATGATCTAAGGGTATTTCAAAACATCAATCCAGATTCTCTCTTGCTCAGGGAGGGGTGTTCCGTTTATTTGAAAAAAGGAAAAAATGGCTGTTTTGAGGGTGCTACGAAGGAAAATTCATGTGGGAGTACCCTAAGGGGAGCGACTTTTGCTAGTTCTGAAGTTAAGCTTTGTGCAGGGGAAGTTGTTTCCTGGGATCGAGGCTGGGATGAAGATGGGCAACAGGTGTGGGGGGCAGAAAAGGGAGGATACATCTTCAAAAAAATTCCTTAACAAGCCCTTTTTTCTAAAAAAATACTCGTCCAGTTTTCGGTTGCTGAGCGTGGCCATTTGAGCCTACATTTGGGTATCTTCAATTAACCATCAAATTCACCCACATGCGAATTACGGAAGCAGATACCATTTCTACTTATTACGAAGCCTTAGTCAATCGTAAGGAAGAGTATGTCGGGATTTTTTATGTCGGGGTAAAAACTACTTCCATTTTCTGTATTCCTACCTGTCGGGCTAGAAAACCCAAGCTAGAAAATGTAGAATTCTTCACGACTTTCAAGGAGGCTATGGACAATGGGTATCGACCTTGCAAAATCTGTAAACCTACCCAGAATGCGCATCAGGCTCCCCCACAGGTGGAAAAGGCCCTTAGCATGATCAAGGCTCAGCCCAAGCAAAAAGTTTCGGATCAGGATCTTCGCAATCAGGATATTAGCCCAGAGGTCGTCAGAAGATGGTTCAATAAAAACTACGGGATGACCTTCCAGGCCTATCAGCGGATGTATCGCATTAATTTTGCTTTTCAGGAATTAAAGAATGGGAAAAAGGCAACTGATACAGCCTTCGATAGTGGATATGAATCCTTGAGTGGTTTTGGCTATACCTATAAAAAATTGGTAGGGAAGTCGCCCAAGAAGGGGAAAGAACCTCAAGTCATTTTGATGGATAGGCTCACTACTCCTTTGGGGCCGATGTTTATGGCTGCAACCGAAAAAGGGCTTTGTTTATTAGAATTTGTAGACCGAAGGATGCTGGAGACGGAATTTATGGAGCTCCAAAAGCTGTTGCATGCAAGAATCATGGTGGGGGAGAATGCACATATCAAACAAGGGAAAAAGGAATTGCAAGAATATTTTGAAGGCAAAAGGGAGCACTTTGAAGTAGCTTTAGACTATCCCGGAACTGAATTCCAACAATCCGTTTGGCAAGGACTTTTGGATATTCCTTATGGAACCACCTCCTCCTATCAAGAGCAAGCCGAAGCGCTAAAAAAACCTAATGCTATTCGCGCCATGGCCTCAGCCAATGGGTGTAACCGAATCGCCATTATCATTCCTTGCCATCGTGTTATTGGGAAGGACAATAAGTTAAGAGGCTATGGAGGGGGATTGGAAAGAAAGAGATGGTTGCTGGAGCATGAACTTCGTACGGCTGGAAACCTAGACCATCCGATATGGAAGAAACAGGGGGAATTATTTAAGTAGTGAATGTAGCTCTTTACCTGTACAAGAATTCCTCTTACCTTCATCTGAATCAAACTACTTGCCTAATTGCACACAGATGAAACAGATTCCTTGGTTTGAGCGGAAATTTGACTTCGCTTCCAAACAAAATTTTTTCCCTGCCATCATAGAAAGGCTTGAAGGGGCACCCATCCGCCTAGCCTATAAACTTCAGCACATTCCAGAGGAGGTAAGAACCAAGCGTTTTCAGGACAAATGGTCTATCCAAGAGAATGTAGGCCATTTGCTTGATTTGGAGCCCTTATGGCAAGGTCGCTTGCAAGATATTTTACAATGGAAAACCTTCCTGCGAGATGCTGATTTGTCCAACCTACTCACCCATCAAGCGGATCATAATCACATCTCGTACAAAAAACTTCTCGCGGATTTTGCAAAAGCTAGGCGAAGAACGGTTCAACTTCTTTCCTCCCTTGATGAAGGACAAATTTTCATGCATGCCCTTCATCCCCGTTTGAAGGTTCCTATGAGAACAATGGACCTTTTCCTCTTTGTCGCCGAGCATGATGACCATCATATGGCAAGAATGACAGAAATCCAACGTGAACTTTCACGTGTTGGTTAACGTATTCCTAGGCTCATTTTATTCACACACCTATGTCAAAAGATGAAAAAATATTGACCCTTCATCCAGAAGGAAAATCGGGGGTAAATATCCTCAAAAGAAGATATGATGCCATACGCTCCTATATTCTTGATACCTTGAAAAAGGAAGGACAAATTACCTATAAGGAGCTTACTGAATGGGCCAATAAGGATCTCTCCGATTCCTTTGATGGAAATGTTAACTGGTATATTGTATCTGTTAAATTGGACCTTGAGGCAAGAGGAGAAATTGAAAGGATACCCAAAACCAGCCCTCATCAAATAAGATTAAAGCCATAAGTTATGAGTGTGGATCCAAAATGGTCTGTTCTTCAACAGGCACTGTATTACGATCAACAAGGGGATTGGCATCAAGCCCATGATCTGGTAGATGGGATGGAAGGCAAAAAAGCAGCACATATTCATGCTTATTTGCATCGAAAAGAAGGGGATGCCTGGAACGCACGCTATTGGTATAACAGGGCGGATCAACCTGTTTTTGAGGGAAGTCTTGAGGAGGAATGGGAGAAGCTTTGGAATAGATACAGTACATAAGGATATCCGCACTATATCACGTATTTTGACTACATAACAACATAAAACAGACCTATCATGAAAACTTTAATGTATCCCATCTTGGGCTTTGTAATCCTTTTGATGACGGGATTTGCTCCCGCTTCTTCTCCAGTTACTTCGGCAGACTTCATCGATTTTTATGGCAAAGACCAGAACGAGTCTCTAGATGCCTTGATTGCAACTGTTTTAGAGAACGAAAAGACCCCCGTTCTGTATTTTTCTGCGACATGGTGTGGCCCATGTAAACGCTTCAAGAAAAGTTTGGTAGATGCCAAAATGATAGAAGCGCTTCAAGAAGCTACTTTGATCATGGTGGATGTCGACAAAGCCATGAGAGATAATAATGAGGTTAACAGTGGATTGACCAAACGCTTCGGGATAACTTCCATTCCAACCTTTATAAAAATTGATCAGAAGTTGAATATGTTGGCCAAAGTAGGAGGTGAAGCTTGGGAAGAGGATATTCCAGAAAATATGGCCCCAGTTATGAAGGAATTCTTGAATGGCACCAAGTTCAACAGGTAATGAATAGGTAGATTCCTGAGAAAAATCGACTTTTATCATCAATTGTAGGGAATATCTGACCTATGAGGCTAAGAAGGCTGATTCTAGTGAAAGAATCAGCCTTCTTTTTTGATCATTTTTCTTGTTTCGAATGATTGTGAGATGTTTTTATCTCTGATTATGAGGGGTTTAAATATTTTATAGATTGAATATTTTGCATGAAATATTAAATGAGTTTGAATCTTGTTGAGTCTAGCGCTATAGGGGAAATTTGTGTCAAATCAATTCCCCCATGGAAAACAAAAACACACTATCTAATCGTCCTTCTCTGGGTATTGTGAGCATGTTGACGGTGGGCATAGGAGCAATAATTCTAGCCATCATTCTCTTCAATACAACGTCAAGCATTCCGGAAATATCAGGTATTATCAACGACTATGCACAGGTAAGTAGAGTCAATCAGGATACAGTTGTCCTTGTCGACCCTTCGGCCTTTTCTGTTGGTGATGGAATTCTCCTCATTCAGATGCAAGGGGCTCAAATTAGTACAGCAAACGATTCCACTTATGGTGATGTCACAAATTGGCAGGATGCCGGAGTGGCTGAGTTTGGCGAAATACAATCCATATCAGGTAATACCCTCGTCCTAGAGGAATTTACCTGTAACACCTACGATCTCGCTCAGGCTGTACAAGTTGTACGAATACCAGAATACGATTCAGTTTCTGTGATTGGGACCTTGACTGCTCAGCCTTGGAATGGGCAAACGGGAGGTGTCGTTGCCCTAGCAGCGAAGCATAGAATTAGGCTTTTTAACGGAATCGATGTAAGTGGAGCCGGCTTTAGAGGAGGAAGTTTCAACGGAAGTTCCTCTGGAAGAAATATGAATTATACCTGCGCGCTCAACTCAGGTGCTGGTGGAAACAAGGGTGAGGGCATTTCTGCAATTGGTCTTACAGGCTGTATTGGAAAACTGGCCAATGGTGGCGGAGGTGGAAATGACCACAATGGTGGTGGAGGCGGAGGGTCCAATTACGGCAAAGGGGGAAGAGGAGGACATGGATGGTTATCTAATTCACCTCCAAATTTGAGTGATATGAACAAAGGCGGTAGGGGAGGTGCTTCTCTTGCCAATGTTTATGGAGACCCCGTTATCAGAATGTTTATGGGCGGAGGTGGAGGTGGCGGACACCAAAACAATGGCGCTTCCTTTCCAGGAGGTAATGGTGGGGGTGTGGTATTTATTCAAGCCCCAGAATTAAGAATAGAAGCACCAGTAGTCGTAGACGCAAGTGGGAAAGATGCAATGGATATTTTTATCAATGATGGTGCTAGTGGAGGAGGAGCGGGAGGCTCAGTTTTCCTGAATGTAGATGATGTAATGAATGCCTCTAGCCTAACGATTGATGTAAGTGGTGGAGATGGAGCAGATGTCAATACGCTGAACCAGCATGGCCCAGGCGGCGGCGGCGGAGGAGGAGCCATCGTACTGAAACAGGCACTCCCTGTGGGTTTAACTTATTCTCTTGCAGAAGGGAGACCTGGATTATTTCGAACCAATGACTCTTCCAATGTTCATAGAAATACCCCTCATGGGGCCCGACCGGGAGAAGTAGGAGGAATTGTCTCTAATTCGTCCTTTACCAATTGTACCATTGATCCTTCGTTTCCTGTAGAATGGCTGTATTTCAAGGCTGTTCCTCAGCAAGAAAACATCAAGCTTGAGTGGGGAACTGCCACCGAAACGAACTCTCATCACTTCGAAATTGAGCGTTCCCTCGACAACAGTTCCTTCTTACCTATCGGTAGTATTAATGCTGCAGGGAATAGCACAAGGCAGAAGAACTACATTTTCATTGATGGCGATGTCATGAAGGAAGGTCAAGAAAAAGCTGTTTATCGGCTAAAGCAGGTAGATATGGATGGGCAGTTCAATTATTCCTCTCTGGTATCCATTAACCTAGAAGAAATCAAATCAGATCAGCCTCAAATTACCTTCTTAACCCCTTCTATAGGCGGCATGCTGCAGATCAAGGTTGTCAATCCCGATGAAAGAGGAGGCAGTATGATTCTGAGGGACATAAGAGGCAAACAACTATTGGAAAAAGGTGTCTCAGAAGGGCAACTGAAAGAAGTTAGCCTTGACGTTAGCCAGTTTCCTAGTGGAATTTATGTTTTGACCTATCGCTCTAGCTCATTTAAGGTGAGCAAAAAAATCAGAATAGAAAACAATTAATCTTTTATGTCAGGTTTGAGGAACACAAACACTCCATCCTGGCCATTTTTTATCCGTTCATTCCCCTGAAGAAAATGAAAAATAAATCTACACTTTCGAACCGGACTCAGATAAAGCCCTTGGCATCAGCCTTGGCTACAGGTGGTCTGATTCTCCTTGCTGGCCTCTTTTTTTATACTACTTCTAGCATCCCAGAAATTTCTGGAGTCATCAATGATTATGCAAAGGTGACCTCGGTCAGTGGAGATGATGTAACAGTTGATGATGCTTCCAATTTCACAGTAGGAGACAAGGTGTTGATCATTCAAATGAAGGGAGCCGTCATTTCCGAGGTGGATGATACGACATATGGAGATGTAACTTCATGGGGTTCCGCAGGAGAATACGAATTCAATTACATCAAAGCTAAAAATTCAAATGACCTGACCCTGAACCATGAGTTGTGCAAGACTTATGATCCTTCCCATACAGTTCAGTTGGTTCGTGTCCCAGAATATGATTCCGTTAGAATTACTGGAGAATTGAATCCAGCACCCTGGGATGGGACGAAGGGGGGGGTCCTTGCCTTGGCGGCTAATTACAAGGTGAGAGTAGCAGCAGACCTTGTGGCTTCTGCCAAAGGATTTGAAGGGGGCTCCTTCAATGGTTCTGCTCGAGGTCGGTCATTAACCTATACATGTGCCTTGGGCTCAGGAATGGGGGGCGCAAAAGGGGAAGGTATTGTGGAGGTAGCCCTCACAGGTTGTAGAGGAAAGCTCGCCAATGGCGGAGGCGGTGGGAATGACCACAATGGTGGTGGCGGCGGTGGTGGAAACTATGGCGAAGGAGGAATGGGTGGAGATGGATGGAAATCCAATAGTGCTGGAAATCTGAGTGATTTAGATAAAGGAGGGAGAGGAGGATTGTCTCTTCAAAATCTATATGAGGATGGGGTTCCCCGTCTTTTTATGGGCGGAGGTGGTGGAGGTGGCCACCAAAACAATGGTGCTTCCTTTCCAGGTGGAACAGGGGGAGGAATCATTATGGTTATTTCTCCAGTCGTCCATATGGAAACAGCTCAAGCCGTAAATGCTTCGGGTGAAGATGCACAAGATATCACCATCAACGATGGCTCCAGTGGAGGAGGAGGTGGTGGTTCGATTCTCCTAGATGTCGATCGTGTCATCAATCCAGACTTGCTTACACTGAGCGTAAGTGGAGGTGATGGGGCCGATATTCGTACGGCTGACCAGCACGGTCCAGGTGGTGGCGGTGGTGGTGGAATCATTAATAGTACTACTCTACTATCTGATAGCATTGTATATGAAGTGAATGGAGGTGTAGCAGGTTTGTTTATCTCTACAAGAAGCAGCCACGTGTACCACAATACCCCTCATGGCGCCTCTAGTGGAGCAGATGGGGCCATTTTACACAATTTGGTTATACAGAAATGTTCCAATCCCCCTACGATTGACCTAAATGGCAGCGATAGTGGGACAGACTATGATACCGAATTTTATCCAGCAGGGCCGGATCAGGAGTTTATCCTTGGCGAGGTTGCTATTTCAGATGACGATGATACTGAAATGGGTTCAGCCACGATCGAAATTATCAATCCCGTAGATGGTTCAGATGAATACCTAAGAATGGGGGATAGCTTCGATGAAAACGGGAATATCTCAGCCAACAGAGGTGGAGATGGTCATAGTATCTCTCTGGTTGGACAGGCGCCCATAGCCGATTATTTGAATGCCATAAAAAGTATAGTTTACAATGATACTTCTGCCACCTACGATGACCAACCTAGAATGATCAGTGTAGAAGTGGATGATGGGGGTGCTACAAGTAATTCTGCCATGGTAACGCTGAATTTCTCGAATACAGAGTTTCCCGTAGAATGGCTGTACTTTCAGGTAGAAGCGGCGGGTAGTGCTGCGAAGTTAGAATGGGGAACCGCTATCGAAACCAATTCACATTATTTTGATGTGGAGAGGTCATTTGATGGCAAACAATTTGACCCGATAGGGCAGGTGCAAGCGGCAGGGAATAGCTCGACGGTTAAAGACTATCAGTTTAGCGATCCCAATGTATTGGAAGCTGAAGGAAATGAAGTGATTTATCGCTTGCGACAAGTGGATATGGATGGGCAATTTGAGTATTCGTCCTTGGTATCCTTAAACATGGAAGACCTGAAATCGGAATCTACTCAGTTGAAAGTCGCCAATCCTGTAACAGGAGGTAGCATGCAAATTAGCCTGATCAATACGCCAGAATCTGGAGGCAAACTATCTCTTTACTCAGTCAATGGCCAGTTAATTAAATCTCAACGAGTAAGCCAAAGTAATCTTCAGCAGATAAATATTGAAGTTGGCACCTTAAACTCAGGAATCTACATTTTGAATTATAAATTTGGGCAGCGCCAGATCTCGAAGAAGATCAAAATTCAAAACTGATGAAATCAAGGATTCCCTTCATAATAGAGGGGAATCCTTCTCATTTATATTTTTCCAGAAAGCCAGAAGGAACCCATAGCGATGCCTCCAACTAGAGGTTCAATCTCGAAAATGTTGGGATCGGCTACGAGGTCTATTTCCCCACCCAGTGTTTCCACCAACATCGAGTAGAACCGCTCTCCTGTGAGCATATTGGTCTTAAGTTCAGCTTCCTTTATGGTTCCAGCCAGCATAGCAGTGGCTTCTGGTCCTTGTCCTTCTTCTCCCGAACCCCAAAGCCCCATGGGGATAAAGGACTCAGCTGAATATTTAATCTTACCCTCCTGCTGAGCCATATAGGCTTCTTCATCTTGGTAAACCCCCAATTCAAAGGTAAAACCAGTCAATTGAATATGTGATTCGACTCCTACGTCCTTTAAATCGACCAATCTATAATCAGGTGAGTCAAACACAAAGGGATACAAACCTGTGTCAGGCTTTTCAGGATCCTGGGGTTCCGACCAAGCATGAAATCCCCCGTCCATGATGCTAGGTGGACGATCTAGGCTTGTGGTAATGCCTACCCTTCTTGAGGATGAACCTCTGAAGTGTGGATTGATCCCTATTAGTTCATTTTCTTGGCTGATTTGAATCCAAAGCTCCGCCCCAGAGGGATCGGCATAACAGTAATAGGTTCCTTTTTCAGAAGGATAAGGCATGGACTGTTGATAGGCGCGCTCGGCAAGTTCGTACAATTGTTCTTCTGTGGCTATGGGAAAGCCAATGTTAGAAAAGTTGCTCATGTGATCAATGGTTGTGTGAAAATGCGGAAGGGTGTATGCTTATCACGAATTTCAACCACCAAAGTTTCGCTTGGCTATTGATTTAGAGCGTCTCTGAATGAAAAAAGCAGAAGACGCAATTGTCCTCTGCTATTCTTTAAATATGACCCAAACTCCCTTAGCTCTCAAATTCGCTAAAATCGGGTGTGGAAGGATTGGAAGGTTCTCCAGCAGCATCCGTTTGCTCAGGTTCTGGAGCAGGAGGATTGTTAAAATGCTCGATTAATGCTCTCCCTTGGCTGGAGTTTAGTTTGTAATGAAGAAAGAGGTCTTGTTCGTCCCATTCTGCTTCCCCTTTATCCGAAATAGAAAGGATCATATTAGTGGCAGAAATAAAGTATTTGTCAGTATCTACTGCATGGTACATGGTCAGACGGGTGTAGTGCCTATCAGGATTCGTTTGGGGGACCAAGCTCTTGAAGATTTCCCAGTTTCCGCTGTTCAGTTCTTGGAATAAGGATTGAATTTCTGTTACAATCTGGTATCGAGAAGGAATCTCCAATTTGACAGACCACGCATCAGAATCTTCATCAAAAGGAATAGGATCAGTTCCAAGTCCATTCAGCGTGGAAAGACCTACCATCACGATAGCTTCAATCGCCCAGATTACCCACAGGAAAGTTCCATTGATGACGCCACCAAGCTCCCAGGTACCTATTTTGTTGATAGCAACCATGGTTTCCCAAAGAGCGCCTGGCGCAAGGGCAAAATTCAAGGCGACTGTAGGATCTGCCATAGAACCTCCTTCACTTTGTGCATAAATAGCCGCTACCCAGATAGCCCAGTGGACATAAAGCAAAGCTAGCCCTCCAAATATACCTAAAGCAACCCCTGCCGCTTTATGGCGAATCTTACCGAACTTGATCAGATATTCTGGTAGTTGCCCCATGATCCAACCTGCTCCAATTGTCAGGAAAAAAAGGATGTAAATGAAGGGAATATAAATAATGGCGTGGGCATAAATGTACCCAATGATAACGGCAGCCAAGATAGTTCCAGCTGCTGCTATGGTAGCTCCCAGGATAGGGACTTTACCAGATGGTTGGTAAAATAAGTCGTTTGTCATGGTTGTTAACATTTAGTAGTGTGCGACAAAAATAAGGGAAAAATTGAGGGATTGAAATATGTAGGTTGATAAATATGATTCCTTTGATGGATTGCCTGAGTCCTAGGGCATTTTGGCGATGATCATATCCCGCTTGATAGCCTTGTCAACCATATGTTCAAACTGATCGAAGGGAGGGCCATTCAAAACCTCCATCCCCCTTGCCGTAAAAATTTTTCCTAAATCAGCTCTCGACAGCACATGGGCATTCCAAGCCAAGGCAATACAACCCCCCTTTTTTAGGGTCGACATCCATGCTGGTAAACTGCTATTTACCAATTCTGAGGGGTTTCTGCTACCCGATGAAACCCGTTTGTGAATGGAATTGGCATGTGCGACTCCATAAGGCAGGTCTCCTACAATCAAGTGAAAGGGCTTTCCCTTGAAGTATCTATCGGTATCCTGCGCCTTACCATGGACCATTCCCCATCGTTTCCGTTGATCCTCGGATTTGAAGGCTTCTTTGGTGGTGGCATAGCTTACTTCCTGCATGAAGATATAATCCTGCTTGGTCTTCCCCCAAACAGGACGTTTGTCAGCTTGATGCTTGAAGCGTTCTGTTTCCATGTATTTTTTGACAAACTGAAAGCTTTCTGCTACAAATTTCTCTTCTCTTTCAATACCAAAAGCATGAAAACCATAAATCATGGCTTCGTAGAGGGTTGTGCCTTTTCCTGCAACCGGATCGAGCAGGCAAATGGGATCATCATAAGAAAAATCGCTAGCCAGAAGAGCTGCATTCAGCATCATGCGGGTGAAGAGTTCGTTGGTTTTTCCACGGTATTTGAGGAGAGAGGAAATTTTAGGATCGAGGTAGGCAAATGAGGCAGCTTGGACAGGGATAAGTATGTCAGAATCATCCTTTCGTTGGTATTCATAAAGGGCGAATAAGAAGGACAAGCTTGAGATCATCTTCAATTCCTGCTCAGATAGGGAATCAGCCCATTCGAAGGTTAGGTAGCGCACACCCCCAAGCTCCCTTTCTTGGACCTCTTGTGTGACCCCGAGCTTATTCAGGATCAGCGATAGTTCAGCCATGGCCAGTTTGCCTGACTGCTGGTAATACACCCGATTGTGACCGGGATGTTGGAGGATGGCGTAGGTTTTCATCTAAAGAAAATTTCCCCCAAAGGTAAAACTTGGAGACGAATTTTCAGCGATAGCTACTTCTTTGATTCTATAAACAATAGTTGCTGAGCAGGATCATAAACGAAAAGAGTTTCCGTGGAGTCATCCTGTACCAAGCTCCAGATACCCTGTTGATGGCTTACGGCAGGCAAACGATCCTTTACAAATTCTTTCGCTTGGGTTCGTTGTTCCTGCGACTCAAGTCGAAGTTGTTCAAGGCTGATTTCACTTCCCTCCTGATACTTTTTTCCATCAATCCATAAAAAATCCTCCATGAGTTGTTGATCAAGAGGTAATTGCCCTCCCTTCATATTCGTAGAATCGGGTGACAGGATCAGGATAAGCTGTTCTCTTTCTTCCTTGTGAAGATATTTTTGGTAGTACTGATAATGTACTTCTCCTGTGATGTTCAGACCAAAATGTTGGTGGAGGGAAGCCTCTGGAGAGTCCAATTGCTGAATGTCTACATAAGAGGGTTTCATGCAGGAGCTAAGAAAAATCAAGGATAGTAAGCACAAATAGAGGGTAGCAATCTTCATGAGGAAATCTTTAGTTCCGTTTCAATATCGTTCAAATAGAATTCCCAAGCATGCTGCGGTAAATGACCTGAATTATTTAAGGCTTTTTTTGATGAGTTTGTAGCCCCAATTGTAATGACTAGAGGTGGAGGAGATCAAATAGGCCCCCATAGAAGTAGATCCTGTCCATTTGTAACGCTTCTTTTGGAAGAGTTCTTCCTCACTATATTGTTGGATAATGGAAAGCATTTTTTGATGGCTTTTTTTCAGCAGATCTTCCATTTCAGTCAAAGGAACTTTCTGGCATGCTTCCCAAATTTCCTTGTTCAATGCAGGTGTGGTTTTCCAACTGTGGCCTTTGGCGGGCATATCAGGTTTTTTGCCAGCCATCCCTTCTTCATGCCACCTAAAAAACATGAGATGCCAATGGTACAGATGGCCTAACACATCCCGAATGTTTCGGTTCATGGTTCCTGCTGGGAATGCTTGTAGTTGTACTTCTTCAGGAAAGGAATGGACAAACCCAAGAAGTCGATCGAATTCCTGTTCAGCGGCAGAAAGTAGTTCTTCTTTGTTTGTGGGCTTGGGCATTACGGAACTTTAAAATGAATTGACTAATCTTATATAGGTCAAAAGCTGTCTGGACTCGTCTCCTTCTAGACTTGACCTATGAATATGGTATTTATTATGAGAAAAGCTTTTTCTATGAATATGGAGCAACCTATCCTTGGTTTGGGCTAGGGAATCCCCCTTTGTGAAAAGAGCGAGAAAGTTTTTTTCACCATTCACCTCTAAACTTCTTTGAAACCAATCAGAAGAATTATCAACTCCTCGCATCCTATGACAGGCGCTACAGTTTACTTGGAATACTTCCCTTCCTTCTGAAAAATCCTTCAGCATTACGTAGGTCATACCCAAGTGTCTTGTCTCTTCCATGTTGACACCAGCCGAAATATTATCGCAAAGAGGGCGGCTAAAAAATGACGTCAGGAAAAGGGAAGCTATCAGAAGAAGTACAATGACAACGTATCTTCCTATCATGGCTACTTATTTGAAGAAAACTAATCAATATTCTTTACCCAATAAATGATGGATATCAATCTTTAAGCCCATATTACTCAAAGATTGATATCCTCCATGCTTTCTTTACTATGCTTTAATACGACAAGCCCGGCGTCTGAAAAAGGGAGGCTGGATTTCCAATTTGCTTGAGCATAAAGTCAGCCACATCCTTTCGGGAAATCTTGAGGGTCAATCCTTCTACATGAGGTCCAAAGCCTGATTGATAAGCCCCTGTTCGTTCTCCATCCGTGAAGGCAGCCGGACGCACGATGGTCCAATCCAATCCGCTTTTGCGAACTAATTCCTCCTGTAATTCATGGTCTAGGTAGACCTGCTTAAGAAACCAGCCAAACATGATGTATTTCCAGAAAAAGTCCAGGTTTGCGCGGCTATCCCCGTTTCCTAGTGTCGTTTGACATATCAGGCGCTTGACACCTTCCTTCTTCATGGCTTGAATGATATGCTCAGTCCCCTTAGAACGGACAATACTTTTTCTACTTCTGCCTGAGCCCAAAGACACCATCACAATATCCTGACCTTTAATGGCTTCAGCTACTTGAGCCTCATCAAAAACATCCCCCTGGAATGTTTGTAAACGACTGTGCTGGATGTCCTCCATTTTTTCAGGCGAACGAAGAAAGGCTGTTACCTGATGTCCCTGTTCTAGGGCTTGTTGAACGATTTCTTTACCGACGGTTCCGGTAGCTCCAAATACGATGACTTTCATTGCTATGATCATTATGAGTGAATAATGATCCAAAGGTATCGGTGCCCTTCTCCGAAAAATTGAACAAAACCGACAAAATCAGATGCTGCTCATTTGCTGTAAATAATAGGAAGGAGTTTGCCCTGTATACTTCTTGAATGTGCGGGTAAAATGAGATTGATCAGAAAAGCCACTATCCATTCCTATGTCAGTTAAGCGATCAAATGTAGCCTGATTGAGCTGATTTAAGCAGTTTTGAAACTGGATGATCTTACAGAATTGTTTGGGGGTCAAGCCTACCTCTGCCATGAATTTTCGCTCAAAGGTTCGTTCCGTTATATGGAGGGTTTCGTATAAATCCGACAATCGAACATTCCCCTTTTTCTTTAAAATCAGGGAAATTGCCTGTTGAACATGATTGTCTGGAGCGATCTTATTTTCCTCAATCAGTGCCAGCATTAAGTCTGAAATGATGTCCATTTGCTGATTAAGGTCTGGCGTAGCTGAAAGCCTTTCGAAGTAAGATGCCACGTCTACATGCTGGAGGGGAAGGAGGTCAAAGCAATCGTCGTTTAGGACTTTGGGATCTACGCCTAGTAGGTGTTTGGAGGCAAAAGGGTATAACTGGAAAACCACGAATTGGTAAGGCCCTTTGACATCTAAAGAAATGGGATCAAGGGTTTGACCGTAGAGAAATAACTCAGATAATTTCTTTTTTCTAGGAAGAATATAGAAGCCTCTTTGTGTTTGCTGATACATAATGCCGGGATAGCCATCCGCGTACAAAGGAATATTGAGATGGGAGGTAGGCATAGAGTTGGATGCCACCATGACGCAATTCACATAGGGGGCAAGTTTTTCATCTACTAGATAATCTGTCTTATACATGTGATTTACGTTTGTGTTTTCAAATATATAGAATTACCACATTTTGAAGGGAGCCGTTGAGATTTTCATGCAGGAAGCCCCTTATTTTTGCCATTCTTTCAGTACCTTGAGTCTCTTCCTCAAATGCAACGAATTTGATCTAATGGAGCCAATATCAACATCATTTGGCATCAGGCTTTCTGATGTCCAACGTGCAAGGTACAATATCCAAGGGGTGGTTCATCCTACCCTTTTGGCAAAGAACTTCCGACTAAGCCAGCAGTTTGAGGCAAATATTCTGCTGAAAAGAGAAGACCTTCAAATTGTGCGCTCCTACAAAATTCGTGGTGCCTTTAATAAAATTAGTTCGCTCGATGCCCCTCAAAAGAAACAAGGAGTAGTATGCGCCAGTGCAGGTAATCATGCTCAAGGTGTAGCCTACGCTTGTCAAATACTTGGGATACACGCTCATATTTTTATGCCTTCCACTACACCTAAACAAAAGGTAGATCAAGTAAAGTACTTTGGAGGAGAATGGGTAGAAGTCGTATTGACTGGAGATACCTTTGATGATTCTCAACTGGAGGCCCTTGATTTTTGTACGGGAAAAGGGAAAGTATTTGTTCCACCCTTTGATGATCCTATGGTAATCGCAGGTCAGGGAACTATTGGGTTGGAAATACTTGAGCAGTATACCCAGCCCATAGATTATGTCTTACTGCCCGTCGGAGGAGGTGGTTTGGCTTCAGGTGTGAGTACGGTACTCAAACAACTGTCTCCCCAAACGAAAATCATAGGGATTGAGCCCCATGGGGCAGATGCGATGCGTCAATCTATTCAAGAAGGAAAACGGATCATCCTACATGACATAGACACCTTTGTAGATGGAGCAGCGGTCAAACAGGTGGGGGAACTCAATTTTAACATCTGCCAACAACACCTAGACAAAGTCATTACTGTGGATGAAGGGAGAATTTGTGAAACCATTGTAGATCTATACAACAAAGATGCAATCGTTGTGGAACCATCTGGAGCCATGTGTATAGCGGCCCTTCACCAACTTCAGGCCGAGATTCAAGGAAAAACAGTAGTGTGTCTGGTGAGCGGTAGTAACAACGATCTTTCTCGCATGGAGGAAATCAAGGAACGGGCCTTACTCTACAAGGGTTTGAAGCATTACTTTGTAGTAGTTTTTCCCCAGCGAGCAGGTGCACTGAAGGAATTTGTGGCTGATGTGTTAGGCCCTAATGATGACATCACGTATTTCCAGTATACCAAAAAGACTTCACGTGAGTCTGGTGCTGCTGTCATTGGCATAGAACTGAAAGAGAAGAGGGACTTTGAACCTTTGGTTCAACGCATGAATAGCTTGAAGTTCTTTGGTAGGTATCTCAACGATGACCCCAATTTGCTATCGATCCTTGTGTAAAGAATTTGGATTTCTATCGGTTCAAGAATATTCAGATATTAAAGCTTACTTGGCTTTCAAGATTCTGATTGTATGATCCGACCGTTCGATTTATGCTTGCCATCGACTTCCATCAAGCATATTTTTCTGCTAGGCATTTTCCTTGTTCTTTCCTCTGTAGGCAAAGGGCAATATCTAATTGAAGGCCATATTGAAAAGCCTGACACCAACCTCAGAGCCTATTTGAATATTCTGAATCAATGGAATGAATTCAATACTATAAGCGAGTACATGATTCTCAAGGGTACGCGCATCAGTGCTGATGGATACTTTCGTTTTGAGGGAAATGAACTATCTGATGCCCAGGGTTTCTATAAAATCCACTTTGCGGATCCCACCTTTACGGTTGTCCATATGACAGGAGATCCAGAACAAAAGAACTTCTTCCATTTTCTATTAACCAATCAAGATACGGTTAGCATCCAACTGAAAGATGCGATTCATGCACCGGGCGAATTGGAGATTCAATCAACCATTCCTCAGAATCAGATACTTCCTGAACTTCAGGCTAATTTCGACAGGATTCAGGCACAGGATAAAAAATCCCAACAACCTAATCACCTCCGTCTGATTGAGAACAAACTATCACAGTCTGCCCTTGAAAATTGGGAAGTTTATGACCACACACTGATCAGAATGTATCTGCTTCATAACGGCAACTTAGAGGCTGAAAAGCATCAGGAGAAGTTTATGAAAACCCTAATGGGCTTGAGAGACCCTAACTTTCGTCCTGTATACTTTCAGTCTTTACAGGAGCATATGGGTTCAAAACTTTATGGCGAATTGAAAAAGGAGAATGCTTTCCTAAGACAAATAAACTATGGGTTATGGGGGCTGGTTTGTGTCTTGGCACTTGGGATATTTTTCCTTTTTCGAATAAATAAAAGAAAGTCTACTGAAAGCCCAGTTCCATCTGTGATTGAAGGCTTGACCAGTAAGGAAAAAGAAGTAGCCAAACTTATTGGAGAGCGTCTAACCAATAAAGAAATTGCCGCGAGACTCTTTATTTCTGAAGCAACCGTAAAGACCCACCTGAATAGCATTTACAGAAAAACAAAGCTTCCATCAAGGGCTCAACTTCAGCAACAGCTAGAAAAAGAAACGGCTATATGAGAATATTGGAGGGGGTTGAGGCGAGAATCAACCCCGGTTTAGGTCCTTTTTCCATCCTACATTTGTTTGCTGTTTGAGATCCAATCTCTTCCTTGTTGGAAAAAACAAATGAGAATCTTTTGCTTCTGTAGCCTTTGCTACCTCATGATGAACCTGTCTTCTTTTGGCCAAACGGAACTTCCCCTTATTTCTGAACCCGCCGCCTTGGATAGTGCCAGTTGGAATTGGAAAATGTTTGAAAGCGATAAGAAGAATATGGTCACGGAGCGCGATCCTTATTGGGATTTCTTTCCGATGAACGTACTTGCCTTTCCTGTCGTGGATTACAAATATGGATCTGCCGGCACGGGTTCCTACTTTTTTGAAAAGGATCACAAAGTATCCCTCAGCTATTTTTTGATTGGCAAACATGATTTTAACAAGGAGGAATTTGAGGAAGGAGAAACGCATTACGCCTTTTTCAATCTTGTATTGCTAACGGATACACTTGAGCCAGAGAATTATGAACTGGTTTACAATTATGTCACCTCTCGAAACTATCCTGATTATGTCGGAATTGGAAGGACTAAAACCTTGCACAGAAATGTGGATTATGTATGTTTTTTTCGACCTGATGGATCTTCCTATGCGATTGTGGGAAGTAAGCTATTTGACTTGAGGAAGGGGGAAACGGTGGTGGCTGCCCTCCAAAAAGATGGAACCTTTAGATTCATGCAATTAGATACCCCTAAGCTATTTATGAAGGAGATTCAGCCATATTTCAAGCAAATGTTGGAGGAACAACCTATCAAGCCCTTTTTCGAACTGCCAGGAAATATCAAATAGAAGAAATAATAGGGGAGGGCCCGAATGGCCCTTTTCTATTTATAAGGTGAAATCAGGCTTATCTGGTGCTGCCACTTCGATTTCTACCATTCTATCCAATAAGGCCTCTAGGGTGGCAAACATATTTTTCAGGGTAGGCATGTCCTTGATCACCCCAGCATGATCAAAACTCAACACATTAACATGTTCAGGATAACTCCGTGAAAACCATCCGCTGTCTTTGAGGACGATGAGTTCGCTGAATTCATATTTGTGAAGAAGGTCCTGAAGGTTTTCATCTTGAAAAAGCTCTTGGATTTTGCCCTCGTGATTTCCCTTGATCAAAAACCGCTTGTCAAAATGGGGATAGCCTATTTGAATGTCTTGCATGCCCAGAAATTTACCGATGGGTGTGAAAAAGCCTTCATGGGTAATTCGGAAATGTAGGTTAAGAGGATTGTAGAAGGGGGCTCTCAAGCGTGTATATGTCGTATAGTGTTGGCCTGTCGTATCCTCCGAAGCGTAGGTTTGTTCCATGTCATGAAGATCCAAGACGAGTTCCCAGTCTTTGTATTGATAGCGGAAGCTCTCTTTTTCTAGAAAACCTCCTTCATCATATTCAGCTTGTAATTCCTGCGCAAGCTGGTTCCAAACATCCTTTCTTCCCGGACCAAAAAGGTTCCCAAATATGCTCATAGCCTTTCTTGAATTCAGTTGTAGCTTAAAGATAGGTGGATGAGCCGATAGTTGAAAATGGCTAAGTAATTACTCAGCAGGATGTTGTAGACATAACATCTCCTGGCTTTCCGCTATGTGAGGAAGGCGCTGGACTCATTGACCAAGTTTGAGGGATCTTCTTGGTATTTTCATACCATCATCATTTACCTAACTAGACCATTTCTGCCGCAGGTCTACACCTTGGAAATGGAAAAAGATAGTTCTTGAGAAAAGCTTGAATCCAAGACCGAGTCCATTTCTCTTTCCATATGTTTTAAGGCAGCTTCATTTTTATGGCGTATAAAGCTATTGGCTAAGTCTATCTCATAGTCCATGGCCCAATCCGAAAAATGAGTGGCTAATTGTTGGATTGCCCCAAGCATAAAATCTACCTCCTCATCGCTATGTGTAGGATGAATTGACATTCTGATCCACCCAGGCTTGGAGGAACAGTCTCCTGATGAGATTTTGCTGGTAATCTTGTCGGATTGATCAGGACTAACATTAAGCAAATAATGCCCATAGGTTCCTGCACAAGAACAGCCTCCTCTGACTTGTATACCGAATCTATCATTCAGCATTTTGACACCTACGTTGTAGTGTAAGCCATCGATATAGAAAGAAATAACCCCCAGTCTATTTCTATGTTGATCTGCTAACACATGAAGATTGGGAATTTGGTCAAAGGCTTTCCAGACCTTTTCCAAAAGCTGTTGTTCTCTAAGATGAATCGCTTCTACGGTCATTTCCTCCTTCAACCGCATGCACATAGCAGCTTTGATGGTTTGGAGAAAGGCAGGCGTACCTCCATCTTCTCGGGCTTCGATATTGTCTAGGTACTTATGCTGTCCCCATGGATTGGTCCAATCTACCGTCCCTCCGCCTGGATTATCAGGAATTTTATTTTGATAGAGCTTTTGATTGAAGATGAGTACACCAGTTGAACCAGGACCCCCAAGGAATTTATGGGGCGAGAAATAAATGGCGTCTAAATACTTGCCTGATGCATCATCGGGGTGCATGTCAATGTCTACATAGGGGGCAGAACAAGCAAAATCTACAAAGCAATACCCACCTTCTTGATGGATCATTTTAGCAAGTTGAAGATAAGGTGTCATGATTCCTGTTACATTCGAACAGGAGGTTATGGCAGCGATCTTGGTTCTTCTATTTGCATATTTTTGAAGCAGTTCCTTAAAGTGATGCAGGGAAACCAACCCATCAGCTGTAGGTTGGATGATTTCTACATCAGCAATGGTCTCCAGCCATGAGGTTTGATTGGAATGATGCTCCATATGCGTGATAAATACAATGGGGCGATCCTGTTTGGGTATATCAATCGAATGCTGGAAGGACTCATGAACCTTCAAGCCCAGAATGCGCTGAAATTTATTGACCACACCAGTCATTCCAGAACAGGTCGTAATGAGAATATCCTCTTCACTTGCACCTACATGCTGTTTGATAAACTGCTGAGCCTTGTGGTAGAGATAGGTCATGGAAGAACCTGTGTTGTTGGTGTCTGTATGTGTATTGGCTACAAGTGGAAATACATCCCGATTGAGTCTTTCTTCAATGGGGCCGTACATTCTCCCACTGGCTATCCAGTCAGCATAAAGGATGCGAATTTTTTGATGATAAGGGGTTTTAATGAATTGCTGATCACCTAGGGTGAGCTGCTTAAAGGGGGTAAAATATTGTTCCATTCAAATGTGGACTTGCAGTTAGAGAGTAACATTTTTGAGAGAAGCAAAATACAAGGAATTGCCTATGAGACCCAAGGCAATTTCTTTTCCAGTCTATACAAACTATTAAGCGGTCTATTTTGGGCTAAGTGCTTAGAAAATAGAAGTTTTCGTTCGATGGATTTATTTCTTTTGGCCCATTAAAACCAAGAAGTGGCCTCTCTAGGAAAGGCCACTTCTTGTATGAGTGTGTATGATAGGTAGGATTCCAATCTCTGACTGGAATCACTCCAATTACATACCCTGCTCTTTTCTGATTAGGTTAAGGGCTGATCCTGCCTTCATCCATTCAATCTGAGCTGCATTGTAGGTATGGTTGGTCATGAAGCTATCAGTGCTTCCATCCTTATGATGAACGGTTACCTTGATTTGTTTTCCAGGTGCCATTCCAGCAGCGTGGATAGTGAAGGTATCGTCCTCCTGGATGAGGTCATAATCCTTAGGATTGTCAAAGGTCAAACCGAATACACCCTGCTTCTTCAGGTTGGTTTCGTGGATACGAGCAAACGACTTAACGATTACAGCTCTTACTCCCATGTGGCGAGGCTCCATAGCCGCGTGCTCACGTGAAGAACCTTCTCCATAGTTCTCATCTCCGATGATAACTGAACCTACTTTTGCATTGCGGTAAGCACGAGCTACTTTAGGAGACTCATCATACTCACCATTCAAGGCATTTTTCGTACCGGTAGTTTTGGTAAATGCGTTGATGGCACCTAGCATCACATTGTTGGAGATGTTGTCCAGGTGTCCACGGTAACGCAACCATGGGCCTGCCATAGAAATATGGTCAGTGGTACACTTACCGAAGGCTTTGATCAACAGGTGTAGTCCTCCTACATCCTCCCCATCCCAAGCGGAGAAAGGAGTCAATAGTTGTAGGCGCTCAGATGCTGGATTCACGCGAATCTCAATTCCGCTGCCATCTTCGGCAGGAGCAATGAATCCTGCATCTTCTACATCAAATCCCTTGCTGGGTAGCTCGTCTCCGTGTGGAGGATCAAGCATAACTTCCTGTCCATCCTCGTTGATCAGTTTATCTGTCATCGGGTTGAACGTCAAGTCTCCGGCGATCGCAAGGGCAGTTACGATTTCAGGAGAAGCGACAAAAGAATGTGTATTTGGGTTGCCATCATTACGCTTGGCAAAGTTTCTGTTAAATGATGTGATGATGGAGTTCTTACGATCCGGATCATCCATATGGCGCGCCCATTGACCGATACAAGGTCCACAAGCGTTGGCAAGTACTACGCCACCGATTTTTTCGAAAGCGTCCAACTGGCCATCGCGCTCTACGGTGTAACGTACCTGCTCAGAACCAGGTGTTACCGTAAACTCAGCTTTGATTTTTAGCTTTTTGTCAATGGCTTGTTGAGCCAATGAAGCAGCACGATCCAAGTCCTCGTAAGAAGAGTTGGTACAAGATCCAATCAGTCCTACTTCAAGCTGTTGAGGGAAACCTTCTTTTTCTACGGCATCAGCAAACTCAGATAGAGGCCATGCGCGGTCTGGAGAGTAAGGTCCGTTGATATGTGGCTCGAGCTCATCCAGGTTGATTTCAACTACCTGATCGAAGTAATCGTGCGGATTAGCATAGGCAGATGGATCACCCGTTAGGTGTTCAGCTACCCCATTAGCCAGGTCAGCTAGTTCGGCGCGATCCGTGGCACGAAGGTAACGAGCAGTTGACTCATCGTATCCAAAGATAGAGGTGGTTGCTCCGATCTCTGCACCCATGTTACAGATGGTTCCTTTCCCAGTCGCAGAGAAAGAAGCCGCCCCAGGACCGAAGTATTCCACAATAGCTCCAGTTCCTCCTTTTACAGTAAGGATACCTGCTACCTTTAGGATAACATCTTTAGGTGAGGTCCATCCTGACATCTTTCCAGTTAGCTTCACTCCGATAAGCTTCGGCATTTTAAGCTCCCAAGGCATACCAGCCATGACATCTACTGCGTCAGCACCTCCTACACCGATAGCGACCATTCCTAGACCACCAGCGTTTGGTGTATGGGAGTCAGTACCGATCATCATACCCCCTGGAAAGGCATAATTTTCTAACACTACCTGGTGAATGATCCCAGCACCTGGCTTCCAGAATCCAAGTCCATATTTATTAGACACATCAGCAAGGAAGTCATATACCTCTCTGTTGGTGTCAATAGCTGTCTCAAGGTCTTGTTCTGCTCCTACCTTGGCCTGGATCAGGTGATCACAGTGTACAGTAGATGGAACGGCTACTTTGTCTTTTCCAGCCATCATGAACTGTAGCAAGGCCATTTGAGCTGTTGCGTCCTGCATCGCCACGCGGTCAGGGGCAAAGTCAACGTAGTCTCCACCACGTGCATAAGCTTTCAGAGCGACATTGGGATACAAGTGCGTATAAAGGATTTTCTCTGCGAGCGTCAATGGACGGCCCAGAATGGTGCGTGCCATGTCTACTTTTTTCGGTAGCTCAGCATACACCCTCTTAATCATATCTAGATCAAAAACCATGTAATGTGAATTTCTTCTGTGTGTTGAACCTTAGTTTTTCTGTTGAGTCAATTTCGCTTTTGTATCGAAAAGATACAACCGTGTTTGATGACGTAACTATGGATAAGCGAACTTACAATGAGGATTTCTCATTTGCGAATTATGAAGCGAAAATTCGCAAAGCTTAATCCATGGGTGTAGTTAGGTTCCTGCCTGTAAAAGCAAGGTGTAAGGCGCCTTGTTGAGACCGCAAGAATCGTAAAATTACCCCTTAATATAAAGAACAAAGGTCATCCCTAAGAATGACCTTTGCCAGAAAGATTGCGCCATTGGTTTTATCCAAATAAGGCGTTAAAAAAATCACTAAACGCACCACCTACTACCAATAGAATGGAACCAGCGAGTGCCAATAGATTGGCAATGAAAGCGAGAGCTATTTTTCCATTGTCTCCTTTCTTCTTGTTCTCTTTTGGCAGAAAGGCGGCAATAATGGTTAGGATGAGCGCTGCTATACTGATCCAAAACATGACAATTCCGAAGGTAAGTGAAACGACGAGGGTATTGGATAAAATAAGAAGCCCGATAAAGGTAGCTGCTACGCCAAGAAGTCCAATTATCAAAACTGGGGCAGCCAATGGATTCCCTTCTTTGATCCTTTTCTTCATTTTTCGGATCGTTTTCGCCAATTGCCATTTTTCTTTCAAACTGCTTTTGTGAGGCTTGATACGGGTCTGCAGGCTTACGGCAGTTGAATCGATTACGCTTTCTGTTCCTATCTGACCCGCGAATAGGCAAGTGCTAGAGAGCAAGAGTAGACTAAGTATGATGTTTTTCATTGTAGTAGGATGTAAAGTAGTGTTGGGGATAAACTTTCTGTGTTATCCCTAGCATCAAAGTGCTTATATCCCAGCAAGATATAAATTCCTGACCAATCCTTCGATTTTCGTTTTAAATGAAGTTCGCCAACAACACCACAAACCCGACAAATGCGGCGAATAACCCAATGGCCAATCTACTCAGGAGAAGGGCTAATGAGTTTTTCTTTTTGACTTTTTCAGAAACTTTTGGGGCTTCGGGATTTTTCTTCTCTCTATTCTTCCTGCCAATCTATGAAATGATTCCTGCCAAGAAGCCTAGGATTACCATAAAGGCAGCAGGATAACCAAGCCAGTACCGAACAGGAGAATAATGATAAGTATCCTAATCGTGGGGTGGAATATGGTCGTTTTTTGTAGGGAAAAGGTAAGGGGAAAAAAATGTCCCCGCTTAACACAGCGGGGCATTTTTTTCAAGTAATTGACTTCCTTTAAGGCAAAGGAATCTCACAAAAGCTGAAAAGAACGAAATGTCTTGTTATACAATGGCTATAAAGAAGGTTCCTACGGTAATCAGTACTGCAGCTACTGCATAAATGGATCTAAAGAGAACTTTGCTACGTTGGGCTGTCTCAGTGTAGCCGACTGTAACTAGAGAAATAATCCCAAGGATGAGCCCTAAGGCAAGTCCGATGAGCCCTAGATATAGCAATATGGGTAGGGCGGCCGTTTCAATGGCCAGCAGGGCAAGTAAGGACGAGACTGAGCCCGTTATGGCACTGATCATGGCTACAGAAGCAAGGTTGAGGAATCCTCTTTTCTCCTTCCCTTTCCTAATCTCTTTTTTGACCTTTTTTCGCTCCTTTCGCCATTCTTTTTTTGTCTTCTGAATATCTAATTCTTGGGCAGAAGGAGAATGAGGAACTTGCTGTAAGGTCGGATTACCCGCACCGGCAAAAACAGCTGTAATCGAAAAAGCCAATAGGAAGGTCAAAAAGACTTTATACATGCGTAAGTGTTTTGATGGAAGTGTTAAATGTGTCATGATGTAAATGTTGTGTTGTAGGGATTTGCTTTACATCTTCAAATACGGCATCACATCAATGGACTCATCATGTCTTTTTGCAGAGGAATAAGGCATTTTGGCATTTTTCCTTAATCCTGCTCACTTGCTAATAGTATAGAAGGAATTTTTCCCAAATCGAGCTTGAATTGCTTCTGAGTGACCTGTAATGAAGGAATTATCCAGCCTCTTTGGCCTTTTTAACTAGGACAGATAACAGCCATAAACCCAAAAGCACAAAAAAGACTTGACTCAGCAAGCCGATAGTTCCTCCGAAAAGGATGATCAAGGCCATAGATTCAACCAAACTAGCTACATATAGCCCTCCCGAAAGCCCCCACATGATACCAAAAGTAACCAAGGCCATTCTTCCGAATCGATACTTATTCTCTTTGACTCTTTTGTGTTTCTTTTTCTGTTTTTTCTTTGAAAAGGAAGAGCTAAGGATGGGGGAAGAAGGCTGAGAGGAAGTCGTGATCGGCCTTAAGGCATGTGTAGCTCCTTGAAGAGAAAATGCCCCCGTTAAAAACAGAAGGCACAAAAGGACGGAATAGAGTTTCATGTTTGCTTACTGTTATAGGTTCATCCTTAAGTTAGCTTCAGGCTTTTCCCTTGTCAATTCTCCTTTGCATTTTTCTGTTGCAAGAATAGGAGGAACGCTGACCAGCATAGGAAGAGATGCTCGTAAGTAAAACTGTGAGGAACAAAAGGGTAATGAGTTTCATAGTAATAGAGATTCGTGATAGTGATTACTAGGTACTCATCTTTTTTGAGCGGGGATAATTGTTTTTTGAAGAGCTTGGTGATCTTCTGGTAAAATTTCCCAAAGGAAGATGGGAAGCAAGGCGATTTGGGATTTTCATTTTCTTTCTACCTTTGCGGCTATGAGTATGAGGCACTTTTTCCGACCAGTATTTACCAAAAGAATCATGGATCGCCTGTTGGCGGGTGAAGTCATCAACCTCATCGGGCAAGACAGAGAAGGTGCAAGTCGTTTGTTGGAAGATATCCAAGCTGCCAGCCCTGAGCAGGTGGTCATTCTCCTAGCGGATATGAATGTGTATAAAGAGGACTATCCTGCCTTTCTAAAAGCCTTGAGCGATACCTTGTTGCTGCCGGAAACGGTGGTTGATTTTGGAGAATGGGTAGAAGCTCTCAAACTTCACGGAGGCCAGCTCATCCTCTTGTTGAACCACTTTGATCAGGTAATGGATACCTATCCCAAGGCGTTTTTCGCTGACCTCAACCAATTTCTGCTGGCACCAAAATTGGGGATGATGGTCGTAACAGAAAAATCTTTGGAGTTGGATGTCAAGGATATTGACGCCTTCTTTAACCTGGAACAATTTCAGCCAGAAGCAGTCAAACTCCCTCCCATTGGCTACAAGCGAATTTTAGAGGAAGTCAATAGGAAACTTCCCGATCTTGAAGAGAAAACACTTTTGGTGAATGAAGCCTTTGCCATGCAGGATAAATATGGATACCTGCAATTTTTACTTGGCAAAAACGACCGATTTAAAGGTGCTTCGGCAAAATCCATGTCCCTAGAATTAAAAAGGCTAAAAGCCGAATTTACAGGGGATGCAAGCTTGTTGAGAGAAGAGGAAACTCAGGGCTGGCTTTTTCGCCTAAAAACATGGATTGGCTTGAACTGAGAAGCAGGAAGGCCATTTTTTTTGTAGCGATTGTTAGAATCAATTTTTGTAGACAGATGTACGCAGAATATTTTAAGGAAAAGTTTCCACAGGACGAGAAAAATGGGTTGTATAAATTTCCCCAGCTACCAGCTGTTAGACTGGGAAGAATACTCATCAAAGACTCTCGGATTGCAAGCCCCAACGATGTGATAGCCCTTCACCTATTCTCAGGGACTTTTAGCAGTTCTACGATCATCTTTACAACCGATAAATGTTTCTATCCTGATGGCTCCTTCCCCTTGGAAGACGTGCAGGAAGTTCAGCAAAGTGGAAGCAAACTTACCGTTTTCTCCAATCAGCAAAATCAGTTCATTCCTCATAAACTCTCCACTAAAAACGAACAGGTCGCCAAAACCCTGAAGCGCATCTTAGAAGGGATCAAAAGAAAAGATCCCAAAGCCCAAAAGATGGTGGAGAAGGTGATCTATGAGAATGTCTCCAATACCGAACTCGACTGGCTTAACCTAAGAGATGAGGTGATGCGAACCATTGATATGTTGTACGAGCGTTACAACGATGGAAAGCTGACCCTTTTGGAATATGAATCCAAAAAGGAAGAGCTACTCAGTCGCCTTTAATCCTTCATCAAAGGAAATTGATGGGAAGCTGTTTCCCCATTAACTTTTACGATATACATGCCTTTGTTAAGGTGGCCAATGAAAAAGCTATTGCCTGCTAGAGGCTTAGATATAACCTTCTTTCCTTGTAGGTCATAAATGGAGATCCATGTTAATGGACTATGATTTCCCTTGAAAAAGATGCGGTCCTGAGCAGGGTTGGGGTAAATGCTGGTGGCCTCAAAATTTGTTAGTTCGCTAGAAGTAGGGATTTGAATATCCAAAAGAATGGAATCTACGGCAGAACATCCATTCCGATCATAGCCTTCCACCCAAAAAGCATACAATCCAGGCCTATATCGTGCTGAGTCAAGCGTCAGAAAGGGGGTAGTATCGCCATTGCTCCAAAAATACTGGACGATTTGACTGCTATTGGCTGGAAAAAACTGACTTCCTAGTAAAACCGTTGTATCTGGCCCTAAATCAATCATGGGTATATTGATGATCGCTTCTGCAGGATAAATCGGCGATTGACAATCTCCTTCTGGGCGAGATCCATGATGGTAAAACACTTCTCCATTCCACAAACGAGGAGAAAAAATAGCCCCAAAAGTATGTGCAATTCCCGCTCCTGAACGAATCTCTAATTGTGAATCCTGATAGCTCACAAATTGTGAAGAGGAATTGTAGCGTAGCCTTCGATTGGCATTATTCAGGTGGAGGTAAACGCCCAAAGTATCTCCCTCTTGAAGAGAAATAGACGAAAAAGCTATAGTCGTGAAATCATCACTTTGGGCTACATCTACAAGGTCTTGTCCCCAGGCTAGCCAGGAAGAAGGATCTTGCTCATAGCCCTGATAACTCCCCCTTCTATAAAATCCACTTACCCATTGGGCTCCTACGTCAAATGCTTTGAATGCTAAACTATCGATGACCAAGCTATCATGGGCGATCAAGTCAAACATCATCCCATTGAAGGAAATGTTACTTTGGGTGGTAGTGGAAAGAGATCGGTCAAAGTATAAATTCCCCTGTATAGACTGAACATAGACCTCCTCATTTTCCAAGACACTATCCAATATCAAGACACCCCCTTCGCCTAGTAATTGAGCTTTTGATGAATCAGTATACCAAAAAATATGATGAGAGGGATCATTGGATTGTGCCTCTAAAACCGCCATTCCTCCTACGCAAACACTATCCGATGAGGGCACCAACGCTGGGCCTTCCAATAAGGAGATGCTGAGGATCGTAGATGTGTCATTTGAAAGGTCAGCCTCTGCACTGTCAAAATAAGCAACGAAAGTAAGTGCTTCCCCTCCTTGGATCAGCCATTCGAAGGAAAAACTATCCGCCTTACAAGCAGACAAAGGGGAAAGGGATACAGTAAGAGTAGAATCATATAGACCTACTTGCTCTTGAATATGTATGTTGAGTTGCCGGCCCGCTAGATCCATGATACCCTGATTATGGAAGTTAAGGGAGAAATGGATGGCTGCATCCCCACAAAGAGGAATGTCATCTGTTTCAAATGTACTGATCAGATAATCCTCATAGGAAAGGGTATCTGTTAAGGCATTAGGAATAGCCACTTCAACGGTTCTATTCATCAGAATAGCATGTGCCGTATCATTCATATGTACCCCATCACCAGAATCAAAGGGGAGTCCTAGCCCTAGGGTAGAATCTGCAAAACCTGTCCAAAAATCTATGGACCTTGATCCAAAATAAGCAAGAACCGAGTCCTTAACCTCTAGTTGAACAGCGCGTTGAGCTGCGGAGAAATTTCTGGGTTGTGTCGTACATATCCATGTAGGTACTCCAGCACTGTCGGCATGAGCTGAGATCGTCCTGAAATTATTCATTTGCTCCTCCCTGCTGAAATTATTGGCGGCGTCATTTGAAGGCATGTTGACGATTACAGCATCTGCTCCAAGTCTGATAGCCTCACTGATGTTGTTGGTTGTAATAGGTAAAGGCCTCCCTGCAGGAGGAACAAAGCCATCGGGAAGGATATGATAGGTCGTTCTTCCGCCCAAGGCAAGATTGGTTACTAGATTAGAAGGGTTAATCTGCTGGAGGTATTTTCTGTATCGGTTGACCCAAGTACTATCTGGTGAGGAAGGGCCTGTACCAGCTGCTGTAGAAGAACCTAAAACGACGACATGCATGGGCTGATTGGCGGCACAAGGATTAATGGTTGTCTGAGCCGAGAGAATACTTAGGCCACACAAGAACAGAATCAAGAGGAAAAATCTGGTCATAAGGAGGAGATGAATAGGTAAAATACCAATCCATTGACAAAGAAAAAAAGAGCCACCTCCTAGGAGATGACTCTGTTTCTTAGGATTAATAGGAAATCCTCATCAGGAATTATATTTCCTTAAGATCTTCAATGTAGTCTCGAAATTCTTGGGATATGGGGCTTCTACCATCATGGGTTCTTCTTTTTGGGGATGGGTAAAATGAAGCTCTCTGGCATGAAGCAAATAGCCATGGTTAACGGGCCTTTCCTCCTTGCGCATGCTATATTTATAGCCCTTTTTGATCTCGGAAAGGAAGATGTCCTGCCCCCCATACAATTGATCTCCTACGATAGGACATTTGATTGAGGCAAGATGGACCCTGATCTGGTGCATCCTTCCTGTGACAGGTTTGCAATTTAACAAGCTGTAATTCTTGAAAGCTTCTTCTGTATCAACGATTGTTTTGGAAGGCTTCCCATCTACCTTGTTGACAGATACTTTTCGGTTGGTGGAGACATAGAGAGGAAGGTCTATATCAAGCTGCTGAAACTTGTGTACACCAGCTACTAGGGTAGCATATACTTTTTTGACCTTTCTCCTTTCAAATTGAATGGAAATATGTCTATAGTTCTCATCCCCTCTGCACAGCAGCATTACCCCTGAGGTATTTTTATCCAAACGATGGCAAAGCCTCAAATCTTCATCGTATTGTTTCGCTAAACCCAGGACGTTTCTATTGCTCTTATCATCAAGGCTGGCGACATCTAAAGGTTTGCTCACCAGAACAATATCTTTATCCTCAAATAAAATCAGGTCTTTAAAGGAAATATGTTTTTTCTGCTTTGTTGCCATGTTTAATCATCAAAAATTCCAATCAGCCATTCGTAGTCTCTCAAGGCTGCATCCGCTTCTCTATAATTTGGGTAAAATCGCTCTACCCACTTCCAGTAGGCTGGGCTATGATTCATCTCCCGTAGGTGCATCAACTCATGAATGATCAGGTAGTCTTGCAGTTCTTCTGGGATAAAGATCATATGCCAATTGAAGTTGAGGTTTTTTAGATTAGAACAAGAACCCCATTTGCTCTTGACATTCTTCACCCTGATGGTTCCAAACTGAGAGCCCGTAAATTTACCCAATTCCTGCGTTCTTTGTACGATCTCATTTTTTGCGATGGCCCTTAAAGCTCCTAAAACGATATCTAGTTTATGGTAGGATTGGTCTCTGGGGCTAAGGGCTATGTTGAAACCTTCCTCATCCACCTTAGCCCAGCGCTTTTTGTCTGCTAACCAATTGATCGGGATTTCAGTTCCCTTATACAAAACGAAGTCTTCTTCAATTCGTTTTAGGAATTTCTTTCGCTTCCCCTCAATAGGGGTTCTCTTATGATAATGTTTGAGGATGAGGTGCCTTTTTTCCTGAAGGAATTCAATGGTTTTTTTATCCAGTTTGCCGTCTGGGGTGGTTATTTCAAGCACAGCACTGTTTCGCTGAAATCGAAACGAAATCTGCCCTTTACCACTTCTACGCATCCTTATGGGAACTTCTACTCCGTCGAAGGTCAATGTCATTGTCTGTCCTGAATCAGCTGATTGAGTTTCTAGAGAATGAGAATGATACCCAAGCCTAAAATTGGCTTGTTATTTCATATAAATCTGTACGATAAAATAGTGTCCATCCCTGCTTCTCGCAACCCCGATCCCTGTGTATTGAAAGTTACCTCGTAGATTCTTATCGTGTCCAGGACTATCTTTCCAGCCTTCTACGCACCTTTCTGCCTGCATATTCACAGGGTAATTGGATGTGTATAAATTTTCTCCCATGGTCAGTCCCTGAGGGAAATAGGCACGGGCCTTTTTGACTCTTTTTTTGAAGCCATTATGGGAGAAGGAACTCCTGCCCGCAGCCATGTCTTCTGCATGTTCTTGAGCGATACTGTTAAAGACATTTTTGGCTTGAAGGGTATTTTTGCCAAGTGCACGTCTGTAGGTATTCACCTTTTGGTGTATACTTCTTCGCATGGTGCTTTTTTCTGCAGAAGACTGTGCCATCGTTTGGGGAGAACACAATAGAAAAATGCAGGAAAGGAAGAGCCCCGTTAAGAATTTCAACTGCTTAAATTGGCGTTGTGGGTATTTGCTAACTTTGATTATCTTTGGCATTGTTTAAATCGAAGGAAAGTTATGAGATTTGAAGTTAATGCTGAAGAGCGGTATACCGCAGTGAAGTTGTTGGAAGAAAAACTGGACAGCAGAATTTCCCCCGATCTGAAAGCTGAATTTGTAAACCTGAGTACTAAGGGTGTCAAAAATTTAATTTTAGATCTTGAGGATGTAAAATATGTAGATAGTTCAGGTCTGAGTGCTATTCTAACAGCAAACAGGCTGTGTCAGAATATGAGTGGAGTCATGGTCATGTGCCATATCAACCCTCACGTTGACAAACTCATCAAAATTTCACAGTTAGAGGGCGTTTTGACCCTACTTCCCACCAAGGAAGAAGCTCGTGAAATGATCTTTATGAGAGAGATCGCCAACGAAATTGAAGGTTCTGAAGAGTAATGTTGTACATTGAAGGGATACGCCTTCACATTTAAAAAGATTCAGTTTTCGGGTGAGTAATTTTGAAGTTCGAATCTTTGGAACGGGATCAGCCATTCCTACCAACACACGTTTGCCATCATCGCAGATTGTGACTATCAATGATAGGCACCATCTAGTCGATTGTGGAGAAGGTACGCAAATACAGCTCATCCGAAACAGAATTAAGCTATCACGTCTTGACGCCATTTTCATTTCCCATATGCATGGGGACCACGTTTTAGGCGTCCCCGGTTTGCTCAACTCCCTTTCCATGTATGAGCGCACGGCCCCCCTCAAGTTATTCGCACCGGCAGGCCTGAAAGATGTACTAGACGTAATTTTTGCCCAAACACATTCCTACCTGACATATGATCTAGAGTTCCATCCCTTGGAGGATTACAAGCCAGGGTCCATTATCTATCAAACTGAACGCTTTCAGGTAGGATGCCTACCCTTGGAGCATAGAGTGTTTTGCCGCGGATTTCAATTTCGAGAGGTTAATAAGCGCCCCAAATTTGATTTCTATAAGGCAAAAGCATTGGGTGTGCCCAATAACTACTTTAAACTCCTCAAGCAAGGAAATACGATCCACTTAGACGATGGAAGAGAAATCCGACCTGAGATGGTGTTAGGAGAGGTTGAACCTCCGCTATCCTACTCTTATTGTTCGGACACTCGATTTGTCCCAAAACTTGCCCCCTACATAAAAAACTCTACCTTGCTATATCATGAGTCAACTTTTCTTCATGATATGAAAATGAGAGCCGATGAGACTTTTCATAGCACGGCACGAGAAGCAGGAGAAATGGCTAGCCTTGCACAGGTAAAAAACCTACTGCTTGGTCATTTCTCTGCCAGATACCGTGATTTGGAACCGCTGTTAGAAGAGGCCAAAAAGTATTTTCCTCAGGTTCAACTGGCTAGGGAAGGTCAAACCATCAATCTCAAAGAACTTATTCAGACCCATGCCTGATAAAGGATATACATTTACCAAAGCACAAAGACTCTTCATTGTCCTAGGAGGTTTCTTTGTGACCAATGCCTTGATTGCGGAATTTATAGGCGTCAAACTGTTCTCCTTAGAAAAAACACTAGGATTTGATCCTGTAAACTGGACGGTCTTTGGAGTTCCGGGTAGGTCATTTACCATGACTGCTGGGGTATTGTTGTGGCCAGTTGTGTTTATCATGACGGATATTATCAACGAATACTATGGCAAAAGGGGGGTACGTTTTCTGTCCTACCTCACTGCGGGATTGATTTCTTACGCCTATTTCATGGTTTTCCTAGCGATCAAGGTTGTTCCTGCGGATTTTTGGTTAGATATCAATGCAGACATTACCCCTGATATCAATACGGCTTTTGAGCGTGTGTTTGGTCAAGGACTGTGGATCATTATTGGTTCTCTTGTCGCTTTTTTAATCGGGCAAATTGTAGATGTTGTGGTTTTCCAACGGCTACGAAAAGTAACAGGTGAAAGGATGATCTGGCTACGCGCTACGGGCTCAACGATGGTTTCCCAGTTGATAGACAGTTTTGTCGTTTTGTTTATCGCATTTTATATAGGACCTATGATGTCAGATGCTCCGCCATGGGGAATGGACATGGTCTTCTCCACGGGTAGTGTGAATTATATCTATAAAGTTTTCATGGCCATCCTGCTGACTCCCCTTTTGTATGTGGTTCATTTTGCGATTGATAGCTACCTTGGAAAAGAATTGGCAGAAAAAATGATGAAAGAAGCAGCCGATTCTACCAATTAATACGTATAATAAGAGAACCCTTTCCCCCAGAGTAACGAAAGGACTTTTTGTTCGTCCGAAAATTTCAAACTTAGTTGTTTGCAGCTACTTCGTTCATTATGCTTTGACATAAAAGGTAATTTTTTGAACTTGTGTTGAATTATTAACTCTTGATTCTTAAATTATAGCTGTCCTTGAATATTTCAATTTTCGTATTCTTTTAATTCTTGCTCTGTGGATATCTTAGAAAAAATCATCGAAAATCTCACCAGTGATGAGGTTCGGAGGTTCAAAATCCTTTCGAATCGATTCAAAGCTGATGAGGAGAAGAAATTACTCGTCTTGTTTGACGCGATTCGTTCCGGGGACTTTAAAGAAACCGAGCTAGACGTGGTAAATCAACTCTACGGAAGCGCAGATAGCAAGGCAAAAAACTCCTACTACCGCCTCAGGAACAAACTTCTCCAAAACCTAGAAAAGAGCCTCCTTTTCTATCATTTCAACTATAAAAATGCGCTGGAATCGCTTTCCAACCTCCAGCTGAGTATGCTTTTTCGTGAGAGGGGACTCTACCGCGAAGCATACTATCAACTCAAAAAAGCCGAAAAGTCTGCCCTTGATCAGGATCAGTTCAATGTATTGGAAGTGGTGTATGATGAGATGGTTAAGTTGGCTGTCCACTTCGATGTTGAAATTGAAAAGGTAATAGACAGAAGAAAGGAAAATCTCAAGAAAATTGAGATCGTTCGTGCCAATAGTGAGATTCTGGGAATCGTTACCCAACAACTTTCAAAAAGGAATTTTGCTCGTTCTCGTAAAAGTCCATCTGTCATTCAGACGCTTGAAAACCTAAGAGCTGAATTTGAAGAGCATGCTCATATTTTTCGTTCGGCCAATGGGCGTCTCATGATCATGAATACGGTCATTCCCATTCTCATCCAGAAGGGAGCCTACAAAGAGCTGGCGGAATATGCTCGTGAAACGCTAGAGTCTTTCCAGGAAGACGGATTTTTCCGCCAAGACAATCACAGTGTTTGTTTAAGGTTGAGGATTTATCGAATCAATTCCCTATTGAAACTTCTTCAACTGAATGGGGCCTTAGAAGAATTGAAACTCCTTTGGGGGGATCTACATAAATACGACAAACAATACTTTGCAGAGTTTGCCTTCCATTATTACTCTGACAAAATCATTGCCTTAAAACTCATGGGAAGGCTGGATGAATCTGATGCACTTCTCTCCGAAGCCCTTCAGCAAAAAGAAGTTCTTCGCAAACCCGCCAATGAAAGGTATTTGATGATTTCTCTGGCCGATCAATATTTCTGCCAGGAGAAGCACCAAGAAGCAGCTGAGGTGTTAAGCAGACTGATTCAAAAAGATCACTTTCCTCAGACGGAAGCGGAAATCAGATATTATGTTCAAATCTTCCGTTTGATCAACCTCTTCGAGTCTTGCAAGTTTGATGAGGTAGAAAAAACCTACAAAGGTCTTCGCAAGAGCTATCGTAGTCTTATGAAAGATGAGGATTATGCGAAAGCTACTCGCTTTTTAGACCTATTGATGCGCTTGAACAATGCTGAGCGAGAAGGAAAGAAAGTTTTCCTGAAGTCAGCTTTGAAAGGATTTACAGATGAATTTTCAGCTTCGGAAATCGGAGGGAATGAAATCTTACTGTATGAGCTCTACCTTCAAGCCAGATTAGAACCTGAGTCTAGTTATTACCAACTCCTTTGCCAAAAGGCACAGAAGGTACTAGCGTAGGTAGGAAAAGTTTTCAAACAATTTGGGCTAATTTCTATTCTTGAGTAAGTTCGATCCACCATGGAGACGAAAGGCTTCATGCTTTCCTTATGTACTAACTCAAAAATTATGGATTCCAAGTTTCTTTCCAGGCTCCAATCTGAGCTTTCAGAAATTGATCAGGCTGGCCTTTATAAGCGCGAACGTATCATTACCAGTCCTCAGGGCGCAGATATTCAGGTATCCGATGGATCTTCGGTTTTGAATTTTTGTGCAAATAACTATCTCGGACTTTCCTCTCACCCGGCTGTAACGGAAGCGGCTAGACAGGCAATTGACAGCCACGGTTTTGGTATGTCTTCAGTAAGGTTTATCTGTGGGACACAGGATATTCACAAAACCCTTGAAGATAAGCTTTCATCCTTCCTAGGAGCAGAAGACACTATTCTATATGCTGCAGCTTTTGATGCAAATGGTGGGGTATTTGAACCACTATTGGGCAAAGAAGATGCGATTATTTCGGATCAACTCAACCATGCTTCCATCATTGATGGGGTGAGGTTGTGCAAGGCTCAGCGTTTCCGATACAAGCACAATGACATGGCCGATCTTGAAGAACAACTCAAGGCAGCTTCAACGGCGAGAACCAAGGTCATCGTTACCGATGGGGTTTTCTCGATGGATGGGACCATCGCACAATTGGACAAAATTTGTGATCTGGCAGATAAGTATGAGGCACTGGTCATGGTAGACGAATGCCATGCTACGGGCTTTGTAGGAAAAACAGGAAGGGGGACCATCGAGCATTGTGATGTAATCGGCAGAGTAGATATTATCACAGGGACACTTGGAAAAGCACTTGGTGGGGCTTCAGGTGGATTTACCTCTGGAAGGAAAGAAATTGTAGATATGCTGCGTCAGCGCTCACGTCCTTATCTATTTTCTAATACCCTTGCTCCTTCCATTGTAGGAGCTAGTATTGCCGTATTGGATATGCTCTCCGAGACAACTGCTCTCCGAGACAAGCTGGAAGAGAATACACTCTATTTCAGAGAGAAAATGGCTGCGGCTGGATTTGACATCAAACCCGGTACCCATGCCATCGTACCAGTGATGCTGTATGATGCGCCTCTAGCTCAGGAATTTGCGGATAAGTTATTGCAGAAAGGTATTTATGTGATTGGATTCTTCTATCCAGTCGTTCCTAAGGGAGAAGCTAGGATTCGTGTGCAGCTTTCTGCAGGACACGAAAGAGCACATTTGGACAAAGCTATCCAGGCATTTACCGAAGTAGGCCAAGAACTAGGAGTTCTGAAGGCTTCAGTTTAATGTAAAACGACATCTAATCACAAGGAATGGGCAACTCAGATGGTCCATTCCTTTTTTTGATATAAGCCTATGAGGATCTTAGAGTGTGTGCCCAATTTTAGTGAAGGGCAAAATCAGGAGGTAATTGACTCAATTTCGTCGGCCATTCGTTTGGTTGATGGGGTGAAGCTCCTTGAAGTAGACCCTGGATATTCTGCGAATCGCACGGTAATGACTTTTGTCGGAGAACCGGAACTCGTGTTGGAAGCGGCCTTTCAGGCCATCAAAACAGCGGCAAGCCTTATTGACATGAGGAAGCATAAAGGAGTCCACCCTAGAATGGGGGCGACTGATGTCTGCCCCTTGATCCCAGTAGAAGGCATCAGTATGGAGGAAGTTATTGCATGGAGCAAAGAACTGGGGCAAAGGGTAGGAGATGAGTTGGATATTCCTGTTTATCTATATGAACATTCGGCTAGCGCTCCCTACCGCAAGAATTTGGCAGCCATTAGAAAAGGAGAATACGAGGGCTTTCGAGAAAAGATATCAAGTGATAAATGGAAGCCCGATTATGGTCCAACAAATTTTCAAGCCAGGCCAGGACAAACAGTCATTGGAGCCAGGGATTTCCTGATTGCCTACAACATCAACCTTGATAAAAAAGACAAAGAAGTTGCCCACGAAATAGCATGTGATATCAGAGAGAGTGGACGATTTGTATGGGAGAATGGTCAGAAGGTGAAGGGAGAGGATGGAAAATGGAAACGTCTGGCTGGTAGGTGTAAAGGGTTAAAGGCCATTGGATGGATCATAGAAGAATATGACAGGGCACAGGTTTCTATGAACATTGTAGACAGAAAATTAGCCCCCTTATATAAGGTATGGAAAGCCTGCGAAGAGGCAGCCTCAACCTACGGTGTTGGCTTAACGGGTTCTGAGTTGGTGGGATTGATCCCCTTAGCGGTATTGCTTGAAGCTGCAGGTTCTATTATGATCGAAAAGGGGATAGATAAGCTTTCGGAAAAAGAAAAGGTCCAGCTGGTAGTAAAATACCTCTGCTTAGACGAATTGACACCTTTTCAGCCAGAACAAAAGATTTTGGAGTGGGTCATGGCAAATAGTTAGGATAAAATTTGGAAGTATGCGAATGATTTGAGGATTGAATGGGTCAGAAAAAATTTTGACGGTGAAATTCTCCATGAAAAAGAAGTTTGTTCGTAACAAGTTGGAAATCAGGCAAATTTCAAGCTGATGTAATGTTATGAAAATGTAATCTCTTTGAGAAGACATCATTACTTGCTATCTTTCAATGAGTAATTAACCATCCTAATTTATTATCAAAGCCTTGACACTATGAGGAAATTATTTACCCCTCTGCTTGTGTTGCTATTGTCTACACTTACAGTTTGGGGGCAAAGTTCTTATCAGGGTACCCGATTTGAAGATTCGGGGAATCCTGGCGGACTTGGGCCCACATCTGATACAGGTGGTCAGACAGGCTGGACACAACTTCACGCGGGTAGTCAGTCATTTAATGCCTGGTCTACTCCCGTTGCTCTTCCCTTCGCTTTCGAATTTTTTGGCCATTCTGTCACGCAATTCAGTGCTTCACTGAACGGACTGGTCACTTTTAACTCAACTGCAGCAACTACTACTACGCCTCCGGATGACAATACCAGTCTTCCGAGCGCCTTGCTTCCTGATTCTACCATTTGTGGTTTCTGGGATGCATTTACCAATTCATCACCGACAGGTTTTGATGATGAGGTATCATACCAAGTGTTTGGTACGGTAGGTAGCAGACAGCTATGGATTCGTTGGTATGATTTTGAGATGGGGAATCCATCTCTTTCTTTCTACTACTTTGCGGTAGTATTAGAAGAAGGGACCAACAACATCTATTTCGTAGATCAGTACAGCTCTACGCCTGGTTCTCTTAGCGGTACCCTGGGTATGCAGCTGACAGGCTCACTGGCGTACCAGTTTGGATCGACTTCAACTTCTCACGCTGGCAACGGAAGTACTACGCTGGACAACGATTATGTTCAATATGTACCTTCGGCTCTTGTTCCGAACGACATTGGAGCAGTAGACCTGTTCGTGAGTGGAGTAGGAACATGTTTTTCTAATTCAGAGGAAATTTCGGTTGAAATCCTAAACTACGGAACAAACGCCTTTGACTTCGCCACCAATCCTACTACGGTAACTGTAAACCTAACAGGTGGAAATACTGGTACTTTGAGTGCTACAATTAATAGTGGTTCACTAGCTATAGGGGCTAAGGATACTATTCTTATCTCTTCCACTGTGGACTTGAGTATGGGTGGGGTAACTGATATCGAGGCATACACTACTGCCACAGCAGATGTATCTAACCAAAATGACTCAACGAGCGCTTCAGTTACAGTTCCTGCTTCTGTAGGGAGTACAATTGCTGATGTAGACTTTGATGGTTTCAATGGTTCTAACCTGAATTCGGTTTTCCCTCAGTGGGACGAGGCAAACGGTTTGGGTAATGCACCCTCTTCTTTTGGTGCTTCTTCATGGGGAAGTGGACCATTCGGAAACGATGCGACCAATCCTAACGGAACCTCAGCAAGAATCAACCTTTGGGCGACTTTCTTGGCAGGTGAGTGGATGGTAGGTCCTATTTTTACCCCTCAAGTAAACACCGTATTCTCATTTGATCTAGCTGTTACTCAGTTCGGTTCATCTGCAGCTGGTACATTTAGCCCAGATGACTCTTTGAAGGTATTGATCTCCACAGATTGTGGTGCGAGCTATACGACATTGGGAGCATATGGAGAGAGTAACGTCATCAGCAATACAGGTCAAACAGAGATTTATGATTTGAGCGCCTATGCTGGACAGAAGGTTCAAATTGCCTTCTATGCAGACGACGGAACTGGCTTTGGTCCTGAAGATATTTATGTATACATCGACAACATCAACGTAAAGCAGCTTGTGCCAGTTGATGCACAGATGAATGCTTTCCTCGCACCTGGAGCAGGATGCCTTGGAAATGCAGAGGAAGTAACTGTAAGAGTTGAAAACGTAGGTTCGTCCGCGCTTGACTTTACAGTTGATCCTATGACTGTATCAGTGGACATCACAGGGCCTACCCCTCAGACTTTCAGTACCACCATTAGTACAGGTACACTAGCAGTAGGAGGTACCTTTGACGTGAATGTTACCAACGCGGCTGACTTGAGTGCTCCTGGCACCTATGATCTGGTTGCTTATAACTCGATTGCAACAGATGGTGATTTGACCAATGACACCACATCTACCTCTGTTACCAACGAACCTTCTGCAGGTGTGAACTTGAACCCAGTTGACTTTACAGGTTACAATGGTATCAATATAGATACGCAGTTCCCTGGTTGGACAGAATGGGAAGGTGTAGGACAGCCTCAGTCTGTATCTAACTTCTCTAGCTGGACAAGTGATGATTTCGGAAATGATGCTACGAGTCCAAATGGAACAGCGATTAAGCTGAACATTTTCTCAACTGGCCTGGCAGAGTGGTTCTTGAGTCCAAAGTTCACTGCCACTACTCAGTCTAAGCTGGTATATGATGTAGTATTTACCGAGTGGGCAAATACAAACCCAACTTTCCTTGGTCTTGATGACACAGTAGGGGTATACATTTCTGCTGATTGTGGTCAAAGCTTCCAGTTGGTAAGACTATATGACAACACCACTGCTGTAAGTAACACAGGACAATCCGATACGGTTGACCTCGCTGCTTTCAATGGTCAGGACATCATCGTAGGTTTCTATGGTACTACAGGTCCAAACTTTGGTGGCGATAACGACATCATGTTTGACAACATCAACATTAAGCAGATTTTAACAGTTGAGGCGCAGGCTTCTGCTATTGTTGCTCCGGCTTCTGCGGGTTGTTTAGGTACCAATGAGGACATTACCATTCAGGTTACAAACGTAGGTGCTGCTGCTATCGACTTTGCCGTTGATACGATGACACTAAATGTTGATGTAGCAGGTCCTACTCCACAATCGTTCTCTTCAGAGATTAACTCTGGTGTTCTACCAGTTGGTGTATCTGTTGACTATGTAGTTACGAGTTCAGGGGACTTTAGTGTAGCAGGAACCTATACCATTACGGGTTCTCTAAGCCTTGACGAAGACATTGTAACAGTAAATGATACAACAACATTGAGTGTTACGAATGAGCCTTCTGTAGGAGCTACTGTAGGACCAGTTGACTTCGTAGGTTATTCTGGATTTGATCTGCCTACAGCATTCCCAGGCTGGAAAGAGTTTGATTCTGAAAATGGACAGCCAACGGTAGAGAATGACTTCTCTCCATGGACAAACGATGACTTTGGTAACACAGCCCTACCTCAGGGTATTTCTGCTAAGTTCAACATCTTCTCTACCAATAGAGATGGATGGATAATCAGCCCGAAATTTACACCTGACACGAATTCGGTTCTGTTATTTGATATTGCCATGACACAGTGGAACAATACAAATGCGGGTACCTTGGGGCTCGATGACTCTGTTGGGGTTTACATTTCTACTGACTGTGGAGCTAATTTTGTTCCTGCGATTATCTATGATGTAAATACAGTCTTCTCTACAACAGGTGAGACAGATACTGTTGATCTGAATGGATTTACAGGTCAGGATATCATCATCGGTTTCTATGCAACCAGTGGTCCAGGCTTTGATGGGGCAGACAATGATGTCTTCATTGACAACATCAATATCAAGCAGCTATTCCCAGTAGACCTGAGCGTTTCTGCCTTCCCAGATCTACCGACTGGAGATTTGGCATGTTCACCTTCTCCTACAGATCTAACTGTTACCCTTACAAATGGAGGTCTTCTTCCAATTGACTTCTCTCAGGATTCTGCAACAGTTGTCGTTGAGATTACGGGCCCTGTGAATCAGCAATACACCGTTGGATTGAATACTGGAATTGTTCCTGTATCCGGTTCCTTGGATGTTTTGATGTCAAACATGGCTGACTTCTCTGCTGGTGGTGTATATGACATTACTTCTTATGTATTCACTCAGCAGGATGGCGACAACGGTAATGATACCTTAACCGCTTCTAGAGAGAATGTAGGGCCTGTAGGTGTTACACTTCCTGTGGTAGACTTTACAGGATACAATGGTTCTAACCTTAACTCACAATTTGCAGGATGGGCAGAATGGGAAGGGCAATATCAGCCTCAGCAAGCTAGTCCATTTACAGAGTGGGTGAGAGATGATTACGACAATGATACAGGTAATCCTAATGGAGATGCTGCAAGAATCAACCTATGGAATCTGAACACCCACGATTGGATTATTTCTCCTAAGTTCTCGGCTACGAGCAGATCTCTGATGTTCTATGACATCGCGATCACCCCATTTGCTACTGCGAATACCTCGAGTAACCTAGGATCTGATGATACAGTAGCTGTTTATATCTCTACTGATTGTGGTGTATCCTTCCAGATGGTAAAGTCTTATGTAGATACGACTAACATCCCAGCCGGCGGACGTACCGATTCTGTTGATTTGGGTGCGTATGCAGGACAAGACATTCAGGTTGCATTCTATGCTACTGAAGGTCTGATTGATGATGCACCAGATAATGACATCTTCATCGACAATGTAAACATTGGTGAGTTCTTCGACCTTGATGCAATTGCTGTGTCAATCGATGGACCTGAAGATGGAATCTGTGGAGATAGCATGACAATGGGTAGCATTACCCTTCAGAATGGTGGATTTGTACCATTGACAGAAATCCCTTACACCGTTGAGGTTACTTCTGCTGCCGGTACAGAAACATTTGTAGATACCTTGGTTGCTGCTTCTCCTCTTCAGTTTGGAGATTCGGATGTAGCAGCGTTTGGACCATTTAATTCTTACGAAGGTGGAGAATACACGATCACGCTATATACTCAACTGACAGGAGAGGAAAATGGTGGTAACGATACCCTTTCCACTACGATTAAGATCCAGAGCCTAGCGCCTCCAGTTGTCGAGCCATATGGTACCGTTTGTATCGATAGCTCTGCTACCTTGGTTGTTGCTAACCCTAACTCTGAATTGACAACTTATGAGTGGATCACCAATGTAGGTGGTGTACAGACAGTAGTTGGAAAAGGCAACACGTATGAGACTGGAGCACTTTCTGCGAATACAACATATACCATCAGAGAGGTACTAGGTGCTGCTCGCTTAGGTGAGAAGGATACTACCATTGGTGGTGGTGGTCAATTTGACTTCACAGGAGGACTTGAATTTGACGCGATTACAACCTTCACCTTGAAGGAAGTAACTGTATTCCCTAAGAGAACAGGAGCATTTGAAATCGCGCTGGTTGATGCCAACCTAACCGTTCTACAGTCTAAGATTGTGAACCTGAATGTAACAAACCAGGCTGTTGTAGTTGAGCTTGACTTTGTCGTTCCTCCAGGAACTGGCTATGGTCTTGCTGAAATCAATGGTGGTCTTTACAGAAACTTCGGTGGTGCAAGCTATCCATATGTTCTTCCTGGTGTGGTTTCCATTACCAATACCTTGAATGATCTAGGTGCTAGTGGATATTACTACTTCTTCTATGACTGGTTGGTAGAAAGTGATTCTTTCCCAGCATCTCTATCTAATCAGCTACTTTGTGGTCGTCCTGATGGAGAGGTTACCGTTGAAATTACCAAGTCAGCTACTTCTTCCTTTACTGCTACTGCGATTGATGACAATCAGGTAGACTTCCAGGATCTGTCTGCAGATGCAGACTCAGTGAAGTACCTATTCGGAGATGGAGACTCGACTTCTATGGGTACCACAATCCATACTTATCCTGCTGCAGGAAATTACACCATTACCCAAATCGCATACAGCGAATGTGGGAATGATACCACTACCCAGACCGTAGAGGTAATCTGTACATTGCCAGTAGCAGACTTCACATGGGCGCTTGATCCATCTGATCCTGATAACATCACGGTCCAGTTTACAAGTAATGCAACCAGAGCAGATTCGATTTCTTACGAATTGTTCCAAGGAGCGACTTCTGATTTGGACGATCCTAATGTAAGGTTCCCAGGAACAGGTATCTATGTGGTGAATATGACCGTATTCAATGCTTGTGGTAGCACTACCTTTAGCGATACACTTGACCTGATCCAGACTGGCCTTGAAGGATTGGTTGATTTGAACTCTGTTCAGGTTTATCCAAACCCATCTAAAGGTGAGTTTACCCTGAGCTTAGATGTGATTGCTTCTTCTATGATGAATGTTGAAATCGTAGATATGAGAGGTAGAATCCTTCACAGAACTGATTCCAAGCGCGTATTGGGAGCTGTTTCTGAGAACTTTGATCTAAGCGACGAGCCTGATGGTATCTATCTAGTGAAGATTCTGGTTGGCAATGAAATGCTGATCAAGAAGATCGCGATAGAATAACAGAAAGTAGATAAACAAAGAAGGCCGATCCAATTGGATCGGCCTTCTTTGTTTATACCAGGAATAAGACCTTAAGCCTTATGCTTCATATCCTTGTGGGAGGTAGTAAAGGGTAGAGGAATTCTCCTTTGCTAAATAAGTCTTTACAGCCTCACGAACTTCCTCAAGAGTGATGCTCTGGATGATATCAGGAGTCGTATTGATCAAATCAATGTCCCCAAGTGCATCAGACATTGCGAATGCCATGGCCTTATTCAATAAGTTTGTTTTTTGAAGCACAAAGGTGGCCTGAAGCTTTTGTTTCATTCTGTCTAGGTCTTCTTGGCCAATGTTATATAATTGCTCTAAGGCTTCGTCAAGGGCATCCTCGTAAGCTTGTATACTTACATTGTCTGCTATTCTTCCCTCAATAGAAATGACACCTGGATCATGCAGCCCCCATGTATAGGATTGAGCTCCTGAACTGACTCTTCTGTTTTTGACAAGGTGCTGAAAGAGAATTCCGCTCTTCCCATTAGAAAGAAGATCGGTCAACATATCTGCGATATAATAGCCTCTGTCTACATTGCCAGGAATATGGTATAGTTTGTACACGGCAGGAATGGGCACAGAGCCATGTACCGTCATATGTTTTGCCTGAGTCTGAGGTGCCTCCTGCGGTAAACTGTGTTTTTTGAGTTCTCGGGAAGGAATGGGGCCAAACCATTTTTCAGCTAATTGAAATACCTCATCAGCTTTGACATCACCCACCACGATCAGGGTAGCGTTATTGGGAGCATAATAGCCGTAGAAGAAATCTTTGACCTCATCCAAACTCGCTTCTTCAATATGGCGTATTTCCTTCCCAATAGTTGGCCATTGATAGGGATGGGTATCATAATGTAATTCCCGGAGTTTGATATAGGCATCCCCATAAGGCTGATTCAAGTAACGCTGTTTGTATTCCTCAATAACGACCTTCTTCTGGATATCTAACTTCTCTTGAGAAAATGACAAAGAAAGCATACGGTCGGATTCAAGCCAAAAGGCCGTTTCCAACTGATTAGAAGGAAGGGAAATGAAGTAGTTGGTAACGTCAGCGGTTGTAAAGGCATTGTTTTCGCCACCTACACGCTGAAGGGCAATGTCATAATGGGCAATGTTTTGGCTGCCCTCAAACATCAGGTGTTCAAATAAATGTGCAAAACCCGTCCTTGAAGGCTCTTCGTCTTTAGAGCCTACCTTGTAAATAATGTCCACTACAGCTTTGGGAACAGAGGAATCTTCGTGAACGACAACTTTGAGTCCGTTAGCTAGTGTTTGAGTTTGATAGGAAAGCTTCAGCATTGGCGTGAATGTTATTCTTCTTCTTGTTGAGTGGCATTCAAATCAGGCTCAGAGGAAATAGGAGCATTTTTTTCTTGCTCTACTGGTTTCTTCCTCGTTTTGAGCTGTATATTTTTTCTTCCCTTTAAGGGTGGTCCTTTTTTGAGTTTGGGCTTGGGAAAAGGTTGTTCTTCTTTTGAGTTCTCCTCCTGTTCAGAATTCTTGGTTTTGAGCTTAATATCTTTTCTCCCTTTGAGTGGCGGTCCCTTTTTAAGAGCTGTTTTGGGGGAATCCGTCATGTTTTTGGCGCCTGACTTATCCTCAGTGCTTGAATCTTTGGTTTTAAGGCTGATTTTTTTCTTCCCTTTTAAAGCTGGTCTCTTTTTCAAAGGCAATTTTTTTGAATCAGAAGAGCTTGTCTCACCTCCGGTAGCTCTTTTGGGAACTGGTTTGGCTTTGGTGGGTGATTTGGGTTGAATGGGCTCTTTGGAGGGATGGGCAAGGCGAATGGGATTGAATTCAAACTTTTTTTGTTGATCGAAGGATTGTGGACTGATTTGCTGGAAGAGGGATTCCCATTTAGCCCAAAGATCAGGCTGAGCGGTTTTGAAGCTCTCAACATCGATTCTCTTTTGGGTTAAAAAATCCTCCAGCCTCATGCGCTTAAATCCATTGTTTCGGTGAGTTTTTTCCAAAGGGCATCTTTAAGTTCTGTCAAGCCTTTTTGGGCCACGGAAGAAATATACAGGTAATCGACCTTCAAATCCTGTAATTCTTCATCGATCTCGGCTTTTAGTTCGTCATCAATCATATCTTCCTTGGTGATGGCGAGTAAGCGTGGTGTTTTTAGAAGCTCTGAATTGTATTGTTCTACTTCGTGAAGAAGAATTTCGTATTCACGGCTAATGTCATCAGAATCACAAGGGACCATGAAGAGCAATACGTTGTTGCGCTCAATATGCCGTAAAAATTGAAATCCTAATCCTTTGCCTTTGTGAGCATCTTCAATGATTCCAGGAATGTCTGCCATTACAAACGACTTATGATCTCTGTATGCAACTATGCCCAAATTCGGAACCAAGGTCGTAAATGCATAGTCTGCGATTTTGGGTCGAGCGGCACTCACGACAGACAAGAGAGTAGATTTTCCCGCATTAGGGAAACCTACAAGGCCTACATCAGCTAAGGTTTTTAATTCCAGAATGACTGGGATTTCTATTGCTCTCCCTCCGCTGGTGGCATATTCGGGAACCTGGTTGGTGGAAGATTTGAAGTGGAAGTTTCCTTTGCCTCCATGACCACCTTTAGCTAGAACAATGGTTTCTCCATCCTCAGTGATCTCACCTAGAAATTCTCCTGTTTCGGCGTTTTTGGCAATGGTGCCTAGGGGAACTTCCAGGATTTCATCTTTTCCACTCTTTCCGCTTTTGCGTTGGCCGGCCCCGTTTTGTCCGGGTTGAGCCTTGATGAATTTCCTGTATTTCAAGTCAAGTAAGGTCCACAACTGGCTACTCCCTTTCATGACAATACTGCCTCCTTTGCCTCCATCCCCTCCATCAGGGCCTCCTTTGGGAACAAACATTTCTCTCCTCCAGGAAATGACCCCATTTCCTCCTTGTCCACTTTTGATAAACAGTTTTACGTAATCTACAAATGAATTCATTCCCGCCAATCTTTGCCAATTCTACAAATATACAAAGGTTCAAAGAACAACCATTCATTGTCCTTTGAACCTTGAGTAATTTATGTACGATCCCGACTAAAAAAGGATAATGGATTATCCCATTTCCAATCAGGCGTGTTTCTGAAGTACGTCTGAGATCCTGTGAGCTATTTCCTCAACAGAACCTAAACCGTGTACTTGATTCAATTTATTTTGCCCTTTGTAGAAGTCTGCTACAGGAAGGGTTTTGCTTTTGTACTCACCGATTCTCGCAGCAATTGTTGCTTCGTTGTCATCCGTTCTCCCTTGCTGTCTTCCTCTTTCCAGTAGTCTTTTGATCAATTCTTCTTCTGGTACTACCAGTTCCAACATACAGCTGATAGAGGTATTCTTGTCTTCCAATAACTTATCTAGTGCCTCTGCTTGTGCAACTGTTCTAGGGAATCCATCAAAAATGAATCCTTTTGCTTCCGGATTGCTGTCAATTCTATCGGCTATAAGTGCAATTACAATCTCATCGCTTACCAGTTTCCCAGCGGCGATGATGTCCTTTACTTGCTTTCCCAATTCAGAACCTGAAGCCATGGCGGCTCTCAACATATCACCAGTGGAACAATGTACAAGCTGATGATTATCAATTAAAAATTTGGACTGGGTTCCTTTACCCGCACCTGGAGGGCCGAAAATCACAATGTTTAGCATACTGATACGCTGATTCTTATTCAAACTTTGGAAGAGTGTAAAAGTACGGAATTTTTGGATAAGGCGGAAAAGAAACTTCTTCATATGAAGGTGATTAGAATCCCTCATGGGACTGATTTAGGTAGGTAATATCCTTGATAAAGAAGAAGATAGTTCAGGAAAGATCAAAAATTCAGTTTGACCTATGGTGCAAAAAAATTTATTTTACATAATAATGAAAAATTATGGCTCAATAATATTAATTCTCAAATAATTGGCCAAGAGTGTAAAATTATTGAAGAAATACGAATATCCCTGTCAATTGGCACATTGATTGTGTCTGAATAAGTAACCTGTACTAAATATTTTATTGTCCAGAAATGATCTGGCGTAATCCCTGTTACTCATTCATTACTTGACCTACTAATAATTAGCTTTACATGAAGCCTATTACTCCGTTCCTGTTTGTATTACTCCTTATCTCTGTGAGTCTTTCAGTGAAAGCTAATCCACCGGGTCAGATTACGCTGGAGAAGCTCATTAATGACCGCATTTATTCGTATCCATTAAGCTCGGACAATCTCCTGAAATTGGCAGCTTACTTCGAAATGAAAGGAGTATATAAAGCCAGTTACGACCAAATGGAGATGGATTTTGGAAGTTTGGGAACGATTTCCTTTTTCAAGGACAGGTTGTTTCTAAGAACTCATAAAGGACAGGTGTTTCACCTAAAGCCAAACTATCCCGATGCAGAGCTGCTTGGCCTTGTAAATGATGCCTTGAGGGCAATGTTTGAATCCATTCCGTTAATGGGCAATTATAACTGCCACCCTGCACAGATTGACTTTGTAGATCAACACTTAGCGGATAAAAATATTGAGCCATTTGATAAACTCTATCTACGTTTCATCCTCTTGAAATATGGGAAATATGACGCAGGTAAAGCTAAAGTCGAGTTCCGCTCTGCTTGGTTACCTTCATCTTCCTCGGCCAACAATAGTTCGCTTGTTAGGAAATATACTACCCCTCAAATCATCTATCTCTATCCAAAGGTCATCCGTGGCTATTATGAGAAAATAGGCGGAACGGTTTTTATTCAAGCTGAGAAGAAGACTCCTTACTCTTATGTAATTGGTCAGACTTCAAAGCCCAACGTTGCAGCTTTCAAGTTGTTCATCCAAAAGCTATTTGTACAATCAATAAAATACATCGCACAACAGGAGACTGATAGGCTACAGGAAAATGTTAACATCAGTAAGAACATTGAAAGCTCGAAATTGACAGCTTCCATGTCTTCCAAGCTGAAGCCTTCAGCGAAATCCAAGAAATGGGAAGGTCCATATGACAGAGACAGTTGGATGATTATGATGCTGACCATTCTGAGAAAGAATAACACCAATGTAGGAGAGCCGGAGATCATCAAACACTTCGTCAAGGAGCCTTATTTCGATCGATTAAGGTCTTATATGACACGTGAAGAACAGCAAGCTGTAGATCAGTACTTGAAGGAGAACTAAGAAAAAAGACCATCCATAAAAAAAGCAGCTGATGATTCGTCATCAACTGCTTTTTTCTTTAGGCCTATGTCTATCTTTTTTCATTCGGTTTCTGGGGTTGCAGGTGTTGGGGGCAGACTGAGCCAAATATTTCGTAGAGGACCTTATTCCTTTTGTGTTCTACCAAAATGAGTGTTTGTTGCCACTGTTGGTTTTTGGCGTTGGGTTTAAGGTCATTCAATAACTCATCTTGTCTGGAAGCTAAGCCATAATACTCTGCAAGCTTGGGTCGAATGGTTCTGATCTCATCTTGGCCTAATCCCATAAGGCAATTTGCCAATTCTTTTTCCAGGGCTACAAACTGCGTTTCATAGGTGGAACGGATGGCAGGTGAAAGGACAGGTGCGCCTTTCAATTCTTTCTCTAAGGTAATGATGACATTGTCCCTCGTTTCATTCTCTTCACCTGGCATAAGAAAACCCAAAGAGAAAAGGATAAGGAAACTGGCAGCGATGGCCCAGTAGGCATGTGCAGGCTTTACATTAGCTTGCTGGATTTGTCGCTCTATATTTGCCCATAGATCATCTGGAGCCTTGTATTGAGGTAAGTCTCCTATATTCATCCGTTTTAGAATTGAATTCCACAGATGAGAAGGAGCCTCGTAAATCGGAAGCTTCTTTATTGCCTCTAGCAAGCTATTTCGATTCTTTTCCTTCATCTTTCTATTCCCCAAGCTCGGAGCTGTTTTTTTAAATTCTTCTTGGCATGAAACAATTGAGACTTGGATGTACCCTCAGAAATGGTCATCATTTTTGCGACCTCCTTATGGCTATATCCTTCAATTTCAATGAGTACAAATACTGTTCGATATCCATCAGGCAATCCCTGGATAGCTTTTTCCAAGTAATCGGGTGTCATGTATTCTCCCCAATCCAGAATCAGTTCATCTGCGACCTGATCTAGCGATTCAAAAAAGCGATTGTTCTGTTTGATCTTTTTATAGGCCGCTCTTACAATGATGGTCTTGATCCAGGCTCCGAGGGAGGATTTTCGTTGGAACTTTTCCAGCCCTCTGAAAACTCCGACAAAGCCTTCCTGCATGGCATCCTGTGCCATTTCAAAGTCATTGGTGATTCGATAACAGAGCGTATACATCGCATCTTTGTACCGATCATATAGTTTTTTTTGAGACATCCTATTGCCCTGAAGGCATCCTTCAAGAATGGCCTCCTCAACAGGATTCATTTGATAAGATGGAGATACTTTTTTCACGACATTGCTCATCTTCTCCTTTAAGCGCTTTCCTTAAAGTAAAGAGAAGTTACAAAATGGTTGTATGGTCTGGGAATACTATGAGAATGCCCATCAAAAAAGGGCAGTCAATTGACCGCCCTTTCCAATATAGATTTCTTTTTATTTAGGATATTTTTCCATTAACTCCTGCATGCGGCTATCCTCTTTAAAAGGTTTAAAGATAGGCTCATAGGAGAGTTCGATTGATGGATACTTGTTCTTCAAGGCTAAATCCAAGTAATAGTACATTTTTTCCTCTTCCTTGAGAGAGGCAAAAATCTTAGCCATGGTTCCATAGGCTAATCCATTTTGTGGATTGGACCTTATGGAAGCTTCCAAATCTGACATGGCCGATGAATAGTTTTTTTCTAGGAATCTCAGGAAGCCTCTTTGATACAGGGCGTCAGCGTGATTCGGGTCATACAAAATCGCCTGATCAAAATAGCTGGTTGCACTGGTGAAATGTCCTTTCTTAATTTCCTGCTTGCCGAGCAAAGCGTATGCATTGGCATTTTCAGGGTCAAGGGTCAAAGACTGCTGAAAATCCTCAAGGGCTTTCTCTGGTGAACCCATTGCTAAGTATAGCAAGCCCCTTGTGTTATATGCCTCTGCATAGGTAGGGGAGAGTTGTATGGCTTGTTCAACGGCTTCAAAAGCAAGTGTATTTTCCTTTAGGATAGCATGTAGACCTGCTCTTTTCAGGTGTGGAACTGGACTTTCTGGTTCATGGGTTGAGGCCGTGTTGTAGTCGGCAATTGCCTTTTGAGAACGGCCCATACTGGTGTACAGATCCCCTCTTGTGTTATAAGCTTTGGCCCATTTGGGAGCTAATAGAATGGCTTGGTTGTAGTCTACGATGGCTTGAGACTTGTTGCCAGAAATTCTAAACAACTCACCTCGGTTTAAGTAATCTTCAGCTGTCGCTTCCCCTTGAAGCGCAATCAATTTATCGTAATCCTGAATGGCTTTGGGCAAGTCATTTTGAGAGCGATAATAGAGGGCTCTATGGCGATAAGGCTCTGGGGATTCTGGAGCGTAATTTACAGCCTGATTGAATCGGTTTAGGGCTTCATTGGGATCTCCCTTACTTAGAAGAGCATCTCCCAAATATAGATATGCATCTAACTGCTTTCCGCCTAGTTCAACGGCCTTGTCAAAGTCATCCTGCGCCAGGTCGATCATGTTTTTTTCCTGGTAGGCAATGGCTCTAGAATAATATGCCTCAGGTAACTTCTCATTTATGTCAATGGCTTTGTTGAAGTCCTCAAAGGCATCTTCAAAATCTCCATTATCCAATTTAATTTGTCCCCTAGCTAGGAGTGCATATTCATTGTCTTCATCCAGAGAAAGGGCGGTTTCAACGTCCTTAAGGGCTTTCTCTTTCTGTTGCTGCTTTAAATACATCAAGCCACGCTTGTGATATGCTTTGACGTACGAGCCATTGATGGCCAGCGCATTGTTGTAGTCGGCCAAGGCCTCAGGATAGCGTTTCAACTTAGTATATACATCTCCTCGCAGACAGAAGAGATTAGGATCACCTGATTTTAGGTCAATGGCCCGCTTGTAAGCGTTTAGGGCATCCTGTGTCTTCCCTTCTTCTAGCGTAAGAAGTCCGATAGAAATCCAATTTTCAATATCGGCTGGTGCCAATTTAGAGGCTGAACGGTAATCCTTTAGGGCAGCATCTTTATTGCCCGTTCTCTCATAAGCCTGAGCTCGTAACGAATAGGCCTTCGCAGAGGGATGCCTTGCCAATACCACATCGACTTCATTGATCGTGGATTGCCATTTTTTATCCTCAAACAATAGGCTCGCATTGAATAGGTTGGCTTCAGGATGATCTGCTTGGTGGCTAAGAGCTTGATTGATAGCGGCTCTAGCTCCGGATAGATTGCCCATTTGCCTAAGGATTTGCGCCCTTCCTACATAGGCATCAGCATTGTTGGGATCTGTGCTGATTGCATTTTCGTAATCGAGTTGAGCTTCTCTTAATTTGCCCATCTTTTGGTAGATGTTGGCTCGGGTCATGTACAGGGCAGAAAGTTGTCCAAATTCGTCTATTAACTTATCTACATCCACAAGGGCTTGTGCATATTGACCCCTGGCAGTCAAGGCTTCAGCCCTGTAAATCAAGGTCTGACTATTGCCTGGTTCTATTCCTAGGGCTACATCATAGTCCATCAAAGCCTTTTGAGGCCACCCCATGTTAAGGTGAATGTTACCGCGTTCGGTATACAGCTTATCGTTTTGGGGATCATCATTGATTAACTCGTCAAAGTAGGCGAGGGCTTGTTGATATCTCCCTCCCTCTACAAGGCTCTTGGTCATCATCTTGACAATCAAGGATTGCATCTCTGGTCGGGATGCTTCTATTTGCTCTAGCGCATACACTGCCTCATCGTAATATCCTCGTTTCATGTTGCGCATGGCGGAAGCCCAGTACACGAAGTTGGTTACATCCTCAAGCAAGATGGATTCTGCAGGAAGAGTTTCTGTACCGTGAATTTCTAGCCTAATTCCTTTTCCCTCAACCAAGATTTCCTCTTCGCTATTTGGAGAAAGTAAATAGAACATCTGTAGGTGAGTCTCTCCTTGTGATACGCCTGATCTCCAAGCTCCTCCTAGTACCAAATCTGCATGACAATCACCTGTAAGGGCTTCCGAGTTGTCGGTTTGTTCCATGCATAGATCAGGCTGGTATCGAACGGAAACCCGTAGATCGTCTTTTTTCTTGATTCTCTGAATGGCCTTGATAACGGAAACGGCATACGCTTCATCTATTGTTCCACAACTTCCTTCCTTATTGAAAGGAGCCACTAGAATTCTGTATTCTCCTTCATCGGAAGGGAAGGGACACCTTGGAACCAGGCTTGCCGCGCCTGCGGGTCCATTTTGCTGTAAATAAGACCAGAAGCCTCCCGTCGCCAAAATTGAAATGATAATACTGGCAATTAGAATTCTTCTGCTTCTTCTTTTCTGTTTGGGGCCCTTAACAGGATTCGCTACTTGGGTAGATTTATCCTTATTGACCCTACGGCCTGTTTTATTCTTAGTGGATTTGCCCGATAAAGCTTCTTCTTCCTCCTGTGTCAGTTTGGAGCTAGGTTCTTCAATTAGCGAATTCTTCCTTTCTACAGGTACTGTTTCGCGAAGCTTATTGAAGGGAGAGATATCAGTTTTGTCTCCATTCAGCTTTGAAGGCTGCTGGTTAATGTCTTGCTCCTCAACTTTGGCAACCTCTGTTTTCGCGAAGATTGGGCTTGGTTCTGTGATAAGGTCCTCGTGTACGCTTCTCCGAATTTTAGGAGATTTTCGCGTTACGAGGGGTTCTTCTTCTTTCGGAGGAGACACTTTTGGGTCATGGCCATTGCTTCCAGAGGAATGATCCCCATTCACTGAGCTAATGGGTGATAGAGAAGGGGGAATTGGCTCAGATTTTTCTGTTTTCTCCTCTGTTGGTGGTGTTTCTGCTTCCCTCGTTTCCTCAGCTACAATGGTTTCAGGAGTAGCTTCAGTTTCCTCTTCGACTTGAGGAGGTTCTTCTATGGTCGTTTCTTCCTCCTGTATGCTTTCTACTTCTGTCGATTCTTCCGCTACAATGGGTTCAGGAATAGCTTCAGTTTCTTCTTCTATTTGAGGAGGTTCTTCTATGGTCGTTTCTTCCTCCTGCGTGCTTTCCACTTCTGTAGTTTCTTCCGCTACAATGGGTTCAGGAATAGCTTCAATTTCCTCTTCGATTTGAGGAACTTCTTCTATGGCTATTTCTTCATCCTGTGCGCTTTCTACTTCTGTCGTTTCTTCCGCTACAATGGGTTCAGGAGTAGTTGTAGTTTCCTCTTCGACTTGAGGAGTTTCTTCTATGGCCGTTTCTTCCTCCTGCGTGCTTTCTACTCCTGTC
>JBCBVV010000023.1:0-93743 GCA_039817415.1 Bacteroidota bacterium
AAGCAAGATCACGCTGCCAAAGTAGCCCATTATGCTAGCGATCATATGTACGGTAACCAATAGTTAATACTAGAAATAAGGGTTTCCCTAAGGATGGATTGAATCTTCATCTTCCCCATATACATCCTGCCGCTATACGTCCCTTCCGTATGGCGTATAGCATAACGAAAACATAGGCCTTTCCCACCCAAACCTCCTTTTTTTCCAATATACGTCAATTGCGAGTTGACGTATAGCATCTGATAGCTACGCCTAAAATCTAAATACCCATGTTTGTGTCGTGCTATACGCAAGTAACAATTGACGTAAATCCGCGGCCTTCTATCCCCAATGAATCCTTAACCCCATACCCCATACTAAAGATATCTAATCTGAATTTCTCAACAAGGAATCATTATCCCCCACAGGCTGCTTGATCCAGTCGAAGTTATCCTCAAAACCCATGCTACAACCGCCTAAGAATCTCTGTTGCAGCTGTATGTTTGACATGATCAGAATCCAAACTAATCCTCTTCAGAATTTCCTTTGCCTTGATGGAGGATTTCCCTTCTGTTTTGAGATACATAAGCCCTTCGAAGAATTGGGCTAATTCTGTTTTTGACTGCTCCTGCTGTTTGCTTGTAGACAGCTTGTTGAATATAGGAATAGCCTCTTCCTCCTTACCACCTTGAGCAAGTAAAAGGGCTTGTTGAAAAGCTACATCTTCCATGAAAAGTTCATAGCCTTTTTTGTCTGCAGACAATGCTAGGGCAAGGCCTAATTGTTGGGCAGCTTCTGTGTAGTTTCCTTCCTTTTCCAAACTTCTCGAGTCCACAATAAGATCGATCAAGGACGTATCGACTGATAGGGAGTCCACCAAGTATGCTTCCAGTGAAATGGCATGATCCGAAAGAGCTCGATCTCGACGATCCTCAAGAGATATATTGTCCACCAATACAGTCAATAGCTCCTCTGAAGAAGAAAATCGAGGATTAAAATTCTCTGCATACAATTGATCTGCAGAAGGACCGCTAAAAAATAGGAATGCCAGAACGCAAAGTATCACTATAACAGCTGCCGCAACCGCTAATCTAGGTAACCATCTAATAGGCTGAATAATAGTTTCTTCTGGTTGAGATTGAAGGTCTTTAGCGAGATTTTTGAAGTGATTCAAGTCTCGGTTAAAGGAAAGTTCCTCGATCATGCTTTTCTGCTCCTCAACGGCTAAGCGTAAGGCAGCATGCTCCTTCATCTCAGCTTCAAACTGGATGTTATCTTCTTCTCCAAGTTCGTTGCGGAGATATTGATCGATCCGATCCTGCCATTCCAATGAAATCTCCATCTGCTTATCCTCTTAATCTGTTCTTGAAGGGTTCCATAAATTTTCTAAAATGCTGCATGCACCGATACTTTTTGGCTTTAAGGGCACTGATGGCCTCCTTGCTTGGGCTGGGTTCTCCTTGTTGGAGAAGGATATCTTCATAGGTCATGCCATCCATATAAAACAAGCTTAGCAGTTCCTGACATTTATCTGATAATTGTTGGAGGCAATGGCGAATGATGGATTGGGTTTCTTCCATTTCGCTGGGTTCTTCTCCCTCTTCTAGGGGAGGAAGAGGTTTAGATCGCCTTTTTAACTCTTTGATCCAGGTCAATTGGGCTACTCTGTAAAGATAGGCACCTATCGGACCGAAGGGTTGATATTTTCTAAATACCTCCGTTATCGCATAGGCAAAGACATCTTCTGCATCGTCAGAATTTCCGCCAGTGTTTATCACGTATGAGCGAATTTTAGGCATCTCCTTCCCTCGCAACCAGCTATATGCCTCCTTTTGAAGCAGAGGATTTTTTGACCGCAAATGATTGATACATTCCTCGTCAGACCAGGTCTTCATAATAACATCATTCAAAAAGGGAAAAAGTGATTCGGTTTCTCAGAAAAAGATGAATAGATCCTTTCGATCCCGAAAACTATTCCATTAGACCTCAAATTACAAAAACTGAGATTTTTTCAATGTTTTCATCACCATTCGCATAGAAGGAATATGTAACCCTAGAACAGATGTTACCAGGGAATCAACTGTTTTCGTTCTTTTCAACTATATCCGTAAGCATGGATATGTATCCACCTTACAGACCTATTTCATTTTCGATTGCCAATCATGGAAACCAACTTCCCGGAGCTCTTGTAGAGCGGCCGGGATTTTCTTTGGCTGTGTTTACCATTTGACACAAAGTCATACCCTTTTTAAGAATTTTGTTAATTTCCAATTGTCCGCTACATCATTCTTTGTTCCTATGCGTTCCATTCAGAAAGGCCCTCAAAACATGCCCCCTACCATAGACAAGGCCACCTTATTGCCTTATTTGGAACGCTACTTCGGACAACTGAACAAAACCTCCTTCAGTAGCCTCATCGATAAAATGGAATGGATTGAACTGCTATCTGGTAGCATTTTGATGAAAGAAGGAGATCAGGCAGAAGGAATGTATATCCTTCTTGCCGGAAGGCTAAGGGTATATCTGGAGGATGGCAAAGGCCAAAAGAAAGTGATTGGCTCTATTTTGCGAGGGGAATCGGTCGGGGAAATGGGCCTGATTACAGAAGAACCACGTACAGCTACGGTGGCTGCAAGCCGTGATTCTATTCTGGTTAAAATTTGTAAAGAGGATTTTGATGAATTGTGTGCCAAGCATCCAGCTATCCTAAGAGAGTTCTCCAAAACGGTCATTTCATGGCTTAACCAAGCCAATCGAAAATCATATGGGGTACTTCGTCCTAATATAGCCCTTGTGCCCTTGAACCCTATTGAAGGAATGGCCAAGTTCATCGATAGACTCATCGTCAGAATAAGCCCCATTTGCCCTGCGCAGCATTTTCACGTGGAGCGTGTAGAACAGGAAGTGGGACACCCAATAGAATCTTTCGAGCAAAACGATATCAAATTATCCATCAACCGTTGGGTAGCTGAACTCGATACCAAGGACGTTTTCACCATTTATGAAGCCAGAAATAGCATGTCTTTCTGGACCCGGAAGTCCGTTCGGCAAGCCGATACGGTTTATTTGTTGGTAGATGCCGACAATAAACAGATTGATAGGGACCTTCTCGCTTTCCTAAAAGAAAGAAGAGAAAGGCATAAGGAAGTAAACTATGTGCTCTTGCTTGTACACCCGAGCGATAAGGAACTTCCAAGCGGAACATTGAGCTGGTTGAATAAAATAGCACCAGATCGGCATCATCATATTCGACTGGATTCTTCAGCTGATATCAGGCGTTTGGTTCGCTTCATGACAGGGCAAGCCATTGGGATGGCCTTTGGTGGAGGGGGAGCAAGAGGAATGGCTCACATTGGTGTACACAAGGCTTTTAAAGAATTAGGAATAGAGATTGATATGATCGGTGGAACCAGTATCGGAGCCATCGTAGGTGCTTCTGTTGCCATGGATTGGTCGATGGAACGTATGTTGGAAACCGCTGCCAATGCGTTTTTGAAGGGAAAGATCTCCAAGGATGTTCATATTCCCTTTTTCTCCTTTCTCAAAGGAAATAACAAGGAAAAAGTGCTACGAGAATTCTTTGATTATCAGATTGAGGACCTGTGGTATAACTTCCTGTGTGTTTCTTGTAATCTCTCTCTTATGAACCTCAAGGTCCATGAAAGAGGTTCTCTCTGGCAAGCCATTTCTGCCTCATCTGCTATTCCAGGCGTCTTCCCTCCTCAAATCCAAGATGGGCATTTTCTAATCGATGGTGCGCTGAACAACAATATTCCAGGAGATATCCTCAAGGAGAATGGAGCTGCTTATTTAGTGACCAGCGACTTGGGTGGAGATGATGATCTCTTGGCCGAAACTGACCATTTCCCTTCAAATAAAGCCTTTATTCGCCAGCGCTTTTTCAGGAAGAAGAAGCATCCTAACCTTCCTAGCATCGTTCAGATTTACATTCGCAGTAGCTTTTTGGCGAGCGCCAATCATGCACGTCAAATTAATCAAATGGCTGATATTGCCCTGCAATTACCTTTGCAAGAAATCGGTTTTATGGATTGGGAGAAAATGGACAGCGCGATTAGGATAGGATATCAACAGACTATGCAGTACTTCGAAGAAAATGAAAATGTCCTTTCCCATTTGCTCTAACTACATGCCCGCATATGGGTTAATGGAGTGAAGCCGGTAGCCGATCTGATAAGTATCTTTTTCAAAAAATAGAATGTGATATTTCCCTTCCTTGGGAATTTTCAAATCTAAATGGATCGCGTTTCCCTCAATTTTGGGAGAAAGGGACTGAGGGCGAGGCAAATCTTCCTTGTTCATCGTCGTGTCAATGGGAAGAAAAAAAGCACGAATCATACGACTTTGGGGCTTTTCTTCAAAGGTTAAGGTAAACCTCATCTTTTCCCCTTGGTTAGCGGTGATGATACCATCTGAGGGGAAAGCCTCAACGAAATCTCTGTTGTAAAGTCCTTTTCCCGGATGAGGGGCTCTTCGAAAAGCCTCTTTGCTCCAATCTAGTGCAAAATCTTTCTCCTGATGATCCATTTGAAAGGGGGTAGGATCGGCCCGATAGTAGTGTTCCTGAAAGGTCTTGTTAAACCTATTGGTATTGAAATTTACGAACCCAGCTCCCCAGGTTGGGTCCATCAGCACCCATGAAGAATCGATTTTGACACGATTCCAGGCATGGTTTTCTCCATGAGATAGGAAACCAATTTTTCTGTAGCTATTCCGTGCATAACCTGATACCAACTCACAATCCAGCCCCATCTTATTTGCCAAATCTCTGTACAGGCTGGCATAACCCGAGCACACAGCCTTTCTTCTCCAAAGCGTTTTTTTCGTGCTGCGAATGGCGATCCTTGGCTTTTCCAGTCCTTTAACATGGTATTTGACATGATCCGTAATCCATGAAAAAATGATTCGTGCCTTCTCCTCATCGGTTTCAGCATGTTTATCCAGTTTGCGGGCGAGGGAATTTACTCCCTGAAATCGCCAATGAACTATTTTCTGGGCTGCTTCGTCAATGTGTTTGTAGTCCTGTCCGAAGATGGGGACAATGGAAATAAACAGGATACTGAAGAGAAGGTATTTCATGATTGGATTTTACCTAAAAATACTTCCGCCGATTAAAAATATCAATGAGGATGATAATTCTTCCGAGCAAAGAGCTGCCTCGAGCTTGTATTCCATATTTCAATGGCAGATTTCCCACATAGATGGAAAAAAATCGCTCTGTGTAGCTTAAATCCCTCTAATTCCTTTATTTCCCTTTTCCTATCATTAACCCTTTCCCTATGTTTCCTTTTGAAACAAGATCATTCACCAGAATTTTGATTTATACTGTGGCTGGTATCATCGTGTTGGCCTCTTTGCTTTATTCCAATTACCTCGCACAGGAGCTTTCCCGAAAAGAACAGGCCGATGTACAGCTCTACGCGGATGCTTTAGAGTTTATAGGTAATTCTCCGCTAGTAGAAAGTTCCGGGAATAGCGATGAAGCCATGGAGACAGCAACCATGGCCTTGGATGAGGCGCTGGGCTTCATTCGGGAAAGAATCTTGTCTGAAAACAAGAACCCCAAAATTCTGCTAGGAGCTCAAGATGATATTCAGGGGAATACCTTAGAGCTACCAGAGGAATGGAGTCAAGAAGAAAAGGATCGATTCCTCAGAAGGAAAATCAAGGAATTTACCCAACAGTATGAACCCATCAAGGTCGAGTATACTTTTGGCTTGTTTCAGCAAGTAGTCTATGGTGAATCAAACCTGCTGAAGCAACTCAGATGGTTTCCGGTGGCACAACTTCTCGTAGCCTTTACCTTTATTGGAATTGTCTTTGCCGGTTTTGCTATTGCTAAGAGGAATGAACAAAACCGGGTCTGGGTTGGACTGGCAAAGGAAACCGCTCATCAATTGGGAACACCCGTTTCTAGCTTAATGGCCTGGGTAGAACTCCTCAAAATGCGATCAGAGGAGAAACCCAAAGACCTTGAATTGGTCAATGAAATGGAAAGGGATGTTCTTAGACTGGAGACCATCGCTGAGCGATTTTCAAAGATCGGTTCTGTCCCTGAACTAGAACCTGTCTTGCTTAAAAATATCCTGGATCATTCCGCTGAGTACCTTGGAAAGCGCATCACACGCAAGGGAACCATCAAACTACATGTAGAAAATAATATTCCATTGGATTCCATCCTGCGCGTGAATCCCCAGCTTTTTGATTGGGTCATCGAGAACCTCTTGAAAAATGCCCTGGATGCTATTCATCGGGATGAAGGCTCGATCACCCTGTCTGCAGGAGAAAAGGGAAGAGACTTTTTCATAGATGTAATCGATACAGGCAAGGGAATTCCCAAAAGCAATATCAAAAAGGTATTTGAGCCTGGCTTTACCACCAAAAAAAGGGGATGGGGCCTAGGGCTGAGTTTGACCAAGCGAATCGTAGAGATGTATCACGGAGGGAAAATATTCGTGAAGCAATCGGAGATGGGGAAAGGGACGACTTTTCGGGTATTGCTTCCTAAGGAATAAAAAAGAGGGTGCTCTTCCCGAGCACCCCTAAGTAACCATCATAATTTATGGCCAAAGCCATACTATGAAGAAAGAACGATTTCTTTATCCAATTCCATAACGCTGTGTATCATGATGACACAGACGTACGGATTAATTGATGTGTTGGGTAGTTTAGGGGTAGGGAAGGACTATAGGCGTTTTCTTTTGAGTTTTCTGGCTGTTAAATGTTTAAACGTAAATTCCTTACTAATGTTGGAAAATGCCAAACATACAACTGCCACTGCCAGACATCGCCGCATAAACAGCTCCTTCCGCATAAAGGTCCTCTTTCACTTTTTGTAAAGAGGGATATGCTTCAAAGACCGGTACCTCGAGATCATTTACCAGGTCTTCTTTCCATGAGCTCATGTCTTGTTGCAAAACAGGTAGTAGCTTTCGGGAATGATCAAACATGGTGTAATCCAGGCTCTTATATGCTGCAACCGTGGAAGAATGAATTGGTTGTGTATATAGACGAATTTCTCCATTAAAATTAAGGGGAATCTCTGTGAGCTCAGTTCCAATTCCTGTGGCTAGCATAGGTTTGCCATAAATGAAGAAGGGAACATCGGCACCTAGAGGAGTGGCAATCTTAGCAAGAGTCTCCTCACTTAGACCCAATTCGAAGAAGGTATTGAGGCCTTTTAGGGTAAAGGCTGCATCTGAAGAACCCCCACCTAATCCAGCTCCTGCCGGTATGTGTTTGGTCAAATGTATATCCACAGGGGGCAAATCACCTACCTCTTCCTTAAGTGCTCGGTAAGCCTTCATGCATAGGTTGTCGTTTAAGTCCCCGTCAATTTCAATCCCTTGAATGGAGAGCGAACTATTTTTGCTAAGGGAGGCTTGAATCCGAAGTTCGTCGTGAAGACTGGGAATGGGGTATAGCAAGGTCTCCAGCGTATGGTAGCCGTTGGGTAGTTTTCCCGTTATGAAGAGGCCTAAATTGACTTTGGCATGTGGATGAAGGACGAGGTAGTGGTCCATAAGAGTTTGCTTTGGCGGCAAATGTACTATTTCAACTCCTCAAACTCTATATCTTCTGCGATATCATCCTCATCTATTTTCTTTTCCTGATTTTGATGAGGAGCAGACACCTTGACATCCTTGTCTACATATACATTGGTGCGATTTTTATCGTTAGAATAAGATCGAGCATAGGCCTGACTTTGTTCCTCAGAATCCTTGACCAGTCGCTCGACCAGTTTTTTCATTCCAAAGTTCAAAATCTGCTTGCCGAATAACCTGAAGGTTACCCTAATCCCGACAATGATTCCTATGATCCAAAGAAGTGTAGTCATAAAATAAACGCAATCAATAAGGTGCTGTGCTGACTAGCCATCGGTCATAACAATATCTATCGCTAGCCTTTTAAAGTCAAATACGAAAATCACCTTTGGTTACAAAGACGATTGGGATTGACAGATGTTGTAAGCCTTTTTCTAAAATTTGGACCTAAGCTAGGTCCTTTGGCTAACTGACAGAGGTATATTCTCCTGTTACCTCTTGGTAGAATTGCTCGTACTTAGGCACAATTTCTTCAATCGAAAAGTGCTGAGCATGATTATAGGCACGGTCTGAAAATTCTTTCCATCGATTGGGATCTTCTAAAATATGTATCGCGTCCTTGGCCATTTTGTCAACATCACCCACAGGAGAAGTGAAGCCAGTTTCGCCATCAATCACCAATTCAGGCAATCCACCCGAGTTGGTTGATACCACAGGAACACGGCAAGCCATGGCTTCCAAAGCGGCAAGACCAAAGGATTCGCTTTCAGAGGGGAGAAGGAATAAGTCTCCAATGGAATAGATTTCCTCTACTGAATTTTGACTCCCTAGAAAACTAACATCTCCACAGAAGCCATTTTCACGACAATATTCCTCGGCTTTCGGACGGTCAGGTCCATCCCCCACCATGAGGAGCCTAGCTGGAACAGCCTCTCGGATTTGTTCAAACACCTTCATCACATCCAATACTCGCTTTACCTTACGGAAATTGGAGGTGTGTATGATGATTCGTTCGTCCTGAGGAGTGATCATCTTTCTGAAGTGGTCTTTGTTACTCCTATGAAAGCGTTTGGTATCAATGAAATTGTAGATGACTCTGATGTCATTCCTAACGGAAAAGCTCTCATAGGTCGCATCCTTGAGAAACTTGGACACAGCTGTTACTCCTTCGCTTTGGTCCACGCTGAAGCTGACCACAGGTTCGTAGGCCTGGTTCTTCCCTACCAATGTGATGTCGGTACCATGAAGGGTAGTGATCACAGGGATATCTAGATCGTACTCCTTGAGAATTTGCTTGGCCAAATAAGCCACAGAAGCGTGTGGTATGGCATAGTGGACGTGAAAGAGGTCGAGATTATGATATCTGGCAACATCTACCATGGTTGAGGCAAGAGCAGATTCATAAGGAATGAACTCAAACAAAGGATAGTCCTTGGTTCGTACCTGATGGAAGAAAATATTTTCGGAAAACAAATCCAGGCGAATCGGCCTATTGTAGGTGATGAAGTGAATCTGATGTCCACGAGCCGCCAAGGCTTTTCCTAATTCTGTGGCAACTACGCCAGATCCTCCATAGGTAGGATAACAAACAACGCCAATTTTCATGTTAAGGTGTTAATCACTAAGAGTAACGACATGGAACAAAAATAGTTATTTGTTTCTCTGCTCCAATGGTGTAGGGACGACCTGAACGGCTGAAGTCCTTAATTTTTAAATGTTTTTTAGACGAAAGGCTTATTTTTTTCGGTATTCCCCATCAAAAACAACCTTCCAACTTCCATCGGCTTGTTTGGCTTCCCATTTCTGTCTCACGCGATTGCCTTCCAAGGGAGACCAGGTAATGCGATTGCCAGTATTGCCTAGCACCATATTGCCATCGACCAATTCTCCTTGGATTTTGAGGGTAAGCCCTGAATTGTCTACCCAAAACTGATCCCATTTCCCAGTTTGGGGATCAAATTTATTGATGCTTTTTCCTTGATAGGAGCCTTTGGACGTACGGTAATTTTCAAGAATGGCTACTGAATCGATGATGGTTTCGATTCTGCTGTACCCAACCAAGGTATCTGTATCGAATTTGTAGACATTCCATTCTCCCAGCCAAAAGTCAAACTCATGGAAAGAGGCCTTGGGACTGATAGATTGCTGAGCAAAAAGGAAGCCGATGCCCATTAGCATGGATAAAAGAATAACTTTCTTCATAGCCGGTAGATTGATGTGTAAATCAATGGAATGTAGGGATTTACTGAAGGAATTTTATGTAGGTGTAAGTAAGAATCGCAAAATAGGAATGTGGGAGAATAGCTAATATGGAAAAATATCCATGTGTAATTGGAAATGCCTATACTTTTTAGAAATAATAGGTCAACTTAAGATGTACTCCTCCATTAAGCCTAAAACTTACATAAGCTAACTTGTTTACTATGAGACACATAACTCTTCTTCTATTCATGATGGGTAGTATGCTAATCGCCCAAGAAAAAGCATCCATTGTAAAAGGAAAACTAACAGGAATACCAGACGGGACTCAAATTTCTCTTTTCCAGCAATTCGAGCGACTCGGCAATAGGGTAGGTATTGATACACTGAAAAATGGGGAATTCTATTTTGAGTTTGCTCCTGAGTCTTATCCAGCTAACCTGAGCCTGCGAGGTGGAGAGGGGATGAATGGGAAATGTGAAATCTATCTCGAGAAGGCAGAGCCAACCATGATCGAAGGAACGGGCAACTTTCTTTCTGCTTGGCGTGCTACGAATTCTTCTTCCGAGCAGCGCTTTATCAATGGGATGGCAGATGCTACAGAGGAATTTGCTCTACAGATTGATAGTTTGTATATGTTGAGAAACAAAGCTGTACAAGACTACATCAGCTCAAACGGGGAGGACACAACGGCAAGAGATATGATGAAGACTGTCGACGCCCAAGTAAAAGAAATTCAAAAGAGCTTAATCCCCCTACGATTTGCCTACCTGAAAGAAAATTACAACAGCCATTTTTCGGTTTCAGAATTATTGGCCATTGCTGAATATTATACAGATATCGTTCCTAAAGAAGACGTAAGGGCCATTTATAACAAGCTGGACGATACCTACAAAAATACCTTATATGGGGAAGGCTTGGCCAATCAGTTTATTGAGGTCAAGGTTCCACAGGAAGGGGAAATGTTTGTAGACCTCAAACTGAGTGACCTTCAGGGAAATGCCCATAATCTATCAGATTTCAAAGGGAAATACATGCTGTTGGATTTCTGGAGCCTTGGTTGTTACCCTTGTATCCTGGCTGCTCCCGAACTTCGTGAGATGCAAAGCAAGTATGCCGATAAACTATCCATTGTGGGAGTAAGCATGGATACCAAGAAAAATATGTGGGAAGAAGCTACCGAGCGAGATAGTGTAACTTGGACCAATCTGTCCGATATGAAGGGGACTTTTGGGGGAGCTGGCGTCGCCTATGGGATTAGTGGTTTTCCCACCTATATCCTTATTAGTCCTGAGGGAGAGATCGTCAAGAGATGGTCTGGCTTTGGTGAAGGCATTTTTGAAGAGAAGATTGGGGAGTATTTGAAGTAGGGATGCCCCGAAAAGCGAAAAAAGAGCTTTCACAAGCTAGCATGATCACCGCCCAAATAGGATCTCACAAGCGGGAATGAACCTACTTATAGCATAGGTTCATTCCCGCCCCCTTTCCCACAATATCCTGTGGAGAACCCCTCTTCTCCCGCCAAGACAATCTTTGTAATTTCATTCTTCCGAAACGATTGTCCTACAAAGAGATGTTTAAGTTTGCCTTGGTATAACTCATTCACTCTACAATATCTCCAGCGCGTGGCCAGACCCAGAAAAGACGGAAGCAAACCTAAAAAGAAGAAGGAAACGCCTTTGATGAAGCAGTACTATGCCATCAAAGCCCAATATCCTGGGACGGTCCTGCTGTTCAGGGTAGGGGATTTCTATGAAACTTTTGGGAAGGATGCGGTAGAAGTAGCCAAAGTACTGGGAATTGTCCTGACACATAGAAACAACGGTTCAGCAGATACGGAGCTCGCTGGCTTCCCCCATCATGCGCTGGATACGTATTTACCAAAATTGGTGCGTGCAGGGCGGAGAGTAGCGGTTTGCGATCAGTTGGAAGATCCCAAGCAGGCCAAAGGCATTGTGAAAAGAGGGGTTACCGAACTGGTATCCCCAGGGATTACCCTCAATGACAAAGTGCTCGAAGCCAATAAGCACAATTACCTGGCTTCGGTATATTTTCCTTCTGTGAGAGAAGTAGCCGTGGCCTTTATCGAAGTATCCACAGGTGATTTCTTTTGTTTGTCTGGCTCACAGGCTGATGCCGAAAAGCTGATAGGTACCCTTCAGCCTTCTGAGGTCATCGTCCCTCGAAAGGACATCCGTAAATTCATGGATACCTTTGGAGATAAATTCTATATGTCTCGTCTGGAAGATTGGGTGTTTCAGCCGGATTATGCCAAGGAAAAGCTTACTCATCTATTTGGGACAACCTCTCTTAAGGGCTTTGGAGTAGAACAGGAGGAATTTGGGATAGTTGCCGCAGGGGCCATTATCCATTACCTCAACGAATCCCATCAAAAGAACCTTGGCCATATCAACCGAATCTATCGTTTCGATGATTCAGAGTTTGTGTGGCTAGACCAATTTACCGTCCGGAACCTAGAACTTCTACATCCGCTGCATCCCGATGGCAAGGCGCTGGTAGATGTGATTGACCATACCCTGACCAATATGGGGGCCAGAATGCTGCGAAGGGCTATTCTCCTACCATTGAAGGATATCCAGCAGATTCAGCATCGCTTAGATATAACCGAAACCTTCCTAACCAAACCTCAGTTTTTACACGAATTATCTGAACAATTCAGATGCTTGGGTGATATCGAAAGGCTAGCGTCCAAAGTAGCTACTGGCAGGGTTTCGCCTAAAGAAGCCGTGGTGTTGCGGGATTCACTGAGGAGAATTCGTCCCATAGAACAGATTTTAAGAAATTTTGGTTCAGATGCCCTCAATAGGCAGGCAGATCGATTCGAAAGCCCCGAAAAAGCTCTTGAGGTTTTAGGAACCTATTTATTGGATGAGGTTAGTTCGGCTATTAGTGATGGGAATGTGATTCGGGATGGGGTTTCAGAGGAATTGGATGAATTGCGAGAAATCAAAAGCAATTCGAAGGGATTGTTGGAAGCCATGAGACAGCGTGAAGCAGATCGTTCTGGGATCACTTCGCTAAAGGTGGGTTTTAACAAGGTCTTTGGTTACTATTTGGAGGTAACCAATGCCCATAAGGACAAGGTTCCACAGGAATGGATCAGAAAACAGACCCTGACCAATGCAGAACGCTACATCACAGAAGAACTGAAAGGCTACGAGGAGAAAATTCTCAACGCACAGGAGCGGATTCTTTCTTTAGAATATGAGATTTACCAGCATTTTGTGCAGCTCTTGCAACATCACTTGCATACCTTCCAACACAATGCACGACTCATTGCAGAAATTGACATGCTGTTGGGCTTTGCTCGTGTGGCCATGACCCGCAATTATGTCAAGCCTATCATGACGACCGATGATGTGCTTCGTATTCAGCAAGGAAGGCATCCCGTGATTGAAACTACCCTTTCACCTGAGTCTCCTTACGTTCCCAACGATATTCTCTTGGACAATGAAAGCCAGCAGGTTATCATCATCACGGGGCCTAATATGGCGGGTAAATCTGCCTTGTTGAGGCAAACTGCTTTGATTGTCTTGATGGCGCAAATGGGCTGCTTTGTGCCTGCAAGCTCGGCTTCCGTAGGCTTAGTAGATAAGATATTTACCCGTGTAGGTGCTTCAGACAATATTTCTTCTGGCGAATCTACCTTCATGGTAGAGATGAACGAAACCGCCCAAATCGCCAATAATGCCACCGATAAATCTCTTATCCTATTAGATGAAATTGGCCGTGGAACCTCTACCTATGATGGAGTATCCATCGCATGGGCCTTGGTAGAGTACCTACACGAAACACCTGGTGTTCAGGCTAAAACCCTTTTTGCTACCCATTACCATGAACTGAACGAACTCGAAACTCGCCTGGATAGAGTAAAAAACTACAATGTCTCAGTTAAAGAAGTAGACGGTCGAATTCTCTTCTTGCGGACACTGAAAGCTGGCGGTTCGGAACATTCCTTTGGGATCAATGTCGCCGGGATGGCTGGTATGCCCAAGGACCTCGTCAAGCGTGCCCAGCAATTGTTAAAGCATTTTGAAAAGGCCCGAATTTCAGATAAAAAGGCTGCGCAGTCCGTTAAGTTTTCCAGTAAGCCAACAGTTCAGCTGAATATGTTCGAATTGAAAGATGCGGACACCCTTAAAATCAGGAATATCCTTTCAGGTTTGGACATTGATCGGATGACGCCCGTGGAGGCTTTGCTGAAACTCCAGGAGATCAAGGCCGCTTTGATGGAAGAGGAATTGCAGGAGAATGTGTAGGTTATTTTTTCTTCCTTTTTTTACTAGCCTTCGCCAAAGGATTAAAATCCAGGCACATCTGTACCCAATCGTCTAAGTCTTGATCCATATCCGTTCCTTCCGGACTGACAAAGGCATAGCCTTTCATAGGCCTTTTGGTGAAATCCATAGGACGAGCGCCAAGGCGTTGAGCGGCTTTTTCGTAGGTTTCTGGGCCTACACGGGCCATAAGGTCTTCCTTGACAATGCCGACACACATCTTGTCATCAACCATGAAGCATAGGCCACCAAACATATTTTTTTCGGTGTATGGAGTTTGCTTTTCTTTCAGGATAAGGCGAATGCGATCCGCTAATTGCTCATTGTAAGCCATGAGGTATGGAGTTAATGGATTAGGCTAAGAGAGCGTCTTTGTTGATTGGAGAGACCTTAATGTATGAAAAAGCCCGAACAACATCCAGACTTTTTCATATGATCGCATAGGTGCTTATGGATTCTTCTCCCAAAAGCCTATTCTTTCCCAAATCATATTTCGGATGGGTGTACCGCTGATTTGATGGCGGTTGAACATGATGATGACAGCCTTTCCATTGGTCCTATTGCCATACATATAGCAGGTATAGCCGTAATTGGAACCACTGTGGCGAAAGACTTCCACCGCTTGATCTCCGTTAGGAACTAACTTGAAACTGAGCCCTCGATCAATTTTTTCACCATGATTGAGTTCCTGAGCTTCGATCATTTGCTCAAAGCTCTTTTGGGTCAAATAGGTAGAAGACGCTCCCTTGCTGGCTTTGAGCATGTCGACCATGAAAGTCGCCAAATCTGTAGGAGTGGTCCATAAACCTGCCGCAGCCAATTGAGGGTAAACGAAGTTCTTTCCTTTGATTAAATCCCCCTTCTTTTTGTGTCCACTGCTTAGGTTAGCTTTTTGTTCTACCGTTTGCGCTTCTCCAAAGAAACTAGAAGTCATACCAATAGGATGCAGCATGTCCTCCTTCATGATATCCTCAAATGCCTTTCCTTCCTGATCCATCACAGCTTGTTGAAGCACGCAATAGCCTCCTCCAGAGTATTTCTGCTCGGTACCTGGCGCTTTTTTAACTTTGATTTGCCTTTCCCAGATGTAGGTACGTTTCCCGCGAAGTACCATGAGGTTGTCAGGCATTCTTTTTCTTGTCGGTTTGTAGCCATAGAAACCTGACATATTGGTACCAGCTGTATGGCTCAACAAATGCCTGACAGTGGGCTCAGCGATATCTTTAGGCTTTTTTAGTTCAAAGGAAGTCAAGTAAGTACGAATGGGCTCATCTAATTTCATCTTTCCCTTTTCAACAGCTTTCATGATGAAGCTTCCCGTAATAGGTTTGCTGATGGAGGCTGCTTGAAAAAGAGTTTGAGGATCGGCTTTTTCTCCTGTCTCTATATCTTTCACGCCAAATGCCTTGACATAAGTAAGCTCATAGTTGTCTACAATGGCAATGCTCACCGCTGGTGTGTTTGTGCTTTGTAGGAATTCCTGGATTTTCTTTTCGTCTTCCGTGCTTAATTGGGCGAATAGCTGTTGACCAAGGAAGAGAATGGCGATTAGAAGAATTGCTTTTGTGCGCATGTGAATATTTTTTGGAAGGTAGACTGAGATTCTTGATCCTTGGGTTGTATGGACGATTGTTGTAATCCGCCTATTTTACAATTCTTTACAGCCATTGACGATTGGTAACAGTTCGCTTGGATGTTGGCAAGAATTACCAGCCTTTCGAAGTGTATCTGAGGGAAAATATGATTAGTTTTTCATGTGAATGAGCAGTTTTGTTTGTACGTAAAAGTTGATCCTGCTTTTTCCCATTTAGCGATACGAAATTCTACTCACATGGCATCTGTAAGCATTTACTTAAACTTTGACGGCCATACAGAAGAGGCCTTCAATTACTACAAATCAATTTTTGGTGGAGAGTTCGCCAACCTTCAGCGGTTTGGCGAGATGCCCCCCCAAGAGGGCATGCCTCCTTTACCTCCAGACATTCACCATCAAATCATGCATATCCACCTTCCCATCCTGGATGGTTTTGACTTGATGGGGTCAGATTCTCCTGAGATTTTTGGGCAGAAGGTCCAAATGGGCAACAATTTCCATCTCAATGTCACTTTGGATAACCGTGAGGATACCAAAAAGTATTTTGAAGCCTTGAAAGAAGGAGGCACGGTTACAAGGGAGTTAGCGGATATGTTTTGGGGAGATTACTTTGGAAGCTGCATTGATAAGTATGGGGTGCAGTGGATGTTAAGTTTCCCTGCCAGAAGAGAGGGGTAAGCCCTTATCATAAAAGGCAAAGAGGGAAAACGGGAAGCAAGAAACTCAAGTTTCATCCGCCCGTTTTCCCTCTAATTTTGTAGATTCATAGGATAACTACTCACTCGTACCTTATGTCAGAAGCTACTGCACCCATCCAGACTCACTATCGTACTTGCAACATCTGTGAGGCAATGTGCGGAATCGAAATTCAATACCAGGCGAATAAGATTATCTCTATAAAAGGGGATAAAAATGATCCCCTTAGCCAAGGACATATTTGCCCCAAAGCAGTAGCCCTTCAGGATTTTTATGAGGACCCAGATCGCCTGAAAAAGCCTCTTCGAAAAACGGATAATGGCTGGGAAGAAATGGAATGGGATGAAGCCATTCCTTACGTAGCCAATCGAATAAGGGAGATACAGGAAGCTCATGGAAACAATGCGTTGGCTACTTTCTTAGGAAATCCCAATGCCCATAATCTAGGCAACAATGTCTTTGGTCCTATCTTGATCAAAGCTTTGAAGACAAAAAATAGGTTTAGTGCCTCTTCCCTAGACCAACTTCCCCATCATGTGGCCTCAAGTCATATGTTTGGACATAGTTTGTTGACTGCAGTTGCTGACATAGATAGGACAGATTATATCATGGTCATCGGAGGCAATCCTATGGTGTCCAATGGCAGCATGATGACTGTGCCTAATTTTCCTAAGAGGTTAAAGGCCCTTCAGGAAAGAGGAGGCAAAATGGTCGTCATTGATCCCCGAAAAACAGAGACGGCTAAAAGAGCTGATGCCCATCACTTTATCAAACCCGAAACTGATGCCCTATTCCTAGCTGCTATCATCCATACTATTTTCGAAGAGGACAAGGTAGCAACAGGCCATTTGACTCCCATACTCAAGAGATTGGACGAAGTAAGAGAGGCAGTTGCTCCCTTCAGTCCTGAACGAGTAGCAAAACAAACCGGGATTCGTGCTGAGGACATCCGACAGATGGCAAGAGAAATGAGTGAGGCAGAAAAGGCGGTTTGTTATAGCAGAATGGGAGCTTCGACCCAAAGATTTGGAGGCGTTAACCTCTGGTTGACGAATGTACTGAATATCATAACGGGAAATTTTGACGCAGAAGGAGGCATGATGTTTTCCCTGCCTGCCTTTGACCATATCATGGCAACATCTAAAAAAGGTAAGGCTCCGAGAAAGGAAGGCCCCAAAACACGTGTAAGCGGTTTGCCCTACAACATTGGGGAATTTCCGACTGCCGCCTTGGCCGAGGAAATGGAAACACCCGGAGAAGGGCAGATCAAAGCCTTGCTGGTCGTTGCTGGTAATCCTGTCTTATCCGCCCCCAATGGCCCTAGGTTAGAAAAAGCCATGGAGCAATTGGACTTCATGGTGGCCATTGATATCTACAAAACAGAAACTTCCCGAATGGCAGATGTCATTCTTCCCGTGGCTACAGGCTTACAAAGCTCTAATTATGATGTGGTTTTCCATGCACTAGCTGTGAGGAATACAGCTAAATATTCTCCTAGACTCTTTGAAAGAGATGAGGACCAGCGCTACGAATGGGAGGTGTTAAAGGCACTTCATGCAGCTTATACAGGTATTCCTGATAATGGGATGACCCCAGAGTTTGCCTTGGACAACATGCTCAAAATGGGGCCATATGGGCAAACGGGCTTGAGTTTAAAGAAATTAAAAGAAAATCCTCATGGGGTAGATCTTGGACCTTTGAAGCCGTGTTTGGACCAACGTCTTCAGACGCATGATGACCTGATTGACATGGCACCGGAACTCTTCGTGGAGGATCTCCAAAGATTGGAAAATACCTTCCTAGAGTCTCCTTCCAAGGATGAAGCCTACCCCTTTGCTTTGATAGGAAGAAGAGTCCTGCGCCATCACAATACATGGACCCATAATTCTGATCGTCTGATGCGCGGGAGAAACCAATGTACCGTGCAGGTAAATCCTGAAGATGCTGCTACCCTAGGGCTGGAGAATGGGGAGAAAATCGAAGTTAGCTCCCGAATAGGCAGGGTCGAAATTGAAGCAGAAATTACCGACGAGATGATGCCCGGTGTCGTAAGTATCCCGCAAGGTTGGGGGAGTAGAAAAAAGACCAACATGAAGGTTGCTGCTTCCTACGGAGGTGTTTCTATCAATGCCTTGACAGATGATAAGCGGCTAGATACACTGACCGGAAATGCTGCTTTTAATGGGATGGAAGTGAAACTGGCTAAATTGTAGTTTGGATAACTGGCTGTTGAGAAAAAATACCTATTCGCAGAAAAAATATTTCGCAATTTAGCAGCGAAAAATATGCAGTATGAACCACATTCTCATCGTTCATGATTCATGGAACATGTCATATGGTATCCTCGCCAACTTACGCAAAGAGGATGTGCCGCTGATGCCTGGACAAGTATTGGAATCCCGTGAAACTCAACTTCGCTGGGTGGTCGTTAGCAGGATCATGTTCATGCATGCTTATGCCGAGCAAAAGAGATTCTGGGGCGAACATGAGTCCTTGACACACTTCAGTTTCAGGTCATTTGATGTGCGAGAGGCTTCAAAACTAGATATCTTACAGAAGGAATCAGATGGCATCTTTCAATATAAATTGCAGGCCCTTAATCACGAAGACAAACCTGAGGTGGGAGATGAACTCATGCTGCTTGAAGGCCTGATACATCCCATCCAATATCCCGATCCTGAACAAGAGGCCTCTGCATGAAGTCTACCTACTTTTTTCGACATCTAGCACTTTTTATATGAGACAAACTCTCTTTGTCCTTTTTCCTTGATAAGAAAAAGGGATTGGGTAATTGGGATATAAGAACACCCCTTTGCTCGATCTAAACGACTTCCCAAGAAAATGTCTCATGAAACTATTGAAATGGATCGTCCAACCTGTTAAACTGGACAACTGGTTGGCAGATGTACTTCTTCTCATTCCACGTGTTATTTGTGGCTTTTTGCTGGCGACCGACTTTGGCGCTTCTAAGTTTGGTATGCCTTGGTCTCCTCCTGACAGGAATCTAGGCTTATTTGAGGTGGCCTACTGGTTCCCGGGAGATGTGGCAGACTATGGAGGGCTATTCGCTATGTTTCCTACCTTCTTTGCTTGGATGGGCGCCTTTAGTGAAGCCGTAGGAGGAATTTTATTGGCCATTGGGCTAAAGACTCGTGTTGCGGCTTTTCTAATTGTGTGTACCATGCTTACCGCTATCTTCTTCCAAAAGTGGGGGCAAGGCGTATGGGGGATGCTCCCAGCCATGGGCTTTTTGTGGGTGGGGCTGTATAGCATGGTATTAGGTTCCGGAAGATTTGGCCTAGATAACTTGATTGACAAAGGATTAAATAGATAAACATGAAAATCAACCTATATATATTGATCATAGGCTTGGGGCTATTTTTCCTGAATAGCTGCGTTCAACCTACCTACAAAAGAACCGTCCATTTTTCGGTAGAATTGAAGGGGGATACAACCGTAGAATCAGTTGGAGTAAGGGGGGACTTTGCCCCATTGAGTTGGCGGGAGACATTAGAGCTGGCGGATGAGGATAGCAATGGAGTCTACACGGGCTCAGTTATCCTGGATTCTCCCTATGATTTCTTCGAGATGAAGTTTGTCAAAAATGGAGAGGTTTTCGAATTACAAGATCAGGACAACAGAAAAATTGTCTTTGACCAGGAAGGAGCTACAGAAGTTAAGGCAGTTTTTGATCAGCTCAATCCTTAAGTATATTCCACTACAAGTCCTTATCTTATAAGAATGAGGTTGTGTGTGATTCTTTTCTGTTGCAGTTTATGTCTTCCCCTTTCCGCTCAAGTGGTCCTAGAGGGAGAAAATGGTTACATCTCTTATCAGGTTGGTCAGTTACCGATAGTTCTGTCTGCTCCACATGGGGGGGACCTGAAGCCTACTGATATTCCAGACAGAAGTTGCCCCAATGCTGTAACAGTTAAGGATCTCAATACCCTTCAATTGACGGAGGCAATTTCCGAATCCCTCTTCGACCTAACGGCATGTTACCCGCATATGGTTCTTTGTCATTTGTCAAGAACCAAACTAGACTGTAACCGAAATCTGGCAGATGGAGCGTGTTCGGATCCCTTGGCTGAAAGGGCTTGGAATGAGTATCATGAATTTTTGGATAGTGCTCTGAATACGATACATACAACTTATCATGAAGCTCCCCTTTTGTTGGATGTACATGGGCATGGTCATCCCATCGCTCGAATTGAATTGGGCTATTTGCTAGAAGCCTCAGATTTGCGCCTTTCAGATTCGGTTCTCAATACGACCCCACTTGTGCAGGAAAGTTCTATCCAGCATCTGGCAAATCATAACCTCAGTGGAAGCACCCATAGTGATCTGCTCAGGGGAGGGCAGGCACTTGGAAGCCTCCTGACGTCTGCCAACTATCCTTCGGTCCCTTCTCTTCAAAATCCAGAGCCGGGATTAGGAAATGCCTATTTTACAGGAGGTTATATCACCGCTCGATATGGAAGTGCAAATGGACAAAGAGAAAGTAACGCCATTCAATTAGAACTCAATCGTCCCGGCATTAGAGATACCCAAAGCCATTGGGAAGAATTTGCAGATAGTATGGCCTCCGTTCTGCTTGATTATGTCCGGATTCATCAGGGACTAGACCTGACAGCTTGTACGTCCACAAGTATCCCTATTGATTCTGATTCTCCTTTCGCACTTTATCCTAATCCTTTACCCTCCGAGCAGAAAGTTGTGAAGTTGAAAGGACTCGATGGAATTCAGATTCAAAGTATGGAAATCATGGATGTATGGGGTAGAAAGTATGATGGGCAATATCTAGAAGATAACGAGATACACTTGGGTAATCGACTTACAACAGGAACCTACATTTTGATTCTGCATACCAACCACAGCCAGTTTACATTAACACTTGTAGTATCTTAGGAAGAAAAATTTCTGAAATCAGTTGATCTTTTTTGCCGAGAGACGACTTATAAAGATGTAGAATGTATACAGAAGTTTTCGATGGGACTAATCAGCCTGGCCTTGTGACAAGTGGCAGGCTTTTTTTGTAGGCTAAGATTTCCCTAGAAATACCTATTTTGGGATATTCTACTTTTAATCTTCCGCATCATGTCTGTACAGACTCTTCCTACTTTCGACAAGCCTATGACCACCCAGGAGGCTTATGATTTATTTGACAGCTTGGACGTTGCTTCCATTGATTTTATGAGGGGAAGATGGAGAGGAGGGGAGTGCAAAACTGGCCATTCGATGGATGGATTACTGGAAGCTACAGGTTGGTATGGGAAGCATTTCGTAAGTGAAGAAATCGTCCATCCTCTTCTTTTTTCTAGGGGTAAGACGCTTTATGCTGTCAATCCCGCTTTGGCACCCTTGAGTGGGCTCATTCCCAAGTGGGGCATCCTTAAGTATGTCATGTACATTTTTGGCCTTATTGTGCAGACCAAACAGCCAAAAGCTCGACTCAGAATGATGGAGTTCAGAGGAAAAATGAGTGCAGCGATGGTGTATGACGCTCGCCCTATCATTGACTGTTTCAGGAAATTAGATGACAGTACCTTATTAGGGCTAATGGACATGAGAAACATGGAGCCTCCTTGTTTTTTTCTGCTCCATAAAGATGAAAGTGAAAAAAAGCAGCGGTACAAGACATCCTAAATTTCTCTTTCTCCGGAAACAACCTTTCAGGCTCTCAATGGAACTTTGGTCCAACTAACAGCATAGGCTTTTCGATCGCACAGATCTTGAAATAGCCTATGAACCTGAATTCCATAACAGCACCATCATGAATCAACACTGTATCCTTATTGTCTGGGCCTTCTGTTTTTGCCTTCCCTCTTTTGCTTGCATCAATACCTATTATACACCCTATACCTTGGATAAAGAGGGACATTGGCATACCGCAGGAGATTTATCTAGAGCCTTCAACAAAAATTTCAACCACCAACTCATTGAGAGGAAGTTGGTTAAACTACAACGCAAGATCAGGAGGGATGATGATTTTCGTTTACTTTCTGATTGTGGGGTCCTCATGCTTAAAGGAGGAAAAGCCAAGGAAGCCTTAGCCTTATTCGAAGATTTACATCGCGCTTATCCAAAGGAATATCCCATTTTGGCCAACTTGGCCACAGCTTATGAAGTGACCGGCCAATTGGATCATGCCCTTTTTTATATCAAAAAGGCACTTCATATGAATCCCGAAGCACATCATGGGTCAGAATGGATTCATAAAAAGATTTTGAAAGAGAAAATTCGACTCCTTAGATCAGATGGGGATGTCCTAAGTCCCAATTTCCTACAATTGACCCTTAGCCAAAAACAAGATCCTGCTACAGCCAATCAACTGTTGTGGCAGATCAGGGAGAGGTTTCCCTTTACGCCCGCTCAGAACGAGATGATGGGCTATCTCTTGATAGAGCTTGGAGATTGCCTGGCTTACACATCCTCCATTGAATACGCCAAGGTCATGTATGTGATGGCTAGAGAATATCATGGTATTCCTGGGGAAATGGTTAATTCGAAAATTGAGAATTTGATTGAGTTAAGAGAATCCTATAAGGAAAAGAAACCTGATCCATCATATGATTCGGATCACTTTCATGTCAAACAAGAGGGAGTCAGCTATTTGAGCATGTTGGATGATTTTCAAAATCCTCCTTACCGACTGCAATGGGAAAGAATTAGCCTCAGGCCCGATACCTTGTACCAAACATTCCAAGAAAGCCTCGCGGCAAGAAGGAAATTAGATAGCTTGAAAGAAGCCGAACTTCGCAAGCTAAGATTGTGGGGTATGTGGCTGGCTGGAGGTCTGTTCGTTGGCTTGGGCATGGTGATATGGGGGCGATACAAGCCAGGAAGACATCCTAATTGAAGAATCATGCAGGGGTAAAGATATTGGTCTGGATTCAAATAGCTTATATGGCTATATTTAGATGTGTTTATGATCATTATCAAAACAGTCTTTATCCTTACACCTGACACAAACCAACCATGAGAACAATGCTACTTTGCTGGGGATTCACCCTGCTGTTTTATGTAAATGCCTCTTCCCAGTATTATTCCCAGTTTTTTGATGGTCGAGATACCTCCGTCTCTAACAGTCTCTTGATTCAAATGGATTCTACTTCCAACCGAGTTTGGGAGATTGGCCCACCTCAGAAGCGTTATTTTAACGCCTCAGCCTCTAGCCCCAATGCTATTGTAACTAGCTTAGATACGGTCTACCAGGCAAATGATACTTCCTCTTTTTCGGTCATAGCCGACCCTGACTATTTCTGGAGCTTTGGTATTCTAGCCTTTCAATGGAACCAAAAATTGGACATGGATACCACGACAGAAGGCGGGATAGTCGAGTTTTCTGTAGATGAGGGTGTTAACTGGGAAAATGTTGTTATCAGCCCCTATGTCTACAGTTTTTATGGCTTTGATGTAGAGAATATTCGGGAAATCAATGGTGCTGAGTTTGGTTTTTCTGGGCATGATACCTTATGGAAAAATGTCTGGCTATGCTTTGACATATCTTGGGTCAACCTACAAGAAGACAGCACGATTCAGTTTCGCTTTACCTTTGTTTCTGATTCCAATCATACGGAAAGAGATGGATGGATGATTGATAATATGTCGCTAAGCCAGACCTTTATTCATACCATCAACAAAAAGGAAACAGCCGAATACATGTCTGTAGGGCCGAATCCATGTAAAGGTAAAATCAACATAACTACTCAGAAGGTCAATCAATTCCACATCATTGAGGACATGCAATTGATGGATTTACAAGGAAGGGTCATCGAGAAATTTGGACAAGCACCAACTAAGTTTACCCTTGATATCAGTCATCATCCAGATGGGATTTACCTGTTAAAAGTCAAAACCAATCTCAAAGAAGAAACCTTCAAAATCAATCTTAGTAGGTCCTGATACATGAAGTGGGTACGATACATCAGTCTAGGATTAATCTTTTGGGGCCTGATTTCTTTTCAGGGGATAAAGGTTGATCCTCCCTATGTTTTTCCCAAGATGACTTGGTTTCCCAACATGCCTATTGCAAAGGATAATCCTGTTGGTATTCATGGGGTGGAACTGGGGCGCCATCTATTTTATGATCCTATTCTGAGTAGGGACTCCATGCTATCTTGTTCCAGTTGCCACCAACAAAAAGCAGCCTTTTCTGATCCTGGGAGTCGATTTTCCGTTGGCGTGGAAGGAATAGAGCTGGACCGAAATACGATGCCATTGTTTAATTTGGCCTGGTATGAAGCTTATTTTTGGGATGGAAGGGCTAGCAGTTTGGAAGAACAGGCTCTTCATCCTGTGAGGGCTCATCTGGAAATGAATCTATCGTGGGAAGAAGCTATTGAAAGGTTGAACAGACATAGCCTTTATCCTCTTATGTTTGAACAGGCCTTTGGTTCAAGGGATATAGATAGCTTCCTAGTGGGGAAGGCCCTGGCACAATTTGAACGAAGTCTGTTGTCTTACAACTCAAAATACGATCAGGTATTAAGAGGGGAGGCATATTTGACAGATGATGAATATGAGGGGTTTGTCTTGATGAATGAGCAAAATAAGGGTGCCTGTTTGCATTGCCACAATACCGATGCTCATGTTCTGGCTACCAGTGGAGGCTTCGCTAACAATGGCCTAGACATGGTCAGCCATCCCGAGGAATATCCTGATTGGGGCTTGGGAAAAACAAGTGGGAAAGAAGAAGACATTGGAAGGTTCCGTATCCCCAGCCTAAGGAATATTGCTCTTACTGCCCCCTACATGCACGATGGGAGATTCAAGAGCTTGGAGGAAGTACTCAGATTCTATAGCCAAGAAGTCAATCAAACGATCAATCTTGACTCAAAGATGTTTATGGCGCATCCCAGAGGAGTACAGTTATCAGACAGACAACAACAACAAATCATTGCCTTTCTTCATACCTTGACCGACTCGGTATTTATCCATAATCCAGCTCATTCCTCTCCCTTTAATTAACTTAACTTCCAATTAATCCAGCATTTTCATGACAGCCAAACCTATTTCTACATGGACTCCTGAAGAATTTCAGACCTTTATGGATAGCGGGGGAAAAATAGTAACCTATACCTTCCAGCTTGGATGTATTTTTTTTACCTACGACTGGGAATCCAAACCATATGTGGTAGCAACAAAGCAAGAGGCTATTGGGCTTGGTCTATGGCCAGCTATTTTTTGTATCCTTCTAGGTTGGTGGGGAGGTAGTATCTTTTCAAACCTTGGCTTCATCAGAGATAACCTAGGCGGAGGAGAGGACCTAACCCATATTTATCTAGAAGAATCAATCAATAGAGATCCAAGGGCACAAGCTGGTTTGCTTTAGTGCTGCTTTTACAGAATTTTATCTACTACCTTCCACTTCAAAGCCTCTTCTGGGCCGAAGTACCATTCCTTTTTCTCTCTTTTGTAGGGCTCTAATTCCTTCTTCGTCAATTTGGAGCTTTTGAAAAGAATATTTTCGCAGATTTTTTCTAGGCGTTCAAGCTCCTTCAAGGTGTTTTTGAGGCCTTCTATTTTGTCCCACTCAATGGTAGAAATCTGGTGATACATGACGGTAGAGTGGGGGGCGATAAAGCGCTTTTTGCCTGCAGCCAAAATGAAAAGTCCCATTGACATAGCATTCCCTAGGGCAATCGTATGCACAGGCGTCTTGGATAGCTGCATGGCATTGATCAAGGCCAGTCCATCATAAACCGAACCCCCAAAAGTATTGATGACCAGTTCGATAGGTTCTCGTTTCCACGCCTTGAACTCTGCTGCTTTGTCATCGTCATCTCTGTTGATGTCGAGTATGGTCTTAATGGTATCGCCTACGATTTTTTGACTAATTCTTTCGCTGATAACCAGCGTTCTTGCTTTTGGGTTTGGCCTTCTTGACATATAGTTTGTGGTGAATTTACAAGCAATACGGTTTACTTTAACCCAAGTTTAGTTTTTTCCTAGAGATAAACCCATTTTTATAAAGCATTCTCACTTTTTACTGCCTAGATAGAGGAGGATACAACAGGCAGCTTAAACGATCGATTAGATAGTTTCATTCGATCTACACCTTAAGAATTAGAGGGGGGCGTGGCGCTATGAATAGCGAAAAAGGAAAATCGTTCGTCTTTATCTTGAAGGACTCATTCTCCTACTTAACTCATACTTTTCTAAGATGAATAAATTATACATTCTATTGCTGATTGGACTAGGCTTTAGTGCTTGCCGACCTGAAGTGATAAGTTTTTCTGCTACTCCTGTACCGAACGTAACTTTTGATCTTCGAAGAACAAATTCACCAGAGGATTATACAAGTACAGTGGCCGAAATTAAACAGGTTTCTCAATCAAATTGGTGGAGACAAGCCTTGAATGGCCCTGCTACATTGATTAGGAAGGCGGAGTATGAGCTTACCCTAGAGAATGGTGAACAGGTATATTTTGAGGTTTTCTTCAAAAAGATAGAAGAAGATATATCTCTTCTTGGGCTATTGGATGACCATGAATGGCATTATCTCAACATCGAGGATGAAATCAACTATTTCTATAAAGATGCTGATCTCATTCAGATCGTGATTCAAAACAATGTCCTGTGGCTTTCTGAGGATAATGAAAATTTATGGGAACTGTTAGCGGCTGAAAAGGTCCTGATCAATGATGAAGAAGCTGTACGAGTTGCTTTTGAATTTGAAGGAATTGCCTTTGGCTTCTATGACCCTATGGGGGAGTTTCAAGAAGTATTCTCCTTTAAGGAAGGGAGATTTGAAGGAGTAATCGAATGAAAAAGGGGACAAATAAGCCCCCTTTCCCATATAAAACTGATCAATTATTTCACGGTCCAGCGGAATCCCACATAGAACATATTTCCAAAAACGGGACCCCAAATCAAACTGGCATCAAAGAATGCTGGATTCTCCGTCGAAAGGACTGGATCATCTTGTCTAAAGTTGAGGAGGTTCTCACCACCTAAATAGACTTCAAAACCATCTCTGAGTTTTTTACTTACCTGAGCATGGAGCTGGACAAAGGCCGGACTCATCTCATCTAATTGAAGGGTTTCAGGATTTGCCTCAGTAGAGGGAATACGTTGCGAACCAATAAACTGGAATGTGCCATCAAATGCCCAGTCTGAGCGGGTTTTATAAGAGGCATTGACAAAGGCTCTATGTTCTGGCAAGAAGGGGCGAATCAACAGGCCACGATTGTACGCTATCATGGTGCGCTGCCATTTATAGGCGGCTTTCACATCAAAGCGTCTGTTGATATTTACTTTTCCTTCTACTAGCAAGGAATGGGCAAAGGCTCCACCATTTTCAACGGGATAGAAAGTAACTGCCCTTGCGTTTTCGCGGTCTACGGCAATCAGTGTTTCGAAGTAAGTATAGAAATATTCGGCTCTGATTTGTGCGGGACGAAGACGCAATTTGAAGTCTCTGCTGATATTGGCTCCAGTATTCCAGGCAATTTCAGGTGGTAAATCATAGGCAGGAAGGTCTCTTTCTCCTCTGATGACCAAGTTTCTATTGTTGACGAAGGAGCCGAAGTTTTCCATGAAAATAGAGGATGTTCTCAGGCCTCTTCCTCCTGATAGTCGAATGGCTGTTTTATCATCTGGACGAAATAGCATGTGTAGCCTTGGGGTAAAGAACAAATCCCAAAGGTTGTGGCTATCCCCTCGAATACCTGCTACCAGCCGGAAACGATCGGATTGGCTGAAGGTATATTCTGCAAATAAGCCTCCGACAGATTCTAGCCGGAAGAAATCCTGGTTAAAGAAAAACTCCCGGTACAATTCATACCTATAACTACCCCCTAACCGAATCTTATGATTGGGATTAACCAAGTAATTCTGGTAGATGGCGTTGGCATAATAGGTTAGGTGTCTAGCATCATATTCCTGGAAAGTCAAGTTGGTTTGGCGGTTCAGGTCAGTAACCTGCGACAAGAATTGGAATCCCCAGCTTTCCCCAGCACGTGTGGGATTGACCCATCCTGCTTTAGCCCAAGTCTTGAACTGAAAGGTATTCATGTCCAGACGAACCCGATTAGGCGTTTCATCCAATTGTCCTGTATTTCTTTCCTCTGTAAGAAGCTGTGCCCCAACCTGACCTCTCCAATCTTTTAGGTTTGAGAAGTACCAGCGGTTCAGTACATTCAACTGCTGCGTTTGAGGCATATCGAGAAAGCTATCGTTGTTACGATCCACCTGATTAGGTCTTGCGCTTCCATGAACGAGTAAAGATGTACCTACTTTTTTTCCCAGTTTATGGCTGGTATTGATATTGAGTTCGGTACGTCCTGTAAGATTACCGTACCCATTTACATACAATCTATTTCCGCTTTCTGGCTTGACCATTTCAATGTTGATCTGACCTGCAATGCTTTCGTAGCCGTTTGCCACAGAACCAGCTCCTCTTGCGATTTGGATGCTTTCGATCCAAGGACCAGGAATCAAGTCTAGCCCGATACCAGTAGAAAGTCCTCTAATCCCAGGCATACTTTCAAGGGTCATTTGTGTATAAGGACCGCTAAGACCAAGGAGTTGTATCTGACGGGTACCGGTCAACGCATCTTCAAAATGCACGTCTACGGCAGCATTGGTTTCGAAACTTTCTCCAAGGTTACAACAGGCAGCTTTTAGCAACTCATCTTTCCCGAGATTCTCAGCCAATTGAGGTGCAAAGGGATTGACTGTTGTTGATTCTTTTTGAGATTCAATCAAGACTGAATCTCCACGAAAATTCAAGTCTTCTTGAACCAAAGGGACCAAAACGGCTTGCAATAAGACATTTTCAGCCAAGGCAAGGGTGTCAGGTTTGAAGCCTGGGTAACGAACTTCGATGATTTCAGCTTCTACAGGCACAACCATAGAGAAAAAGCCAACGGAGTCTGTCAAAGTTCCCTTGTTTCCTGGGATGGCTACCACAGTAGCTGATTTCAACGGCTGTAACCTACTTCCAGAGGATTCTCCTCTTACAAACCCCTTGATGGCAATGGGGTCCTGAGCAAATACTGAAGTGGCCATTAGCCAAAACAAGAGTAAAAAAATGGAATGGGTAGATTTCATGATACGCTACGTGAACACACGATTGACCCCTCTTCTTCCAAAAGAGAAAGTAGTGGGGGTATAATCATATGCGGGGTTATTGGGGCTTAATGTTTTTTTCTTTCTTTATACTGACAGCAAAATGGCAAATTCTCATATGCCTCTTTGTTCTCCTTCACATCCTTTGTGCGGTAACCTACTTTTGAGACCAACTTCTTCAGTTCCATCTCGCTTAATTTGTCTGAGCGATAAATTACCTTGGCGATTCCTGTTTGTTGGTCCCATTCTGCGAATCGAACCCCCTTAACATCTAGCGCTGTCTCAATGGTATTCTTGCACATACCACAGACACCGTCTACCCAAAAACTGGTCTCTACAACTTTGCTATCTGCCGACTTTTCTGTAGCCTTCTCTTGTGCTATAGAAGTAAGACCTACAAACAGAAATGATATAATGATGATGAAATATTTCATGATTAGATGATTAATTGTAAAACGAAAAAGTAAAGTGGATTGATTAAAACCCCCCTTAACTTATTCATACAATATCCATCTTCCTTCCAAGGCGTGCTTCCGTTCCGGTGGAGGAAAGAAGTCATTTGGAGTAGGAACCTCATGAGAAGTTATACAGGGAAAAGAATGAAGCCTTTCTGAGAGCGGGGCTTGGTTTGCCTTTGTCTCGTCTTGGTCTAGGTTGGAATAGTCAGCTATTTGATAGGGATCTGTAATTTTGGCGTTTACAAAGATGTAATCACAACACCCCCATTTGCTGTTGCAGCCACACTGACCCTCTGTTTCGGCGTGGAGAGATACACTCTTAAGTTTTCCGAAGCAATAATGGAATTGTAGGTCAATCCCTTGGGCAGGGATCAAATAAATCAACAACCATATGCTTAAGAATACCTTCTTCACGTAACAAAAGTAAGAAAAATGTAACTCATTTAGGTGGCTACCATGGTTTTACGAAAGAAAATCGTTAAAAGTTTGATGTTTCTTCTATCGAATGTATTAATAAAATAATAATAATGTGTAAGTTTTAAAAAATATCTTAACTAAATAATACTGCAATTTAAATTAATTTACTTCTATTGAATCATTCCATTAATGAATTGATTGAATGGGAAAGGACAAACTCTCGAAGACACAAGAACTTGCCATACAAACCAGGTTATCTCAGCTAGGTGCTGGAATTGCGATTATGGCCTTGATTCTCGTAGGAATCTACATTCAGGGTCAAGGAAGCCATGAGGGAGAGGAGACCTTCGATCATTTTGTGGGGACTATTCAGCAGCCAGAAGTATTGGAAGGGGAGAAAGGAGAAATGTCAGAGGAAGAACTCAGTAATATATTGATCTCTGATAGGGAAGAACAAGTACAGGTCAATCAGAAACAGAGTCAAAGTTTAAGTGCACGGACTTCTGCGGTTCAATTTGATAGAACGTGGGGGGAGAAGGTTGGGGAATCTACATTTACAGTCAATTGGGAGGTTTCCCAAGCGATCAATACCCATTCTTATGAGGTCCAACGGTCCTTAAATGGGAAAGATTTTATTCCCCTTGGAACGATTGCCCATAAACATATTACCCATGAAGGGAGCAGACAATTTGCTTTTACAGACAAGGAATTGCTCACCTCCCAATTGCCAAAAATATATTATCGAGTGGTTCATATGGGGACAGATGGCCAATCCAAAATCAGCCATCGAATTAGCCACCGCCTTCCGCTCAACACTGGTCTCTATTCAATGGTTGAGGAAAAAGAAGAACAGCTTCATATATTCTATGCCTCAGACGAGACGGATAGTCTGTGGGTGGAGGTCCTCAATGAAAGAGGAAAGATACAGGCAAGGAAAAGGGTCAAGAGCTGTGTGGATGCTAGCTTGATTCGAGTTCCAAAAGATAATTGGCCAATAGGAAAATACTGGGTCAAACTGAGCTCAAACAACATGTCCATTCGGGAGTCAGTCATCTTGGAAAAACAAAGGCAGGAAGAAATTAGCGTCAATCCTTAAATTGATGGTATAAAAAAAGGCATGACAAGAAAGTCATGCCTTTTTAACATCTTATGATTAGGACTAGGCGAGTAACTCTTTGATTTCATTGTTCAAGTGAGCAATGAAGTCTTCTTGTTTCAATACACCTAAATCGCCCTCTTTTCTTTTTCTCACAGATACGGTACCATCTTTGAGCTCTTGTTCCCCTACCACTAGCATATAGGGGTATTTATTTAACTCAGCTTCGCGGATTTTCTTTCCGATTTTTTCATTACGGTAATCTATATCCACTCTAATACCGGCTTCTCTCAATTTATCCTGAATGAGCTTGGCCTCATCATTGAATTTATCTACGATCGGCAGAATAATGGCTTGATAAGGAGCTAACCAAAGTGGAAAATCACCTGCCGTGTGCTCGATCAAAACCGCTGTAAATCTCTCTAGTGAACCAAATGGCGCACGGTGAATCATCACAGGTCGATGCTTTTGGTTATCTGCACCGATGTATTCCAGCTCAAATCTATCAGGTAAAGAATAGTCCAGCTGGATAGTTCCTAGCTGCCATTCTCGGCCCAAGGCATCCTTAACCATAAAGTCTAGTTTAGGACCATAGAAGGCTGCTTCTCCCTCTTCCTTGACAATTTCAAGTCCTTTTTCAAGGGCTGCCTCTTCAATGGCCTTTTCTGCAGCATCCCATTGTTCAGGATCACCAAAGTATTTCTCTGGCTTGTTGGGGTCTCGTAAAGAAACCTGTGCCTTGAATTTTTCAAACTTAAGGACACGGAAGATATACAGTACGATGTCAATAACCTTTTTGAACTCGTCCTTAACCTGATCAGGACGACAGAAGATATGGGCATCGTCTTGGGTAAAGCCACGTACACGGGTCAAGCCATGTAGCTCTCCAGACTGCTCGTAACGGTAAACGGTTCCGAACTCTGCCACCCTGTAGGGAAGCTCCTTGTAAGACCTTGGCCTCGAACTATAAATCTCACAGTGGTGTGGACAATTCATAGGCTTCAGTAGGAATTCCTCTCCTTCAGAAGGTGTTTTGATGGGTTGGAAAGAATCCTCTCCATACTTATCCCAGTGCCCAGAGGTCTGGTACAATTCCTTTTTCCCAATATGAGAAGTAACTACCTGCTCATAGCCTTCCTTTTCCTGAAGATTTTTAAGGAAATTGATGAGGGTTTCTCTTAAGCGAGTTCCTTTAGGTAGCCAAAGGGGCAGCCCCATACCCACGCGCTCGGAGAAAGTAAATAGGCCCAACTCTTTCCCAATTTTTCTGTGGTCGCGCTTTTTAGCTTCCTCCATCATCTCCAGGTACTCAGTCAGTTCCTTCTTTTTAGGGAAGGAAATGGCGTAAATACGAGTGAGCATCTTGTTCTTTTCATCTCCTCTCCAATAAGCCCCTGCTGTCGACAAAATCTTCATCGCCTTGATAGACTTGGAATTAGGGATATGTCCCCCTCTACAGAGATCTGTAAAGTTTCCAGAATGATAGAAGGTGATGTTGCCATCTTCCAGCCCTTCAATCAACTCAACCTTATAGTCGTTGCCTATCTTTTTATAATGGTCAATGGCCTCAGCCTTGGAGACATCTTTTCTCTCAAAGGTTTCACCTGATTTGGCCAGTTCCATGAACTTCTTCTCTACCTTGGCGAAATCAGCCTCTCCAAATTTATAGTCTCCAAAATCTATGTCGTAATAGAATCCTCGCTCAATTGGAGGGCCAAATCCTAGTTGAATGCCTGGATATAGTTCCTCCAGTGCTTCAGCTAAAATATGAGCAGAAGAGTGCCACATGGCTTCTTTGCCCTTCTGATCTCTCCATGTCAGGATAGCAACATTCGCGTCTGTCGTTATGGGACGATTCAGTTCCCAGGTTTCACCATTGACTTGAATGGCCAAAGCATTTCTGGCCAGGCCTTCGCTGATATCCATTGCTACATCTTTTCCAGTAGCACCAGCGGCAAATTGACGCACACTTCCATCAGGAAGAGTGATGTTGATTTGATTAGACATGAATTAATAAGTAAAATTTCGGCGCTAAAATACACACCGACTTTAACTATGCGAAATCCCTGAAGGATTTTTCGAGAATTGACTTAAGTGGTAGGACAAAAAAAGATGCGTCCCTTTGGAGGTACGCATCCTTTCTTATTTGGTTAAGGAAATGAAACGGACTATTTCCCTTGATAATTAGTAGGCTATTCCTCCGCTTTTAGACTTGGTTTTAGTCTTTTGTTTGGTAATAGAACCTGTATCATTCTTGTCAATCAGGACATTGGAAGGATTTCCTGTATAGGAGAGATTTCCTCCATTTTTTGCTGAGGCAGTTAGGCTCTTGGTAACGTGGAGCTTGACATTTCCGCCATCTTCAGTCACAACAGAAGCCTGAGCAATGTTTAAATCCCCTCCATTAAAGTTGCCCCCATCTTTTACCGAAGCATTAAGCTTATTGGCATTTCCATCCATCTTGATGTTTCCCCCATCTTTGCACACCACACTCAAGGTCTCCGTACTGGTCCCTAGTTTTAAATTTCCTCCGTCTGAGCATATGATGCTTAGGCTTGGGGCCTTCAAAACTGAATTATGCGTAAGCATCGCACCATCCTTTACCACAAGGGCTCTGAGGCTGCTGTAGTAAAGCTTAATCTTGTTGTTTTTTAGGTTGTGAGATCCATCTTGCAGACCAATTTTAAGGCTTTTTCCTTCTTGAGATACCTCTAAGGGAAGATTGGAAGGATTCTCTAGTCTAGCTGAAGAGCTTTTTATCAATTCTACATGGATTCCATCTACCGCTGTAATAGAATTGAAATCAGAAATATTTTGGGCAAAGAGGGTGCTACAAAGTAGCCCTATAGATAGGATTGCTGACAGTACTGCTTTCATATTTGTTAGGTTAATGGATAAAATAGTCGAAGTGCTTCATAGAGTAGATGAAAATGGGCCTAAGAAGGATGCTTTCATATGAAAACATGTGGATGTTTCAAGGATAGCTAATATAAGGAATGGCTGCGTGGTAAAATTGGGAAAAGATAATCGCATTATAATTTTCCCATTTTGATAGTTGGGACTTTGTCAAGCTAATAATGGGTTGTATACCTAAGATTAGGTATGTGCACTGCCTAATTTTGGCTACTAACTCATTGATTTTAAGTAGATAAGCCATCATAATAATTAGGTAATTTTAGATTTTATTTTGTCTCAAATTGAGGAAGGCATATGTTTGTTTTGAAGCTTAATTAGAATTAGTCTAAATAAAAATGAAGCAAATCTACCTTCTCCTAGCAGTTGGATTACTGCCCTACTTTGTAACTGCTCAGCAAATTGAGCAAGTGTCAGTAGGAGCCGGATATGCAGATGAGACATTTTACTCTTTATCTGATAGTGTAACTGCTCAATTCCCACATACAGATTGGGATCTGGCCTTTGGGGTAACTCCTCAGGCTGCAAGTATTTTTATCAATGAGGCAGTGGCCCTCTCTATGGGACCTCCATTACCTGAATTTGAGGTGTATGTGACGACACATACTGATTTTACGTCTGCTGATTCCAATGGCATGACTAGAATTTACAATGGAGAGCTGGATTGGTCTACAGGTGCATTAAATGATGTGGCTGCTGGTGGATCTTTTGTAGACCTAGGTTGGGGGACGTACAATACCACCTCAAAAAATGTTGATGGCTCACGTGTCTTTGTAGTTAAGTTACGAAGCGGCACCTATAAGAAGCTATGGATTGAGTCCCTTGCGAGTGGTGTGTATACATTAAAGCATGCCGACCTAGACGGGATGAATGAAACCACCCTTACGGTAGACAAAGCAAACTTCGCTGGGAAAAGTCTGGCTTACCTTTCTTTGGAGACGGGTATGGCCATGGACCTCGAGCCTTCTGAGTGGGACATGAAATTCACACGTTATTACACGCCATTACCTGATGGAACTGGAGGTGTACTAAACTATATGGTAACTGGTGTATTGACCAATGCTGGGGTAAGTGTAGCGCAGGCTGATGGTATTGATCCTTTGACAGTCGATTACAACAACTATGCAGGTGATTATACAGACTCTACCTTGACCGAAATCGGACATGACTGGAAAGATTTCGACTTAAACTCCTTCCAATGGACCTTACCTACAGATAGAGTGTACTTCGTGAGAACAGCTACTGACTCACTGTGGAAGCTATCCTTTGTTGATTTCGAAGGTTCTTCCACGGGTATTACGACTATTGAGAAGGAGTATTTGACAGTATTGACTTCTGTAGACAACTCTCAATTTGTCAATTCCTACAAAGTGTATCCTAACCCTGCCTCCAACCAGATCAATGTTGCCTTTGAAACAGAAAGAGGGGGGCAACAAGCACAGTTGAGAATCATCAACCAGATGGGACAAATTGTTTCTCAAACCAGCATGAATATTAAGACTGGCTTGAATGTAAAGCAACTTCCTATCAACCTACCAACTGGTATGTACCATGTGGCTATCCAAATGGAAGACGAAGTCATTACCCAGTCAATCTTTGTGAAGTGAGGTTCTTATGAATATTAAATCTGTTGTAGTTTGGTTTTTAATTCTCCCTTTGTTGGCAGTTTCTTGTCAGCAAGGGGGGGATAATAAATCTACCGAAGAAAAAAAGGAGCTAAGAATTATTTCTCTTAGCGGCTTCCTGACAGAAACCCTGTTTGACCTGGGGCTGGGAGAGCAAATCGTAGGCAGAGACATTACCAGTACCTATCCCTCTTCTATCAATGAGGTTCCAGCTTTGGGACATGTGAGTAGAATCAATGTAGAAGCTGTCATTGGGCTCAATCCAGACTTCGTTATAGCGGAGGAAGACCAATACGAAAGCTATCGTGTGCTAAAGCAAATAGAAGAAGCAGGCATCAACGTCCTTGCTGTTCCTACTTCAACTAGCTTACAAAACGCCCTACATGCTTCAACCTATCTCAGCCAACACATGCCCGTGGATAAGGATAAAATCGCTGAGTTAGAAGAAAAAATCATAAAGGACAGCTTGGCCCTCGCCGAGACCTTGGCCACCTTTGAAGATGAGCCGCAAGTATTGTTCATTTATGCCAGAGGAGCAGGTCGTCTCATGGTAGGTGGAAAAAATACAGGGGCCTCAGCTATGATCAAGAAAGCAGGAGGCGTCAATGCGATTCAATCTTTTGACGACTACGTTACCCTAACACCTGAATCCTTGTTGGAAGCCAATCCTGATGTCATTCTGATGTTTACTTCAGGAATAGCTAGTTTGGATGGAAAAGAAGGACTTGTCCAGATTAAAGGAATCAGCCAGACACCAGCTTTTCAACATGACCGCATCGTAGCCATGGATGGCCATTATTTGGTATCCTTCTGTTCGAGAGCCGGACAAGCCGCCAAAGAATTAGCTCAACAAATACACTTGGAATAGACGTATGCAGACGAGCAGATTACCACTGGTTTCTTATACACTTTTACTAGGCATGATCCTAGGAGGGAGTATACTGGCAGCTCTTTTCTATGGGGCTTACCAGATCAGTATCGGTGATGTGCTCAATGCGCTGATGGGACAGGGAACAGCTTCTGAAAACTTCCTAATTCTACAAATTCGTCTCCCAAGAATTTTACTCACTGCTTTGACGGGAATGGGTTTGGCCATTTCAGGTGCGGCCATACAGGGTGTTTTTCGAAATCCTTTGGCGGACCAGACCTTGATTGGTGTAACAAGTGGAGCGAGTCTTTTCGCTGTTCTTGCTATTGTACTCATGGGAACTTTTCTCGCGGAAATTGCTGAAGTCCTCAAGCAATCAACTGTTGCCCTATTTGCCTTCACCGGAGGCTTTCTAACTACATATTTGGTTTACTTCCTCTCTCGTGAACAGGGGAGGACCAATGTAATGACGATGCTGTTAGCCGGCATCGCCATCTCTGCTTTCGCTGCTGCTATTTCCGGTGTATTTATCTATATGTCTGATGATCAGCAACTACGAGATATTACCTTTTGGACCATGGGAAGTTTTAGCGGGGCTGGCTGGGTCCATGTAGGCATAGCTGCTCCGATCATGATACTTGGTTGCCTTTTCCTCACGAGATACTCCAGGGCATTAAATGCCTTTCTTCTTGGGGAAAAAGAAGCCATGTATCTTGGATTTGATGTGGAGAAAGTCAAATCTCGAGCGATCTTTTTCACCGCCTTGATGATTGGTGTATGTACGTCAATGTGCGGTTTGATTGGCTTCGTCGGACTCGTGGTTCCCCACTTTCTGCGCCTCCTTCAAGGACCGGACAATCGGTATCTTTTGATTGGATCTGCATTAAGTGGGGCTATATTTTTGGTGTGGACAGATACCTTGGCCAGAACCATCATTGCCCCAGGAGAATTACCCATTGGAATTTTAACTGCTAGCATAGGCGCTCCTTTCTTCCTCTGGCTTTTGATCAACCGACAACAAGAAAATGAACTGGTATGATCAAGGTGAACAACATATCCATTAAAAAAGGGAAAACACTAATTGTAAAAGAGGTTTCCCTACAGCTTAAGCCAGGAAGGATCACCATTGTGCTGGGAAATAATGGAGCTGGAAAGTCTACCCTTCTTGATAGCCTTGCTGGAACTGGGGAATATCATGGGGGCAACATTTTGTGGGAAGGGGTTGAGCTGAGTTCCTTCAAATTAGAGGAACTTGCAAAGAAAAGGGCCGTGTTGAGCCAGAGTATGAATACTCCCTTTTCCATAGATGTGAGAAACCTAGTGGAGATGGGAGCCTACTTATCTTCTGCTACCTTACCACAGGCAAAAATTGATGAAATTGTAGATGCTGCTTTGGTCAAAGTCGATTTGGCCAATTTTCATCGTAGATCCTATCATACCCTTTCTGGAGGCGAAAAGAAACGCGTTTTATTTGCTAAGTGTCTTGTCCAACTACAGTGTACCAAGGTAAAGGGACAGGATCAATATTTATTTCTAGACGAACCTACTGCCAGCTTAGATGTCGAACAGCAGTATAAACTCCTCAAATTGATCAAGGAGGTGGTAGCCGAAAGCAAAATAGGTGTTCTTGCTGTTTTGCACGACATCAATCTTGCGGCTCAACTAGCTGATGAAATTATCATCATGAAAGAAGGTAAGCTATGTGCAACAGGAAGTCCATGGGATGTCCTGCAAACTGAGACATTAAGAGACCTTCTTTCTATCCATGCATTAGTGGGACCTCACCCGGTACTCAATTGCCCCTTTGTAACCTATTTACCTGAACCTGCCGGAACACGGGTTCAGCCTAGCTCATATTCACCAACTAACATCAATGACATGCATAATTTCCAGGAACTTAGAAAACAATACAACGAATTAAAATTGACAGAACCCAGTCTAAGGAATCGTGATATGGCCCTCAGATTAGGCATATCCGAGGCAGAGTTATTAAGCCTTTTTGTAGGAGAAGGCGTGACCCTTCTGGATGGAAAGGTTGACGAAGGACAACAAGGATTTAAAGATCTGCTGGTAGATATGAAAGAGATGGGGTATGTCATGGCCTTGACTCGAAATGAACATTGTGTTCATGAGAGAAAAGGTGTTTATGACAACATCGAATTTTATAAAGGGGGCCACAATATGGGGGTGGCAGTTAACCCTGATATTGATTTAAGATTTTTTATGAACGAATGGCACTATGGGATGGCTGCCATCGTACCCGGAAGGAACAATACCCAACTTCATTCCTTCCAATTCTTCAATAAAAAGGGAGAAGCCGTTCATAAAATCTATTCTACGCCCAAGTCGAATCTGGATGCTTATCCAGCCCTGGTAGAAAAGTACAAGGCATCCAGTCAAAGTCCACTCACTGGAGTGGATATCTCTCCATATCCTGCCAAGGAACTGTTGGCTGATGAAGATATCGATCAGGCTGAATTCAGAGAAGATTGGAAAAACCTAAAGGATACCCACCAATTTTTTGGGATGCTCAGGAAATATAAGCTTCAACGTACACAAAGCTTCCGTCTAGCTCCTGAAGGATTTACCCAACGAATTAACAACGAGGCGGTGGTAAAAACCCTTGAATTGGCCGCGGAGAGAAAGGTCCCTATCATGTGCTTTCTGCACAGCAAGGGAACGGTTCAGATTCACTCAGGAGAAGTCAAGCACTTGAAATTTTTTGGAGACTGGTACAATGTCCTTGATCCCAAGTTTAACCTTCACCTAAAAATGCCTGCGATTCAGGAAACATGGATTGTGAAGAAGCCCACGGAAGATGGAATCGTAACCAGCCTAGAACTATTTGACAAAGAAGGAAACCAAGTGGTGTACTTCTTTGGAGCGAGAAAACCCGGTATACCAGAACTGGATGAATGGAAGAAAATAATTGAAGAGGTAGCGAATAACTGCCAGCTTGAATCAGATATAGAATTAAATAAGGTTTAAAAGCGTATGTGTCGAAAGAAAATATTAGCGAGCGGGCCATTGGGGTCAATTAGTGTGTGTGAAACCTGTGAGACGTACACCATCAACTTCAACAATGTCCATTTAAGTTTGGCTGAAGGAGGATTTGTTGAGTTCAAGGATAGTTTGTCGGAATGCTATGAAGCTCATATTCACCTGCCTCAAAACACAGACAGAAGAACCATCATGTTTGATACCACCTGCAAGGGTATTCGGTTCGTGTTTAACATTCAGGAAGTAGGAGAATTGCTTTCTATGTTCCAGAAGGCTGAATTGGAGCGATATGTTTCTGATGGTATTGACATGAGGGAAGAATTTTAACAGTTGTTCCATGACAAAAGGGAATTCTTTCATATTGGCCATTGTCTTTACTGCTATCCTATTGTCAGCGGGCCAGTTTTCAATGGCTCAGCAAAAACAGGATAGCAGTCTGATGGATGTTTACCTAGACAATGTCGTGATAACGGGCGAGTTTGGACCCACAGATGTGAAGAAGGCCATTCATGAAATCCGTGTTATCAAGTCCATAGACATTCAACGCCAGGGGCTGAATAACCTGGCAGAAGTCTTGACCAACCAGCTTAACCTCAGAGTCAGCACTGATCCCATCTTAGGGAATGGCCTGAGTATCCAAGGGATTGGAGGGCAAAATGTACAGGTCATGATTGACGGAGTACCGGTTATCGGTCGACTAAACGGGAATGTTGATCTTTCTCAGATCAATTTGCAGAATATTGAACGGATTGAAATCATCGAAGGGGCTATGTCAGCTCAATATGGAAGCAATGCCTCTGGTGGAGTCATAAATCTTATCTCTAAAAAGGTACAAGCCAATAGGGTAGAAGTCGAAAGCCAGAATCAGTATGAATCTGTTGGGATAAGAAATCATTCTTTTTCAGTAGGTACTCGGATCAATAAGCTTTATGCCTCCGTTTTGGCCAGCTATTATGAAAGCCGTCTTGCAGACGAAGACAGCCTGAGAGTATATGAAACGGTGGAATTGCCAAGTGGAGATTCATACAGAGCAAGAGCGGTACCCTGGAATCCCAAGGTGCAATATGGACTCAACGGAACCCTTCGATACTATATCTCTGATTCAACTAAGCTAACTTATCAATACCGTTACTTCGATGAGGAATTGAGCATATTCGGAGAGGTAAGAAGACCTCAGTTTCGGCCTTATGCCTTTGATGAGGTCTATTCAACTCTTAGGCAGGATCACAGCCTGAATATCGATTCCTACCTTGGTAACTTCCATCTAAATTCAACAACTGCGTTTAACGTTTTTAATCGAGAAAAGCAGACTCAGAGACTAGATTTTGAGCCAGATACCATCAGCTTGGTCAATGGAGGGCAAGATACATCTGTCTTTACAGCTTTGCTTCATAGGAGTATTCTGAGCTCTCAACTCAAAGGCAAAATAAATGGTCAATTAGGAATAGAAGCGCTTCATGAGACCGGCTCAGGCGAAAGAATAATCGACAGTACGACCCTGCCTATTAATCAAGCATCACTTACGAATGTAGCGGGATGGGTAAGCCTACGATATCAGCCGACCCAATTGCTAACCATGCAGGCTAATCTAAGGTATGGATACAATACCAAGTATACCCATCCCCTTATTCCATCTTTTCACCTGAATTGGAATCCTGTGCAACAGCTTCGGCTGAAGCTCAGCTATGCCCATGGCTTCAGAGCACCAACTTTGAAGGAACTTCACTTCAATTTTATTGATGTGAACCACTATATCATAGGAAATCCTGATCTGCGGGCAGAAAACTCTCGAAACGCGACGCTGAGCATAGGATACGAAGGCTCCTTTAACAAACAACACAGTTTCGAAACGTCTGCTCGAGTATTCTACAACCATATTCGAGATCGAATCGTGCTAGCAGAATTCTCGTCCTTACAGTTTAACTACCAAAATATTTCTACTTACGAAACCAATGGATTAAACCTGAGATTTGCCTACAAATGGAAGAAAAATCTCCAAATTAGCTCAGGCTTTGCTTACACCAGACTGTACAACTTCTGGACGGAGGAGTTCGAAACAAATAGATTCACACCCCTTCCAGAGTGGCAGAATGAGTTGTCCTTCTTGATTCCAGGGATTGAGACAAGAATCAATCTCGTACACAGATACTTCGGTAGGCAGATTAGATTTTTTCAGGTGGCTGAAGATCAGTTAGAACAGGGCTTTATCGGAGATTATCAATTGATGAACTTAAGCCTTAGTAGGTCCTTTTGGAAAAACAGAATTTTTATTTCAGCAGGATCTAAAAACCTTCTCAATACCCAATCTGTACCCAATACCATACCCAATAGTGGGGCGCATAGTGGAGGTGGCAATTCCCTCCTGATCAATTGGGGAAGAACTTATTTCGTGAGAATGAACATCAAATTATCCAAGGCATAGAAAGGAAAGAAAGATATGAAGGATACAGCTCCAGAAGGGATACAAGAATTTTAGTTGGTACTTATATTATGCATGTTCCAGGAGGTGGCGTGAGCCACCTCTATTTTTTTATCCCTCCAAAATCAATTTTTCCAAAACAAATCTATTCCGATTTCGTTAATTAATGTGTAAACATTGATTTTTGGATACTCAATCTTACTAATATGAATTTTCCAATAAAAGGCTTGCATCATGTAACAGCAACTGTATCTGATGCACAGGAAGATCTTGATTTTTATACCCAACTTCTTGGTCTGAGGCTTGTAAAGAAGACCGTGAACTTTGACAATAATGCTGTTTACCATTTTTATTATGGCAATGAGCACGGTACGCCCGGGACGATCATGACGACTTTCCCTTACAAAGGACATGGTGTTAGAACGGGCGTGAAGGGCACTGGCCAAGTGAATGTTACTACCTTTTCTATCCCTGTGGGTAGCCTCGGATTTTGGGCAAAGCGTTTAAACGACGCAAAGGTCGCAACGAGGGAATTTGATCGCTTTGGCGTCAAAGGGATAGGTTATGAGGATCCATCTGGTTTACTCATTGAAATGATAGAAGGCGAAGACAGCCGTGAACCCTGGACAGGCAATGGAATAAGGGAGGAAGTCGCTATTAGAGGTTTCCATTCCGTTACCATGGTATTAGCTGAGGCTGACCCAACCATTCAGCTACTGACCAACGTCCTTAATTTTGAGGAGACGGGAAGAGAAGGAAATCGTATTCGTCTGGAGGCGGACGATAAAGGCGTGGGTAAGATCGTTGATTTGTTAATAGAGCCTGACAGGGAACGTGGAAAAAATGGAATCGGAACGGTTCATCATGTAGCCCTGGCAGTAGAAAATGACGAGGTTCATCAGGCGCTTCACAGATACTTGATCGAAAACGAGCATCGGGTAACGGATATCAAGGATAGAAACTATTTTCACTCTATTTATTTCCGTGAGCCTGGAGGAGTTTTGATTGAGGTGGCAACCATTCCCCCTGGTTTTTCAGTTGATGAAAGTACAGAGAACCTTGGAAAAGACTTGAAATTGCCAGAATGGGAGGAAAAGCAGCGTTCTGTCATTGAGAAGAGTCTACCTAGTGTAAGCTATTAGCAAATAGGTTGGTTGCTAAGGTTGAAATCTTGATAAAATTGCCCTGATAAGCAGGTATGTAGGGAGATAAATTTTTCCCTTCTGCTAAAATTGCTTAGGGAGAACAAATCCTAAGTAAATTGAAACAAAAGGGGTGATTATTAAGTAAAACATAACCAACCATTAAGTAATAGAAATATCCGCCCTGGTGGATTAAGAATTGGGGCTTTTCATAGTTGTGTGTGTTTTTCATGACAGGGGTAGCCGTGCTGCAGTGCAGTGCGGCCCCTTTTTTTTATGGCTTCTTGTCTTTAAGCCTTTCTTTTGCCTCTCCTACGCACATAAAAAGCTGACATTCATTTCTCTCTAACAAATTTTCCTTTATTTTTGGGCAAAATCATGTATTACAACATATGGCTATTACTTATTTCAGCGAACTGAACGAAGAAGAAGTTTCCCTCCTTGCAAAAGCTCCCGCATTGGTTACCGTATTAGTAGCAGGAGCAGACCAGGAAATTGATAAAAAAGAAATCAATTGGGCCAATAAACTGGTAAACTTCAGAACCTTCACAGCTGATGAAAAATTACACGACTACTACGAATTAGTAAATGCTGACTTTGAAGAAACGCTAAATCAACTCGTAAGCGAATGGACGGCTGAGAGCGGACAAGCCGCCGTCAATGAACAACTTTCTTTACTCAAACCTATCTTGGCAAAAGTAGACGATGATTACGCGATTCTGCTAAAAGAAAGTTTGCGTTCCATGGCAAAGCATGTTGCCAAAGCATCAGGTGGATTCCTTGGAATGGGGACAATTGATGGGAATGAAGAAAAAGTTCTCTCTTTGGATATGCTTGATTAAATAAAAATTCCACATATATGAAAAAGGGATTCAGCTAGCTGGATCCCTTTTTTCTTTACCTTTTGCGATATTTTTACATCCCCATCACTTATGTTCCTATATTTTTATTTGTATTGATAATTTCGAATTCCATATATTGGATATAGCTAGATCAATTCCCCTTTTCTGTACCTCTAACCAATTGCTATTAGGAACAATTAACCCTTGCTTTATGCCTAACATGAAGGTAGTAATCATCGCTCTTCTGTGTCTGATCCAGCCAGTTTGTGCTCAGGTGCGGCTTAGCTCCACCAATACGAGCAAAGATTTTAAGATGGAAAAACTGATCAATAGCCTATTGGTCGAGTATCCATTTTCCCAAGAGAATATGTTCCGCCTAGCGGCTTATTCTGAACTCAAAGGGGACTACAACAACGAAAATGGTTCGATGAACCTCGATTTCGGTAGCCTTGGATCCATGGTGATCTACCCCAATACCTGTATCCTCAAAACCTTTGACAGCAGATTGTTTTTTCTGGACAAAAGAAAGAACACTGCCGCTCAGGTAGAAGCCATAAACCTGAGAGTGGATGACCTACTGAATCACATTTTTCTGCTAGGAAACCATCAAGTCGACATGGAAAAGGTCAGGTTTGTCGATGAACACCTTTCCAAAAAGAACATTGAGCCTTTCGGCAAAATCTTTCTACGACATATTCTCATCCGTTATGGGAAATACGATTCCAATACCCAACGTATAGAATTCAGTACAGATTGGTTACCTGATCAAAACTATGTCTTTCTAGATCCAAGCGCGAAGGAGATCGTGGTGAAGCCAATGCGACCTATGAAAGTTAAATTGGATAAAACGATACTTCGAGGCTATTACATCAATTCCGGCGGTACCGTCTTCGTAAAAGATGTCGATCGAAAGGTTGCTTATGCGACTGGAGAAGAATACTTATACAATGTAGCTGCCTTCAAGCTGTTTGTTCAGAAGATGTTTACCCAGACGACGCAGTTTATTGTCATGAAGGAAAACAATAGACTGGCGGAGATGCTCCCTCCGGCTTCAGAAGAATCCGATGACAAGCAAGAAATGGTTATCGGTGAAACGATATCCGGAAAGCTTAAAAATGCCTTTGCTTACGATAGCGATGCCAGTTCCGCAGCACAGGCTTACGGAAAGATGCGTGGCAACAATAAGCTTGTAGAAGGGATCAAGATCAATATGTATGACCAGTTTGACTGGATTCCTATGATGTTGGGACTTCTGCGCTCACAGCAGGTGAATATCGGCGAGCCAGAAATCATCAAGTACTTCATTGATGAACCCTATTTCCATCGCATCTACAAACAACTTACCGTTGAGGAACGTGAAAAGGTAGACAAATACCTTCACGACACAAAGCAATAATGAAGTTGGAGTAATTCCCTTAAGAGGCACTACGCATAGTGCTTCATGGCAAACAATGAGGTTAAATTGAGATGCTTGGATACCAGGCAGGCAGCTTCCTCTGCCATTTTCATGGATTGAGCGCTCAACTTGGGCTTGATCTTACCAATGGCGTGAACAGCCTGGAAAGTACTCATCTCTGTAAACATGGTAGGTATTCTGCGCTCGTTTATAAATCGAACAGCAGTAGGAGACAGGTACTGCTCTCCGGTGAGAAGGATGCCCGATAAGGGTAGGTTGACCGGAAAATCAATGGTCATTTGCTGAATGGCTCCATCAAAGGCACAGCTTTCTACGATCAACAGTTTTTCTTTCAGGTCTTTCCGCTTCTTGATATCTTCTAGCGAGACTACCCCTGCAACAGCTCGGCTGAGTTCCTCTCTGTGAGCAAAACACAAACCATCAACTGCCTGTTCGATCATTTCCATGCCTGGATAGGTCAGTTGCTCTCTGTAGGGGATTACACCAAGTAAAGGAATGCCTAGTTCACGTAGTTTTTGGCCTACTACTTGGCTTACTTTTTCTTTTTTAGAAGGAATAACTTTGTTGATGATTACACCGCAGATGTGTGCTCCCTTCTGCTCGAAAAACGCCTTGTTTAGAGAAATTTGATCGATGGTTTTTCCAATTCCTCCTTCAACTACCAAAATAACGCCTGCTTGCAGCAAAGAAGCAGTATCGCCATTTGACATATCGAAAACCGACCCTACACCTGGATGTCCTGTGCCTTCATACACGACTGTATCAAAGCGGGCTTCCAAATAAGAAGAAGCATGCCTGATCTGATCTTCAAAATCAAAACTCTCAGGAGATCGGAGGTAGTTACAAGTCAGGCCCGAGGACATGATCACGGGGCTGTGAATCTCAGGAATAAGTTCTTGTTGAAGGTAGTTCATAAAGATAGGCGCGTCCTTATCTACCTTAGTGCCGCGGTGCAAGACATATTTTTGTCCAAGCGGTTTACAGTACCCCACTTGAATGCCATACTGTTGTAGAGAAGCAATCAGACCAAGGGTGGCTGTCGTTTTACCAACGTGTTGGTTGGTGGCCGCTATGAACAAGCGTCTTGGCGCAGGCATACACGATTCTTTGTAGGTGATGAAAAAACTATGCTTTCCTTACTCAAAAAGAGGTCCAAACTTGAGAAAGGGATGCGCCTCTTGTCAAAATAGTACGTTCTTGTAAGGCTTTTATGGTCTTTCGAAGGAAAATAAAAGCGATTCCAACAGAATATATTGACGATTAATCTTTTGCTTGAAGGATACAACCTTAGCTCAAGGAAGGTCCACTCTAGATTAAGGGAAAAATTGGTCCTCAATTGGATTGAAGGTAAATTGGCCGAAAAAATAAGGTGATGAAAGTAGGATTATTCTTCGGATCGTTCAATCCCATCCATATGGGGCATTTAATACTGGCGCAAACTGCTTTGAATGAGACATCCTTGAATAAGGTGTGGTTTGTTATTTCACCCCAAAACCCCTTTAAGGAAAAGAAAAACCTGGTTTCTGAGTATGATCGTTTACGGATGGTTGAGCTAGCGATTGGGGATCATATAGATCTCCAAGCTTCAAATGTGGAGTTTTCTCTTCCCCAACCGTCCTATACTATAGACACGCTTACCCACCTAAGAGATACCTACAAGAGCTACGAATTTGCTTTGATCATGGGTCAGGATAACCTTCAGTACTTAGATAGGTGGAAGAATTACGAGGCCATTCTCAATCATTACCATATTTATGTCTATCCCAGAACGGGAGCCAAAGAAAGTGCCTTCGATCAACATGAGCGAGTAACCTTTTTTGAAGCTCCTATGTTAGATATATCTGCCTCCTACCTGAGGGGGATTATCAAAGACGGGAAGTCTATTTCATTTATGGTGAAACCAGAAGTAGAATCCTACATCGACAAGGCGGGCTTATTCAGTTAATCGTGAAGAATAGGCCTTGCATGAGCTAAGAATAACATGAAGCAAATTCCAAATATCTTGACACTAGCCAACCTTTTCACAGGAATGATAATGATTCCTTATATCATCATGGGGGAGGTAGATATTGTTTTGATATTGTTGGGAATTGCCTTGATACTTGACTTTTTAGACGGATTTCTGGCCAGGTTGCTAGATGCTTCCTCTGAATTGGGTAAAAATCTGGATTCTTTGGCTGATATGGTCAGCTTTGGGGTAAGTTCCGGTTTGATTCTGGCTCATCTCATCGCTAAAAGTATGGGAGTAGCCTTTCCTTCGAATGGCTTTGAACAGCCACTTTGGATGGTGGGACTTTTGGTTCCTGTCTTTGCGGCCATTCGCCTAGCGAAATATAATATACAACAAGAGGAACAGCATTTTTCCGGCGTTCCGACCCCTGCCAATGCGATGTTGGTCTTTTCACTGTGGTTTTTGTACGAAAAGGGATATGCCCAAGGGGATTCTATTTGGAATTCGATATCAGAAGGTGGTTGGCTTCCCTTTTTCTGGCTTGTCTTAAGCTTAGTAAGCTGTGTACTGATGGTGCTACCTGTTAGGTTAATGGCCTTGAAATTTAAAGGCTTCTCTTGGGGCGAGAATCGATTCAGATATGTCCTGATTGTCCTAAGTGGTATTGTCCTGATAATTTTTCAGAGCCTCGCCTTGCCCTTCATTTTTTTGTTGTACCTTGGGGTCTCATTTGTGAACAACCTACAAACCTCTAAGGAGGGAAGTAAATAAGATCATCACCTTAATACACAACAGCGTGAAGTATTCAGCTACCATTTACATCATGCCACGTCCCGAGATTTTGGACCCTCAAGGCAAAGCCACTCTGAAAGGCCTGTCTAATCTGGGATTCGACTCCTTTGAAGGTGTGCGTATCGGTAAGCGGATTGAGCTTGTCCTCTCTGCTGCCAACGAAGAGGAGGCCTCCAATATGGTACAGGAAGCTTGTAAGAAGTTACTGGCCAATACAGTTATTGAAGAGTTTACCTTCGAACTGAAACAACTGGCTGAGGTATCCTAAACCAGCCGGACTACTATTGAAACATTCTAGGCTATTTCAAGCTTGTGGGCTTCCCACGGATGGGGATAGTCAAGGCTAAGCTGAGGCAAGCTCATGCCATCAGCAGAAACACGATCATCTTTTTCCTCAAAAAATATGTAACTGACTCTACCGCGAAGTTGACGACAATACTCTGTCAAATAAGTTCGGGTAGAAGGATCTAGTATGTTTCCTTGCAGATGTAGGTGCTTTCCCGCCCTTCCAAAAACAGAGATGAAATGCTTTGCGGCACGCATCAAGGTTTCCTGATCGTGTGCATCTCTCCCTGTGATCTGAGTTTCTTCTAGGGGAAAAGGCCTGTAATGAGAAAGATGTTGATCTACAAAAGGCTGAACCGATGTCTTGGGTAGAGCAAGGGTCATCACCACCTGGAAGGCTGGAATTTCTGCCCTGGGCAACTCTGAATTCAAGAGTTTTCCGAGTAAGGCGGTATCCTCAAATTTTGTAGCATTCCACATAGCATTTTTGAGCTGAAGGGGAGCCTTTTCAAAAGTAGCCTGTATATCGCGATAGGATCCCCACTCAAATTGAATTTTAGGGACAATGGTCTCGTTAAAATGCTTGAGCAGGTCGATGATTTGCTGGTGATTCTGACACTCTCGCCCAAGAATATCGAAATAGGAAAAGATACCCAATAGGCGTATATCAGTCTGTACAGCCAGCTTTTGATAATAGGAAAAGGCTCTGTTTTTTAGCCCCCATTTCATAGGGAGGGAGTGGAACTTTACCAGGTCAAGAATACTTCTTCTAGTGGTGGCGTCCATATCCTGTTGGCCCATGAGGATGTTTCTAGCGATTGGCAAGCCCATTTTCTCATGTCCATGGGAGGTCCATCGATTGTTTTCCCATTTGGTTGCAGCTGGCTTGCCTACATCATGTAGCACCACAGCCCATCTTAGGATATTGAGTTCCTCCTCTGTCAGGTCAAATTCGCTCTGATGCTTTTCTAGCATCTCCATCACCATGAGCGTGTGGTTCCAGACACTTCCTTCAGCGTGGTATTTGGGGTTTTGTTCCGTTGCCTTCATGGAGGCAATCAATTCCTCCGGTAAGGGCCAATCACTTAGATCCTTCATGTGTATAAAATCAGACAGGCAAAGGTAATCAAATCGTCAACACCTTGCCTGTCAGATATCCTAGTTGTTTTTCTTCTTTTTCTTCTTTCGCTTGAGTGATTTGAGGATTTCCTCTTCTAGTTCCTCCGCAAGCTCCTCTTCTGTCTCCAGGTTCAACTCCTGCTCGTAGGCTCTGCGTTCTTCCTCTGTAAACTCAAAGTCATCTTCAAATTCCTCCTCAAATTCAACTTCTCCAGCATTATCAAAGGTCATTTCCTTTTGGGTAGGGTTATTCTTCTTACCCTTATAATGCTCGTCGAATTTTAACTTGAATTCTACACGTCTATTGATGGCTTTGTTCTCTGGTGTACTATTGGGAACAATGGGTTTCTCCATTCCATACCCAATCGCCTTGATTCTGGTAGCTAAAAAGACTTTTTGCTCGTCATTTTGTTCTAATTGGGCACCCTTTTTCAAAATATAGGATCGAATGGCATCTGCCCTTTTTTGAGAAAGCTCCTTGTTCATTTCCTGCCCTCCGTCAGAATCTGTATGCCCTTCAATCTCGAGTTTGAATTGAGGGTATCGTTTGAGGAAGCGGACCATATAATCCAGTTTGGGTTTACTGGCGGGCTTTAACCTGGCAGACCTCGTGCTGAAATTCAGGCTCTCAAAAATGAAGGATTTCTTGTTGTTAAAGCTTTCGGTCAATACCGAAAAAGTCGTATCTCCCCTTAGCTTAAAGTCCTCTTCGATAGTTAGGAAATTGTCTCCTAGGATGAATATCCTGTATCGCTGGTTATTGACCAGGTCAAATTCGAAGTAACCATTTTCCCCAATAATCTTCCCCGACCCCTCGCTGAGGCTATCATCCAGTGGAATAATCATTGCCACCCCTTGAAGGAGATTCCCTGTTACAGAGTCTACTAGCAATCCTTTTAGGGTTACATCTGCATCGGGTCTCGCATTTGAGGGCATTGGGAGGGAGTATAGATCAAAGTTCTGCTGAACATGGTCGATACCGGCGTCATCTACATTTTTAGAATAATAGATGGTTCGACCCATGCTCTCGATACTGAAGTAATATTCATTTTTATCTGAGTTAACTGGCTCATGGAGATTTTTAGGCTTTTTCCATCCCCGTCCCATTCTGCTTGCTTTGAAGATATCATATCCTCCAGCGTTGGGTAAATGACCCGTGGATGAGAAGTAAAGTGTATTGTTGATTTCGTGTTGGAACGGAGTTACTTCATGTTGCGCGGTATTGATTAAGGGGCCAAGGTTTTGGGCATAGCTCCAACTTCCATCTTCCTCCTGAGTAGACATGTAGATATCTGTTCCACCAAAGCCTCCATTCCTGTTGGAGACAAATAGAAGTGTTTTACCATCACTGGAAATATTAGGTTGAGAGTCCCAAGCCTCAGAGTTAATGGCTTTTCCGAGGTTCCTTACATTGCTCCAAACGCCTGTAGCTGCGTCATAATCCGCTATATAAATATCGCAATCCCCCATTCCTTGTAGCGGATGGCAGCGGGTGAAAAATAAGGTTTTTCCATCTGGCGCGAGGCAGGCAGAACCTTCATTGTACTCACTATTGATGCTATCGGATAGGCGTATTGCTTCTTCCCAGCCTCCATCGTAAATATTTTTGAAGGAATAGTAGAGGTCCTCATTGTGCTGAGAGAATGGGTCAACTACATCTTCGGGTAGCATACCCGACGTATCTCTTCTTGAGGTAAAAATCAGGACCGAGTCAGTAGGATGCATAAAGGGCGCATAATCTGCTGAACCAGAATTGATGCTCAATCCCAAGTTATGTGGAGAGGGTGGTGCCGGTGTCGCAGGAAAGAAGGGATCAACCTCCTGTCTGATTTCAAGCAACCTATAATATTCATCGATGGGCAACCAAGGGCTTCTTTCTCCAGCTAGCAGAGAGTCAAGCGCTAATCTAGGCTTACGCACTGTGTCATGTATGTGGAGTTCCGCTAATTGGTACAAGTAAATGGCCTCTTGTTTCTTTCCACGTAGTTCTTTGACTCTGGCGGCTTTCCAGATCATGTCAGCGTCCCGGTGGAAGTTGTCAATGCGGAAGTTGAGGATATAATTTTCGAGCAGCGTATCCAACTGTCTCATGTAGGTTCCACTTCCCTGAGGATTTTCTTCAAGGTTCTTTATCCGCTGGTATAGCTTTTCCTTGCGATAATATCCTTCTTTGATATCATTGGTCAGGGCAGAATACTGGCCTTCAGGAATGTAGAATAGGTCCTGTTTGGTATTTTCGTCCAGCATTTCGAGTGCTTCCTGACGCTCTATGATATTGCGAAGCTGTTGCCGCCTTTGAAGCTCTGCCTCAGTCTGGGCGGAAGCTGTCAGGCAGAGCAAGAGAAAGCCGATAAAAAGTAATGTGTTTTTTGCCATGTCGTGTTCCTTTTTCCCTAACTGATAAACCTTTAATTAGAAAGAAAATTGTCGACGATAAAATGTTCTCAACGGGGCTTTGGTTTCTGATATACAATCATAACAATCCAAGCGACCTCTTACCCTAGCCCTTGATTTCTTTTCTTTTTCCCTCACATACTATTCCATTCCCGTACCAACTTTGCACAAAAACTCAAAAACTTTTGACGGTTGATGAGTAATAATTATGGAATATTCTATTGAGTGACAAGTAAAAAGGTCCCTATACCTAATTTTATCCTCTAAAAGATAAAACAAATGCCCCTATTGTCCCGAAGGCAATAGGGGTTCTATGAAAATCAGATACCTCCTTATACTTTTCTTTTGGCTTGCCAAATGAGGAGGAAAAGCATTCCGGAGATAAAAAGAACGAAGGTTGTATTCAAAAGGGATGACTGCCTTTTTGCGACCTGAGCTTCTATTAGGAAGCTGCTTTCTCCCGCTTTGGTAACTAACTGATAGGTGCTTCCATCATCCTTGTGGACCAAATAGATGTCCTTTTTTCCGTTGATGAGGCCCCTAAGTTGAAACATGACAGGATGGCTGTGCCCTGAAACATCTTGTTCTTCCATGCTGTCCAATTGGATACACTATCCGTTATGGCTGACGATAAGGTTCTCATCAATATATAGTTTCAATAAGTCCTTTGAAGGTTGGTTGTTGAAGCCACTTTTAGGTTGAGGGAATCTGGATTGGAGTGATTCTCTGATGCTTCAGGGAAAGTCGATGCTGATCCAGAGATTTCCCTCCTCAACACTGATTTGAGCCTTCGTTTCAAGAGCAGAGTGTCCCCAAAGAAGGACAGGAGTGAGACTTAGAAGAAGGAGAATGAGGTTCTTCACATCCTACCTGCCAAAGGATAGGAAGTACAACGGGTAAAAGGGTCAAGGTTGAAAGCTTTGTTTTATTCATCGTATTCTGGATTAGGTGGGATAATTCTTCGACGATAAAAAAGCTATGTTCCTTCGCTAGTTGCCATACATCAATTCGGATGAGCTAATAGGAAAGCAGCACGCTTGATTTCCATTTCGAATGCGAACCATTCTTGTTGCCCTACTATATTTTTAACCTTTTCGCGCTCGGTGGGCTGAAACCCTATTCTTGTATAGCAACGAATGGCGGAGTCATTCCAATCGTAAACAAAGAGCTTGACCACTTCTTGTTGGGGAGATGAAAAGGCGTGATGAAGAAGGGCATGAATCAATTCACCGCCCAATCCTTTGCCTCGAAAGTCTTTTTCTCCAATTAAAATTCGTGCAAGCTTGGCTATTTTGGGGGACTCTTGGTAAATCTCCGCCATCCCAATTACCTTTTTGCTTTCGATATGGACGACTTTGAATACCCTACGCTTCTCATGCAGAAGGTAGGCCTTGATCTGGGCTAAGTGAAGGGGATAGGCAAACAAAGGACCTGCAAACTGGACCAGTTCCTCCTCTGAATGAATCCAGCCGAGTAGGTATTTACCGTCTTTTTCTAGAAATGGCTCCAGTTTGATCATTCTTCTAAATCGAAAGTTGGGGTAGCGATGTTGTGTTGGGCAGCCCAGTCAGCAATATCTCCTTTTTGGATGGCAGTTGCCATGAGATCAGGAAATAAATCAGGTGTGCAGGCAAATGAAGGAATTCCTTGTTGGGCAAGCCAGCTTGCATTTTGTTGATCGTAATAAGGTTTTCCATCGTCATTCAACGCCAAAAGGACTACAAATTGAACGCCAGATTCCTGAAGGTGCAGAATCCTACGACGCATTTCCTGCTCATTTCCTCCTTCATAGAGATCGGTAATCAGGACAAGAATGGTATCATCGGGCCTGGTCGTGATTTGTTCGCAATAGGCGATAGCACGATTGATATCCGTACCCCCTCCTAGTTGAACCCCAAATAGAAGCTCCACTGGATCCTCCAATTCTTCGGTCAGGTCTACTACATTGGTATCGAAAACCACCATTTTGGTACTTACAGTAGGCAAAGATGCCATCACTGCTCCGAAAATACCTGAATAAACCACGGAGGTTCCCATTGAGCCACTTTGATCTATACAAAGGATAATATCTTTAAGCGATCCTCGCTTTTTCCTTCCATACCCTAATCGAGTTTCTGGTACAATGGTCTGGAAATCCTTCTGATAGTGTTTCAGGTTCTTGAGTATGGTTTTGTTCCAGTTGATTTCGTTGTGTCGGGGACGTTTGTTAATCACCGAACGGTTTAAACTTCCTGTGATGGCCTGTTCTACAGGTTGCTTGAGTTTTTTCATCAGGTCATCCACGACTCTTTGAACGACTTGTCTGGCTGTATCTTTGGTTTTTGGAGGAATGACACGGGAAAGGGTCATTAAATTGGCGACTAGATGAACGTCTGGTTCCACCATTTCTAACATTTCTGGTTCGGTCAGCATGGAGGTGAGGTTGAGACGCTTGAGTGCATCCTGCTGCATGACTTGTACCACGGATTGGGGGAAATATGTTCTTATATCTCCTAGCCATCTGGCTACATTGGGCGAACTTGGGCCAAGACCTCCCTGTCTTCCGCTATCATATAGGGCTTCGAGAGATTTATCCATGATTTTCATGTTGCCCTCGGGGGAAATTCCGGTCCCGTCAGACTGGCCCCCACCAAGGATCATTCGCCAGCGAAGTAGATTATTCTGATTGTCCATTGAGTCCTAATAATGTTGCGACCATATAGGTGGCCTGCATCCCTCTTTCGTGATTAAATGACGTTTCTTCCAACTTATCTACCGTTTTGCTACTGCCATTTTTAGCTCTGTTTCCAATTTGTCTTCTCTCTGCTTGGGAGAACCAAGAAAAACTTCTCCTTAAAACTGGAAGATAATCTGTGAAGTCGTCCTCCGTAAGTTGACCCAGCCAATCATCTAGAACATTGAAAATCTCATCCTCCAACAGAAGGTAAACGGACCCTCCTGATAAGAAGCCCTCCAACCATCCGGACGAGTAGGAAACATCACGAGCAGTAGATAAGGCTAAAGAAAGCCGTTGAGCGACATCCTCCGATCCAAAAACCAGATGATCGCTGAGTAACCTACAAGCTTTACCTGAAATAGCCGGGGCAACTCGCTCGGAAGTGGCAAGGTTCCGTAGCGCTGCATACCATTCTTTGAGGTAGGTCTCATTTTGATAGGTATGGAGAGATTGATTGGCAGTACCTATCCATTTGATTGCTTCAAGGGATGTTTCTTCATCAATAGAGGTTGATGCATGCCCTAGTCCAATCGTAACTCTAGAAATGATGCTATCTAGCACCCCGTACAAGACACTGACATCAGTATTTCGAACGCCACCATACCGCGTAATCTCAACAAGGGGTGTCATGGCCTGAACCAGTTGAAATATATCTCCTGATCTTGCGGCTTGTTTGTCTACCCTTGAAATGATATGGAAAGCAGCTTCCTTCAAATCTGCTGATAGAACTGTAGAGAGCAGTTTAATGGTCTCTGCCAGTTGCTTGGATTTTTTTGCTTTGGATTTGGCGAAGGCATTTGAAGCTTGGATAACAGTATTGCCCCAAATACCCATCTCAATGGTCTTGAGGACCCATTGCGGCTTCCAATTGAGAGTCCATTGTTCCTTAAATGTTCCTAAGCCTGCCACATAGCCCTTTTCTGCCCAACCGATGCCTAGTAGATTGAGGCGGTGGAATAAAAGGGATCTGTTTAGGTCCATTTCTTTCCGCAAGTCTAGCGTCATCTGTTTGTATTCATCCGATACCTTAAGTCTGAGGCTTTTCTGTAAGCGCTGGAGGTCTTGCTGAAGGGGAACTGCGGGTACTTCCTCTGGAACGCGTCCCATTTTTTGCCCTACGATCAGTTCTTTTTCCACTAAGTTAAGGAGGCTATGATCTCCGAAGGAAAGGACGGTCTGGGTAGCGTCATTGAACTCTTCGAGGCCAGGTCTGGCCATGTTTCTGATAGCTGCAAGGTTATCCGCTAGTTTTACTGCCTCAATGACGTGAGCGGTAGAGATATCCATCTTGGCTTCCCTAAGGATGCGTGCCACCTTGGTCATCCAGCTTATAGACCGATTTTCCTGACTGATGTTCCAGACATGCTCATACCAACCTGGAGACCAAATGCCAGCACCATATCCACTTTCGAAAGACAGCCGATCATATGTCCATGGAATCCATGTACATTCAATGGGGCACTTTTTCAGCCCTTTCATCAATGCCTTGTCTTGCTTTTTGGGTGGGCGATTTTCTAGCACTGGTGCATGCCACGCTCCACAGATTACGGCTACATCTTCGTAATTAGCTTCGGTTTTATAAAGGATGGTTCGCATGAAGGCCTCTCGTAAATCGTCCTTTTCGCGGTTGTATCCCAATCCTGATTCTCTTAACGCTGCCATTCCATGCATGACAGCATCAAAGTGATCCTCTGATTCCCCTCCGAGTTCGAAGCGATGTTCCCACCAAGCATCTGTATGATCGAATCCCGCAATCTGAGCCAGGTAATCCAAGGGATAAGGTTCGACTTCTTTCGGGCCTTCTGCTTCCTCCTCCTCTTTTGTTTCAGCAGGTACTTCGGGCTGGTCAGCCTCCATCGCTAAATAATGAGTGGTGGGAAGGTCCATGAAGGCAACATGGGCATTGTTTCTTAACGCCCAATGGATGGCTTGCCATTCGGGAGAAAAGGCCGCGAAGGGGTAAAAGGAAGCTCTTCCAGGATTCTTCTTGTCGTACAAAAGCAAGGCAACCGGAGGAAGCATGTCATCTGCCGATACGTGGCTCAACATGTGATTGGCATCTGGAGGACCTTCAATGAGAACGGCATCTGGCTTATGGATATCCAAGAAGGCTTTGACCTGCAAAGCAGACCCAGGACCATGATGGCGGATGCCCAAAATGTGTGTGGCCATAGGGGGTTAAATTACTTCTTTACAGGCGCGATAAATATCTCTCCACTCTTTACGCTTTTTGACGACGGTCTCCAAGTATTCTTCCATGACAACTTTGTCTCTAACCGGGTCTTTGATGATCGCACCAATTAGAGAGGATGCAACGTCCTCGGCTTCCATACTTCCACTTCCAAAGTGGCCAGATAGCGCCATGCCAGAGTTGACAACTGAAATCGCCTCCGCTGTGCTTAATGTTCCAGTAGGAACCTTCAATTTGGTTTTGCCATCCTCTGTAACCCCTGATCTAAGCTCCCTGAAAATGGTAACGATGCGTTGGATTTCCTTCATGGCAGGGATTTCAGCAGGTAATTGCATGCTTTTCTGCGAAGAGGCTACTCTCGTTTGAACGATATTAATTTCCTCTTCCATCGTTGCGGGTAAAGGAAGAATGACCGTATTAAAGCGTCTTTTTAAGGCGCCTGACAGCTCATTTACCCCTTTGTCTCGGTTATTAGCTGTTGCGATCAGGTTAAAGCCTTTAATGGCCTGGACCTCTGTATTTAATTCTGGAATGGGAAGGGTTTTTTCTGACAAGATCGTGATCAAGGTATCCTGAACATCTGCCGTAATCCTTGTCAATTCCTCAACACGGGCGATGCTTCCACTTTCCATGGCATCCATCAAGGGTGTACGTACAAGAGCTTGCGTTGAGGGACCCTCGGCCAATAATTTTGCATAATTCCATCCATAGCGAATCGCCTCCTCACTTGTTCCAGCTGTACCTTGGATAAGTTTCGTCGAATCACCTGAAATGGCAGCTGCTAGGTGTTCTGCTACCCAGGATTTTGCTGTTCCGGGAAGCCCATAGAGTAGCAAAGCACGATCTGTCGTCAAAGTTGCCACCGCAATTTCCATCAGGCGTTTGTTGCCGATATATTTGGGACTCACCTCAAAGCCATTCTTCAGCTTTCCTCCCAATAAATAGGTAACCACCGAAAAGGGAGACATTTTCCAATTTTCAGGAACATTGTGTGATTCTTGTTTTTGGAGCTCTTCCAGTTCCTGTGCAAAGGCTTCTTCTGCATGTTTTCTTAATAAATCTGCCATGAATTTATGGATTGGTGGTGTTGATCTTTTGTGTCAATTCAATGTGCCTAAATAATTTCCCCATAGCTTGACGCCAGCTTTCTTTGCGTTCGTCATGTGGAGGAAGATATTTTTTTAGGTTGGGTAATACCTCTGGAGAAATCCATTCTGCCAATTGTACCATGCTACCCTGTAAGGCATAATATACCCCTGAGTGCATATACTTGGTCTTCAAACGGAGCAAAACTGAATCGCTGAAATAATGATCCCAGGGTTCTGTAATCTTATTCAGCGTATCGAGTTCATGATCCTTGAGCCAGGATATTTTATTGTTTAGGTAAAGTTGTTTGAGTTGTGAAGGGCTCAATATCTCTAACATAGCTTGGCCATGGGCGAGTAGATCTTTGACACCCTTGGGTGGCTTATCTGCCAATTCGAAGTAAGCCATGGCCCACTCGTTGTCCGCGTAATTGATGATAGCCTGAATCAGAGCAGGGATATATTTTTGTAAAGATTTATCCTTTGCCAACGTTTTGAGAATGCCTATTGGCTTGGCATCCAATTGCTGGGAAAGGAGGGCAGGAGGAATGTGCCAGATGAATTGGAAAATCTGATACTCCTGATTGGTGAAGGAATTGTCTAGGCTTTCTTCGTCTATTCCCAATTGCTTTATGAGTTCAGGAGGTAGATCAATGGGATGAATGAGGATTTTTGGCGAAATGGCATTCAGTCCTTGGCTATCTTTTTCGAAAATCTTTTGACAAGTTTCTTTGATGAACTCATAAGAGGAAGTTCCAGGAATTTTCGTCCATGAAATCGTCGCATGATGTTGGACTACTTTGCTTCTATCCTTGAGAGCGGATTCAATAAGAGGCAAATGTTCTGCGCTAAAGTAAGGTGTTATTCTTTCAAAAAACCATGCCCGCTCTTTGGCGCTTAGGCTACTAGCTGCTGCTGTGTATTTGTCAATGGCAAGTTGGGGCGAGATAGTTAGGAAGCTTTGAAAGGCTTGTTGCCTGATGGAGAATGAACCAAATTCCCAGCTTTCTTCCAGCGGCGTGATCATTTTGCGCCATCGGCTATCTTGTTGGGCAAGCCACTTTCCTCTCTTTCCAATAGCCTGCTGGACATAGAATATAAGTTCCTTGTTTTTGTGTCCTGAGGAGAGGATAGAAGGAATCTGGTGGGGAAGACAGACTTTATTCGCTTGGGTCAGTTTTTTCAACCAGCTTTTGAGGAGAAAAAGCGTCCCTTCCCTTTCAATTTGGTGATAGAGATCTGCATAGGGATGCGATGCATAGGCAAGTTTCTCCTCTTCTGCTTTTGTCGTGGCTTTGGTAAACTGGGGAGCTTGGCTTCCCGCTTTGATATAGGGTAGAGCCAATGACATGATATGAAGAAGTTCTTCTTCCCTTGAGTTCGAGGCATTCCCTTGAAGCATTTCCGCTAATTCCTTGGGAAGGGCAGCTTTGAGATCGTCCAGGTTGGCCCGCGCACTGCCTAGCATCATGCTTTTGCTTAATTTATGAGATAGTGGCATGATTAAAATATTGGTATCTACCATTGACCATGATGCCAAATGGACGAAATGTGTTAAAACTTGAAATTCCAGCCAGGGTAATGGGATGGCCACCACTTACTGCCATGATTTGCCAACGGTCTTCATCAGAGCATTGAATCTCCATGACGGCCTTATGGGCATCAAGAAGTAGAAATTTTTCTTCCTCCCAAATCGGTAGGATGCCTTCCATGACACATGGAATGTGATGTTGCCAGGGTTGCTGAGCCAGAACCTTGGTGAGCTCAGCCTGAAGATGGTCAATTGTTCGAAATCCTTCCAGCTTTGTAATAGGAAGTGTCATGATCCCTTCTTTCAGCTCAGCTCTACTGAGAAGCGTATGGTGATAAAATGACAAGCTTCCTTCCACTTCTGTTCCAGGCAACAGGGTAAGGCTTCTCATTTGTCCCGGAACAAGGAATTGCAGCATAAAGCACCTTTTCCCACTCTCTTTTCCTTTGATCCAATATTTTTGAACAGTGATTCTACCATCTTCATATTCCTCCATACCTAGAATTTGCCATTTGTCTTGCAGGCCTTCTTTGGCAAGAACCTCTTCTTTTTTAGTAGTCCAGCCTATGAGCGTTTTGACTTCCTCTTGTACGGGTTGGGGCAGATTTTCAAGGCTAGGATATGCGGTGCTAAGGGTCCAGATTTCGGACAATTTTTCCATTGCCTGCAATTGCCAGCCGCTTTCCTGATAGTTAATTTGTTGTAGACCTCTGATCCGTGCAGCCATACCAGAAGCTTGTGCATCAACCATTCTGGCAGCCATGCGCTCAAAATAAGCAGGATTTTGAGCCGGAAGTTGAGCGAGGCCATTGCGAACCGCATCTTGGGTCCATTGTCGAAGCTCTTGTAGACCATCCAGAATTTTTTCTTCTCTCTTGGCTTTTCTTTTTGCTTGTGCTGTTGGATCTGCTTGTTTGACTTCTTTTTGCTGCTTTTTCTCTGCTCGTTGACCTCTTTGGTCAAGCCAAGAACTTACCCATTCTGGCTCTTCAGTTGTTTCAAATTTACCTACCTCCTTGGCATAGACTAGCAAAAGGGCAAGCCCGTGTTTACAAGGAAATTTTCGGCTTGGACAAGTACATTTGAAGGCCATATCCTTCAAATCTATCCTCGTTTGGTAGGGATTTTTTCCACTGCCTTTGATTTCTCCCCAAATGGCACGATCTGACCTTTCCAGCCTGCTCCACTTGGAGGACAAGGCTAGCTTTTGGCCCGCTTTTATGGAGGAAGCGTCGGGGGCAAGGCTTAGTACCTGTTGTTCTGTCAACATAGGTTGGAAGATAGTTGGAGTTGCGGATTAAGAGGGAAGATAGTCATAGTTTTTTGTGCGCATACACCAAAGTGATAGTTGTGCAAATTCTAGGACGAAAACTGATCAGAGAAAACAAAGAGATGATGCGCTTTTTCATGAGAGGAGTAGTTAGTATAAATAAGTATGACCTTTTCTACGTTAAGGTTGAAAGTATGTTGTAAATATAGATAAAAAATTAATTAAAAAGTTGAATAAATGATATTTTTGAATCCGATTATGGATGTTAAAGTTGAATATTGGATTGTTTTGCAAAAATAATAGCCTGCATCTCTTCGATGCAGGCTATTATTCTACTTAGGGAGGTATTATTCGTACTAGGAAACCAGAGTCAGGGCATAGATGAATGAGAAAATAGCAGATACAATTCCAAACCAGCCTATCCATATCAAGACCCGACCAATAAACTGAATCAATCTATGTGTTCCATATTTGACCATTTTATCTCTAGCTACACGATTAGGAGCTTCTTCTGAACGGAAAATAGTCCAAACCTCTCCCACCGAATAGTTAGGATACAATCTATCATCCGAATCAATGTCCTCTTTGATAAAGGAAAAATACTCACTGAGGTACAACAGAAGCCATCTATGTCTAACAATCAGCCAGCCTAAGAGAATGGGTAGAAAAGACTGTAAAATGGCAGCGATCATCGCTCCAAAGGCGAATCCAGCAACAGGTTCTTGCATATATATGTGTGTTAGAGGTTATGCTATATAAGTCCTAAAAGATTAATGTGAGATCAAGTCTAGTAGCGCAAAAGTTCAGGTTTATTTGTCAATTCCCTTCTCCAATACTTCTCGAATGGCTTTTAACCCATCGGTAAAGGCACCCATCTCTTTGACAAGCTGGGCCATGCGATCTGCTGATAAATTTCGCTGTTGCATGTAAAAGGAGGTGATTTCCTCCCATCTTTCCTGATCTGCTTTTTCTGCAAAGCCATTCATCATTTTAAACTTGAGCAAATTAGCTTCTGCCCCATTTGTCAGTGTCTGAGCCTCACTTTCATAGTGTGAGAGAATGAGGGTAGATATTTCCTCATCATTCATAAGGGCCTGTACTTTTTCAGCCAGGCGGTTCATGTTTCGGTAAGAACCCTGCAATTTAAAAGGGGGTTCTGTTCTGAACTCATCCTGTTGGGCAGCTGAAGCAATGTATCCTTGGTTGACTTGGAGGATCACATCACGAATGCGCAACATTTTTTTCAACACTTCTACATACTCCTGTTGTTCCTCCGCGGCAAAGTGTGTTTCCATATCAATGCCCTCTTGGCTTCCTGTTTCGGCGATTTTGACCAACTGGAGGATATCATGTTGAGGGCGTGTAGACAATCGATGGAGGACTGGATTGGAGGTAAGCGAGTTTTCGATATAGCTCAATTTGAACAAATCATCACTTCCTCCAAGAATATCACCTAAGTTGTAGGTGTCTGCACGGTTGGCTAACATATCTGGAATCTGAAACTTCTCTCCCGATTCTGTGTAGGGGTTACCTGCCATCACCACAGCTACTTTCTTTCCTCTAAGATCGTAGGTTCTCGTTTTGCCTTTGTAAACTCCTTCAATCTTTCTTTGAGCATCACAAAGGGAAATGAATTTTTGCAAAAATTCTGGGTTACAATGCTGAATATCGTCCAAATAGATCAGCACATTGTCTCCCATCTCCAAGGAAAGATTGAGCTTCTCCAATTCCTCTCTTGCGGCTGCATTGGGAGCTTCAGAGGGATCGAGACTCGTTACATGGTGTCCAATGGCAGGACCGTTGATCTTCATAAAGATCAATCCTAGGCGATTGGCAATGTATTCCATGAGGGTTGTCTTACCATAACCGGGAGGAGAGATCAGCAGCAACATCCCTTGTCGGTCGGTTCTGGTATTTTCTCCTACTGTCCCTAATTGTTTGGCGAGGTTGTCTCCAATCAAAGGAAGGTAGACTTTGTCAATCAATTGGTTTCTGACAAAGGAGGTCAATACCCTTGGCTTAAATTCCTCCAATTTCAATTCCTCTCTGAAGGATTCCGTTAGGTCTTTTTTGAGCTGGGTGAATTCCCTGAATTGAGGCTGGACGTGGGAAGCAAAATGCGCGAGCCTGTGCATGAAGGCATGGTAATCCTGCTCATATGTACCATTTTCCAATAAGGGATGTTCTCCCATGAGTCCTTCAAGCTTAATGGTCGTTCCAATTTGCTTTACCTTTTTTGGGTGATGAGCTTGAAGGAGAAGGAGGGTAGCCGTTTCTTGCATACTTTGCTCAGAAGGCCTGGCCGTCCCATTGTGGGAAGCGTAGGCCATTAACCAATGCATAATCAACTCAAATTGTTCCACTGGCATATCTTCCAAGTCGGAGATAGACTGATGGAGTTGAGCTTCCAGTTTATTTTTCTTGATATGTTGGCCAAAGGAATTGAATAAGGTATCCGCCTCCTGGCTGATGACAAAGTCCTCGCTCTTCGCCAACTGGTCGAAAAGATAATGAGCGCTTTGATGGACAAGATTCGTTTCAAAAATCTCATGGATAAAGGTTCCAGCCTGCATGGATTCTATCAACTCCTCTATCATCGCATCAAATCTTCCACTTTTGGGGAAGGCCTTTAGAATCACACTAGCGGAATGAATACGCTTTTTCCAGCCTTCCCTTTCCTCCTTTGAAAGGCTTTTCTGCCAGAAAAATTGAGCCTTTGCCCTGACATGAGGGGGATATCTCAACAGGCCTGCTTCTGTTTCGATGTCTTCAAGTGCTTGCCAAATACGGGCGGCATCTTGGTCGTGAATTCCTTTCGAATATCCTTCTGCGAAGCGCTGTTGCATAAATTGCTGGACCAACTTGGGTTTGTCCTCACCCTCTATATCAGATTGGAGCAGGAGGTAGGCCAGATATTCAGCGCGATATACCTCCTGATTTTCAGAAGGGACAGACATATTCCATACAGGACGTGTTTGCTCGAACTGTTCATCTTCTATTTTCTCAAAGAAGGAAGTACCCGTCAAGTGGTAGTACATATCCTCTTCTCGTGGCACTACCGTTAAGTCCAGACTTTGTGTCGCAACGGAGAAAGCATGTCTTCCCAGGCGAATGACGTTTTCGCCATCTACAAATAATTCTTTTCTGTCTTTCAACTGGCGAATGGCGTCCTCTTGAAGGGTTTTAAGGCGAGATTGGATGTCGCCCGCCTTAATGGGATCTTCCATTTCTTCCAACTGAGAAACAATGTCTCTCACTTTGGAAATCATGAGGTCAGCAGCGAAATAAGAATTGATTTCAGACAGCTCTTGAATGTTCCCAACGCGATTTTGGATGCCTTTCAGGATACGATCAGCCGCATTCATCAAAGATTGCGCACGCTTATTTCTCCTTTCTAACAAGGAAAGCTTCCTGGTTTCAAAGGCTTGATAGATATTTTCCCTTTTGTCGGATAATTCCAGTACAAAGGCTTCATAGTCAGCGAATTTTCCTTCGAGTTCTTCCAGCTGAACCATCAGTTTGGTCAGGTATTCATCACACTTTTGAGGAGTATCGCAAAGGTCAAGGAAGTTGATTAGCCCTTGGTCCAATAGTCGAACTTGTGCATTAAATTCCCCCGCAGCTTCTGTTCCTCTCAGTTCTTTTCTCCTCTTCTTTAAGCTGGCCCTAAGGTTGTTGAGTTGGGCGTAAATTTGGGAAATGTTGTCAATGATGCGGGTGGTCATGGTTGCATCCTCTATGTTGAGGTTGGATACAATATCAATCAGGAGTTCCAATTCGCCTGAAATTCCATCAATTTGTTTTTCCGTTTCATTGGCTTCAGCCACCTTCGCAATTCCTTCCACCTCACTTCTTGTTTCATCTACCTTTTTGAGATAGGGAGCAAGGGCTTCTGGATTGACAAGAAATTCTACTGTTTTTTGGGAAAGGTCATCATTGGCTTCAATGACACGCTGTTCAAAGCCTTCTATTTCAGCTACGTTTACATATCGTAGGTCTTTCACCCCAATGAGTTCACCTCTTAGTGCGCGAATGTCAGCCAGATATGTAACAAAGGTATTGATATCCTTAGCCTTGTACCTGCGAATCGTATCTAGCAAATCAGCCGTTTTATCCGAAACTGCATCTACAGCGGACTGCGTATTCTGCTTAATACGCCTTACTTTTTCATACTCGTCAATGGCTGAGGCAGCTGTTTGACGGATGCTATCAAGCGGCTCAGACAATTTCATGGCTTCTTCTCTAGCAATCCAGTAATAGGAATCTAGGATATCAGTAGCCTTTTTGACCAAGTCAATATAGAGGTTGGAATAGCTGTCTTCTTTGTTAAGTAAGACAAGCAACTCATTACACTCAGCCATACCTCTTACCAGATCTTTGTTTCCTACTTTGTAAAGCCAATTGTCCTTATGTTCGCTAGGCGCTTGGACTTCTTTGCCATAGGGTGTCTGCCAAATTTGGACTACATGATGCCGGCTTGGCTGATCTTCTGCCTTGAAATAGCATAATTCTCCATTCGGAAAAATAGTCGAACCATTGCAAATGATGGGGGTATCCACCTTTTGTTCTACCAGGTTATAGGGAAGAAGGACATAAACCCCAGCCGTCATGTTGTAGAAGGTATATAGGAAGTCTTCTCCATTGGTGGAGGAAATTCTCTTTTCAAAGACCAGATTAGGCATGACCTTGTCAAAGAGTTTGTATTCTCCACTTTGAAGGTAATAGCCATTGGAAAAGATAATGCCTTGATCATCAGGGAGCAGAACGCAAGCTTCTTCTATGGAATCCACGCGTAATACCTCTCTGATCTTCTGATTGAAAATCAAATAGCGGAAATCCTTTTCCTGATATGGACGGATCTTCAAAACAATGATATTACCAAGGTCTGCGTAGTAGTAATCTGCATCATCCAGGGTTTGATCTGGATGATCTACGGGTTCTGCATAGATGCCGTGTCCTGTATCTGTATTGTCTTCGACTTTTATGGTCAAATCTCCACCAACTGTCTCCACAAATACCTTATCCATGATGGAAATGTGTGGATGGAGACCTCTTCGCTGCATATCGCGCGTGGCTCGTGTCCACTTGAACTGGTGTTGGTTGGGGAACTTTACTTCATGCTCAAAGCGATTGCCTAGGTAGGTGAGTTGCTCATCGTCAATTGCCCATTTGAAGGTCTTGATGTCTTCCGCCCCCTTACCCACTTGAAAGACCATATACAAATTCGGCCCAATAATGGTGAACTTGGCGAAAACCGTATTCTTGTAATATTTGTATAGGTTTTCAAAGTCTTCTTGAAAATTGGCATGTTGGATGAGGTTGTCCTCTTCCTTGTGGAATGAGTGATCTTTGGATTCAAAACTGAAGCAGGTGAATACATCAGACACACTGACCTTGCTCTTTAAGCCCATATGTACGTTATAGCCAAAGATAAAGTGCTTGCCTAAGGCCACCATGTCCCGGGGAATGCAGTTGTTTTCGGTGGTAATTCTGTCGTTGGCAATCAGCTGGAGATCGATGGTGCCGAATACCTTTTTCCTTAGCTCATACAAATCTCCCAGGCGTGTACGTAAATCATCTCCTTGCGCTTTGAGACGGCGCTGAATGAGTTCGTAGGTACCTGATTCTAATTGTGTTTGTTGTTGTGGAGATTCCGTTGTGCCAGATTTATCCATGTTGTGTCAGTCTATTGGTACGGGAAAGGGATATGCAATTTTCTTTCCCGAATGAATGCGTGTATAATATACAGATAGAAATGGAATGGAAGGGTTGGAGAACCCATAGATTCTGTGAATTATCTGCCAAAAATCAAGATAGACTTATCCTGACAAAATTGGAGGGTATTCCATGGAAGGCAGCATGAAGGAATTTGCATGTGTAAGAACCTATTTTATGATGCAGAGTCCATGGAGAGAGGGGAGAGAAGAGGATTAGATAGAGCAAATGTTTGGTTATCAGGGGCTAAACCAGCGTAAGGAAAAAGTGAATATTTAGTGGAATATATGGTATTCTAAATCGTTTATTTATAGAACAAAAGAGAAAATCTTTTGTGTATAGATCAGATAACAGCTTTGGAACAAAAGATAGTTTATAGTAGTAGTAGTTTCGTTCATTAGAAAAGGGGCCAACTGGTCCCTTTTCCTTTTTTTATCCTCTGGTTTCTACCGCAGTTTCTGCTTCCTCTTCCGGAATCACTTTTTTATCCCTTTTCTTGATCAGGTAATAGGTATGGCCATCTTTCACATCAAAATGGGGTTCTGGATCAACACGATAGTATGCCATAACTGAATCAAGGTCTTTGGGAGGCAACTCAAGGCTCTTTAAGTCCTCAAACCATGTAACGCTGCCGACCTGGGCATTGTCTAATATGATATCATCCATCTTGGCGAGTGAAAAATCAGCCCCCACCAAATCTGCTCCTCTCAGGTCTGCTCGACGTAGATCTGCCTTAACGAAATTTGCTTGTTCCAAATAGCATGAGGCCAAACTGGCTGAATGAAGATCGGCTTCATGTAGGTCTGCTGCCATCAAGTTAAGGTTAGACAGGTTTCTGTCATGTAGGTAAGCCTCAGCGAGATCAGCCTGTTTAAAGATGGAAGCCTTTTTGATGGAATCCATGTCATCATCATCCAGCTCACTAGTCAACAAGGAAAACAACAACTGCCCCCTTTCTGGACTGAGTTCTAAACTCAGGGTATTGTCAGCCTGCAAGTATCGATAAGGTTTTAGCGATCGGCTAAGGGCCTCAATTCTACCAATCAGCTGGGTGGAAATATGTTGATGGTAAGGAAAAGGATCTCCGGGATGGTCACGCTCCCATATTTCTCGCTCAAGTTTTTGTTGTTGCTTTTCCTGTGTAATGGCATTTAGGACATTTCCAAGCTCGAAAATGAGTCCATTCCTTCGCTGAGATTCAATCAATTGCGACTGTCGATCAATCTTTACATTCTGCTGCATGATAAGGTTGTTCTGCCTATTCAATAGCCAGGTCTGAACACCTACAAAAAGCAAAGGGCCTAGGGCGGCCATAACAGTGAAAGCTCCAACTCGAATAAAGCGAGCGATAATGTGGGCCAGAACATTACCCAAGGTATCGGTGCTTACCTTGGCAGTCTGAATCTCCTCGAAAAGCTGTTTGGTACTGTCGGATAACTTCGTTCCAAGAAAAATGTCTACAGCTTTTCTGCCAACCAATACGTTCGTACGGAATTGCTTAACGGCCTTGTTTTGGAAGACCATCTCCTTCATTTGGTACTCAAGAAGTTGCCGCTTCAAGGCATTGTTCTCTTCTTCAAGTTGGACAAACTGGTCCGGTTGTTCCTGTTGGGTTTCCATGCTGAAAGGGGCTAATGAAAATCAGATAAGCACTATTTCTTGACGAAAATCGTAACAAATATCGTGCAACTATCTGAGAGTTCAAGAATATTGTATGAAAAAAAATGTATGTGTATAAGATAGGAGTCTTCCACAAGAAAACGATGTGAATTTTTATATGTTGTACCAATTGCCGGGTTCAATGGTAAAATAGAAGACATTGGTCGATGGATTGACCTAGTTTGTAGAAGCAATCCCCCAATTAGAATCTCACTGCAACTTAATCTCAAGGCATAGCGTCATACATGAAGAAGCAACCTAGCCATATGATGAAGCCAATACTATCCCTCTTCCTTTTGTTTTGTATCCCCCTGATGGGCCTTTCTTACCAATTACGAGGAAAGGTAACCGGCCCAGATGGACAAGCGATTCCCTATGTCAGTATATATGAACAGCATACCACCTATGGTACATTAACCAATATGAAGGGCACCTACACCCTTGAACTGGATGAAGGCATGCATACCCTTGTTTTTCGCCACCTTGGCTATAAAGATGAAAGGGTAGAGGTAAATATCAAGGGAAATCAAGTCCTGGATGTCCAACTGAGTCTTGCGGATATTCAGCTTGAAACGGTAGAAATCGAAGCAGGAAAGGAAGATCCCGCTTATCCCATCATGCGTGAGGTTATCAAGAATAAAAGGAACTTCGTCAAGCAATTTGATACCTATACCTGTGAGACATACCTCAAGGCTACTCTTGAAAAAGATACCCTCATCAGAAAAGTCAAAAATCCTATTCCAGATTCTGTGCTAGCCAAGAAAAAAGACAGAGAGCAACTGGAATTGATCGAATCTGTTTCTCAAACCTATTTTCGGTCTCCGAATACTTATAAGTCCGTGGTAAAGGCCTATCGAGATTTTGCTGATAAGGTCTCAGGTGGTGGAACAAGTGTAACCATTAGTGATCAGGGAACTTTTATTGGGGACGGATATGAGGATGTGACCAACCCCTATCTTTTTTATACGGATGTCTCTGATGCCGATATCAATTTTTACAAAAATCTGATCGTGGCCAAGGATATTGGAGACCGCCCCTTCATTTCTCCCCTCCATAATACCCTTTGGAACATCACATACAGATATAAATTGGAGGAGAAGTTCTATGAAAATGGCCGAGTTATTTACAAAATAGCCGTTACGCCTAAGAATGAGATTGGTCCCTTTTTCAAGGGGATTATGTATGTGGTAGATGAACTGTGGGCATTGAAATCGGTCAATCTGGAGATTGTCCCTAATACGCTCTCTTTTTACAAAGAATTCCACCTTGTACACGATTACGAAAAGACCAAGGACAGCAGATGGATATTAACAAGAGAGGAATATTACTACAGAATCGAAGAGCGAAAAAATCAATATTATGGCAATTCACTTGCCATGCACAAGGAATATGAACTAGATATCGATATCCCGAATCGCTTCTTCAAAAACGAACTTAGATCGATGGAGCAGGAAGCTTTGGAAAGGGATTCTGCCTACTGGAGCTCCACACGTCCGGTTACGCTAAAGGAAAGAGAACTGAATTACATCAAGGTGAGAGACAGCATCATCGCTTACCACAATTCAGACGAATACCTCGAAAAACAGGATTCCCTCTTCAATCATCTGGACTGGAAATCATTTCTATTCAATGGGGTAAAGTTTAGGGATCGTCTAAGGGGAATGACGTATTTCTTTGATCCGCTGATCGCTCAGGTGAGACCCTTTGGAGTAGGAGGCTATCGACATGCTATTTCTGGGAATGTCAGAAAGAACTTTGACAAAGGATATGACCTAAGGGTAAGAGGCACCTTAAATTATGGCTTCCGTAATCAGGACCTCAAAGGAGCCATTCGAGTGGGCTATACCTATTTGCCTAAGAAATTTGCCCGGGCATACGTTCGGTACGGGGATGAGTATGTACTGGTAACTTTCTTTGAAAACCTTTCTACTATTCTGAGTCGATCCAACTTCATCAACAAAAAATACTATGGTTTCGGGCACTTCATGGAGTTGGTAAATGGAATCTACCTGGATGTTGGATTCGAGCATGCTACCCGAACCGCCATCGACTCCTTAGAATTGGCAGAATGGTCCCAGGATTTGTTTGGGGCAGATAATGTACCTAGGGACTTCGCTGCCTACATGGAGTTCTTGATGGACATCAAACTTCGTTTTACCCCTAACCAAAAGTACAAGAGCCTACCTTACAGAAAAGTGGTTGTGGGTTCAACATGGCCTACCTTTCAATTGCAGTACAAAAAGTCTATTCCAGGGGTGTTCGGGAGTGAACTGGATTTTGACTTTGTGGAACTGACAGCTAGGCAAGACCTTCAGTTGAGGATATTTGGGGAAGCTCACTGGCGTGCTTATGCGGGCCGCTTCCTTCGTACAGAGGAATTTAGATTTACAGACTTAAAATTTATCAGAGGATCAGATCCTTTTCTCTTTACCGCTCCACTCGATTTCTTCCAATTGTTGGACCGTACTTTTAGCACCCAGAATGCCTATTTTCAAGGGCTATACCTGCATGAGTTCAATGGAAGTTTGATCAATAAGATTCCTTTGTTGCGCCGTACACCCTTGCAAATCAATGCAGGTGGAGGAGTGCTGGCTATTCAGGATGGTAGCTTCCTCCATTCAGAATTGTTTGCAGGACTACAGATCCCTTTCCGTATCCTCAAGCAGCGATTCAAAATTGGAATCTATTATGTAACGGCCTATGGAAACTATGACGGGGCTTTAAATGGACAGGTGAAGGTGGGTATCAGTACCTATAATCCATCTACCAATCGTTGGAGTTACTAGCATAGATGTAGCGGAGATCAAAAGGAAAGGGTACCAGCCCTTTCCAAATCCACCATTTTTTGCCAAGTCTTGGTATGGCCTTTCCATTGAAGGGCAGAATCTTTATAGATATTGAGGGTAGTTGTGTAATTGGGGAAATATACGATCCTTTCATCCACTTTCTCCGAATCGGATTGATGGATGTAATAGAGTTTGATATATGCCTGAAGGTCTGGCTGCTGAGGATAAAATTCCTTGTAGGTTGAACCTTCCATAAGTTTAGGAATAGAGAGGAACGCTTAGGATTGATTTCCGGCCTTCCCTCCTGCTAATTTTTTCCCAAGCCTTTTGAGCTCTTTCACCCAACTGCTACTGCCAGAGAAAAAGGAGGCGATGATTTCTGAAATATTCCAAAAAAATTGCTTTGGATCCCTGCGAAGGTCATCCAGATATCCATAATACAAAAAAGCGACGAGGAAGACGATCGCTATGAAGGTGCCCATGGTGTTTACTTGTGTCGTTTGTTTATTTAATGAACGTAGAGAAAACGACAAAGTTGGCACTATGTTGAAAGATCGTTCATTTTTACCAAAAACCAGATTCCTTCCAATTTTTCGAAATAATATTCAGCCATAATTCCGTTTTCGGCACCCTTATACATGACGCTTGAATAGGTTGAATCAATGCTTAGCAGTACTGTGAGCTCTTGTGAGGAGTGGATGGGAAGCGATCCGACGTGATATTGTTCTTTCGTAAGAAATACATCCCAAGGAGTAAAATCGTCAACCAAAACGGTTGCCTCCAGGGGAAACTTAATCCTGCTGAGTTGGAAATCCTGATTTTCATTAAATTCCTGTAGGAAGATTATGAATTCCTTTTTAGTGTCCATTTGCACATCCAGGTGAGCAGAGGCAGCCTGTTGTTGACAGGACATCAATATGCACTGAACCAAGGCCAATGCGAAGTAGTAGTGTAGGCGTAGTCCCTTCATAATATCTTTATTTTCCCCTGAACCTGGGGAGACCTTGAATCATTTCACGCATGTTGTCCTGCTTCACCAGCAATCTTTCTCCCTGCCAAAGCTCCATTCTTTCAAATGAGAAAATGACCTTTCTGGGTTGTGCACTCAACGATAAATCTTTCTGTAAAGAAAAACTGATGGCCCCTTCCTTGAAATATAGCTTTTTGACAAGAGGAGGGGCACAAAGGGAACATTCCCACAACATGGCCGCATATCCTTTGATTTCTATATCAAGGGGCTCTTGATCAAAGTTTTTCACCAGACGGATGACGATTTGATCATTTTCCCAGACATGAAAATCAGGTTGTGTACAAATTTCTGGTAAGGGATTGACGGGATCTCCATCAGGAGAGAACTCTTTGTTGCTGGAAATGATCTCTATCTTCCAATGGTAATTTTCTAAAGCTGGGATGGGAACATACTTCGGCTGAACGCTCACAAAGTCCTTTCCGTCAATGGCAAATTGAGCCAGGGATTGCCCTGAAAACAAGAAAAGACAGATGATGGCGAGGGAAGATATTCGCATATAGTGGATTTTCTTTATATAATATAGTAAACATATGTAGGAATATTATTTTATGAGCCAAAAGAAAAGACTATCCCGTGCGAAACAGGATAGTCACTTGGATGAATAATTTAGATGAGGACTCTATTTCGGCATTCTTTTCCTGATGATTTTGATTTGACCATTGTGATTGGACTCGTGTTCACAGACATGGAACCACTTCGCATGATTGTTGGTGGGCAAATTATCGAAGAAGGTTTCGGATTCTAATAGCCAATCGTCATTCCTCTTGGCAAATTCTTGTTTAGTTACTTCACGAACGGAGTCAAGTTTTTCTAGGTAGAAATCCAATGAATGACCCTTAATGCTCTTCCTGGCTACTTTCCCCAGGTTCATCGGAATATCCCATTCTGCCTTGATGTCATCGCTCCAAGTTCCCCAATCCAGCCCTTCAAAGGTATTGAGTTGGTAATACCTTTCCGTAGCAGCAAGGTGCCACAACAAGGCCCCAATGGAATTGGACTGGTTGTCTAACAGAAAGTCCAGTTGCTTTACGCTTAAGCCTTGTACCTGACGCACCACCCATGTCCGCATCATCGTCATAGTTGACAGTAGGGTTCCAATCATAGGTGTATATCCTTTCTGAGGACCAATAAGGTAGAGGCTGTCTTTGTTGCTAGTACCAACTTGTTTGCTGCTTGGTGAAGCCTTCATAAATGGAAGGGCTGCCAAGCCTGCTGAAAGGACGGCTGATTTCTTGAGGAAATTCCTCCGATTAGCATGATTGTCAATAGACATGTCAAAATGGTTAGTGGTGAATAGAATATTGGGAAGTGGTGATATGGCTTCGAGAATTTATTCATTAATCACCAAGACTATGAGGCGAAAAACGGGAATTTAGCCTTAGGGATTGAAGTAGGGAACAAATGGCAAGGGGAGACTATCCAAGGGACGTATTTCAATCTCTTTGTAAAAGAGTTCAGCCGCTTCCGACTGAATTTGAATTTTTCCCTTGGTCAATGGGATAGATTCGCCATCCTCGACATAACGGGAATTCCGTAGGATCATCGCGATCTCACCATTAACAATATGGAGGCTCTGGCCCTCAAAACAGATCAATTCCAAGCTATTCCATTCGCCATTTGGACGCTCATAATTCCCCCTTCTCATACAATATCCCTTGATGTTTTCTTCTTCTCCCATAGGCAAAAAGTCTTGTGTGAGATCAGCTACCGGGCTCATGATGTATTCCGGTGGGAAGGCCCTGATGTCTATGGCAGAGGTAGCTTGGTTCCAAAAATCCCCCATATGTCCCTCCATTACCTGAAATTCCTGGGACAGCATCCATGAGCGCCAATGCTCAGCTCCGTGAGGACCGATGGAATGATATAGGATGCCGGAATCCTTCAGCTTATGTTCTCGGGGTGGCCATTTTTTCTCTCCCCATTTCATCTTCATCCTAAGGTGATAATTCTCAAACTCTTTTTTGGAGGCGATACACCCATAAATCTCCCCACTAATTCTAAGGATTGGCTCTTCCTCCCTTATCAAGACACGAAAAACGCCTGTACTGTCTTTATTTAAGCCAATAGGTGGGATAGGATTGCCTGTTTCATCTAAGGGCTGGCTACCATCATAACCCTCCTTGTGGCGGTAACTTAGGTAGACGTCCCATTCACTGAGTTCGGCATCCAACAGGGAGGTCCATGCTGATGTTGGTGAGTCGGAAGAGTTGTTTTGACAAGGGAGAAGGACTATGGGGCTGATGAGAAACCAGCAAAGGAACTTTTTCATAGATATATCTTGAGTAAAGGAAGGCTGCCTTTTTCTTTGAAGATAAAAAAATAGGCAGACCGAAAGCCTTCGATCTGCCTATTAGGGAAGGAAAATTCTTTCCTAGCTCTCAATTTGATTGTAGAATTTTAGAACGGGAATCAAATCTGTGGGCTGGTTGAGAACGATTTTATTTTCTTTCATAAAGGCCTTTACCTCAGATTTTCTATCCTCCATTGCTTTAAGAACGGCTCTCTTGTTGAGCTTAATACGCTTTAAGCGACTATCGTTCTTTCCGATAAAGTAATGTAGGTCATCCTGAAATTCATCGTAAGGATTTCCAGTTTTATACGCGCCTTCATAATCTGCTTTGATTAGTTTTTTTCTAGGCTGGAAATAAAAGGAGATACGGTCGCTTTTATAAATAACTTGATAGTACTCATGGGCAATAAGGGGAGGAGCTACCTCGCGTGCTATTCTCTCAAACTTATAGTTTTTGCCTTCTACATTGATTTCAAATGCTGGAACCATGTTGTTGATCATGGCTTTTTCGATTCCATCCAGCAGAATCACCACTTGGTCTGAGTAAGAATTGTACTTGATTTTTACATCCTTTACCCATTTTTCATTTTTCATCATCAAAGAACCTTTAGTCCATTGTTCTGGCCAATAAGGACTCCCTTTTACCCCCTGATAGCGCTGGTCAAAACGCTGTACCATGGTACTGGAACTCTGGCCAAGGTTTACCATAGCATCATTCAACTGATTGGATTGAGGAGAGTTGCTAAGGGTTCTTTCCTTGTCGGAGGTAACTGTGGCTTCTTGGGTTTCCGAGTCATCACTCGTGTCGCTCTGTGCAATTAGGAATTGCATAGAACATAAGGCCACCAGCAGAAAGATAATTCTGTGCATAATAAAGCTTGTTTGTTGGTTTGAACGTAAGGCACTTTTAGGATCGTAAATTACCGATAAAATCAACTTCCATGTGTTATCCTTTGTTGCCCTAGGAAAAAATTTATATGAGTAAATGTTGCGAAGCTTGATTTCAATAGGTCATTTCGACTCCATCCACCTTGATTTTTCGGAAGTCTGATTCTCTTTTGATCAGGGGAAGTTTAATGGGGTCAGTATGATAAGGTAAGTCTCGAATCCAATTTTCTTTAAGCCGTCTAGTATCGAGCGTAAAGAGCTGAAGGGGCTTGTTCTTTGCTGCTTGCGCAGGTGAAAAATATAGTAGGATTTGATTGTTGATGTCCCAAAAGGTAGAAGCATTTTCTCTTGGACTGCCCACTAAGCCGCTTAGTTCCTTCATTTTTACTTTTCTCCCAAGATGCCATATCTGTATGGTGGGTTGAGAGTTCAGCTGTCCTTCAAGGATAAGATAGTTTGAGGCAGGCGACCAAAACCAATTGGGTTGGGGGAGGTCATGCCTAGTTACCGTGTCTAAAACGAGGCTGTCACCTTTGATTTTGTCTATCAGGCTAGCAGTGTATTGGGTTCTATTATCAGATAAGCTTTCACGTTCAAAGAGGATTTCAAAATCAGAATTTGGAGAAAGCGATTCCAGACAAGAACTGGTTTGAGCCCAAAGGGAGGAACAAAAAAGGAATAGGGGCAAAAAGGATAGTCTCATTTATATAATTTTTATCGAGTAAAACTAGGACTTCGATCTCCATTATTAACGAATTTAATTTGAATGAATCTGCTTTGACTTGTTCACCAAAAATTTCCCTCTTAAATTTCCTTTATGGCCAGAATTAAGGAAAAAAAAATCGCCTACAAGATTGATAAGGGATTGAGAAGATATCTCAAAGCATACCGCCGTGAGATGAATTTGCCTATTCTGTATTCGGACCTGTTGAGGTATAGCGATGCGATTACCCTTTACGATAAATATGGAAACGATACCTTGTGGATTTCCCTGTTGTATGCTCAGGAAGACCTCAATCAAATTAATAAGGCCCTAAAAGAAATCTATGCTATTCTGAGGGCAAATGGGGATATGTCGGTGATGCAGCACCTTTATGTAGATCGCATTGATCTATGCCTATACGGAAACTCCAACCCCTTTAGGGTCCGTATTGTGAACAAAATCAACGACAACTTCGATTATTTCTACATCAAAAACGCGGATGCTTCCAGAATTTATGGCCTCGAACTCGAGCATTTGCTCTCTCCAAATAGAATTTCCTATGTGGTGGATCGGGATACCTTGATTGAGGAACATATTGCTGGGATTCCAGGAGAAGAGTTTATGCAGAATTATCTTGCTCAAGGGAAGGTGGAGAATGAGATTCGCTTGGCCAAGGAATTTGTCAAATTCAATGAGCGCTGTTTTATCCGTTTGTTGGGGGATATGCATTCATCGAACTATGTGGTAGAGATTATGCCAGATTTTGAGGATGTACATTACCGAATTCGTGCCATTGACTTCGATCAACAGTGTTATGAGCCTAGGAAAAGCATTTATATGCCCCAATATTTTAAGGAAAACATCCCCATTATCAATATTGGACTCAAACATATGACCCCTACTACGGTTCGACAGTATCAGAAGGAGGAGCGATATATGATCGCCAGTCGAATACGTTATTCAAGCCGACAAGTATCGGATTTGATGAAGTTTATGGTGCGCTCAGAACTATCAAAAGATGGGTACATTCATCAGTTAAGAGAAGAATTGGCAGATCACTACGGAATGAAGGACCTAAGGAAAGCGGAGACCATGGGAGAATTGGTACGATCTAGTTTGCAATTGCTCATTGATCATAACTAATCCCTACTTATAAATGGGACTATGTTATCTAAGCCTATGTGATTGAATACATTTGCCTTCGCTTTTGCTATATTTACATATAGATTTTTACTTATTGAATCATGCTACGTCTGAACCTGAATCAAGGCTTTCGAAGAAGCCTCGTCTTATTCGTACTCTCCTTTTTGTTGGTCTCGACTCATGCACAGCACTCTGTGGCGAGAAAGTGGTGTGAAGTGTTGCTAACGGGCATTCGGGGAGATTTTGCGAGACCTACTGTTCATGCAAGGAATCTCCATCATGTTTCTGCTGCGATGTATGACGCTTGGGCTGCCTATGAAGAACAAGCCGAAACCTTTATGCTAGGCAAGAACATGAATGGGTTTTTGATGCCTTTTCAAGGGGTAGAAGTCTCCGTTGACAAAGTGGAAGCTCAGAAGGAAGCCATTAGTTATGCCGCCTATACCCTGATCCGATTTAGGTTTAGTGCCTCACCTGGAAGAACAAGAACCTTGGCCTTAGGGGATTCCCTAATGACTGCCTTGGGCTATGATCCCAATTATATTTCTCAAGACTACGAATCCAATATTCCTGCGGCATTGGGCAATTACATCGCACAGTCTTACTTGAAATATGGGGTAGAGGACAACTCAAATGAATTTCGTGGGTATAGAAACCAGTTTTATCAGCCCATTAATGAATTCCTCCAGCCTCAATTTCCTGGCAATCCGGCTATTACAGATCCGAATAGGTGGCAAGGACTTTCTTTGACGACTTTTATTGATCAAAGTGGAAATCCTGTTCCGGGAAGAACCGTTGAATTTCTAAGTCCAGAGTGGGGAAATGTACCTCCTTTCTCGCTTAAGGAAGAGGATAAAAAAACCTTTCAGCGGGATGGCTTTGACTGGAATGTTTACCTCGACCCTGGTGCCCCCTGTTTGATGGATACCCTAGACGGAGCGACTCAGTCAACTGAATACCAATGGGGATTTTCTTTGGTTTCTCTTTGGTCCTCTCATCTTGATCCTGCAGATAGTGTGATGTGGGATATTTCTCCCGGAGCCTCGGGCAACAATAACATAGATGATTTTCCTACTGACATAGTTGGGCTACGCAATTTTTACAATACCCTTGAGGGAGGAGATCCCGGATTGGGCAGAGAAATCAATCCCTACACAGGTCAGCCATATGAGCCCAATATTGTTCCAAGAGGGGATTACACACGTGTTTTAGCGGAGTTTTGGGCGGATGGCCCTGATTCTGAAACGCCTCCTGGACACTGGTTTTCCATTCTGAATTATGTAAATGACCATCCTGCTTCTACTCGTAAGTTTATGGGTGAAGGGGAAGACCTAAGTGAATTGGAGTGGGATATTAAGGCATATTTTACATTGGGAGGAGCCATGCATGATGCAGCCATTGCTGCGTGGAGTGTGAAGGGTTATTATGATTATATCAGGCCCATATCTGCTATCAGATACATGGCAGATCAGGGACAAAGCTCAGATCCCAATTTGCCCAACTATGACCTAAAAGGACTGCCCTTGTACCCAGGTTTAATCGAATTGGTTGGAGCTGAAGATCCCTTGGCTATTGATTCCCCTCAGCACGTCAACAAAATTAAGGTCTATGCTTGGAGAGGACCAGATTATATAGATGATCCCGACACCACCGCTGCGGGTGTAGGATGGATTCTGGCTGAAAACTGGTGGCCCTATCAAAGACCTTCCTTCGTAACTCCCCCTTTTGCTGGGTATGTTAGTGGGCATTCCACCTTTTCGAGGGCGGCCGCAGAAATTCTAACCCAATTCACAGGGGATGAATATTTTCCCGGTGGGGTAGGTGAGTTTGTTGCCAAGCAGAATGAGTTTCTTGTGTTTGAAGAAGGGCCTTCCCAAGATATTGTGTTGCAGTGGGCAACCTATAGAGATGCTTCAGATGAAACCAGTCTGTCTCGTATCTGGGGAGGAATTCATCCCCCTGTTGATGACATACCTGGACGGATCATGGGCGAGAAGGTGGGAGAATCAGCCTTTGAGTTGGCCGCTTCTTATTTTGACGGCTCAGTAGAAGATACACCAGCTGCTTCAGATGCTTTTGTTTCCCCCAATCCCTTTCAAATCGGACAGCCCGTTCGTATCCGGTATGGGCTTGGAGCTGAAATCGTTCGTGTGGAGGTGATTTCGCTGGATGGCCGTCATGTATTGAATACATTCGAAGAACTGGCCAATCAGCTGTTCGTCGACCTAGAATTTACCTTTACGAACCTTACATCGGGCTTTTATTTGGTAAGACTGTCCAGCGATGACTGGTCGACTACCGCCAAGGTGTATGCTTATGAGTGATAAGGGTAAGGCCTAGACCATTCAGGAAGGGATAAGGCTAAAAAAATATCCTGATTAGATCTGCAAAAAGCAGCGACCCCCTTCCACAGAAGAGGATAGCTGCTTGCACTAAAGGGAAAAGCGGTTTACTGCAACTCAAATGTCAGGTCGAATGTTCCATCTAGAACGTCTTTGGCGCCAGAAACGCAGACAAATACCGTAAAGCCTCTGTTCACAGCCTGAGAAAAAGAGATGCTTTGTGCCTCTCCTGGCTTCGTCAAATCTGGTTGGCCTACATACAGTTCATATCCAGCTTCACAGGAAATAACGGAATTAACTGGGGGGGTATTGGTACCATCAAAATCGATGTATCCAAAGACATTGATTCTTTTTCTTTCTCCTGTCGGGGTAACGGTGATGACCATTTCTTTCCCTTGAGGAATCTCAGCCTTGTAGTATAACTGGTTTCCTTGGAACTCGATGAAACGAGTGGCAGGGAAACATGCCACAGAACTATTGGCTGCCCAGTCAAGCTCAGTCATGACCTCGCCAGAACTTAGGTCCCCCTGAATTGTGGAGGTGTTGGCAGGAGCTGAGTTCAGGTCCTCTACCTGCGTTATCGCTGCGAAGTTCATTGGGTCTGGATCAGGATCGGGATCAGGTTCATTCCCATCTGGTGTACAGGAAGTTAGTACAAGGCTAGCCGCCACGGTAAGTCCGAGAAATACTTGTGTCAAACGCATGTTGTTAAGTTATTATGGGTAATAATTGTTTGACAGTTTGTTGCCTCTTCAGAAGAAAAGGTAACCTGTACAAGAAGATTTTTGCAGAAAGAAAGTTTAGCGATCAACGCTACTTTAGAAACGACAGAAAGGGGCTTATCGAATGTGCCCTTCTTGAAAACTTCCATCCTCTTGTTGGTCAAGTGGACAGATAATCCCTTCTTGTTCAACTAGGTCATCTAGCTCTAGCAAGGCAGAAAGGGCAATTTGGGAATAGTTTTGAGAGGCGTTTCCAAAGCGTCGGCCTTTGGTTTGCCAGAGTTTGGTGATCAAGGGGATGCCTCCCTCTTTGGGGCGCATTTTTCTAAAGACTCTTCTTACGTTCCCTATACCCGCGTGATAAACATGCATAACAAGTAACCTGAACCAAATGTCATGCTCGCGGTAATTGAGTTTGTACTGTTTACAAAGGGCCCTTGCCTTGGGAATACAGATTCTCTGAATCAAACGGGCTGCTCCACGTGCAGATTTATCGAATTCGGTTCGTTCGTCAATAGAGTCATTTACGATTAATCCTACATCTCTGGCTACTCCTTCCATCAATTGGAAGGCACCATAAGCCCCTTCTGTTGAAAATTGAAGGCGTCCAGGGCTCTCTATGAGTAAGATCGTTTGTGCATACCATGGATCGGTTCCCTCATCCTGAAACAGTGCTATGGCCTTGTCGATCTCTGGAAGAACCTTGGAAAATTGGTAAAAATGGTTTCTGCCACTAGTAAAGAAAATTTCCCCCTTTTTGCCTTGTTTATAGGCGGTACGTAGGCTGTCTTCGTATCTTTTCTTTCTTTTCTCAGGCCAGGCCCGAACTTCTTTCAAAGAAAGAACCTCTACAATTTCACGTGTTTTGGCAATGTTGACAACTACGGTATCGGGTGGGAATTTCATGGCGAATCGCCAAAAGTTGGGGGGACGTAAGCTGTCCCATCCTTCTTTGTAAAGGGCAGAGTCCTGAATCAATCGGGTACAAATTCCAGACAGGCTCATCCGAATGGTGTTGATTTGACTGGGCACAAACTCCTCACTGGCAAATTCCTCATCTTCCCACATAGGGAGAGACGAGATAGCTGGCACAAGGACCAGGCTAGCCAAAAAGATTATCCAAAGCCAAACACGCTTACTCTTCATGCGGGGGATACCAAAATTGCTTTACCAGTTTCAACCGTAAAGCTAGTCTCCCTGCTTGAAAAATCTAGGGCAAATGGATATTTGTAGGGAAATTGTCAATTTTCGTCGGCTTTGGTGAACCCGTGCTATATCCAATCCATAGGATCGATGGTCCAGTCTTGGTTAATGGGTAAGCCACGCTTTTTATCTTTCACAGGAGAGGTCCCTTCAAAGGAACCTGTCAATAGTTCTGCGGAACGACGTCCCTCTTCGCAGTCAAGGTCCAGTGCAATCCATGCTGGCGTAGATTCTGGGAACTCATATTCTTCCTTACTCAATTGCTCACGGTATAGCTTTATCTCTTTTCGTAATGCCCATCCTCTGGAAGTCAAGGGGGGATAAAGTTCAGCGAAGATGGTTTGAAGAAAAGAGACTAAAAACCATGAGATGAACAAATAAAATCCGTTGACAAAGGCTGCCCACAACATCAGACCAACAAAGGAAATAATGAGGAGGGTCTTGGCAAGGGGAATTGTTTCTGAGCTGTGATCAATAATACCCGGTCGCAATTCAACTTTACCTAGCTTTAATCGATTGTAAATCCTTAAAAGAGGATTGATCAATATGGCGTTGAATATCCTGAACCCTTTAACACGCATTTGTAAAAAGGTCAAACCATCTATGAACCAAAAAGAAATAGCGACCAGCATAAAAAATACTACCAAGTAAAGAGGGACGATCCCAATGGCAAGGGTTCCCAAACTGGGCTGTATATTTTCTAGTGTGAACTTGATATATAAATAGGCAATTCCCAATAATGCTAGGCAGCCATAGGTGATCCATTCGATAGGTAAAATGTAGGCAGAAAACTTCTTCCGCATGACCGTGATGATGTTGTCTAGTTGATCAGCATTCTGGGAAGTGCGGGCTATGTTAACCGGAATTCTTTTTCTCCCTTTTCCTTGAAAGTAAATCCCTGCTCTTTCTTCTGTGTGAAGGTTGGCGACCTTTTCTGGATCACGGACATAAATCACAAAGTTTGATTGGCCTGTTAACCATTCCAAATGGTAGATTTTTCTTCTGACCATTTCCAGATAGTTCACGACGAGCATTCTCCAATCCCAGGACCCTCGCCAGAAGAAACGTAAGGCAACAGGGCTTAATTCTTCAGGAGATATGATTTCACGACCAGAGAAACTTCGGCTGCGAATAAAAGTAACCAGGCCTGTTATTCCATAAACGAACAAAGGGATATACCAAAAGATCAAACCATGAACGAGCGTTTCCTGAAATGACATAGTTTAGTGTTAACGACCTATCATAATATTTCCATCCCTATACATATCTTGTCTACCCAAAGAAGGTTTATATGAAGCTTCTGAAAGTAGCGTTAAAAGCTCTTCCTTAAATGTCTGCTATACTTTTCTATTCAAATAGCCTGAGTAATCGTCTAGGTTTCTCGTATACTCTTCCTCAAACCATTTGGAGGCGATTAAAAAATCTGCTGTACTTTCATTCATGGCAATGGGGATGTTGTACATGGTTGCAATCCGCAAGAGGGCCTTTACATCCACATCGTGTGGCTGGGCAGTCATGGGATCCCAGAAAAACACAAAAAAATCAACCCCTCCCTCACAAATCAAGGCTCCCAATTGTTGGTCTCCCCCCAAGGGCCCTGATTTAAGCCGCTTAAAGTTGACTTGATTGGCAATCTCAGCTCCTAGTTGCTGGGTCAATACCTCTAGAATTCTGCCTCCTGTTGTTCCGGTACAGACAATGTTGTGCTTGATCAATTGTCGGCAGTGCTTGCTTACCCATTGCATCATATGGGGTTTACGGGCATCGTGCGCCACAAGGGCAATGGTTTTTCCTGAGATGGAAGGTGTCATTGTGTTGCTTCTTTGCCCTAAATGTAAACTAATTTACAGATTGACATATTATAGAAAGGAATATTTGCCGAAAGTTGGAGAAGAAGACTTTATTTTCTCTCACAGAATGAATTGAATCTTATGAACATCCGTCTGCTACTTACTTTATTGATCAGCTTGCTCCTTTTCGCATGTGCCCGTGAAAACAAGGAATCCACCCTTCTAAATGCACAGGAAATTGTAGATGCCAGCATCATGGCCCACGGTGGCGCTGCCTATGACAAGCTAAATTTGACCTATACCTTCAGGAAAAAAGATTACAGTATCCAAAAAGGAGAGGAAGGCATTACCTATACTCGAACTACCTATAGAGATAGTATGACGGTTTTGGATAGGCTAGAAAATGGAAATTTTAGCCGTAGCATCAATGGGCAGGCCATTCAAGTAGTAGACAGTATGGCCCAGAAGTACTCAAATTCAGTCAACTCAGTCAATTACTTTGTCCAACTTCCCAGCTTGCTGAACGATGGCTCAGTGCAGAAAAAACTGCTAGGCAAAACTCAGGTCAAAGGCCAGAAATACTATAAAATACAAGTGAATTTTACAGAAGAGGGTGGAGGAGAAGATTTTGAAGATACTTATATCTATTGGTTCAGAACCGATAACTTTATCATGGATTATCTGGCCTATGATTATAAAACCGATGGAGGAGGCGTAAGATTCCGAGAAGCTTATAATCCTAGAGAAGCTTCTGGTATCCGCATACAAGACTACGTCAACTACAAGGCTGATCACACACGCTTTAAGGTACAGGAAATGGACAAGCTATTCGAGGAAGGAAAGCTAGAGGAGTTGTCTAAAATCGAGACCATATTGAAGTAAAACAGATTGCATCCTAGCCTTCTGCCTTTTAACTTAAAATATGCGCCAATCTATCCTCCTAGTATTGGTCCTTTCCATTACTTTTTCATGTAGAGGACCGAAAGAAAGTAAAAAAAGTATGACCAGATCTGACCTTCCAGACAATACCCAACTTTATGATAAGGTGTTGGGCGTGTTGGTTGGAAGTGCAGCTGGAGATGCTATGGGAGCACCGACTGAAATGTGGTCTCGTGATCAGATTCAAGCAGAATTTGGCTTCATTGATTCCCTTACAGACCATGTGCGTGAACCTTCCCCAGAAGGTGTATGGGAGTATAACCTACATAAGGGAGGAACCACGGATGATACGAGATGGAAGGCGTTGATGTCTGAATTTTTTTATGGCTCATCCTACGATGAGAAGCTGGATAGACGTGATTTTGCTAGGCATATTCTCCAAACCTATGATGGATATACCAAAGACCTTCAAAAGCTAAAGGGGAGAGATTCGGAGCCCTATGAAAATGCCCTAAATAAAATGCTTTGGCTGAAGGAATGGGCAGTTGTATCAGAGGCCTATGTAGAGAAGGGACCTGATGCCCATTACGATGCATTGAGCCAGTTTTACGGAGGAGAAATGGTCTGCGCAGGGATGTTATTCGCCCCCTCTGTGGGATTGTATTATCCCAGTGAACCACAGAAAGCATATGAGGCCTGTTATGACATAAACCTTTTTGACCTTGGATATGCCCGCGATATATCGGGCCTAACGGCTTCTCTGGTTGCGGCATCGATGGATACAGCCGCCAGTCCAGAATCCGTAATGTCAGTATTGAAGGATGTTGATCCCCATCATTATTTCAAGGGAAGACTGATTGGACGAACTGCTTACACCTTGTACAGACAAGCCCAGTCTATCGTTTTTCAGGCCAATAGCCTAGATGTAGATGAATATCTTAAAGACCCACCTGTCAAACTTAGCCTGCCCCTTGATACCAAAAGTGATTCAATCCGCTATGCAAGGTGGTCATTTGCCTATGATGTACTAGACAAGCTAACGCGAATGTATCCCTTTCATCCGGCTGAAATCCATTTGGTAAACTTAACTGCTCTCTTGTTGGAGGATTTCGATTTTCGATATGTACTTTCCTTTGTGATCAATTTTGGGCGGGACAATGATACTACTGCTGCGGTTTCAGGAGCAATTTTGGGGGGCTTTCATGGCTTTTCGGGTATACCAGAGGACTTCCGCCAGGATATTCTAGATCGACAAAAGGAGTTGGGGATCGACCTCGAAGAAATGGCCATGAAATTGGTCAGAAAGATGCAGCAGGTATAGGTTGTAGTTGAATTCGCTAAAACGGCCAGATCGCTTTCTTTTTTTCTAGAACCCTTCGCAAATCTTTTGGAGTATGAGGAACACCTTTGTTTTTCAAAAGAGCTGGAAAGGAGAATAGGTCGTTTTCATTCTCACTCCATTGACCATGGGTAAGAATCCTTTTATGAGCTGCGACTTCCCATCCTCTCAACCCTTTGAGGCTACCCTCAGAAATCTTCTTTTTTCTGCCACTGTTCATCAGGGTCAGCATGATTTCGCTTAGGTCATATTTGGCCTTTGTATCATCCGTATCAAGGTTCATGGCTAATTCAAAGAAACATCAAAGCCACAACTAACAGCTTTCATGTGGAAGCTCTTTTGCTATAAGAATGGTTGGTTATCCTACGCCCAGCTTGAACGATGACTGAGACAGCTGTTCAATCTACCCTGCTTTATGTTCAGTCCACCGAGTGCCCCTACTCGATTCCTTGAAAATCGTCGTTTATGCTTAAAGAAAATACGAGGCCCAGGCATAGAATTCAAGGGCTTCGAAATTCAGAAAAACATTCACAAATACATCATTACGCTTTATGAAAAACTCAATCATTATTCTTTGCAGTATGCTTTTGATGAGTAGCACTGTTCATGCCCAAAGGGTCAGAAACACCGCAGAAGCAAGTCAAAACCAACAAGCTATGGCTACCAACGAAGCCCAGTTGGAAAGAGACCAACAAGAATTACAGGCATACAAGTCAAGATTAGCTGAATTTGAAATGGCCTTTGCCAATAAAAATGCCCCTAAAGTAGTCAAAATGAAAGCAGAATTAGTCTCTATGATGCAGCGGGAAATTGAGCAAAGTGAACAAAAAATTGCACAAGATCAGCGAGAAGTAGCACAAAGCAAATCCGAATCCGCAGGCTCCAATAGGGAAGTTAGACAGAGCCGCCGAGATGTAAGGACCGTTGACAATGATTTGAAAGATGGCAGAGACTTGAGAGATGACCGCGTGATAAAAGAGATGATCAGCGGGATCTGATGGATGATAAAGCAGATCTGGAGCAACAGATAGCTCGAACCCAAAGACAAAAACAGATTTACAATTCCCTTCAGGCCTTTACTTTTTCCTTTGATCCTTCCCTTCGTGAAAAAGCACTGGCAAGTAAGGCCCTCTTCCAGGAGTTTGCCGATACCATGGAAAAGGATATCGCAGCTACAAAGGTTGAGATAGCAGAAGATAAGCGAGAAGCTGCTGAAGATCGTAGAGAGCGGAGGGAAGACAGAAGAGAAAGGTCAGAGAAACGAAGAAATAGAAGGTATTGATGGAATGGCCAAATCTAATCCTTTAACTTAAACACACAGTTCAAACAATCATTAAACCAGTTAACATGAAATACTTATTTATCTGCTGTTTGCTTTTGTCAACTCTTGGCTCTTATGCACAGCAATCTATTGCAAACGTCTGGAATACAGGCGAAAACAACACCAAAGTTGAGATTTCTGAGGTCGATGGTGTCTATGAAGGAAAGATCATTTCCTCTGACAATAAAGAAGTCAACGTAGGCAAAACTTTGCTGAAGGAAATTAAGTCAGTAGACGGCGAATGGAAAGGAAAGCTCTATGCCCCCAAAAGAAAAGAGTGGTTGGATGCTACCCTAAAGGAAGAAAACCAGCAGCTCATCATTCAAGTCAGCAAAGGCTGGGTGAGCAAAACGATAAAATGGTCCAAAGCTTAGTGTAAGCGTATAAAATCGGCCAAAGGCCAACATCCTGTCTGGAGTAATCCCGCTACCTCATTTATATTAAGGGTAGGGCGATTACTCCAGTAATTTTTTGGAGGGAATTGAGAGACCATCATGCTGACGAATTGACCTGAAGTTGACTAGCATATTGGGATTAAGGGTCAAGAGGTGGTGAAACAAGGCTTATAGAGGAAAAATAGACTGTGTGTAAAAAATGTATTATGAAATTGAGTGAATTCTTACTTATTTCCCTGAATATATTCCATATTTCAGCATGTCGACACAGCAACTCAATGAGCTAGCCGCGCTTGCGGCAAACTACGTCAACACCACGGACAGGCATGTCTTCCTAACAGGTAAGGCAGGAACGGGGAAGACGACTTTCCTGAAATACATCGTTCAGCATACCTTTAAAAATGCTGTTGTCGCTGCACCTACTGGTATTGCCGCGATCAACGCAGGTGGTGTCACCCTCCATTCTCTTCTTCAACTTCCTTTCGGAGGCTTTATCCCTGAGAATATTCAGGTGAATCAGTCCTCTTCCACCCAAATCAATACGCCCGCTACCCTTGGTGGCATTCATCGGATGCGAAAGGAGAAAAAGCAGCTGATTCGGCAGATGGAACTTCTGATCATCGATGAGGTGAGTATGTTGAGGGCTGATTTGTTGGATTGCATGGATGTCATCTTAAGAGCCCTTCGTGGAAGGAACACAGAGCCTTTTGGTGGGGTTCAAATCCTATTTATAGGCGATCTTATGCAGCTACCTCCTGTCATCAAAGACAGTGAATGGTCCGTCCTAAGAAACTACTATAAGGGACCTTATTTCTTCCATGCCCGAGCCTTGGTCAACAATCCTCCTCTTTCAGTTGAGCTACAAAAAATATACAGGCAGAGCGATCAGGACTTTATCGACTTGCTCAATAGACTTCGCCATAATGCCCAAACAAATGATGACCTGGCCTTTCTAAATCAATATTACCAGGAGGGCGTAGATGAAAAGGAAAATCCGGGTTACATCCATTTGACAACCCATAACCGCAAAGCTGATAAGATTAATCAGCACAGATTAGATCAGCTTACAGGCAAGATGCAGATATATGAAGCGACGATTGAAGGAGACTTTCCCGAAAAGACATATCCAACGAGCTTTGGGTTAGCCTTAAAAGAAGGAGCCCAAGTCATGTTCATCAAGAATGACCCTTCTGGGGAAGGGAAATTCTTCAACGGGAAGATTGCCACCGTAACAAATGTAGACGAGGACGAACTCTTTGTAGAGTTTGAGGATGGGAAAGAAGCTTTGGTGGATACTTACACTTGGGAGAATAAAAAATACGAGCTCAATCCACAAACCAATGAAATAGAAGAACATGTATTGGGGACCTTTGAGCAATATCCTTTGAAATTGGCTTGGGCAGTAACGATTCATAAAAGTCAAGGATTAACCTTTGAGAAGGCGATTTTGGACATGACTGATACCTTCGCGGCAGGACAGTTATATGTGGCCTTGTCCAGATTGACTTCGCTAAATGGCCTGATTTTGTCCTCACTTTTGCCTACTCGTCCACCCAGTATTGACCAAACCCTTCAAGCCTTTATAGCAGGGTTCGAGGACCAGGAAAACTTGAAATTGCATCTGGGGAGAGACAGAAAGGGCTTTTTATGGAAATTCGCTCAGAGAGCTTTTGGATTTGAATATTTGATGGAACGGCTCACCAAACACAAAACCACGTTTAACAAAGACGAAAGCAAATCCCTCAAGCAGAAATTCCTTCCCTGGACGGAGAAACTGATAGAAGAGACCCTTCCCCTAGAGGAAACGGGCGGTAAATTTATTCGGCAGGTGGCTAAAATTCTTCAAACGGAAGATGATCTCGGGACGCTAACTGAACGGGTCAAAAAAGCCCAGGGATATTTTGAACCAAAGTTGATGGGATCGGTAGAGAAAATCCAGACCCACAACAAAGAATTGGCCCGTGAGAAAAAGGTAAAAGCCTATCGTGAAGAATTAGAAGAACTCAATGAGGCTTTTGTCAACCAGGCAAGGCAGATCATGAAATTTGCCTTGTTGGTGGAGGAAACCTCAAAGGGAAATGTGCCTGATAAGGAGATGATGAGAAAGTGGGAGGCCAAATATCAGAAACAGAAGGAGCTGAAAACAGAAAAAACACCTACGGCCTTGGTGACGCTACATATGTTTCAAGAAGGAAGGTCTATTCGTGAGATTGCGCTTATGAGGGAATTGACTGAGGGTACAATTCAGGGACACATCTCCTACTATATTGGAAAGGGAGAAGTTGATATCTTGGATGTCATGCCACAGAAGAAGCTAAATAAGATTTTAGCGGTTGCCAGCAAGGGCGATTTTAGCCTCAAAGCAGTGAAGGAAAAGTTAGGAAGTAAATTTGAATACGGAGAAATCCGCATGGCGCTTGCCTACGCAAAGACTTTGGAGTAGGGTAGTTTATTACACATACATCAAGTTACAGCCTCTCATTTCCGAAGTGTCTATTCGACCTAATACTTCGAAGCTCCCATCTTCATACACTCGTCCGATATCATCCGTAGCGATGAAGGCGCAGCTATGCACATTCGCCAAGTCAATCAAATGAAGCCTACCTGAAACTCCCAGCTTAGAAGGGATGGTTTGCAAATGGAAATCTGAAGTCCATACTTTTAGGGTGGAGGAAGGAATAAAGCGGCCATTCTTTCCCAAATAAGCCTGACTCATCATTTCTGTCATGCCGTATTCCGAGTAAATATGCTCGACGCCTAGGCCTTTTTTGAGGAGCGCATGCAATTCCTCTCGAACCAGCTCCTTCTTTTTCCCTTTCATCCCTCCCGTTTCAATGACAAGGGTATCTTCGGGTAGTTGAATGGGATGTTGTTCAGCAAAATCTAACAATGCAAAAGAAACCCCGATCAAAATCATAGGTTCACCTGCCTCTCTTCCTTCAACTATTGCCTTCTTGAGTTCTTCAAAATTGTAGAGGTAAAATCCCGAGCTGGGTAAGCCAAAGTCATCTATCCATGTTTTGACCATGTGGACAAGGGAAGAATTATTGCGTTCAAGATAAGAGGGAAGAAGGGCCAGAATTTTATAGGGTTGATAAGCAAAGGCTTCTTTGAAACCCTGAATCACATTCCTTTCGTATAGATTCAGGTCCTTGACAAAGTGTTGAGAAGGGGATTGACCCGAGGTGCCAGATGATTGGAAGATGGCTTCTGCTTCAAATTCTCCTGTTTTGAAGGGAAAAGCTTTGAAAAACTCAATCGGTAGAGATACTTGTCCCTTCCATCCCAGTTTTTGGACAAATTCAGACATGATGGGATTATGAGCTTTTTGGTAAGCCCACAGTTCATCAGCCATGTCTTCAAAAGATTTTTTTCCTTCGAAAAGTTGCTCAATGAAGTGATTGGGATCAAAAGCTGAAGAATTTGTTTTGTCCATGTCCTCTTCCCTGTTAATTTACCTTCAACAAAATTAGGATAAGCTTGGTTTAAATGCCTGTACCTGTTGAGAAGTCTTCAACAAAAAGCTGATAAAAGCGTGTTAAAAGACAAAATTCGCCAACTATTTTCTTTCTTTTTGGTATAAGACACAAAAGATCAAACAGGCTGACCTATCCGGTAGATAAAATATATGCTTGATACAAAATCACTCACTAACATTAAGACCCTTGGCGAACTAAAGGCCTCGGGTTATCAACCCAAATCCGTCAAAGAAGAACTTCGTGCCAATTTGATAGAGAAGATGCGCAAGAAGCAGGATATTTTTCCTGGTGTATTGGGCTACGAAGAGACGGTTATCCCCGATATGCAACGGGCTATTTTGTCCCGACATAATATCATTTTACTTGGTTTACGTGGTCAAGCTAAGACCCGTATCGCAAGACAAATGGTAGATCTGCTAGACGAATACATTCCCATTGTGGAAGGTTCCGAAATGAATGACGATCCCTTAGAACCGATATCTCGCTTTGCGAGAGATCTTATCGCTGAAAAAGGAGATCAGACCCCTGTAGCTTGGGTTCATCGCTCTTCAAGATATGTAGAGAAACTAGCCACACCAGATGTGACAGTTGCTGACTTAGTAGGAGATGTTGACCCGATTAAGGCTGCAACGATGAAGTTGCCTTATTCCGATGAGCGGGTGATTCACTTTGGCTTGATTCCTCGATCTCATAGATCACTTTTTGTAATCAATGAGCTTCCTGACCTTCAACCTCGTATTCAGGTCGCCTTGTTTAATGTGTTGCAAGAGGGAGATATCCAGATTAGAGGTTTTTCTTTGAGAATGCCGCTGGATGTCCAGTTTGTCTTTACGGCCAATCCAGAGGATTATACCAACCGTGGTAGCATCGTAACCCCTTTGAAGGACCGTATTGAGTCTCAGATTCTGACACATTATCCCAAATCAATCGATCTATCCAAGAAGATTACGCAGCAGGAAGCTCGATTGGCCAAGGAGCAGAAAGAGCAAGTTGTCATTGATGACTTGGTAGCAACCCTTACGGAACAAGTCGCCATTGAAGCGAGAGATTCAGAATATGTGGATGAGAAATCAGGCGTATCTGCTCGATTGACCATTACAGCTTTTGAAAACCTGACTTCTGCCGTTGAGAGGAGAATTATCCTGAGTGGTGAAAAAGTTGGTTACAGCAGAGTAGGGGATTTGGTTGGTATTGTTCCTTCTATCACCGGTAAAATTGAGCTGGTATACGAAGGTGAGCAAGAAGGCGCTGCCATTGTAGCCCAAAAACTGATCTCCAAATCCATTAGGAAAGTATTTGTTGATTATTTCCCTAATCCGGAAAAGATCAAGCGCAACGCACCGGAAAATCCTTATAGAAGCATTACGCAATGGTTCTCCAAAGGAAATTCCTTGGACCTGCTTTCTGACATGACTGAGCAGGAATACAAGAAGCAATTGGATCAGGTTCCTGGTTTGGGTGGTCTCATTAAGGACTATTACAAACAACTAGATACCCAACAAAAATACTTGATGATGGAGTTTGTCCTTCACGGATTGGCTGAGTACTCTCTTGTTGGTAAAGGAACATTGGAAGCAGCTTCTGGAACGCAGTTCAAAGATCTCCTAAGTGGCATGCTTGATATGCCTGACTTGGACGATGACGATGATGATTACGGGGGATATTATGAAAGAGGATGATTCCCAGTTGATATAAGGAAGAAGGGCCATTTCGCTAGAAATGGCCCTTCTTTTTGTCTAATCCAAACCTTCAACAAAGGTTAATTGCAGTTGCATTGGATACATATGGACTGCTGGGCTTGTTCATCCTCCCAACAAAGCCATACTGTTGGAGATTTTTTAGCGGGTTTCATGCTTATCCATCTCCTTTTGCTATTCAGGTACTTCACCGCTACGATTCTCTTTCCTTTTTTGGTAACCCGAATGTTGGTTCCCCTTACCTTAAATCGGTTAACACCCTGCTTCATATTCTCAACTTTCTTGTTGATCCGAAGCTTCTTCTGTGATGGTTGTGCAAAAGAGGTGGCTGTCGTGGAGGCAGCAGAATTTGTTCTCCTTGGATTGTTTTGAGCTAAAGAGCAGCTTATCGAAAGGCTAAAAAATAAAACAAAACAAATGATGGAGATGAATGATTGAGTTTTCATGATGTAAAGTTTAATAACGTTTTTGAAGTGTAAATTCACCCCATAAGTCGTGGCCATCTCTTCTCAATCAACAGCTAGTAAAAAAAAATGGACTGTCGGTTAAACAGTCCATCTGGTTAATATATACTACTTTCGTTACGGTCAATTAAAGGCAGCCTCTAGAGATGATAGAAAGCTTCTTCTTCTTCGGCTGGGTGCTTTCCCTTTTTTCTCTGCGATTCTTCTTCTTTCCACTTCTACCACCCAGTCATATTGGCTCGGTTGATCGGGAACCCTTGTCTTACGGGCTTTCTTGATTTGTTGGAAGGCACGTTTAGGAGAAATTCCAAGCCAAACCATGATGGCAGCTACTATCATGGGAGATCGTCCTATGCTTTTACGACAATGGACAACCACGTTTTTTCCTTTTCTCACCTCTTCTGCCAATTCTTTGACCAGCGAAAAGGTATGCTCGAAATTTTCAGGGATGTCCCTATCTGGTATAGGATGATGGATGAAGGCAAGTCCCGCATCACCTGCGGCTTCACCCTCTTGTTCTAATCCAAGTTCGTGGATTTCGGTGTCTTCAATAACGGATACAAGAATATCTGCTCCTTTTCGTTTGACAACGTCGAGCTCAATTCCCAGAAACTTTGGTCCAGAGGGTCTTACCATGACACCTAGCTTTCCACGAAAGGAGGCGTCAATCCAAAAAATACCAGCGTACATATTTTTTGCCTATTAAGGAGAAATCCCTAAAAAATAATTGATTTAAAAGGTACGATTTAAGTCTTGGTAGTCCAATGGGTAACCTAAATTATACAGAAATAATAAAGAACCCATTCATTAGAATATATACAAATATAGATGAAATAACACAAGGAATAAATTGAATTTCGTTCTAACTATTGCGAAGAAATTTTGGAAAAAGCGAATAATTAAAAAGTAAGTCAAACATGGGTAATACTAGCGTAATTTTATTGCCCATTAACTCCTTGTGCCAT
>JBCBVV010000024.1:0-92052 GCA_039817415.1 Bacteroidota bacterium
CGTTCAATACTTTGCAGTTTCTTCAAGAGGGTGGGTTGAGATAATTTATAAGTTGTATTATTTATTAAGAATTTTCACCAGATATACAGAACAAAATAATCTTCATTTTGAGAAAAATAGCTTCAACAGGAAAATCTGTTTCAACACGATAGGAAGAATTAGAGAATTAGAATTTCTTTTTCTTAAAGAAAATATCCTTGAGATCGAGAATAATGGACCCTCTCCAATAAATACAATCAACCTGCTTCTAGATTATGAATCTAAACGCAGAAAAATTGTTATGGAATTTAGGGAAAAACTGAAATTAATGAATAGAGATTTAGAAATGGAAGAACTATTTATAGAAACCGATAACTATCTTTTAGCTAGTCAAAATTTTGAAAATCATTTAAATGGCGTGACGAAGGAAAAATTGACGGAGCTATTATAACTATTTACTCAATTCCATAATGCAAAAATCAAAATGATTTTATCTTTTCATAATTAGTCTAACCATTTGACCTTCTCCCTAAAAACCGCAACGGTCTGTCTCTAGTTTTGGGTCTTCAAATTTGTTACCTTTTTACAAGCGGAAAAAGTTATGAAGAAGTCAAAATTCACCGAATCCCAGATCATTTATGCTTTACGTCAGGCTGACAGTGGTACTCGTGTAGATGCCATTTGTCGGGAGTTGGGTATTAGCCAAGGCACTTTCTATAACTGGAAGAAAAAGTATGGTGATATGAGTAGTTCTGAGCTTAAGCGTTTGAAGCAATTAGAGGAGGAGAATCGGAAGTTAAAGCAGTTAGTGGCTGATTTATCTTTGGACAAACAGATTTTACAGGATGTGATCAAAAAAAAGCTTTAAAGGCTCCTGTACGTCGTGAGATTGCTCACTTTATGATGGATGAGTATCGTGTTTCACTTCGTCGTGCCCTTCGGTTAAGCTTCATTTCAAGCTCTGTTTGGTATTATGAATCCAGGCCCAGAGATGATTCTGCCTTGCGGATGAGAATCAAAGAGATCGCCGAGATCCGTATCCGTTATGGCTTTAAACGGATCTATGTTTTGCTTCGCAGAGAGGGCTGGCGAGACAACCACAAGAGGGCTTATCGGATTTATAAGGAAGAAGGCTTAAATCTACGAAGGAAACGGCCTAGGCGCAGCAAATCGGCTTCCCACCGCCTTGATCGACTGGATGTTTCTAGGATCAACCAATGCTGGAGCATGGATTTTGTCTCAGATGCACTATTCAACGGGGCTCGTTTTAGAGCCTTAACTGTAGTTGAAGATATCCGACTAAGGAGGGAGGATTCTTATAGTCGTGAGTGCCTAACCATCAAGGTTGGCAAGTCCTTAAAAGGCAAAGATGTGGTGGCAGCACTGGATTACCTTGGTCTCCACCGCAGTAGCTGGCCCAAACGTATCCAGGTTGATAACGGAAGTGAGTTTATCTCAAAGGCATTGGATAAGTGGGCTTATGACAAGTCGGTTACCTTAGACTTCTCCAGGCCAGGAAAACCAACGGATAATCCCTATATTGAATCATTCAACGGGAGCTTTAGGGATGAGTGTCTGAACACAAATTGGTTCATGAGTCTGGAAGATGCTCAGGAAGAAATCGAAAGATGGAGATGGGAATACAACCATTTTCGACCCCATAGTTCTTTAGGAAATCTTACCCCTAATGAGGTAAGACAGAAGTGTTTATTAGACCCGAAATTTCTAGTTCCAGACGTTGCTACATAAGGGAGGACCTCACCATTACCATCGAATGTAGTAGGAAAGTGGGTGAAATAATGAAGTATCTAAGTCTAGAGGATGATCCTCAGATCAGATATAGCTTTTACATGTGAATTTTAATTTTATTAGAAGATTTAATTTTTTTGAAAAAAATGGTTGACTGGAATTGGGATCTAATATTACAAGTATCAAAAGTCTTTTCAATTCTCATTGCCTCAGGTGTCGCTATTTGGGGGATAAACTCATGGAGAAGAGAATTTAGATGGAAATTAAGGTTTGAAGTCGCAGAGGAAATGATGGGATTATTATATCAAATAAGGGATTCTATAGATCAAATTAGGTCCCCTTTTTACAGTACTTCAGAATCTCATGAACGCGAGAAATTAGAAAATGAAAATCCCAATGAAAAAAAGAGGAAGGATTTAGAATATATTGGCACTGCTAGAATAAATAAATATCAAAATCTCTTCAGCAAATTTCTTGAAAAGAGATATAAGTTCTCAGCTATTTTTGGTGAACACCATCTTGAAAACTTCAAAAAGATAGATGATGTCCTTGGAGAAATATATGCCTCCTACTATGTAGTTTTTAACGAAGATTACGATATCGATAAAGAATACTTGGATGAACAAACGAAAAGTGACTTTATTGAACAAAGAAAAAAAGCTAGGATGGTAATCCATAAATCATACGGAAATAATTCAGATGCGATATCTATTAAGGTCCAAGAGGTTATTGATGTAGCTGAAAGTAGTGTAGAATCAATACTGAAGACGGGGGTAAAGTTTCCAAATGTATAATAAATTTTTGTTGGATACTAACTATTTATAACAGCTTCTAAGGCTTTATCAGCATCTTTTAAGATAAAGGATTTCTGGTAGTTTATCGTGGTCGTAATATCTGAATGTCGATAGAGCTTCTGGAGCATCTGAATCGGGATCTTGTCTCCAGACAATCCCCCAAAGGTATGCCTAGCGATATGGGTCTTAAGAGGCTTGTTCAGCTCCAGCTTTTCTGCTACTCGACCAAGATGCTTGTTCAATACCTTAGTAGCATTAGCGATTTTTCGCTTGATGTCTCTTCCGCTGGTAAGATCAGCCTTCCGAAGTTCAGGAAAAATCAGGTCTGTAGTAGTATCCTGATCCCCTGAATAAAGAGACAGAATACTTTGTGCTTTTTCGGGGACCTTCAAAGAAAGAGGCTTGCTGTTCTTGGCCATACGATAGTACAGCCTTCCATCCTTGATGTCTGACCACTTCAAACTGAGAACATCTGAAACCCTCATACCAGCAAAGTAGAAGGAAATCAGCCAAACGTTCCTGGCATGCCATTGAGCATGGTCATCAAGTTCGACTTCTTCCAGGGCTTTCACTTCCTCAGCAGTAAGACCAATTTTCATAGATTGAGGAAATTTGATCACGATACCTCCTCGCCCAAAAGGATAATGCTTCTGCTCAATGATGCCTTCCCGAATGGCCATATTGTAAATGGTGCGGATGACTACCATGTAGTTGGCAACGGTTCGGTCGCTTACTTTCCTGGAGCCTTTGAGATAAGCCTGGAACTGCTTCAGTAACGAAACTGTGATTTCACTAAAAGGGATGTCTTTCTTCTTGAGAAACTCTCTGAAGTGCTTGATCCTGGGACGTTCTGCATTTACTTGGTTGAACTTCCCATTCTCGATCAGTTGCTGAATGTAAACATCAGCTAGAGTGAAGAAGGAAGTAGATTTTCTCTCAGCCTTGATCTCTTTGGTGATGGTCTGAGCAGAGATGATCTTTTCCTTTACTTCAAGCTCTAGCAGTTTGTCATTGGCTTCTGCAAGTTTCTTCAGGATGAAGTTGTTCAAGCGGGTTGAGTTGGGATGGGATTTCTTCACCCGTTGGGATTTGGCGTCCCAATACTTCTCCTCAATATACTGGCCTGTGGAAAGGAAACTTGATTTACGGTTTTTGGTAATTCGTACTGATATTGGGTATAAACCCTTTGCATTCTTTTTCTTCCGAAGTACTACATTTACAGATGCCATATCCCTTTGATTTGATTCGCTTTTATGCAAATATAAGGAATTTGGGTACAACATAGGTACAACATTTCGTGGTTTTACTCGGCCTCTTATGAAATCATACTTTTGTTATTAATTCATATTCAGTTCATTATCAATCACATAATATCATATTAAATCAAATACGAAAGGATTCATAACCCTGAGGTCGGGGGTTCGATTCCCCCCTGCGCCACGATAAGTCAGTCCTAATGGACTGGCTTTTTTTATGCTCAGAATGTTAGAACGTCCCGTCATTTCATATCGGGAAGGTCGGGGGTTCGATTTTCTCCCGATGGATGCCGTCGGGACGCCACGATAAGTCTGTCCTTCGGGACTGACTTTTTTTATTGATTCTGTCATGTTCTGCCCTGTAAAGGGAAACCGATCCAGTTTTCCTCTACCTAAGGAGGACCAAAATCTCCTTTCAGCTTTTCAAACTTCTACATCACAATACCTCATTCCCATCAGGAAATGTTCTTAAGTTCTAACAGCATTTACCTAACTCATCAAACTATCACAGACATTATTATTGTTTGAGGAGTTCTGCTGACTTGCCTGCTACCAAACAGAAGAAAATTTTTGCCTGAGGGTAGTTCTCCTTTTTAGGAGGAGAATGATCCTCTATTTATCTTCCATCATGATAGGTAAGATGGCTTGTCTTTAGCTTTATATTTGAAAAATGCCCATTTTCTGCTTTAAAACTACAATCCCTATGAAGAGAACCATTGCCCTCCTAACCGTTGTTATGAGTTTGTCTGCCTTCACCCAAACAGCAAACGAATATTTCAATCCCCTCAAATACCGCCTCATCGGTCCCTTTCGAGGGGGAAGATCTGTTGCCTCAACAGGGGTTGTGGGAGACCCATTGACCTACTATATGAGTACCACGGGGGGAGGTTTGTGGAAGACAACTGATGCGGGGCAAAGATGGGAAAACATATCAGATGGGTATTTTCAAACAGGTTCTATGGGGGCCATTGCTGTATCGGAATCTCATCCTTATATCCTATATGCAGGAATGGGCGAACATGCCCCAAGAGGTGTCATGACATCCTATGGAGATGGGGTCTATAAGTCAGTTGATGAAGGGAAAACTTGGAAAAAAATAGGACTAGAAGCTACCCAACACATAGCTAGAATCGCCATTCATCCCACTAATCCAGATATATTGTATGTAGCTGCTCAAGGTGCGCTCCATGCCCCTAATAAGGAAAGAGGGGTTTACAAATCTATAGATGGAGGAGAGACTTGGGAACAAATCTTATTTGTCAACGACTCTACGGGCTGTAGCGAACTGTCCATGGACATGAACCATCCCGATGTCTTGTATGCTGGTATGTGGCAGCATCAACGAACGCCTTGGAAGGTGATCAGTGGAGGGGCTGGAAGCGGAGTGTACAAAAGTACAGATGGAGGAAAAAATTGGGCAAAAATCGAAAAAGGACTCCCAAAGGAGAAAGGAAAAATCGCGATTTCTGTGAGCAGAGCCAACTCTGATAAGGTGTATGCGCTGATTGAAGGGAACTCTCAAAAAGACGAAGGTGGGCTTTTTGTGTCTCGTAACGGAGGGAAAAACTGGTCTATGGTAAGTGGAGACAATCGTTTGACCCAAAGAGCCTGGTACTATACAGAGGTCTTTGCAGACCCGCAGGATGAGCATACGGTTTATGTCTTGAGTGCGCCTGCTTTAAGGTCTATTGATGGAGGAAAAACTTGGAAAAGATTGAGCGGGACACATGGAGATTACCACGATCTATGGATCAATCCTAAGAATTCAAAAAACATGGTAATCTCCAATGATGGAGGAGCAGCTATTACCTTTAACCGAGGGGCGAGTTGGTCCACTCAGGCTACGATGCCTACGGCACAGATTTACCGCCTGAATGCCGATAACCTATGGCCTTACCACTTGTACGGAGGACAACAGGACAACACATCTCTCAAAATTGCTACGCTTTCTCCTTATTCTGGAGAGATTGGAAGGAAAGATTGGGAATCCTCCGCAGGGGGAGAGAGCGCTTTTCTGGCCTTTGATCCTGACAATCCCAAGTATGTTATGGGAGGAAGTTACCTAGGAAGCATGCGCGCCAAAAATCAGGAGACGGGGGCAACTATGCCAGCTGTTGCAGCCCCAATTCAGTTTTTAGGAATGGCGGCAAGAGACATGAAATACCTCTACAATTGGAATTCTCCCATCATTTGGTCGCGGCACGAGCCAGGGACCTTCTATCATGGAGCCCAATTGGTTTTGAGAACGAGGGACCTTGGTCAGACTTGGGAAGAAGTATCGCCAGACCTGACCCGAAACCTAGATGAAAAGCAGGGAAAGGGTGGGGGACCTCTGACGGTGGAAGCCGTTGGGGCAGAAAATTATGGAACCATTAGTTATCTTCTTGAATCTCCTCACAGCAAGGGCGTCATCTGGTCGGGAAGTGATGACGGACAGGTTTACAGGACGAGCGACGGAGGAGAAAATTGGGTCAATGTTACGCCGAAAGACTTAGGAGAAGCCTTGGTGAATGCGATTGAAATTTCTCCACACGATAAGAACACCGTATATATCGCTACGACCAAATACAAATTCAACGACTATACGCCAGCGATCTACAAGTCGACTAACAATGGAAAGAGTTGGAAGCTGATCAACAATGGCATTCCTTATGGCTCCTTTACGAGAGTAGTAAGGGAAGATCCCGGTAGAAAAGACTTGCTCTATGCAGGTACGGAGAAAGGGATATATGTTTCTTGGAATGGAGGATCAGATTGGGAAAAATTCCAGTTGAACCTACCCCTTACCCCTATACTAGACCTAAAAGTTCACAAGGGGGACTTAGCCGTAGCAACATCTGGTCGATCCATTTGGATATTGGATGATCTGAATGTGCTTCATCAAAAATCCAAGAAAGGGATTAAGCTTTATCAGCCAGAAGAAGCCATGTATGGGCATTGGTATGGCCCACTTAACAACAGCAATACTTCCTCATTTAAAGGAGCCGCTTCTTTGAGTGGGGTAAATCCTGCCAATGGGGTGCTTGTCTATTATGAATTGCCAAGACTCGATAAAGGCAAGCATGTTTCCATTGAAATAAAGGACAAAAACGGGCTAATCATTCGTTCTTTTACCTCTAAAAAATCGACTGCATTTAAGTCCTATGCTGGCGGTCCCCCTCCACCTGTTACCCTATCCAAAAAGGAAGGCTTAAATAGATTGGTATGGGACATGAGACATGAGACCATGCCAGGTGTAAGGGGCGTTTATATTGAGGGAAGTTATCGTGGGCATCGCGTCGCACCGGGAACCTATACGATTATCATGACGGTTGATGGAAAAACCTATACACAGGAAGCAAAGGTCGTCGAAAACCCTACGATGGAGGTTTCAAGCGAGACATTCCAAGCTTACCATGACATCATGCAAGAGATGGAAGCAACCCTTACAGCCATGCACAATAGGGTCAATCAGCTTCAATCGGTTTATGCACAATTGAAAAAGCTTAAAGCTAGGTTAACCGATAAAGAACTAAAGACCACATGTGCCAAACTCATCGACAGCTTAAAAGCATGGGATGATAAAATGGTTCAACGAAAGTCCAAAGCCTACGATGATGTCGAGAACTTTGAAAATAAGTTTTCTGCCAATTATCTCTATTTGATCAATGCAACGGAGTCTCAAATCCCCCGTGTGAATGCATCCTCTCTCGAACGGAAGAAAGAGTTGGACCAGCAATGGAAGGTGCATGACTCTCAGGCACAAGAATGGTTAGCGAAAGACCTTAAGGCGTTTAACAAAGCCCTTTGGGAGGCTGGAATTGGGGCCTTAACAATCGATTAATCTTGCCTTACGAAAAGGAGATTGAAATAGTCTCTCTTGTTTCCTGGTGACTACCTACCGAGGAGCTGAGTCTATTGAAAGAATCACTCAAGCATGAACAGAATCAAAATGAATTTGATGAATCAAAAGTTCTTCCCCGCTTATGATATTATTGGTGGGGGTTTCACAGTGGCTACATATAAACTTGTAATGAGAAATTTGTGATTTATGGCCACACGTCTGGCAATGAACCACAATCTCAACAAGTTGAATGTCTAATTTAATCCTTTCATATTCAGGATTAGATTCCAAAAATGCTTTGTAGGCGTTTTGAAGCAGAATGGGTTCAACATTGGCCAGTTTGCCGACCTTTAAGCTAACCTGAGATACCTTCTCCATTTCGTCGGGTTCCAGGCTTTCTTTGAGGGTGGCAAAGATGCTTCTAACTAGAGATAACTCATGCATTAGCTGATTCTTTAGTAGCGAGTTGCTTTAATTTGTATAGGTTGTCCAAATGAGTTTCTGCTTCTAACAGGATATCCATGTCTTTGACCAATTTCTTAACCTCCCAAGCCTTCTCCACCATATCCTTATATCTTTCCTCGTTAAAGCTTTCTGGATCATTACCTACCTTCCAACTTGCCTCCAGGAAGTTCAGCAAGGATAGGGCACGTTCGTAGGGATAAGCAACACTCCTGACTGACAAAGCCTCTTGATAATAGTAGAGTGCCTTTTCATGATTATCCGAATGGACAGCTGCAGGGAACTTGGATAGGGCATTTCCGAAGTTGTTGCAAATACTACCGTATTCATACGGGAAATTTTCTTTGGTAAAATAAGAAAGAGCCTCCTGGAAAGAGGAAGCCGAGACACCTGCCCAAATTCCCTTGCGTTTGGGATCAGCTGGCATTTCTGCATATACCACGGCCAGATTATGGTGAATGTCAGCAAACACATCAGGCCTAATTTCTTTGGTAAATACTTTTAGGGCCCTTTGATAAGCCTCAATGGAGGCCTTATAAAACTGTGGATTGCCGTCTTGTGCCCAGGTAAATAGCAAGGTGCCCTTTTTGATATGGGCAGAACCCGCCATTTCATGCATACCTGCCTCTTCAAAAATTGAAATAGCCTTTTTCAAATAGCCGAGTGATTCAGAATAGCTTTTGGAAATATTGGCAATATGCGCTGCATCAACCAATAACATAGCTGCTTGAACTTGATCGCCTTTGTTTTCAAGGTAAGTCAAAACCTCCCATAGACCCTTTTTGATCTTTTCGATTTGCTCAGGGTGATAGGGAACGACTAATTTCTGCATCCACACTTTTACCCGAATCAGTTTCAAGGCATGCTCACTTTCGGAAGAAAGAGAAGCATCTAAAGCCTTGTTCAGAATAGGTTCGGCCTTATAAGGCAGATTTTGGTCCATGTAACGAGTGGCCAATTCTCTGCTTGTAAAAGCTACCAACTCCGGTTCTGCTGTAAGTTCAAGGGCTTTCTCATAAAAAGCCTCGGCACTCTGAGCCTTGGGACCATCGCTAAGCAATCCATAATGATGGAAAATGGCCTCATTATGAGCTTCTCTATATGTTGCTGGATCTTGCGGGTGGGGAGAAAGGGGAATTCCGTATTTCAGTTTGTTGATGTTCTCCACATCCTGATAAAGTGGTGTCCCATTGAGGTATTCCCATGACTTCCTGTCATTTTCAAGGAGGTGAAAAACCAAGCCCAAAAGATTATTTGCCAAGAAAGGAATATTCTCAGGGAATAAATAGGGGGGGGCAAGATAATTCCAGGAAAGCGGTACGATGATTTGTTCATCCTTCACCAATAGATTATGCCCTTCTTGCGCAGGATCAAAGGCTCCTGTTTGAAAGGAAATAAGTTCAATGAGTCTGTCCTCTTGTTTGATGATGCGCTCGATATGATCGAGCTGCTCAGTTTGCGCAAATATGGTAACCATAGTCTTTCCTTTTTAATGTTCCTCTAGGGTCTTTTCTGATTCCCCTTAGAAATATGTTTGCGAATGTCTCTGCCTTCTTCTTTGAATGGTAATGGTCTATCTGCCTGACGAGCATTCGCATAGGCGAGTAGATCGAGAAGAATAACATATTCACATGCCATCTCCCTCTCTTTTCTTTGATCTGAGAAATAACCTCGGAATCCTGTATCCAACTTTCGTCTGAGATAAAGTCCATATCAATGGCTTGACCTTTTTTCTCAGGTGAAGGGCTGGAATGTAGATTCGGGTCTATTTCCATATTAGGATAGGTAAATCTTTAAGACAGTTGATTTTTCCCTAAACTCGTATTTCAAGGGTTCGGATGAAACATTGAGTTCGTGATCAATCAGCAGTTCGTGAAGGGCAATAGACTTATCTCCTTTTAAGTTTTTTCGTTTCAACATGTGTTGCGTAGTCGGGTGAAGCTTTTTGAAAAAGGCATTCGAAATAGGACTTAGCAGCAACAGTTTTTTTTCGGGATAGAAGGCCAGAAAAGCATTCTCTTCCTCTTTAAAAACTTGAGAAACGATTGAATTTGGCAAGTATAGATGGTTTCGATCGATGAAAACAGTATCGCTCTCATGATGATTCTTCATGCTGTGAGCCAAATTATTGGGAGGAATGATCATACTAGCTAACGGTTAATGCCTCACTAAGCTCACTTACAAGTATTTCCACCAAGCGATCTCCTCCATCGATGGCTGCCTGGGTCATTTCTGTATTGAAACGGGTATGTTCAATCGCTATCAGGTAGACATCAATATGTTCAGGATAGTCATCGATCAGGATTTTCTTGGCATAATTAAGTGCCTGATCCCATTTCAAGCTGTGTAGGAAGACCAAAGGATCATCCTTAATGGCTCCTTCAATTTCAGAGGCAGGCAGTTTGTATAGCGTACCCACTTCCTCACCTGTATTGACTACAGCATCGATGAAAATGATTCTATCCTTTCCTTTGAGTTGAAATAAGACTTCAAAGGCGGAGGTCCCCATGTCCAGTATGTCAATATGGTCATGTTGGATTCTCTCTTTTAGTTTTTCAATGACATAGATTCCTACGCCATCATCTTCTCTGACAGGATTTCCAAATCCCAGAATGCTTATCTGCTCCATTGGATGAATATTTGAAAGCCTGGCTTGAGAGAAGCCAGACTTTCATTTTGTGATGTGAGACTAGGAATTACAGCTTAAATTTGGCTAGCTGCTTACCAGTTTTTTCGTCGTGTGCATGTACCGTACATACCAAACAACTATCAAACGAACGGGCAACGAGTCCAACCTCGACTGGATCGTGTGGATCTTCGATTTCGGTTCCTTCTAGGGCAGCTTCAATCGGTCCAGAGTGTCCAAAGGAGTCATTGGGTCCTACATTCCACGTGGTTGGAGCAATGATTTGATAGTTTTCAATGACGCCATTTTTGACTTCGATCCAATGTGCCAAGGCACCTCTGGCAGCTTCTGTTGCGCCCCATCCAATACCGTCCTTTTCTTCAGGCTTGATATAGAAAGGTGCATCCAGATCAACTTGCGTCAGCCACTCGTTGATGAGGTTATACAACCTAGGGGCTTCGTGAACCCTGGCCAATGTTCTTGTAAATACACTAGGTCCTTTGACCTTCATGATATCTGCAAACAAAGGATCCTTGATTTGATGATCCAGGTTAGCAGGATTTGCATTCATGATGACGCGGGCTAGTGGACCTGCCTCGGCAGCATACTCCATAAAGCGTGGTGCTTTAGACCATGAGTATTTTCCATTAAAGTCAGTTTCTTCCAGGATAGAGGAGTTGGTTGAACCTGTAGGGGCGGGCTGATCGAATGGGTGCAAGGCATCAGCCTGTCCTTCGTACCAGGCATGCTTGACATGCTCCATGACCTGTTTGTGGTCAGCCTCATAGTATTGTTTTCCATCCCAAAAACCAGCAGGGCTGATCACAGCTTTGTTTCTTCCTTCGATGGTAGGATTTTGATACAAGTCCTTATGAAGGTAAGTACCCCATGCAAGATATTTACCGACTCCTTGTCCAAAGGTATCCAATCCAAACTCAAGACTAGCGCGAATGAAAAGACCAAGGTCCGAGTTTCTTTGAGATTCATTCTCCTCTACCCAAGCCATGAGGTCATCCCACGACTTGATTTCAAGATATCGTTCGATCGAACATCCTAGCCAAACGCTCTCCAACCAATCATTTTTGAAGTGGGTCATGATGGCATGTGCCCGAGTAATGTCCTTCAAGGTGGGGGCGCACATGACACCTCCGGGTACCATGTAGCTAGAGTGTGGCCACTGACCACCAAAGAGGGCATATACCTCTACAGGACGACCTGAAGCTGTAACTCCTTTTTGGAAAGATGTCCCTACATAGGCAGCAAATCTTTTGACAACTTCCTGATAAAGAGGCTTGTTGGCAAACTTCTTATTGGCCATATCGGTGGCGAAGATGGCGTAGAACCAACGTGGAATAGATTGTATGGTTTCTGTAGCCTGACCAATAGCACGGAGTAAGAGCGCATTTGGAGGAAGTTTGGTACCCCAGGCTGTATCCAGGGCTGAAGAGGCGCAATATAGGTGAGATCCCCCACAGATTCCGCAAGCTCTTGGCGTTACGATCAAGCCTGACTGAGGATCTTTTCCTACAAGGATTTTTTCAAATCCTCTGTACATGGCTGCTTGGGTATGGGCTCTGGTAACCACCCCGTCCTGCATATAAACCTTGACATCAAGGTCTCCTTCCACTCTCCCTACTGGGGAGATGTTTAATTCTTTTATCTGAGCCATTTCAAATGGTTTTTTATTGAGTTAGGGGCCAGCCTGAAGAGACTGACATTTGAGTGATAAATTGTTGTATAAATTATTTTGAGTCTCCATAGGCCTTAGCTGCATCTGGAGATCCTAACACTTTACCCACTCCTGCTTTGAAGTAGTAAGCCAGTTTGCTTTCACCTGGAGGCGTTTCTTTGGGAAGGAAGCCAAGGTATTTCATCGTCTTAAATACACTTCCTTTTTTCAGGTCATGATGCGGGAATCCTGGCTCTGTACACCCTAGACAAGGGTGGTTTGCGCGTGTTTTACTATTTTGTCTGTTCCAGAGGATTCTGTTACAGCTTGCATGTGTCATTGGTCCTCTACACCCAACTTCGTAAAAGAGGCAGCCACCTCTTTTACCAAAATGCCCGTCTACTTTCTCCGAGAAGGCAACCGCATTGGTACATCCATTCTGAACAAAATCTGAGAAGAATGTTTTGGGTCTGTGATAGTCGTCAATCAATACATCGCCAATTCTTCCTACAGATATGGCAACAAGAATCTGCGTTATCCAGTCCGGGTGGGCGGGACAACCAGGAATGTTGATCACAGGAAGACCACCTTTCGAAACAAAGTCAGGTCCTAAGAACCCACCTTTTTGTCTTTTGTGGAACTGCATGCCTGTTGATTCAGATGGGTTGGGAGGAACGGCAGGTATACCACCATATGTAGCACAATCTCCAATGGCTACGACAAACTGGGCAGCTTCAGATAGTTCTTTTACCCAATCCATCATAGGTCTGTCAGAGAAATAGTTCATCTTTCCAGTGCCATTGGGCCCCTGGACGATACTACCTTCAAAAACGAAAATGTCTAGTTGGGTTTCACCGCTGATGCAGCTGTTGAGAAGATCCCCCACCTGATGGCCAATCTCCAGGCCTATGGTTGGATGCCAAAGGATATTGAGTCCAAAATCAGTGATGAGTTCCACTACAGTGGGTTCTTCGGCATCTAGGAAAGACATAGTGTTACCACTACATGCTCCGCCCTGAAGCCACAATACGTTTGCCATACGAGTAGTCTTTAGAGTGAATCAACAATATATGTTATACCCAATATATGAGAAAAAAATCATGTATCAAGGGATTTTTAGAAAGAATTTTCTAAAAAGTGGTAAAATTACTCTAATTCAGAATGATTCTAATTAGTACGAATCCCCAGAATGTTACCATTTCCAAGTATTAAATGTGAATGGCTACTGTGTAAGAATGGGGGAAATAAGTGTATTCCACTCTGAAGCGCCTTTGGGGCTAAGGATAGGTGTGAGGGTACTCCAAATCTTTTGGTACTTATCTTGGGCAATTATTTCGGATTCGAAGAGAGAATGGGTAGGACTGAAGAAAATTAAGTCTGCGATATTTGAGGCTAGTTTGGTGATTGTTTTTTCAGGTATAACATTGATGACTGCTCGTTCGAGATTGTACTCCAAGCGGCTTTCTAGTTGGAGGATGAGTTTTGAATGGAAAGAAGAGACCGTTTCAAAGGTATCCTGATTCAAGGCTTTAATCTCTCCTATGTTGATGAAGATGTATTGATAGCATTCGATAACCTCAAAGATATGGTCCAGTTGAATTTGAAAATCAAGGAAGTTAGGATAATTGCGAAAGTGAGAGAGGGCCACAGTTATTTGTTCCTCTAGGCTTTGATTGTGTGCGGAGATGATTTCAGGCTTATTTTTATAGTGATAAGCTAAGTTACCTACACTAATGTCCAGTTTGTTTGCAATAATTTGAAGGGTAGTATTCTTTAGCCCCCTTTCATTAAAGAGTTCCAAGGCAGCTTCTAGTATTCTGTTTTTCGTACTGTTCATGTAGGACTAGTTACTAGAGATTTGGAATTGATTTGTGTTGAGTTTTAGGGTACCACGCTGATCTTTGCCAGCCAACCTCCTCATGTAAACGGCATCTAGCATGGCCTTCTCAAATGAATATTGGGTTTTGATGAAGCGATGAATCAGCAATAAGGGATTATTCATATGAGCAAAAAGGAGAAAAAGATTCCAGGTTCCATTGAGTTTGACTACTCTTTCCAGGACCACTGCATCTTGTAACCAAAGGTCGTCATACAAGAATTCAAAGTCTTCTTCATTCCCTTTTTGATCGACCTTTGAAGTGGCCTTTTTGTAGGCCAAAAGAAGTTTATAAGACGATTTATCCAGGGCTACTTTCATCAGTTGAATCTGAAATTTGAATTTTTTGGTTGACTAACACATTATATTCCTCTCTTCCAATATTGGTCATGAATGGTAGTAAAATTTGCCAGATATAAAAAGAAAGACTGGAATTATCTGTCAAATTTTCAGTCCAAAGGAGTTTTGAAGCAGGATAGAGGTTAATAGACTGGACTAACAATTTAGCTAGAAAGGCCTTTTCCTCCTGCCTTTCTATCGGTTTAAAGGCTCCTCTTGATACATTAAAGTGAATGATTTCATGGAAGAGAAATTCCTGCCAGCTGAAAAAACGAAAAATTTTCTCAAACAGCTTAGGATAGTTTCTTTTGATTTCTATCAGGTCAGAAAAGAAAAATCCATATTCGCTTTGAACTTCCTCTATGCTTCCGAAAATCCTATCCATATTGGCGAATATGGGCGTATGCCTATATTCAATTAGTGCTTCCTTTAAGCTTTTCTCCATCGCCTCAAAAATAGTACTGACGATGGCTTCCTTGTTTTTGAAGTGGTAGGCAATATTCCCAAGACTAATAATAGTATCATCGGAAATATGTTGGAGGCGTACGTTGACCACGCCCATTTCATTAAACAAGTTGGTCGCCGATAAGAGGATTTTCTCTTTGTTTTTCAATTTTGACTCATTTTCCTACAAAGATCGGAAAATTAGCCAGTTTTCTTTTTGATGACATCTTTGATCTTGCGTGCACTTTCATAATCCTCCTTCTTCAGGACCGCCTCTAGTAGGGATTCCAATTCCTTGAGGGAATATTTGTCCAGGCTACGCTTCTCTCCAAATGATTTACTGGGACTATCTAATACGATTCCTGCCTTCTCAATAATGGACTCATAGGTGAAAATAGGGCAGGCTTTTCTGATGGCCAGTGCGATGGCATCAGAACTGCGTGCATCCAGGATCGTTTCTTTTCCTTCGTGAGTTAGAACTAGGCTCGCATGAAAAACGTCATCCTCATAAGCCGAGATAACAATCTCTTTTAATGTTCTCTGCCCCAATTCTAAGGCTGTAAGTAACAAATCATGCGTCTGAGGACGGTCTGTTTTCATGTCCTCAATGGATATAGCTATAGCTTGGGCTTCAAAAGCTCCAATAATGATGGGAATTCGTCTAAACCCACTTTTTTCCTCCAGAATGAGTACGTAATTCTGAGGGCTGGATTTACTTTTGGAAAGGGCAATGATATGTAGTTCTTTTTTATCCATAATTCAGGGAGATATCCTGCTTGAGGAAATCGCATAGGCTTTCTACCGAACCAAAGGGAGCAATAACCTGTCCCTTATGCATGAGCTTGAAAAGGGAAGGGCCTTCAATTTCTATCAAATAGTCCTTTTCCACGTGTATGTACTTTCCCTCTTCCTTAACTATGCCAAGTTCATAGTGCTTCAAGCCAAACAATAGAAATTCTTTGGGATCAACATTATCCATCATCATTTCAGTGCTTAGGTAAATCGTAACAAAATGGATATACCATATCCTATACATAAAAGGGAAGAAAGCAAGGAGAATATTTTCTTACGCATGGGTTTTCCGTTTCCTTCAAATAGGGGAAGCCTAAGCAAAGAGGCTGCGACAGACATGCCTAAGGCAGAGCCTAGTCCAAAGAGGGCCAAATAGGTTAAGGCTTCTTGTGTACTATTTAAGTCTGCCATGACAAGTAGGATCAATCCTCCACTTCCAGCCAAGCCATGTATCAAGCCAATGCTGTATGCCTCTCCTTCTCGATGCTCATGTGTGCCACGAGCTTCTTTGTTCATTTTGATCATTCTGAAAATACCAAGAGCGATTAGCATTATACCTACCAGTATTTCAAAATAGTCGAAATAGGTTTTGAGCTGTTGGACGTTGAATACGATAAACAAAAGCCCAATGAAAAAAATCGTCGAAGTATGCCCTAAACCCCAAATTAAGCCACTGCTGGCTACTTCCCGAGTACTTTTCGACCGCGAAATCAAGGTGCTCACAGCCAATAAATGGTCTGCTTCAAAAGCATGGGCAAAGCCTACAAATAAGGCAAAGGCCAAGCTAATTCCTTCCTCCATAAATTATTCCTTTAAGTGATTGATGATGATTCTATGGTTGCCCGTATCTGCCGCAGCTAGAATGTTTCCTTGTATACTTAGGGAGAAGGGCCAGTAATAACTGGTTTCTGTACTTCGGATGCTGTTTTTATTCTCACTTCCCGTTTGGAAGTTGTTTTGTCCTAATAGGTCTATGGCTTTGGTATTATGCGCTTGTGGGGTTTGGGGATACCAAAGAATCCGGCTATTCCCCGTATCTGCTACCCACAATCCTTCTTTATAGAAACAACTGTCATAGCACCAATTGAGGGTATTGGCTTCTGGGAACCAACCAAATTGATTTTGGCCATTAGCTTCAAAGGAAGGCTGCCCAATGATCACATCGGCTTGTTTGTCAAATCCATCTTGCCATTGGTTCCAAAGCAGAACGCGGTAATATTGCGTATCGGTAATGGCCATTTTTCCCTCAGGAGATATTTTCACAGAATATGGCCAAATGGCATCTTTATGATCATAATCTCTTTCGGTAAAACTTGCCTTGCCAATGACCCCATTGGCTTCTACGAATGATCGTGATGGGATCTCTTTGAAATAAAGCACCCTTCTATTTCCCGTATCTGCTATCCAAAGGGAGGTACCATCAGAAAATACCCCATAGGGCCAATTCAAAGATTGGGCAGAAGGAGGACTTGCGATACCTTCCACATTAGGTTCATTTGAGGTAAAATCGGGCTGTCCGATCACCACATCTGCAGCTTGCCCATCTTTCTCCGGAAAGCTAAGCCAAATCAAGACGCGGTGGTTCCAGGCATCAGCTACAATAAGCCTTTGACCATCTGTCCAAATACCTGATGGATAGAGTAGGGTAGAGGCAGTTACTTTCCCACCTGAATTCCTCCCTACACCAGAAGCATTGGATTGACCTAAGGTGATATCTGGAGATTGGAAAGGGGAATCCGGTATGTTATTCCAAATAAACACCCTATTCTGACCGGTATCGGAAACCAGAAGTTTATGGCTATGAATAGACACCCCCCGAGGTGCGAGTAAGGGGTTTCCTTCTTCTCCCTGGAAGACGAGAATGCTGGAAACCAAATCCGATTGTATTCTTGAATCAGTATGAAGCATTTTTAACAAATTCTGGGTAATTGTTCACCTACCATCATGTGGACGACTCTTTTTCCTCCTACTCCCGAGTTCAGGATTACCTGACGTGGATGATTTTCTACCACTTCGCCTATGATAGCAGCATCCTCAAAGCCTTCAATGGACTGTAGCTTCCCTAAGATGGCATCAGCTGAACCCGCTTCTACAATCGTCAGGAAGATTCCTTCATTGGCAACATATAGAGGATCAAGCCCTAGCAATTCACAGCCCCCTTTGACTTCTTCAAGCATAGGAATGCGATTGCTAGATAGTTCTATCCCTAATTGGGTATCCCTTGCCAGTTCGTTCAAGGTGGAGGCGACTCCCCCTCTGGTGGGATCTCTCAAAATTTTGATTGAATCACCAAAGTCATCTAATAAATACATGACTGCATGATTCAAACACTTTGTATCGCTGGTAATGGTCGTATCAAATTCTAGCCCCTCTCTTACCGACATGATCGCGATGCCATGGCTAGCAACTGCCCCGCTCACGATGATCTTGTCCCCAACCTTGATTCGGTCGGAATCAATATGGGCTTTGGGATGAATACTTCCCACACCAGAGGTGTTGATAAAGATTTGATCTCCTTTTCCTCGCTCTACCACCTTGGTATCGCCTGTAACAATTTGGACACCGGCTTTGTCGCAAGCTGCCTTTATTCCAAGTAGGATATTCCATAGTTCCTCAATTCTCAGTCCCTCTTCAATGATGAAGCTAAGGGATAAATATTGAGGGATGGCCCCACTCATGGCAAGGTCATTCACAGTACCGTTCACCGCTAATTCTCCAATGTTTCCACCAGGAAAGAAAATAGGAGATACTACAAAGCTATCTGTCGTGAAGGCCATTTTGCCCGAAAGATTAAGGGTGGCCCCATCATGTCTTTTGTCAAGAATAGGATTAGATAAGGCCTCCATGATCACTTTGTCTAGCAGTTGGTTGGTCAACAATCCTCCGCTTCCATGACCGAGTGTAACAATGTCAAAGTCTAGCTTTGGCATCGGGCAGCTAAGCTGCATATGTAGGGTTGATTGATTCATGATTCTACCTGTTCCAATTCGTGAATGGCATTGCTAAAATTGTAATAAGCGGCACAGGCACCTTCGGAGCTTACCATCGGAGCGCCTAGTGGATTTTGAGGGGTGCATTTCTTTCCAAAGGCTGGACATTGCTGGGGTTTTTTGATCCCTTTCAAAACCAGTCCTGCAATACATTCTGCTGATTCGGGAGCTTCCTCCACATCTATATGAAACTTTTTATTGGCATCGTAGATAGCATATTCTTCCTTTACTTCATATCCACTTTCGGGGATGGTCCCAATACCTCGCCAGGCTCTATCCTTGATGTCAAAAATCTGATATATAACGTTTTTTGCATTAGGATTGCCTTCTGCTGCTACTACACGGCTATATTGATTTTCCAGATTGGCTTTTTTCGCTTCTAGTTGCTTGACCGTCATCAGAATCCCATGTAGAATATCCACGGGTTCAAAGCCTGTTACTACAATAGGGATATCATAGTCCTCTACGATAGGGTAATATTCTTCCAAGCCCATGATGGTACAAACATGCCCTGCTGCGAGGAAGGCATCGATTTGACTCTCTGGATCATTGATGACTGCCTCCATGGCAGGAGGAACCAAGACATGGGAGGTTAAGATGGAATAATTGGTTACTCCCTGTCTTTCTGCATGAACCACTGAAAGTGCATTAGCAGGCGCAGTGGTTTCAAAACCCACAGCAAAAAAGACGACTTCCTTTTCCGGATTATCAATGGCTAGTTTGACAGCTTCTAATGGAGAATAAAGAATTCTGACATCTGCACCTTCGGCCTTGGCCTGAAGTAAACTCTTTTTACTACCCGGCACCCTTAGCATATCTCCAAAAGAACAGAGGATGACATTGTCCTGTTCTGCAAGATGTATGGCTTTGTCTATTTTTTCTAAAGGCGTTACACAAACAGGGCAACCTGGCCCATGAATCATGGTAATCTCATCTGGGAGAATGTTAATGATCCCGTGTTTCACCAGGCTGTGGGTTTGTCCCCCACATACTTCCATGATTTTCCACGGTTGAGTAACTGTTTTCTTTATTTCATCCAGGTATTGGTTGGCGAGTTCTGGATCTCTGTATTCCGTTAGGTATTTCATGATGTTGGATGTTGGGTGGAAGAAGGGTCAGATCGATAGGTAGAGGGATCGGGTAAGTGCGATTTTATCTCTTGGAGTTCTTCGAGTTCCCCAATTTGTTCAAGGTAGGTAAAGGTCTTTTTGGCTTCCTCTTCATTTACCACAGAAATGGCCACACCAACGTGTACCAGGACGTAATCTCCCTCCTTGGCATGGGGAACCATTTCTAAACTGGCCTCCTTCATGATGCCGCCAAAGGATACTTTTGCCATCCGAACCATGCCATTGTATTGGCTTTCTATGGATTTTATTTTACCGGGAATCGCGAGACACATATGTTACGATTTAGGATGTAAAAATTGATATAGCATTAACTGACCGAAGGATATGTTTTCATCATTCGGGCTTAACTGCTTATGAAAATGGAGCTTGTAATCCTCCCCTAATTGTTGGATCACTAGATCGATCAATAAGGCATTCTGGAATACACCTCCACTAAAGGCAATTTTATCACACTTGAGATAGTCAGCAACCTTCCTGATCATTGATACCAGACTTAGATGGAATTTGAAGGCTATTTCCTCTTTGGCTAATCCCTGCTTTAAGTCTGCTAAGATTTGACGCATAAGGTCTTTTGTTAGTATTTTTTGATCTTCCAAATCCACATGATATGGCTCAGTCTTTCCAGTATGATTTTCCGCCAAAGTCTGTAGTTTCATGGCTGCCTCCCCTTCAAAATGTTGCACATCGCAATTGACTACTAGGGCTGCAACGGCATCAAATATTCTTCCTATACTGCTGGATGTCTGTCTCGAACGTTGTAGAACCTGATCATAAATTCTAAGTTCTGTCGCCTTGAATTTTTTTCTGACTCTATCTTCTTCTGGGCATAGGCTCAAGGCAGAAAGTCTAGGTTCTTTGGCCATTTTATCACCTCCTACAAGAGGAAAAGGATTCATATAGGCTGAGCGTTCTATCCTTTGGTCCTGATAAAGGAAAAATTCCCCACCCCAAATTTGTTGATCCTCTCCATACCCAGTCCCATCCCAAATGACTCCCAAGACGGGCTCCTCACTTTCAAACAACTGATGTTCACCTAAAATGGCCGCGAAATGTGCTTTGTGGTGTTGAAAAGCATAAGATGGAATGCCTAATTCATGGGCAATCGTTCCTGCGAGAAAAGTGCTACTGTATTGTGGGTGAAGATCATGAAGGACAACCTTGGGCACTTTGCCAAGAACCCTTTGGAAATGGCTAAGCACCTTTTTGTAGGCGATTTGTGTATCATAATAGGACAAATCTCCTAGAAATTGACTGATGAATACATTGCCCTCGTGTAGGAAGGTCAAGGAAGATTTTAAATCTGCTCCACAAGCCAACACATTTTCTGTTGGAAGTGCTAATTCCTCAAAAAAGTAGTTTGGCGCCATTCCCCTAGATCTTCTGATGATGATCTTTTGCTGGTTCAAAGGACTGTAGCAAACGACACTATCGTCTTGCGGAATGTGGATGTCTCTATTATTGCCGAGGACGAAATCTGCTATTCCTTCAAACTTACCTTCATCTTCATCTTGATACATGATTGGAGATCTGCTGATGTTCCCGCTAGTAGCCACTACTGGACCCTGATGATGATCTAGTAATAGTTGAAAAAGAGGAGCATATGGAATCATCACTCCTATTTTCCCCAATCCATGAGTAATCCCATTTGGCAAATGAAGGTCAGTCTTTGGCTTAAGAAGCACGATAGGCGATACTTCACTTGTTAGCTCATGGTACTCGGCGGTTGAAAGATGGAAGTTTTCTAGACTTTCAATGGAAGGATACATGAGCGCAAAAGGCTTGCTGGGTCGCTGTTTCCTTTCTCTAAGCAAGGCAATGGCCTCCTGGTGATAGGCATCGCAACAAAGTAAATAACCCCCAATGCCTTTGATCGCTACGATTTTTCCAGCCTTCCATAAGGTGGATACATGCTGGATAATCTCTTGTGTATTCCCTATGAAAATCACTTGGCCAGCAGTAGTAGTAAGCCTTAGTTGAATACCGCACTCCTGACAAGAATTCGTTTGAGAATAATGTCTCCGTTCATAAGGGTTATGATACTCTTCTTGACAGCTAGGACACATATCAAAGGAATCCATACTGGTGTATTCTCTGTCATATGGAAGTTGCGTGATGATAGAGAACCTGGGCCCACAATTGGTACAGGTGATAAAAGGATATCCATAACGTCTATCAGAAGGATTTCTTAATTCCTCTCTACAATCCTGACAAAGGGCATAATCTGGCGTAAATAACACCTGATTGACTGACGCTTTTTGGCTGTCTCTTATCTCAAATGTGTCAAAGAACGTAGAATCTATTTCTTCTATCTGATGATCTGTAATTCTAGCCAAGGAAGGTGCTTCTTCCAGAACCTCTTTGTAGAAGGAAAAAGCATGATCAGGAGTGGCTTGAAAGGAAATACTTACTCCTTCTGGACCATTGCTCACATAGCCTAACAAATGATGGGCACGTGCTTTTTGAAATACATAGGGTCTGAATCCTACTCCCTGAACAATTCCACGAATACGAATCAACCAAGTTTTCATGCGGGCGTTTCAGCCTTCAGACCTTGTTTTTCAGCTACCTTATCCAATAACCAATTACACCACTGATCGATTCCATCACCATTCAGGCTACTTACCGTCATAACTTCCAACTCGTAGTTGATCTCTCTCGCATCCTTTACTACTGCATCAACGCTAAAGGGTAAATAGGGGAGGAGGTCCGCCTTTGATACCACCATCATATCACTGGTGAGAAACATTTTTGGGTATTTCTTTGGTTTGTCATCACCCTCTGTGGTGGCAATGACTGTCACTCGTAAATCCTCGCCCAAATCGAAAGAAGCTGGACAAACAAGATTACCTACATTCTCCACAATGAGAATATCTGTATCAGAGATATCCAAGGACTCAATTCCCTGCCAAATCATTTGGGCCTCTAAATGACAGATTCCCCCTGTAACAATTTGAAGAGCTTTCCCTCCAACTTCTCGCAACCTTTCTGCGTCCCTTTCGGTTTCTAAATCTCCTACAAGGATTTTGATTCGAGCTTTGTTTCCAATTCGTTTGACGGTTTCTTGCAGAAGGGTGGTTTTCCCACTTCCAGGCGAAGAAACAATGTTGAGCATAAGAATATTCTTCTCAGCCATGATTTTTCTGATACCTTCTGCCACAAAGTCGTTGGCTTTGAGAAGGTTCATGGAAGTATTGTCGCATTGGACGGTACCTCTTGCTGCTTTATTGGATTTTTGGATCATATATTAATAAATGGTTATGTGAATATATATCAAGCATAATCCATTACAAAGGAAAAAAGGAGTTTAGTAAATATTTTCTAAAATGATTTTTTAGCTCATCCTTAGTAGAAATTGGAAAGAACAATCGATATTTTTTATCCTAAAAAAAGCTAGTGAATGGGGATGAAGGTATGGGCATAATTTGTAGCTCGAGAAATATGAAAATTTCTTGATTATTCCCTCAAATAATCGATTCTTACAGCAACTTCAATAACCTAATTCAAGCATGAACAGAAGATCATTTGTCAAAAGTTCTGCATGGGTCTCTTTAGGCTTCATGGGGCTGTATAGCTGTGTCAATCGCAGTGGGGAAACTGCTACCATTCCCAAGACAATTAAGTTGGAACCTGATCCCGGTAACTACCTTGACCTTCCCGAAGGCTTTTCTTACAACATCATTTCCAAATCCGGCACTGAAATGAGCGATGGATTTCTCGTTCCTGGAAGGCCCGATGGCATGGGAACCTTTCTAAATGGGGAAGGAATGGTTGTGATTGTAAGGAACCATGAAAATAATCCTGAAGCATTGGCTACAGAGGCCTTATTCAACAGTCCATTTGGGCGTGAGCAGGATAAAATGGAGGGATATTTGGAACTTCCTATTTATGACGCTGGTTATAGAAAAAATCCTGGCGTTGGCGGTACTACTACCTTGATTTTTGATGAAACAGAAGGACAGGTCAAAGAAGAGTACTTAAGCCTGGCGGGTACCTATCGAAATTGTGCGGGAGGAATTACCCCTTGGGGCAGTTGGTTGACCTGTGAGGAGGATGTAACCAATGGAAATGATGAATTTGCCGAACAGGACCACGGTTATGTATTCGAAGTGCCTGCATTTGCGAAAGGCTTGGCGGAACCAAAGCCTATCAAAGCCATGGGTAGGTTCAACCATGAGGCAGTGGCAGTTGACCCGCAATCAAGTATTGTGTACCTGACGGAGGACCGCTCGGATGGGTTGATTTATAGATTTATCCCAAATAGCAAAGAGAATATGTTTGGAGGTGGAATACTTCAGGCACTGGTTATTAAGGGCCAAAAAAGCTGCGATACACGGAATTGGGAAGAAGAGAAGGTGAAGGAGAATGAGGCATATGAGGTAGAATGGATTACGCTAGAAAACATTGATACGCCCGAAGATGACCTAAGACAAAGGGGATTTGAAGCAGGTGCTGCGAGATTTGCACGAGGAGAAGGAATTTGGATGGGAAAAGGAGAAATTTTTATTGCCTGTACCAATGGAGGAAGTCAAAAGTGTGGGCAAATCTTTCGTTATGTACTATCTGAGAATGAGGGAGAAGAAGGGGAAAAGGAAAGCCCCGCTACCTTGGAGCTCTTCATTGAATCCAAGAGCAAATCTGTTCTTCATATGTGTGACAACCTGACCATTTCCCCTACAGGAGATATCTTTATCTGTGAAGACAATGGAGAGTTGAACAGAATACACCTTGTGGACCAGAAAGGGAATATTTCTCTTTTTGCTGTCAATCGTTATTCTAATTCTGAATTTGCTGGGCCTGTCTTCTCTCCATCTGGTAAGACGATGTTTGTCAACATTCAGGAAAGTGGAGATACTATTGCCATAACGGGACCTTGGTCCGAGCTTAAGTTGGGATAGCAAGGAGATCCTAGTGATTATACCAAATTCTTTGGTAATGATTTTCGTGTAGCTTGGCAATCTTCTTGTCTGGTTGACCGATGGAAACATACATGGAGAAGGGATGGAGAATTCCCTCCACTTCTTTGATATCAGTAAAATGTGCGGTGAAGGAGATAAAGGTAAATATCTCCCTCACCGTAAAATGTAGCCATTCAATATGTCGAGTCTCTTTATCAATGTATAAGATGCATTGGTCGTAGTCAGCGTTGGGTGCTTCAGTTTTCCATGTGACGAAAAGTAAGTCATAGATTTTTCCCTCAACGGTGCCTTCTCCAGCATAAGCAATGATGGGTGCTTCATCGATCCGAAAAGGGAACTGAAACCAGTAATTCTTATAAATCAGTTTATGGTGCGCCTGTTTATTCTGGACGAACTTCTTTTCTTCATAAGCTTGGAGGGAATAGGTTTTGTCCTCTTCTACTCCCCATATTTCTCCTCTTGTTGGGCCATTAAGAAGGGTCATGAAACAATTGTCTGTTCCAAGGGTGGAAGTCATGTTGAAGTGCTGGGGAATAGTATCCCATCCTGCAACTAGGGTATTGCCATACCATTCTGCAATTTGCTCGTAGCTTCCTTTTCCCTTTGCTAGCCAGTATTCTTTTCCTCCATAGGCTTCTTGCATTTCCTCCAACAGCTTTTTCCCCTCTGCAAGTTGGGTTGGACTGATACCTCCTTTTAAATCCTTTGTTCTGAGGTCTGTCAGGCTATTGACCATGAAAAGAGCAGCCACCAACAGAAGGGCTAAGACGAATAATGAAATGTTAAATACTCTTTTCATAGCCTTTTTCTTATTGTTGCTCCTGGCGTTCCAAAAACTCATTGATCTGCTCGTATTCCTCTCTTCCTTTTTCGGTCAGATAAGGCAGAATCATGTACCAGGTCATATCCTGCATATCCATTGGTTTTTGGGAAAAGGCCGTAGACCTAATAACCTTGGATTGAATATTCCAAAAAGCCCCTACCATCCATACATTGTGAGTCAGGAAATCATAATTAATCCCATTTTCTTCAGGAATCATTCTTCCAGTTTCTATGTAGTAATCAAATAACAGGCGTCCCTGTTTAAAGCGCATCAAGTTGCTAGCCTCATATAGCTTTCCTACTTCAGGGTAATTTCTGATGATGAAGACAAGATCATGGAAAAAAAAGCTGTGCTTATCCATGAAGTCCCTAAAACGAGCCATGATCTTTCTAAAGTCATGTAAGGTCAGGTAGCCTTCCAATTGAATAAAGTCCTGAGACTCCTCATGCATTCTTTCATACACCTCACGGATAAGGCTCTCCTTTGTCTTGTAGTGATAGGTGAGATTACCCGTACTAATGTTCAAGGCCGCAGCAATCTGGTTGGGTGAGGTGGAAGGAATTCCCTTCTCATTAAACAACTCAACCGCCTTCATAATGATCTTCTCTTTCAACTTCATATCAGAAATTAGTACTGTAGTGCTATTTAATTTTTATGAATAGTATAAATGTGCTAAATTTATTTATCATTTAGGTAATATGTGCCATTTTCCTCAAGAGAAGAATATTATAGCCTAGTTGATTGCCTTGAAGACAAGCTAATCCCAAGCTTTACTTACAAGGAAAGGCATATCAGAACTTGCTCTTTCATCAAAATAAATCTAACGCAGGCGATGCCTGAACAGGAATCACTTCATTACTCGCAAAAAAATTGAAGATATGTTGGTTGTAGATACCATCTCAGATGCCAATAAGTTTGGGCAAACATGGAACCATTCCTTTGCATGGGCCCTAGCTGGTGTAAAAAGAAAGGCTATTTTAGCGCGCCTTCCCCTTATTCGTTCACTCATTCCTAGAAATTACCTTTCCTTTGTTGGCAAAAATCTACCCGTAAATGGTCTGATGCTACACGGTGGAGGTCCTATGCATGTGGGAGGGACTATCGAGAACGACAAGTGTTGCCAAAATCCGTTGGACCTTGATCCCAATGACCCAGATTTCATTGAGAAAACTTCAGGAGGATTAAAAATGGTGGGGGAAGGAAAATTTAACCCCCTTTATCCTGATAAGGTCATTGGAAACTTTTCCTCAGTAAATCGAATCCTAACAGATATTTCAGGTGATTTTATTGGAGCCTCCTTAGATCGCCTGATTTTCCCGGAAAAGACACATAAACAGAAAATAGAAGCCTTTTTAACGGCTGCAAGAGAGTGTGATAAACTGGATGGTAAAGTCATCTTGGAACAAACTGCTACCTTCGCCTTTAGGTCGGCTAAAAACCCCAGTGAATGGTATGAACCAACTACTGATACCATTCACGGAGTCATGTTTTTCGAATGGGGAATAAAGGGGCAGAAATTTAAAGGCGCCATTACAGGAGGTACGGGTAAATATGCCGGAGCTAGTGGTGAGTTTTATAGAGAACGTTTGCTAGCCCCTAATTTTGCAGGGGCTGAAACCTTTAGAATTACATTTCCAGACCTCCCTAAGCCCGATTATTGGCCATAGGGAAAAATCCATTTTGCCAATGACGGAGATATGATTCTGGTCAATTAGAATCAATTAGACCTAGACCAATTATTTCGCCAACTAAAAAACAACGTATGAAACCTATTACCCAACAATTTCTACAAGACACGGGAGCTGAAGTTCCCATTATTTGTGGACCCATGTATCCAGGTTCAAATCCAGAATTAATCGCAGCCGTTTCAGAGGCTGGTGGTTTTGGGGTGGTTCAACCTGTTTCTATGACTTCCCTGTATGGTCATGACTTTAGAGAAGGATTGAAATTGATTAAAAAACTGACTAAAAAGCCCTTTGGGGTCAATTTTACCATCTTTGGAGGGGCGAATAAGAAGTACCACGAGCAGATGAATAGATGGATGGAAATATCTATCGAAGAAGGGATTAAATTCTTTTTAACCTCCCTAGGGAAGCCTCATGCTGTTGTTAAGACTGCACATGAACACAGAATCAAAGTTTACCACGATGTTCCCAATAAGAAAATAGCACTTGCGATGCGAGATGCTGGAGTGGATGGAATCAACTGTATCAATTGGCGAGGGGGAGGCCAGACAGGTATCCAATCCGCAGAACAATTCATGGAAGAATTGCACGAGCTAGATATTCCCTTGATTTGTGCTGGTGGAATTGGGAATGCTGATGATTTCCAAAAAGCACTGGATATGGGATATGCTGGGGTGCAATTGGGAACTCGCTTCTTAGCTACCAAAGAATGCAAGGTTACAGATAGTTATAAGCAGGCCATTGTAGATGCAGAGGAAGATGATATTGTATGGACCAACAAAATTGCTGGAAATAACTCATCTGTCATCAAAACTGACGATATTATGAAGGGGGGATTACGAACGGGTCCTGTCATCAACTTTATGTTAAGAAGGCCCAAACTGAAAAAATATGCCAGAATGTACCTCATGAGCCGTGGGCTAAAGAACTATAGCAAAACGGCTTTTGACGACAACGTACAGTTCTGGCAGGCAGGAAAAGGAGTTGGGCAAATTACCTCCATCAAGACGGCAGCTGAGGTCATTCAAGCGTTTTCGAAAGTAAGCGTATAAGCGGTGAACCTGACCCTTCCGCAAATAAGAGTCAAACAACTATTTGGTAACTGAAAAGGCATCTATATGAAACATTTATTCTTCTCCGAAGAGCACGAATTATTCAGAAGTTCTCTTCAGGATTTCTTCAAAGCGGAAATCATCCCTCATTTAGACGAATGGGAAAAAGTAAGTAAAACAGACCGATCTGCCCTTCGCAAGATGGGAGAAATGGGATTTCTGGGTCTGGAGGTGGAGGAGGAATATGGTGGAATGGGCCTCGATTTCCTTTATTCAACGATTCTATGTGAGGAGTTGGGAAGAGCTGGCAGCATGGGTTTTTATACCGTCGTGGCAGCACATAGCTATTTGGCGATGAATTACCTTATTCATGCAGGTTCTCCCTTTATCAAGGACAAATACCTTCGGCCGAGTGTCAGTGGAGAATTGATCGGTTCATTGGCTATGACTGAACCCAATGCAGGCTCTGACTTGAAAGGAATTCGCACGACTGCCGAACTTGTTGGAGACGAGTTCATTGTCAATGGTTCCAAAACCTTTATCTCCAATGCCTATTATGGAGATTATACGGTTGCGGCTGTTAGAACAGAACATGGCATGTCCATGCTGGTTATGGATTTGGATGCTGAAGGGGTTTCAAGAACCAAGTTGGACAAGGTCGGTATTCGTATCTCAGATACAGCTGAACTTTCATTTAACAACGTCCGTGTTCCAAAGGAAAACCTTCTTGGGGAGGAAGGCAAAGGTTTTTACTACATGATGGAAAGCCTTCAAGTTGAGCGATTGACAGGTGCTCAAGCCTGTATGGGGCTGATTGAGTACGTGATGGACATCACTTTACAATACATTGCTGAGCGAATGGCTTTTGGCCAGAGCATCAACAAATTTCAGGTATTGAGACACCAGATTGCTGAAATGGCAACAGAAATGGAAGCCTATCGAGCTTTTATGTATCAAACGAGTTTTAGGTTGGCTAAGGGAGAAAATGTGGTAAAGGAATGTTCTATGCTCAAGATGAGAGTAGGAGACTTATTGAATGAAATCGTCTACAAGTGTCAACAGATGTTTGGGGGATATGGCTTCATGGAAGAATATCCTATTGGACGCATCTATCGCGATGTGCGAATTGCACCCGTGTATGGGGGAACTTCTGAAATTATGAAAGAGGTGATTGCCAAAATGGTTGTGGATCAAGTTTCTTACAAACCTGTTTACAAGAAGTAAGACCCTCGCCAATTGGTGAGAAGAAATAAAATCACCAGCACTTACAAGCCTTTGCTTGTAAGTGCTTTTTCTTTAGGTGAATAAGCTTTTTTTCCAAAGAGTCCCATTTAATAAAATACAAGGATGCCTAACTTTTTTCAGCTGGAAAGTTTATTTTAAAGGAACGTAAGAGTAACCTATCGCGATCTCTCTATTCTGATCTTCTCAAATGATAATTGTACAATCGAATGGCAAATCTAAAAGGCCTACTTCCCTTATTCAGACATCTCACGATACGGACGGTTGAAAAGGGTGAAGTCTTAGTGGAAAGAGGCGCTACCCAAAAAGAGCTTTTTTTCATCAGGAAGGGAATGGTCAGAAGTTATTTCTTGAATGAAAAATTAGAAGAGATTACTTTTCAGCTCTTTCCGGAGTACTATATTTTTGGGAATATCCACGCAGTTTTATTTGATGAGCCTTCTCATTTTTGTTTTCAGGCTTTGGAGAAAACCAAGGTGTATTCCATCGATTATACTTCCTATTTTGAGCTATCTTCCAAGAATCCTGATGTCTCTCAATTAAACATGAGCTTTCTGGGTAAAAAGGTCGTCAAACAAGCCTTCCAACGTGTTGAATCCTTTGTTGCGCTCACACCTGAGGAGCGATATCGCAAATATGCGAAAGATCATCCAAATATAATTGGCAGAGCTCCAGACAAATACATTGCCAATGTCTTAGGTATTACGCCTGTTTCGTTGAGCAGAATTAGAAACCGTATCGCCTCCAAGGTCGACTAGCTCCTTTCAATTTCTTAGCGTTTGTTAATGTACTTCGGTTGTGGTTTGAAATAGATTTGCAAGATCAAACTTCAAACATAATCGAGTAATATGCGGTATTTGAGCATTTTATGTCTATCCCTCTTTTTAACCAGCTCTTTATGGGCACAATCCTCTGATGAGACCAGGTTGAAGCTGTCCCTTCAAACGGATTTGTTGGCCTATACGACAGCTGGTGGTTGGAGTACTTGGGCCTCTGCAGAGTTAAATCGGTATAAGCTTTCTGTAGCCTTTGTCAATTATCCCAATCGCTTTCCGGATATCTATGAAGAAACAGGGATTCAGGAAAATCCAAGCTGGCTAAGGATTCAGCTTTCTAGAGGATTTAAGCCTACTTCCAAACTGAAGAATTTCTTCTACGGTTTAAATGTTGAGCACCATTGGAGAGAATTAACCGAAGACAATAACCCCGAAGAAATCCTGAACGATACCCATTGGGAACTAGGAATATTTGCAGGCTATGAATGGAGACCTTGGCAAAAGAAAGAAAATGCCTTACAACATATTTCAGTGATATTCTGGGCTGGTCTCAATGCCCTGCCTACTAATTCTGAAATGAGTCGTGTTTTTGAAAACACAGGAAGTATTTACGATATCCCTGGCATTTTCAGGAATACCATTGGCATCAACTTGAGCTACACCATTTTTCAACAATAAACCAGCACTAAAATGAACAACATAACCTTTTTCACAAGTTGTCTAGCTATGCTACTCTTAGGCGGATGCATTGAAGAAAGAGTAGATGACGCTTTGTTTAACAGTAACCTAGCTAATGCAGATTATTGGTCTGAGGAAGCCAAGATTCTTTCAGCTGGTGTAGGCTTTGCCGATATCATTGAGGTTGATTTTGACGAAGTAAGCAGGGAAAATGCCATCGCTGCTGGTGCTGCCTGGTTAGATGATTCAAGTTGCGAGCCCGAAAATACTGGAGTATTTACTCAACTTGCCCTTGCACCCGGAGTTACTATTCTTTACAGAGGGAATGTAGATTATAGTGTCCTGAAAGATGGTGCACTGGGCCTTGATGGTCAACCTATTGTCTTCAGCTGGCCCGTACTTTCAGAAAATGTTCATCCGGAAGATTTCAAAATTACACTAAATACGGGCGAGGTCGTTTTTCCACAGTTTGCAGGAATGAATCCTAACTACGAATACAACGAGAGAAATTGTGTAGTCCTATTTGGGGAGGTATGTAACCGCTTACCAAGTTCTGATCCTGCTGCTCGTTTTCCAGTAAGGGTAGACATTGTGGATGATGGAACTCCCTTGATGCTTATTGGTCCTAACCAAGAGATCAAAAGCGCGGTAGGTATGTTTTGGGAAACTACTACCAGTCCATATGACGAAAACAACGGACCTCGTTTGGTAGGGGCCAAACTAAATTACTGTGGAACCAAGGCTGTTGGTGAGGGAGTAGCTGGTGCTGCTTTTGCCAACAGTGTGGTACCCAATGATGAATTTGCTCTTTATGGGGGAGGCGATTTTCGTTTACGTATTCTTACAACTGGAGGATTCTCTCCAGATGGCGTAAGAGGAGTGAAGCCTACAGATTTTGAGAAATATTTTATCATTCATGCTTTGGGACAGAATGGGGATACTGTTTTGATAGACAAGGTTGGTCAGGATTTTCAGGTCTTAGGAGGAAGTCTTCGCGTCATTGGTTTGTCTGATTTGGGGTTAGCACAGGATTCATATGATGAGTGCTATGTGGAGGATAGAGACAATTACATAGATATAATTTTAGAAGGAGATGAGGCAGCAGCTCGCAACATTACTTTTTTGGAAATCCCTAGTCTGGAAGGTGGTTATTCCCCCTTTTACAATCCAGGCGGGCCAGGTACCACACCTACTCTGGGTGTCAATTACAGTGCTCCCGGACCAAGAGATGTAGAGCCTGTCATTATAGCCTTGGACAATCCCATGCGAGTAAGTTATGATGGTTATAGATATAGGTAAGCTGCTCAAGATGGCTTATCACAGAAAATAGGCTTTCTGTAAATAGAAGGTGGACAAGGTCAATAGTTTAGTCCATCTTCTTATTTTTTAAAAGGGGTAGAGGAACGAATAAGAATTGGTAACTTAATTGATATATATATGGTAAAGCTGATTACAGAAACTTTAGGTTGAACGAAAATGCGTGAGTCTCTCAAGAAATATATGATAGATCAAGTTACCTTTCCGAAGGAAACAGAGATAGATGGGATACTGGAATTGTTTGAGGTAGTGAATTTTAAAAAGGGAGAGTTTTTCAAAAAACCCTTTGTCGCCGGACCCGATATTGCCTTTTTACCCGAAGGAGCTGTTAGAATCATAATTTACAAGGAAAATGGGGATGAAATCACGGCAAGAATTCGAGAAAACAACTCATTTATCATTGACCCATTTAGACTAAAAGGAATCGAAGTTTCTCCCTTGGGAATAGAGTGTCTAGCAGATCAATCGCTTTTGGTGGCACCCATCAGCAAGCTTACAAAATTGTTTGAAACCAATCTTGCCTGGAACATTGTGATTCGAAAACAACTGATGGAGCAAATGGCTGATATCGCTCAGAGCCAATATTTGTTTCTGACAGGTAATGCCAAAGAACGATACAACTATATCATTGAAAACAATCCAGGACTCCTAAAAAAGTTTCCCCTACATTTTATCGCTTCGATGATTGGAATTACCCCAACCCAGCTTAGTAGAATTCGAAATAAAAAATAAGCTTTTTCATTTCTCAACATTTGTTGAGGACAAAGCCCAACCCATTCCAATACCTTGCCTTCAGCAAACAAAAAAACATACAATGAAGAAAGGTATTATTTCCTCCATATTTTTGATCATAGCAGCCATAGGCCTGAGCAGTTGTTCATCCATCCTAAAGTCAAGAGGCCTTCATCCAGACTATGATGGACAGACCTTTAACCTAAATGGAAAAAAGGCTTTGATCGTTACGACTAGTCATGGGGTATTAAGCAAACCTGGGGAGACAAGTGGTGATTCAACCGGTGTCTTTGGCTCTGAAATGACGATTCCCTACTACGAATTCCAAGACGCCAACATGGAGGTTCATGTGGCAAGTATAAAAGGAGGGCTTATTCCCATCGATCCTAAATCCTTCAAAAAAGCCATTATAAGCCCTGAAGATAAGCGTTATTTAGCGGATGAAATCTTCCAAGAAAAAACGAAAAAATCAATTCCCGTCTTTGAGATAGACTTTAAGGATTATGATGTGGTGTTTTTCGCGGGGGGTTGGGGAGCAGCTTATGATTTGGGCTCAATGGAACTAGGGGAAAAGGTATCTGATGCCTATTATCATTCTGATGTTATTTTTGGAAGTGTATGTCATGGAGCCTTAGCCTTTACCACGGCCAAAGACACAACAGGAGAGTATTTAATCAAGGGGAGAACCATGACGGGTGTGACCCAAAGTCAACTTGATCAACTCAACATAGAATTTACTCCCCTCCATCCTGAAGAAGAACTAAAAAAGGCTGGAGCAGATTATCAATGTAGCACGGGAAGAAGAGACTTTTTTGAGACCTTGACTGTAGTGGACCAAGAAAAGCGTTTTGTAACGGGACAAAACCAAAACTCAGGTCATGAGACCTCTCAAGAGATATTGAAATTGGTGAAGAATAACCCTAACAAGTAAGCCAAGATGAAATCATATTATTTCCTTATCCTTCTTGTGCTATTCGCCTTCAGTCAGAAAGGGTTTGGCCAGAATATCTCAGCTGACCTCAAGCCTAATATCGTCTTGATTCTGGTAGACGATTCAGGTTTGATGGATTTTGGAGCTTATGGTGGAGAGGCTCAAACCCCGACAATTGACAGCCTTACTCACAATGGCCTCATGTTCACAAATATGCATGCCTCCCCAGTTTGTGCCCCTTCGAGAGCTATGTTGATGACAGGGACGGATAGCCACCTAAATGGAGTGGCCAACCTTCCAGAAATGCTCCCTAAAAAATACCAAGAAATTGAAGGCTATGAAGGGGTACTCTCAGAAAATGTCCAAACCATCGCAACCCGATTGAAGGAAGTGAACTATAACAGCTATGTGGCAGGAAAGTGGCATTTAGGGCATGATGAAAAGACCTTGCCCAATAAAAGAGGTTTTGATCGTTCCTTTATTTTGGGAGGCTCTGGTGCAGACAATTTCAATGGATCTGGCTATTTGCCCTTCAAATCTGAAGTGACTTGGTTTGAGGATGGGAAGCAGACTGAATTGCCCAAAGACTTTTATTCCTCAGCTTATTTTGTAGATCAATTGATTCGATTTCACGATGAGGAAGAGAACAAGGAAGAACCCTTTTTTACTTTTCTCTCCTTCCTCGCTGTTCATGCGCCCGTTCAGGCTCCCCAAGAATATGTAGAAAAGTACACGAAAATGTATGAGGCGGGTTGGGATGAGTTGAGGCTAAAGCGTTTCAAGACCGCTAAGGAACTCGGCATATTACCGAAAGAGGCGGAAATGAATCCGACCTTTGATAAGATGAAAAAATGGGATGAGCTTTCTGAAAAGGAACAAGAAGAAAAAATCACAGATATAGCGATGATGGCAGCGATGTTGGAAGCCATGGATCATCATATTGGTCGCTATATTCAATACCTGAAGAACAATGGGATGGCAGATAATACCATTTTTATTGTTACCTCAGACAATGGTCCTGACGGAGGCGATTACGCAGGGATTATGGTTTGGGCTAAGCGCCAAGGCTATGAAAGGAATTTGGAAAAGGTTCAAGGAAATAGGTACTATGGATTCATCGGTCCGGAATATGCCTCAGCCATTGCTGCTCCTTTTTCCTTTTATAAATACTATACAGGTGAAGGAGGACTGAGAGTACCATACGTCATGTCTGGCGCTGGAATTCCGACGAACAAAAGAGACGATTCTTTTTGCTTTTTTACGGATATCGCCCCCACCATTTACGACATTGCAGGTATTTCAACTACTGCAAATGAGGGATTTGTCCCAGTAACAGGGAAGAGCATGCTTCCTCATATTCAAGATCCTAGCATCCCGATTTACAAAGAAGATGAGGGGGTACCGATGGAGGTCGCTGCCAATTCTGCCTATTTCATGGGAGACTACAAAATCGTCAAGAACAACATTCCATTGGGAGACAATAGCTGGAAAATGTATAACCTAAAGACTGATCCAGCGGAAACAAAGGATATCTCAACTATTGAACCTTACCTATTTCAGTCAATGCTGTCTAGATATGAACGATATGAAAAGGAAGTTGGAGTAGTCAAGATGCCAGAAGGATACAATGCTGAAGGAGAAGTGGGGAAGAAGTCTATGAAGGCGATTGTGAATCCTTTTAAATGATGTGAGCCTTTGTCAAAAGTGCCCTTAACATAACCCTTAATTCAAAATAGAAGCCCAACGAATTCCCATTTAGGGAGGTCGTTGGACTTTGCCTAATTCCTTTTATGCTGCTACCTCTTTAGAAAAGTTTTAGACTGGGTGCTTGTAATGCCTGAACCCGCTTTACTAAGGCTGACTTTGATGCTGTAAACCCCTGGAGAAAGGTCCATCATTCCCTGGGAAATAACCAAGTCTGAAGCAGCTGTTAATTCCTGGATGCTCTCTCGTATCATCCTACCTGCTGGATCGAAAATCTCTACTTTGATTTTGCCTGTGTAGGAAGTTTGTAGACTAATGGTCAATTGATTGTCCACAGGGTTAGGGTAAATATGGAAAAGGTCAATTTCTCTTTCATGGTTGATGTCAATTGAACTAACATCAGAAGTAATGTAGCTGGGACCCGTATTGGCTTCTGTTGCTATCGGCTGGATCGGGATGTGATGGGGGTATTCATTGCTTCCTAAATCCTTTTTCGATTCCATCTGTGGTCGATCCTGCCCCATTAGGTCAAACATGATGGCAGTATCAATGGAATCCATTCCTGGAAATTGGGGAAGAAGGGGATAGCCCATCTGGGCAGCATCAATAGCAGGGCTTAACGAATCCAATCCCCAAAATCCAAGGCTGTTTTCTACTAACAATGGATTGATGATGGTTAATCCACTTGCTGGCAAAGTCATTCCGAGGTCCCCAAAGGCAACATTGCCAATCCATGTTTCAGTTCCAGTGGGTTCTCTAAACAAATCGTCCTTGGGGTCTGTGAAAATATTATTGGCAAATAATACATGGGTAGGCTTGTTATTGCCGACGCCCCCGAGCCTTACTTCCTCACAATCTACAAGGGTATTGAAGGCGATCATGATACTATCCAATGGATCTGAAGCTTCATTTTGGAGATAAAGGGCCCTATCATTGAGGCCTTCAAAATAATTGTTGTAGATATAATGATTTTGCCCTTCCCGTACTCTAATACCACCCTTTCCTCGTAAAAAGAAATTTCCATACACAATGGCTTCGGATCCATGCCTCAATACCAACTCCGCTTTTGTATTATTCTCAAAGGTGTTGAAGCGGTATACGTTCTGGGTAGCTTTGGAAGAAATCAATTCTCCATCTCCATCACAGCCTGTAAAATAGCAGTATTCTACAAGAGAACGGCTGATTCGATTGGCCTGCGAACTCAACCCAATCCTAATCGGTTCTATGCCCATATCATTTCCTGTTCCCTCAAAATTCTTGAAGGAGCAATGCTGAATCTTGTGGTAACCAGGCTGATTGGAATCCACAAGAATGGAAAGAATATTTTGGTCATCTAAGTTCAGTCTATTTTCGAAATTGCAATAACTCACCACACAGTATTGGCTAGATTCCCGAATTCGAAGGTATTTGTAGGAGGTATAGGCCCTGATATTGATTTGGGTGATCAAGGCATAGCTTCCATAGATTCCAAATACATCGCTGGTTCCAATGTTTCCTCCTACGTATTGGAAGCCTTTCATCGTGATGTGGTCTCCGTCAATCCTAACTTTGGAGTTGCCCCTAAAAATCGTTTCTCCTAATTCTTTGGTCCCAATGAACAATTGGTCTTTGTCGATATCCATGTAGATGTCAGCGTAGGTTCCGACCTCCCAAATAATAGAATCATTCACAGCTGCATCATCATGTGCCTGATCAAATGATTGTTGAGAATTCACCAAGAATACAGCTGCATGTGCCTGTTGAAATAAAACAGCCAGGAAAAATAGCAGAATAGGGTAGAAGTACTTCATGAGCTTAAAAATAGAGGGTTGGCTTGGGGGAGCAGTACTGAGTATATATTTGGGTTCGCTTTTGTAGGCTCAAAGCACCTAATAGCCACAAGCTAAAAAGGCTCATTAAACTACATTCAAGGGCAATATATAAATAAAGTGCAAAATTGGTTATCCAATTTTTGGTTTTTGGTTTACCAATTTGCTTTATTTGTTTATATATAGAACAATTTACATCTGAACATGCGAACTACTACTCCTTATGCATGGTTCAGTTCGATTGGCTTTTTGCGGCGCCTTAGCGTTTGCAAAACAGAACTGGAAACTGAGCCTGAACCAATGTCTGTCTTCGACAGGGCCAATTGGAACCTCACCTTCCCGGTCTATATATGCAATGAGGGCAAAGTGGATAATATTCAGCAGCCTTCCATTGAACATTACAGCTATAGTGATCCTATCAAATCCTACCTCTTTGAAGGCTTGGATCCTTCTAAAGCATTAGGATCTCTTTATTCAGGAATTTCTTCCACCAGCATCAACTCCCCCTGTATTGAGCTTCACGGTCAAAAAGGTTCCCACAACAGGAATGTCAGATTGACCCTTATACCAAGGCTGGCACAACAACATAAATCTACACTGTACTCAAATACCAGATTATGAAACTACAAAATCTACTCTCGGCATTTGTCCTCTGCATATCCTTATTCATAGGTGAAGGGGCCTTTGCACAAACTACTGTTCAAATCGGAACAGGTTCATCCTCTTCTAGTACAAGAGGACCTTTTCAACGGGCAGATACAAATTCATCCACTGTTTTTTCTCGTTGGATCATCTACTATACAGAAGCAGAAATGACTGCTGCTGGTGTGCCTAACGGTGCTTCCATTAGTCAATTGAACTGGGAACTAGCCTCGTCTAATATTATCATTGGTACAGGAGACGCGACCCTAAAAATCTATGTAAACAACACCAATGATACGGCTGCGGTTTCTGATACTTGGGCCAATCATATTTCAGGAGCTACACAGGTTGTGGACGATGCGTATAATACAACCAATAACTTTCCTGGGGCGAATGGCTGGATGCCCTTCTCTTTTTCAAGCCCCTTTATCTATACAGGAGGAACCTTCAAAATAGCAGTTGATTGGGATTGTTCTCAAGTAACTACACCAGCCTTCAATGGCAATGGTGCGATTAAATTTCGTTGGGAATCTACTGCACCGAACAATTACGTGGTAAAGAAGACCTCTAGTTCTTCCCCATCTTCCACCATATCAGATTTGAGAGATGAGCGAGCCAATATTCAGATTGTATTCAATGCAGCTGGATGTCCGCAGGTTAGCTGCTTGGGTGCAACGAATGTAACATCTTCTTCTGCTGACTTAAGTTGGGATGCTGCCATGGGTGCCAGTACATATAATTGGAAAATCGTGGAGGCTGGAGCAGGATCTGGCGCTGCTGCTGTGGATACAGGTTCAACAGCCAATACTAGCGTTTCTACCTCTGGTCTATCTGCCTTGACCTCATATGATTTGTTTGTAGAAACAGATTGTGGAGGTTCGACAAGTGGTTTTGCCGGACCATATACCTTTATGACCAAACCCAATATGTCCTTGGTAGCTCAAATTGGAATGGGTTCATCCTCTTCTAGCACAAGAGGTCCATTCCAGCGGTCTGATACAAATTCTTCAACAGTATTCTCGAGATTTGTTCAAATTTATACCTCAGCTGAGTTGGCAGCTGCTGGTATTGCCAATGGTTCAACGATTACTGAAGTTGCCTGGGAATTGGCCTCTTCTAATGTGGTGATCGGAACGGGAAATGCCAACCTAAAAGTGTATGTAAAAAACTCTTCTGCCACTGCGGCAATGGCTGATGATTGGTCTAATTTGATTTCTGGGTCCACGCTATTGGTTGATCGTAAGTTTAATACCCTTTTCAACTTTCCTGGGGCGAATGGATGGATGCAATTTCCTTTTTCTGCGCCATTTGTCTATACCGGTGGAGCAATTGAGGTAGCAGTGGATTGGGATTGTTCAGGAGTATCTGTACCAGCCTTCTCTGGAGATGGATCTCTAAAATGGAGATGGGAATCTACAGCACCAGACTTATTGGTGGTGAAGAAAACTTCAAGTTCTTCCCCTTCCTCCAACATTAGCGATACCAAAGATGAGCGCGCCAATATCCAGTTTACAGTAGTCGATACGGTTCAGCCAGAATGTAACATGCCAGGGAGTGTGATGGTTACCAATGTGACTAAAACTTCCGCCCAATTTGCTTGGTCTGATACCACTTCAGCGACCTTTGAATGGTTAGTGGTAGCCGCAGGTGAGGGTGTTAGTGGAGTGGCAATCGATGGAGGAACCACCATGAATTTAGTAGACTCAACCACTTCATTGTTGGTCAATACAGATTACGATATGTATGTCCGATCTTACTGTAACATGGGTTCTGACACCAGCGAATGGTCTGGTCCACATAATTTCCTCACCTCTTGTGATACCTTAGACATAGGAGTTACGACTGTTTCTGATACATCAGGTGGTGGACTGGGATCAGCTTCCATCGTAGTAGCTGGTGGAACACCTCCCTATACCTATTCATGGGATGGGACATTGGGATCTGCTGATTCGACTGGTCTTGTTACAGGTACTTACAATGTAACTGTTCTTGATTCTAATGGATGTGGAGAGACTGTCGAAGTGATGGTAGGAGATGTTGTAGGTATTGAAACAGAATGGCTTACTAAGCTACGTATTTTGCCTAATCCTAGCAGTGGGCTTATTCAGATCGATATGGAGATGGAACAAACAGCTGATATAACACTCTCTGTTTATTCAATCCGAGGAGAACTGATTGAAACGCTTGCCCCGCGGAAAAGTCTACTTATCAGTGAAAAAATTGATTTGACCAACTATGCAAATGGATTGTATTTCGTTCGCATTTCTGTTGATGGTCAAGCTGTCATGAAGAAGGTTCTTCTTCAAAAATAAAAAGAGTCCAATCGCCCATCCTGATTTTTTCATCAGGTGCAATGCAAAGAAGTAAGCTTACCGGAATAGGTTTCCGTGAGCTTACTTCAAACTGAAGCTTAGGGACGATTTTACGTGAAAGAATTAAACCTGGGAATGGAAAATGTGAACAGTTTTTTCAGAAGTTTAAGAATTCATTTTATTTTCTATTGTATTGTTTGAGTATTTTCCATTTGGCCACAATTATTGTAAAAGTTCTATGTCTAGCTTGTTAAATAATTTCAAGGAAATAAGCATTGAGAGTCCGATCGACAAGATTATGAATCAGATCAAAAGTCTGATTACCTCTGGACAATTGAAGCCAGGAGACAAACTTCCACCAGAACGTCAGCTAGCTGAAAAACTGGGGGTTGGAAGATCTCATGTTAGGGCTGCCATCAGGAAACTTGAGTTTTACGGAATTTTAAAAACCCTTCCACAAAGTGGAACCAAGGTTGCTGGAATCGGAATTACTGCATTGGAAGGCTTGATTTCGGATGTGTTAAGGATAGAAGATTCTGATTTTGCCTCTTTGGTTGAAACGAGAGTGGTTCTAGAGCAACATGCTGCTCAATTGGCAGCTGAAAGAAGAACGGATGAAGATATCGTCAATATCCGTAAGGCACTCAAAGCTTATGTGGAAAAAGTGGAAAAAGGAGAGGTGGCCATCGAAGAGGACCTGATGTTTCACTTGGCAATTGCAGAAGCCAGCAAAAACACAGTCCTAAAATCTTTGATGCTGATCATTACTCCTGATATAATCCACAATTTTAATAAGCTGGAAATATGTAATGATGGAAATATTCAGAAGACGCTTGAAGAACACAACCTAATTGTAGAACATATTATCAACCAGTCCCCAGCTGAATCAAGTATAGCGATGAGGGCTCACTTGTTAGATGTTCTGGAGTATAGTGTAACACTTCGAGAATCTTGAACCTTTAACCCTAAGGAAGCTTAAGGCCAAATTTCAATTCAAACTTGATATCCGTTGAAGGCAGGTTATACCCTGTCATGGGAGTTCATTTGCCTTATTCAATGCCAAATTTGAAACCTCGGGTACTCGACTTCCTATTACATTCTTTCATCAGACCTAATTAGAATCTGGTAGGTGGAAGTTGCTTAAGAATCAGAGAGATGCGTGTGTTGATGCCATCCTGAGCTGAATGTAGGGGTATTTGTTTTGAGAGTCGTTTAACGGGCTTCCTTACCAGTATTTTAGGCAACTAAAAAAGTCTTCAAAAATTTGGCGGTTAAAGCTCTATATCCTAAATTGGTTAACCAAAGTGGTGAACCAATTATTGGTCTGCCAATTTGCCGCTCCTTTACTTAGCAAGCTTCCATCCTAGAAACTTAATAAAAGTTAAGGACCGACTTGATTAGCAGAATTAACAAAATGAGACTACTAGGTACTACTACATCTCACCTAAAATGAACGTTCTCAACCAACCGACCGAGAATTGTTTTTGTGAATATAGTATGCCAAAAAAGCAATATGACCTTCGAACATTGCGAATGGTTACACATTCAATTCAAACTATTATCAACAAAAACGTAATTGACATGAAATCTTTATTAACAAAAATAAACAAGAACATCGTCCTTATGATGTCTTTGTTTGTGGTGGGTAGCATGATGATATCCTGTGGAACTGAACCGGTAGAGCCAGATCCAGATCCCTCAACTGTTGTTGCAAGCTTCACATCACAAGTGGATGCTGATAACTCCCTGACTTATGCCTTCACCAACAATTCTGTTGTAAATGGAATTGATAACAGAACGTTCACTTCTGCATGGGACTTCGGTGGAGACGGGAATTCTGATGAAGAGAACCCATCCCATACCTTTTCTGCGGAAGGAACTTATGAAGTAGTATTGACTGTAACTGCTTCTGACGGAGTAGTAGCTACAGCAACTGAGACAATAGAGGTAACGGCTCCCAAAAACAGATATGCCGTTATTACGGACACCAGAGATGACGATACGGGTGAGCTTCGATTAGGAGTTGATTCTATCCAAAACGGAAGAATTACTTTCCTATATAGAGTGGCTGCAGGTCCTGTAGATATGGATATTAAGGATGCCTTTATCAATGTAACGGGTACATCAACGAGCGGAAAAAACTCTATCGTAGAGGTAAGACTTAAAGACAATGCAAACCATGAGTTCCGTGAAGGAGCTTCTGATGCAACTATTGCTGCAGCCAATTTCCCAGAAGGTAAGCCTGATGTATGGGTACCCATTGAAATTACTTGGGCTACTGATGGTACCAATACGCCAAACTATACCGTGATCATTGATGGTCAGACAGTTATTTCAAATGCTCCTAGTACGACCAGAGACCCTAACGATTCTGAAATGGTTGCCGAGCATTTAGCTACGACCATAGACGGTCCTCATAATTTCCAGTGGAAGTACAACTCAAATTCTTCTACTAATGACGGAGTATATCATGTTGATGATATCGTGATCTATTCTTCTGACTCAGGAACGGAAACTGTAGTTTTTGAGGATGACTTCCAGGGAAGAGTAGCAGGAGAGGATTTGAATCCTGATGTAAATACGAATTCTCCTTATCATCCAAACACTTCAGAGGCTACTGTAGGTGAAGATGAATAAGCTTGTAATCGCACAGGAAATATTTACTTGGAAATAGAATTTCCAGCTACAAAAAAGGGAGCTTCTAGGCAGACGCTCCCTTTTTATTTTAGCAAATTCTACTCATTACAAGATGCTCATTAAGCCATGAAACGGCTTAAACTAAAGGCTCAATCCAACTGCAACTGGGAAACTAGTTGATGGGGCTCGCAAGTTTCTTTTGAAACTTTTGGAATCTCTTATGAACACTTTTTTTCACTCAAAAAACAAAGCAATTCCTGACCGACAATAATGAAGAAAATTTTGGTCAACCAATAATTGGTTCGCCAATTTTTAATATATTAGTTGTACAGTTTGATGGCCTTGATCTTCATTGGATAAAAGCTATCTAGCTAAAGCAAAAATTCTGATTGTTTAGAAGGACTACATCCAACTTCATCAAGTGTTTCGACAAGTACGTATGCGCTTGAAACCTAATCTAACTTGATTGTATGAATTATCTGCTACAAAAAATTATGGAACTCGCAAAGGGAGTGATTTGGCTCTCTGCTTTATGTGTCTCTTTTGGTTTTATAAGTGCCAATGCACAGGAGGTCATCAAGGGTAAGGTCAGCGACGAAAACGGTGAGGCGTTAATTTCAGCTACCGTCGCCGTTCAAGGGACTACCACTGGTACGACTACAGATGTCAATGGGAGTTTTAGCATAAATGCCGCCTCAGATGCTGTTTTAGTGGTATCCTATATCGGGTATGTTACCCAAAACGTCCCTGTAAATGGCCAAACAAATCTCAAAATCAACTTAGTTGAAGATGCTACAACGCTTGAAGAAGTTGTATTGGTTGGCTATGGAACGGTTAAAAAGAGTGATGTGACTGGAAGTGTGTCTTCTGTGAAAGCGGAAGAAATACAGGCATTTCCCCTATTGAATGCAGGCCAGGCTCTTCAAGGTCGAGCTGCCGGAGTGGTTGTTCAAACCCAAAACGGTGGAGAACCTGGAGCTGATATTTCTATTCGCGTTCGGGGTAGTTCATCCCTTAATGCAAGTAGTGATCCGCTTGTAGTTGTTGATGGGTTCATTGGAGCTGCTTTTCCGCAACAAAATGACATTGAGTCGATTGAAATATTAAAAGATGCCTCAGCCACTGCCATTTATGGGTCAAGAGGGTCAGGAGGAGTGATTCTTGTCACAACCAAAAAAGGGAAAGCTGGTGTACCTGTGGTAGAATTTAATTCTACTTTTTCTATTCAGAATACGACCAATAGGTTGGATTTACTAGATGCAAACGGATTTGCCCAATATCAAAATATGATTCGTACCAATGCTGGAGATCCTCCTTATGCTCAGGGTACAGAAAATACGGATTGGCAAAACGAAATTTATAGAAATGGAAATACCCAAAACTATCAGTTGTCCATTTCTGGGGGAAGTAATAATGTAAATTACTACTTCTCAGGTACCTACTTTGATCAGCAGGGTATCCTTGTCAACTCTGATTTCGAGAAAATCCAGTTCCTCGCCAATGTAGACGCAAAGGTTGGCGATAGATTGAAAATTGGGATAAACAGTGTTACCAGTAGAGGTGAGCAAAATGGTGTTTCAACTCAATCAAGTGGACGTGATCCCGTCGGATCTGTAAATGGGGGAGGAGATGATGTAATCTCATTAGCTTTCAGGTTTGCTCCTGATGTGGGTAGGTTTAATGATGCAGGGAATTTCTCTCAAAATACGGTAGGAGATGATATTGAAAACCCTTGGGCTGTAGCCACACAGATCGTTAATGAAACAAAAACGGATAACTCAAGGACGAATATGTACCTTGATCTCGAGATCCTAAAAGGCCTTACTTTCAAAACCACTCTGGGCTACAGAACGCAAAACAGTAGGCAAGGATATTTCAAGCCGCAAACCTTTGTGCTTTCTGCTGGGGGAGCGTTTTTGGAAACTGTAAAAAGAACCAGACTGCTGAACGAAAATTACCTGACCTATAATACAGCACTTGGGAAGGGAAACTTAACTGCAACAGTTGGCCATTCTTACCAGAAAAGCACCACCGAAGGACTGGAAGCAGGCGCCAGAGGCTTGCTCACGGATGTATTTTCATGGCATAACTTAGAAGCTGGACAAATTGATCAGCGTACCGTTGATTCACGTTTCTCAGAATCTGAAATCGAGTCTGTTTTCGGTCGCGTTAATTTAGACTGGGCAGACAGGTATTTACTGACCGCTACTGTTCGTAGGGATGGAGCCTCCAACTTTGCTGCCAATAATAAGTACGCCATTTTCCCATCTGTGGCTGTTGGATGGAAGATTTCAAATGAAAGTTTTTGGGTGGAGAATTCAACCCTTACCAACCTTAAGTTGAGGGGTAGTTATGGGTTGACTGGTAACCAAGCTATTGGACCTTATGAATCTTTATCCATTTACCGTGTTCAGCCTCCTTCAGAAGTTGGTGGAGCTTTTGGGGTGGATCTGGCACGTGAAGCGAACCCAGATTTGAAGTGGGAAACTTCCTATCAGACAAATGTTGGGCTAGATTTTGGCTTATTTGATGACAAAATCACCTTTACTGTAGACTATTACAACATTGATACAAGAGACTTATTAGCGATTGACAGAGCTTCTAACTTTTATTTGGGAACTACAGATTTAGATGTTCTCAGAAATGTGGGATCAATTAACAATCGTGGACTAGAGCTTTCGTTGACCTCAACGAACATCAATAAGAAGAATTTCAGATGGGTTACGGCTTTAAATTTTGCTAGAAACCGAAATGAAATCATAGAACTATCTGGAGGAACAGAATTGATAGGAAGTGGAGCTCCTGGCTACTTTGCGGGTGGTTCTACCTACATTTTGCGTGAAGGAGAGGCGATTGGCCTTTTCTGGGGATTAGATTACCAAGGAGTATACCAAGGTGGGGAGATTCCTGAAGGCACAGCTTTAGAAGCTGTTTCTTTTGATGGGAATGGAAACCCTATTCCTGGAGAACCCTTGTTTGCAGAGGTGGCAGATGAAGCAGGTGAATTTAATGGGATCATTGATGACAATGACAGACAAATTATTGGGGATCCAAATCCAGATTTCACCTTTGGTTTTTCTAATACCTTTACGTACAAAAACTTTGATTTAAACCTTTTCTTCCAAGGATCAGTTGGAGGGGAGATCTACAACTTGACTGCTGTGCAATTATACAACGGTGATAGCAACGGTCTAACGGATCTTTTAGATTCTTGGACAGCGCAAAATACCGATACTGATATCCCCCGAGCAGCGATCCGAGGACGTGAGCGCTCTTCTCGTTTTGTAGAAGACGGAAGCTATTTGAGACTTAAAAATATTGCTTTGGGTTATAATTTACCATCTGGCATAACTGAAAAAATCAGGTTCAAATCAGCAAGGATAGCTGTTAGTGCCCAAAATATCCTAACCTTCACGAATTACTCTGGATTAGATCCTGAGGTGAGCTACTTCGGAAGTGGGGGAGAAAGCCGAGGAGATGACAATGTAATCCAAGGACATGACTTTGGTAACTATCCTAATCTAAGGTCCATTACTGTTGGTTTAAGCTTGCAATTCTAATTCAACAAGGAACTATTACTATGAACATGTATAAATATTTTATCACGTTGGCATTAGGCCTGTCTCTCTGGGGATGTTCTAATTTGGAAGAGAATCCCTTGAGCCAATTGGAGCCGAACGAGCGAAGCATCGATTTAGAAACAGTCGAAACTACTATTGCGGGTGCTTATGGCCATTTGTCGGCTAGAGCATTTATGTCCAGAGCATTAGGATTAACCCTCATGCTACGTTCAGATATGGTAGATATTGGAAACCCTACCACCCGATCTGAAAGAGTGGAGCACGATCAATTCACGCTCTCAGCAAATAATCCCTTGATTTTAAATCCAGCTAATCCTGAGAGAAGTTTTTGGCCTCGTCTTTATCAGATGGTAAGAGGTGCCAATGAGACCCTTCGTGAGATTGAAGTTCTTGAAGAACAAGATCCCGGTGTACGAGAAGAAATAACAGCAAGAGCACGATTTATTAGAGGCTTTGCCTATTACCATTTGGTTAGGCTATTCGGAGAAATTCCATACTTAGATGAGACCACAACTACTGTTGAAGCTTCTGTAGCACCAAGAACAGCGGTAGAAACCGTCTACGCTAATATCATTGCTGATTTTGAATACGCCAAAGAGTGGTTGCGTGATACACGCGTCGATCGTGCACTTCCTGGCAAGTCGGCAGCGAGCACATTTCTTGCCAGTGTGTATCTCACCAGAGGTGAATATCAAATGGCTTACAACGAAGCGACTGACATCATCAATAAGGCAGGCGTTTATGACCTTGAATTGGAGCCCGATTACAGGAATATTTTCCATGCAGAGAATACAGATTTTTCTTCGGAGCCAATTTTTGTTATCGACTTTGTTGGAACAAATGTGGATGATGAGTCTAGAGACTACCTAGCTGCCTTTACTGGTTTTTATGGTCAGGCAACCTATTATCCTTCTGGAGGCTGGTCTGTAATGGTGCCAGCTCAGGCGGTATATGATACCTGGGACGATGGGGACTATAGAAAGCAAGTTAACATGGATGATGAAGCGGTTGACAACAGTGGTAACGTGCTTACTTTTGCCAATTTTTCCAGCCTAGATGGCCGAAATGCCAACCGTCCACATATTTCGAAATACACAGCGATGGCAAGTGATTTGCCACAAGCAAATACCAGTGGAAGGGATTCTCATTCCAATTACCAACTCATGCGATATGCAGAGGTTCTGTTAATTGCAGCTGAAGCAGCGGCTGAACTTGGAAACAATGCTGAAGCGGCCATGTATGTGAATATGATCAGAGAAAGAGCCAGAAATGGCGATGGGACAGGTACTCCATCCGAAGTACCTGCCAACCTTTCGAGTGCTACGGTTGAAGATGTATTGGAGGAAAGAAGATTAGAGCTTGCCTTCGAGCAGAAAAGATGGTACGACATTGTCCGTAGACGAATGGGAGATGTGGTATTTGGCCCAAATGGCTTTGAAACCGAGCTTCAGGGTACCCAGAACTTTGACCCATCTAGGGATTACTTGTTACCTATTCCACCCTTGGAAATAACAAATAACCCAAACTTGACCCAGAATCCTGGTTACTAATTAACGAACCAATAACAGATTTATGAAGTCTTCCATTGGAAGGTGGAAGACTTCATTTTCGAGTAAAATCGTAACGCAAAACTTGGCTGGTCCATGTCAAAAAGTAGGTATGCTCATAATGCCTCTTTTTTAAATGGCTGTACTGCTTAACAGACTATTTTTTCCTTTCGTGTCTTGGGTATTTTCCTACACTTATTTCAATCTATTTAAGAATTTCAAGCATGAACGTCATCTGTCAACTTCTTGGGTTAGGTCAAAGGGGATCATCTTTTTCTCCTTCCTTATCTAGGTACCTAGTGCTGTTGTTGTGTATTACACTTGCTAGTTCTTCTACCGCACAAGGCCTAGATCCAAGTCTTCCACCAAGTGGAAATTTCAATCTTTCTTGCTGGAAACTTACCCGCCCCAATCAGCAGGAAAAGAATGAATCTATTCTTTCGAATGGTTATTACGTAGAAGGTGAATTCTACACTGACTCCGTAACAGGTGCCATGGTTTTCTGGTGTCCCAATGATGGGTTGACCGGAGGAAGTACCTACCCACGGAACGAGCTCAGAGAGATGATGCGCTGTGGGGACAACAGCATAGGTACGCAGGGGATCAATAAAAACAACTGGGTGTTCTCATCGTCCACCCTAGCTAATCAGCGAGCAGCAGCAGCAGTGGATGGTATCATGACGGCAACTGTCGCTGTAGATCATGTGTCTGAGACCTCGGATGCAAGTTTCAAGGTCGGGCGGACCATTGTCGGACAGATACATGCATCTGACGATGAGCCTTGCAGGATATATTATCGGAAATTACCTGGCAATACCAAGGGATCTATTTATTTCGCTCATGAACCTACTACAGGCTCTGAGCAATGGTACGAAATGATTGGGAGTAGAAGTGATAATGCCCCCGATCCGGTTGATGGAGTGGCTTTAGGGGAAAAATTTAGCTACGAGATTAGAGCAATTGGGAATCTACTAACGGTAACCATCATGCGCGATGGCAAGGACGATGTTGTCCAGGAAGTGGATATGTCTGAAAGTGGCTTTGCCGATGATTGGATGTACTTCAAAGCTGGGAACTATAACCAGAATAATGCTGGTGATCCAGGCGAATATGCTCAGGTATCTTTCTATTCACTAGATATTAAACACTTTGAGCCAGTTCCTCCATCGGCTTTCCCTGCCCCCTCTGATATTCCTAGATTTCAACCCTTTCTTGCCGAGTGTAAGCTTCAGGCTCCTACGAGCTCTACTTTAGCTTCAAAAGCGACCCTGAACAATGGATATACCCATCCTACCTATTTTCAGGTGGTAAATGGTGACAAAGTCTTGTTCAATCAATCAGGTGATAGCCGTCGAACGGAACTTCGTAATGAAACCAACTGGAATCTTAATGATCAGAATCGATCGCTGCATGGCAAGCTTGATATTGTGAACCAGACCTGTGATCAAGTTACCGTGTTGCAGATTCACGATGATGCCAATGCCGGTAATGGACCGAATAAGCCCTTATTAAGAATTTATAAGCACAATGCTAAAGGACCCCTTAATCACATTTGGGCAGCAGTTAAAACTGATAATGGAGGGTCTAACACCACACATATAGATTTGGGAGAAGATCCAGGTGGGTACTTTACCTGTGATATTAAATTGGTTGATGGAAGAATGATCATTGATTTTGAAGGAGAGGAAAAGGTAGATGTGGATGTTTCTTTCTGGACCTTTCCAAGCTATTGGAAGGCAGGAGCTTACCTTCAGGATAATGGTGAGGCCACTATTTATTTTGATGAACTCTTTGAAGCGGATGGCTCCCCACAAAACTATTCTCCATCTGTTTCAATTACTGATCCCATCAACGGGACCAATATTTTGCCGGGCACTGATCTTACCATTAACGTTGCGGCTGAAGACGCGGATGGGACCATCAAAATGGTAGAATTTTTTGAAAGCGGAAATAATAAAATTGGACAAGATTCAACCGCACCCTATTCTTTTACCTTGGATAATGTGGCGGAAGGGACCTATACCTTTTCAGCTAGGGCAGTTGATAACGAGGGAGTATCTAGAATCTCGACAAGCTCCAATATTACGGTGCAGGTACCGGTTTTTGTGACGGGAGTGGACTTAGCCAAGGTAACTGGGCCCATTGCCGTTGGAGCGAATATTCAGTTTGAGGCAATTGTCTCTCCTGCTAATGCAACCAATCAAGATTTGGTATTTGAAACGGATGATGCGAGTGTTGCAACAGTAAGTGAAACAGGCCTATTGACGGCCATATCCGAGGGGGTTGTGACCCTTACGGTGACAACCGAAGATGGGAATTTTGCCGACAAAAAAACCATTGAGGTAATTAGACCTTCCAGCGATTTTAACTGGGCATTAGGCCAGCCAGTAGTGGGCTCTGGTACACCTGATGGAGATAATGTTGAATCTAATATTGTAGATAATAATATCCGTACACGGTGGTCTATCAGTGATTTTCCACAGTCGGTTACTATTGACCTAGAGGGAGACATCAACATCTCACAGACTGAAATTCTCTGTTATGAGGATAGAGCCTATCAGTTTATCATTGAAGGAGCATCAAATGAAGACGGACCTTATACAACCATCGTGGACAGGTCAGATAATACCATTCCTGGTACTGCACTCGCTCCCATCGTAAATGCAGTAGATGGGGTAGAAGCCAGATATGTCAGAATCACTGTATCAGGTGCGAAAGACTACACTGGACCATGGATTAGCCTGACAGAAATGAGGGTATTTGGTACAGGTGAAAGAACCTACAAAGACGAAGAAGAAGGGAATACAGGACTCCTCCTAGGTCCCAATCCTGCAACCTCTGAAGTAACCATCAAGGCCGGAGAAGAATATACTAGTGTTTCTGTTTTTGACAGAACAGGGAAAAAACTCATCCAAGAAGAGATTGATCAGGAATTGATCTTGGATATTCAATCGCTTCCGGCTGGTCTTTACCTGGTCAAAATTGAAGGAGAGGGTGAGCCAGAAATCATCAAATTGATCAAATTTTAAGGATTCAAATGATATAAGCATAGATGATGCATCTTTTCACACATAAAGGGTGCATCATCTTTGTGTTAATTGGCCTTATTGAGAATCGCTACTGACAGCCTACTACTATGAGACTTGCTCTGTTAATTTCTTTGCTCTTCCTTCATGGGCTTGTGCTTTCCCAAAGCCGCTATGAAGTTTCCTCAGGTCTGGAGTTCGGTACGGCTCAGAGACAAGCCAGTGCAGGCGATACAATCGTTTGGAAATCAGGTGTTTATTTCGATGTTCGGATGGATATCAACACCGATGGCTTAACCGTAACTGCAGAATCATATGGAACAGTCTTGTTTAGTGGTGTGTCTAGACTCATTATCAATGCCGATCATGTTACTTTTTCTGGCTTTCAATATGTTGGCGGATATATCGGAAACCTAGATGTCATCAGGGTTTATGGGAGTGATGTATTGATTACCCATGTGAATATTCAGAACTACACAAGCTTCAAATACCTCCGAGTATATGAGGAATCCAGAAGGACGACCATTAGTTATTGTAATTTTGAAAATCGTCTCAATTTAGACGATCAGAACATCCTCTCCATATTAGTAGACAATGAACCTGGCTATCATAAGATTCAATATTGTTCATTCAAGAATTTTGAAGGGATAGGTCTTGATGAGGGGATTGAACCCATCAGGATTGGCGTCAGTTCACAAGGCGAGTTGGATAGTCGAACCTTGGTAGAATACTGTTATTTCACAAGGTGCAATGGTGACGGTGAAATCATCTCACACAAGTCCAGGCAAAACGTATATCGATATAATACCTTCGAAAATAACCCAGTATCTGAACTTGTTCTACGGCATGGTGATGAAGGTATTGTGTATGGCAACTTTTTCCTCAATGGGATGGGAGGAGTTCGCATACGTGAAGGTTCTCATCATTTTATCTATAACAATTACTTTGAGGACCTGGATAAAAGAGTCATTTTTCTCATGAACGATCCTGTTGATCCCTTGAGTGATATTCACATTTACCACAATACCATTATTCATTCTGAAGAAGTAAGATTGGGAGGTACAGGCAATAACCCACCCAGCCGCGTTACCCTAGCGAATAATGTGTTTGCAAATCCTGTTGCTAGCTTATTTCAAGAAGACACCGGAAATGAAACCTGGATAGGAAACTATTCCTTTGGCAATTTAGGTATTGGACTGCCATCAGGAGGACTAACCAACAGGGACCCTCAACTGACTATGAATATCGAGGGATTTTTTCAGCCAGATTCTAACAGTTCTCTTTTAGCTTCTGCTACTGCTGGCTATCCCGCGATTCCTCTTTTTCTATCGATGGATTATGATCATGAGATGATGCTTGATGTAATGAAAGCTTCAAGACCTACCACCATACCTAACCGAGCAATTGGTGCTTCTGAATTTTCATCTACCATTCCAGTCCAGCCACATGCAACTGAAATGAATACCGGTCCCACCTACTTATTTGATAGCCTAGTCAATTATGTAGCAGCCAATACCTCACAACTCTATGTAGGGGGAGAAGGCGACAATAGGTCCATTAGGATTTCCAGCAACATCAATTGGACCCTTACAAGCAATAACAACTGGATATCAACCAGTCTTTCATCTGGATTTGGGGATGCCCAACTCAATATAACGGTTGATAAAAATGATGAGAACATGAATAGATCAGGTACGCTGACCCTTGTAGGGGATACGCTATCGTTGATCATTAGGGTGAATCAAGATCTGGGTAATCCGCTTAATATACTCGAAAACTCTGGGAGCGAAATGCTTTTGTATCCAAACCCAACAGATGGAAGCCTAAGCCTGAAGAATTTACCAGCAAAAACCTACAGTGCTCATGTGGAGCTACTTGATTTGGCTGGAAGAAGGCTTCTATCAACGAAGTATCGAATAGAAAACAAGGAATTGAGAGTTGAATTAGCCCAGTTGTTGCCAGGCACCTATTTAATGCATGTAAAATGCATGAGTCAAAATGGGGTAGTTTTTAAGGAGCTGTCCCATAGGGTTACGAAATACTAATGGTAAGATTTTTCCCTAAGAATGGTCATCCATCGTGAATGATGTAATCATCCAAGTCAATAGGCAGTCAATACATCAATTCTAAGCCTAGTTTCTCTCTTACTACGATTTTTCCAGCCTTAAGTGTTTCATTTTTTGGGACTCAGGTTGATTTGTCTTCCCATAGATGCACGACCAAGTTTACAGGCTTTTGGGGAAACAGTCGCTAGGTACTTCTTTGCTCATCGTGAACAAAAAAATTGGCCTATAAAAACCACTCGAATCTCTTTTATTTCTATTAAAAATTGGCTATGTTACATATATAATAATTGGTTCGCCAATTTGGTTCACTAGATTGGTGTTCCAGTTATTTACTGATTTATTGACACTACTACAAAAGCTAATTCTTATGAAATACCATTCTCAAGGGAATAGGAGTGGACCCCCACGTACCTATTTACCCTCTCTCCATGATCAGGAGGAAAACTAATTCAAATAGACTTAACGAAAATCTTTATACGGCTGGTTAGCCGGTTTCATCTTTCATTTCCTCAACAATGAAAAGAGAGGACCGCTATGGGCTTTTGCCTGGCTGACTGGGTCATTTTGACTTTAACTTTTCTACTAAACTAAACTATCAATTCCAATGAAATTTACATGGACATTGTTTTCGATGCTCTTTGTCGTGATTTCAGGATTTGCCCAAAGTGGCAATATGCTGAAGGGATCGGTAACAGACGAAGGAAACAACAAACTTGTTGGGGTATCGGTTGCCATTACCGGAACTAACAAAGGAGCACTAACTGATTCGGAAGGAATTTTCCAAATTGAAGTGAAGGAAGGGGACGTTCTCCGCTTTGCTTATTTGGGATACGAAACCCAATCGGTCACGTATACAGGACAGACCAATTTGAGTATCAAGATGAAAGAAGATGTTACTCAATTGGATGAAATTGTGGTGGTTGGATACGGTACACGTAAAAAATCTCACAATACAGGTGCCATCTCTCAAGTAGATGGTTCTGAGGTGGCAGCCATACAGGCCAATCGAGTTGACGATGCACTAGCGGGTAAATTAGCTGGTGTATTGATTCAAAATCAGGATGGTGCCCCTGGTGCTGATCCTAAAATTCAAATTAGAGCTGCTTCCTCTATCTCTGGCGATTCAAATCCTCTAATTGTCGTTGATGGATTCCCTATTTCAGGAAGCTTGGCAACTGTTAACCCCAATGACATTGAAAGCCTTGAGGTATTAAAAGATGCTGCCTCTGCTGCCATTTATGGTTCACGAGGAGCAAATGGTGTAATCCTGGTTACCACCAAAAAAGGGAAAACTGGAAAAGCCAGATTGAGCTACAATGCATATGCCAGTACATCTAGCAGGTACGTTGGAGATAACATCAACCCAACAGCTGGAGAGTGGGCAAGCTTCTTAGAAGAAGGGGTAGCCAATGGTACCCTAGATATATCTGAACTAGATCCAGCCCTCCTCAACTACAGAATTGATGCCTACAGAAATTCACCTGATGTGGTTGCTGTGGAAGATTGGTTATTCCGCCAAGGATACAGTACCAATCATGATTTGAGCATTAGCGGAGGTACAGAAGACGTGAAATATTTCGCTTCTCTTGGCTATCTGAATACAGAAGGTATTGTGATCACTCAAGGATTTGAGCGGTACAATGCCCGAATGAATGTAGATGCCAAATTGACCAATAGAATAAAAGCTGGTTTGAATATCAATGGCTTCGTTGGTAACAGAGACATTGTAGGTCATGACATGCGAGATCTATTACGTGCTTACAGCATTCACCCGATTTATCACACTGAAGCTTCTATTGCCTTTGTCCAGCAATTGGACCAGCAAGCACAGTCTTTGGGACTATCTTCTTTTGATTCTGGATTCAGAGGGGGAGATGATGCTCCTTGGAACAGTAGTATTTATACCCTGCAGCCTGGTATGACCGCACAAGATTGGCATTATGGTAGATCTGGTAACGGTATTGGAGGTTCTGGTGATGCTGGACCTGCAACTAAACTAGATAATACCGATCGCTGGCAAAGAACCCTATTTGGGAACCTAAGCTCATATTTGCAGCTAGATATCGTCGATGGATTGAACCTAAGAACCGTATTTGGTGCTGATATCAGAGACACAAGAGATTACTTCTGGAGAGGTTTAGAATTTGACTCAAGGGCGAGAACTACTCAAACTGCCTTGGATCAAACAGATGTGAAGCGTTCCTCACTTTTGAGTGAAACTACTTTGAATTATGCCAAGGTGATCGGTAAGCACGATATTTCTGCCGTGGCAGGTTTTGAATTCCAGAACTTCTATATCACCGGGATTGCCCTCGAAGGATCCAATGTTCCTTTTGGTCAGCCTGAGAACTTCGCCCTTCTTGACCCTGCAGATATTGCCGTTTCAGAAAGAGATGAGACCATTGCCAGACAGAGTATCTTTGGTCGAGTAAACTACGCCTTTGATAACAAATATTTGGCTTCTGTTTCTGTGAGAAGAGACGGTGATTCTCGCTTTGGTGCCAATAACCGATTTGAGACCTTCCCTGCTGTTTCTGTAGGTTGGAATGTTCATAATGAAGGATGGTACAACTCAAGTTTCTTGACAGATATTAAGCTGAGAGCAAGTATTGGTACCTTGGGAACTACTTCTTTCCTAGGTGCATACAATTCACTAAGCCTGCTGAACCCTCAAGCCGCTGTATTAGGAAACGCCTTCCTGATTCCTTCAGATATCGCGAATCCTGATCTAACCTGGCAGACCAACAGAGAAACTAATGTTGGTTTCAATCTTGGTTTCCTAAATAATCGATTCACCATTGGATTCAACGCTTACTCCTCCAACATTGAGGATATCCTGATCAACCAGAGTGTATCTGAGGTGTTTGGTACGACTTCTATTGCCTTGAATTCTGGGGACGTGAGAAGTTCTGGCCTTGAATTTGAATTTGGTGCAGGCATTATCCAGACTGGAGATTTCCGTTGGACCGTAAATGCCAATATCACTACCGTAAATTCGGAAATTACAGACTTGGGAGATTTGACAGAGTTACCAGGGGTTATTTATGGACAATCTGGTAGAGGTCCTGTTTTCAGAAACTACGTTGGTGGAGAAATTGGTGAAATGTGGGGATTGGAGACAACTGGTGAAGTTGAAATGCAATATGTGGCTGACCCAACTGAGTATGTAGGTAAGCAGAGTGGATACAGTTATGTCGTTGACCAGAATGGGGACGGTGTGATTGACAGAACCAGAACTGTTGAAGAAGGAGGTGACTTGGTGAAAATCGGGCAAAACACACCTGATTTCTATTGGGGATTGAATAGCCAGATGTCCTACAAGAGCTTTGATCTATCCATGCAGTTTCAGGGTGCTCAAGGAGGAGAGGTTTATAACATCGATCCTCTTTACTACGGATCTCAGTGGGGACGTGCACTTGTTCCTTCTTTTGATTCTGATGGTACTGGTATTGCTGACAACAATGGACAGCCTTATGCTAGAAACCGTGATCAAACGGATGCCATGATTCAGGACGCTTCCTACATCGCCTTGAGAAACCTTACGATTGGATATAACCTAAACAGCTCTGCGACAAGTAAGCTAGGAATTGGTTCTGCGAGGATTTATGTAGCCTCTACCAATCTATTGTATCTCATGGCGAGCGATTACACCTCATTCAACCCAGAAGGTGTAGAAATCACGAATGGTGGTTACCTCGGACCCACAACATATGGTGTTCAGGTAGGTGCTAGCCCCGTTGTTAGAAGCTTTACTCTAGGTGTAAACATTAATTTTTAATCCAGACAAAACGATGAGAATTTTATATATCCCATTGGCGCTTGCTATCGTGATGTTTTTTACGTCATGTGAGGATTTGGAACAGTTTCCTCCCAACATTGCGAGCTCCAACTCCTTGACAGAATATAGTGGTGTCTTGAATGCTGCGTATTTTTACCAGCACGCATCCGTAACCCCCATGGCCGTCATGGGAGACTTTAGATCCGACAATGCGTTCATGTTTGAAGCGCCTTATACTGAGTTTGATGTTTTTGGTCCAGACTTGACCACCATGGAGGATCAGTTTTTCGGTCCATTTTATTCCGGCTTGTACAAGTCTATCCTGAGTGCAAATAATGTGATTGAAAATTCAGCTGATGCTACTCAGGTCGGCGAAGCAAAATTTCTGAGAGCATTGTCCTACTTCAAGTTGGTTCGTGTCTTTGGGGATGTTACGGTGAATTTATCTGCCGAACCAAGTGTTACAGATCCAACTATACTTGCTCGTCGCCCTGCTGCTGAGGTTTACAGTACAGTTATTATTCCTGATCTTCAGGATGCAATTGAGGCATTAGGAAATGAAAGTGTAAATGGAAGAGCTTCTAGACTAGCTGCTCAGGGCATGTTAGGTAAAGTTTATGTTCAGTTAGGTGATTTTGGATCTGCTGAAGCGCCTTTGTCTGCTGTCATAGCTGGAGCATCAGATGCCGGAATTAGCTTACAGGAAAACTTTGCGGATATCTTTGGTGAAGCCAATGATTTAAACCCTGAAATTCTATTTGCCACTCAAATTTCAAGTTCTGTTGTAGATGAGTATGGTTTCTCAGAATTCTGGTCTTGGTCTGGTGGCTTGGATACCAAATCCCTGAATCCGTTAGAGCAGGAATTGGCTGATGCCTATGATGACAATGACTTGAGAAAAGCTGTTACCATTGATACAGCTACGATGTCTTCCCCAAAGTTTCCGCAGACGGGTGGACCTGATCACGATTGGATTGAGCTAAGATTAGCAGATGTTATGCTGCTGTATGCTGAGACCTTGAATGAGAACGGTAATTCTTTGGAGCAAGTCTTGGATGTACTCGATCCCATTCGTACAAGAGCTGGTTTAGCTCCACTAGATCATACGGTACTGAATACGCAGGCTTTGGTAAGACAGGCTATCCAGGATGAAAGAAGACTGGAATTAGCATTCGAAGGTCAGAGATGGTTTGACCTTGTGAGAACAGGAACGGTAGATGCCGAAATGGGACAAACAGTTGATAGTAGATATTACTTATTCCCTGTCCCAGTTTCTGAGGTGCTTGCGAGTTCTGGTAACATAAGCCAGAATCCCGGGTACTAGGTGAGAGTTTTATCTCTCACAAGGGTATAGGATTGAAGGTGAGACCTATCTGTTATGATGTATGTCCTAGGTTCCGAGGAACTTAGAAGAGGTAGGGCTCATCTCCAATTGTATCCCTGTATTCCAATTGAGTAATCTTGTCTTAGTAGTAGAATTCTTGGGGGGAGGCCTATGGTCTCTCATCCAAGGCTTTTCCTGATACGACTCAGTTCTGAACTCCTCTTCAGTTTATTGTATATAGATGTCAAATCAGCCATCTCTCATCAAAAAAGTTTATCAATTCCTCCTGGGAATTGGCCCTGGAATATTTGCCATAGGCTATACCATTGGTACGGGAAGTGTTACTTCAATGATTGTAGCTGGCTCTAGCTATGGAATGCAGTTGTTGTGGGTATTGGCCTTGAGCTGTTTGTTTTCCTGGGTGCTAATGGAGGCTTATGGAAGATACTACCTGGTTACGGGTCAAACTGCGCTGTATGCCTTTCGGAAAAACCTAAGATTTGGTAGCCCTATGGCTATTCTCATCATTGTTGGGATCAGCTTTGGACAGTGGAATTCTTTGACGGGTATACTTGGTATTTCAACCAACGCGATTGTAGAGACTTTATCCTTGTTCTTTCCATCAATTAGAGGGAATGAATATGTCTGGGTATTGGGGATCGCAATCTTGATCGTGGGCATCATGTATTTCATCCTGCTGAAGGGGAAATATACCATCTTTGAAAAGATTTTACTCTTTTTTGTGAGCTTAATGGGCTTATCCTTTTTGCTGTCTCTCTTTGTTATTCTTCCGGATCCCATTGAAATAGCAAAAGGATTGATTCCTTCTATTCCACAGGTTGAAGGGGGGAGGACACTAGTCGCTGCCTTTGTCGGAACCACCATGGCTTCAGCCACCTTCATTTCACGTCCTTTGTTCATTCAAGGAAAGGGCTGGACGAAAGACGACCTGCAGGAACAAAAGAAAGATGCAATTTGGGCGGCGATTTTGATATTCATCATAAGTGCTTCCATCATGGCTGCTGCCATGGGGGCCTTGTTTGAAAATCAAATCGTAGTGACCAAGGTATTGGATATGGTTTATGCGTTAGAACCTGTCGCTGGGAAATTCGCCATTGTTATTTTCTTTCTGGGAACCTTAACGGCAGGTTTATCTTCGATCTTCCCTATCTTGATGATAGCCCCTTTGATGATAGCAGATTATCAGCAAGGTAAATTGGATACTTCATCCAGACAATTCAGGATTCTTGCTGGGATCGCTTGTATCATCGGACTAACCGTCCCTATCCTGGGAGCCAACCCTATTCAAGCCCAAATTCTTACCCAAGTCTTTAATGTTTTTGTCTTGCCCTTGGTTATCCTCGGAATCATGATTCTGATCAATAGGAGAGACCTAATGGGAGAACAAAAAGCAGGGATAGGCCTGAATTTAGGCTTAATTCTGTCTATGATTTTTGCTTGTGTCATCTCCTACAATGGGGTCCTGGCGATATGGGAGAAATGGCAATAGCACATAATCAAGCTAACGGCGAATTGAAATGATTGTACATGTCAAATAACATAAAAATGGAATTATCTGGTAAAACGGCTATTGTTACAGGTGGTGGGAGAGACATTGGAAGACATATCTCCATCAAACTTGCCACCATGGGTGCCAATGTGGTCGTCAACTATTACAACACCCCTAAGGATGCGGAAGAAACGCTTAGGTTGATTTCAGAGGCTGGTGGCAAGGCCATCGGTGTTAAGGCAGACTTAACGAAATGGGAGGAATGTTTCCGCTTGGTCGAAGAAAGTCAAAAGGCTTTTGGAGAACAGGTTCATATCCTAATCAACAATGCGGGGGGCTTGGTCGGTCGTAAAAAACTGAAAGAAATGGAAGAAGATTTCTGGGATTTTGTGATGGATTTAAATCTCAAATCAGTCTTTATGATGCACAAGGCAGTTATCAATCATATGCCTGAAGGGGGAACGATTGTCAACATTGCCTCTCAAGCTGGTCGTGATGGGGGAGGAGGTGGTTCTTCTGCATATGCTGCCTCAAAAGGAGCCGTCATCACCTACACTCGATCTATGGCCAAAGAGCTTGGTCCAGATGGGATTCGTGTGAATGCTGTTTGCCCAGGCTTAATTGCTACCACTTTCCATGACACGTTTACCCCTGATCAGGTAAGGCAAAATGTAGCTGGAAAAACACCTCTTCGTCGTGAAGGTAGACCAGAAGAAGTAGCTAATCTTGTGGGTTGCTTAGTTTCCAATCAAACCTCCTTTGTTACGGGGGCGAATTTTGATATCAATGGGGGATTGGCCTTTTCATAAGGTGTTGAAGGTGGAGATGAATCTCATAGGATTCAAGAGATTGAAGAATAGTTTACCCTGCTTTCATTTCAGTCTTCCCTAAGGGATATCCACATGTTTTTTGTAATTTGTATACATATCATGAACAACTTTGACATTGTTGAGTGTTTGTTTAGGTAGATCAGTCAAATTAGGGTTTCACTCAAGATATTAGCCAAAACCATTGTTTACGTATGAAACTGGAAATTCTCGCGCATAAAGAAGATCTCTCCCTCCAGAATGAAATAATTTCGAAGATCCAGGATTTAATCAATTACAAAAACCTAGAGCCAGGAGACCGTTTGCCTCCAGAAAGAGCAATGGCTGAGAAATTTGGTGTGAGTAGAAGAAATTTGAGCAAAGCGATTCAAAAACTTGAGTTCTATGGATTACTTGAATCCAAGCCTCAAAGTGGGACCTTTATAGCCAATATTGGCAGATTGGCTATGAATGGAATTTTGGATAACATCCAAGAGCTAAATCAGCCTGATTTCAAGGAATTGATTGAGACCAGAATGGGGCTAGAATTGGTTATTGTTGAATATGCAGCCAAAAGGAGATCTACCTCTGACTTAGAAAAAATAAAGAAGGCTTTCGAAGCTTTTAAAGATAAACTGTTAGCTGGTGAAGAGTACCTAGAGGAAGATATCATGTTCCATCTAGAAATTGCCAAGGCAAGCCATAATTCGGCCTTGATCACCCTTTTGAACCTCATTACCCCTGAAATCATCAGAGTTTATGATCAGGATAAGGTCTGTGAAGGCGATGAAGCTCTTTCTGAAATCCAAAAACACGAGGACATCTACATGGCGATCAAAGGGGGGAACCCCCAGTTGGCTAAGGAAAAAATGCAGATCCACTTCACCAGGTTAAAGGAATACCTGAAGGGATTAGGATAAGAACTCATCCCCAGCTATGCTTAAACCAAATAAGAGGTCAGCAAACTAAAACTGACCTCTTATTTGATTGATAACTAGGATCTATTACAAATCCAGCACAATTTTTTCTCCTTTGGCTCTCGAAACACAGAGGCACATTTTACATCCTTCCATTTTCTCCTCAGGACTTAAAACCGAGTCTCTGTGATCGATTTCTCCTTCAACTACATCCATGATACAGCTTCCGCATGTTCCTTGGTTGCAAGAATAATCTACCTTGATGTTATGCATGTTAAGGGCATCAATGATGCTAAGGTCCTTCTCAACTTGTAGGGTCTTGCCACTCTTTTGTAAAATCAGCTTAAAGGCTTTGATTTCTTCTTGAAATTCATGCCCTCTGGAAAAGATTTCCTGTTTGATTTGATCTTTTCTCCAGCCCAACTTCAGGGCGCTTTGCTGAACCCATTTGTTAAAGCCTGCAGGTCCACAAACATACACTAGAGTTTCTTGGTCAGGTGTCCTAAGTAAGGCATTCAGGTCCATGGTAGACCTCCCATCTTTATCTAGGTGAACGTCGATATGAGGAGAAAAGGGCCAACTTAGCATCTCATCGTAGAATGGAATAGTAGCTTTGTCTCTGGCGCAAATATGAAACTCAAAATGCTTTTCAAGATCAGTCAATCTATGTGCCATAGAAATCAAGGGCGTTATCCCAATTCCTCCTGAAATGAGGATATACTTCTGGACATTTTCGTATAGCACAAAGTTATTCTTGGGAAAGGAAATAGAAAGCAACTTCCCTTCCTTGATCTCCTCATGCATTTCTTGAGAGCCTCCCTTTCCGTTGGCTTCCCGTTTGACGGCTATTTTATATGAAGTTCTGTCTAATGGCGAATTGATAAGGGAATAGGAGCGTATCTTTCCGCTTGGCAAATGGACTTGAAGATGGGACCCTGCCGAGAACTCAGGCATTTCTCTTCCATCTAAACGCTTGAACGTAAACTGTTTGATGTCTGGAGCCATCTCTTCCACAGCATCAACTAATACTTCCATTAATACCTTTTTGCCAGATTGTTCTGCCTTTACCTTGGTGAGGTAATGCTTGTCTGGTTTGTCCAGAACGGATTTTCTTGGAGTTGGCTGTTGGCGGAAAATGCCATTCGCAAGTGAAAGGGTATCCTTGTAACGAAACCAAGGGATGTGTGGGAGGAAATGATGCATGTGATGGTTGGCTTGACCCCAAAGGCTCTTGAGGTAGAACCAATTGCCTTTCATTTGAAAGGTCGCTTGAAAAGGATGGTCATCCCAAATTTCACCATCTCCATGTTGTACGTGTGCAAAGGCAAAGGCCGTGTAAGCCTGTCCTAGCCTATTGGGAATGAAGAAGAGGATCAGATACTCAAACCAATAGGGACTCATGAACCAGAGGGTATGGAAGGCGAAGTTCAGGGACAGCATGAGGATAATGTTGACTTTGAGTCTTATTGGAGTTCGTTTCCATACCTTGGCAAAGAGCCAATAGCCCCAGATAAAATCAGGAATAAATAGAGCGAGGTATCCAAAGGGAGGATAGCGAGTAGGCCAAGAAACAAGCAATTCGTCTGGGTCGAGCTCTTCATCCCCAACATACCTATGATGAGTAAGGTGAATGTATCGATAGCCAGTTGTGTTAGCTCCCGGTAACAACAAATTGGCAGATATGGTTCCTAGTAGGTTATTGACGAAACTATTTGAAGAAATCGCCTTATGGGTTGCGTCATGTAAGGGCGTAAAGGCTGTATAAAATCCGAATACCATGATAGGGTAGAGGATCCAAAGAGAAACATCGTAGTTTAGGTAAAGGGCTATTCCACCAAAAACACAAAGGTAGGAGAATACAATCAGCGCAATTTGAGGCCAAGAAATAAGAGGGATTGTGGCAATTTTCTTGTAGGCGGGGTCATTGACGACTTGATTGATATACTCTCGTAATCTCGCGTGTTCTGTTTGAGCAGTCATATCCTTTTCTTATTTGAATAGTAGATAATACCCTCAAGCAACAAAAAACACAAGAATACCTTTAGACGGTTCCGTACAAGGATTACCTAAAAAAATGGAAGTAGCCCTTCGAGAAGCTACTTCCAGCATAAAATATATGAAGGATGATGGTTACTTGTTTTCGTAGTTCAGACCAAATCCAAATTTGAACAATGGATTTTCGCTATCATAGGGAACATCTGTTTTCTGATTTCTAACTGCTTCCATTGATGAGGGAAGTTCATAGGGCAATTTACCCTCAGGAGCTGTTTTTCCGAATATAACTTCACAGACGGATTTGTCACTTGCGCCAAAATCAGCTATTAAGGCAGACGCGGCCTCTGCAATAGCTGGAATGACGGCTGGTCTATCTAGATAGATATTCACGACCGTAGGAACCCGCTGTAAGAGGTCAAGAATTTCTTGTTTGGCTTCCCCTTTAAAATCAAGATCACCATGATGGAAGGAAGCGGCAAATCTGTTTGGCGTATTGACTGGATACCAAGGGGTATTGATTCGGATAATGGCCAAATCGGCTTCCTCAGGCGTTTGTACTACCTTAGCATATTGTGAAACAATCGCACTATCTATATTTTTTATGTATACTTTCATGCTGTTCTGAGCAAGTGGTAAGGTGTTTTTGTCATTTTTTAACAGGGTCATCGACTTCTTCTGAGTCATTTCTCCCAACTCTCTAGAAGCCTTGGTTCCAACAACTTCCTTTACCTTGTTATCATCCACAAAAGGGTTATCAAACAATCCTAATTCGAATTTTTGTCTCAATAGTCTCCTGATGGATTGATCAATTCTCTCTTCTGATAATTTTCCTTCCTTGACCAATTGGAGTACCAAGGCAGGACGGCTTTCTCCTCCAAATTGATCACAACCAGCATTGATGATTTTCAATACCCTTTCTACCTCACTTAATTCCTCTACTCCCCAGGCTCTGGCTTTCCAGACGACAGGGCCCATGTGTCTATCTGTTATCAACCCCCAATCTGTACAGACAACTCCATCAAACTGATACTTTTCTCTCAATAGGGTAGTGATAATGGTCTTATTATACGCCATGGCGACATTTTCATCTGTTTGATCAGTCGGAATCCCATAATAGGGCATGATCGCAGATGTGTTGGCTTCAAAGGCAGCCTCAAAAGGAATTAGGTGATAGTCAAAATTGTCTCCCGGATAAATCTGCCCTTTTTGGAAGGCAAAATGGGGATCTAAGCCTTCTTTTTGAGGGCCACCTCCAGGAAAGTGCTTGGTCATACATGCTACTCCTTGGCTTAAATCATCACCTTGTAATCCTTCAATATAAGGCTTAACCATTCTTGCGGTAAGCTCGGCATCTTCACTAAAGTTACCCGGTATTCTAGGCCAACGAGGTTCAGTCGCTAAATCAATTTGTGGATGAAGGGCTTCACGGATACCAATAGCTAAATATTCCTTTCTTACAATATCGGCAAACTCTTTTACGAGCTTAGGATCGTCTAAAGCTGCAAATCCTGGTGTTTCGCAAAATTGGGAAAAGCCAGTTGAGGCCATCCCTATGACATTTTTACCCAAATGATGTCTCGGGTCTGAGGCGATTGTAACAGGAAGACCCAATCTGGATTTTTCAGCTAGGAGCTGAAGATTGTTATACCATTTGGCAAAAACATTTGGATCTTCAGGTATGTCCCATACATTGAAGTGGTTCATTAACAAACTGTCCACACCCAGTTTCGCATTAGGGAACATCAAAGCTGGTCCTGTGAGGCCTTCTTTTCCATCAGGCTTGGAATCAAGACTTACCCCCACTCCATTAATAAACATCATTCCAGCTTTTTCTTGGATGTTCATTTGAGAAAGCAGGTCGTTGATTCTTGCCTCTACAGGTTGATTGATATCCTCATAAATGTCCAGTTTCTTGTTTTTGTTTAAATCTCGGTAGCTTTTTCCTTCTTTTTGAAGAACAAGGACCGATTTATTGGCGGCCAAAGAGGATAGCGTCTTCTCTTGCTCCTGTTCTTTTTGACCTGAACAGGAAATTAAGAAGGCGAAGATGGGGAGAAGTAGTATGATTTTGTTCATTTGTTTCGTTGTTTTTGTAGGTAAAAACAAGAGCAATAGGCTAGAAAATTTTTAATATGTCATGAGGACAAATTAAAGATAGTCTTATATTGTTGAAATGACAAAATAGTATATTGTAAAACATGGAAATTGACTCAAATACCTCTTTCCTGAATAGGATTCCTTCCTTCATGCCGGGGATTTCAATGGACTTTGTTGTTTTCGGCTACAAGGAAAGAACCTTGCATATTCTGATGTTGAAGTACCTGAATACTGATGCCTGGGCCTTGCCAGGCGGATTTTTGCCTAAGGATGCAGAGATGGATAAAGTCGCCCATGCGATTCTAGAGGACAGAACGGGAGTGAGTAATATTTTCCTCGATCAGTTTTACACCTTTAACTCTTTAAACAGGGGTTGGGATTGTAATGATGTTAGTAGAAATGCCTTTGAGAAGCTAAGAGAAACTTGGAATAAGGAAGAAAAAGAAACACTAGACGAGTGGTTTGGTCAACGTTTCATTTCCACAGCATATCTCTCTCTCATGAATGCCCAAGAGGTAGTTCCAGATCCTGATTACATTAGCGATGATTGTGCGTGGGTCCCTATCGAAGAATTGCCCTCGGTGGTCCTAGATCATGAACTAATGATCCAAAAAGCATTAGAGTATATCCGCCTGAGAATTAATTATCTGCCTATTGGTCGATCTTTATTGGAGGAGAAGTTTACCATGTCTGATTTACAAGCGCTCTATGAGGCGATCTTAGGAAGAAAAATGGATGCTGGGAACTTCCAAAGGAAAATGAAAAAACTCAATATGTTGAATCGCCATGAAAAGCTCATGACAGGGGCCGCAAACAAGGCACCATATTTATATAGTATCAATGATGAAGTGTATGACCGCCTTTTAGAGCAAGGAATAGGCTTTACCTGAAAGGGTGAATCTTGAAGTATCAGATCCTATGAAAGCAAAGTTCCTCTCCTAATCTCTAAAAGACTGACAAATGTCATCTTTTACCCTCCTTTCATCATCAACATATTGATAAAAAATCATTTACTTTGACCGAATTTTTGGGAGAAACATCCCCTAGTCTAAATCACCTTCAACCCATTCTTCATACATGGCAAAGATCATTTACACAAAGACTGATGAAGCACCAGCTCTTGCTACCTATTCCTTATTACCCATTATCAAAGCATTTTCTGCTCAGGCAGGAGTTGATGTAGAAACAAGAGACATCTCTTTAGCTGGTCGTATCATCGCCAAGTTCCCTGAAAAACTAACAGAAGCTCAGCGAATTGGAGATCACCTTGCTGAACTAGGCGAACTCGCCAAGACGCCCGAGGCCAATATCATCAAGCTGCCTAATATTAGCGCATCTGTACCCCAGCTAAAGGCTGCTATAAAAGAATTACAAGCTCAGGGATACGCTTTGCCAGATTACCCAGAAGAGCCTGCTAATGATGAAGAAAAAGCCATCAAAGCTACCTACGACTCCGTAAAAGGATCAGCAGTTAACCCAGTCCTTCGTGAAGGAAACTCTGATCGTCGTGCCCCTAAAGCAGTAAAAGAATATGCTCGAAAGAACCCACACTCAATGGGTGCTTGGTCTGCTGATTCTAAATCTCATGTAGCCAGCATGACTGCGGGAGACTTTCGTTCTAATGAAAAATCCGTTACGATTAAGGAAGCGGGCAGCGTCAATATTCAGTTGGTTAAATCCGACGGAAGTGTAGACATGTTGAAAGAAGGGGTAGCCGTTCAAGCAGGTGAAGTAGTAGATGGAACTTTTATGAGTAAAAAGGCTTTGTTACAGTTCTTGGCAGAACAGGTAGAGGAAGCTAAACATACAGGTGTCCTATTCTCCCTTCACATGAAAGCAACCATGATGAAGGTATCTGATCCAATCATTTTCGGACATGCTGTCAAGGTATTCTTCAAAGATGTGTTTGAGAAGCATGGTCCAGTATTGGACGAACTGGGAGTAGATGTCAACAATGGCCTAGGCGATCTTCTTTCCAAGATTGAAAGCCTTCCTGCAGACCAAAAATCCGCCATTGAAGGCGATATTCAAGCTGCCTACCAGAATGGACCAGCACTTGCGATGGTGAATTCTGATAAGGGAATCACCAACTTGCACGTACCTTCGGATGTCATCATTGATGCGTCTATGCCTGCGATGATTCGTACATCAGGATGTATGTGGAATGCAGAGGGAAATACCCAGGATACCAAAGCAGTAATTCCTGACAATAGTTATGCTGGTCTATATCAGTCCACTATTGATTTCTGTAAGCAAAATGGCGCCTTTGATCCTACTACCATGGGTACGGTTCCCAATGTAGGTTTGATGGCTCAAAAGGCTGAAGAATATGGATCTCATGATAAAACTTTTGAATTAGCTGCTGACGGAACGGTTCAGGTTGTTGATCAGTCGGGAACTGTATTGATGGACTTTGAGGTTGAAGCGGGAGACATCTGGCGCATGTGTATGGTAAAGGATGCTCCAATTCAGGATTGGGTGAAACTTGCCGTTGGACGTGCACGTGATACGGGATGGCCTGCAGTGTTCTGGCTAGATAAGACAAGAGCACATGATGCTCAGTTGATCGAAAAGCTGAATGCATACCTTCCGAACCATGACACCAACGGACTAGAGATTCATATCATGTCTCCTGTTGAAGCGACTGAGTTTTCTCTGAAGCGCATGAAAGCAGGTGAGAATACTATCTCAGTTACAGGAAATGTATTGAGAGACTACCTGACGGACCTATTCCCTATACTTGAGCTGGGTACGAGTGCCAAAATGCTGTCTATTGTGCCGTTGATGCAAGGGGGAGGACTATTTGAAACAGGTGCGGGTGGATCTGCTCCTAAGCACGTTCAGCAATTCGAGAAGGAAGGACACTTACGTTGGGATTCTCTAGGTGAATACCTTGCCCTAGCTGTTTCCTTTGAGCATTTGGCCAAAACTAACAACAATGCAAAGGCTAAAGTTTTGGGCGATACACTAGATATGGCAACAGGAAAATACCTAGACTTTGCTAAGTCTCCTTCTAGAAAGGTAAATGAGTTGGACAACCGCGGAAGTAGCTTTTACTTGGCGATGTATTGGGCCACTGCACTAGCTGAGCAGGATATCGATGCTGAATTGAAAGCTACCTTCCAGCCTATCGCCCAGTCTCTTCAAGAGAATGAGGAAAAAATCGTTCAGGAGCTCAATGATGCGCAGGGACCTGCACAAGAAATCGGAGGATACTACCAGCCTAATGAAGAATTGGCTGCCAAGGCCATGCGTCCAAGTACGACCTTGAATGCAATCATTGAAGGCATCACTGCCTAATAAAGGTGAAGATTAGATAACAAAACATCTATTATATGACCCGATCAGTTTGCTTTAGCCTGACTGATCGGGATTTTTCTGGTCTACCTATAGGATATGGCCCTTTACCCCCTAGAAGAAGCGGTTCCAACTAGGCCTACACGGATTGAACAAAAGCTTGATTATGTTAGAGCTTTCCATGAATTTGCAAGAATATGTAAAGGAATAGGCTTATATTGTTGATTCTCTATTTGTTGGGCTATATCACATGGTTGAATCCTTGAATCTCATAGGATGGGTAATAGGAGGAGTGAGCATAATCGTTCTACTCACTATGCTGATTTGGATCAGGAGGAAGATTACCTACTGGACCAAAGTAGAATCCCTTTTGGAAGAGAAAGAGGCGATTCATGAGTCCATTCTCTATTTTACAAGTTCCCTTTTCCGCCAAAATACAGAAGAAGATATTCTATGGGATATTGCCATTAACTGTATTGAAAACTTGGGATTTGTAGACTGCGTCATTTACCTCATTGACGAAGAAAAACAAGTTCTGGTACAAAAGGCGGCTTATGGCCCAAAAAATGATGGAGATCAAGATATCATTGCCCCGATTGAAATTCCTCCAGGAAAAGGAATTGTTGGGTCTGCCTTTTTGAAGGGGGAACCAGAATTGATCAGTGATGTTAGCCAAGATACAAGGTACATCCTTGATGATGAACAGCGCTTCTCCGAATTGGCAGTTCCGATCATCACAGCAGAAGGCAAAGTACTTGGAGTTATTGACTCTGAGCATCCTGACAAAGGATTTTTTACCGAAATGCATCTAAAGGTCTTGACCGCCATTGCCTCGATTTGCGCCATCAAGCTTATCAAGGCTAAGGCAGATGAAGCCATTATGGCAGCGAAAGAGATAGCTGAACAGGCCTCCCAAGCCAAATCCCAATTTCTATCGACGATGAGTCATGAAATTCGGACACCTCTCAATGCAGTCATTGGCTTAAGTCATTTCCTGCTGAATGAAGAGCCCAAATCCACTCAACGTAAGGATCTCGAAACCCTCCATTTTTCAGCAAACCACCTGCTCTCCTTAGTCAATGACATCCTTGATTATTCTAAACTTGAGTCAGGTAAAATAAGCTTTGCTCAAGAAGAGTTTGACTTGGAAAAACTTTGTAAGGACCTGCATCAGGCCTTCAAATTGGAGGCAGACAAGAAGGAACTTGACCTTTCGCTTGATACACAAACGGTTTATAGTCATCTGAAGGGTGATTCCATTAGGCTAAATCAAATTTTAACGAACCTGATCGGCAATGCTATCAAATTCACCCACACAGGAAGTATCAACATCAGCTACGAACTAATTGTGAATACACCAGATGAATTGTCCATTCGCTTTTCAGTGAAGGATACAGGTATTGGCATCCCCCTTGAAAAACAAACTGCTATCTTTCAGCAGTTTGAACAGGCTTCCAAAGACACTACCCGAAAATATGGAGGAACAGGCTTGGGATTGGCCATTTGCAAGAAACTGGTAGAATTACAAGGAGGGAAAATAGGTCTAAAGAGCGAGCCAGGAATAGGGACTGAGTTTTGGTTCCAATTAGACTTTCAAAAGGGAAGTAGGTTTTATGAAGGACCCTCGAATGAACACCTCAAGATGGCGTGGAAGCACAAAACCCTTCCTGGTATGAAAGTACTCTTGGTGGAGGATAATGTGATGAATCAAAAAATCGCCAGTAAGTTTCTCGAGAAATGGCAAATCGATATCCATATCGCCGAAAATGGGCAAGTTGCTTTAGAGAAGCTTGTCAAACACCCACACTTTGATCTAATCCTCATGGACCTCAACATGCCCTTGATGGGAGGGATAGAAGCTGCTCAGGTGATACGAGCCCAAACAGAATCTATTTATCAATCTGTACCGATCATTGCCTTAACCGCAGATGTTTCGGTGAATACCCAAAAGAAAGCACTCGCCAGTGGGATGAATGATTACCTCACCAAGCCCATCGATCCCATTCGGCTGTTCAGTATTTTGGAGAAAGAATATGTAGGCTAAGTTCATGAAAACAGAAAGGAAGCCTTATGGCTCCCTTTCTGATCCAGCTGCTCCCTATTTCGATTATTCCTTTAGGACTTTAATAGTCTTAAGCTGATGATCAGCCTTCACCTGAAGGATATAGACACCTTTCGGAAGGCTCTCTACATCAAGTATGGTATCGTTTGCATGCTTAAATTCTTTCTTTAATACTTCCTGCCCTAATAGATTGCTCATCCTGAAAGTAAGATCGGCATGGGTTTGTCCAAATTCTACATGAATGATATGCTCCACAGGATTGGGGTATATCCTAAGATCAAGATGTTGGGTTGTTAGTAGATTTACCGCGGCGATATCAAAGCAGGAGGAAGTATCACTACACATGTTCATATCGGTAACCACTACAGCATAAGAACCATTTTCAGTAGCCATAAAGGTTTGGTTGGTGGCACTATCAACAGCCATTCCTGTTTGGCAATCAATCCATTGGTAAGTAACCCCATTCATATTGGCCATGAGTTGAACATGATCCACTCTACTGACAGAAGTATCCAAATCAGAAATGGTCAGATCAATGGTCATTACACTATCACATCCACGGTTATTCACCAAGGTATCCAGATAAGTTCCGGAACTATCCCAATTGTATCGACCACTTGGGCTTGTGTAGGACGAACAGGCCGTTTCAGTCAGGGTGGAAGTAGTTTCTGTACCAATGGTTAACTTAACCACCAACACACTATCACAACCTGCCATATTGCTAATGGTATCTGCATAGGTCCCCGAATTTCTCCATACATACAAACCGCTTGGACTTTCAAGGCTATCACATGCTGACAAGGAAAGGGTTGCGCTAGAGGTGGCTTCAACAGTCAAGTCCACTACAATGATACTATCACATCCTGATGCCTTGGTCAAGGTATCTTGATACATCCCTGTCGTGGTCCAAACATTCTTCCCACTTGGACTGGTGTAGAAATCACACTCAAATACTGTCAAGTTGGTAATAGAATTTGACCTTGCCTTGCTGTCTCCCAGAAAATTAGAACCGCCACCATTTAGGCCAAAACTATTGAGAGAGCCATTTGCATTTCCCTTGCTATCAATCGCGGAGCTTATGCTCATATTATTTCCACCCCCAAATCCCTGGTTAAATTCATACAATAAGACAAGCCCAGCTGAAGAAGGATCAACTCCACAATCATTGTAGAGGGCAGTTACCTCACCTGCGGATAAACTTTTATCCCACAAAGCAACATCGTCCATTTGTCCATCTGTGTAGAAGTTGTTCCCTCCGAAAGGCAGATATCCTATGTTCAATGTCTCAGTCGAACTAGTAATAGAGCCATTAGCTGATGTAGTGCCTACACTTGTGCCATTATGATAAAGGGTAAGGGTTGAATTATCATAGGTAAGGACAAAATGATTCCAAGCGTTGAGATTTAGTCCATTGTACACGATATCATGAATAATTCCCGAACTATTTCTAAATCGAGCTTCAACGGTGGAAGCGTTTAATTGTAGCAAATAAAAATCCGCATTGAATTCATTTCGAAAACCTGCATATCCATCGAAATCTGGCCATCCCGTATTGGGGTTGGTAGGATAAATCCAGAAAGAAAGGGATAGTTGTCCATTCGCAATAAAGGATGATGCATTCGAAACTGTGATATTGTCATTGATCCCATCAAAATCCATCACATTTTGGGTAAATCCGTCCTGCCATGTCAACATAACGATCAATGGAATGAGGTAGAGATTCTTGTTCATAAGGCGATTGAATTAGGTTTTTGTCATATGTTAAGGTAGTCATTTATTTATCAAAGCCTTCAATATGAATCTCTTAGCGGCTGAGGTAAGTCATGAAGATTGAATGACTAGCTTACTCGTATATCAGTTTAGCTCATTATGCTAGGAATCTACGAGGTAGTCAATCTTGCGATAATCTTCGATTTTACCTGATGGTTATTCTGTAATTTGCTGTTAAACAGTCTTTTAAGAAGGGGACTGAATTTTAAAACGACATTTGTCGTAATTAAATTTGGATACTACGACAGTTGTCGTTTATATTTGTGTATATCATTAAGAATTGTATCCAGATGGAACAGCCTTCAGAATCGCAATTGGAAATCCTTCAAGTCTTATGGGAGCATGAACCGGCTACGGTTCGCTTTATCCATGAGGAGCTCGTCAAAAGAAAGGAAGTGCAATACACCACTACCTTAAAGCAGATTCAGCGCATGACGCAGAAGGGAATGGTAAAAGCCGAGAAGGATGGTCGATCATATACTTATACCACGATTATCAAAGAAGGTCAGGTGAAGAAGTCCCTCATCGATCGCTTGGTAGAAGGTGCGTTTAAGGGATCTGCCATCGAATTGGCAATACATGCTCTTGGGCAAAGCAAGCCAACCGATGATGAGTTGGATCAATTGAAAAAATGGTTGGAAGACAAGAAAAAGGAGGATAAGAAATGATGTGGATCGAATCTATACCAGAAGTAGCTATTCAGGCTTTGGGTTGGGCGATTTTCCATTCCCTTTGGCAGGGTATTCTGATTGTAAGCCTCCTAGCATGGGCTTTGGGCCACATCAAAGAGGCAAACCTCCGTTATGCCATGACCTTAGTAGGAATGGGGAGCCTGCTCCTTGCCTTTGTTGCAAGTTTCTGGTTGGAGTTCCATTATCTCAAGATGGAACAATCAGCCCTTGCCATAACAGAGCAAGCCTCCAGCCAATCGACCATTGTTATTGGGTATACGTTTGGAGAAAGTGATGAGGGAATCAGTTGGTTTTGGGGATCAATAGAGGCTATCAAAGATCGCCTCGAATCCCATATTCCTTGGATTGTAAGCCTATGGATTATAGGAGCAAGCCTTTTTTCCGTTAGGTTAATGGGTGGTTTTTTATTCCTTTTTAGGTTAAGTAACCGTGGAATCCTTACTATTCCGGAAGATTGGCAAGCTAAATTTGAGCAATTGAAAGGCCAAATGAAGATCGATAAACCGGTCTTGTGGATTGGCTCTGATCAAATCGAAGAACCTCTAACCATTTTTCACCTCAAGCCTCTGATACTGTTTCCCGTTGGGCTCTTGTCAGGCCTTACACCTAGTCAGGTAGAAGCAATTCTAATTCATGAGTTGGCTCATATTAGGAGGGCAGATTTCCTCGTCAACATTATTCAATCAATCATAGAAGTCATCCTATTTTATCATCCCGCTGTTTGGTGGATTTCCGGCCGGATCCGCCAGGAGCGAGAGAATTGTTGTGATGATTATGTGATGAGCTGTGGCATGGATCCTTTTTCCTATGCCGAAGCACTCACACACGTTCAAACCTTTTATCAATCATCTAAACCTTTGTTAAGCATGTCAGCATTAGGTAAAAAAGGGCAGTTTACTGCTCGAATCAAAAGATTATTCGGCCACTACCCACAGCGGTCTACCAGCAACAAAAGTACCCTGGCAGCAGGACTATTGATCGTCAGCTTGGCTACCCTCGCTTTTCATCAACCTATACTGGAACAACCCATCGTGGATTCGCCAGTTATAGAAGGAACCGAAGTATACCCAGGAAATCTGATGGTAGAGGAGATGCCTGAACAAGTTGCCTCTTTGCCTGAAAAAGAGGAAACTTCTGAAGCCGCTCAACCCGCTACTGTAACTCCCGAAGAGCTTATTAACCCTAGTTTAGATCAACAAACGAATCAGGCTGTTTCTATTATCATTACGAGAAATACCTCTGATACCGAACTGGACAATATTATTCGTTCCATGAAGAATGAGGACGTAAAGTTGTCTTTTAAAGATAAAAAGAGAGATGAAGAGGGTGCACTGATTCGCCTCTCAGGTTCTATCAAATTTCCAGATGGAGCATCAGGTTCTTTCGATGCCATGGACGATCATAGCCTTCAGCTTAGCATTACCAGAGATTGGATAAATGGAGAGTGGGGGAGTCTGGAGATTAAAATAGGTAAGCAGACCGAGACCAGTGTTATTATTGATGATGCTGAGGAGCCAGTTATTATCGATTCAAAGACGGTAAATGGATATTTCAGAATTTCTGGTGATGAAAATGATGACGAGAAAAAGCCCTTGATCATCATTGATGGAGAACGCAAAGGCAACGATTTTGATTTTGAGAATGTGAATCCAAAGGATATCAATTCAATTAATGTCATCAAGGGAGAAAAGGCTAGGGAGGAATATGGGGATGATGCCACCAACGGTGTGGTCGAAATCTTCATCAAAGAAAAGAAGGAAAAAGCCAAAACGGATAAGGAAGTAAGACTTGAAATCAATGGGTATTCGAAGAAGGATAAAATTGTTATCAGGTCTAAGGACGGTAAGAATCCCTTATACGTCATTGATGGGAAGGTAGTAAAGGACAAATCAGTCCTTAAAAAAATGAAGCCTGGAAACATCAAACATGTTACCGTGCTCAAGGACAAAAGTGCAAAGGCCCTTTACGGAAATGACGGGAAGGATGGGGTCATCGTTATTGAATCCAAGAGCAAAGCTGACCATGTAAATGATCTTAAAGGAAGGCTCAAAATAATTACACCTAGTGGCTTTAACAGCGAAAACACACTTGTTTATCCAAATGAGTTTAGAGATGATCTCAACATAGAGTTTGAATTGAACAAGGGCGGTAAAGTAAATATGATCATCCAAGATGAATCAGGGAGAAAGGTAGGCACCATTGTTACGAAGAAATATCCGAAGGGGAAAAATGTCGTGAAATGGAATGGCAGGCGATTAAGCCCAGGCGTATACACCATCATTATCAGAAATGGAGACAAAACTGTTGTAAAGAAGGTGATGAAGGAGTAGTAGGTCGTTGAAACAAGGATTTTTTTAAAGCAATTGTCGTAAAAATGAACCAGTCTTTCGGGGCTGGTTTATTTTATTTTACGTAATACGTCAAAATAAAAATGAAGGATATATGGTTCGGTTGCCAAAAAATTCAATTCTTTAAGAAAGTGCTTGAATCCGGCATATATTGCCATCTATCATTTTTTCATATTTATACATTTTAACCGGCACACTAATTATGCGAAAACATTTATTGTTAGCATGTATTTTCATTCTAGCGAGCCTCGGTATGTCAGCTCAACAGCTGCTTTTTGAGGACTTTAGCACAGCTACGGGGGCCACTCCTCCTACAGGATGGACCCAAAACACAATCATAGGAGATCCCGCGGTGGATACTTGGAGGTTTGACAACCCAGGCGGTCAAGGTCTTTTTGCTCCTATTACCTCTCCTGCGGCGGTTTTCGACAGTGATGACTATTCGGACAATAGCCTCGCAGAGGATGTTGCCCTTGAATCTCCTTCCTTCGATGCCTCTGCAGTTTCTGGCCCTATTACCTTAAGTTTTGATCACTATTTTGAAGATGGTGCAGGCGGAGCTTATGCAGTTGAGGTCTTTAACGGGACTAGCTGGACCTCTGTATTGAGTGGAACAGTGGCAACTGCAAATCCTCAAGCTGAGGCCATTGACATTACCACAGCAGCAGGTGGATCAGCAGTTGCACAAGTACGTTTCAGATGGACAGGCGACTGGTCTTTTTGGTGGATTGTAGACAATATCGATGTAACAGCTGCATCAGCAGCAGACGTAGGTATTAGTTTTATTGAACTACCCGAAGCAGATTGTGACCTTTCACCTGACTCAATCAGAATCGGCGTAGAGAACTTTGGTACTTCCAACCAAACGGCTATTCCATGGACCATCGTGATCAACAGAGATGGCAACCTTGTAACCACGCTTACTTGTACCACTTGCCCCGATGTTGATGCTGGCTTGGTCGATACCATTGCAGTTGGTGGGGTAGCGAGTTTCTTTGCCGTAGATGGAAATTATGAAGTCGTTGCTTATACGAATTTAACGGGTGATGGAAACCTAGCGAATGACACCATTGTTGGTTTTACTGAGAATATTACGCCTCTTAGTCTTCCTTATTCAGAGGATTTCGATGGGTTTTCAGCAGGATTTGGCCCTTTCCCTGATGGATGGACGAACCAAACCAATGATGATCGAGATTGGACACTAACCTCCGGACCTACAGGTTCTTCTGGTACAGGTCCTGATGGAGACAACACAACAGGATCAGGTAACTATTTCTATACAGAAGCAAGTTTCATTTCAACAGGTGATGTCTTTTCCTTGCTGAGTCCATGTATTGACTTAGGCGGAGCTACTAATCCAGCTTTGAGCTATTTCTACCACATGTTTGACGATGCAACTGGAGAGATGGGACGATTGGATGTATTTGTCAATGTTGGGGGCGTTTCTACTCATGTTGATTCCATTATTGGTGCGCAACAAAGCAATCAAGCTGATCCTTATTTGGAATCGGTGATTGATCTGAATGCCTTCATTGGTTCTGTTATTCGCCTTGAATTTAAAGGAACCAGAGGAACCGACTTCAGGTCTGATATCGCTATTGATGATGTCAGTGTCTTTGATATACAACCTATTGATTTAGAACTTAACACATTAGTCTCTCCTGTTCAGGCTTTTGCTTGCTTTGGTAACGATGAACTATTGTCTGTATCCTTCGAAAATGCAGGTTCTGATACACTGGGACTACTGGTAGATGCAGATACAGCTTTCATCAGTTTAACCGTTTCTGGAGCCAATACAGGAAGCTATGCAGATACCGTCATCCTTGATAGCCTTCTTCCTGGAGACATGCTAATGGCGGATATTTCAGGTGTAGATCTATCTGTTGCGGGTAATTCTGACCTTACCTTTGTGATTGCTATTACTGGTGATGGAAATGCAGCCAACGATACCTTGAGAGCTACCCTCTTAACACAGCCTACCATTACGAGCTATCCTTACTTTGAAGACTTTGAGTCAGGTCAAGGGGGATGGGTTGCCGAAGGAGCTACGTCTACTTGGGCTTTTGGAACGCCTGCAAAGGATGTGATCACAGGGGCTGCTTCAGGTTCAAACGCCTGGGTAACCGGTGGATTAGGAACCGATAATTACAATGTAGGCGAAAGCTCTTCTGTATTGAGTCCATGTTTTGACATGACAAATGCTCCATTCGGAGTATATGCTGCTATGAAAATTTGGTATGAGGTAGAGGATGGCTTTGATGGTGCGGTTTTGCAAACTTCTATCGACTCCGGTGCAACATGGCAGAATGTGGGTGCCTTTGGCGATCCAAACAACTGGTTCAATGACGATGGAATCAATGGTAATCCTGGCGGTCAACCTGAAGGATGGACGGGAGATGATCTCGATGGTTCTGGCGGCTATCTTCAGGCCTTCCATGAACTTGATTCTTCTTTGATTGGACAGCCTGATGTTCGTTTTCGTGTAGCATTCGGATCAGATGGTTCCGTTCAAATGGATGGATTTGCCTTTGATGACTTCGGTGTTGGTTTCCCCGCCTTTGCAGCTTTACCTGACACGGCTACTTACTGTAATGGTGATTCTATTGATAGCCAAAGCCCAAATGTTACCTATTTGTGGTCCAATGGGGCTACCACTCAGTCTATTGCTGCCACAAATTCCACTGGGAGCAACATTGTAGATTCGACTATATCTGTTGTGATTACCACCGACATTGGAATCGTTGTCAATGATACGGTAGTTGCAACTATACTAGCATCTGCCTCTCCTTCCGTAACGGGCTTGAAGATTGAAGATGTAGCTTGTTTTGGAGACAGTACAGGAAGCATCGATTTGACTCTGGCAGGAGACGCGACACCTTTTACCTTTGTTTGGGATAATGGTGATACCACAGAAGATCTAACCAATCTTCCAGCCGGAGATTATGTTGGAGTTGTTACGGATACCAATGGATGTGTATTTACCTCACCCGTTCTAACGGTTGCTCAGCCAGATACCTCTCTATCAGTGGTATTGGATAGCATTGTAGATGTGGTTTGTCCTGCCGATACAGGTAGTATCAATATCACCGTTTCAGGAGGTACAGTTCCTTACTCATTCTCTTGGGACAATGGAGATAGCACCCAGAATATTGCCGTTACAGCTGGAGATTATATTGGAACCATAACAGATGCTAATGGATGTGTACTGGTATCGCCTACGCTGACCGTTTCCGCTAGTGATAGCTTGCCAGGTGCTCCTATCATTAACCAGGCTACTGTTGGAGAAAGGGTGGACTTTACTGGTGATGCCACCAACGCTGACTCTTATTCATGGACCTTTGGTGATGGAGGTACTTCTACCGACCAGAATCCTTCTCATATCTATTCAGCCAATGGTATGTATACCGTCATCTTAACTGTAACCAATCAGTGTGGTACGAGCACAGATAGCGTGGAGGTAAATATGACAACCGTTGGTATCGAGGATGAATTGAATCGTGCCATTTCTGTCTTCCCGAATCCAAATACTGGGAAGTTTGAGCTGAAATTGGAAGACTTTAATGCCAATGAGTTATCCATAAAAGTGGTAACCTTGGAAGGACAGCTTGTCCTAGCTTCTGAGTTCGGAGCGGTAAGCGCCCCCTACATTCGCAAAATAGAATTGCCTAGTGGGATTGCCAGAGGTGTTTACATCCTTCAGGTTAATGTAGATGAAAGAGTCGTCTTTAAGCGACTTAGCATCGAATAGGAAAGTACTGATTTATTGATCAATACATGAAAGAGGGAGCTATCCATAGGATTGCTCCCTCTCTTCTATCAAACGAGGCCATTTCCATCAGGAAACAGCCTCTGTACACATGTAATCCCCCGTTGATTACATCTTCTCAATCCTCATGCTTCTAACGGCATTTTTTCCATCTGCCATTCGGAGAATATATATGCCCCTGCTTAGGGAGGATAGGTTGATTTCCGTTTGGCTTTCACTTATCCTTTGTTGGTGAACGATCCTTCCACTCATGTCAAACAGGCTAATGGCCATGCTTTTTCCATGTTCCATTTCGATGAAGAAAGCGTCTCGGGTTGGATTAGGGAAAACCTTGATGTCTCCCAAATCAGCCAAAGGTGCTTCAATCGAGGTGGCTCTATCTTCAGGCTGTTGGAAGCCTTGTGTCAGTATAAGCGTGCCATCAAAAGTCTCTGTCATGATCTCTCCAAGTGTCCAATCCAAGCTGACCCATTGGGTTTCAAAGCTCTCCCCGGCTGATGCAACCACCTCTGGAGTAAGGTGTTGTGCACAGACGACTGATGTCGACAAAGCCATAAGGAGGCTGGTGATTAGGACTTTCATTATTCGTTTTCGCTATTGACGTTAGAACCAATCTTAAATGCTCTCCCCTTTCCATAGCCTTCAGGATAATAGTACAAGCCTCTTTCATGGGCTTCCTTGTCCTCTTCAGCTTGGTAAGGATGGTCTTTGGCCCAAGGGTCATTTCTTTTGGCACTGATCTGCCATGAAACCTTCATGCCTGGCTTTCCACCTGCGATGGCAAATTGGTTGTTATGCACTTCATCAGAAATGTAGACCTGGGCAAAGCCGCCAATACATGTGAGCTGGTAATGAAAGTCTGTATTCAGGGCCTCAAAATAACTGGGTAGAGATACTGTAGCTTCACCATTGCTATTCAATTGAATGGTTCCGTGATAGTAGGTAACATGATCAGGGGATTCTACGGCATTGTGTAACAGAATTTTGTTGGCCGGGTCAAGGGGATGATCAAGAATGAAGTTTTTATTTCCAGAGTTTACAGAAAAGTCTCCGGTTACGACAACGTCTTTGTCATTTTGAATCTGAAGCACGTTATCACCATTTTCTAGCTCAAAGTTGGCGATGATACTAGCAGCTGTACCAACAGCGTCTTTTGATCGGACCTGTAGGGTAACATTGCTGGTGATGCGGTTGATACCGACATTTCGGCCACGTCCTACTTCGAAAATATCGCTACCTGCAGTATCTTCAACTTGGAACACAGTTGAGTTTCCTGCCTGATTTCTTACGTTCAAATCTACAAATGAAAAGACCTGATTGATCCCCACCTCTTCCTCAAATTCAACTCTACCATTGCTAAGGAGACGCATGTCCTGAGACCTGTTGGGATTGCCAGCGAAGTCTATGCCCATGCCCCCTGTAATTTGGCCGATACCTTCCAGTTCAGCATCTTCCTTGACGTGGATATCGCCATTTACAAAAAGGCTTGCTTCAGTAGGGAAAATGAAGCTATCTGGAATGCCAATTCCTACTACCTGCTCATCTACAAATACGACGTTGCTATCTTGCAACCAAAGAGAGGGCTTGATGTTGGTGATGAAGCCACTGTCAAGGCTGATTCCATCACCTGCTTCAAGAGCTGGAAGACGAACCGTATTTCCTTTGGAGATAGACAGGTCATTTCCATTGATATCCAAGGTTTGAAGTTCATTGGTAGAGTCTGCGTCTGCATCGTCTACGTATTTGGCCGTTTCTGCTTCCTTGGCGAAAAGAGCATATGGGACGGAGAGTAACTGACTGGTACCCAATACATAGTAATTGCTTCCCCCAGCTGGGTCAACTTCTACCTGTAGGAAATGCTCATAGCCTCCCCAGTCAATGTCCTTGAACGTTCCTGACCAAACTGTTCCCTCGCCGATGTTGAGCGAAACAAGTCCCAAAGATGAAGTAGTAGGAGAATGGACTTCCTGATATATAACAGGACCTGTCCAACTATCCTGAAGAATACTAATGCGAATGTTGACATATTGGTTGACCAGCGGTGCATAATTGGCGTCTCTGACGACTGCCTGATACTTGAAGGCTTCGGGTGCCTGAGCGAAGACTTGCGTGAAGAGAAGCAAGGCAAAAAGCGCGCTTCCAATCATTGAAATTAGGGTGTTTTTCTTCATGATTAAGAGGTAAATAGATAAATGTTTGTTATTGAAAAGTATGGTCCAATCGAACTGATATGGACATAGATCACCCTGCCAGATTTGTGTCCAAATCGGCAAAGTTCATAGGCTACATTTGAGAATATGAAAGGGGGTACCTTTTCGCAATGAGGGTTAGGGGAAAGGGAATTTTACCAAGTTCATAATATGTCCTTATGTGACATTTTATTGGTATATTTAATTGGTGAGTGAAGGGAAGCTGGAATTCTTCCTTTCTTTTTTCGAGAGGACGATCTTCCTCTTGAACCAAAGCCAGAGATAGGCGGGGTGTGAATTCCATATACATTCACTTCCCTTGGTGATTTTCGATTGGGGCTCATATTAGGAACTGTTTGTTTATTGATTCGAAGAGTTTGTCCGATGGAACCCTTCGGAATTTGAAATTATGTTTTTCTTTACGCCACAAGAATCCATTTTGATTCGTCAAAACCTAAGTCAGAAGACAAATTCCCCCTAAGGGGGGAAGTCGAATCATATGAATAGGGGAGATCGAGCATTGGGGAATGATGTTTTGACTGTACACCTAGTCATTGATATAAAAAAGGGCGCTGGAAATCTCCAACGCCCTTTTTTTATTCAAAACTTTCTCTTATCTCTTGCTAATACGCTTGATCGCAACTTTCTCTCCAGCCTGGATATGCAGGGTATACATTCCTGTTGGAAGGAAGGCAAGATCGACTTCAGCGAAGTCAGCTTTTCCTAATTCTTGGGTGAAAATGGCTCTACCGTTCAAGTCAATCACCTTCACGTAATCCATTCTATCGCCCATTTGACCCTCAATGGTAAGCATCCCCTCAGTTGGATTAGGGTAGACCTTAACCGAAAGAGAAGCATACAAATCAGTTAGGCTCATAACTGGACCTTTGTTTCCTGGTGAACCGATGTTTGGTACATCCGCATTGTCTCCACCGAGTGCGATCGTTTCTACGGCACCATTGGCGTTGGCGACTACAGAGAATTCTCCGAGATCATTGTCATAAGATTGGCCATCAAATGGGGTTGTATCTGGGTAAGACGCAGTATCAATTGGGGTAGTTCCAGCTGGATTACCTAACCATAAGGTAACAGCATCACCCCCTCCTCCTAAACCGGATCCGTCTGCCCAACCGATCTTTACATCCGTTAGGATGATTACTGGACTCCATACACTGTCAAAGTCCGTACTATCTGCAACTGGATCATCTGAGACCAATACAATGACAGACTCACCTGGCTGAATATCTGTAATTCCCAAGATAGGGGTTGCATCCCCCGCATCGGCAGATTCATCGTCATAGTAAAGAGTAGAGTCTACACCTGATACCCAAGCTTCTGTTCCTTCGTTGGTAATTTCAAACCAGTCAGCTGTTAGGTCATCTCCCTCTTGACCTGGGAAAATCTCAGTAATGACCAATCCAGGATTTTGGACAATGGCCAATCCATTACCAGGAGAACCGATATTGGGTACATCGGCATTGTCTCCACCTAGCGCAAGGGTTTCTACGGCTCCATTGGCATTTCCTACTACAGAATACGCTCCCAAATCTGCGTCAAATGACTGACCGTCAAATGGGGCTGTATCTGGGTAAGAAGCAGTATCAATCGGAGTCGTTGTAGAAGGGTTGCCCAACCAAAGGGTTACGGCATCGCCACCCCCACCTAGTCCAGCACCATCAGCCCATCCAATCTGTACTCCTGTCAAGTCTATTACTGGGGACCAAACGTCCACAAAGGCGGCGGTATCCATAGAAGTACCAATGATCACAATGACAGACTGTCCTGGCTGAATCTCCGTGATCCCTTCAATCAAATCTGCATCACCTGCAGAAGCAGATTCATCGTCATAGAAAAGGGCAGAGTCTACACCTGCTACCCAGGCCTCGGTACCATTGTTGGTAATCTCAAACCAATCTTCCGTCAAGTCAGTTCCAGCCTGACCCGGGAAAATCTCAGTAATCTCAAGACCTAGGTTAGCAGGAAGTGCCAATCCATTTCCAGGAGAACCGATATTGGGAACATTCATCATGGCCCCACCTAGTGCGAGGGTCTGAACAGCCCCATTGGCATTGCCTACTACTGAGAAAGCTCCCAGTTCAACATCATATGACTGACCATCGAATGGCGCAGTATCGGGATAAGAAGCAGTATCTGTAGGGAAGCCAGCGTTTGGATCACCAACCCACAGTCCGACAGCGTCTCCACCTCCTCCAAGTCCAGATCCATCTGCCCATCCAATTTCAACTTCCGTCAAATCAAGGACTTGAGACCACACATTGATAAAGTCAGTTGTATCTGAACCCGTACCAATCAAAACAATAGCAGTTTGTCCTGGTGCAATCTCAGCAATACCAAAGACAGTATCAGCCGCTGATGCATCGAACGATTCATCGTCATAGAAGAGATCAGGATCCACGCCAGATACCCAAGAAGTTGTTCCGTTATTTTTGATTTCAAACCAGTCTGCCGTCAAATCATCTCCCTCTTGTCCAGGGAAGATTTCTGTAATCTTCAGATCAAATGACAACGCGTTTAATGGACCTTGGTTTCCAGGAGAACCTACGGCAGGCTCAGTTCCGGAAGATCCTGCTGTAGCAGTTGTAGCCACAGCGATGTTGGTTCCTATTTGGACAACCCCACTACCATTTTGGCTAAAGGAGGCTGTAACGACATCATAGGAAAGACCGGAAGGCGAGGCACCTACTGCTTCGTAATCAACAATGGTGGTAATATCTGGCGTACCTACAAAGAGGGTTACACCATCGCCACCTTGACCAAGACCTGAACCATCTGTCCATCCGATTTCCACTCCATTAAGATCATAGTCTGGACTCCAAACAGTGGAAAATACGTTGACTGCGGCATCATTGTCGATGACAATAACCACAGACTCACCTGGCTGAATATCTGTAATTCCGTTGATTAGGTCAGCAACAACTGGATCTTGCGACTCATCATCGTAATATAGATTTGAATCTACACCTGCAACCCAGGCAACTTGTCCGAAGTTGGTGATCTCAAACCAGTCAGCAGTCAGATCGGTTCCATCTTGTCCTACCCACATCTCGGTAATTTGCAAATCAAAGCTAGCTGGTGGAGGACAATCGTTGGCCATGCCTGGTGTGCCCATATCTCCAGCTCCAAATACCGTCATAGCTGTACACCAGTTGCTTCCTTGGTTATTGTTTTGGTTGTTTGCCTGAAGAGACATAGAAGCCCCGTTGGGATCAGGGAAAGTCGCACCGTTGTCCCATTCTACTCTGTCAATCTCTGTAGAGTCAGGCGCAAGGATAACCAGCTCATCAGAGCTATTGGACAAGAAGAAATTCGTACCATATACATAGGCATGTACCACGCCACCATTTGAAGCCGAATCACCATTGTTGCCAAGTGTGATATATTCACCTGGGTTAATGGTCAGGTTAGAAGCTGAATCTATGACATGGCTATCATTGTCATTGTCCAATATGATCCATCCTCTTAGGTCAATGGGAGCAATAGATGCATTATAAATCTCAAACCATTCTCCATTAGCGTCAGAAACGGCAGATGGGTTTTGAAGAATTTCTGTGATGACAATATCTCCTGCAAAGGCGAGAGCAGGCGCTTGAACCGTATCAAGAACCACCCTTTCAGAACGGAATTTTTTCCATTCAATGTTGGGAAGATCTTTGGCTTCGCTACCATCATTGTAATAATCAAATGTTCCTGTATCGATCAATAGCTGAACTTCAGATGCATCTCCATTCGATCCAAGGAAGGGACCAGATGGAAGGTCTACAATACCTTCTATGCTGCTGATACTGGCTACATCATTTAGGTTGACAGCACGTTTTTCTGGTGCATCAACTGCATTTCCCGTCCATGTAAACAAACGGAAATCCGTAACCGTACCAGAAGGACCAGCTACCATCAAACATCCATTTGCTCCACACGAAATAGAGCGGATGCTGTGTCTTTCTAGATCAAGCTCAATAGGTGCTCCAAAGCTGGCACTATTGGCAACTGGATTAGCTGATACGAGAGATTTAAAGTTGGTAACTGGAACAATCAAAGCTTTCCCAGCTACCAAAGGTCCACGAAATCCTAGGTAAGCACCTTGAGGATTGTTGGGATCAGAGGAGAGGGCTTCAATTTCAAAGCCCGAAGCGAAGCCATAACGACCTGCTCCCAATCCATGGCCATTGTTAGTGTCCCACGCAACCAAATCATCCAGTAGGTCTGTGTAGGTTCCTAGGAATGTCAGATTAGAATTGGCACCTGTACCACTCAACTGTGTGGAGAAAATAACAGAACGGCCAGGTTCAGTATGAGAACCCATCCAAAATATGGTATCTCCGCTTTGGAAAGAGCCTTCGATATCAATTTCTACTGTCGAACCCAAATCGGCATTGAAATCAATAGACTTGATAGGCAGACCAGATTGGTTGCGATTGAATAGCCTTAGTGTTTGGTCTTCATCATCTCCAACCCACATGTAATCGGCGTCGATAGCAATGGCGGTAGATCCATCAGATGCACCCACATGAAAACGACTTGAAGTCGGTGTTACAGAGGCATCAGAAACACCATAATTGAGGGTGTAGGTTCCTGTTTTTCCATCCGTATCGGTAGCTGTAATCGTTACCACGGCAAAGCCTACTCCTACTGGATTTAGGGTGACAGTTCTGTTGCCCATTGTTCCTGAAAAGCTAATGTTGGCATCAGGCAATACCGCTTGGTTGTCGCTAGTCGCTGACAGGACAACTGAACCTAAGGGAGTATCTGCATCGCTCAAACCTAACGGAATTCCTGTGATTCTGGCAGGGTCAGTTGGGTCATCAAGATCAGAACAAAGGGCACTTCCTGCGTCTACGCTTAGGAGTAGAAAGGGAGCTGCTGTAGTAGAATCTCCTGTAAGAACAGGAGCATTAGGATCAATCGTAACAGGTCCTTGGTTGCCTGGAGAGCCAATGTTTGGAACCGTTCCACTAGAACCTCCTAAGGCGATAGTTTGGACCGCATTATTGGCATTTCCAACAGTAGAAAAGGCTGCCAGCTCTACATCATAACTCTCTCCGTCATTTGAAGCGGTATTAGGGTAGGCAGCAGAATCTACAGGATTTGACATCATGGGGTTTCCAAGCCAAATATTGACTTCGTCTCCACCACCGCCTAGTCCCGCACCGTCGGAGAACCCAATCTCGATTCCAGTGAGGTCGATCACGGGACCCCAAACGGAAGAGAAGGTAGAAATATCTGCTGTGCTTCCTGTGACAAGGACAATGACAGATTCACCCGGTTGAATATCCGTTATACCTTGGATAAGGTCTGCGTCAGCCGCAGAAGCTGATTCGTCATCATAGTACAAATCTGGGTCTACACCCGATACCCATGCCGAGCTTCCTTGATTTTTAATTTCAAACCAGTCGGCTGTGAGGTCGGTTCCGGATTGTCCGGGGAAGATTTCAGTGATTTTCAGGTCTACCTGAGCTTGTGCATTCAGGCTGAAGCCCAGCATGACCCCTATAACGGCCACTTTTTTGGCGAATAGCCAAGGACTTACAGAAGTAACCCAAGAGGGTAATTTTCCTTTCATAATTAAGGTTAGGTTTTAGGATTAATTCAACAACCCAATTTATAGGCCTATGGTATCCTAATTCCTCTTTTTCATTAAGACTCTGTTAAGTTTGAAATAGGGGATATTCTATATTTCTAAATTAAAATAACCCAATGTGTCTTTATTTTGTTAATTTGGGGTAGGCTGGAGTAAGAAAAATGCCCCAGCGTTAGCACACTGAGGCAATCAATAATCAATATGAAAAACGAAGCTATATTTCGATTACTACAGCCATTTTGATTTCTCTTGAGGAAACTCCCGCTCTGATATTGTAGGTTCCTTTTTCCAACTTCCATTCGTTGGAGGCCTGATCCCAATATTCAAGTTCTGAAACTGGTAATTTGATGGTGATAGCCTGCTCCTCTCCTGGCTGAAGGAGCTTGGTTTTGACAAAGGCCTTCAGTTCCTGAGGCGCTCGGTCAATATTTGTATTTTCCTTTTCGGCATAAATCTGAACAACCTCTTTTCCTGCTACCGATCCTGCATTGCTGGCGAGTAAAGAAATATGAATGCTATCTCCTTCTAATTGAACTGTCATTTCAGTAAAATCGAATTGGGTGTAAGACAATCCATATCCAAAGGGGAAGGAGACATCCATATTTTGCTTGTCAAAATGACGATAACCTACATAAATGCCCTCTTCATACTTGGTGAAATCCTTGTTTTTGAGTCCTGTGTTCTTGGGTTCTTTACCTTGATTGAGCAGCATCCCTAACAAGTCCCCCTTTTCTCCATCAAGTGGGAAGTTGGCATGGGAGGCATGGTCATTTAGATTAACTGGGAAGGTCATAGGGAGCTTTCCGCTTGGGTTGACTTTTCCTGCAAGTATATCAGCAACAGAGTTTCCGCCCTCCTGACCGCCCTGCCAAGCAAGGAGAATGGCATCGGGTTTTTCTTTCCATGAAGCGGTCTCGATTACCCCTCCAATGTTCATGACGACAATGACCTTTTTCCCTGCCTCATGGAAGGCTTTACAGGTATTGTTTATCACACGTTGTTCCACTTCCGTCAACAAGAAATCATCTTTCTCAATGCGATCACCTCCTTCTCCACTGTTTCTGCCAATGGTGAGAATACATATGTCTGAACTCTTGGCAAGCTCGGCCAATTGAGCTTCGGTAACGTCCATTTCTGGGGGCGTAAAGGGGCTAAATACAGCGTCCATCCCTTCTGGCTTTACAAATGCCTCTGCATTGGCTTGTTTAAAGGCCTCAAACATATCCTTGGCTGGCTGATTGATCTCAAAGCCCGCATTGGCTAATCCTTCCTCCAATGAAACCGAATAGGCTTCATTTACATCGCCTGAACCTGTTCCCCCAGCAATGAAATCATAAGAAATAGAGCCAATTAAGGCTACGTTCTTGGCATTTTTAATGGGAAGTACACCCTCATTTTTGAGTAGTACCATCCCTTCTGCTGCAGATTGGCGCGTGATTTCTGCATGGGCTTTCAAATCTGGATTGTTTCCATATTGATAGTTCTGCATCTTCTTCGATCCCAAAATCATTTTGAGGATTCTTCGGGTAGAGATGTCGATGGTTTCCTCGCTTAAGCTTCCGTCTTTGGCGGCCTTTTGCAATTGTTTCCATTGTTTGTTGGTTCCAGGCTCAAGAAGGTCATTTCCTGCCTTGATTTGTGCAGGGGCATTGACGCCACCAAACCAATCGGTCATCACCAGTCCTTCAAATCCCCAATCGTCTCTCAGGACTTCTGTTAAGAGGTAGGGACTTTCGGAAACATAGGTTCCGTTGACTTTGTTGTAGGAGGACATGATGGTCCATGGCTGGGCTTCCTTAACCATGATCTCAAAACCTTTGAGATAAATCTCTCTCATGGCCCTTTCAGATACCTGTGCATCGTTTTTATTTCGTTGGGTCTCCTGGTTGTTGGCAACAAAGTGTTTGACAGAGGTGCCCACCCCATTGGATTCAATTCCATTGATCATGGCTACCCCGATTTTTCCAGTCAAAACAGGGTCTTCCGAGTAATATTCGAAGTTTCGGCCGCAAAGCGGGTGGCGATGGATATTGGCACCAGGGCCCAAAATCACGTCAATTCCGTATTCTAATGCTTCTTTTCCCATGGCTGTTCCTACTTCTTCTACCAAATCAGTATTCCAGGTAGAAGCGAGTAACGTTCCAATGGGAAAGGCAGTACAATAGTAGGTTCTGTCTTCGTTTTTGCGGGTCGGTTGAATTCTCAATCCTGCGGGCCCATCTGAAAGATAAGTCGTTGGGATGCCTAGTCTAGGAGTTGGGACAATGGTCCCCACAGCACCCGGTATCCCTTCTCCTTCAGGAACTTGCCCCATGGCAGAAGCAATACCTGACCCCTTGAGTAAATGAATTTTCTCCTCCAATGTCATCAGAGAAAGAAGGTTGTCTGCACGTTCGTTTATGGATTTACGATCGTCTTCATATACATCCAACTGGCCATTGTCATTCCGATCTAGGAAAGTATAGCCATCGATGGTAACTTCCTTGAAGTCAAAGCGTTCGGCATAGTCTTGTTCAAAATCAAGAAAGGTGGATTTGAGATACCACCATCCTCCAAAACCTACAATAAGGGCCAACACAACGAGTGAGGCCACAATAATCAGGAATATTTTGAGTCCCTTTTTCATGTGCGAGTTAATATTTGTGGCGAGTAGTCTCAAATGTAGTAAAATTTTATTTGTGGCAAAATGTCTCAAATGCTAATTTGTCCACATGGATCCACAGGAGTTTATAGAAGAGGGAGCAGATAAATACTTGTCCAATTTATCCATTGATTTGGTGGTCATTGGGTACCAGGGAGGTGAGTTGAAATGCCTGTTGCTCAAAATAGGGGAGAGGTGGCTACTCCCGGGAGGCTATGTAGGGAAGGAAGAATCTGTAGAGGAAGCTGTTGCCAGAAACCTACAGGAAAGAGCTGGACTTGAAAACCCCCACATGCGGTTTTTATCGGTTTTTGGAGGGAAGGATAGGCAGTTTAAGGAAGAGTTTAAGGCTGCTTTGGAAAAAAGAGGAATGGCCTGGAAAGAGGAGTATTGGATAAATGACAGATTTGTTACCCTTGCTTATTATTCCTTGGTCAACATAGCGTATACCCATCCAGAACCAGGCTTCTTTGATGATGCCTTTGATTGGTTCAGCTTTGACGAATTGCCGGAAATGTGGATGGATCACAAGGAGATCGTACATACTGCTCGCCAAAAACTAAAAGAAGATACCCGTCTTCAGCCTCTGACATATCGCCTTTTGCCTGAAGAATTTACCATGCCAGAGTTACACCAATTGCATCAGACGATTCTACAGGAGAACCTAGACAGAAGTAGGTTTCAGAAGAAGATGTTAGCCAGTGGGATTTTCGAGCGACTTCCCAAAAGACAAAAAATCTCTCCTGGGAGAAATCCCTATCAATATCGTGTAAATCCCTAATCTCCTCCTCCAGCTTTCGTAATGGGTCATATATATTTTTGATTGTAAAAATTTTATATTTCGATATATTGTATGGTGGTATTACTTGGAATGTTTTTCAATTATTTTATTAATTTGGAAAGGTTATTGTATTGAAATAAAAATTTTACCCCTATGAAAAGGACCCTACTTTACATGATTTCTCTGCTGCTTGTTGCAGGTTTGATAATCTCTTGTTCTAACCCAAATTCTGACAAGGAAAAAGACGAAGATACTGCACCCAAAGAGGAGATGGTATTGAGTGACGAGGAATCAACCGATGGGCCGCCTTGCCCTACATCAACCACTCTCGATTGGAGTATTGTATCACAAAGGCAACAAGCTTTTCAGAATCTTCCTGACGACCACTTAGTTCCCAAAGGATTTCAATTATGTGCAGGCGATGCTAAAGGAATTTTGGAATCTCGAAATGACCAAGAAGCTATTTATGCAATTTATGGATATGATGCGGAGTTGGATGAGGTTGAATTAATTTTTGTAGTTGATAACGGCCTTGCACAAAAGACTTATTTCGATTTCACCAAGCCATGTCCTAGTTTCTGTCCTCCTAATGTATTCCCATGGGAGGGTGAGCAGCCCACAAAAGCTAGTTTAAACGGAAATACAGGCTACTATTTTGCTAAAAATGGAATTTCTGGCGTTTTATCAGGAACTGGAGATACTCATGACACCTTCCTTATGTTGAAAGGAACAGATCCTGATGGATCAATTTACCTAATTGATTGTGAATTGGACTGTAGTTATCAGGATAGTGGATCATTTGCACCATGTGATGACAACAACCCCTGCCCTGATCTGACCACATGAAATTAAAGTTTCTCAATACGAATTGAGCACAGTTTTGAATTAATTACCCAATGGATACAATACTAGGAATTACAGTTTTTTTATTAAGACTAATTGTGTGGATTCTTATTGTATCTGTTGGGTTAAGCCTTTATTCTTGGAAAAGACTGCCTGATAACTTTAAAGTACTAACGTACTACCTTATTCTAAACCTTACTGTTGAAATAATAACCTTTCTACTTGGGTACTATCCT